>JAWKQW010000033.1:0-77231 GCA_041389945.1 Kofleriaceae bacterium
CCTCGGCCAGCTCGTGGGTGCGGGCGTGGACCTTGGCCTCGAGCTCGCGGTTGAGCGAGAGCAGATCCTGGTTCTTGGCCGACAGGGTCTCGACCAGCGCCCGGTTCTCGGCGGCGAGCCGGTGCTGGCGCAGGAGGTTCTCGACGACGAGGCGCAGCTGCGCCTCCTCCCACGGCTTGGACACGTACTGGTGCAGGTGGGCGCGGTTGATCGCGTGGGTGACCGCGTCGAGGCCGGCCTGCCCGGTCAGGAGCACCTTCATCGTCGTCGGCCAGCGACGATCGACCTGCTCGAGCAGCTCGACGCCCTTCATGCCCGGCATGATCTGGTCGGCGATGATCACCGCGACCTCCTCGCCGTCGCGCTCGATCTCGGCGAGCAGCTCGAGGGCCTCGTCGCCGGAGCGCGCGGTGGCGAGCTCGCACTCGTGGCCGAACCGCTCGCCGAGCTGCTGGCCGAGCGCGACCAGCACGCCCTCCTCGTCGTCCACGCACAGGATCGTCGGCCGGCCGCTCACGCCGAGGCCTCCGCGGCGGCGACGGTCAGCGGCAGGCGCACCTCGAAGGCGGTCCGGCCCGGCTCGGAGTCGCAGCGGACGTCGCCGCCGTGCTTGGCGATGATGCGGGCGACGATGCCGAGGCCGAGGCCGCTGCCCTCGCCGCTGCCCTTGGTGGTGAAGAACGGCTCGAAGATCCGGGGCAGCACCTCGGCCGGCACGCCGGGGCCGTCGTCGATGACCCGCACCACCGCCTGCTCGCCCACCACCTCGGTCTCGATCGTGATCGTGCCGCGGCCGCCGAGCGCCTGGACCGAGTTCTGGATCAGGTTGGTCCACACCTGGTTGAGCTCGTCGACGAAGATCGGCACCAGCGGCAACGTACCGTAGCTGCGCTTGACGTCGATGTCACGCAGCGCGTGGTCGAACAGCGTCAGCGTGCTCTCGAGCCCCTCGTGGACGTCGGCCGGGGCCCGCGACGCGTCCTGGTCGATGTGCGAGTACGACTTGAGGGCGCCGACGATGCGCTGGATGCGGCCGATCGCGCTGCGGATGGTGGCGACGGTGCGGTGCAGGTGGACGTGATCGGTGAGGGTGTCGACGACGATCGCCGCCTGCGCGAGCGCGTCGTCGCCGAGCGCCGCGATCACCGCCTCGATCTCGGCGTCGTCGAGGCCGAGCTCGGCGAGCCGGCCGGCGTGGTCGAGCAGGCTCGGCGCGACCCGCTCGAGGGTCGCGCGCAGCGCCCGCGCCCGGGCCCGCACCGCCGGCCCGGTGACCAGCCGTCGGCCCGCCACCGCCGGCGCGATCAGGTCGATCATCGCCAGGATCGCCTGGTGCCGGGCGCCGCTGACGTCGGCCGCCGCCAGCGCCGCGAACTGCGCGGCGATGCGCCGGACCACGCCGCCGAAGGCGTCGACCGAGCCGCGGATCGCCGCCGACGGCGAGTTGATCTCGTGGGCGACCCCGGCGACCAGGAGGCCGAGGCCCGCCATCCGCTCCGACAGCACCAGCTGGGCCTGGGTGTCACGCAGATCGGCCAGGGCGCGGCCGAGCTCGGCGTTGATCGTCGTGAGCTCCGCGGTGCGCAGCCGGACCTTGCGCTCGAGCTCCTCGCTGGCGCCGCGGACCTGATCGTAGAGCCGGGCGTTGTCGATCGCGCCGGCGGCCTGATCGGCGAAGGTCGCGAGCAGGTGGGCGTCGGCGTCGGTGAAGGTGCGCCCGCCCTCGCCGCGCACCACCACCACCACGCCGATGACCGCGGCGCGGCGCTCGGCACCGTGGCCAGGATCGGCTCGGCGCCGCCGTCGGCGCCGCGCCGCAACGTCGCGCTCGACCGCGGCCCGCGCCGCCGCCGGCGCCAGCGCCTCGGCCTGCGCCATCGCCTCCTCCGGCGTCGGCGCCAGCCCGCCGTCGTTGCGCCGCGCCCGCGCCGCCGCCAGCCGCAGCGGCGAGCCGCCGTTCTCCGCCGCCTCCACCAGCCACAACGCGCACAGCCGCGCCTCGAAGGTGCGGGCGATGGAGTCGACGGTCTTGCGGCTGACGCCGGCGAGGTCGATGTCCGACGCCACCGCGCGACCGGCGTCGTGCAGCGCCACGATCTCGCGGATGCGCGCGGCCAGGCGCTGCTGGTTGTCCTTGAGCGCGGTGGTCATGTTGGTGAACGCCTGCGCGAGGTCGGCGATCTCGTCGCCGGGCGGCACCTCGATCTGGTGATCGAGATCGCCGCGAGCGACCGCGATGGCGCCGCGGTGCAGGCGCGCGATGGGCTGGCCGAGGCGCCGCGCCAGCACCAGCGCGATCACCACCGCGAACGCGATCGCGAAGGCGCCGCCGATGGCGAGCGAACCCAGGGCCTGGCTGCGCGCCTCGGTGAGCGCGCGCCGGGACACCGCCACCCCGAGCCAGCCGGTCGGCCGGCGCGCGTGGTCGACGAGGGCCAACCACGCCACCGCCTGCTCGTCGTCGCCCGCGAGCGCCAGCAGGGTGACGCCGCGACCGGCGCGCCGGGCCGCCGGGCTCAGCGCCGGCGGCGGCAGCTCGCGGCGCAGGCCGGCGTCGTCGCGGAAGGTCGACCAGGCGCGCTCGTCGGTGGCCAGGATGAGGCCGGCGCCGAGCACGCCGGCGACCCGGTCGGCGAGCTGATCGTCGAGCGGCATGGTGGCCACCACCAGCGCCCGCAGCCGCAGCGATGGATCGACGACCGGGGCCACCGCGCGCGCGACCAGGCGGCCGTCGTCGATCTCGAGGGTGACCCGGCGCGCGTAGGCCAGGCCGTCGCGCACCAGCTCGGCGTCGGGGCCGACCGCCAGCCCCGCCAGCCGATCGTCGGGGCTGCCGACGGCGCGCTCGATCGCCGACACCCCGTCGGGCGAGACGATCTGCAGCAGCACCGGCGGCAGGTTGAGGCCGTCGACCAGCGCGGCCACCGCGTCGGGCCCACGGTCGATGGCGCGGCCCAGCTCCGGCGACGCCGCGAGCTGGTAGGCCTCGTCGCCGATCTGCTCGACGGCGCGCATCACCAGGGTCACGCCGATGTCGCGCTGGCGCTCGGCGTCGCTGGCGAGGTCGCGCTCGAGGTTGGCGAGGATGACCCGGGTCGCGATGGCGGCGACCAGCACCGCCGGCACCAGCGCCGCCAGCGCCAGCGACAGGCCGAGCTTGCTGCGCAGGCGCAGCGAGCCCAGCCGCAGCCTCGGGCGCCACCTCACGGCGAGGCTCCGGGCGCCAGCTCGGCGTAGGTGGGGTGACCGTCGAGCTCGACCCGGAGCGCGCCGAGGTCGGCGCGCGCCGCGTAGGCGAGGCCGACGGTGGCCAGCGGGATCCACGGCACCTCGGTGGCGACCAGGCTCAGCACCTGGGCCCGCAGCTCGGCGCGCGCGCCCGGCTCGCTGGCGGCGGCGTCGTCGAGCAAGGCCGCGAGCCGCGCCGCCAGCGCCCGCGCGTCGACCTCGTCGACCCGCGCCGTGAGCTGGCGCCCCGGATCGATCCCGCGCAGCTCGCTGACCGCGAGGGCCAGGTCGTAGCTGCCGTCGGCGCGCGCCCGCTCGTAGCCGGCGGCGTCGAGCGCCACCACCTCGACCGCGAACCCGACCGCCACCAGCGCGCCGGCCACCGCGCGCGCGAGCACCTGCGGCTCGGGCATGCGCGGCGAGGGCGCCGCCGGCACCAGCAGCCGCAGCGGCGTCTGCAGCTCGACGCCGTCGGCGGCCGCCTCGGCGACCAGCGCCTCGGCCCGGGCCGGATCGTGGGCCAGGGCGTCGAGGCTGCCGGCGTCGCTCGCCAGCGACGCCGTCGTCGGCGCGCCGGTCGAGGGTACGCGTAGCGCACCAGCGACTCGCGCGGCACCGCCAGCGACACCGCTCGTCGCAGCCGCAGCTCCGCGAGCGGCCCGTCGGCCGAGCGCACCACGAGGTGGAGCAGCGCGCGGGGCGCGCCGAGGTGCACCGCGAGGCCGGGGTGCAGCCCGGCGTACTGCAGCTCCGCCGGCAGCAGCCCGCCGGCGATGTCGGCGGCGCCGCTCTCGAGCGCGCCCAGCCGCTGCCGCGGATCGCGCTCGGTCTCGAACACCAGGCGCCGGGCCCGCGCCGGCGGGCCCCAGTAGTCGACGTTGCGCCGCAAGGCCAGGCGCACGCCGCGCTCCCACTGCTCGAAGCGGTACGGCCCGGTGCCCACCGGTCGCGCCGCGAACGCCACCGCGCCCCGGGCCCAGGCCGTCGGCGACACGATCGCCGCCGCCGCCGACGCCAGCCGCTCGAGCAGCGCCGGCAGGCGGCGCCGCAGAGCGCAGCTCGACGGTGCGATCGTCTCCGGCCACGATCGCCTCGACCGCGCCGGCCGGCGCCCATGCCGGCGCGGCCGGGCGCCGTCGACGACGCGCAGGGAGCGAGGCCGCGACCGCGGCGGCGTCGACCGGGGTGCCGTCGTGGAAGCGCACGCCACGGCGCAGCCGGAACCGCCAGCGCAGCCCGGTGGCGTCGACGTCCCAGGCCGCAGCCAGCGCCGGCTCGAGCTCGGTGGTGCCGGGGCGCCAGCGCACCAGCCCCTCGAAGATCTGCTCGACCACCTCGAGCGAGGCGTCGTCGCTCGCGCGCAGCGGATCGAGGTCGGTCGCGTCGGTGCCGCGCACCACCACCAGGGCGTCTGGCGAGCGATCGCCGGCGGCGCCGCGCCCGACCCACGGCGAGGCCAGCCGGGCGTCGTCGGCGCACGCGCCCACCACCGCGAGGGCGAGGGCGAGGGACACGCAGCGACCCGGCACGACCCGGCAGCCTAGACGCAAATCACCGGGCGCGGCGACACCCGGGGCGAGACCTCGACCGACCGCGTCACGACGCCGGAGCCGCCCGGGGCGCGTTGACTCCCCTTCCCCGCTCACCTAGCGTACGGACGCGGCCGGCGGCCGGGGTGATCGCCCCGGTGAATGTCGGCCACCACGACCACGTCGGAAGGGACGCCAAGCACGATGCGACAAGGGATGCGTTGGGCCAGCGCGGCGGCGATTGCCGTCGCGTGCGCCAGCGGCTGCGACATGGGCCAGTTCACCGTCAACACCACCGCCAAGGTCCTCGGCCGGGCTCAGCCCGCCATCAAGATGGAGGCGGACTACGAGCTCGCGGCGCGGGCGATCCCGGGGTCGCTCAAGACGGTCGAGGGCTTCTGGGTGGTGAACCCGAACAACCCCAAGCTCACGTCGATCCTCACCGAAGGCTACTGCCAGTACGGGCTGGCGTTCGTCGATGACGAGTGGGAGGTCGCGCGGTTCGCCGGCGACTTCGAGCGCGCCGACTACCACAGCGCGCGCGCCACCAAGATGTACACCCGCTGCCTCAACTACGCGTTGCGCACGCTCGGCTCGCGCTGGCAGAAGGAGATCTTCGCCGACGTCGACACCGTCAACAAGCTGCTGGCCGACACCAGCAGCAGCCAGCGCACCGCGCTGATGTGGGCGACGGTCGCGCTGGGCTCGATGATCCAGCACAACATGGCCAACCCCGACATGCTGTCGCGGGTCGACCAGGTCTCGCGCATGCTCGACCGGGTGCTGGCGTTCGACGCCAAGTCGCTGCCGTCGGACCGCGCGCTCGCCGCGCTGCCGCACATCGCCAAGGCGCAGATCTACGCCGGCAAGGGCGTGTCGGCCGGCGGCGATCCCAAGGCCGCGATCGCCGAGTTCGAGACCGCCATCCAGCTCACCGACGGCAAGTACCTGCTGCCGCGCGTGATGATGGCGTTCAAGGTCGGCAAGCAGACCCAGGACCGCGCGTTCTTCCACAAGCACATCATGCAGGTCCTGTCGACCCCGCCGGACATCTGGCCGGAGCAACGTCTCGCCAACGAGGTCGCCCACCGTCGGGCGCGCCGCTACCTCGCCGCTGAAAAGGAGCTCTTCCCGTGAACACCGCACAGTCGTCCTCGTCCCTGCACGCGCCGCTCGTCCGCGGCCGCGTCCCGCGCAAGCTCGTCGGCGTCGCCGCGCTGGCCCTGGGCCTGGGTGCCCTGGCGCCGGTGGCCGTCGCCGACACCGCCGAGCTCCGCCTCGCCACGATCGCGCCGTCCGAGTCCGACTGGGGCAAGGTCCTCGCCAAGGGCGGCGCCGAGATCACGTCGGCGACCGGCGGCCGCGTCAAGATCAACTACTACATGGACGGCACCCAGGGCGGTGAGAACGACTACGTCAAGAAGATGAAGTCGGGCGCCCTCGACGGCGCCGGCCTGACCGCGGTCGGCCTGTCCCAGATCGAGGAGAGCATCCGCGTCCTCGAGCTGCCGATGATGTTCGACTCCATCGACGAGCTCGACTACGTCGCCGACAAGATGTGGTCGTCGTTCCAGGCCAAGTTCGAGAAGAAGGGCTTCAAGCTCAACGACCGCGGCGACGTCGGCTGGATCCACGTCCTGTCGAAGTCGAAGGTCGACTCGATGGCCAGCATGCGCGGCCTCAAGCTGTGGCAGTACGGCGCCGACAGCGTCTACGGCCCGCTCTACAAGAAGCTCGGCCTCAGCGGCGTGTCGCTCGACATCGGCGAGGTCGACTCGGCCCTCGGCAGCGGCCGCATCAACGCCTGCTACGGCTCGCCGCTGGCCGCCACCGCGCTGCAGTGGGCCAGCAAGGTGAAGTTCATGATGAAGCAGCCCATCAACTTCGCCATCAGCGCCACCGTCATCCGCGCCGACGCCCTGACCAAGATCTCGGCCGACGACCAGAAGGCGATGGCCAAGGTCGCCAAGTCGATGGGCAAGAAGCTGCGCAAGATCATCCGCAAGCGCAACGAGGACTCGAAGAAGACCATGACCCGCATGGGCGTGCAGATCGTCGACACCCCGGCGGCGATGGTCGACGAGCTGCGCAAGAGCGCCGAGGCGCTGTGGACCGAGCTGGTCGGCAAGGTCTACTCGCAGAAGGACCTCGACACCGTGCTCAAGCATCGCGCGGCCTACCGCGCCAAGCACCCGAAGTAGCGCGGCGGGCCCCCGCGGCCTGCCGACGTCGCCCCCGCGGGCGACCCAGCGCCCGGCGAGGCGTCGCGATCACCGCGGCGTTTGCGCCGGGCTCGCCTTTCGCCCGGCGCGCGACCTGCCCTACCCTCGGGCGGTGGCGACCCAAGACGAAGCTGCGCCCGCACCGGCGCCCGAGGATCGAGACCGCGACGCCAGCCCGCTGGTGAGGGGGTTGCGCACCTTCGACCGTGGCCTCGGCCGCCTCGAGCAGGTGCTGCTCGTGGTGCTGCTGGCCACCGTGGTGCTGGTGCCGGTGATCAACCTGATCGGGCACTGGGTCGGCGCCGGCGCCATCATCGAGCGCGGCGACCTCATCGCGCGCTACTCGGTGTTCGCCATCGCGATGATCGGCGGCGCCTTCGCGGCGCACCACCAGCGCCTGCTCTCGCTCGACCTGGTGTCGCGCAAGCTGACGCCGCGGGGCAAGGCCCTCCTGCGCATCGTCCTCGCCCTGTTCGCGGTGGCGATGACGGTGCTCCTGCTCAGCCAGAGCCTGCTCCGGGTCGCCGAGGCGTCGCCGGCGCCCGGCGAGGGCGGCCTGTACAACCGCGCCAACGCGGTGACCGTGGTGCCCATCGGCATGGCGCTGCTCGCGGTCCACCTCGTGATCCAGGCGGTCATCGAGATCGACTACCTCGCCCGCGGCAAGACCGCGCCGGAGCCCGAGCAGGGAGCGGTCTGACCATGATGATCCTGCTCATCCTCGTCCTCATCCTGCTGTTCATCAGCGGCGCGCCCCTGTTCGCCGTGATGATCGGCGGCGCCGCCCTCGGCGCCCTGGCCAGCGTGCGCGGCTTCGAGACCGAGTTCTCGTTCTCGATGATCGACTGGGTGTCGCTCGGCACCAACGACCGCGCCGCGATCTTCGCGACCATCCCGCTGTTCATCTACGCCGGCTACGTGATGGCGGCGTCGAAGACCGCCGATCGCCTGGTGCGGTTCTCCAACGCCGCGCTCGGCTGGATGCCGGGCGGCCTGGCGGTGGTGACGATCCTGGCGTCGGCGGTGTTCACCACCTTCACCGGCGCGTCCGGCGTGACCATCGTGGCGCTCGGCGGCCTCTTGATGCCGGCCCTCATCAAGCAGAAGTACCCGGAGCGGTTCTCGCTCGGCCTCATCACCGGCACCGGCTCGGTCGGCCTGCTGTTCCCGCCGGCGCTGCCGCTGTTCGTCTACGGCGCCATCTACGGCCTGCAGGACGTCGCCCGCAAGTACGCCGGCACCTCCAACGAGTGGTTCACCGAGCGGTTCATGTATGCCGGCGTGGTGCCGGGCCTGGTGCTGGTGACCGCGCTGTCGATCGTCGCGGTGATCGTCGCCATCAAGAAGAAGCTGCCGCGGCAGAAGTTCGAGCTGGGCGAGCTCGGCCGCAGCTTCGTGGCCGCGGCGCCGGAGGTGGCGCTGCCGCTGCTCGTCATCGGCCTGCTCGCCAGCGGCAAGGCCAACGTGCCCGAGGTCGCGGCGCTGACGGTGGTCTACCTGATCGTGCTCGAGCTGGTCATCTACCGAGACATCAAGCCGAAGCAGCTGTGGACGGTGTCGGCGGAGTCGATGGCGCTCACCGGCACCATCTTCCTCGTCATCTTCGCGTCGACGGCGTTCACCGCCTACCTGACCCAGGCCAAGGTGCCCGACGCGCTGGTGGCGTGGACCCGCGACCACGTCGACTCGGCGGTGCTGTTCCTCATCATGCTCAACGTGCTGCTGCTCGTGGTCGGCATGATGATGGACATCTTCTCGGCCATCGTGATCGTGGTGCCGCTGATCGCGCCGTCGGCGGCGGCCTACGGCATCGGCCCGTACCACCTCGGCGTCATCTTCCTCATCAACCTCGAGCTCGGCTACCTGACGCCGCCGGTCGGCCTCAACCTGTTCATCTCGAGCTTCAAGTTCCGCAAGCCGGTGCAGGAGGTGGTGCGCGCCACCCTGCCCTTCATGGGCGCGATGTTCGTGTCGCTGCTCATCGTGACCTACGTGCCCGCGCTCACGGTGGTGCCCGAGGCCAAGCGGCGGGCGACCATCGGCGCCCTGCGCCAGCTGGTGACCGAGGCCGCCGACAAGCTCGGCGCCGACGTCCGCGAGGTGACGCTGGTCGACGAGGAGGGCAAGCCCATCCCCGGCCCCGACGGCAAGCCCATCCTCAAGCGCATCGAGGAGTGCGACGCGCTGCGCCCGATCGAGAAGAAGACCGAGTGCGTCGACATGTTCGTGAAGGTGGCCCAGTGCCGCAAGGCGCCCACCGAGGGCATGACCGCCCAGGAGTGCGAGTGGGCCGAGATCAGCATCTGGGTCGACCTCAACATGGACGTCGACCTGGTCGATGACGACGACGAGGAGGACGAGGACGAGGACGAGGGCGATGGCGACGAGGCCGCTGGCAGCGCCGCGGCTGACACCGAGAGCGACGACGCCGACGAGCCCGACGCCGACAGCGACGACGCCGCGGCCGGCAGCGCCGCGGGGGCCAACCCCGGCAGCGGCGCCGGCGGATAGCCACCGGGGCCTCGATGTCGCCCGCGGTCGCGCTGATCCGGACCTTGCGCCCACACCAGTGGGTCAAGAACCTGTTCGTGCTCGCGCCGCTGGTGTTCGGCCGCCACCTGCTCGAGACGGCCTTCGTCGCCCGCGGCGTCGCCGCCGCGCTGATCTTCTGCGTCCTGTCGGGCGCGGTGTACGCCTTCAACGACGTGCGCGACGTGGCCGCCGATCGGCTGCACCCGACCAAGCGCCACCGCCCGATCGCCGCCGGCGCCCTCGGTGAGCGCACCGCGCTGGCCTGGGCCGGCGGCCTGGCGGCGGCGGCGCTGGTGGCCGCGGCGGTGCTGGCGCCGTGGCTCGCGGTGATCGCCGCGAGCTACCTCGCGATCAACCTGGCCTACAGCGTCGGCCTCAAGCGGGTCGCCTTCGTCGACGTGCTGCTGGTCGGGTCGGGGTTCCTGCTCCGCGTGCTCGGCGGCGCCGTCGCCATCGAGGTGCCGGCGTCGCGCTGGCTGCTCCTGTGCACCGGCTTGCTCGCGGTCTTGCTCGCGCTGGGCAAGCGCGCGCAGGAGCTGGCGTGGGCGGCGCGCGCCGGCGGCGACGTCGGCGCGACCCGGGCCGCCCTCGCCGGCTACCGGCTACCGGTGGTGCGCGCGCTGATGATCGTGCTCGCGGTCGCCACCACCGGCGCCTACCTCGCGTACACCCTCGACGCCCACACCATCGAGTTCTTCCACACCGATCGGCTGGCGTGGACGGTGCCGTTCCCGGTGCTCGGCATCACCCGCTTCCTGTGGCTGGCGATGTGGCGAGGCCAGGGCGAGAGCCCGACCGAGGCGATGCTGCGCGACCTGCCGTTCCTGGCCAACCTGGCGGCGTGGGCGGCGGCGGTGGTCGTCATCGTCTACGGGTGATAGAACCCGGCCGTGGCCGACGAAGCATCGCCCGACATCGCGCGGCGCAAGGCCGACCACCTGGCGATCGCCGCCTCGGGCCGCGCCGACTTCGTGCGCGGCACGCTGCTCGACGCCGTCCACCTGGTGCACCAGGCGCTGCCGGAGCTGGCGGTCGACGAGGTCGACCTGTCGACCGAGCTCCTCGGCAAGCGGCTGCGCGCGCCGCTGGTGATCACCGGCATGACCGGCGGCACCGCGGCGGCGCGCGCGATCAACCGCGACCTGGCCGCCGCCGCCGAGCGCTGCGGCGTCGGGTTCGGGGTCGGCTCCCAGCGGGCGATGGCCGAGCACCCCGAGCTCGCCGCCACCTACCAGGTGCGCGACGTGGCGCCGACGGCGCTGGTCGTCGGCAACCTCGGCGTGGTCCAGGCGCGCGCCCTCGGCGTCGACGGCGCGCGCGCGCTGGTCGAGCGAATCGGGGCAGATGCCCTCGCGGTGCACCTCAACCCCGCGCAGGAGCTGATCCAGGTCGACGGCGATCGCGACTTCCGCGGCGCCCTGGCCACCATCACCGAGCTCGTCGACGGCGTCGGCGTGCCGGTGGTGATCAAGGAGACCGGCTGCGGGCTGTCGCCGCAGGTGATCGCGAGCCTGCGCGGCGCCGGGGTCACCACCGTCGACGTCGCCGGCGCCGGCGGCACCTCGTGGGTCGCCGTCGAGGCCGAGCGGGCGACGCCGGGCAGCGACGCCGAGGCGCTCGGCCGCGCGCTGTGGGACTGGGGCCTGCCACGGCGGTCTCGGTGGTCGCGGCGCGCGCCGGCGGCGTCGCCGCGATCGCGTCGGGCGGCGTGCGCGACGGCCTCGACGTCGCCCGCGCGCTGGCCCTGGGAGCGGTCGCCGGCGGCGCCGCGGCGCCGGCCCTGCGCGCGCAGCAGGCCGGCGGCGAGGCCGGCGTGGTCGCCTGGATCGAGCGCACCGTCGCCGTGGTCCGCGCGGTGTGCGTGCTCACCGGGTGCCGCACCCCGGGTCAGCTCGCCACCGCGCCGCGCCACCTGGCGCCGGCGCTCGCGGCGTGGCTCGCCGATCTCGAGCTGCCGGCGCGCGCGGGAGCCGCGTCGCGGTGAGCGCGCGCGGCGCGTGGGGCGCGGGCAAGATCATCCTGCTCGGCGAGCACGCGGTGATCTACGGGCACCCGGCGCTGGCCGGCGCCCTCGATCTCGGCGTCCGCGTCGACGCCCGGCCCGGGCGCCTGCGCCTGCGGGTGCCGGCGTGGCAGCTCGACGTCGACGCCGACGACGATCACCCGGCGGCGGCCGCGGTGCGGCTCATCGCCGACGAGATCGCGGCGCGGGCGGCAGAGGCGGTCGCGATCACGATGGACGACGGGCTGTCGGCGGAGAGCCACCTCGAGCGGCCCGCGGTGGAGCTCGTCGCCGACGCCACCGTGCCGGCGGCGGCCGGCCTCGGCTCGTCGGCAGCGCTCGCGGTGGCGGTGACCCGCGCCCTCGCCGCGGCCAGCGGCGCCCGGCTCGCCGCCGACGAGGTCGCCGAGATCGCCAACGCCGCCGAGCGCGCGTTCCACCAGCGCCCGAGCGGCGTCGACGTCGCCCTCGCCAGCGCCGGCGGCCTCGGCGTGTTCCGCACCGCGACCGGGCTCACGCGCCTGCCGGTGCCGCCGCTGGCGCTCGCGGTCGGGCTCAGCGGCGAGGCCCGCAGCACCGCGACGATGGTGGCCCGGGTCCGTGACGCGGTCGGCGGCGACGCCCGCGATCCGCGGCTGGTCGCGCTGGCCGCGTGCGCCGAGGCCGGCGCCGCCGCGCTCGGCGCCGGCGACGTCGCCGCCCTCGGGCCGCTGTTCGACGTCGCCCACCGGCACCTCGGCGCGCTCGGGGTGTCGACGCCGTCGCTCGATCGGCTGGTCGAGCTCGCCCGCGGCGCCGGCGCGCTCGGCGCCAAGCTCACCGGCGCCGGCGGCGGCGGCGCGGTGATCGCGCTGGCGCCGGGGCGCGAGGCCGACGTGGTGGCGGCGTGGCGCGCCGCCGGCGCGACCGGGATGGTCGTCACCGTCGGAGCCTCACCGTGAAGGCCACCGCGCGCGCGTGCGCCAACATCGCGCTGGTCAAGTACTGGGGCAAGCGCGACGCCGCGCTCAACCTGCCGGCGGCGGGCTCGCTGTCGCTCACCCTCGACGGGCTCGTCACCACCACCACCGTCGAGCTGGCGCCGGCGCTGGCCGACGACGAGGTCACGCTCGACGGCCGCCCGGCGACCGCCGCCGAGGCCGAGCGGGTGTCGCGCTTCGTCGACCTGGTGCGCGCGCCGGCCGGGCGCGCGACCCGGGTCCGGGTCACCACCGGCAACGACTTTCCGACCGCGTCGGGGCTGGCGTCGTCGGCGTCGGGGTTCGCGGCGCTGGCGCTGGCCACCACCGCCGCCTTCGAGGTGACCCGCTCGCCGGCGGAGCTGTCGGCGCTGGCACGCCGCGGCTCGGGCTCGGCGGCGCGCTCCCTCGACGGCGGCCTGGTGCTCATGCACGCCGGCGCGCGCGCCGATGGCGTCGACGCCTTCGCCACCGCGCTGCCGGCGGCGCCCTGGCAGCAGGCGCTGCGCATGGTGATCGCGGTGGTCGCCGGCGGCGTCGCCAAGACCCACGGCTCGCGCGACGCCATGGAGCACTGCGCGGCGACCTCGCCGCTGTACCCGGCGTGGATCGACCAGGTGCCGCGCGACCTCGACGCCGCCCTCGCCGCCATCGCCGCCGGCGACGTCGCCGCGCTCGGCGCGCTCGCCGAGGCCAACGCCCTGGCGATGCACGCCACCGCGCTGGCGGCGCGGCCCGCCATCGTCTACTGGCTGCCGGCGACCCTCGCCGCCCTCGCCGAGGTGCGCCGCCTGCGCGCCGACGGCGTGCCCGCGTGGGCGACGATGGACGCTGGCCCCCACGTGAAGGTGCTCACCACGGCCGCGCACGCGCCCCCGGTGGCGGCGGCGATGGCGACGGTGCCCGGGGTGTCGTCGACCCGGGTGTGCGCGCCGGGGCCGGCGGCCACCGTCGAGGTCGCGTGATCGCGACCGCGCCCGGCAAGCTCATCGTCGCCGGTGAGTACGCGGTGCTGCGCGGCGGCGTCGCGGTGGTGACCGCGGTCGATCGCCGGGTGGTGGCGACGACGGGCGCCACGCCGCGACCGCCGGCGCCGCTGCTCGACGCGCTGGCCGAGCAGCTCGACGACGACGGGCTGCCGGCGGCGGCGGCGCGCGCGCGCACGCTGGTGGTCGACTCGAGCGCGCTCGTCGGCGACGGCGGCAAGCTCGGCCTCGGCTCGAGCGCCGCGGTGGTGGTCGCCGCCGCCGCGCTCGCCGTCGGTGACGTCGCCGATCGCGCGCGCCTGGCCGCGCTCGCCTCGTCGGCGCACGCTCGCTTCCAGGGCCGTCGCGGCGCGCCCGGCAGCGGCGCCGACGTCGCCGCCGCCACCTGGGGCGGCACCCTCGCCTTCCGCGCCGGCGCGCCCGCGGCGCTCACCTTGCCGACGGGCCTGGCGTGGCTGCCGTTCTTCACCGGCGCCGCCGCCGACACCGCGACCCTGGTGGTCCGGGTCGAGGCCGGCGCCGCCGCCGCCCCGGTCGCCCACGCCGCCGCGATCGCCGCCCTCGCCGACGCCGCCGATCGCCTCGTCGCCGCGACCACCGTCGCCGACGCCATCGCCGCCCTCGACCACGCGCCACCGCGCTGGCCGCGCTCGCCGACGCCACCGGCGTGCCGCTGGTCCCGCCATGCCTGCCCGCGGTGCAGGCCGCGGCGCGCGCGGTCGGCGGCACCGCCAAGACCACCGGCGCCGGCGGCGGCGACGTCGCGGTGGCGGCCCTGCCCGCGGGCGTCGATCCGGCGCCGGTCCTCGCCGCGATCGCGGCTGGCGGCGGAACCCTCACGCTCGCGCTCGGCGCGCTCGGGGTCGACCTCGTCGACGACGCGCGGCCGACGTAACGCGCGCGCCCGCGCCGGCGTCCCAGGGTCGTGCCGGTCGCGTCCGTGGTGCGTGCGCCCATGCCCGGGGCCCCGGCCCAGCCGTGTTACAAGCGGCCCGCCGTGAGTTCTCGGATCTCGGGGTTCTACCGCCTGCCGCTCGTCGAGCGCCGGGCCCGGCTCGCCGCCGCGCTGACCGCGCTCGGCGGCGATCCGGCGGAGCTCGCCGCCCTCGATCCCGGGGCGCTGGGCCTCGAGGCCGCCGACGACATGGAGCCCGGAGAACGTGGTCGGCACCTACGAGCCGCCGATGGCCATCAGCCTTCCTCAACTTCCGGGTCGCCGGCCGCGACGTCTGGTGCCGATGGCGGTCGAGGAGCCGTCGATCGTCGCTGCCGCCTCCAACGCCGCGCGCATGGCCTGCGCCAGCGGCGGCTTCGTCACCAGCTCGTCGGCGCCGATCATGGATCGGGCAGATCCAGTTGTGCACGTCGACGACCCCGACGCCGCGGTGGCCGCGATCGAGGGGGCGCGCCCTGCGCTCCTGGCCCAGGCTCGGGCGCGGGCGCCGCGCCCGGTCGAGCGCGGCGGCGGTCCGGTCGAGCTGCACGCGCGCATCCTGGCCCGGCCGCCGGGCCCCGACGGCGGCGTGGTCGTCGTCCACCTCCACGTCGACTGCCGCGACGCGATGGGCGCCAACCTGGTGAACACGCCAGAGCAGCTCGGCGGCGCGGTCGCCGAGCTCGCGCGCGGCCAGCTCGGCCTGCGCATCCTCACCAACCTCACCGACGAGCGCACCGTCACCGTCGGCGCCCGGGTCCTGGTGGTGGCGCTCGACGACGGCGGCGACGCCACCACCGGCCTGGCCATCGCCCACGCGATCGCCGCGGCCTCGCGCTTCGCCGCCTTCGATCGCCGGCCCAGCGCCGCGACCCACAAATAAGGGCATCATCGAACGGCGTCGACGCGGTGCTGGTCGCCACCGGCCAGGACTGGCGCGCGGTCGAGGCCGGGGCGCATGCCTTCGCCGCCCGCGACGGCGGCTACCGCCCGCTGGCGACCTGGCACGTCGACGACGACGGCGCCGCGCCGCACCTCGTCGGCGAGCTCACCATGCCGATGGCGGTCGGCACCGTCGGCGGCGCGCTGCACGTCCACCCCGGCGCCCGGCTGGCCCCGCGGCTGCTCGGCGGCGAGCACGCCAGCGATCCGCCGAGGTCGCCGGCGCCGCCGGCCTCGCCACCAACCTCGCCGCGCTGCGCGGCGCCATTACCGAGGGCATCCAGCGCGGTCACATGGCGCTGCACGCGCGCGCCGTGGCCCGCGCCGCCGGCGCCGACGCCGACCTGCTCGACGAGGTCGCCCGGGCGCTGGCGGCCAGCGGCGAGGTCAAGCTCGAGCGCGCCCGCACCCTCGTCGCCATGGGCCGGGCCGCGCGTGCTAAGCCTTCGGGCAGCTAGCGGCGTCGCCGCGCGGAGGACCGCCATGATCCAACGCCTCGCCAATCCTTCGCCCCGCCCCGCCGAGGCTGCCCCGGCGCCGACCTCCCTCGAGCTCGGCGCCTGCTACCGGTACTGCGAGGCCCTGTGCCGCTCGCGCTCGCACAACTACCCGGTGGCGTCGTTCCTGGCGCGCTCGGCGCTGCGCAAGCACATCTGGGCCATCTTCGCCTTTCGCCTGGGTCGCCGACGACTTCGTCGACGAGCCTGCCCACGAGGGCCGGCGCGCCCGCGAGCTCGACGGCCGGGAGGCGATGCTCCACCAGACCTACTTCGGGCAGCCGCCCGCGCACCCGGTGATGCTCGCGCTCGCCGACACCATCACCCGGTTCCAGCTCCCGATCACCGAGTTCACCGCGCTGCTCTCGGGGCTGCGCTGCGATCTCGAGACCCGGCGCTACCCGACCTTCGTCGACCTGCGCGGCTACACCTCGCAGGCGGCCGAGCCGCTGGGGCACCTGCTGCTCTACGTCGGCGGCTACCGCGCGCCGGAGCTGCTCGCCTACGCCGACGACCTCGCCACCGGCCTCGCCGTCACCCGGCTCCTGCAGGACGTCCCCGCCGATCCCGCGCGCGGCCGCATCTACCTGCCCGGCGAGGACCTGCGCCACTTTGGCGTCACCGAGGACGCGCTGGTGGCGCGCACCGAGTCGCCGCGCACCGACGCCCTCATCCGCTACGAGGTGGCCCGCACCCGCGCGCTGTTCGAGCGGGCCCGGCCGCTGGTCGACGAGGTCGGCGGCGACCTTCGCCGTCGAGCTCGCGCTCGCGTGGCACGGCGGCATGCGCATGCTCGACAAGATCGCCGCCGCCGGCAGCGGCGTGCTCGGCGCCCGCCCGCGGCTGACCACCGCCGACAAGGCCCGGGCCCTCGCCCACGCCATCGCATGGCGCGGCGAGACTTCGGCCCGCGTGGCCTGGCGCTGCTCTCGACCGGCACGCTGGGCGACTCGAGCGCGCCAAGAGCGCCGCACGCCGCCCCCTACGACAGGCGCAGCCAGGTCTTCTTGGCGGGCCTCGATCTTCTTGTGCATCGACGCCGGGAAGCACTTGAGGACGTAGTCGACCGACTGCTGCACCAGCTCAGTGGTCGATGTTCTCCGGGACCCTCCATGTTCTGGTCCTCGGTGTTCGGGCGGATGTTGTGCCGGACCACCTCGGTGAGCCGCAGCACGTGCAGCCGGCTCAAGAACAGGGCGTGGGCGATGCCGAGGAAGATCTCCTCGTTCGATTCGGGCGAGGCCATGGCGCGGTTGGTACCACAGTTCGACGCGGCGTCGGTCACGCTCGTCGACCGGCCCCGGCGATCCCGCCTACCCGAGCGCTTGGCCCGCAGCGCCGCCAGCCGCGCTGCCATGCCGGCCTCGAGCCCTGACTGGCTCGGGGTGTAGATGCGCTCGCCGACGAGGGCCTCGGGCAGGTAGTCCTCGGGCACGTAGTTGCCCTCGAAGTCGTGCGGGTACTTGTAGCCCTCGCCGTGGCCCGCCGCCTTGCCGAGCGCGGTCACCGCGTTGCGCAGCTTGGCCGGCACCGGCAGCGGGCCTCGGTCGCGCACCAGGGCGCGGGCCGCGGCGTAGCTGGTGAGCGCGGTGTTCGACTTGGGCGCCAGCGCCAGGTACAGGACCGCCTGGGTCATGGGCAGCACGCCCTCCGGCAGCCCGACCAGCTCGAAGGCGGTGAGCGCCGAGGTGGCCACCGCCAGCGCCTGCGGATCGGCGACGCCGACGTCCTCGGACGCGAAGATGACGATGCGCCGGAGGACGAAGCGCGGATCCTCGCCGGCCTCGAGCATGCGCGTCATCCAGTACACCGCGGCGTCGGGGTCCGAGCCGCGCAGGCTCTTGATGAACGCCGACACCACGCCGTAGTGCTCGTCGCCGGCCTTGTCGTAGAGCAGCGTCTTGGCCTGGGCCGCCTCGGCGACGTGATCGGCCGAGACCACGCCGGGCTCGCCGGTGCGGCGCGCGAGGTGCGCCGCGACCTCGAGGGTGTTGAGCGCGCGCCGGGCGTCGCCGGCGGCGTTGGCGATGAGCGCGGCGCGCGCGTCGTCGCCGAGGGTCACCCCGAGCGCGCCGAGGCCGCGCTCGCCATCGGTCAGCGCGCGATCGAGCAGCACGCCGAGGTCGTCGTCGGTGAGGCGCTCGAGGCGCAGCACCCGGCAGCGCGACAAGAGCGCGGCGACCACGCCGAAGCTCGGGTTCTCGGTGGTGGCGCCGACCAGGGTGACGGTGCCGGCCTCGACGTGCGGCAACAGCGAGTCCTGCTGCGACCGCGAGAAGCGATGGATCTCGTCGATGAACAGCAGCGTGCGGGTGCCGTACTGATCGCGTCGCGCGGCGGCCTCGGCGGCGGCCTCGCGCACGTCCTTCACCCCGCTGTCCACCGCCGACAGCCGGATCACGTTCGCCCGCACCGCCTCGCCGATGAGGCGCGCCAGCGTGGTCTTGCCGGTGCCTGGCGGCCCCCACAGGATCAGCGACGGCAGCGGCGCGTCGGGCACCAGGCCGCCGAGCAGACGCCCGGCGCCCAGGAGGTGGCCCTGGCCGATGACGTCCGCCAGCGCCTGCGGCCGCATCCGCTCGGCCAGCGGCTGGCCGACCCCTCGCTTGCCGGCGGCGTGGCCGAACAGATCCATGGCCCGGGCTCAGTAGCACGGGCCTCGCCCCCCGGGTTGGGGGGACCAGCACCCGCCGCGGCCCCGGCCAAGCGCGCCGAACCACAGGTGATGCGTCGCAGTCGACACGTTGGGTTCTCGGTGTGGTGACAAACACCCCGCCATGCGACGTCACACCCACAGGGTGCGACATCGACATTTCGGGATCTTCGACGGGAGTGATCCCGCGGCGGGCCTGGCCCTCGGCTTGCTCTGGACACCAGGCATGACCGCGCTCGAGCTCATCTTCCAGTACCGCCGCCTCCAGAATCAGTGCGAGCTCGGGCTCGGGCTGGAGATCGACGAGATCGACGCGCTGTCCGACATCGAAGCGGCGTTCACCATCGATCCCGCGCAGACCGACCTCCGGCGCCACCGCCGCGAGACGGTGACGACCACCGCGATCCTGCGCGGCCGACACCTAAACGATCGGGTCGCCGTCACCGAGCTGGCGCCCGGCGGCCTGGTGTGCGCCGACGCGCCGAGCGCGGTCATCGGCGAGGTGGTCGACGTGATCTTCGACGACCACGACCTGCGCGCGTCGTACCGGTTCAAGGCCACGGTCTGCTGGGTGCAGCCGGCGCCCGACGACGGCGCCGCGCGCATGGGCCTGGCGTTCGTGGGCGCGCCGGTGTGCATCCACTACGGCGCCGAGCCGATGCCGTCGTCGCCGATGTTCGATCGCATCCCGACGTTGCACGCGGCGTGAGGCACGCGGCGTGAGCGCCGCTACCGGGCCTTGGTGGTGCGGGCGACCCCGCCGAGGCGCGCGTTGGGCACGATGACGTAGCCCTGCACCTCCCGGTTGGACAGCACCACGTTGTCCTCGTGCCACAGCGGCACCACCGGGACGTCGTCGGCCACCAGCGCCTGCACCTCGGCGTACAGCACGCGGCGACGCTCGGGGTCGAGCTCGCGACGCCCGGCGGCGGTCAGCTCGTCGACCCGTGGGTTGCGATAGCGCCAGCGATTGCCGGCGTCGGGGTCGGTCGCCGTCGGGATCCGGCTCGAGTGGAAGTAGCTGAAGTAGTAGTCGGGGTCGGTGATGTCGCTGGTCTGCATCGACGCCAGCTGGTAGCTGCCGCGCTTGACGTCGGCGAAGAAGGTCGCGAACTCGAAGGGCCGCACCTCGACGGCGATGCCGACCTCGCCGAGCTGGCTGGCGATGACCCGGGCCACCGCCGCGCGGAACGCGTCCGAGCTGGTCTTGTAGGTGAGCCGCAGGCGCGGCGCCGGGCCGTCGCCGTCGGGATCCGGGAAGCCGGCCTCGTCGAGCAGCCGCCTGGCCTCCGCCGGATCGTGCGGGTAGCGCCGGACCTCGCCGTTGTACGCCCAGTGCGCCGGCGGCAAGAGCCCGGTGGCGAGCTGGGCGCGTCCGGAGAACTTGCCGGCGATGATCGCGGGGCGATCAAGGGCGAGCGCGATCGCCCGTCGGACCCGGACGTCGGCGAGCACCGGGTCGTCGTTGTTCATCATCAGGTAGGTGAGCAGCACGCTCTGCCCGCTGGCGACCTCGACCCGATCGCGGCGGGCGACGTCGTCGACGAGATCGAGGCGGATCGTGTTCTGGGTGAGGTCGGCCGAGCCGCCGACGAGCATGAGGATGCGCGCGGTGGCGTCGCGCACCACCCGCAGCTCCAGCCGCGGCAGCGCCGCCGGCTCGCCGTGGTAGTGCGGGTTGCGCTCGAGCTCGACCACCGCCGGCGACAGCGCGGTCACCCGGTACGGCCCGGCGCCGAGCGGCAGCCCCCCGGCGAAGCGACCGTCGGGGCCGGCGCCGCGGCGCGACAGGATGCCGAACTCGAGGTCGGTCATCAGGGTCGCCAGCGGCGCGGTGAGCCGGAACCGCACCCGCCGGGGGTCGAGCTCCTCGACGGCGGCGAACCGGTCGACGAAGCCCTTGTGCAGGAGGCTGTCGGAGCCCGGATCGAGCACGCTCTGGTAGCTCCACACCACGTCGGCGGCCTCGAGCGGCGAGCCGTCGGCGAAGCGCAGCCCGGGGCGCAGGGTCACCTCGAAGGTGACGTCGTCGAGGCGATCGATGCGCTCGGCGAGATCGAGGCGCGGGCGCAGGTCCGGCGTGTCGAGCGCGACCAGCCCGGCGGTGGCCAGCCGCGCCAGCTTCACCTCGTTGTTGGTGCCGCAGTAGCGCGGATCGGCCGACTTCATCGGCGTGTCCATCAGCACCACGAGGGTGTCGTCGGGGGTCTGCCGGCCGCGCCGGCCACAGCCCGCCTCGACGGAGAGCAGCCCCACCGCCGCGATCAGAAAGGTGACCGCGGGAGCGAGCGTGTTACCGTGGCGATGTGCGGGCATCTCGGGGCAGTCGCTCGGGCTGGCTCGTCACCGTGGCGGGCGTGCTCGCCGCGGCGACGGTGGGCAGTATCGACCCCGCGCCGGCGAGGTCGCAAGCCGAGCCCGGCGCGGTCGCCCTCGAGCGCGCGACGGATGCCGGCCCCGGCGACGAGCCGGCCGACGCGGCCCCCGCCGACGACGAGGGCGAGGCCGGCGACGACTCCGCCGAGCCGGCGACGCCGCAGGGCGATCTGCCCGCGGACCCCGCCGAGCGCCTGCGCTGGCTCCAGGGTGAGCTGCGCGAGCAGCTCGCCGACCGCCCGAGCCTGCGCAGCGCCCGGGTCGGGATCGAGGTGGTCGACGTCGCCACCGGCGAGCGCCTGTGGTCGCACGATCCCGACGGCCGCTACAACCTGGCCTCGAACACCAAGGTCATCACCGCGGCCGCGGCCCTCGCCAGCCTCGGACCCGACTACCGCTGGCGCACCTCGGTGCTCGCGATGCCGGCGGCGTTCTCGCAGCGCACCGGCGTGGTCGACGGCGACCTCTACGTGCGCGGCCGCGGCGACCCGACCCTCGAGGGCGACGACCTCGCCGGCCTGGCCCGCGATCTACGCGTGCTCGGGGTCCGCAAGGTCACCGGCGGCCTGATCCTCGACCGCTCGTACTTCGACGGCGCCGACGTGCCGCCGCACTTCGACGAGCAGCCGCGCGAGCGCGCCGGCTTCCGCGCCTCGGTGGGCGCGCTGTCGGTGTCGCGCAACGCCGCGGTGATCGTGGTCGAGCCGGATCCGACCGGCGCCGGCGCGGCCCGGGTCCGGCTGGTGCCCGACGCGCCCGAGGCGGTGCGCCTGGTGCGCGCCGAGGTGATCACCGTGAGCCGCGGCCGCACCCACGTGCGCATCGTGTCGGCGGCCAAGCGCGATCACGTCGAGGTCAGCGTGACCGGCCAGCTCAACGTCGACGACGGGATCTACTACGGCCGCCAGCGGGTCGACGATCCGGCGGCGATGGCGATGGAGGTGCTACGGCGGGCGCTCGTCGACGAGGGCATCCGCATCGGCCGGCGCGGCTTCCAGGTCGCGCCGACGCCGGTCGGCGCGCGCGCGCTGGCCGAGCACGACAGCGCCGAGCTCGCGGTGGTGCTGCGCACCATGAACAAGCACTCCGACAACTTCTACGCCGAGACCGTGCTGAAGACGCTCGGCGCCGAGGCCCGCGGCGCGCCCGAGGCGACCTGGGCCGACGGCGTGGCCGCGGTGCGCGCCTACCTCACCGGCTGCGGCGTCGACCTCGCCGGGCTGCGCATCGACAACGGCTCGGGGCTGTTCTCGTCGACCGAGGTGTCGCCGGCGCAGCTGGTCGCGACGCTGCGCTGCGCGGCCCGCGACTTTCGCGTCGCGCCCGAGCTGATGTCGTCGCTCGCGGTGGCCGGCATCGACGGCACCATGCGCCGGCGGCTGCGCGGCGACGCCACCGTGGGGCGGGTCCGGGCCAAGACCGGCACGTTGGCCACGGTCACCACGCTGACCGGCTACGCCGGCGTCGACGGCGGCCGGCTCGCCGCCTTCGCGGTGCTGGTCAACGACGCGGGCAGCGCGACCCGGCGCGACGCGCGCAGCTTGCAGGACGCGATCGCCGCGACCCTGGTCGCGTACGCGGCGCCGTAGCGGCAACGCCCGGCGATCGCGGCGGCCGCGCGCGTGGTCTCGGCGGCGCGGTCGTGCTACCCATGGCTCCCTACGGAGGAGACACACATGGCCGAGCTACGCGGAAGCAAGACCCACGGAAACCTCAAGGACGCCTTCGCCGGCGAGTCGCAGGCGAACCGTCGCTACCTGTACTTCGCCAAGGTCGCCGACGTCGAGGGTCACCCCGACCTCGCCGGCCTGTTCCGCGACACCGCCGAGGGCGAGACCGGCCACGCGCACGGTCACCTCGACTACCTGAAGAAGGTCGGTGACCCGGCCACCGGCGAGCCGATCGGCTCGACCGAGGCGAACCTCAAGGCGTCGATCGCCGGCGAGACCTACGAGTACACCCAGATGTACCCGGGCTTCGCCAAGACCGCGCGCGAGGAGGGCTTCGAGGAGATCGCCGAGTGGTTCGAGACCCTGGCTCGCGCCGAGCGCTCGCACGCCGGCCGCTTCCAGAAGGGCCTCGACTCGCTCAAGGGCTGACCGGCGGGGCACGGCCGCTGGGTAGCTGGGCACGGCCTGACGGGCCGTGCGCCGGATCCAGGGCACGGCCGCGCCGATGCTGGGCACGGCCCAGCACCCGACTGATGACGGGCCCTGCGGGGCCCGTCGGCAGTTTCGGCCGAACAGGCGGGGCGCCGGCATTTTTCGCGTGGCATCGCCATGGCCGCTGCCAGCGCCAGGCCTTGGTGCTACACCACGAGGGTCATGTCGCCCGAGCGCTCGCTCATCCGCCCGCTGACCCGCGACGACGTCAAGGGGCCCGCGCTGTACGCCGCCATCCGCGACGACTTCCGCCGCCGCATCATCGAGCTCAAGCGCGCGCGCCGCGTGCTCGTCGGCGACCGGGTCTCGCTGGTGTTCGAGAACCGCCACACCCTCACCGCCCAGGTCGAGGAGATGCTGCGCGCCGAGCACCTCACCAGCGACGCCCAGATCGCCGCCGAGCTCGACGTGTACAACGAGCTCATGCCGACCGCCGACACCCTGTCGGCGACCCTGTTCATCGAGCTGCCGCCCGGCGCCGACGCCCGCGCCGAGCTCGATCGCCTGATCGGCCTCGACGAGCACCTGGTCCTGCACGTCGGGCCGCACGCGCTGCGCGCGGCCTTCGAGCCGGGCCGCGCCACCAGCGAGCGAATCTCGGCGGTGCAGTACGTGCGCTTTCCCCTGCCGCCGGCCGCCCTCGCGGCGCTGCGCCACGAGGGCACCGAGCTGGTGTTCGAGATCGACCATCCCAACTATCGCCACCGCGCGCCGGCGCCGACCGGCATGCGGGCGTCGCTCGCGCACGACTACGACGGCGTCGAGCAGGGCTGACCATGGACGCGCGCGGGCCACGTTCGGAGTTCACCCTCGCCGAGGCCAGCGCGCAGCTGCCGGCGCTGCGCGGCCACCTGGCGACCGTGCTCGAGCTGCGGCTGCGCCTCAAGATCATCTACCAGCGCCTCGACGGCCTCGGCATCCCGCCCGGCGAGACCCTGCCCTGGGGCGCGCCGGCGCAGGCGGTCACCGACCACGCGGTGTTCGCGTCGATGTCCGAGGCGCTACGCGAGGAGGTCGACGCCATCCGCGCCCTCGGCGTGGTCGTCCGCGACATCGAGGTCGGGCTCATCGACTGGGCGGCCCGGGTGCCGGCGGGCACGCCGGCCGTGTGGTGGTCGTGGCGCCTCGGCGAGCGCGCCATCGAGCGCTACCGGCGCAGCGACGACGACGCCGACCGCCGCGACCTCGCCGAGCTGCCGCCGGCGGTGCTCGCGGTGGCGCTGGGCCGCGTGCCGGAGGCCGCGCCGGTGCCGGCCCTGGCCGCGCCGGCGGCCCCGCCGCGCGCCCTCACCCGCGACGACACCGACGAGCCGGGGCCGACGTGAGCGGGCGGGCGCGCACCGACAGCGAGGCGGCCACGAGTCGCGCGCGCTCGGACTCCGCGCTGCCGCCGATGCTCGAGGCCCTGCCCATCTTCCCGCTGCCCAACTGCGTGCTGTTGCCCGGCGGCCTGCTGCCGCTGCACGTCTTCGAGGATCGCTACCGCGCGCTGACCCGCGACTGCCTCGCCGGCGATCACCTGATGGCGATCGCCCGGCTGCGACCGGACGCGCTGGTCGACGACACCGGCCAGCCCGGGGTGTTCGCCTACGCCGGCGTCGGCCGCATCATCGCGTCCGACGAGCTGCCCGACGGGCGCTTCATGCTGCTCCTGCGCGGCGTCGGTCGCGTCGCCATCGACGCGGAGCTGCCGCGCGCCGGCAGCTACCGCCGGGTGCGCGCCCGCGCGGTGGCCGACGCCGACGCGCCCGACCGCGCGCGCTTCGCCGCCGCCTACGAGAGCCTGCGCGCGCTCTGCGATCGCCTGGCGCTGGCCCTGGACCAGTGCGGCGATGGCGGCGGCGCCCAGCTCCGCGAGCTCGCCCGGTGCGCCAGCGCGCCGGGCCGCTGCGCCGACGCCGTCGCCGCCGCCCTCATCATGGACGTCGACGAGCGCCAGCGCCTGCTCGAGACCCGGTGCCCGCAGGCCCGCCTCGACCTCACGATCGGCGCGGTCAGCCAGCTCCTGTGCGCGCTGGCGCCGTGCGACGGCGACATGAACTGAGGCGCGTCGACGGAGGCGGCCCACCGACGAGGCCGCGCGCCAGCTACTTGATGACCGCGAGGCGCGGGCCGCGCTTGGGCTTGCTGAGGATGGCGGCGGCGATCTTGAGCGCGGCCTTCTCGGCGACGTCGAGGAAGATGCGCGCGTTCTCGGAGTCGGGCGCCGCCACCACCACCGGCACGCCGGCGTCGCCGCCGAAGCGGATGCGGGTGTCGATGGGGATCTCACCGAAGAAGGTGGTCCCGATCTCCTGCGCCAGGCGCTTGCCGCCGCCGTGGCTGAAGATCTCGTCGTGGTGCCCGCAGGCGGGGCACTTGTAGAACGACATGTTCTCGACCAGCCCGAGGATCGGGATCTCGACCTTCTCGAACATCGCGATGCCCTTCACGACGTCGACGATGGAGACCTCCTGCGGCGTGGTCACCATCACCGAGCCGGCGATGGGGATGAGCTGCGACAGCGAGCTGGACGTCGCCGGTGCCTGGCGGCAGGTCGCACACGAGGTAGTCGAGGTCGCCCCAGCGCACGTCGCCGAGGAACTGCTGGAGCAGGCGGTGCACCATCGGGCCGCGCCACACCACGGCCTCCTGCTTGTCGACGAAGAACCCGACCGAGATGACCTCGATGCCGTGATGGATCGCCGGGATGATCTTGTTGTCGTCGCCGGCGCGCGGCGGTCGCTCGGCCTCCCCGAGCATGGTCGGGATGGAGGGGCCGAACACGTCGGTGTCGAGGATGCCGACCTTGGCGCCGGTGCGCGCCAGGGACAGCGCCAGGTTGACCGCCACCGTCGACTTGCCGACGCCGCCCTTGCCGGCGGCGACCGCGATGACGTTCTTGGGCCCCTTGAGCAGCGCCTTCTCGCTGGGCGCCGGCACGAACGCGGTGACGACCTCGGGCACCACGGTCACCGCCTTGGCGCCGGCTGCCTTGCACGCCGCCTCGATGCGCGCGGTGAGCTCGCGCCGCGCCGCCTGCGGATAAGCATGCGTCGGCAGCTCGACCTTGACCAGGACGTTGTCGCCGTCGACCTCGACCCCCTTGACCAGGCGCCAGCTGACGAGATCGGAGGTGAGCCCCAGGGCCTCGAACGCCGGATCGGCGACCTTGGCCAGCGCCTGCTTGAACGTGTCGGGAGAGAGGCTCATGTGGCGTTCCTCGCGGCGGCTCAGGCGAGGTGCCCGAGCCGATCCTTCTTGACCTGGAGGTAGTCGGCGCTGGCGGCGCCGGCGTCGACCCAGTGCGCCTCGTGGGCGGCGACGGTGATGCCGGCGGCGGCGAGGCCGGCCAGCTTGTCGGGGTTGTTGGTCATCAGGCGCACCGCGCTGACCCCGAGCTCGCCGAGGATGGCCGCCGCCAGATCGTAGGAGCGCAGGTCGGCCTCGTAGCCGAGCTCGAGGTTGGCGTCGACGGTGTCGGCGCCGCCGTCCTGAAGGGCGTAGGCGCGGATCTTGTCGCCGAGGCCGATGCCGCGGCCCTCCTGCACCAGGTACACGAGCACGCCGCGGCCCTCGGCGGCGATGCGCGCGAGGGCGGCGTCGAGCTGGGCCCGGCAGTCGCAGCGCTGGCTGCCGAGCACCTCGCCGGTGAAGCACGACGAGTGGACCCGGGTGAGCACCGGGGCCGCGCCGGTCAGGTCGCCGAGCACCATGGCGACGTGCTCCTCGGAGGCCTGGGCACCGGTGCCGACGGCGCTGCCGCCGGGGCCGACCGCGGCGCCGGTCCGAAACACCACCAGCCGAAAATCCCCATGCGGGGTCGGCAACTTGGACGTGGCATACCGCTGCACCTGCATACGATCGGGGGGAGGTATGGCGGTCGGGGCCGGCGTTGTCAATCGATGGACCGACGGCTATGTTGGCGGGGCCATGGCTATCCGCCCCGTCGTCGTCTGGCCCGACGCTCGCCTGACCCAGCCCTCGGTGGCCATCACCGAGGTCACCGACGACGTCCGCGCGCTCTACCGCGACCTCGCCGACACCATGTTCGCCGAGAACGGCCTCGGCATCGCGGCCCTGCAGATCGGCGACGCCCGCCGGATGTTCCTGGTCGAGCCCAAGCTCGCCGGGCGCGGCGAGGACGACCCGCCGGTGGCCTTCCTCAACCCCGAGATCCTCGAGGTCTCCGACGAGACGCAGGACTCCGAGGAGGGCTGCCTGTCGTTCCCCGAGGTGTACATCAAGGTCGAGCGGCCGCTGCGCGCGCGGGTGCGGGCCATGGACCTCGACGGCAAGACCTTCGAGTTCGAGGGCGAGGGGCTCCTGGCCCGGTGCCTCCTGCACGAGCACGATCACCTCACCGGCAAGCTGCTGGTCGACTTCGTCGGGCCGCTCAAGAAGCAGATGATCAAGAAGAAGCTGCAGAAGACCAAGGCGGCGCGCGAGGCCGACGCCGAGGACGAGGCCGCCGTCGGCGGCATGCGCGCGCCGCGGCTGCGCTGAGCTCGACGAGCCGCGACGCGAGGGCTGGGCGATGAGTGACGTGGTGTTCGTCCGCGGCCTCGAGTTCGAGGCCAGCCACGGGGTGTCGGCGGCCGAGCGCCGCAGCACCCGTCGGTTCCGGGTCGACGTGGAGCTGGCGACCCGCTCGACGCGCCGGCGCGCAGCGATCGCCTCGGCGACACCATCGACTACGCCACCGTGTGCCGGATCGTGCTCGAGCACGGCACCCGGTCGACCTACAAGCTGCTCGAGGCGCTCGCTGGCGCCATCGCCACCGCGCTGCAACGCGCGTATCCGCGGGCGGCGGTGACGATCACGCTCGAGAAGCTCGCCCCGCCCTGCCCGGGCGTGCCCGACTCGTGCGGCGTGCGCCTGCACCGCCCGGCCCTGTGAGCGGCGGCTACTCGTCGCGCAAGCGATAGCCCACGCCGGGCTCGGTCGCGAGCCAGCGCGGTCGCGCCGGCTCGCGCTCGACCTTGCGACGCAGGGCCGCCATGTGCACCCGCAGCGTGTGAGTGGTCTCGCCGGCGTCGGTCCCCCACACCGCGCGCACGAGCTGGCGGTGGGTGAGCACGCGACCGGCGCCGTGGGCGAGCACCGCCAGCAGCTCGAACTCGATCGGGGTCAGGCGCACCGGCGCGCCGTCGACGACGACCTCGTGACGATCGAGATCGAGCTGGATCGGCCCGACCTCGAGCCGGCGCGGCGGCGCCACCCCGGCCTCACCGCGCGCGTGCCGCAGCGCCACCCGCAGCCGCGCCATCAGCTCGCCGACGCCGAAGGGCTTGGTCAGGTAGTCGTCGGCGCCGGCGTCGAGGGCGGTCACCTTCTCGGCCTCGCGGCCGCGCGCCGACAAGACCACCACCGGGGTCCGCTGGGTCAGGCGCAGCGTGCGGAGGACCTCGAGGCCGTCGCCGTCGGGCAGGCCGAGGTCGAGCAGAACGAGGTCGGGCGTCTCCGCGCGCAACAGGGTCGCGGCGGCCGCCACCGACGCCGCCTCCACCACCCGGAAGCCGTGGCTGTGCAGGGTCGCCACCAGGTAGCGCCGCATCTGCGGATCGTCCTCGACCAGGGCGATCGTCGTCGGCGCGGTCACGGCGTGGCCCCGTCGGTGACCGGCAGGCGGATCCGGAACCGGGCGCCGCCGTCGTCGGGCACCAGGGCGACGGTGCCGCCGTGGGCGGCGACGATGCCGCGCACCACCGCGAGCCCGAGGCCGACCCCAGGCGCGGCGGCGCCGCGGAAGAACTTGTCGAACACGTGCGGCGCGGCGGCGGCGGCGACCCCCGGGCCGGCGTCGGCGACGTCGAGCTCGACCGCGTCGGCGGCGCGCCGCGCCGCGAGCGCCAGCGGCGGCCGGCCGTGCTTCATCGCGTTCTCCAGCAGGTTGACCAGCACGTGCTCGAACAGGATCGGATCGACCTGGAGCGCCAGCTCGCCGGGCACGTCGAGCACCACCTCGGCGGCGCCCAGGCTCGGCGCCGCGCGCGCCAGCGCCGCGCCGACCAGCTCCTCCACCGGCACCCACTCGCGGGCCGGGGTGATGCCGGTCTCGACCCGGGTCATGTCGAGCAGGTTGCCCACCACCCGCTCGAGCCGGCGGGCCTCGTCGACGAGGGTGTCGAGCAGCTCGGCCCGCACCTGCGGGGTGAGCCGGGCGACGTCGTCGCGCAGCGAGGTCGCCGCGCCGGTGATCACCGCGAGCGGCGTCCGCAGATCGTGGGACACCACCGACAACAGCGAGCTGCGCAGCTCCTCGGCACGCGCCCGAAGCTCCGCGACCCGGGCCTCGGCGGCCAGGGTCGCGCGGCCGATGGCGAGCGCCCCGTGCACGAGCACCGCGTCGAGCAGGCCGCGCTCGTCGGTCCCGAGCGGGGGCGCCGCGGCGCCGCGCTGGAGCACCGCCACCCCGACCGCGACGCCGTCGAAGATCAGCGGCGCCGCCAGCACGCCCGCGGTGACGCCGTCGACGGGGCGCCGCTCGGCGAGCGCGCGCCGCGCGGCCTCGAGCGCGGCGCCCGTGAGCGGCGCCAGGCCGGCCGCCGGCACCAGGCCCACGCCGTCGGGCTCGGGCAAGAGCACCGCCGCCGCACCGCCGAGCACCTCCTCGAGCCGACGCGCCACCGCCACCGCGGCATCGTCGCGATCGGCGGCGTCGCGGACGTCGGCGGTCAACGCCAGGAGCGCGCGGGTGTCGGCCTCCCGTCGGCGCGCGTGCGCCTCCTGCGCGCGCAGCCGCAGCATCAGCGTGCTGATGGTGAGGCCGGTGCCGAACATCACCGCGAAGGTCACCAGGTGGCGCGCCTCCGACACCGCGAAGGTGAACCGCGGCGGGATGAAACACAGATCGAAGGCGAGCACCGCCAGCGACGACGCCACCAGCGCCGGCGCACGCCCGAGCGTGGCGGCCACCCCGATCGCGACCAGGTACAGCATCGCCAGGTCGGCGAGATCGACCCAGCGGTAGGCGACCAGCCCGACCGCGGTGGTGGCGCCGATGGCGGTGACCGCGGCCAGGAGCGCCCAGCGACGACGCGCCGTCGGCGCCCGCGTGCCGGCGACGCTCATCGTCGCGGCCCCGCGCGATCCGACCACGCGCCGAGCGCGCCGAGCACGACCAGGAGCAGCCCCGCGGTGGCCTCGCCACCGATCGGCGCCCCCACCGCCACCGTGCCGATCACCGGCACCGCCCCGACCACGACCATCACCATCGCCACGATGCCGTCGTCGCCGTCGGCGGACGGCGCCGGCTTCGCGCGGACGCGACCGGGGACGCGGTACGGGTTCATGGCGAGGACGGTGTACACCCCGCGACCTCAAGACGGCGTCAAGACGTACGCCCTGGGCGATCACGACCGCGTCTTGACGGGTTCTTGACGCGCCGCGGGCTACCGAGGTGGAGGCCGCGCCGCGGCTCGCCCATGACCACCGCCGCCGACGCCACCGCCCCGCCCGCTCGCCCACGCCGCGCCCTCGCCCTGGCCTCGCTGGGTGCCCTCGGCGTCGTCTACGGGGACATCGGCACCTCGCCGCTGTACGCGATCCGCGAGTGCCTGGCCTACCCGCACGCGCCGCACGCGGTGCCCGCGACCCACGCCAACGTGCTCGGCGTCCTGTCGCTGGTGGTGTGGGCGCTGGCGCTGGTGGTGTGCGTGAAGTACCTCGTGTTCGTCCTGCGCGCCGACAACCACGGCGAGGGCGGCATCCTCGCCCTCGCGGCGCTGGTGCAAGGCGACGCCGGCGCCGGGCGCGCGCGCCGGCTGGCGTTGCCGATCCTGCTCGGACTGTTCGGGGCCGGGCTGCTCTTCGGCGACGGCGCGATCACGCCGGCGATCTCGGTGCTTGGCGCGCTCGAGGGGCTCTCAGAGCACGGCCCGGCGCTGACGCCGCTGGTGGTGCCGGTGACCCTGGCCATCCTCGTCGGGCTGTTCCTGGTGCAGCGCCTCGGCACCGCCCGCATCGGCGTCGCCTTCGGGCCGATCATGCTGGTGTGGTTCGTCGCCATCGGCGCCATCGGGATCCGGTGGATCGTCGTCGAGCCGAGCGTCCTCGCCGCCATCGATCCGCGCCACGCCGTGCGCTTCCTCGGCGCCCACGGCTACCACGGCTTCATGATCCTCGGGCTGGTGTTCCTGGTGGTCACCGGTGGCGAGGCGCTGTACGCCGACCTCGGCCACTTCGGCCGGCGCCCGATCCGGGTGGCGTGGTTCGCGGTGGCGCTGCCGGGGCTCCTGCTCAACTACCTCGGCCAAGGCGCGCTCCTGCTCGGGCACCCCCCGGGCGCGATCCGCAACCCGTTCTACGCGGCGGTCCCCGCCGGCTGGCAGCTCCCGATGATGGTGCTGTCGACGGCGGCCGCGATCATCGCGTCGCAGGCGCTCATCTCCGGCGTGTTCTCGCTGACCCGCCAGGCGATCCAGCTCGGGTTCTGGCCGCGCCTCACCATCGTCCACACCTCGGCCCGCACCGAGGGCCAGATCTACATCCCCGAGATGAACTGGGCGCTGATGGTCGCGACCCTGCTCTTGGTGCTGGCGTTCGGCTCGAGCTCGAACCTGGCGGCCGCCTACGGCATCGCGGTGACGGCGACGATGGGCATCACCACCTACCTCTTCTACCTGACCTGCGTTCGGCGCTGGGGCGTGCCGCCGACGCGCGCGCTGTGGTTCCTGGTGCCGTTCCTCGCGATCGACCTCACCTTCTTCGGCGCCAACGCGGTGAAGCTCGTCGCCGGCGGCTGGTTCCCGCTGGCGGTCGGGGTGGCGCTGTTCGCGGTGATGACCACGTGGTGGCGCGGCCGACGCGAGCTGGCGCAGGCGATGCGCGACGTCGCCATCGCCGAGCAGTCGTTCCTCGACGAGATCGGGCGCTCGCCGTTACCGCGGGTGCGCGGCACCGCGGTGGTGATGGCCGCCGCCGACAGCGGCATCCCCAACCTCCTGCTCCACCACGTCAAGCACAACCAGGTGCTGCACGCGCAGGTGGTGCTGTTCTCGGTGAGCACCACGGCGACGCCGTGGGTGCGGGCCGACGATCGCCTCGAGGTGCGCACCCTCGACCACGGCTTCTACCGCGTGATCGCCCGGGTCGGCTTCGCCGAGACGCCGGTGGTGCCGACGATGCTGGCGGCGTGCGCGCGCCTGGGCCTCGCCACCGATCCGATGACCACCACCTACTACCTCGGGCGCGAGACCCTGCTCACCAGCGGCCCGAGCCGGCTCGCGCGCTGGCGCAAGGTGCTGTTCGCGTTCCTCGCCCGCAACGCGCGCCCGCCGACGGCGTTCTTCGGCCTGCCGCCCAACCGGGTGGTCGAGCTCGGCACCCAGATCGAGCTGTAGCCGCGGGCACCGCGAGGTGCTACGCCGCCGCCATGAAGACCAGCGCTCTCCTCCTCACCGTGGCGCTGCTCGGCGCCTGCAAGGACGCCCCCCCGCCGGCGGCGCCCGTCGCCACCCCGCCGGCGGCCGCGCGCATCGAGACCGAGGCGCTCACCTACGCGGCCGGCGAGCTGACGATGCAGGGCTACATGGCGACGCCGACGAGCCCGGGGCCGCACCCCGGCATCCTGGTCGTGCACGAGTGGTGGGGCCAGAACGACTACGCGCGCCGGCGCGCCCGCGAGCTCGCCGAGCTCGGCTACGTCGCCCTCGCCGTCGACATGTTCGGCGACGGCCAGACCGCGACCACGCCCGACGAGGCCAAGGCGCTGACCGCCGCGGTCTACGCCGATCCGCAGGCGCCGACCACGCGCCTGGCGGCGGCGCGCGCGGCGCTGGCGGCCGATCCGCGCGTCGATCCCGCGCGGCTCGCGGCGGTGGGCTACTGCTTCGGCGGCGGCGTCGCCCTGGCCGCGGCGCGCGCCGGCCTCGAGCTCGACGCGGTGCTGAGCTTCCACGGCACCCTGTCCACCAAGACGCCGATGGCGCCCGGGGTGTTCGGCGGCCGCGTCTTCGTCGCCACCGGCGACGCCGATCCGATGGTGCCGGCCGCCGACGTCCGCGCGCTGCGCGCCGAGCTCGACGCCGCCGGGGTCCCCGTCGAGATCGAGGTCTACCCCGGCGCCACCCACGCCTTCACCAACCCCGACGCCACCGCCACCGGCGAGCGCTTCGGCCTGCCGGTGCGCTACGACGCCGCCGCCGACGCCGCCTCGTGGCAGGCCATGCGCGCGTTCCTCGCCGCGACCTGGCCGGCGGCCTGAGCGCCAGCCCCACGGGCTCAGTCGATCAGGACGTCGTCGCCCATCGCCCGGAACACCATGCCGGTCGCACCGGACGCCTCGAGCGCGCGGCGAAGATCGGCCCGGACCAGCCACAGCTTCGGGGCCTCGCCCAGCCGGAAGATCTTGAGGCCGCGATCGACCTTCGCGGCGTCGACGTAGAGCCGCTTGATCGAGGTGTAACGGCCCGGCCGCATCGCCAGCTCGGTCATCTCGCTGCGCGCGAGGTCGGCGCACGGCACCACCCGCCCCAGCAGGTTCGCGATCCAGCGCGGCTCGGGCACCGCGACGCCGGCGCGATCGAGCACCTCGACCGGCAGCATCTCGAACTCGGCGTCGGCCTCGGCCTCGAGCACCGCGCGCAGCCTGCGCGACACCACGTAGAACCCGAGCGTGTTCCGGACCAGGTCGGGCACCTCGGTGCCGCCCAGATCGGGCGACATCGGCAGCGCCCGGGCCGCCGGGTACGCGTCGCCCATCGCCCGCCCGATCCTGGGGCGGAACATCGCGTGCTCGTCCTCGGGCAGGCGATCGAGCACGCAGCGACCTCCGCCGCGCGCCGGCTCCCACACGAACAGCTCGTGGTCGTCCATCGCGATGGTGGCCGCTCCGCGCGCGGTCGGGCCGCCGCTCAGTCGACCAGCTTGAGGTGGCCGCGCGGCTTGGCCGGGGCCTCGGCCACCGGCGGCGGCTCGGTGGCGGCGGGCGCCGCCTTGGGGCCGGCGCCGACGACGGCGTCGGGCTGCTTGTCGAGCACGACCTCGGGGATGTCCTCGGGCCACACCATGCCGCGCTGCTCGCCCTCGACGACGACCGCGTACACGCCGGCCCACGGCAGCCGGCAGAAGAACGGCATGCCGCCGAAGGTCAGGGTGCCGGCGATGCCGGCGTCGTCGACGACCAGGTCGACGATGGCCGGGGTGAGCCGGTAGCCGAAGCGCAGGATCAGGCGAGGGTCGCCGGCGAACCGCGCCGGCACCACCACGTCGTCGCGGCGGGCATCGACGTGCACCAGCACCGGGCCGCGCTCGAGCAGCTCCTCGACGGCGGCCCGCTTGTCGCGCTCCTCGCCGTCGTCATCGCGCAACACGCCGGCGGCGCCGACCTCGGCCGGCGCCTGGCCGGTGACCGCGGTGAACTCGGCCTCGTCGATGAGGCCGGCGTCGAACGCGTCGCGCACCACCGCCGCCGCCTTGTCGCCGACGCCGCTGGTGACCCGCTCGACGGTGCGCTCGCAGCGCGCCGCGTGGCGCAGCACCACGCCGTGGGCCTCGAGCGCCGACAGCTCGCCGGCACGCCAGCGCGCGATCGCGGCCTCGACGTCGGCCAGCGAGGTCTCGACGCGGTGGCGGATGAGCCCGGTGACGACGGCCTGCAGCCTCGCCATGCCCTGCGGATCGCGCTCGCTCATGCCGCGTGCATAGGGGAATTGACGCCGAGGGTAAAGCCCCAACGTCGCCCATCCGGGATCGCGATCACGTCGACGGCTCGACCAGGTCGGCGAGCAGCGCCTGCACCTCGGCCGGCACCGGCACCGCCACGAACCGCGCGAGGTCGACCATCGCGCACACCACCTCGCCCTCGGCCACCAGCGCCCGCTCGCGGGCGCCCAGGCGCACCACCCGGTAGCCGAAGGTCAGCGAGGTGCGGCCGAGCCGGGCCACGCGCAGCTCGACCTCCGCGAGGTCGCCGAACCGCAGCGGGCTGCGGAAGTCGCACGCCGCCCGCACCGCCGGGAACCCGAGCCGGCGCTGGGCGATGAGCTCGGCGTAGGCGGCCGGGCCGCGGCGCTCGCGCCACAGCGCCTCGAAGGCCTGGTGGAAGAAGTGGAAGAACCGCGGGTAGTAGACGATGCCGGCGTGATCGACGTCGGCGAACCCGACCGGCATCGCGTGCACGAACGGCGGCATGCGCCGACCCTAGCAGGGCCCACGCCCAGGCGGTGGTCGACGCCGTCGGCGGCCGCGATGCCCGCGCGCGGACCGCGGCGCCCGCCGTGGCCCACGCGTGCTCGGCCTGGGCCCACCCCGCGACTTAGCCCGCCTTCTGATCCTCGGCCTTGCGGACGTCGGGGTTCTCGTCGAGCCAGGTCTTGAGGCTCTCCTCGGTGATCTCGACGACGAGATCGACGCCGGCGACCCTGGCCTGGCACGCCAGGCGCGACTCCGGCCGCACGTCGAACGCGCGATCCATGATGTCGTCTTCCTTGTCGGCGACCTCGGCGAGGGACTCGAGGCCCTGCTGCACCCACACGTGGCAGCTCGAGCACGCCAGGTTGCCACCGCAGGCGTGGCCGACGCGGGCGTCGCAGGCCTCGGCGGCGTCGAGCAGCGAGGTGCCGTCGTCGACCTCGACGGTGACCGGCCCGGCCGAGCGCTTGCCGCGCGGGTTGAGGAAGGTGACCTTCGCCACTAGCCCACCTGCCCCGGGCCGTGCCCGCCGCCGTGATCGAAGGCGTGCTCGACCTCGGTGAGGCGGCGGCCGCGCATGGCGCCGTCGACGGCGCGGTTCATCCGCAGCTGCGCGAACGGCTTGGTCGCCAGATCGAGGGCCTCGATGCCGTGGCGGATCGCGAGGTGGTCGTCGCCGGCCATCGCGGTCTCGAGCGCGCGCATCGCGGCCTCGCCGGCGACCCGCACCTCCGGCGCCAGCAGCGCGGCGTCGTCGATCATCGCCTGCCGGGTCGCGGCCAGGATGCGCTCGGCCTCGACCCGCTCGATGGCCAGGTCGCGCCGCCGCAGATCGTCCTCGGCGTGCTCGAAGGACTCCACCAGCATGCGCTCGACCTCCTCGTCGGTGAGGCCGTACGACGGCGCCACCTCGATCGAGGCCTCGATGCCCGAGGTCAGCTCCTTGGCCATCACCTTGAGCAGGCCGTCGGCGTCGACCAGGAACGTGATCTCGACCCGACCCATCCCGGCGATCATCGGCGGGATGCCGCGGAGCTGGAACCGCGCCAGCGAGCGGCAGGCGTCGACGGTCTCGCGCTCGCCCTGCACCACGTGCAGATCGAAGCCGGTCTGGTTGTCGGCGTAGGTGGTGAACGTCTGGGTCGCGCCGGCCGGGATCGTGGTGTTGCGGTGGATGAGCTTCTCCACCACCCCGCCCATGGTCTCGATGCCGAGCGACAGCGGCACCACGTCGAGCAGGGTCACGTCGGCGCGGCCGCCGGCGAGGACGTCGGCCTGGACCGCGGCGCCGAGCGCCACCACGCAGTCGGGATCGAGATCGGCCAGCGGCTCGCGCCCGAACAGGCCGCGCACGTAGTCGACCACCACCGGCGAACGGGTCGAGCCGCCGACGAGGATGACCCCGTCGAGGTCGGCCGCGGTGAGCTCGGCATCCTTGAGCGCGCGCCGGCACGCGCGGCCGGTCTTGTCGAGCAGCGGCTTGCACGTCGTCGCCAGCTCGGCGCGGATGAGCTCGCGCGACCACGCGGCGCCGTCGTCGAGGGTGAGCGCCACGGTGGCGGTGTCGGCGACGGTGAGCGCCTCCTTGGCGGCGCGGGCGGCGGCCAGCGCGCGCCGAGCAGCGCCGGCGATGGCGCGGCGACGCCGGCCTCGGCCAGCATCGCGCCGGCGATGGCGCGGTCGATGTCGTCGCCGCCGAGGGCGGAGTCGCCGCCGGTGGCGCGGACCTCGAACACGCCGTCGACCAGCTTGAGGATCGAGATGTCGAAGGTGCCGCCGCCGAGGTCGTACACCGCGAAGGTGCCCCGGGCGCCGCGATCGAGGCCGTAGGCCAGCGCCGCGGCGGTCGGCTCGGCGAGCAGGCGCAGCACCTCGAGTCCAGCGAGGCGGCCGGCGTCGCGGGTCGCCTGGCGCTGCGCGTCGTCGAAGTACGCCGGCACCGTGATCACGACGCCCTCGACGGCGCCGCCGAGCGCGGCCTCGGCCCGGGCCCGCAGCGCGCGCAGGATCTCGGCGGACACCTCGACCGGGCTGACCGGCTCGGCCCGGCCGGCGACGCGCATCCGGATCGAGCGCCCGTCGTCGACCAGCTCCGAGGTCATCAGCTCGCGGATCCCGGCGACGTCGGCGCCGGCCCGGCCGATGAGGCGCTTGGCCGAGGCCACGGTGTCGCGCGGGCGCTGATGCGCGGTCGCCAGCGCGGCCCGCCCCACCACCACCGAGCCGTCGGCCTGGTACTGCACCACCGACGGCACGATCGGATCGCCGTCGACGGAGATCACCGCGGGCGTGGCGTCGGCGACGTGCGCGACCAGGCTGTTGGTCGTCCCCAGGTCGATGCCGACCACCCGCAGCTTGCAGGCCTCCTTGGCCTTGGATTCGCCGGGCTCGGCGATCTGCAACAGCATCGGCTAGGCCTCCGCGTCCGCGGCGTCGAGCACCGCGTCGCACTCCTCGAGGTAGCGATCGACGTAGCGCAGGGTGATGAGCGCGCGCTTGGCCGCCGCCAGCTCACCGGCGGCGAACGCCGGCGCGAGGCTCGCCACCAGCGCCTGCTGACGCGCCTGCATGTCGGCCTGCATGCGCGTGACGTCGTCGAGTCGGCCGGCGATGCGCGCCTCGGCCAGGGCCTCGCGCAGCTCGAGGATCTCCATCAGGAACGCGGGCTCGAGGCGCTCGTGATCGCCGATGGCGATGCCGGCGCGCGCGAGCAGGTGCTCGGCGCGGCGGGTCGGCCGGCGCAGGAGCTGGTAGGCGTCGTTGAGCGCGCGGCTCTGGGTGAGCGCCGCGACCCGCTCGGCCGCCGGCGCCGACGCGAAGCGATCGGGGTGCAGCGCCCGGCTGCGCTCGTGGTACGCGCGCTCGAGGGCGTCGAGGTCGAGGTCGTAGCCCGGCGCCAGCCCGAGCAGCGCGAACGGATCCGGGCCCGGGCTCGGGTTGCCGCCGCCGCGGTCTTCGCTGGTCATCACGCGCGCGCCGCCTTCTTCAGAACTGGACCGACTCGCCGCAGCCGCAGTCGCCCTTGACGTTCGGGTTGTTGAACTTGAAGCCGTGCCCCATCATCCCGCGCACGAAGTCGAGCTGCATGCCGGCGAGGTACACCAGGCTCTTGGGGTCGACCACGATCGACACGCCGAAGGCCGAGAACTCCTTGTCGGTCGCGCGGACCTGCTCGGCCCACTCGAAGACGTAGGTGTAGCCGGTGCAGCCACCGCCGCGGATGCCGACGCGGATCTTGGCGTCGGGGTTGCCGCGCTTGTCGCGCTGCCGCCGGATCTCCTCCGCGGCGGACGCGGTGATCTCGATGTCGCGCGACTTGCCGGCGGCCGACGACGCGACCGGCGCCGGCGACGCGGTCGAGCTCGAGGTGCGGGCGACGTCGGTGGACATGGCTGCGGTGGATCCAGCGGCGGTGGTAACGGCGGCGTTCACGACTTGGTGGCCTGCTTGGCCCGGTAGTCCTCGATGGCCGCCTTGATGGCGTCCTCGGCGAGCACCGAGCAGTGGATCTTCACCGGCGGCAGGTTGAGCTCGGCGACGATCTTGTCGTTCTTGATGGCGGCGGCCTGGTCGAGGGTGAGCCCCTTGATCATCTCGGTCGCCAGCGACGACGACGCGATCGCCGAGCCGCAGCCGAAGGTCTTGAACTTGGCGTCGGCGATGACGCCGTCCTTGACCTTGATCTGCAGGCGCATCACGTCGCCGCAGGCCGGCGCGCCGACCAGGCCGGTGCCGACGTCGTCGGCCTCGTCCTTGGCGAAGGTGCCGACGTTACGGGGGTTCTCGTAGTGCTCGATGACCTTGTCTGAGTACGCCATTTGTCTGGTCCTAGCGGACACTTCAAAGCGCCCGGAGATGGGCGGCGCGTTGGAGTGTGGGTGGTGGGTTGCTTCGTCTCGTTTCAGCGTTCTGGGTCTGGGTTTGGGTCTGGGTCTGGGCGCTTAACCACGCCCGCCAGGGCCGGAAAATCAGGGCGCCAGGGCCGGCTAATGAGCCGTCCATTGGACGGAGTTGAGGTCGATGCCGTCCTGGTGCATCTCCCACAGCGGCGACAGCGCCCGCAGACGCTCGACGGAGCGGACCACCAGCTCGACGATGTAGTCGACCTCGGCCTCGGTGTTGAAGCGGCCGAGGCCGAACCGGATGGAGCTGTGCGCCAGCTCGTCGCCGACGCCGAGGGCCTTGAGCACGTAGCTCGGCTCGAGGGTCGCCGAGGTGCAGGCCGAGCCCGACGACACCGCGACGTCCTTGAGCGCCATCAAGAGCGACTCGCCCTCGACGAAGGCGAAGGAGATGTTGAGGTTGCCGGGCAGCCGGTGTTCGAGCGAGCCGTTGACGTAGGTCTCCGGCAGCCGGCTCTGCAGGCCGGCCAGGAGCCGGTCGCGCAGGCGCGACAGCCGGGCCGCCTCGTCGACGCGCTCGGCCGCGGCGAGCTCGCACGCCTTGCCGAAGCCGACGATGAGCGGCACCGCCAGCGTGCCCGAGCGCATGCCGCGCTCGTGGCCGCCGCCGTCGAGCTGCGGATCGATGCGGACCCGCGGCTTGCGGCGCACCCACAAGGCGCCCACGCCCTTGGGGCCATACATCTTGTGCGCGGTGAGCGAGACCAGGTCGAGCTTGCACGCGTGGACGTCGACGGCGACCTTGCCCGCCGCCTGCACCGCGTCGCTGTGGAACAGGGTCTTGGGGTTCTTGGCCTTGATCGCCGCGCCGATCGCCGCGATGGGCTGCACCACGCCGATCTCGTTGTTGGCGAACATCACGCTGACCAGCAGCGTCTTGTCGTCGACGGCGGCCGCGACCTGCTCCGGGGTGACCAGGCCGTCGACGCCCGGCTCGAGCAGGGTGATGCGGTAGCCCTCGCGCTCGAGGCGCTTGCAGGTGTCGAGCACCGCCTTGTGCTCGGTCTTGACGGTGACGATGTGGTCGCCCTGCTTCTTGTAGAAGGAGGCCACGCCCTTGATCGCGAGGTTGTTGGCCTCGGTCGCGCCCGAGGTGAGGACGATCTCCTTGCCCTCGCCGCCGATGAGCGCCGCGATCTGATCGCGGGCGGCGTCGACCGCGGCCTCGGCGGTCCACCCGAACACGTGGTTGCGGCTGGCCGCGTTGCCGAAGTGCTGCGTGAAGTACGGCAGCATCGCCTCGAGCACGCGCGGATCGACCGGCGTCGTCGAGTGGTTGTCCATGAAGATCGGCACCGCGATGCCGGCGGGGACCGGCACCGGCTGCGAGACGGTGGCCGCCGGCGCGGCGGGGGACTTGGCGTGGAGTTCGGTGGTCATGGCTGGTGGCTTCTCGCGGTGATCACGACGCCGCCCCGCCGTCGCGACACAGCGCGGCGACGGCGACGTCGAAGGAAGGAGAGGACGGACGGCTCGGCGCGGCGTCGCCGCGCGACAGGCCGACGAACAGCCGCGGCGCCTCGCCCCGGCTGTGGCCGTGGTGGCCGCACACGCCGCACTCGCTCGGCGTGAACTCGGTGGAGCATGCCTGGCACGAGTCGAGGTACTCGACGGCCTCGAGCAGGTCGCGCTCGATGACCTGGAGCTGGGCGACCTGCTCGCGGATCTGCGCGAGCTTGGTCGCGAACACCGCGCGCGCGCGATCGGTGGCGTCGCGCCCGCTGTCGGCGGCGCGGAAGTCGGCGACGAAGCCCTGGATCTCGGCGAGGGTGAAGCCGATGGCCTGCAGCTTCACGATCCAGTGGATGCGCTCGACGGCCTCGGCGCCGTAGAGCCGAAAGCCGCCCTCGGAGCGCGCCGCCGGCTCGAGCAGGCCGAGTTCCTCGTAGAGGTGCATGGCCCGGACCGTCTTGCCCACCGCCTTCGCCAGCTCACCCACGCGCAGCAGCCGCGGATCGCGGGCCGACTCGGGCTTGATGAGGGGCGTAGAGGACATCGTCAGGCAGCTTTCCGGCCCCCAAGACCTAACCCTCACGTGAAGGTAAGAGATCGAGGATTCGGCCTGACTATGGTGGGTTAGCCTGCGCCTGTCAAGGTGAACCTCACCCTAACGTGCGCTTTCGAGTGCAAGGGAGATCAGCTAGTTGGCGGTCGAGACCGCCTCGTAAGCGCGGATCACCGTCACCTTGATCTGCCCGGGGAAGGTCAGCTCCTCGGACACCTGGGCGGCGATGTCGGCCGATAGCTCGACCACCGCGAGGTCGTCGACCTGGTCGTTGCGGACATAGACCCGCAGCTCGCGCCCGCCCTGCACCGCGTGGGCGAAGTCGACGCCGCGGTGCGAGCGACCGATGCGCTCGAGGTCCTCGATCTTGGTGCTGAAGCCCTCGGTCTGCTCGCGCCGGGCGCCGGGGCGCGCGCCGCTCATCGCGTCGGCCGCGGCCAGCAGGTAGGCGTAGATCGAATTGGGCGGCTCGTCGGCGTGGTGCGAGCCGATGGCGTTGGCGACCAGCTCGGGCTCGCCGACCCGGCGCGCGATCTCGGCGCCGATGACCGCGTGCGAGCCCTCGATCTTGTGGGTGAGCGCCTTGCCGATGTCGTGCATCACGGTGGCGCGCCGGGCGAGCTTCACGTCGAGCCCGAGCTCGGCGGCCATCATGCCGGCGAGGAACGCCGACTCGACGGCGTGGAACCACTGGTTCTGGGTGTAGCTGGTGCGGAAGTTGAGCGCACCGACGAGCTCGGTGATCTCCGGACACGCCTTGGCGACCCCGAGCACCTGGAACGCCTTGCGCCCGAGGCCGCGGATCTCCTGCTCGATCTGCTCGCGGATCTTGGTGGCCCACACGTCGGGCTGCGCCTTGGCCTCGAGCAGCGCCTCGGGCTTGCGCTGGAGCTTGCCGAACGCGCGCCGCGCGATCTCCTTGCCGGTGCTGTCGAGGCCGTCGAGGCGGATGGCGTCGCGGGCGTCGTTCACCAGGAGCGTGACGTTGGAGGCGCGCTCGATGGCGCCGTGCAGGGCGCCACCGCCGTCGAGCACGGCCTCGACCAGCTCCGACCCGAGGCGGAGGTTGGAGGCGTTGCGCTCGGTGAGGTAGTGGCCCTGGATCCGACACGCGACGATCTCGAGGACGCGCTTGGCCTCGCGATCGAGCTGCGGATCGGCGGCGCTGCCGTCGACGGCGCGGACCCGCGCTGCGCCCTCCTGGCGGACGTCCTCGAGCCAGCGCGCCTGCATCTCCTCGATGAGGCGCTCGGCGCTCACGCCGGCCTTGCCCTGGAGCTGGGTGCGCGCGGCCTCGGTGCGCTGGCGCGCGTCGCGCTCGAGCCCGGCGGCGCGATCGCGCAGCGCCTGGGTCGCCTTGTGGGCCTCGGCCTGGGCCTCCTCGCGCTGGTCGAGCTCGCTGCTGTGCGCGGCGAGCTCGGCCTCGCGCACGCCGAGGCGCGCCTCGTGCTCGTCGATGGCCGCCGCCCGCGCGCCGAGCTCGTCGTCGGCGCTGGCCCGCGCAGACAGCACCTCCTGCCGGGCCTCGGTCTCCATCGCGCGCCGGACCGCGGCGGCGCGGCCTCGGCCTCGCGCCGCTCGGCGGCGGCCTCGGCTCGGGCCGCGTCGGTCGCCGCGGTCTGCTCGCGGCGCGCCGCCGCCGCCGCCGCGCGCGCGGCCAGCACCGCGCCGAGGACGGCGAGCACGACAGCGCCGAGGATGGCGGGCAGCACGCCCGCAGCATCCCCCAGCGCCCGGCGCTGGCAACCGCGGGCGCGCTACTCGGGCTCCATGAGGTCGGGCCCGCCGGGCGGCCGCGGAGGCGTGGCGGCGGGACGGGCGTCGGGCTCGACGGCCCGGGCCCGTCGCAGCACGACCTTGATGACGGCGTCGGCGCTGGTGTCGACCTGGCGGGTGACCGACTCGTAGCCGCGCGCGCGGAACGTGAGCTCGAGGCTGGCGCCGCGCGGCACGGTCAGGCGCGTCGGCGCGACGCCTCGCACCACGCCGTCGCGATCGACGATCTCGGCGCCGGCCGGGCCGACGTCGAGGTGCAGCTCGACCACCGACGGCGCCGCGTCGATCGGGTGGGCCGGCGCCGCCGGCGGCTGTGCATCGACGTGCGGCGGCGGCCACCGGCGCGCGCGCGTCGGCCGGCGGCGGCTCGATCCCGGCGAGCAGGCCCGCCGGCGCGCCGCGCCCGCCGCGCACCGCGACCACCACCGCGGCGGTGACCACCACCGCGAGCAACCCGAGCAGCACCGGCACCAGCGGCCCGCGCCGTGGTCGGGACACGTAGCCGGGCGGCGTCGCGATCAGCATCGTGTGGTTCTGCGCCGGCACCGCCGTCGACGATCGCCCCGCGGCCGCCGGCAGGCCCCCGCGATCCGGCCCCCACCCCGCCGCGGCGACCGAGCCGATCACCGTCGCCGCCGGCGCCGGCAGCGGCATCCCGCGGGCCGGCGCGACCGGCGGCGCGCTGTCCGCGCGCGGCGGCGTCGGCGCCCCGACCGCGGGGCCCGGGCGCGTCACCGAGTACGCCGGCATCACCGGCGGCGACGACGCCAGGTACGCGTCGGGATCGAGCAGCGCCTCGCGCAGCGCGGTCATCGTCGGGAACCGCGCATCGGCGGCCTTGGCCAGGCAGCGCAGGATGATCTGCTCGACCGCCGGCGGGATGGCCGGGTTGAGCGCGCGCGGCGCCGGCGGCGGCTGGGTGACCTGCTTGATCATCACCTCGCCCATCGACTGGCCGTCGAAGGGGAGCTGCCCGGTGACCATCTGGAACAGCAGCACGCCGACCGCGTAGATGTCGGTGCGGTGATCGACCTCCTTCTTGCTCTCGCACGCCTCGGGCGACATGTACTGCGGCGTGCCGAGCACGACGCCGGCGGCGGTGAGCGGCGTCGCGCCACCGGCGGCGAACATCTTGGCCAGGCCGAAGTCGAGCAGCTTGACGAAGTCCGGATCGCCGTGCCGGTGCACGAGCATCACGTTGTCGGGCTTCAGATCGCGGTGGATGATGCCGGTGGCGTGCGCCGCGGCCAGCGCCGAGGCCAGCTGCGCGGTCACGTGCAGCGCGCGGATCACCTCGAAGCGCCCGCTGCGGCCGAGCAGCGAGGCCAGGGTCCGGCCCTCGAGGTACTCCATCAGGTAGAAGTGGTCGCCGTCGGCCGACTGCCCGAAGTCGTGGATCTCGACGATGTGCTCGTTGCCGATCTTGTTGACCGCGCGCGCCTCCTGCCAGAAGCGCTGCACGACCTCCTTGTTGCCGGACAGCTCGCGGTGGATGACCTTGAGCGCCACCCGCTTGCCGATCAGCGGGTGCTCGGCGAGGAACACCGCGCCCATCCCGCCGGTGCCCAGGCGCGACAGGATGCGGTAGTTGCCGATGACGGCGCCCTCGGCGATCACGCGCTGGCAGTGTCCCGTGGGGGGTCGCCGGCGGTCAAGCCAGGGTCGCCGGCGGTCAGGTCGGGGTCGCCGGCGTGCGCCCGGCGAGCACGACGATCTGATCGTGCGGCGTGAGCGCGAGCGTGGCGTCGACGGCCGGGCCCACCGCCGCGCGGCCGTGGTCGCGCTCGGCGTGCACGAAGTAGCCGAGGGCGAGCTGGTCGCGCCGTCGCGCCGCCGCGCGCACCGTCTCGAAGGTCACCGGCCGGCCGACGTCGACGTAGTCGCTGGCCGGCCAGAGCTGGAGATCGATCTCGGGCGCCTCGATCAGCGCCGCCACCGGCATGTCCTCGGACTCGGCGGCCTGGGCCAGCATCAGGCTGACCAGCCGGTCGGAGACGATGTAGTCGTCGGCGCGCGACGCCTCCGCGAGATCGCCACGCGAGCGCCGAACGGGTTCACCAGCGCGACGTCGCCGGTGCCGTTCGGACTGCCGGTGCGGCACACCACATCCGCACGCCCGCACGCCGCCGTCGCCTCAGCGCCAACTGTGATCGCGGACCCTACCACGTGCCGCGACGACGTCGGCGTCGCCGCGGGGTTGCATCGAGGCGCGGGTCGGCTGTTAGGGTGGCCCGCATGTGGGACTGGCTCGATTACTCGTGGCTCGGTCTGCCGGCGTGGAAGTACCTCGCGCTGGTCGGGCTGCTGCTGTCTGCGTTCATCGTCAAGGCGATCCTCGAGTTCGCCCTGCGCCGCTACTTCTCGGTGTTGCTCGCGCGCGCCGGCATCGACTACCTGACCAAGACCATCAACGGCGCCGATCGCGCGCTGGGCATGGTGACGTTCGCGCTGGTCATCTACATGGGGCTGCCGCTCATCGAGCTGGCCCCGGGCGCCGAGGCCATCGCCCGGGTCGCGGCCCGGGCCCTCGCCGCGATCGCCGGGGTGTGGCTCGCGTTCCGCGTGCTCGACGTGTTGTTCGACTACCTGGCCGGCAAGGCGGCCGAGACCACCAGCAAGCTGGACGACCAGCTGGTGCCCATGCTGCGGCGCACCACGAAGATCGTGACCGCGGTCATCGGCGGCCTGTTCGTGCTGCAGAACCTCGACGTCGACATCGCGTCGCTGCTCGCCGGCCTCGGGCTCGGCGGCCTCGCCTTCGCCCTCGCCGCGCGCGACACCGTCGCCAACTTCTTCGGCTCGATCATGATCTTCGTCGACAAGCCGTTCACGATCGGCGACTGGATCCGGATCGGCGACCACGAGGGCGTGGTCGAGGAGGTCGGGTTTCGCACCTCGCGGGTGCGCACCTTCTACGACTCGATCCTCACCGTGCCCAACGCGATCACCACCACCGCGGTCATCGACAACTACGGGGCGCGACGCTACCGGCGCTACACGACCACCCTCGGCCTGACCTACGACACCCCGCCGGAGCAGGTCCAGGCGTTCTGCGAGGGCGTCCGCGCGGTGCTCGCCCGCCACCCCGGCGTGCGCAAGGACTACTACATGGTCGAGTTCCGCGACCTCGGCGCGCACGCCCTCGAGGTCTTGCTCTACGCCTTCATCAAGGCCGGGACCTGGACCGCCGAGCTGCGGACCCGCACCGAGGTCAACCTCGAGATCTTGCGCCTGGCCGAGCAGCTCGGGGTCCGGTTCGCGTTCCCGACCCAGACCCTGCACGTCGAGTCGGTGGCGCAGGCGACGGAGCCCTTCGTCACCCCGCCGGTGCCGCCCGCCGATCAGCTCGCCGGCGTGATCCGATCGTTTGGACCGCGCGGCAGCGCCGCCCGCGACCACGGGCTCCGGCTCAGCACCGGCTACGACGCCGGTGCGGGCGACGGCGCAGCCGGCGAATAACCCGGCGCGCTTCGGGCCGTGGCGTCGGCGCGGCCCAGACCCGGTTGGTGCGGGGCCCGGTGGAGCGACCTCGCCTGCCTGCGTTGGCGCGTAACCACGCCCATCGTGGCGAGTCCGGGCGAGGTCAAGTGACAATGTCGGGAACGGCGATCGCCCTACATCACCTGAATATCAATTAATTCAAACAACTTATGGGCAACCTCAGGCAATCCGGGTTGACAAGAAGGGCTTCATAACAATAATTGCCGCAGCAAACATTTAGATACGAATAGTTACGTGCCATCAACAACGAACTCCTCCACCGCCCCCACCTCCAGACACGACTGGACCGTCGCCAAGTTTGGCGGAACCAGCGTCTCCCGCCTCGAGCGGTGGCACCGGATCGAGGAGATCGTGACCGGGCACCTGGCCCGCGACCAGCGGGTGCTGGTGGTCTGCTCGGCCGCGGCCAGGGTCACCAACCGGCTCGAGCGAGTGGTCCGGGCCAAGGCCGCCGGCGAGCCGACCGCTCCGATCCTCGCGGATCGAGCACGTCCACGAGGCCTCGCGCTGGAGCTCGGCATCGACCCCGCGGTGTACGCCGGGGGCGCGCGCAGCTCGCGGCCGCGGTCGCCGCCGCCGAGGTGCCGCCGACGCCGCGCGACCACGCCGCCATCCTGGCGATGGGCGAGCTCACCTCGACCCGCATCGGCACCGCGTGGCTCGCGGGTCGCGGCCGCAACCGCCGAACGCGTCGACGCGCGCGACCTGCTCACCAGCCTGCCCGACGCCGATCGCGCCGAGCGCTACCTGTCGGCGCGCTGCGCCGCCGCGGTCCGCCCGGAGATCGGGCTCGCCTCGACGGGATCACCGCCGACGTCGTCGTCACCCAGGGCTTCATCGCGCGCGACGCCGACGGCGACACCGTGCTGCTCGGCCGCGGCGGCTCCGACGCGGCCGCGGCGTACCTGGCGGCCACCATCGACGCGGCCGCCCTCGAGATCTGGACCGACGTGCCCGGGATGTTCACCGCCGACCCGCGGATCGTGCCCGACGCGCGGCTCTTGCGCCGGGTCACCTACGGCGAGGCCGAGAGCTTCGGCGCGCTCGGCGCCAAGGTGCTGCACCCGCGCACCATCGAGCCGTGCCGCCTGCGCCGGATCGATCCGCGTGGCCCAGACCGATCGCCCCGACCTCGAGGGCACCCGCATCGCCGGCGCGCGCTCCCCGCGCGGCGCCAAGGCATCGCCGCCCGCCGCGGCCTGGCGCTGCTCGCGATGTGGCGGCCGTCGTCGTGGCAGCCGGTGGGCTTCATGGCCGAGGTCGCGCAGCGGTTCCAGCGCCGCGGCCTGTCGATGGACCTCATCGCCAGCTCGCCGTCGGAGATCCGCGCCACCGTCGATCTCGGCGCGTTCCCGTCGGCGGGCGAGGAACTCCAGCTCCTGCTCACCGACCTGCGCGAGGTGTGCCGGCCCCGGGTCGTGTCGCGGGTCGGCTGCGTGAGCGTGGTCGGCGCCGGCGTCGGCGCCGAGGTGCTGCGTCGCGGCGGCGCGCTCGGTGCGTTCGCCGACGTGCCGGTCCACCTGGTCGGCTTCGCGCCGGCCGGTGGCCACGTCGCTTCGTCGTCGGCGGGCTCGACGTCGATCGCCTGGTCGCGTCGGCGCACGCGGTGCTGGTCGCCGGCAGCCACGGCACGCCGCGGTGTTCGGCCCGACCGCCACCGCGCTGCTGTCGACGGCGGCGCCGACCGCGGTCGTCGCACCGACCGCGCCGGGGCCGTCGGGCTGCCGCCTTCCCCGGAGCCGCCGGCGCCTTCCCCGGAGGTCCAGTGCCGGGCAGCTGACCCTGCGCGCCCGCGCGCGACCGACAGCCAGCGCATCTGGCAGGCGCTGCCGGCGATCGGCGCGCTCGAGCGCAACACCGCCTACGCGTACGTGCTGCTGTGCGATCACTTCGCGCCCAGCGGCGTCATCGCCGAGCTCGGCGACGAGCTCGCCGGGTTCGTGCTCGCGTATCGACCGCCCACCGATCGAGGCGGTGTTCGTGTGGCAGGTCGGGGTGACGCCGGCGGCGCGCGGCCGCGGCCTCGGCGCGCCTGCTCGACGCCGTGCGTGCGCGGCCGGCCAACGCCGACGCGCGCTTCCTCACCGCCACCGTGGCGCCTGACAACGCCGCGTCGCAGGCGCTGTTCCGTGGCTACGCCCGCCGCCACGAGCTGCCGGTGGCCGAGCTCGCGGGTTACCCCGCCTCGCTGTTTCCCGCCGATCACGCGCCCGAGCCGCTGTTGCGGATCGGCCCGCACCGCCGCCCTGCCCCCCTGGAGGTCATCTCGTGAAGATCATCGAACGCCTCGAGTCCGAGGTCCGCTCCTACTGTCGCTCGTTCCCGGTCGTCTTCGGCAAGGCCAGCGGCAGCTACCTCTTCGACGTCGACGGTCGCCGCTACCTCGACTTCTTCGCCGGCGCCGGCGTCATGAACTACGGCCACAACCACCCCGCGCTGCGGGACGCGCTGGTCGAGTACATCGCCGGCGGCAACGTCGTGCACTCGCTCGACATGGCCACCGAGGCCAAGTGCCGGTTCCTGTCGGCGTTCGAGACCCACGTCCTGCGCGCCCGCGACCTCCGCTACAAGGTCATGTTCCCCGGCCCGACCGGCACCACCGCCGTCGAGGCGGCGCTCAAGCTAGCGCGCAAGGTCACCGGCCGCACCGAGATCGTGTCGTTCACCAACGGCTTCCACGGCATGACCCTGGGCGCGCTCGCGACCACCGGCAACGCCAGCAAGCGCGCCGGCGCCGGCGTGCCGCTGGGCAACGTCACCCGGCTGCCCTACGACGGCTACTTCGGGCCCGACGTCGACACCCTGTCGCACGTCGAGGCGCTCATCGCCGATCGCTCGAGTGGCCTCGACGCCCCGGCGGCGTTCCTGCTCGAGACGGTCCAGGCCGAGGGCGGCGTCAACGTCGCCAGCGAGGCGTGGCTGCGCCGCCTGGCCGACCTCGCCCGCGACGTCGGTGCGCTGCTCATCGTCGACGACATCCAGGTCGGCTGCGGCCGCACCGGCGCGTTCTTCTCCTTCGAGGAGGCCGGGCTGACGCCCGACATCGTGTGCCTGTCGAAGTCGCTGTCGGGCTTCGGCCTGCCGATGGCGCTGACCCTGATGCGGCCCGAGCTCGACGTGTGGCGCCCGGGCGAGCACAACGGCACCTTCCGCGGCCACAACCTCGCGTTCGTCACCGCCACCGCCGCCCTCGAGCGGTTCTGGGCCGACGAGCACCTCACCGAGCGCGTCGACGACAAGGCGGCCATCGCGCGCGGCCGGCTGGCCCGCATCGCCGAGCCGCTCGGCGGCGAGGTCCGCGGCCGCGGCCTCATCCTCGGCATGGCGCTGCCCGACCCCGGCATGGCCCGCCAGCTCTCGCGCGCGTGCTTCGAGGCCGGCCTGGTCATCGAGACCGCCGGCGCCGAGGATCAGGTCCTCAAGCTGCTGCCGCCGCTGACCATCGAGACCGACGAGCTGGTCGCCGGCCTCGACATCATCGCCGCCGCCGCCGCCAAGCTGCGCCCGGCCCGGCCGCGCCTCGCGGTGGCCGCCGCGCCGCTGGCCGCGGCGACCGCGCCCGCCGCCACCCCCGCGCCCCAGGTGCAGCCGTGATCGTCCGGACCATCGACTCGATCCGCGGCACCGACCGCGAGGTGTCCGCCGAGACCTGGACCAGCCGCCGGCTGCTGCTCGCCGACGAGCGCATGGGGTTCTCGCTGCACGAGACCATCATCAAGGCCGGGACCACCACCAAGATGTGCTACCGGAACCACCTCGAGGCGGTGTACTGCGTCGGCGGCAAGGGCTCCATCGAGGACCTCGGCACCGGCACCGTCCACGCCATCGAGGACGGCACGGTCTACGCCCTCGACAAGCACGACGATCACGTGCTGCGCGCCGACACCGAGCTGCGCCTGGTGTGCGTGTTCAACCCGCCGCTGGTCGGGCGCGAGACCCACGACGCCACCGGCGCCTACCCGCTCTTGCAGCCGAAGGGAGCGGCCTAGCCGTGGCCCGCGCCGAGCACGATCCGTACTACTCGCGCGTCGGCGGCGGCTGGGAGCTCGCCGAGCGGGTCGACCCGGTGGTCTGGGGCCGCGAGCCCGGGCCGCTCGACGAGGACGAGGTCGACCGCTACGAGCGCCAGGGCTTCCTGGTGCAGCGCTCGCTGTTGTCGCCCGAGGAGGTCGGGGCGCTGCTCGCCGAGGCTCACGAGCTGGCCGCGGCCGCCGACCCGGGCGCCGACGACGTCATCACCGAGCCCGGCGGCGACGCCATCCGCTCGCTGTTCCGGGTCCACGTCATCAGCGCCACGATGCGGCGCCTGGCCGCCGATCGCCGCCTCGCCGGCGTCGCCCGCCAGCTCCTCGGCGAGGACGTGTACATCCACCAGTCGCGGATCAACTTCAAGCCGGCCTTCGAGGGCAAGGCGTTCCCCTGGCACTCCGACTTCGAGACCTGGCACGTCGAGGACGGCATGCCGCGCATGCGCGCGCTGTCGGCGTCGCTGCTCTTGAGCGACAACAGCGAGCACAACGGCCCCCTGATGATCGTGCCTGGCTCGCACCGCCGCTACGTGCGTTGCGCCGGCGAGACGCCGCCGGAGCACTTCCGACAGTCGCTGCGCAAGCAGGCCTACGGCGTACCCGACCGCGAGGCGCTGACCCGGCTGGTCGCCGACGGTGGCCTCAGCTCGGTCACCGGCCCGGCCGGTACCGTCGTGTTCTTCGACTGCAACGTGATGCACGGGTCGAGCGCGAACATCACGCCGAGCCCGCGCCACAACGTGTTCATGTGCTTCAACGCGGTGTCGAACCGCCTGGTCGAGCCCTTCGCCGGCACCGCGCCGCGCCCGGGCTTCCTCGCCGAGCGCGAGCGCCACGCGCTGCACCTCTGACGCCGCCGCCCCGCCATGATCGAGTCCATCGTCACGGTCGCGCTGGTCGCCAACGTCCTGCCGATCCTGCCGGTGGTCTTGCAGTTCACCGAGGGCCTCAGCGCCAGGGAGCGGCGCGCCCTGCTCTTGCGGGCGGTGCTCGCCGGCAACCTGGTCGCGGCCGGAGCCGCGCTCGGCGGCGGCTGGCTCATCCACACCACCCGGGTCACCGTCGACGATCTGCGGGTCTCCGGTGGCATCATCCTCTGGTCTTCGCCACCTTCGACCTGCTGTTCAGCCGTGAGCAGCGCAAGCTGCCGCTCGGCGAGGTGATCGGCGAGCCGTCCTCGTTCTCGCTGGTGCCGATGGCCGTGCCGGTGCTGGTCGGTCCCGCGACCCTCGCGATCGTGCTGGTGGTGGCCGAGGATCACGGCCGGGTGCCGGCGCTGGTGGCCATCGCCGCCAACGCCGCGCTCAACGCCCTGATCCTCTTGATGGCGGATCGGGTCTACGCGCGCCTCGGCCCCGGCTTCGGGCGCGCGCTCGGCAAGGTGCTGTCGCTCATCCTCGCGGCGATGGCGGTGGCGATGATCCGCGTCGGGTTGCTCGGCGCCGGGGTCGGCGGCGGCTCGTGAGCGTCGTCGTCGTCAGCTTCCTCGCGTGCATCGCCGGGTTCGCCGTGATCGGCGGGGCCGCCGCCGCCAAGGCCCGCGGCAGCGCCGCCGACTACCTGGTCGCCAGCCGCAGCGTGTCGCCGTGGCTCACCGCGCTGTCGTCGGCCGCGACCAACAACAGCGGCTTCATGTTCATCGGCCTGTTCGGTTTCACCTACCGCTTCGGCGTGCAGGCCGTGTGGCTCCAGGCCGGGTGGATCCTCGGCGACGTCATCGCCTGGCTGTGGATCCACCGTCGGGTCCGGGCCCGCGCCGGCGAGCTCGACGCCAGCTCGGTGCCGCGCCTGCTCGCCACCGACGAGGCCGGCGCCACCAGCCGCGCCATGGTGGTGGTGATCGGCGCGCTGACGCTGCTGTTCCTCGGCGGCTACGCCGCGGCCCAGCTCAAGGCCGGCTCGGCGGCGCTCTCCGGCATGTTCGGGTGGGCGCCGTGGATCGGCATCTCGATCGGCGCGGTGATCGTCGTCGTGTACTGCATCGCCGGCGGCCTGCGCGCGTCGATCTGGACCGATGCCGCCCAGGCCCTGGTGATGATCGGCGCGCTGGTCGCGCTGCTGGTGTTCGCGATGGCCAAGGTCGGCGGGCCGGGCGCGCTGGCGTCGGCGCTGGCCGCCGAAGATCCGGCGCTGGTGCGCTGGCTACCCGACGGCCTGGCGTTCGGGCTCGGCGTGTACTGGCTCGGGTTCGTCTTCGGCGGGCTCGGCGCCATCGGCCAGCCCCACATCCTCATCCGCTCGATGGCCATCGAGTCCGAGGCTGGCATCGGCCGGGCCCGGCTCATCTACTTCCTCTGGTACGTGCCGTTCAGCATCGCCGCCGTCGCCACCGGGCTCTACGCGCGGGTGCTGGTGCCGGACCTCACCGCCGGCGTCGATGCGGCGGCGGCGGCGGTCGCCGCCGAGGCGTCGCTGCCGGCGGTGGCCAACCTGCTGCTCCCCGACGTCCTGCTCGGCCTGCTGCTCGCCGGCGTGTTCGCCGCGACCATGTCGACGGCGGACTCGCAGATCCTCGCGTGCTCGGCGGCGATCACCCAGGACGTGGTGCCGCGATGGCGGACGTCGCTGGTCGCGAGCAAGCTCGCCACCCTGTCGGTGGCCGCGCTCGCGCTGGGCATCGCCTTGTGGGCCGACGCCGCGGTGTTCCGCCTGGTGCTGGCAGCGTGGTCGGCGCTCGGCGCCACCCTCGGGCCGGTGCTCATCGTCCGCCTGGCGCGACGACCGCTGCCGCCGTGGCTCGGCGTCGTCATGATCGCGGCCGGCCTGGGGACCGTGTTCACCTGGGCCACGCCCTACGGCGGCGACGCCTTCGAGCTGTTGCCGGGCATGCTGGTGCCGCTGGCGCTCTACGGCGTCGCCACCCTCGCCGGCCTCGTGCGCCCGGCGCCGTCGCGCGCCTGAGCCACGCAAACGGCGAGGCACGTCACCTCGCCGAATCTCGCCTCGCCGAACCTCACCTCACCGAACCGAGGGGCACGATCAGGATCAGGGGTCCGCCAGAACCTGTACCTATTTCTCCCAGGTCTTGGCGGACCGGATCCTCGCCGCTCCTCGCTTCAAACGCCCGGCGATGCTTCCTCGGCGCCGCCTCACTGCGTCGAACCTCCGACCGGGTACGCCGCACGCTGCCGACGTCAGGCCCAGCATGCGCGGGCTGCTCATCGCGCTGGCGCACCGGCTCAACCGTCGCCGCGGGCGCCGCGGCCGCGCCTTCGTCGACCGCTACCACGCGACGGTGTTGCGCACGCCGCGGCACGTGCCGGCGGCCTTGCACTACGTGCTCAACAACTGGCGCAAGCATCCCGAATCATCCGCGCCCGGCTTCGCCGGGGTGCGCTGCGATCCGTACTCGTCGGCGACGATGTTCGCGCCATGGGCTGGCGACCTCGTGCGCATCCCGCGCCGCGGGCTCCTGCCCGTGGCGCGCCCGCAGTCGTGGCTGCTCGACCACGGCTGGCGTCGAGCCGGCCCGCGGCTGTCGTGGCATCGCGCGCCGGGCGCCCGTCCCGCCGAGCCCGTCCGATCGTCGCCGTCGCGTCCGGTCGACGCCGAGCCGATCGTCGCGCTCAGGCCTGCGGTGGATCGTCGGGGCTGAGCAGCGGCGCGGCGTCGAGCTCGCTGGCGCTCATCAGCTCGGCGACCTTGGCCAGGGCGTCGCGCAGGTGGCGTCGCTCGTCATCACCCAGCCGGGCCAGCCGCTCGAGGAACGAGGTCTGCAGCGGCGTGGGCAACGCGGCCACCCGGGCCTGACCGGCCTCGGTGAGCGTTATCTGGACCTTGCGGCGATCGTCGGTGCCGCGCTCGCGCGCGACCAGGTTGGCCGCGATGAGGCGATCGATGATGCGCGACACCGTGGGCGCGCCGAGCTGGACCCGATCGCTGACGTCACCGAGGGTGACGCCGGCGGCCCCCGTACCCGCCGCGACCGGCCCGTCGGCGATCGCCTGCAGGCACAGCAGCTGCGGCACGCTCAGGCCGACGTCGCGCTGGAGCTGCTTGGAGTGGATCGAGATCTGGCGGACGACCTGCCGGATGGTCCGCAGGATGTCCTGCGCGATCGCGTCCTCGGGGAGCACGCGCCGAATGTACGCGAAGCGTCACCCGCCGGCGCAGAACTGGACGTAGTCGATGAGCTCGATCTTCGAGCGATCGATCCCGTCGCCACAGGTCGGACACGCCGGGTCACGGCGCAGCCGCAGCTCGCGGAACTTGGTCTTGAGGGCGTCGTACACGAGCAGCCTCCCGGCCAGGGTCTGGCCCAGGCCGAGCAGCAGCTTGACCGCCTCGGTCGCCTGCAACACGCCCATGATGCCGGGCAAGACCCCGAGCACGCCGGCCTCCTGGCACGACGGCGCCTCCTCGGGCGGCGGCGGCTCCGGATACAGGCACCGGTAGCAGGGACCACCGTCGGCGGGGAACACCGTGAGCTGCCCCTCGAACCGGAAGATCGAGGCGTGCACCACCGGCTTGCCCAGGCGCAGCGCGGCGTCGTTGACCAGGTAGCGGGTCTGGAAGTTGTCGGCGCCGTCGATGATCACGTCGTAGCGCGCGAGGATGTCGAGCACGTTGTCGGAGGTCAGGCGGGTCTGCCACTTGTCGACCTTCACGTCGGGGTTGAGCCCACGCAGGGTCTTCTCGGCGCTGTCGACCTTGGCCATGCCGACCCGCTCCGTCGAGTGCAGGATCTGCCGCTGCAGGTTGCTGGCGTCGACGGTGTCGTCATCGATCATGCCGAGGGTGCCGACGCCGGCCGCCGCCAGGTACAGCGACGACGGCGAGCCCAGGCCGCCCGCGCCGATGCACAGCACCTTGCTGTCGAGCAGGCGGAGCTGCCCGGCCTCGCCGATCTCCGGCAAGAGCGTGTGGCGCGAGTAGCGCAGCGCCTGCTCCGCCGACATCACCGTCGGCGCCTTCCACGGCAGGCCGCTGCGCTTCCAGGCGCCGAAGCCGCCGGCCATCGACTCGACCCGGGTGTAGCCGAGCTCGCGCAGCGTGCGCGCGGCCAGGGCCGAGCGGTTGCCGCCGGCGCAGTACAGGATGATCGGCTGGTCGCGATCCGGGGCGGCGTCCTCGATCTTCTGCTCGAGGAACCCGCGTGGGATCCAGGTCGCGCCGGGGATGTAGCCCTGGACGTACTCGTCCTGCTCGCGCACGTCGACCAGCAGCGGGCGATCGGCGGCGACCGCCGCGCCCTCGCCGTGGCCGACGCGGGCAGCGGTCGCGGCCACGTCGACCTCCGCGATTCCGGCCTTGATGTCTTTGAGATAGCTCTGGAACGTGGGCATCGGATGCTGATTACCTCGAAAACCCAGCGGGAGCACCGGGTATCGACGCCATCAGATCGATCCTACCGTAAGGGTGAGATTAGTGCTGGCCAGGGGTTGCGACGCCCATATACTTCGGCCAGGTTACGCGCCCGGAGATTCCATGAGCCAAGTCAGCGCCTCGTCCTTCACCAATCCCACCCCGCCGCCGGTCCAGGCCGACGCCAACGACGAGGGCCTCGACGCCCTGGTGCAGATCACCGACGTCGCCGCAGCCAAGGTCAACGAGATCCGTTCGGCCGAGGACATCGAGGCCTCGATGTCGCTGCGCCTGCGGGTGGTCGGCGGCGGCTGCGCCGGCTTCTCCTACGATCTGTACTTCGACGACAAGACCGAGGTCGACCGCGCGTTCAAGGTCAACGGGGTCGAGGTCGTCGTCGACGAGATGAGCCTGATGTACCTCGCCGGGACCCAGATCGACTACGTCGAGGGTCTCCAGGGCGCCGGCTTCAAGTTCAACAACCCCAACGTCAAGTCGACCTGCGGCTGCGGCTCGTCGTTCAGCGTGTGAACCAGGTGCCCGGCGACGGGCGCCGACGCCGCGGAGTGCGGTAAGCAAGCAGCCGTGAGCGACATCGCGGTCCTGCTCGAGCGCGAGGTCGGCGCCGACCGCGTGATCGGGCCCAGCCACGACGCCTACGACGACTACGGGCGCGACGAGAGCCCGTTGCCGGCGGTGTACCCGCCGGCGTGCGCGGTGCGCTGTGGCTCGACCGCGGAGGTCGCCGCGGTGCTGCGCCTGTGCGCCGACCGCGGGGTGCCGGTGACCCCGCGCGGCGCCGGCAGCGGCATGTGCGGCGGCGCCCTCGCGATCGAGGGCGGCGTGGTGCTCTCGACCGAGACCATGCAGCGCATCGTCGAGATCGACGAGGACGACCTGGTCGCGGTGGTCGAGCCCGGCGTGGTGACCGGCCGGCTGGCCGAGGCCGCCGAGGCGTGCGGGCTGTTCTACCCGCCAGATCCGGCGTCGCTCGACTACTGCTCCATCGGCGGCAACGCCGCGACCAACGCCGGCGGCCCGCGCGCGTTCAAGTACGGCGTCACCCGCGAGTACGTCCTCGGGCTCGAGGTGGCGCTGATGGGCGGCGAGGTGCTGCGGGTCGGGCGCCGCACCGCCAAGGGCGTCACCGGCTACGACCTGGTCGCTGGCTTCGTCGGCTCCGAGGGCACCTTCGGCGTCACCACCGAGCTCACCGTGAAGCTGTTGCCGCGTCCGCCGGCGGTGGCGACGGTGCTGGCGATCTTCGACGGCGCGATCACCGCCGGCGCGTGCATCTCGGCGCTCTTGCGCGGCGGGCTGCGGCCGAGCGTGCTCGAGCTCGCCGACCGCGCCTCGATCGATCACATCCGCGCCACCAGCCGCTACCGGTTCCCCGCCGACGCCGGCGCCTTCGTCTTGCTCGAGCTCGACGGCGACGACGACGCCCTGGCGCTGCAGGTCGAGAAGGTGGCGCTGGCGTGCGACGGCCTCGGCGCCCTCGACGTGATGATGGCGCAGGGCCCCGATCGCGCCGCCTTGTGGGACGCGCGCCGCCAGATCTCCGGAGCGCTCAAGGCCGCGCACCGGATCAAGGTCAACGAGGATCTGTGCGTGCCGCGCGGCCGCATCGTCGAGATGCTCGGGCGCATCGACCGGGTGCGGGCGGCGCACCAGCTCGAGATCGCCGTGTTCGGCCACGCCGGCGACGGCAACCTGCACGTCAACCTGCTGTCCGACGGCGATCCGGCGGATCCGGCGGCCCGGGCCAAGGTGATGGCCGCCGCCCACGAGCTGTTCGTGCACACCGTCGAGCTGCGCGGCACGCTGTCGGGCGAGCACGGCATCGGCCTGTCGAAGCGCGACTTCATGCCGCTCGAGCAACCCGAGGCGGTGCTGGCGTGGCAGCGCCGGTGGAAGGCGATGTGGGATCCGAAGCTCTTGCTCAACCCCGGCAAGGTGCTGCCGGCCAGCCGCCCGGCGTGCTCGGAGTGAGCGCGCTCGGGCCCGAGGCGCGCGCGTGGCTCGTCGCCGACGGCACCGTCGAGCTCGACGCGATCGAGGCGGCGCTGGCGCGCCTGGTGGCGACGCCGGACGCGTTGCCCCGCGCGCTCGCCGACGACACCACCGCCGCGCTGGCCGCGCTGGCCGCGCTGCGGGATCCGGGCACCGCCGCCCACGCCGCGGTGGCGCCGCGGCTGGGGCTGCTCGGCGCGCTGGCCGAGCCGGCGCCGCCGGCGGTCGAGCACGCGCCGCCGCCGGCGGTGGCGGTGGCGCGGCCGCTGCTCGATCACGTGACCCACGCGCTCGCCGGGCTGGCGCGGCTCGAGCGCGGCGTCGCCCTCGATCCGGCGATGACGGCGGCGATCACCGCGGCGGCCGTCGACGAGGTGGCGACGCTGGGCCAGGTCGGCGCGTTGCCGGCGGTGCGGGTGGCGCTGCTCCACCTCGCCGTCGCCAAGGGCGGCGACGTCGCGACCCGGCGCGCGTGGGCGGCGGCCGGCGTGAACCTCGACGTCCACAACCTCGGCGCCGAGGATCTGCTCGCCGACGACGCCACCCTCGCCGGCTACGCGCTCGACGACGCCGCGCGCGCGCTGGTGCGAGCGCTGGTGGCCAACCACGGCCTCGCCGGCCAGCACCTGCGCGGCGAGACCCCGGCGAGCGCCTTCGCGCCGCTGCGCGCGGCGCTGCCGTCCCTGCCGCCGTACGCCGCAGCCGCGCTGCACGTGATCAACCTGTGCGACACCGCCGCGGTCCGCCCCGGCCTGGTCGACGACGCCCTCGCCACCGAGCTGACGGCGCTGCGCGACCGCCTCGTCGAGGCGCTGCCGGCGACGCGCCCGCTGGCCGAGCGCCTGCGGCGGCTGCGCGCCGGCCGCCAGCGCGCCGGCGAGCCCGCGCGCGCCGTCGACGACGCGGTGGCCGCGCTGGCCCCGGCGACCGCGGCGACGCTGACCGCGCGCCTCGCCGACGCCCAGCTCTGGTACTGCGAGGCGGCCACCGCGAGCCTGTCGCCGGCGGCGCAGCTCAAGGTGCTGGCGGCCGCCGCCGGGGCGGCGACCCGGGCCGGCGTCGCCGTCGGCGAGCCGTGGCACGCCCAGCTCGGCGCGCTGGTGCCGCGGCTCTTCGGCGACGGGGCCCGCGTCCGCTACCGGGTGCGCGTGGTCGAGGCCCAGCTCGCGGCGGTCTCCGTCGACGAGCTGCTCGGTGGCGCCGCCCCGCCCGGCCCGCTCGGCGCCTTCGCCGCCACCCTCGGCCGCGATCGCTGCGTGGTGCTCGACTGGCAGCCCAGCGACGAGGCCGACGCGCTGGTGACGCTCCTGTCGATCTACGAGACCAAGTCGAGCGCGGCGTTCCACGCCACCCTCAAGGCGCTGTGCGACCTCTACGGGCTGCGCAAGGACGAGTTCGATCGCGTCGCCAACGAGGCGGACTACCTCGCGACCATGAACGCCGCCCGCTCCGACAAGGAGCGCATGCTCGACCACTGCCAGCCCGGCCGCGTGGTCGAGGTCGGCCCCGGCGGCGGCGTGGTGCTCGATCTGCTCGAGGCACGGCTGCCCGACAGCGACGTGCTCGGCGTCGACGTGTCCACCGAGGTCATCGCCGCGCTGGAGGCGCGCCGCGCCCGCGAGGGTCGGCGCTGGCGCGTGCACCACGCCGACGCCTTCGCGCTGCCCGAGCTGTGCCCGCCGGGCACCGTCGACACCGTGATCTTCTGCAGCATCCTCCACGAGATCTACAGCTACGTCGCGTACCCCGGCGACGATGGCTCGCCGCCGCGACGGTTCCGCACCGAGGCCGTGCGCGACCTCCTGCGGGCCGCGTTCACGACCCTGCGCGTCGGCGGCCGGCTGGTGATCCGCGACGGCGTCGCGCCGCCACCGGGCGTGCGCCGCCTGACGCTGCTGGCCGACGACGCCCGCCCGATGCTCGAGCTGTTCGCGGCGCAGTTCGAGGGACGCGCCATCCGCTGGACCGAGCTCGCCGACGGTCGGATCGAGATGTCCACGCCCGACGCGATGGAGTTCCTCTACACGTACACGTGGGGTCCGGCGAGCTTCCCCTACGAGGTCCGCGAGCAGTACGGCGTGATGGCCTACGACGCCTACGTCGAGGCGATCGTCGGCTGGCTCGGCGGCCCCGACACAGCGGTCGCGGTGGCGCTGCCGCCGGGCGAGCGGAGCTACCTGCAGCCCGGCTACCGCGACGGCCTCGCCGGCAAGGTCGAGCTCACCGACGAGCACGATCGGCCGACCCCGCTGCCCGACTCGAACTGCCTGATCGTCGTCGAGCGACGGACCTGAGCAACCGCGGGCCGGCACCGGGCGGGACCTGGCTTGCGGCGCTTGCAAACATCGCGTTTGAAAACTACTTTCATAATCATGAAACTCCTGCTCACGCTCGGGACCTTGGCTGCCCTCTCCGCCCCCGCCCACGCCGACCGTCGCTCGTTCACGTACACCTACGAGTACGTGACCATGGGCGAGGGCGAGACCGCCGTCGAGCTGTACAACACCCAGTCGCTGACGAGCTTCGACGACGGCAGCCCGCGCGCCTACCAGCTCCAGGTCGAGCTGGAGCACGGCATCACCAACCACCTCGACATCGCGCTCTATCACGTCTTCAGCCAGGTCTCGGCCGCCGATCCGCTGCTGGCCGCGCCGCTGACCTTCGACGAGATCAAGCTGCGCGCCCGCTACCGCTTCGGCGAGCGCGGCGAGCTGCCGATCGACCCGCTGTTGTACGTCGAGCTCAAGAAGGAGTTCGCCGAGAGCGTGTACGAGGCCGAGGTCAAGGGCGTGGCGTCGCGCGACTTCGGCGCGCTGACCGCGGTCGTCAACGCGGTCGCCGAGGTGGCGTTCGGGCCCGACGCCGAGAGCGAGCTGGAGGCTGGCTGGGCCGCGGGCCTCACCTACGAGGCGTCGCCGACCTGGCGGATCGGGTTCGAGACCTACGGCGGGTTCGAGCTCGAGGAGATCGGCGACGCCGCGGCGTCGATCGGCCCGGCGGTCTCGTGGGCCGCGTCGCGCCAGGCGTGGATCGGCGCCACCGCCGGGTTCGGCCTCACCGATACCGCCAACGATCTCGACGCCCGCGTCATCCTCGGGCTCGAGCTGTGATGGTGCGCGCGCTGGTCGTGGCCGCGCTCGGCCTCGCCGCCTGCGCACGGCGGGTGCCGCCGCCGGTCACGCCGGCCGCCGTCGACCACGCCCAGGCGCGGTGGGCAGACGCCAGCGTCGCGCAGCTCGAGCGCGGCCGCGCGGTGCTCATGGCGCGATGCGCTGGGTGCCACCTCACGCCGCTGCCGTCGGACCTCGCCGCGGCCGCCTGGCCCGCCAACCTCGACGAGATGGCGCCCGAGGCCAACCTCACCGGGCCCGAGCGCGTCGACCTCGAGCGCTACCTGGTGAGCCTGGCCGGCGCTGCGGCCTCCCGGTAGCCAGCGTCAGCGGCCGAGGGTCAGCGCCGTGACGAGCCAGCTGGTGCCGACCAGGGTCACCGTCACCCTGGGCCCTTCCGCGCCGCACTCGATCACGTCGGGCCCGGCGCAGCCGGCGTCGAGCGCGACGATGAGCCGATCGAGGAGCCCGGCGTCGGCCTGCAGGATCACCATCGCGCCGTCGGCGCCGGGCGCGGCGCCGGCGCTCCACACCACGTCGTCGGCCAGGGCCGCGCGGACCCCGACGTAGTCGCGCCGCTCGGCCGCCGCGCGCAGGTTGGCCAGCATCGTCGCCGCCGCCGGAGCCACGTCGGGGAACTGCGACGGATCCGGGGCCGGCTCGTCGACGGGACGGTCGACGCCGACCTCCGGCGCCGGCACCGCGTACTCCTTGAGCCGCCGGTAGATGGCCACCACCAGGGCGTCCTCCCGCCCGGGCAGCCACGACGGCGTCGCCGCCCCGCGCAGCGTGGTCGGCTCGGCGTTGCCCGACGCCCACTCCGAGGCGTGGCCGACCACCCGCACCCGCCACGGCCGCTCGCCGGCGACGGTGACGTCGAACCGCGCGAAGTAGCGCTTGCTGCCGAGCGCCTCGGTGGTGGACAGCCCGGTGCCAGTGCCCGACTGCAGGGTCGGGTCGGCGCCGCGCGCGCGCGGGTCGTCGGACTGGGTGGTGAACTGCACCTGGCGCCACGCGGTGCGGATCTTGCCGGTGGTGGCGTCCTCGTCGAAGTCCGGGTAGCTCTCGCGGACCGCGGCGACCGCGGCGTTGTACACGCTCGCGAAGTCGGCGTCGTACAGGCTGGCCCGGGCCCGGCGCACCTCGGACTTGTTGCCGCACGCGCCGGTGAGCGCGATCAGCGCCACGAGCGCCAGGCCGCGGAGGGAGGTGCTAACGTCTGCCTTCGTCGCCATGCCGGTTCGCCAAGGCCATACCACGTCGACCCGGCCGCCGCGATCGGCGCCCGTCGATGGCCTGCTCGCCGGCCTCGCCGCGAGCTGGCCGGACGCGGTGTGCGAGATCGATCACCAGGACGCCTACCAGCTCCTGGTCGGCACCATCCTCGCCGCGCAGTCGACCGATCGCCGCATCAACCAGCTCACGCCGGCGCTGTTCGCGCGCTTCCCGAACCCGCGGGCCCTCGCCGGCGCCGATCCCGCGGAGCTCGAGCGCCTCATCCACTCGTCGGGCTTCTACCGGGCCAAGGCGCGCCACCTGCTCGGCATGGCGCGCGCGGTGGTCGAGCGCCACGACGGCGAGATCCCGCGGACGATGGACGAGCTCACCGCGCTGCCCGGGGTCGCGCGCAAGACCGCCAACGTGGTGCTCGGCACCGCGTTCGGCATCGGCGACGGCATCGTCGTCGACACCCACGTCACCCGGCTGTCGGCCCGGCTCGGCCTGACCACCGAGACCGATCCGGTGAAGATCGAGCGCGACCTGCAGGCGCTTGTCCCCGTCGAGGAGCGCGTGATGTTCGCGCACCGGCTGATCTGGCACGGGCGCCGCGTGTGCCACGCGCGGACGCCGACCTGCGACGCGTGCCGGCTGGCGCCGATGTGCCCGAGCGCGAGCACCCCGGCGAGCGCGGCGACGCCGGCGGCGCCGAGGGCCAAGGCCAAGGCCAGGCCGATGGCGACGGCCGAGGCGAAGGTCGTACCGAAGGCGAAGGCCGCGCCGCGCGCCAGGCCGGCACAGAGGGCAACCGCTGCGCCCCGCAAGGCCGCCGCGCCGACCAAGCGGCCGCGGCGATGAACCTGCCGCGCCCGACGGTGGCGGTCGGCGCCGTCGTCTTCGACGACGACGGGCGGGTCCTGCTGGTGCAGCGCGGTCGGCCACCCGGGGTCGGTCTGTGGACGGTGCCTGGCGGCAAGGTCGAGCCGGGCGAGGCGCTGGCGGCCGCGGTGGTGCGCGAGGTGCACGAGGAGGCCGGGCTCGCGGTCACCTGCGGGCCGCTGGTCGAGGTCGTCGAGCGCGTGTTCCCCGCGGCCACGCCCGACGCGCCGGGCTACCACTACGTGATCCTCGACTACCTCGCCGCGCCGGTCGCAGGCGTCGAGCTGCACCGCGGCAGCGACGCCGACGCCGTCGCCTGGGTCGCGTGGGACGAGCTGCCGTCGCGCCCGCTCACCGACGGGCTGGTGCCGGTGCTCGCCCGCGCGCGAGCGCTGGCGACGGAGCGCCGCCGATGAGCCAGGCGCGCGCACGCGATCATCGGCCGCTGATCGTGTCGCTCATCTTGATGGCCATGCTCATCGCGGGCAGCGCCGGCGTGGTGCGGTGCGTGGCGGCGAGCGACGGCGGCCGCGCCGCCGAGCGCGGCCCGGCCGGCCCCGGCGGCGAGCCCGGGTGCCCGAGGTGGGCCCAGGGCCTCGTCTTCGCCGACGGGCGCGCGCGCTGCTGGTGCGCGGGCGCCGTCGCCGGCGCGGTGTGGGGCACCGACGTGTACACGACCGACTCGGTGCTGTGCGCGGCCGCCGCGCACGCGGGCGCCGTCGACGCCGCCGGCGGCATGGTCACGGTCCACCCGGCCCCGGGGTGCACGCGCTACGAGGGCACGGTCCGGCCACGGCGTGAGCAGCCGGCCGTGGGGGAGCTACGGGCAGAGCTGTGTTCGAGGACCGCGCCGCGCTGCGCGTCGGTCGCCGAGGTCGAGCCGACGCCGGTGGCGCCGACGCCGGTGCCCGCGACGGCGCCGCCGTGTCCTGCGCACTCCCGATCGGCGCCAGCGCCGACGCCGCGCCGCTCGCCTGCACCTGCGCCGCGCCCATCGCCGCCGCCCCGGTGTGGGGCGACGGTCGCTACGCGCTGGACTCCGGGGTGTGCGCCGCGGCCCGGCACGCCGGCGTCGTCGCCGAGGCCGGCGGCGCGGTCCGCGTGCGCGTCGCCCCGGGCTGCACGCGCTACCTCGGCGCCCGCCGCGGCGGCGTCACCTCGCGCGCCGGCGAGGGCACCGAGGCCAGCTTCTACTTCGAGCCCACCGCCGAGGCCGACGCCGACCCGACGGTGCCGCCCTGCCCCGACCCCGCGCTTGCTCCGCCGGCGGCGCCGCGGTAAGTCGGCGCGATGATCTCGCTGCCGGTTGTGCCGACCACGCCGGCCCGCCCCTCGGTGCGGCGGGAGGACGTGTCCGATCGCGACTGGCACGACTGGCGCTGGCAGCTCCGGCACATGCTCGACCGCGCCGACGAGCTCGCCGCCGTCGTCGAGCTGTCGACGGCCGAGCGCGCGGGGCTGGCGGCCTCCGACGGCCTGTTCAAGGTCGGCGTCACGCCCTACTACGCGAGCCTGATGGATCCGACGCACGATAGCTGCCCGATCCGCCGTCAGGCCATCCCCAGCGCGCTCGAGGCCGACCTCCGCCCCGAGGAGCTGCGCGATCCGCTCGGCGAGGACACCCACAACCCGGTGCCGAGCGTGGTCCACAAGTACCCCGATCGGGTGCTGTTCCTCGTCGTCGACCGGTGCGGCATCTACTGCCGTCACTGCAACCGCCGGCGCTGGGTCGCCGGCGAGGCGCCGCCGACCTCGGCCGAGCTCGAGCAGGGCCTGGCCTACATCGCCGCGACCCCGCGCATCCGCGACGTCCTGCTCTCCGGCGGGGATCCGCTGCTGTTGCCGACGGCCAAGCTCGACTACCTGCTCACGCGGCTGCGCGCCATCCCGCACCTCGAGACCATCCGCATCGGCACCCGGCTGCCGGTGGTGTGCCCGATGCGCGTCGACGACGAGCTGTGCGCGGCGCTGCGCAAGCACCACCCGCTGTTCATCAACACCCACTTCAACCACGCCAAGGAGCTCACCCCCGAGGCCCACGCCGCGTGCACCCGGCTGGTCGACGCCGGCATCCCGGTCGGCAACCAGGTCGTGCTCCTGCGCGGGATCAACTCGTCGGTGCGCTCGCTGCGCGCGCTGATGCGCGGCCTGCTCCGCATGCGGGTGCGGCCCTACTACCTGTTCCAGGGAGACACCGTGCTCGGCACCGACCACCTGCGGGTGCCGGTGGAGACCGCGATGGAGCTGCACGCCGGCCTGCGCGGCTGGATGACCGGCATGGGCGTGCCGCACCTGGTGCTCGACGCCCCCGGCGGCGGCGGCAAGGTGCCCATCGGGCCGAGCTACGTGCAGTCGATCGACGCCGAGCGGGTGATGGTCACCAACTACCGCGGCCTCACCATCGAGTACCCGCAGCCACGCCGGCGCGACGTCGAGGTCGCCTACGACGAGGTGTTCTTCGCCGGGGTGCCCGCCGACGACGATCGCGAGGGCTCGGCCGAGCTGCTCGACACGTGACCACGCGCGAGCTCGCCGAGCTGGCCCGGCGTCACGGCTTCCACCGCGCCGCCGCGGTGCCGGTGACGCCGTCGTCGAGGATCGAGGCGTTCTCGGCGTGGCTGGCCGCCGGGCACCACGGCGAGATGGCGTACCTCGCCAGCCCCGAGCACACCGCGCCGCGGGCCGACGTGCGCGGCCTGGTGGCCGCGGCGCGCACCGTCGTGGTGGTCGCCCTCGCCTACCAGCGCGACGATCCGCCGGCGCCGCCGGGCCTGGTCGCCTTGCGCGGCCGCATCGCGCGCTACGCCCGCGGCGACGACTACCACCTCGTCCTCCGCGATCGCCTGGTGGCCCTGGCCGACGAGCTGGCGCGCGCCCTCGGCCGCCCGATCGCGGCGCGGCCGTGCGTCGACGCCGCGCCGGTGCTCGAGCGCGAGTGGGCCGAGCGCGGCGGGCTCGGCTTCGTCGCCAAGAACACGATGATCATCGCCCCGGGGCTGGGCTCGTACGTGCTGCTCGGCGAGCTGGTGCTCGACGTCGACCTCGTCGACGCGCCGCCGCCCGCGCCGCTCGCGTCGCGCTGCGGCTCGTGCCGCGCCTGCCTCGATGCCTGCCCGACCGGCGCCTTCGTCGACGCCTACCTGCTCGACGCCCGGAGTTGCATCTCGTACCTCACGATCGAGCATCGCGGCGTCATCCCGCGAGGGCTGCGCGCGCGGATGGGCACCTGGATCTTCGGCTGCGACGTGTGCCAGCAGGTGTGCCCGTTCAACGCCGGCGCCGGCGAGCCCGCACCGCCGCCGCTGCCGCCGCGCGACCTCGCCCACGCGCGCCCCGATCTCGTCGAGCTCGCCGGCCTCGGCACCAACCAGCTCCGACGCTACGTGCGGCGCACCGCGCTGCGGCGCGCGCCCGGGCGCAGCTCCGCCGCAACCTCGCGGTGGCGCTCGGCAACACCGGCGACGCCCGCGCGGCGCCGGCGCTCGTCGCGATGCTCGCCGACGAGGCGGCGCTGGTGCGACTTCACGCGGCGTGGGCGGTGCGCCACCTGGCGGCGACCGTGGGCGCGCCCGTCGACGCCGAGCTGCACGCCGCGCTGGCCGCGCGCCTCGAGGTCGAGCCCGACGACGGCGTGCGCGCGGAGCTGTGTGGCGTCCCGGTCGACAGCGGCTGACGCGGTGGCCGGCGCGAGCGATCGCCGGCGCACGCGCGCCTGCGGGCGTGGGCCGCGCGATCGACGCCGGCTTGCGCCGCGAATCCCCACGGACCACCGCCGGGCAAGCGGCCCGCGCCTTGCTAAGGGCAGGTGGATGCGTCCGTTCGCGCTGATCCTCGCCCTCGCGCTCGCAGGAACCGCCGCCTGTGTCGATGGTTCACCACCTTCGCTGACGCTCACGAGCGACGTCCTGACACCACCTGGGGGCAAGGCCGATGGCGCCGCCGCTGGGCTCGTCGAGTGCCGCTCGCTGCCCGACCGGGCGGTGCCTGCGGCGGGCTTCGATCACGCCCGGAGCGCGATCGCCGCGCTCGCCGACCCGCACCACCACGCGCAGGACGTGATCGTCGCGCCGGCCGAGACCGCGACCCTGACCGCCGCGTTCCGCTACGGCACCGTGCGCAAGGATCTCGAGGACGAGCGGGTCGACGCCCACGTCGATCTGTGCGACGCCTGGGTCGCCCTCGGCACCGCGATCACCGACGACGACGGCGTCGCGCGCTGGGACGCCATCGTCGAGCTGCCGCCGGGCGCCTACCGCGTGCGCTTCGAGGTCCGCGGCGACGGCACGACCACGGAGTCGACCCTCTGGGTGCTCCCGATCGGCACCCACCTGACGGTCTCCGACCTCGACGGCACCCTGACCACCGGCGACGACGAGCTGGTGTGGCAGCTGCTCGATGAAGATCACGTTCCCGAGGCGTACCCCGCGGCCGCCGAGCTCACGCGCGCGCACGCCGCGCGCGGCGACGTGGTGGTCTACCTTTCGGGGAGACCGGCGGCGCTGCTCGACCTCACCCGGCCGCAGCTCGCCGATGGAGGCTTCGCGCCCGGCCCGCTCATCCTCACCGATCGCGCCCGCGACTCCCTGCCCACCTCGACGGGCGTCGGCGCCTTCAAGGCGGGCCGCCTCCTCGAGCTGCGCGCCCGCGGCTACCTCATCGACGTCGCCTACGGCAACGCGACGACCGACATCGAGGCGTACGCCGCCGCCAGCGTCGCCCCGGGCGACACCTGGATCGTCGGCCGCCATGGCGGTGAAGGCGGCACCCGCAGCGTCGACGATGGCTGGGCCGCGCGCGCCGCCGAGGTCGCCGCGCTGCCGCCGAGCGACCAGCCGTTCTGAGGGCGACGCGAGCGGCTGGGGCTTTGCTACCCTCGCCGCATGGAGGCCCTCCCCATCGACGCCGCCCACGCCCTCGACACCCTCGCGACGCGCGAGGTGGTGAGCTGCCTGACCGGTTCGCTGGCGTACATGAAGGAGGTCCGTGACAAGTGTCTCGCGGCCGGCATCCCGGCCAAGGTGGCGGCGCCCTCGGCGGGCGGCGGCTGCGGGCCCAAGGCCCACCTCCTGGTCGAGGCGGTCGACGTGCCCCGGGTCGCGGCAGTGCTCGACGGCGAGTGGCGCGCGTCGCTGGCGCGCGAGGGCGTGGCGCCGCCGCCGCTGACCGCGTTCGCCGACGGCGAGCACCTGCCGTGCCCGGCGTGCGGCACCGCGGCGCCGCTCGAGGCCGGCGCGTGCAGCGACTGCGGCCTGCAGCTCGACGACGATCCCTCGTCACGATCGTGCGGCCCGAGCGGCTGCGGCCCCACCGGCTGCGGCTAGGCTCGTCCACGCCGGCCCGTGGCGCACCCAGCGCCAGCGCCGGCGAGAGGACACGATGATGGATCGACGGCAGGCAGCGAGGCTCGGGTGGACGGTGGCGATGGCCCTGGCGGTGGCCGGGTGCAAGGGCAAGGACAAGCCCGCCGACGGCAAGGCGCCGACGACGGCGGCCGCGGCGAGCGGGCCGCTCGGCCCGGGCTGCTTCACCCGCGCGGCCTGCGCGGAGGCCTGCGTCGCCGGCGCCCCTGGCGCGTGCGTCGAGCTCTACCAGTGGCAGCACCACGGCTGGGGCGCTGCGGCGAGCGGTGAGCCCGCGGCGCCGCTCGAGCACGGCTGTCAGGCCGGCGACGCGCAGGCCTGCGCGGCCCTCGCCAGCGACCTCGATCCGGCCGACCCCGCCCGCGCCGCCGCCGAGCGCACCGCGATGGCGGCCAGCGACGCGGCCTGTGCGCGCGGGGACGGCGACGGCTGCGCGATGGCCGCCGCGTTCATGCCCGGCGACGACGATGCCCCGCGCCTGGAGCGCACCAAGCGCGCGTGCACCGCCGGCAGCGCCGAGGCGTGCCAGCGACTGCTCATGTTCCAGCTCGGCCAGCTCCTCGTCGACCCCAGCGAGCAGCCATCGGCGGATCCGCACGATCTCGAGAAGGTCGCGCTCGCCGCGCTCGAGCGCGGGTGCGCCAACCGCGACGTCGGCGCGTGTGTGTACCTGTCGATGTTCGGCGATCACGAGGACGCCGACCTCGAGCGTGGCCTGGTGGTGCTACGGGCGCGCTGCGCCGCCGACCACCCGAGCTCGTGCGCGCAGCTCGGCGACATCCAGCTCGATCTCCAGGAGGACGTCGCGGCGGCGACCGCCTCGTTCGAGCGCGCGTGCGCGCTCGGGGTGAAGCCGAGCTGTGCGCGCACCGCCACCCCGGATCCGCGGACCCAGGGCCGTTTCAAGGTCGTGCGCCACGAGGAGCACGCGGCGGGCTGCGACGGCCCGGGCGCGCCCGCCGCGACGCCGGTGGCGGCGTTCGAGCTCACCGTCGAGCGCGAGCCCCTCGAGATCCCGCGTCTCGACGTGTGGGGCTGTGACGGCGTCGACGACGTCGACTGCGATCAGGCGGTCGGCTGGCAGTTCGACACGCTCGACGGCACCGCCTGGGCCCCCGCCGATGGCAACACGATGCGAGCCGGCGCCGACGGCGCCTGCGACGAGGCCTCCTTCGAGCACCAGACCATCGCCGTCGCCGACGACGGCAGGGTCACCCTGCGGCGCGAGACCTGGGCCACGCCGACTCCGGCCACCCCGGCGGCGTGCGCCGCTACCCGCACCCACGACAAGGCGCTGCTGCGGTGCGCCCATGCCGAGGTGCTCGTCGGCGAGCGGGTCGCGCCGACGCCGTAGCACCGGGCCCCGCCCGGTTCGCTGTATCCGATCGCGGCCGCGCGGCGTCCAAGCCCGCGTGCGGATCGCCATCATCGGCAGCGGCATCTCGGGCCTCGGCGCGGCCCACGCGCTGGCGCCGCACCACGAGGTGACGGTGTTCGAGGCGGCGCCGACGCTGGGCGGACACGTGCACACCGTCACCGTGCCCGGGCGCCGAGGGCCGCTCGCGGTCGACATGGGCTTCATCGTGTGCAACCGCGACAACTACCCGCGGTTCTTCCGGCTGCTCGACGAGCTCGGCGTGGCCACCCGACCGACCTCGATGTCGTTCAGCGTCAGCCTGCCGCACCTCGGCGTCGAGTGGGGCAGCGCCAGCCTCGGCGCGGTGTTCGCCGATCGGCGCCGGCTGTTCGACCGGCGCCACTGGCGGATGCTGCTGGGGGTGCTGGGCTTCCTGCGGCGCGCCCAGCGCGATCTCGCCGCCGGCGGCCTGGGCGGGCGCTCGCTCGACGAGTACCTCGCCGACGCTGGCGTCGACGACGATGTCCGCGAGCAGTTCATCGTGCCGCTGGCCGCCGCGTTGTGGTCGCTGGCGCCGGCGCGCTGCGGCGCGTTCCCGGCGGTGACCTACCTGCGCTTCCTCGATCAGCACGGCATGCTGCGACCGGTACGACCGCTGGCCTGGCGCACCATCGTCGGGGGCAGCCGCCGCTACGTGGAGGCGTTGCAGGCGCGCCTGCCGGTGACCTGGCGCACCGGCTGCCCGGTCGAGCGCGTGCACCGCGACGCCCACGGCGTGACCGTGATCGTCGACGGCGCCGAGGCCCGGTTCGATCGCGTGATCCTCGCGACCCACGCCGACACCGCGCTCGCGCTGCTGGCGGCGCCGACCGCCGACGAGGCGCGCCTGCTCGGCTCGTTTCGCTACAGCCAGAACCACACCGTCCTGCACGGCGACGTCGACCACCTGCCCGCGCGCGCGGCGGCACGGGCATCGTGGAACTACGTCGCCGACGCCGATCGCGGCCAGGTCGCGGTGACCTACTGGATGAACGCGCGCTGCGAGGGATTCGTCGACGAGGCGCCGCAGCTCACCCTCAACCCGCGGCGCCCGATGCCCGGCCGACGTCCGCCACCGCGCCGACCGCGCACCGCTGTTCGACCTGGCCGCGCTGGCGGCGACCCGCGAGCTGCCGCGGATCAGGGCGTGGCGCTACCTACTACGCCGGCGCCCACCTCGGCTTCGGCTTCCACGAGGACGGCCTGCGTGCGGGCCAGCGCGCCGCCGCCCTCGCCGCTGCCGACGCGGCGCGCGCGGCCGGGTCCGCCAGGACGCCGCGTGATCCGCTCGGCCCTCTACGGCCACCTGACCCACACCCGCCGCGATCGCTTCGCCCGCCGGACGTTCCGGTATCCGGTGTACGTCGCCGCGATCCATCCGACCGAGCTCGCCGCGCTCGACCAGCGTGCGGCTGTTCAGCCACAACCGCCGTGGCCTGTTCGCGCTGCGCGACGCCGACTACGACGGCGCCGCCACCGTCGGGCTTCGCCGCCGCCCACGCCGCCCGGGTCGGCGCCGCCGGCTGGCCGCGCCCGACGAGCTGCGCGTGATCACCAACCTGCGGGTAGCCGGCTACGTGTTCAACCCGGTCAGCTTCTTCCTCGGCTATCGCGCGGGTGGGCTCGCCCACGCGGTCGCCGAAGATCGCTCTTACCTACGGCGGCCGCCACGCCTACGTGCTCGGGGATGCCCAGCGGGTGGCCGGCCCGGGCCCGGCGCGCTTCGCGCACGACCGCGAGCTGTTCGTGTCGCCGTTCCTGCACGGGCCCATGCGCTACGAGTTCCGGTTCGACGCGCCGCTCGACGGCGACGAGCTGACCGATCCAGATGGACGTCCGCGACGACGCCGGCGCCCGGGTCTTCGTCGCCCACCTCGCTGGCCGGCGGGCGCCGCTGTCGGATCGAGGCGCTGGCCGCGGCCGCCGCACGCTGCCCGCTGATGACCGCGCAGGTCATCGCGAGGATCCACTGGCAGGCGCTCCTGCTGCACGCGCGCGGCGTGCCGTACCGGCGGCCCGGCCCCGATCACCGCCCGGCCCCCGCGATCCCGTAACCGCCGCCGCGGCTCGGGGGTCAAAGCCAGCGATGTCCGTCGCTCACCCGCTCGTCGCGCCGATGCCGCGCGTGCCCCTGGCCGAGACCGCCGCACGCCGCCTCGCGCTGTGGGCCCTGCGCCGGCGCTGGGCCGCCGGCCGCCTCGACCTGCGCCTGCCCGACGGTGAGGTCGCGCGCGTCGGCGGCCCCGGCCCGGCCGACGCCGTGATCGAGGTCCACGACGAGCGGCTGTTCACCCAGCTGCTGGTGCGCGGCGAGCTCGGCGCCGGCGAGGGCTACGTCGCCGGCGACTGGTCGAGCCCCGATCTCGTGACCTCGGTGCGCGTGTTCCTCCGCGGCACCCGGGCCGCGGCCGCCGAGTCGCCGTTGACCGTGCTCGGTCGCATCCCCGATCTGGTCCGGCACCGACGGGCCGCCAACTCCGCGCACGGCAGCGCGCGCAACATCCACGCGCACTACGATCTCGGCAACGGTTCTACCGGCTGTTCCTCGACGAGGCGACCTGGCGTACTCGAGCGCGCTGTAGCCGGCAGGCACGACGGAGCTCGCCGCCGCACAGCACGCCAAGTTCGAGCGGCTCGCCGACCTGCTCGACCTCGGCCCCGCCGACCACCTGCTCGAGATCGGGTGCGGCTGGGGCGGGATGGCGATCCACGCCGCCCGCACCCAGGGCTGCCGGGTCACCCGCGATCACGGTGTCGCGCGCCCAGCGAGCTGGCCCGGGCCCGGGTCGCCGCCGCCGGCCTCGGCGATCGCGTCGACGTCCAGCTCCGCGACTACCGCGACGTCGGCGGCACCTACGACAAGCTGGTCTCGATCGAGATGATCGAGGCGGTCGGCCACGAGTACCTGCCCGCGTACTTCGCGGCCTGCGCCGGCGCGCTGCGGCCGGGCGGGCGGATGGCGCTCCAGGCCATCACCATGCCCGACGATCGCTACGACGCGTACCGCCGCGGCGTCGACTGGATGCAGATGTACATCTTCCCGGGCGCGGTCATCCCGTCGATGGCCGCGATCCGGGCGGCGGCCACCACCGCCGGCCTGCGCGAGGCCTCCGCCGACGACGTCGGCGCCGGCTACCCACCGACCCTGCGGGCCTGGCGCGAGCGCTTCACCGCCGCGCTGCCGGCGGTCCGCGCCCTCGGCTTCGACGACCCGTTCGTGCGCACCTGGCTGCTCTACCTGTCCTTCAGCGAGGCCGCGTTCGCGGAGCGCACCCTCGGCGTGCACCACGTGGTGCTGGAGCGCCCGTGAGCGCGGCGCCGACCGCGGGCGGTCGATGACCGCCGCGCTGCACGGCGTGGCGCTGGCGTGGGCCATCGCCGCCGGGCTGCAGCTCGTCCTGTGGCTGGTGAGCCAGCGCACCGGCAACGCCGCCATCGTCGACGTCGGCTGGGCCGGATCGTTCTCGCTGGTGGTGGCAGCGCTCGCCGCGACCACGGACCAGCCGACCGCGCAGGTGATCGCCCCGACGGTGCTGGTCGCCGCGTGGAGCCTGCGCCTCGCCGCCTACCTGGTCGCGCGCGGCGCCGCCACCGGCGCCGAGGAGGGCCGCTACCAGGAGCTGCGCCGCAAATGGTCGCCGCACGCCGGCCGCGCGTTCTTCGTGTTCTTCCAGGCCCAGGCCGCGCTCACCGCGATCCTGTCGATCGGGTTTGTGTGGGCGTTCGTGGCGCCCGCGCGCGGCGGCACCGCCGGCACCGTGCTGCTGGTGCTCGGCGTCGCCGCGAGCGCCGTCGGGCTCGTCGGCGAGACCGTCGCCGACGCCCAGCTCGCGGCCTGGAAGCGCGACCCGAGCCACCGCGGCCAGGTGTGCGACGTCGGCCTGTGGTCGTGGTCGCGCCACCCGAACTACTTCTTCGAGGTCCTGGTGTGGACCGGCCACGCCCTCTACGCCAGCGCCTTCGTGCACGGGTCGCTGGCCTTCGCCGCGCCGACGATCTTGCTCGCGAGCATCTGGTGGGTGACCGGCATCCCCGCCACCGAGGCCCAGGCCCTGCGCAGCAAGGGCGAGGCCTACCGCCGCTACCAGGCGCGCACCAGCGCCTTCATCCCGTGGCCGCCGCGCCGCCGAGAGGTCCCATGATCCCCCAGCTCGCCACCGTCATCGAGCGCGCCATCGACTCCGGCCGGGTGCCGGAAGCCGTCCTGCGCGCCGGCATCCGCGCCGTGTGCGCCCAGCGCCTGCGCGAGCTGCGCGGCACCGTCGAGGAGGAGGCCGCCGCGCACCAGGCCTTCGTCGACGAGCTCCGCGCCGCGCCCATCGCGATCGCGACGGAGGCCGCCAACCGGCAGCACTACGAGGTGCCGGCGGCGTTCTTCGACCTGGTGCTCGGCCCGCACCGCAAGTACAGCGCGTGCCTGTGGACGCCGGAGGTGACCGACCTCGCCGGCGCCGAGGCCGCGATGCTCGAGCGCACCGCCGCCCGCGCCGGCCTCGCCGACGGCCAGGCCATCCTCGATCTCGGCTGCGGCTGGGGCTCGATGTCCTTGTGGGCCGCGCGCCGCTACCCACGCGCGCGCATCACCGCGGTGTCCAACTCGGCGAGCCAGCGCGCCGCCATCGAGGCGCGGGCCGCCGCCGCCGGGCTCGACAACCTGCGCGTGGTGACCGCCGACGTCCGCACCCTCGACCTGGCCGCGCTCGGCACCTTCGATCGGGTGGTCTCCATCGAGATGTTCGAGCACATGCGCAACTACCGGGCGCTGCTCGCGCGCATCGCGGCGGCGCTGGCGCCCGGCGGCGCGCTGTTCGTGCACGTCTTCGCCCACACCCGCCACGCCTACCCCTTCGACGACGCCGGCGCCACCGACTGGATGGCGCGCGAGTTCTTCACCGGCGGCCTGATGCCGTCGACGCAGCTCCTGCACCACTTCCAGGACGACCTCCGCCTCGAGGCCGAGTGGCACCTCGGTGGCGAGCACTACGCGCGCACCGCGGAGGCCTGGTACGCCAACCTGATGGCGCGCCAGCCCGAGGTCCTGCGCGCGCTCGGCGACGGCGACGACCCGGCGGCGGCCGCGCGCCGGCTGCAGCGCTGGCGGGTGTTCTTCCTCGCCTGCGCCGAGCTGTTCGGCTACCGCCACGGCCGCGAGTGGGTCGTCGCCCACTACCGCTTCGCCCGGCGGTGAGTGGAGCCATCGCTCCGAGCGCGGCGCGTGGCCGCGCCACCCGCTCACGCCGCGGCGAGGTGCGGCGCGAGCTCGGCGAACAGCGCCTTGACGCTCGGCCGCTCGAGGCCGCGCGCGGCGTAGGCCGACAGGTGCGGCCACCGCTCGAACGGATGCAGGGTGCGGGCGTAGCGCAGGGCCGGCAGCAGCGCGCAGTCGGCCAGCGAGAACGCCTCGCCCATCACCCACGCGCGCTTCGCGAGCTGATCGTCGTAGCCGGCGAACAGCGCGTCGAGCCGCGCGTGCGCCGCGGCGGCGTCGCCGACGCCGAACAGCAGCGCCATCAGCGGCTCGGTGACGTAGAGGTCGGTGATCCGATCGTGGAAGCGGGTCTGCCGGGCAAGGTCGATCCCAGCCGGGATGAGCCGGGTGCCGCCGTCGACGTGGGCGTCGAGGTACTCGACGATGATCGACGATTCGGGGATCTTCCAGCCGTCGGCGAGCACCAGGAGCGGCACCTTCGCCAGCGGCGTGAGCGCCCGGAAGGCGGGGTCGCTCGGCTTGACCGCGCAGGCCTCGAACGCGGCGCCCTTCTCGGCGAGCGCGATCATGACCTTGTGGGAGTACGGCGACTTCGGGTGGTAGTAGAGCTTCATGCGGTGACCGACGAGGCGCCGCCGCGCGACTCATCGGTCAATCGTCGGCGCGCGCGGCCGGCACGCCCCAGCGCGCCACCAGGTCGCGATCGAAGAACGCGTGGAGCTCGCGGACCAGGCCGTCCTCCCAGGTGACGACCTCGATCGCGCGCGCGGTGAACCCCTGGCCGTCGCGACGATAGAACGCGAAGGTCACGTCGTCGGCGCCGTCGACCCGCACCATGCGCTGCGCCCCCGGGGTCATGCGCGGCCCGAGGAACGCCGCCACCGCGTCGCGCCCGGCCAGCCACGCCGGCACCGGCGGCATGCTCACGACGACGTCCTCGTGCAGGAGCGCGGCGAACGCGGCGATGTCGCCCTGCTCCCACGCGCGCACGTAGCGCTCGAGCAGCGCCGGATCGACCGGCCGCCTCGGCCGCCGGTGGCCGGCGAGAGTGGCGCGCGCCCGCTGCAGCGCGCTGTTGATCGCCGCGGGCGTGGTGTCGAGCAGCGCGGCGACGTCGGCCACCGGCCACTCGAGCACGTCGCTCAGGAGCAGCGCCGCGCGCTGGGTCGCCGGCAGCCGCTGCAGCGCCGCGATCATCGCCAGCCGCACCGTCTCGCGGCTGGCCACGCTGGCCTCGGGGTCGAGCAGTGACGCCGGCGCCGGCTCGAGCCACAGGATCTCGGCGCTCGCGCCCGGCAGCGGCTGCGCAGGATCGAAGGGCTGGGTGCCCTCGAGCAGCAACTCGCGCCGCGGCCGGGTGCGGAGCACGTCGAGGCACGCGTTGGTGGCGATGCGATGAAGCCAGGTCTTGAGCGACGCCCGCCCGGCGAAGCCGTCGATGCCGCGCCACGCGCGCAACAGCGTCTCCTGCACCTGATCCTCAGCCTCGGCCAGCGAGCCGAGCATCCGGTAGCAGTGTGCCGCCAGCGCGCGGCGATGCGGCGCGACCAGCTCCTCGAAGGCGTCGGGGCTCATGGTGCGAACCCAGACGTTCGCACGCGGCCGCACTCATCGGTCGATCGACCGCCGGGCCGCGACCTACGGCGCCGCCGGTGCCGGGGCCAGCGTCAACACGTGCGCGGCGACCGCGCGGATCTGCGGCTCGGTGAGCGTGCCCGCGAACGCCGGCATCAGGTGGTTGGCCGAGCCGATCCGGACCTGCTGGGCCACGCCCTCGAGGGTGACCCGTGCCCGGAACCCCGGCTCGGTGAGATCGCGCACGCGCAGCTGCGCCACCATCGACGCCGGTGGCTTGCCGGCGTCGCCGTGGCAGGTGGCGCACGCCACCGAGAAGATCGTCGCGCCGTCCTCGGAGCCGCCGGCGACCGGGCCGCCGCAGCCCACCGCCGCCGTCGCCAGCGCGACCGACATGACCCGGGCCAGCACCATGCCCGCCGTCTAGCACGTGTTAGGCTCACGCCATGTTTCGCCGCGTGCGCCGTGGTGTCGCACCGACTCTGGCCGTCGCCGCCCTGCTCGTCGGGTGCGGCGCCTCGATCCCCGAGCACTCGGGCTACAAGAGCGACAAGGCCAAGCCCTGGAAGAAGCCCAAGGTGCTGACCCTCGACGACAAGCTCGAGGCCAAGTACGAGGACGATCTGTCCTACGCCGAGTTCCGGCGGGCGCGCTGGCTGGCGGTCGATCTGCCGATGCCCGGCGACCTGCGGCTCTCGCTCGAGGCGTCGCCGGCGCCGCCCTACGACGACGAGGACTTCGACCTGGCGATGGAGCTGTACGACGGCAGCGGCGATCTGCTCGTCACCGCCGACCTCGACTCCGACGACGCCCACGAGC
>JAWKQW010000034.1:0-74979 GCA_041389945.1 Kofleriaceae bacterium
CGTCACGGTGCGGCCCGCGTGGCGCCCGCCGATGGGGACCATCGTCGTCGCCGGCACGCACAGCGACACCATCGCGCCCGGCGTCGGCGCCGCCGCGCCGAGCGCCTGCACCGCCACGTCGAGCTGGCGGTAGTCGTCGAGGGCGACGCCGGTGCCGCGGCGGCCGCCGGTGACGAACGCCTCGACGGTGCGCTCGCCGGCGGCGCGCTGACGACCAGCCTCGGGCATCAGGTCCTCGCACCCGAGATCGGCGCGGTTCGACTGCTGCACGGTGAGGGTCTCGAAGGCGCCGTTGCGCGCGGTGAACGCGAGCCCATGATCGAGGCCGGCGACCGGCTCGCCGTCGACGGTGACCTCGAGCGCGGGGCAGCCCGGCTCGGCGGTGCCGACGTCGCGGCGACATCCGCCGACGCCGGCGACGACGATCACGACCCCGAGGGCGCGCGCGAGCACGCCGCACTGTACACGCGGCGGGCGCCGTCGTCGTCAGCGCGCGGCGCCCGGGCCGAGCCAGCGCCCGACCACGACCCGCGCCGGCCGCAGGAGCTGCTCGCCCATGCGGTAGCCCGCCTCGGCCTCGAGCACGACGCCGTGCTGCGCCGGATCGCGAACCGAGGTCACCGAGATCGCCTCGTGCACCGCGGGGTCGAACCGGGCGCCGACCGGGTCGATGCGCGTCACGCCGTAGCCACCGAGCACGCGCTCGAGCTGGGCCCGCACCAGCGTCACCCCCTCGAGCAACGCCGGCGCCTCGCCGCTGGCCTCGGCGGCGCGCACCGTGCGGTCGAGGTTGTCGAGCACCGGCAAGAGCTCGGCCACCAGCCCGCGCCGGGTCTCGGCGTGGACCTTGGCCGCGTCGCGCTCGACCCGGGCGCGCGCGGCGTCGAGCTCGCGGGCGGCGCGGGCCTCGGCGCCGAGGTCGTCGGGCTCGGGCGGCGCGGCGTCGATCGCGCCGGGCTCGCCGGAGCGCGGCCAGCGCCCGCGATCGAAGAGGTCGAATCCCTGGGGCACGAACCGAAGTGTTGCACCCGGCGTGCCGCCCCACGGTGGCCGCGGGGCCGGCCTGGCCGAGCGCGGGCGCGCACGGCGTGCGCGCGCTGTGCGCCCGGGCGCAGCCGGTGACGGACCGCCGTCGAGGGCACCCGCCGAAAACCACCCTCGCCGACCGCGGCTTCGTGATAGCTGGCAGGATGCGTCGCGTCGCCGTGCTGCTCACCGTGCCCCTCCCGGCCTGCGGCGGCGACGACCCGGCCAGCCCCGACGGCGGCCCCCCGACGCGCCGCTGCCGCCGCCGGCGTGCGTGACCCCGACCGCGGATCGCACCGGCACCGCCCTGTGGACCGACGAGCTCGGCGAGGCGGTCGCCGCGATCACCGACGCCGACGCCTGCCGTCGCACCTACGCGCTGAGCTCGACCGCGTCGCGCCGCGACGCCCTGCCGGCGAGCCCGCGCACCGTGGTCGAGGCCGACGATCGCCCGACCCTGCGCTCGGGCCACGATCTGCTCGACGCCCTGTACGCGCTGGCCCAGCTCGAGGCCCGGGAGAACTCCGTCGACAGCATCACCGACGGCGCGTTCAACGACGGCGCGCCGCTGGCCTGCCCCACCGGCGGCTGCTTCGAGACCGGGCGCCTGTGGAAGTACGTGTGGACCCGCGACATCTCCTACGCGGTCGACCTCGGCCTCGCCGGCGTCGATCCGCTGCGCGCGCGCAACTCCCTCGAGTTCAAGCTCAGCGGCCGCCGCGACGGCGTCGCCGGCGAGCAGATCGTGCAGGACACCGGCACCGGCGGAAGCTACCCGGTGTCGACCGATCGCGTGGTGTGGGCGATGGGCGCCGCGGCGCTGCTGCCGCGCCTCACCGGCGGCGAGCGCGACGCCTTCGCCGCCCGCGCGCTGGCCGCGCTGCGCGCCACCCTCGATCACGATCGCGCGGTGGTGTTCGACGAGGCCGACGGCCTCTACCGCGGCGAGCAGTCGTTCCTCGACTGGCGCGAGCAGAGCTACCCGGCGAGCACCGCCGCGGTGGTGACGCCGATCGCCAGCAGCAAGGCGCTGAGCACCAACCTGCTCCACCTGCGCGCGCTCGAGGTCACCGCCGGGCTGGCCACCGACGCCGGCGCCACCGCCGACGCCGCCCGCTACCAGGGCTGGGCCGACGCCCTGCGCGCCCGCATCCGCGCCCGGCTGTGGGACGACGACGCCGGGCTGTTCGCGACCTTCACCGGGCCGGCGCTCGATCCGGCGCCGGTGCGGCGCTGGGATCTGCTCGGCTCGGCGCTGGCCGTCGCGGGCGGCGTCGCCACCCCCGACCAGGCCCGCCGGATCCTCGCGAGCTATCCCCACGTGGGCCCCGGCGCCGCGCCGGTGATCTTCCCGCAGCAGCAGCTCACCGCCATCTATCACAACCGCGCCGAGTGGCCGTTCGTGACCGCGTACTGGCTGCGCGCCGCGGCCGCCGCCGACAACGCCGCGGTCGCGACCCGGGCGATGCGCGCGCTCATCCGCGGCGCCGCGCTCAACCTGTCCAACGTCGAGAACCTCGAGACCGTCACCGGCGCGCCGTACGTCGACGACGGCGCCTACTCGGGGCCGGTGGTCAACTCTCAGCGGCAGCTGTGGTCGGTCGCCGGGTTCCTGTCGATGGTCGAGCACACGCTGTTCGGGGTGCGCGCCGAGCGCGACGGCCTGCGGATCGATCCGTACCTGCCGCGCGCGCTGCGCGACGGCCTGCTCGCCGGCACCGACGAGCTCGTGCTCAACGACCTGGCCTGGCGCGGGCGCCGGGTGACGATCGTCGTGCACCTGCCGCCGGTCGGCGGCGCCGCCGGGCGGCTGGCGGTGACCGGGCTGACCGTCGACGGCGTCGCCCACGACGGCGTCATCGACGACGACCTGTTGGCGGCGCAGAGCCGCATCGACGTCGAGCTCGGCGACGGCGACGGCGACGCCGGCGCGCTCACCGAGCGCACCGCCGCCGACTGGCGCGACCTCTACGGCCCGCGCACGCCGAGCATCACCGCGGTCGGCCGCGACGGCGCCGACGTCGCCCTCGACCTCGCCACCGGCGGCGACGCCGCCGCCGACCTGACGCTGGCGATCTACCGCGACGGCGTGCGCATCGCCGACGACCTGGCCGGCACCACCACCCGCTACCTCGACGCCGGCGCCGCCGACGACGGCTCGCCGTGCTACGCGGTCGAGGCCTGCTTCGCCTCGGGCGCCTGCTCGCAGCACGGCGCGCCGGCGTGCTGGTGGGGCGACGGCACCGCCGCGATCACCACCTTCGCCGCCGCCGACCTCGTCGCCGTCGGCGGCGTCCTCGCCGGCGATCACGGCCGCCCGCACGTCGCCGAGTGGGGCGACGCCGGCCACACCCTGGCGACGCCGACCTTCGTCGCCAGCCGCACCGGCGCGCACCTGGTGCAGCTCGTCTACGGCAACGGCGCCGGTGGCGTGACCACCGGCATCACCGCCGCGGCCAAGCGCGTGGTGGTCGAGACCGAGGCCGGCGCCGAGGTCGGCACCGGCGTCGTGGTGATGCCGCAGCTCGGCACCTGGGACGTGTGGGCCGACTCCACCTTCGCCGAGGTCGACCTGGTGGCCGGCACCAGCTACCGGATCCGGCTGGTGGCCGACGCCACCACCGTCAACATGTCGGCGTTCGAGCACTTCGCGAGCTACACCGGCGGCACCGGCGGCGCGTCGGGCCGCTTCGAGCGGGTCAACGTCGCCGAGATCAAGCTGCTCGCGCGCTGAGCGCCGTCGGCGCTGGCCCCGGTCGCGATCGCCCGCTAAGGTGCGCGCCCGCCGATGTCACCGCCCGTCGCCGTCGACGATCTCCGCCGCCTGCTCGGCGCCGGCCCGGTCTCGGCGCACGGCGCCACCCCGGCATGGGCGGCGATGGCGGTGGCGCGCCTGCGCGGCGACGGCCCGCTGGTGGTGGTGCTCGCCGACGACGAGCGCGCCCGCACCTTCGTCGACGACCTCGCCGCCTTCGGCGTCGCCGACGACGAGGTCGCGCTGCTGCCGGCGATCGACGTCTCGCCGTACCTGGAGCTGTCGCCCGACGCCCGGGTCGTGGCCGAGCGGGTCACCACCCTGGCGCGCCTGGCCGCCGGCTGCGCGCCGCCGCTCGTCGTCACCTCGGCGCTGGCGCTGGCGCGGCGCACGGTGCCGCGCGCCGAGCTGGCGGCGCGCACCCAGCGGTTCGCCCCCGGGCTGACCATCGATCGCGACGCCGCGGTCGCCGCGCTGGTGGCCGGCGGCTGGGCCCGGGTGCCGGTCGTCGACGATCCCGGCACGGTCGCGGTGCGCGGCGGCGTCCTCGATCTGTTCCCGCCGGGCGCCGCGCTGCCGGTGCGCCTCGAGCTCGACGGTGACGTCATCGAGTCGATGCGCAGCTTCGACCCGATCTCGCAGCGCACGCTGCGCGACGTCGCCGAGGTCCTGGTGCATCCGACCCGCGAGACCTTCACCTCCGGCGAGGTCGACGTCCGGGCCCGGCTGCGCGCCGCCGGCGAGGAGCTGCTGGTGCCGTCGAAGGCGGCCCGCCAGCTCGCCGACGCCGTCGTCGCCGGCGAGCTCACCGTCGGGCTCGAGGCGTTCACGCCGGCGATGCACGCGGACCTCGAGGCGGTGCCGCCGATGCTGCCGGCGGACGCCACCTGGGTGCTGCTCGATCCGGCGGCGATCGCGCGCGCCGCCGACGACGCCTGGCACGAGGCCGGCATCGGGTTCGCGGCGAAGCGCGACGCGCGCGCGGTGGCGTTCGCGCCCGAGGCGCACTTCCTGGCGCCGGCCGAGCTGGCGACGGCGCTGACGACGCCGCGGCGGCTGCTGCGGCTGCCCGCGCTCGAGGTGGTCGGCGACGCCGGCGGCGCCCGCGTGCGGGTCGCCGTCGACACCCAGCAGCCGCTGCGGCTGGCGCTGGAGCGCGCGCGCCACGCCGATGCCGAGCACGGCGCCCGGCCGCTGCTCGACGCCATCCGCGGCTGGCTCGCCGACGGGCTCGCCGTGCTGGTCGGCTGCGACAGCCAGGCCCGGATCGATCGCCTCGTGGGCGTGTGCGAGCAGGCCGGCCTCGCGGCCCGGGTCCACGCCGACGGCGACGATCTCGCCGCCGCGCTGGCGCGCCCGGGCGTGGTGATCAGCCGGACCTCGCCGTCGAGCGGCTTCACCGCGCCGGCGGATCGGCTGGCGGTGATCACCAGCGCCGACGTGTTCGGCGCCCGCGCCGCCGCGCGCCGGCCGGCGGCGGCCCGTCGGGCCAAGGATGCCCTGCGTGGCGGCGTCGCCGACTTCGGCCAGCTCCGCCCTGGCGACTACCTCGTGCACCAGCTGCACGGCGTCGGCCGCTACCTCGGGTTGCGCCAGCTCCCGCTCGGCGACGGCCAGGCCGAGGTCGACTTCCTCCACCTCGAGTACGACGGCGCCGCGCTGTACCTGCCGGTGTATCGCCTCGGGGAGGTCGAGCGCTTCGTCGGCGAGGGTGGTGCGCCGCCGCGCCTCGACAAGCTCGGCGGCCTGACCTGGGACAAGACCAAGCGTCGGGCCAGCGAGCAGATCCAGGCGCTGGCCGAGGAGCTCTTGCAGATCTACGCGCAGCGCGCCGCGCTGCCCGGCTACGCCTACCCGGCCGCCGACGAGGCGTTCCACGAGTTCGTCGCCCGGTTCCCGCATCAGGAGACGCCGGATCAGCTGGCCGCGATCGACGCGGTCATGGCCGACATGGAGGCGCCGCGCGCGATGGATCGCCTGGTGTGCGGCGACGTCGGCTACGGCAAGACCGAGGTCGCCCTGCGCGCGCTGTTTCGCGCGGTCACCGCCGGCAAGCAGGCCGCGCTGCTGGCGCCGACGACGGTGCTGGTCGAGCAGCACTACCGGACGCTGGTCGCGCGCACCGACGGCTTCCCGATCAACGTCGGCAAGCTGTCGCGGTTCCAGACCAAGGCCGAGCAGCTCGACGTGATCGCGCGGCTCGCCGACGGCCGGCTCGATCTGGTGGTCGGCACCCACCGGCTGCTGTCGCCGGATCTGCGCTGGCGCGACCTGGGCTTGCTCGTCATCGACGAGGAGCAGCGCTTCGGCGTGGCCCACAAGGAGCGCCTGCGCCGGCTGCGCACCCAGCTCGACGTCCTGACCCTGAGCGCCACCCCGATCCCGCGCACGCTGCACCTGGCGATGACCGGGCTGCGCGATCTGTCGCTCATCGCCACGCCACCGGCCGAGCGCCACGCGGTGCGCACCCTGGTGTCGACCGTCGACGACGCCACCGTGCGCGAGGCCATCGAGCGCGAGCTGGCGCGCGGCGGCCAGATCTTCTTCATCACGCCGCGCATCGACGCCCACCGCCGCGCGGTGCCGGGCAAGCGCGCCCCCGGCGAGCTGCCGCCGCTCGACGTCAACGACGAGACCCGGTCGATCACCGAGTGGGCCGAGTACCTGCGCCAGCTGGTGCCGCGGGCCCGGGTCGGCATCGCCCACGGCGGCCTGGCCGACGCCGAGCTCGAGCGCGCGATGGTCGAGTTCATCGACGGCAAGGTCGACATCCTGTGCGCGACCAGCATCGTCGAGAGCGGCCTCGACATCCCGCGCGCCAACACCATGTTCATCGCCGACGCCGACGCCTTCGGCCTGGCCCAGCTCTACCAGCTCCGCGGCCGCATCGGCCGCTCGCGCGAGCGCGCCTGGTGCTACCTGCTCATCCCCGGCGCCGAGCGGCTGTCGGCCGATGCCCGCCGGCGGCTCGAGGTGTTGCAGCGCTTCACCGAGCTGGGCGCCGGCTTCCACATCGCGTCGTCGGACCTCGAGATCCGTGGCGGCGGCGAGCTGCTCGGCGCCAAGCAGTCGGGCTCGATCGCCGCGGTCGGCTTCGACGCCTACGTGCGCATGCTCGAGGCCGCCGTCGGCGAGCTGCGCGGCCAGCCGATCCACCGCGCCATCGATCCCGAGATCACCGCGGCCACCCCGGGGTACATCCCGGTCGACTACGTGCCGGATCCGGGCCTCCGCCTGAGCCTGTACAAGCAGCTCGCCAGCGCCGACACCGACGACGAGCTGGCGGCGGTGATCGCCGAGCTCGGCGATCGGTTCGGGCCGCCGCCGCGCGAGGTCCACCAGCTCGCCGAGCTGATGGCGCTCAAGGTGCTCGCGCGCGGGCTCGGCGCCACCACCCTCGAGCTCGGCGCCAGCCGCGTCGCGCTGGGCCTGCCGCGGGTGCCGCCGACGCTCGCGCCCGGGTGGAAGCGCCTGCCCGACGGGCGCGTCGCGTTCGCGCTGTCGGCCGACGACGCCAAGGCGCCCGGCGCCGCCGCGCGCCGCGCCCTGCTCGCGCTGGCCGCGGCCTGAGCACGAGCCGCTGATCATCGACGCCGCGACCGGCGCCTGGGGCGAGCTCGACGAGACCTGCTTCGCGCCGGTGTGAGCCCCCGGTCGCCAGCGACCCCGAGGACCACTTCGCGTGGCACCGCCGCGCGGTGACCGGCCTCGGTGTGTAGGATCGGCCCATGGTGCCCACCCGACCCACCACCCGGTTCGTCCTCCCGCTGGCGCTGGCCGCGGCGCTCGCGTGCACGCTGGTGCCCGGCACCGCCGAGGCCCGGCGCGGCTCGTCGCACGGCGAGGAGTTCTTCGCCGCCGGCGACGGCTCGTTGCCGGAGGCCTTCGCCGCGGAGCCGGAGCTGGCGGGCTTCGCCGCAGGCTACAAGTGCATGGTCGAGAAGCTGCTGTTCGTGTACATCTCGGTCACCGAGGCGTCGTGCGTGCCGGTCGCGTACCAGGGCGACTCGTACTACGACGAGGCCACGCTGGCGGCCGCCATCGCCGAGCGTCACCCGCGCTCGACCATCAAGATCTCGGCCTGGGTCAAGTACGGCAAGTTCATCATCGGCGGCGTCCTGTTCATCGTCGCGGTGATCGTGCCGGCGGTGGCGTGGTTCGTCCGCCGCAAGAAGGGCGGCGATCAGAGCCAGGGCATGCTCGGCTCGATGCTGTCGCGGGTCGGCGGCAACGCGGCGTCGAGCCTGGTGCCCGGCGCTGGCGCCGTCCAGGGCATGGTCGGCATGGCCCAGGGCGCGACCGCGATCGCGGACGCCAACCGCCAGATCGCCGAGGCGCAGGCGCTCGCCGCGCAGCAGGGCCACGGCCAGCCCGGCTATCCGCCGCCGCAGGGTTACCCCCAGCAGCCCGGCTATCCGCCGCAGCAGGGCTACCCGCAGCAGCCCGGCTACCCGCAGTACCCCGGCTATCCGCCGCAGCAGGGCTATCCGCAGCAGCCAGGCTACCCGCCGCAGCAGGGCTATCCGCAGCAGCCCGGCTATCCGCCGCAGCAGCCGGCGGCGGCGCCGCAGCCAGGCGCCGCGCCGACCGAGTTTCCACCGGGCGATCCGCGCCGGCCGCCCGGCACCTGATCGCGGGCTCGACGCGGCAGGCAGTCGCCGGGACACGACGCGGCGTCGCCGGCGGCGCACGCCTCATCGCATCACACGGCCGCGCACGCGCCGTGGTCCCTCGGGCCTGGCGGACGAGGCCCCACCGCGATGCCCGGGGCAGCCGGCGCGGCGGCCCTCGCCGGTGCCGTGCTACGCCGTCGGGGTACGCATGCTCGACGTCCCGCCCCCGGTGATCTCGCTCCTGACCGCGCTCGGCGTCGGGCTGCTGGTCGGCACCGTGCGCGAGCGCCAGGCCGGCACCGAGACCGCATTCGCCGGCGTGCGCACGCACAGCCTGGCCGCGCTGCTCGGCGCCTGCGGCGCGCTGCTCGGCGCCCTCGCCCTCGGCGCGGTGCTCGCGCTGATCGTCGGGCTGGTGCTCATCGGCTACTGGCGGACCTCGCGCACCGACATCGGCGCCACCGGCGAGATCGCGCTGGCGGTGACCGCGCTGCTCGGCGCCCTCGCGGTGGAGCACGCGCCGGTGGCCGCCGGCGCCGCGGTGGTGGTGGCGGGGTTGCTGTACGCCAAGCGCCGCCTGCACGCCCTGGCGCGCGACCGCATCAGCGAGCGCGAGGTGCAGGACGGGCTGCTCCTCCTCGCGGCCGCGCTCATCGTGCTGCCGCTGGTGCCCGACCACGCCATCGGCCCTGCCGGCGGCGTCAACCCGTCGACGTTGTGGCGCCTGGTGGTGCTCATCATGGCGGTGAGCGCGCTCGGCCACGTCGTCCTGCGCGTCGTCGGCGGTCGCTGGGGCCTGCCGCTGGCCGGCTTCTTCGCCGGCTTCGTGTCGTCGACCGCCGCCGTCGCCGGGTTCGGCCAGCGCGCGAAGGACGCGCCGGCGCAGCGCCGCCCGGCGGTGGCCGCCGCGCTGCTGGCCACCCTGGCCTCGCTGTCGCTCACCGTCCCGATCCTGCTCGCCGCCGCGCCGAGCCTGGTGCCGGCGGTGGCGGCGCCGCTGGTGGGCGCGGGCCTCATGCTCGCGCTCGGCGGCCTGCTCGGCCTGCGCGGCGGCCCCGCCGGCGACGGCCCCACCCCGACCGCCGACACCCGCATGTTCCGCATCGGCCACGCCCTGCTCCTGGCGGCGATGATCACCGGCGTCACCGTCGGCGCGATGCTCTTGCGTGGCTCGCTCGGCGTCGGCGGCGCCATCGTCGGGATCGTGGTGGCGGCCGCGGCGGAGCTGCACGCCTCGATCGCCAGCGTCGGCCAGCTCTTCGATCAGGGCGGGCTGTCGCTGACCGAGGCGCGCTGGGGCCTGGTCGCGCTGCTCGCGGCCAGCGCCGTCAGCAAGCTCGTCATCGCCTTCGCCAGCGGCGGCCGCGGGTACGGCGCCCGGATCGGGCTCGGCATGCTCGCGATGGTCGGCGGCGCGACCGTCGGCGCCGCGCTGGCGCCGCGCCTGCCGTGGCCGTGACCGCCCGGGATCAGTCCCAGCGCGAGCCGATGGTCATGCCCCAGCCCTCGAGGGTGCCGGCGCCGCCGGTGCCGGTGTCGACCACCCGCAGGGTCCAGGTGCCGTTGACGCTCTCGTCGCCGGAGAACCCGAGCACGACCTGCGCGAGGTCGAGGCGCGCGCTGGTGGCCGGCTGGGCCGGGCCGTCCCACACCAGCACGTCGGCGGTGGCCGGGTTGCGCAGGTAGATCCGCAGCAGGTTGGGCGCCGGGTGCGCGAGCTGCACCCGCACGGTGACGTCGGTGTCGACGGTCGCCAGCCCGTACGCGGTGAGGTACGACCGCGCCTCGCCGCCCGACGGCAGCGCCAGCGCCTCGGTGCGATCGAAGTCGCGCCGCATCCAGGCCGGGCCGCACAGGCCGTAGCCGCGGGTCAGGCCGTGGCACAGCAGGCCGTCGCCGCAGGCGTCGTCGGCGTCGCACTCGTCGCCGTTGCCCGCCGGGTTCGCGATCGTCGCGCACACGCCGTGGTTCGACGTGATGCCGCGACAGGCGGCGCCCGCCGGACAGTCGCTGGTCGCGCGGCAATCCTCGCCGAGCGCGCTGCCGCCCTCGGGCGCGAAGTAGGCGCAGTGGTAGAGGTCGCCGTCGTGGATCGCGGCCGCGCGATCGAGGGTGTTGGCGAAGAAGATCGCGCCGTAGCTGTTGTCGCCGGCGCCGTACTCCCAGGCGGTGAGGATGTCGCCGGTCGGTCCGCGGCGCTCGACCCGGTTGAACTCGTGCTGATCGACGGCCTCGAAGGCGGCCTCGATGGTGGTGACGTCGGTGTGCGACGACTCCTGCACCGCGCGGATGATCTGCTCCTGCTCGAGCTCGGTGAGGCCGCCGGCGTCGGTGACCTTGGCGTCGAGGTAGGTGTTGAAGCGCGGGTCCTCGCGCCACTCGTAGAAGGTCGGTCCGAGCAGGCAGGTCGGCTCGGTGACGGCGGGCTCGCAGCCGGCGCCGGTGCAGGCCACGCCCACCGTGAAGCGGCCCGCGGTGGCGACGTCGTAGCCCTTCACGAGCACCCGGTAGTGGCCGGCGCCGAGGCTGCGCCGCAGCTCGGACCACACCTTGCCGTTGGCGTCGTCGTTGCGCGCGATGTACGAGCCCCACCCGCGCTCGGTCTCCCGGTACAGGTACAGGACGGTGTCGACCTTGCGCGCGGTGGTGTACGGCGGCAGCGTGTTCATCACCAGGTCGGCCGGGCCCGACAGCGTGAAGTCCCAGGTGTGGAAGCGATCGTCGGGCGCAGCCAGCGTGGCCTCCTCGCGGACCCCGAAGCCGATCGGCCCGTGATACGTCGGCGACCGGAACGAGTCGAGCTTGCCGTCCTCCGGCACCTCGGACTCGTCGCCCTTGGCGGCGCCGTCGTCGAGGCAGCCCGGCGCCGCGGCCAGGGCGACGGTGGCAAGGACAGTAGCCAGCGAGGGAGTGCGCATGGCCTCGGCAGGGAGCAAGTCCGGCGCCAGGTCGCGCGCGATCTCGGGCCGCGCTGATCTCGGCGACTTGACCGCCGCGCGTCGCAGGGGCGTCACCTCCGGGCTGTCGTCGGCGCGGACACCGGCAAGCCCCGTGGCCAGCGCGGCGCCGCTACTCGACCGCGCCGATGGTCGGGGTCGGGCCGCGGGCCACGCCCCGGCGGTCGAACAGCACCCGGCGCGCGGCGGCCGCCAGGTGCGGGCTCGGGGCCGCGGCGGCGTCGACGGTCACCGCCTGGGCGAGGTCGCTGGCGCCGGCGGCATTCCAGTCGGCGAGGTCGACGTCGAGGGCGCCCTGATCGAAGCACGCGCTGGCCGCGGCCGCGGCCGGCCAGGCGTTGTCGGCCACGGTCCAGTCCGCGTGCAGCGCCGGGCCGCGCAGGAGCTGCTCGTTGCCGGCGCACGCCGCCGCCGGCGCGATGCCGAGGTTGCCGGCGACCACGACGTCGGCGGCGCGGCCGTCGAGGCTGAGCGACGCGCCGCGATCGTCGGTGCGCACCAGGGTGTTGTGCAGGAGCTGGACGTCGACCGGGCGCAGCGCCGCGCACGACGCGTAGTCGCCCTCGGTGGCGATCTTGAGGCACGTGGGCTGGCCGGTGCAGTCGACGACGTTGTTGCGCACGACCACGTGGTCGCCGAACACGCTCAGGCGGCCGTGCACGGTCAGCGAGTCGAACACGGTGTGATCCGGGAAGCCGGTGGGGTCGTCGTTGATGCACAGCGGATCGGCGCCGCTCGGACCGTCGACGACCTCGTCCGAGAAGGCGTACTGCCACAGCCCGCGCAGCACGTGGACGCCCTTGGCGGTGTCGAAGTTGTCGCACCCGCCGGGCAGCTGGCACGTGCAGCCCGGCGGCACCTCGGTGCGGCTGCAGCCCGGGCACGGGCACGCGGCGCCGGCGGCGTCTACGAACCGCCGATCGAGGTTGCCGACCCGGTTGAACGCGGTGAGCAGCCGGTGCGGCGTGCCGCCCCGGAAGATGTGCTCCTCGACGCTGTTGGGCACCTGGTTGCCGAGCAAGACCAGGTCGGAGCCGTCGAGCCACACCATGTACATCGTCAGCGCGCTGGTCGAGGTGACGACGTTGTCCTGGACCAGGAGGCCACGCAGGGCGCGCTCGCCGAGCGGACCGCCGGCGCCGGGCGCCCCGTACTCCGCGTTGACCACGGTCTTGGCCGCGTGGATCTCGCAGTCGCGGACGGTGACGTTCTCGCCCGCGGGTCGCACCAGCACCGGCTGGGTGTCGCGGCCACCGCGCACCGGCTGATCGAAGGCGAGCCCCTCGACCCGGACGTCGCGCCCGGTGCTGCGCATGCTGACGAAGTAGCGGGTGGTGGCGTCGGGGTAGCGCACCAGCGGCCGGGCGGGCGCGTCGCCGTAGCTGGCGATGCGCAGGTCCTGTCCGCCGAGCGTGAACACCGAGCCGCCGCCGGGCTCGACGTCGAAGGTGTCGCCGCGGCGCAGGAGCACCTCGGCGTGATCCGGCGCCATCAGCGCGGCGGCGCGCGCCAGGGTCCGGACCGCGGTGGCCTCGGTGACGCCGTCGTCGCCATCGTCGCCGTCGGCGCTCACGTACACCGCGGTCCGCGCCGGCGCGCCGACCTCGACGGTGACGCCGAAGCGGCGGGCCCGGCCGTCGGCCTCGACCAGCTCGAGCACGACGCAGCCGGCGCCCGGCGAGGCGAACACGTGCGCGGCGTTGAAGCCGACCAGGCTCGGGTACGCGCCGTCGGGATCGACGAAGGTCCACTGGTAGCGCGCGGTGAGCGGATCGACGTCGGCGAGCGCCTCGGTCAGCGCGTGGACGTGCACGGTGGCCGGCGCCGTCGGCGAGCCCATCGACGCGATCGCGCCGAGCTCGCCGAGGTCGAGCAGCTCGTCGAAGCCGGCCGGATCGCACGGCTCGAGCGCGGCGTCGGGCGTCGGCGCGGTCGCGCCGTCGGGGGTCGACGGCGCCGGCGGATCACCGACGGAGGCGTCGCCGCAGGCGACCACCAGCGAGCAGAGCACGAGCAGCGATCGTCCGACGCGCGTCATGGCGCGCGAACCTGCCACGATCGTCGGCGGCGACGATCGAAATCGTCGTCGAACGCCGCTCGCCCGATGAGCGATGTTCGACGAGGAAGGCTCAGCGCTCGGTGATGGTGCGCGGGAGGCTCGTCAGGGTGCGGTGGCCCCAGACCCAGCGCCGGATCCAGACCCAGACCCAGACCCGGATCCAGCCTGATCGGGCACGGGCACGGGCACGGGCACGGGATCAGGATCGGTGGGCGGTGGATCGACGAAGGTCGGCAACGTCCGCGCCTCGCGCATGTAGCGCTCCTCCATCTCGGCGAGCAGCGCCTCGTCGGCGGCGGTCAGCACCTTGCGCTTGCCCTCGGTGAGCACCCGCGGCATGCCGGTACCCTCGGCCATGCTCGGCATCGTGAAGATGGTGCGGTTCTTCGACGCGCCGAGCGCGCGGTAGACCTGCACCGCGCGCTGCTGCACGTACAGCGGGTCGAGGGTCGAGCTGATGATCTGCTGCTGCTTGGCGACCTTGAGCGCCTCGAGCACGCGGATCGCGGCCTCCTTGCTGGCCTTCGCCAGCACGAACTGCTGGCGCTCGAGCTCCTGCTTGGTCGCGATCTTGCGCTGGATGGCCTCGGCGACCTCACCGGGAAACTGGATCTGGCCGATGTCGACGCTCTCGACCATCACCGGCGTGCCCCCGAACCGGGCCGCCAGCTTCTCGGAGATGAGCTGCTTGACCTTGGGCGTCTCGACCTGGATGTCGGTCGCGCTGAACTGGGTGACCTGCTCGCGCACGATCGTCCGCAGCGACTCCTTGACGTTCCACTCGTACCAGCTCGAGCCGCCCCACTGCTCGACGATCTCCTTGACCGAGCCGTCCTTGAGCTTGATCCGGGTGTTGACCTCGAACGACACGCTCAGGTTGTCGCTGGTGAGCAGCTCGAAGTCCTCCTTGTAGCTCTTGGCGCGCATGTCGACGTTCTCGGTGAACAGCCGCCACGACATGCCGGTGGTCGCCGGGCCGCGCAGGTTCTCCCGGTGCTCGAGCTCGCCGAAGAGGAGCGGCTTGTAATAGATGTAGCCCTCGTGGCCCTGGGGCACCTCGGGGTTGGTGCAGCCGGGGCCGGCGGCGGCCACCATGGCGAGCGCGACGATCCAGCGGGCGACGTTCACTTGGCCTCCGGAATCTGCATGATGACCGGCGACGCGCCGTGGTCGCCCATGGGCGTGATGAGGAAGGTCGTGTTGGGCGCGTTGGCGAGCTCCTCGATCGCGCGCAGCGCCTCGAACTGCAGGAAGATCGGATCCAGGGTGGTGCGGATGATCCGCTGGGAGTCGGCGATGCCCTGGGCCTCGGCGATGCCGATCTCGATCTGGCGCTGGGCGATCTCGAGCTCGACGTCGCGCCGCTCGTTCTCCTCGCTGGTGACGAACTTCGCGATGACCGAGTTCACGACGCCCTGCGGGTACGCGATGTCGCCGATGTCGACGCTGAGGAACTCGATGCCGGTGCCCTCGTAGCGCCGCTTCATCTCGGCGAGGACCTCGTCGCCGATGTTGCGCATCTCGTCCTTGACCTCGAACACGTCGAGCTGCTGGACCTTGTCGCGCACCGTGGAGCGGTACTGATCGCGGACGTTGTTGGCGTACCAGCTCTCGCCACCGTAGGTCTCGACGATGTCGCGCACCTTGGCCGGCACCAGGCGGATGCGGGCGTGGGCGCGCAGCGTCACCTCGAGGCGGTTGCGGGTCGGGATCTTCATCTCCTCGCTGAAGGTCCGCGGCCGCACGTCGATGTTGACCACGTTGAGCCGCCAGGCGAACCCGGTCGAGGTCGGTCCGGTCTGCACGCCCTTGAACTCGCCGGCGCCGGCGAACGGCTGCGACTTGATGTAGCCGACGTGGCCGGCGGGGGTGTGGTGGTTGGCGCAGCCAGCGTAGGCCACCCCGCCGGCCACCATCAGCCCGAGCACCGCCACCACGCCGAGGGCAGCCGGCAGGTTGCCGCGCACCGCGCGCGAGAAATCGTAGGTTCCGTTCGTCGAGCTCATCTACACCTCCGCGGGCGACCCGGCGCCGCCCCGCCTCCTCGTCATAGCCGCAAAGTGCCCGCGGGCGAACCCCGCGCCGGTCGCGATCGACCCGGCGGGCGTAGGATGCGCCGCGATGTGGCTCGACGCGACCATCGTGGCGCTCGCGCTCGGCACCGCGCTGGTGCTGCTGTCGCGCCGGATCCGCGACGACCGCGCCTGGCGGGCCACGGTGACGCCCCTGGCCTCGATCATCGGCAGCGGCTTCCTGGTGGTGGTGCCGCTGCTCGGCCACACCGTCGGTCGCTACGCGCCGCTGGCGATGGCCGGCGTGGTGGTGTTCGCCTACGCCATCGGCGCCGCCCTCCGCTTCAACATCGCCCACGCCGAGCCGCTGCTCGCCAGCGACGACGCGCCGCCGACGCTGCGCCGCCTCGAGCAGGTCGGGAGCGTCGCCCTCGCCCTCGCCTACTTCGTGTCGGTGGCGTTCTACCTGCGGCTGCTCGCGGCCTTCGCCTTCGAGGGGGCGGGCCACCCCAGCGTGGTCGCCGAGCGCATCACCACCACGGTCATCCTCGCGGCGATCGGCGCGGTCGGCTGGTGGCGCGGCCTCGACGCCCTCGAGCGCCTCGAGGAGTACTCGGTGTCGATCAAGCTCGCGATCATCGCGGCGCTGCTGGTGGGCTGGGGCCTGCACGACGCCACCGGCCCGATCCTCGACGGCGCCGACACCCCGGCGGAGGTGGCGTCGGCGTGGCAGACGTTCCGCGTGCTCGCCGGCGTCTTGATCGTCGTGCAGGGCTTCGAGACCTCGCGCTACCTCGGCGACACCTACGACGGCGCGACCCGGGTGCGGACCATGCGCTGGGCCCAGCTCGCCTCGGGCGCGATCTACGTGGCCTTCGTCGCGCTCACGGTGCCGAGCCTGGCGGCGTTGCCAGATGCCGTCGACGAGACCGCCATCATCACGCTGTCGCGGCGGGTGGCGACGGTGCTGCCACCGATGCTGGTGGTCGCGGCGCTGATGAGCCAGCTCAGCGCCGCGGTGGCCGACACCGTCGGAGCCGGCGGCCTGCTGCGCCAGGCCATCGGGCGCCGGCTCGGCGCGCCCGCGAAGGCCGGCTACCCGCTGGTCGCCGCCATCGGCATCGCCCTGGTGTGGGCGGTCGACATCTTCGAGATCGTCGCGGTCGCCTCGCGCCTGTTCGCCGGCTACTACGCCGTGCAGTGCGTGGTCGCGGCGCTGGTCGCGGCCCGCGGCACCGGCGGCGCCGGGCGCTGGGCCCGGGTGGCGGCGCTGGCGGCGCTGGCCGCGGTGCTGGCGCTGGCCGCCGCGGTGGCGGTCCCGGCCGGCTGACGCCGCCGCTCGATCCGGCTTGCCCGGCCCCGGGCGCCGTGATACCGCACCGTTGGCTGATTTCTCTGCGGAGACCACGACTTATGCTGATCGCACGCGCCCTGCTGCTGCCCTGCTTCGTCGCCCTCCTCGGGTGCCAGGCCGACCGCCTCGGCACCGTCGACCAGGCCCGCGACAAGGCCCGCCTGGGGACGCCCGTCGGCGGGCCCGGCCTGCCCGGGCAGTCGGCGTCGGAGCTGTCGACCCCGCTGGCGACCGTCGACGGCCTGGTCATCACCCTCGGCGACTTCCAGGCCCAGCTCAACCAGCAGTCGCCCTACGTGCGCGCCCGCTACGCCTCCCTCGAGCAGAAGAAGGAGTTCCTCGACACCCTCATCAAGTTCGAGGTGCTGGCCAAGGAGGCCCAGCGGCGCGGCTTCGATCAGGATCCCGAGGTCGTGCGCAGCATGAAGCAGGTGATGATCCAGAAGCTGCTCAAGGACGAGTTCGAGCGCAAGCTGACCCCGGATTCGATCACCGACGCCGAGCTGCAGGCGTACTACGACGCCAACCTCGCCGAGTACGTCAAGCCGGCCGAGGTCCGCGCCTCGGCGATCATCGTCAAGACCAAGGCCCAGGCCCAGCGGATCGCGACCGAGGCCCAGGGCGAGGCCGGCCGCACCAACAAGGCGTTCCGCGATCTGGTGAGCAAGTACTCCACCGACGACGAGACCAAGCTGCGCGGCGGCGACCTCCGCTACTTCGCGATCGACACCACCGAGGTGCCCAAGGCGGTGGCCGAGGCCGCCTTCGCGCTGGCCCAGGTCGGCGACGTGTCGGGCCCCATCGACGCCGGCGACGGCCGCTGGTTCGTCGTCAAGCAGACCGGCAAGCGCAAGGCATCGACCAAGACCCTCGACGAGGCCAAGGCGATGATCCGCAACAAGCTCTATCGCGACAAGCGCATCGCCGCCCAGGGCGCGTTCGTCGCCGGGCTGCGCGCCAGCGCCACGATCACCGTCGACGAGGCCAGCCTCGGCAAGGTCCGCATCGACACCAGCACCGCGGGCGCGCCCGCCGCCGATCCCCACGGCCACCTCGGCATGCCGCCGGAGCTGACCGGCGCGCCGCCGGTGATCCCGCCGGGCGCGGTGCCGGAGCCGGAGCCGGAGACCCCGTGAGCGCGACCGGCGGGCAACCCCGCGCGCGCGCCGCGAGTCGGACCGGCATGCGGCGAGGCACCTTCGCCTGTGGGCTGGGTCTGGCGTGGGCGCTGGCCCAGCCGATGGTCGTCGCGTACGCCGACACCCCGGCGCCGCGGCCGAAGCCGGCCCGCGGCGGCGAGCGCCTGGTGGTCGATCGCGTGGTCGCGGTGGTCAACGACTCGATCATCCTCGCCAGCGAGCTGCAGACCCGGCTGCTGGTCCTGATGCCCGACCTCGCCGCCATCACCGATCCGCAGGAGCGCGTGCGCCGGGTCCAGAAGCTGACCCGCCAGGCCCTCGACGAGATGGTCAACGACGAGCTGATGGTGCAGGCCGCGGAGGCCGCGCGCATCGAGGTCGAGGCCAGCGAGATCGACGCCGCCCTCGAGGAGATCCGCACCTCGAACAACCTCGATCAGGCCGGCCTGGCCGCCGCCCTCGCCGAGCAGGGCTTCACCATCCCCGGCTACAAGGTCGATCTGCGGCGGCAGCTCCTGCGCCTGCGCGCGGTGAACCAGCTGGTGACCCCGAAGGTCAACGTCAGCGAGGATCAGGTGCGGGCCCGCTACGACGAGCTGTCGCGGCGGACCGAGTCGGTCAGCGCGGTGCGCCTGGCCCAGATCCTCATCGCGTTGCCCGAGCAGCCCACCGAGCAGCAGCTCGCCGACGCCCGGGCGCGCGCCGCCGAGGCCATCGCCCGGGTGCAGCGCGGCGAGGACTTCGCGGCGGTCGCCGCCGAGATCTCCGACGACGAGAGCACCCGCGCCGGCGGTGGCGAGCTCGGCTGGTTCGAGCGCGGCGCCCTGCCGGCGGCATGGGAGCAGATCGCCTTCGCCATGGAGCAGGGCGACGTGCGCGGCCCGGTCGAGGGCCCGCAGGGCCTGCACGTGTTCCGCGCGGTCGAGGTCAAGCGCACCGACCTCAAGCCCTACGAGCAGATGCGCGACGGCCTGCGCGCCGAGCTGCGCCGCCGCGACCTCGATCGGCAGACCGCGCAGTGGGTGGAGGATCTGCGCAGGCAGGCCTACATCGACATCAAGGCCGGGCTCGACGGCTGACGTCGGCTCGCCGGATGCCGGGGTCGCCCGGCATCTTCTCGACGGCGACTCCCCCGCCGAGATCGACCGCGGCTGACCCATCGGGGAGGTGCGCGGTGGCCGCCGGAAGGCCACGGTGCAGGGGTGTGGTGTGCGTCGCCATCGGCCGAGACTGCGGGGCGATCGACCTCTACAATGAGCGGCGGAGGTTCCCTTGACCGACAACCGCCGCGCATCGTTCCGCCACACCGTCGATCTGCCCGTGGAGCTGTCGCCCGCCGAGGGCGGCGCGCCGGCGGAGCGCCGGATCGGCAACCTGTCGCTGGGCGGCGCGTTCGTGCTCGGCGAGAAGATCGCGATGGGGCGGCGGCTCAAAGTCCGCTTCATGATCCCGACCCAGGCCGACGCCGTCGAGGTCCAGGCCACGGTGCGGTGGGTGACCGACGAGGGCATCGGCCTGCAGTTCGACGGCCTGCGCGCGCGCGACGTGTGGTCGCTCGGCAAGTACTTCGAGCAGCTCGAGGGGTGATGCGACGCGCGGCCTGGGCGCTCGCGACCACGGTCGTCGCCGTCGCGTCGACGGCGACCTCCGCCCGCGCCGAGCCCAGCGCCGAGCCGGTGGTGGTGCTCGAGCTGCGCGGCGACGACGGCGGCGCGCTGGCCGCCGGGCGCACCCGGCTCGTCGCCGAGCTCCTCGCCGCCGGGGTGGCTGCCGAGGACGCGGCGCTGTCGCCGCCAGCCGGTGCAGCGTCGCCGAGCGCACCGCTGGCCGCCGCCGAGCGCGCGTTCGGCGCGCTCGACTGCGTCGGCGCGAGCACCGAGGCCAAGGCCGCGGTGCTGACGCTGGCCGCGGCGCAGGCCGGCGGCGCCGACGTGACCGCGCCGCTGTCGCGGGCGTGGACGTACATCTACCTGTGCGCCGATCGTGGGGCCGACGTCGCCGAGCGCCAGCGCGCCGCCCGCGCGCTGCGCGCCCTCGGCGTCACCGCCGGCGCCGAGGTGGGCATCCCCGACGCCACCTGGGCCACCACGCCGGAGCTCGACGCCGCCGTCGATCGCGACATCATCGAGCTGCCGGTGCGCGCCGGTGAGGCCGGCGATCCGCCGGCGCAGATCTGGATCGATCACGTCGCCGTCGGTGTGGGGCCGGGGCCGTTCTACGTGCCGGTGGGGCCGCACCTGGTGGCGGCCGCGGTCGGCGAGCGCCGCGGCGCGCGCTGGGCGGTGATCGACGAGCGCACCGGCGCCGTCGAGGTGGCGCTCGAGGCGCCGCCGGCGCCGAGCCCCGACCAGCGCGCGGCCGCGGCGCTGGCGACGGCGCGCCGGCCCGGGGCCACCGCCGCCGAGCGCGCGACGGCCATCGACCTCGCGCTGGTCGCCCTCGACCGGCGGGTCGCCATCGTGCTCCGCAGCGCCACCCTCGCCGAGGTCTGGCGCCGGGATGGCCACGACGCCGCCCGCAAGCACGCGAGCGCGCCGCCGGTGGCCGCGCGGCTGGCGCAGGCGCTGGCGCCCGCCGACGAGCCCCCCCTCCTGGTCGAGACCGACGCCGAGCGCCAGCGTCGCTACGGCCGCCAGCCGTCGACCACCCGCTGGTGGGTGTACGCCACCCTGGCCGGCGCCATCGCCGCCGGCGCCACCGTGCTGATCGTGCAGGCCGCGTCCGACGACGTCCAGCGCATCCGGGTGACCGGGCCGTGAGGTGGTGGCGAGCCCTCGTCGTCGGCGTGGTGCTGGCGTGGGCGCTGGCGCGGGCGCTGGCGCGGCCAGCCCAGGCCGCCGAGCTCGACCTGGTGGTCACCCGCGGCGACGTGATGGTGCGCGCCGAGCGCGCCATCGGCGAGCTCGCCACCCGCCTGGCCGACCGCGCCGCCGCCGACCTCGCGCGCATCGCCGAGGATCTGCCGGGCCTGCGGACCCCGCCGCGGATCGAGATCCGCGTCGTCGACGACGTCCGCGAGCTGGCGGCGGTGGCGCCGGCCGGACGCACGGTGCCGAGCTGGGCGGTGGGCGTGGCCTTCCGCGGCACCGGCATCGTCGCCGTCGCCACCGGCCGCGCCGGCGTCCCGCTCGACGCCGAGCGAACCCTCGCCCACGAGCTCGCGCACCTCGCCCTCGACGCCGCGCTCGGGCCCGCGGTGCCGCGCTGGTTGCACGAGGGCTTCGCCCAGCTCCACGCGCCGGAGTGGTCGCCGGAGCGCGCCGAGACCCTGTTCGGCATGGCCTGGATGCGCGGCGCCATTCCCATCCGCCGGCTCGACGCCGACTTCCCCGCCGAGGAGCGCGTCGCCCACCGCGCGTACGCGCAAAGCTACGACTTCGTCGAGTTCCTGGCCCGGCGCGGCCGCTGGGCCGACGGCGACGACGACGGCGATCGCTGGCCGTGGCGACGGTTCCTCGGCGCGCTGGTCGCCGCCGAGCACGCAGCCGACGTCGACGCCGCCGCGATCAAGGCCTTCGGCGTCGACCTCGACGTCCTCTTCGACGAGTGGCACGCCGATCTGCAGGCCCGCTACATGTTCCTGCCGGTCGGCGTGTTCGTGCTGCTCTTGTGGCTGGTGGCCTCGGTGCTGCTGGTCCTGGCCTGGCGCCGACGCCGCCGGCAGAACACCGTCCGCCTGGCGCGGTGGGCCCGCGACGAGGCCGCCGCCGAGGCCCGGGCCCGCGCCTGGGAGGCGTACCTGCGTGCCGCGACCGCGCCGCCGCCGAGCCCCGAGCTCGACGCCGAGCCGGATCCCGACGGCGATCCGCGCTGGCTCAACTAGCGCAGCCGGACCGCGCAACTGCTGTAGCATCGCGGCCGCGTGTCCTGGCTCGCGCGCCATCGCCTGTACCTGCTCAGCTACGTCGTCGGCGTGGCGCTGTTCGCCGCCGTCGCCGGCGACCGGCTGCTGACGCCGTCGGCCGCGACCCACTTCGTGCAGCAGGCCCAGGCCTGGCTGCACGGTCGGGTCGATCTCGCCCCGCGCACGCCGGGCCGGTGCCCGCTCGCCGACGACTGCGCGGTGGTGTCGACGGTGGTGCTCGACGACGGCGCCGTGGTGCGCGGCCGCGAGCTGAGCAGCCGGCGCGGCGTGTTCCGCACCACCGGCGGCGCCGAGGTCGCGACCTCGCGCATCCGCGAGCGCCGGCCCGACACCTACTACGTGTCGTTCCCGCCGCTGCCGGCGGTGGTGATGCTGCTGCCGACCGCGCTCGCCGGCGCCGCCACCCCCGACGTGCTGATCACCGTGCTGATCGCCGCGCTGGCGCTGCCGCTGCTCCTGTCGATCCTGCGCCGGCTCGCCGCCGACGGGCTCGGCCCGACCCGCACCGCCGACCAGCTCTGGCTCCTGGCGGCGCTGGGGCCCGGCTCGGTGTTCTTCTTCGCCGCCGTCGGCGGCAAGGTCTGGTTCACCGCCCACGTGATCGGCGTGGTGCTGTGCCTGGCCTACGTGCGCGCGTCGCTGGGCGCGCGCCACCCGCTGCTCGCCGGCCTGGCGCTGGGCGCCGCCGCCATCACCCGCACGCCGATGGCGTTCATGTTCCCGCTGTTCGCGCTCGAGGCGCTCACCGCCGTCGGCGGCGTGGCCGCGCTGCGCGATCGCGCGACCCGGGCCACCACCGCGCGCGCGCTGGCGCGGACGCTGGCGACCTTCGCGGCGCCGGTCGTGGTCATCGCCGTCGCCGCGATGATGTACAACGCGCTGCGCTTCGACGCGGCCACCGAGTTCGGCCACAGCTACCTCGCGGTCCGCCAGCAGGCGCAGATCGAGGTCCACGGGCTGTTCAGCTACAGCTACCTCGCCCGCAACCTCGCGGTGGCGTTCACGCTCTTGCCCGAGTTCCCGTCGAGCGGCCCGTGGATCCAGATCTCCGGGCACGGCCTGGCGATGTGGATCACCACGCCGGCGCTGGTGCTGCTCCTGTGGCCGCGCCACCGCCCGGCGCTCGCGCGGCACCTGTGGATCACGGTGGCCTGCGTCGCGGTGCCGACCTTCTTCTACCAGAACAGCGGCTGGGTCCAGTTCGGCTACCGGTTCAGCCTCGACTACCTGCCGATGCTGCTGGTGCTGCTCGCCGTCGGTGGGCGCGCCACCGGCCGCGGCGTCAAGGTGCTGATCGCGCTCGGCATCGTGGTGAACCTGTTCGGCGCCCTCACCTTCGATCGGCACCCGGAGTACTACCGGACCGGCGGCCGCGCCTACGAGACCGTCGTGGCGCACTGATCGGCGCCGGCGGTGACGCGGTAGGCTGCCGCATGCTCGCCCGCACCTGCGCCCTCGGCGCGTCCATGCTCGCGGCCTGTGGCGGCCCTCGCGGTGGCCAGCCCGCCGCGGTGCCACCGCCGGTGGTGGTGCCGCCGCCCGACGCCGCGCCCGCCGACGCCGCGCCGCCCGCGCCCGAGGGCTACGTCGGCCTCGGCGCCGGCAGCGTCGATCCGGCGGTGGTGGCCGCCCACGCGCCGCCGCCGCTGTCGCCCGAGGTGTCGGCGCGGATCGAGGCCATGCTCGACGCGCGCGCCGCGCCGGCCGGCGCGCTCACCAGCGCCGGCGATCGCATGGTGTTCACCTGGCGGGTCACCGGCCGGGCCCAGGTGTGGCGCGCCGACGGGCCGCGCGCGTTCCCGGTGCAGCTCACCGGCGGCGAGGATCACAGCTCGCTCGCCGCGATCGCCCCCGACGACGCCCACCTCGTCATCAGCCGCGATCACGGCGGCAGCGAGGACCCGGGCCTGTACTGGATGTCGATCGAGGGCGGCGCGCCGACGCCGATCCTGGCCCGCGCCGGGGTCCAGGCCCGGCTCGCGTTCGTCAGCGACGACAGCCGCTGGGTCTACTACCTGAGCAACGACGGCACCCCCGGCAGCTACGCGCTGGCGCGCTGGGACGTGCGCACCGGCGCCCGCGAGGCGGTGTTCACCGAGCCCGGGCTGTGGTCGGTGCTCGACCGTCGGCCACGCGCGGCCATCGATCCGGCGCTGCCGGCCCTGCCCGCCGGCGTCGATCCGGCGACGCGGGTCGGCGACGTGCTCTTGCTGTCGCGCGCCCTCGGCAACGCGCAGAACGAGGTGTTCGAGCTCGACCTCGGCACCGGCGCGCTGTCGCCCCGGCTCGGGGTCGGGCAGCCCGCGGACGCCGGCCCCGACGAGCGCGAGCAATACCAGGCGGTGTTCGACGCCACCCCGGGCGGCCTGCTCGTGCGCACCGACGCGCGCGACGATCGCCTGCGCCTGTATCGCTGGCGCGCCGGCGAGTTCACGCCGGTCACCCCGGTGCAGCCCGCCGAGATCGCGGCGATGACGATCGATCACCCGCGCACCCGCATCTACCTGGTGGTCAACGACGGCGGTCGACGTCGGGTCGAGGTGCTCGACGCGCGCACCGGCCGCGCGCTGGCGCTGCCGCCGCCACCGGCGCCGATCCGCGGCGACAACGCCTGGCTGTCCGGGCTATCCCGCGACGGCCGGTTCGTGCAGGTCACCTTCGACGGGGCGCGCCAGCTCCCGACCACCGTGGTGTGGGACTGGCGGCGCAAGGCGTGGGCGACCTGGACGCTGGGCAGCGCGCCGGAGCTCGACGTCGCCCGCTTCGCGCCGGTGACCATCGAGCAATATCCCGCGCGCGACGGCACCCCGATCCCGATGCTGGTGCGACGTCCACCCGGCTGCCCGGCGCCCGACGCGCCGGGGGCGACGCCGCCGTGCCCGGTGGTGGTGCAGTTCCACGGCGGCCCCGAGATCCAGGCGTTGCCGAGCTTCTCGCCGCTGGCCCAGCTCTACGTCGACGCCGGCTTCGTCTTCGTCGAGCCCAACGTGCGCGGCAGCGCCGGCTACGGCAAGGCCTGGCTGCACGCCGACGACGGCCCGCGCCGGGTCCAGGTGATCACCGACGTCGAGGACTGCGCGCGGCACCTGCGCACGGCCTGGGCCCGCGGCGGGGTGGCGCCGCGGCTGGGCGTGGTCGGCCGCAGCTACGGCGGCTACACCTCGCTCTACGCCATGAGCGTGTTCGCGGGCGCCTACGACGTCGGCGTCGCCGAGGTCGCCATCGCCAGCCTGCCCTCGTTCCTCGCCAACACCGCGCCCTACCGGCGCGCGCTGCGCATCTCGGAGTACGGCGATCCCGTGCGCGACGCCGAGGTCCTGCGCGAGCTGTCGCCGCTGACCCACGCCGATCGCGTGGTCGCGCCGCTGCTCCTGCTCCACGGCGTCAACGATCCCCGGGTCCCCGTCGGCGAGGCGCTGCAGATGTACGCCGCCCTCGAGCGCCGCGGCATCCCCGGCGGGCTCATCCTGTTCGCCGACGAGGGCCACGGCACCAGCAGCCGGGCCAACCAGGTCCTGGCCCTCGGCCACACCTTGGCGTTCTTCGAGCAGCACCTGCGCTGAGGCGCGCGGCGCCAGCGGTCACGGCCGGAACGGCTGCTCGTCCTTGCCGCGGATCGGCGTGGCCAGGCGGCGGGCGACGTTCTCCTGCTCTTCCTTGGTCAGGCGCCGCACGTAGACCCCGGCGGCGTCGATCGAGCGCGCGCCGAAGAAGCCCTCGGACACCGCGTACTCGATCTCGACGATGGTGTACGGCTCGTCGCCGATCCACATCAGCTCGTGCTTGCGCGGGATGCCGACCCACGAACTGAGCGTGAACTTGTCGCGGCTGCCATCCTCGTTCAGGACGACCATCGTGATGCGCTCGGTCGCGGTCATGCCCGACCTTCCTGACCGGCGCGCGATCGCGCCGGACCTGTCACCGCCACATCATCCTCATGGAGGACGACCATCGTGATGCGCTCGGTCGCGGTCATGCCAGCGGCACGGTAGCACGCGCCCAGACACCGCCTAGCGCAGGCCGAGGACGTCCTGCATGTCGTAGCGACCGGGGGCGCGCCCGACGACCCAGGCCGCGGCCCGCACGGCGCCGCGCGCGAAGATGGCGCGATCGGTGGCGCGGTGCGACAGCTCGACGCGCTCGCCGGCGGCGAACAGCGTGAGGGTGTGCTCGCCGACGACGTCGCCGCCGCGCACCGCGTGCACGCCGATCTCGCCGCGTGGACGCGCGCCGACCTGGCCCTGGCGACCGTGGGCGTGCGCCGCGGCGCGGCCGCGGCCGGCCTCGACCGCGGCCACCAGCGCCAGCGCGGTGCCCGACGGCGCGTCGACCTTGCGCCCGTGGTGCGCCTCGACGATCTCGGCGTCCCAGCCGTCGTCGAGCGCCGCCGCGGCCTGCCGGGCCAGCCCCAGCAACAGGTTGACGCCGAGCGAGAAGTTGGCCGCGACCACCACCGGCGCGACCTCGGCCAGCGCCGCCACCGCGGCGTCGGCGTCGGCGTCGAGCCCGGTGGTGCCGATGACCGCCGCCCGGCGCGCCGCCGTCGCCGCCCGGGCCGCCGCCGCGGTCGCCCCCGGCGTGGTGAAGTCGATGTACACGTCGCACGCGGCCAGCGCGTCGGCGAGCGCCGCGGTGACCGTGACGCCGCCGACCTTGGCGCCGATGCTCGGCGCGTCGGCGCGGTCGACCGCCGCGGTCACCGCCAGGCCCGCCTCGGCGGCGGCGCCGACGAGGGCCGCGCCCATGCGGCCCGACGGGCCGAGCACGCACAGCCGCGGCGAGCTCATCCGCGCAGCTCGAGCGCCGCGAGCTGGGTCCGCAGCGCCTCGACGGTGGCCGGCAGGGCCGGCGCCAGCGGCAGCCGCAGCTCGCCGCCGCAGCGCCCCATCAGCTCGAGCGCGGCCTTCACCGGGATCGGGTTGGACTCGAGGAACAAGGTCTGGTTGAGCTGGCGCAGCCGGTAGTGCAGCGCCCGCGCGCGGTCCCACTGGCCGTCGCGCGCGGCGTCCCACAAATGCGCCATCTCCACCGGCGCCACGTTCGACACCACCGAGATCACGCCGCGCGCGCCCACCGCGTACAGCGGGAAGCAGGTGGCGTCGTCGCCCGAGAGCACCGTCAGCCGATCGCCGACCCGGGCGATGAGCTCGGTGGCGCGCGGCAGGCTGCCGGTGGCCTCCTTGATCGCGACGACGTTGGCGAACGCGGTCAGCCGCTCGACGGTGTCGGGCAACAGGTCGCACGCGGTGCGGCCGGGCACGTTGTACAGGATGATGGGCAGCGGGGTGGCCCGGGCCAGCGCCTCGTAGTGGCGGAACAGGCCCTCCTGGGTCGGCTTGTTGTAGTAGGGCGTCACGTGCAGGAGCGCGTCGGCGCCGGCCTCCTGCGAGGCCGCCGACAGCTCGAGGGCCTCGGCGGTGGCGTTGCCGCCGGCGCCCGCGACCACCGGCACCCGCCCGGCGACCACCTTCACCACGTGGCGGATCACGTCGACGTGCTCGCGCATGTCGAGGGTGGCCGACTCGCCGGTGGTACCGACCGCGACCAGGCCGTCGATGCCGCTGGCGAGCTGCCACTCGACGAGCGCGGTCAGGGCCGGGTAGTCGACCTCGCCCTTGGCGAAGGGCGTGACCAGCGCGGTGTAGCAACCTTCGAAGGACGGACGGCTCATCGAGGACCTCGCGAGGGAACGAGCGACTCATATCAAGGAACGTCGAGGGATGGCAGGGCATTCCGCGCCTGGCGGCAGGGCGGGCCCGCGGGCTACGATCCCCCGGTGCGCGTCGTCGCCATCAAGTGCCCCACCTGCGGCGCCGATCTGACGATCGACGACCACGCCACCCGCGCGACCTGCAGCTACTGCGGCAAGCCCTGTCAGGTCCAGCAGCGCACCATGCTGCAGCTGCCGCGACGCATGACCGAGGCGGTCACCCTGCCGGTCGCGCGGCCGCCGGTGCGCTGGGGCGCCGCCCTGGTGGTGCCGGTGGTGATGCTCGTCGGCATCTCCGCCTTCTCGGCGATCATGGTCCAACGCAGCCAGGATCGCGCCGCGGAGATGTCCGCCGCGATCCAGGCCCGCGTCCGCTCGACCCTGACCGCCGCCGGGATCCCTCCGACCAGCGACAACGGCGAGCCCGCCGGGACCTGGGTCGGCGACGGGCCGCCGCTGCGCGCCGACCTCACCGGCGACGGCGTCGACGATCTGATCGGCGTGGTCCGCTACGTCGGCTCGGACCTCGACCGCATGCACCTCGACGCCGTCGACGGCACCACCGGGGCCCGGATCTGGGAGAGCCCGTCGCTGGGCACCTACACCACGACCTATCGCGCCATCACCGCCCGGGCCGGCGCGGTGCTGCTGCGCGGCGACGAGGCCGGCGCCCTGCGCGCCTTCGACCTCGCCACCGGCGTCCCACGCTGGCAGATCGCGCTGGGCGAGGTCGCCGAGCACTACTGCGCCGACGACACGCCCGACGCCGTGATCGTCATGACCAAGGATCGGCGGTTCCACCGGGTGGCGCTCGCCGACGGCGCGGTCACGCCGGGACCGGAGCGCAAGGTCGAGACCCGCTTCGGCGCCGCCCCCAAGGTGGCCAAGGGGACGCCGGCGTGCGCGCCGCTGCCGGTCGGCGGCCGCGACGTCGCCGACGGCGTGCAGCGCGAGCGCTCACCGCGGACCCCGCGCCTCGACGGCCTCTACCTGCGCCAGCGCCTGCGCCTCGACGGCGGCCCCGACGTGTTCTTCGGGCACCGCTCGCCCGGCACCGCGGTGCCGATGCTGGTCACCCTCGACGGCAAGGCCGAGCGCTGGCGGGCCGAGGTGGCGGCGGACGGGGCCCTCACCGCGCGCGGCGACGAGCAGCTGGTCACCCTGACCGCCGAGCTGGTCCTGGCGATCTACGACCCGGGCTCGCCGGCGCACCCGCGCCTCACCGCCTTCGAGCGGTCCACCGGCCGCCGGCGATGGGACGTCGAGCACGTCGACGACGCCCACCACGGCGATCCGGTCGCCATCGCCGCCAACCAGCGCGTGGCCCTCATCGTCGACCGCGATCGCGTGGTGGGCCGCCGCCTCGACACCGGCGAGCCCGCCTTCGTGCTCGCCCACCTGCCCTCGACCGGCGCCCAGGGCGTCACCCCCGCCGCCGCCGAAGCACCGTAGGCCGCCGGCGTTCGCCGCGGGTGACGTCGTCGCGCCGCGCGCCCTCGCGCCTCAGCGCCAGTCGTCGGCGGTGTACTTGGCCTTGCGCTCCTTGCGGTAGTCGTAGGCCGGCGGATCCGGATGGTCGGCGTCGCGGATGCGGATGAGCATGCCCTGCGCCAGGGGGATCTCGCGCTCGGCGACGCCCGGCGGCATGCCCGGCGTCGTCCACTCGTAGAGCGCCCGCGCGTCCTTCGGCGACAGGTTCACGCAGCCCGCGCTCTGCCGGTTGCCGAAGTTGTCGTGCCAGAACGCCGCGTGCAGGTAGAGGCCCTTGGCGAACCGCTGCGCCCACGGCACCTCGCCGATGTCGTACTGGCGCGCCTCCCACTCCTCGGCGGCCATGCGCACCGAGGCCGCCTTCGAGCGCAGGCGATAGCTCGCCGGCGGCGTCGTCTTCTTGCGCTTGCCGGTGGAGATGAGGGTGGCGTAGACGGGCGTGTCGCCGGCGTAGGCGACCAGGGTCTGCTCGTCGAGGTCGACGTCGATCCACGGCTCGCCGGCGGCGACCCCGGGCGGGCGCGCCTGCCGGCGGATCACCCGCAGGTCGGTGCGCGCGATCCAGCCGAGGTCGGTCTCGACCAGGCCGTCCTGCTCGACGCCGACGGTGACCAGCGCGCGCTTGGCCGCGGCGTCGCTGATCTTGGCCTTGCGATCGGGCGTGGCGCGCACCGCGGCGGCGCGCTCGCCCCGTGGCGGCACCACGAACGCGAACGGCCACGCCGGCGGCGCGGCCGTGCGCAGGTCGAGCCCGACCCACGCCGACGGCGACATCTTGGAGATCGCCGCGGCCTCGACGTAGCCGCGGTGGGTCTTCACGTAGGCGACGCCGTCGACGGTGACCTTCTTGCCGAGCTTGAACTTGACCTGATCGCCGAGCTCGTCGGCGATGACCCCGGCGCTGATGTCGTCGACGGTCGCGTACGCCGGCGTGCCCTCCTGGCTGATGCGGTAGTACACGTCCGGCGTCAGCGCGCCGGCGGCCACCACCGGCAGCGGCGTGCCGCCGGGCGGATCGAGGCTCGGCGTCACCGCGGTGGTGCAGGCCCAGCCCATCGGCTGGAGCTCGACCCACGCCTTGCACGCGCGCTTGCCGCGATCGGTGCCCTCGACGACCTGGGTGAAGCCCAGGCGGGTGCCGGCCTCGACCTTCACCGCCAGCGGCGCCTTCTTGCCCGGCCACAGGCTCAGGTGCATCGCGCGCTTGATCTCGACGGAGGCGGTCTGCGCCGGCCAGTCGAGGGTCGCGGGATCGATGGCCGCCGGCGCCGCCGGCGGAGCCTCGGCGGCCACCGGCCCCGAGGCCAGGAGCGCGAGCCCCGCCACCAGCATCGACGCGTGCGACCTCACGCCCACCATCCTAGCGCGCTCGAGCCGGGTCGGCCGACGACGATCGACATCGGGCCTGCAACGCATGTCCCGGCCCGAGCATTCCCGCTCACTGCGGCCGCAGCCACAGCGTGAAGTCGTCCATCGGCGCGTACGTCGACTGCCCCGGACAGCTCGCCCCGGCGCTGACGCACCGCTGCGGATAGGTGCCGACGCCCCAGCACTGGGTCGCCCCGTGATCCATGAAGTAGCGATCGCAGGTGTCGCCCGCCAGGCCCCAGTGCAGGGTGTCGATCCAGGTCGAGCCGGTGACGATGGTCGTGTACGCGCAGGCGGCGTAGCTCGACACCTCGCACGCCTGGACGGTGTGCGCGACCGCGTCGCCGAAGCCCCACCCCTGCTGGGTATCGACGAACGGCCCATCCGAGGTGAGGTAGAGGGTCTTCGTGCTCAGGTCGCCCTTGAGCCGGTACTCGCCGCGGCCGAGCACGCCGCTGAAGGCGATGCCGTTGATGTCGGCGTCCGCGAGCTTGGCCGCCGCCAGGTTGGTCGCCACCGCGATGGTGCCGATCGCGCCGGTGCTGTCGGTGAACGGCGCGGTCGGGTACTGCAAGATCTTGGTCCAGCCGCCGCCGTCGGTGGTCATGTCACAGTAGACCTCGACGGGCGTCCCCGGCGTCGGCTCGATGGTGTAGACGCCGTCGGGCGAGCCCGGCGCCGCCGTGAGCACGTCGCGGCACGAGCTCGGGCACGCCGTCTGGAACATCTTCACCGCCCGCAGCTCGAGGTAGTTGGGCGAGCCCAGCGAGCCGTCGTTGCGGGCCTCGATGCGCAGGTACCGCGTGGTCTGGTTGCCGTAGGAATAGCTGCTCGGCGAGGTCACGGTGTTGCCGGCCTGGACGCCGGCGCCCACGGCCTCGTAGCCGGCCGACAGGAGCACCCACCCAGGATCCGCCGCGCCCGGCGGGGTCGCGCCGGTCGCCGGGTGGATCGCGAACCGGATGTGCGTGGTCTTGCCGTCGCTGAACATCTGGTAGGTCTGCAGGAGATCGAAGGTCACCACGCTGCCGACGTCGATCACCAGGATGCCCGCGCCGGAGCTGTCGCCGTTGGGGCGCCAGGTCGCGCCGCTGTTGGGATCGCTCTTGGTGCTCGCGGTCTGGCTGTCGACGTCCGGCGGCTCGTCGCACAGCGTGCCTTTGGCGTACCAGGCCTCGGCGCAGGTCGAGCCCAGCGTGGTCCGGTACTCCGTGTACGAGCCGGTCTGGGTCTGCGCGACGACGCTGGCCTGGCCGCCGGCCTCGACGCCGCGCAGGAGGTTGCTGCCGCACGCCAGCGTCGGCTCGGCGCAGTCGCCGTCCATGTCCGGATCCTCGTAGCCCGGCAGGCAGCTGCACACCGCCGTGCCGCTGCCGTCGGTGCAGGTGGTGTTGTCGCCGCAGGTGGTGCTCGCGCAGGTCGGCAGGCAGTCGCCGTTGCCATCATTGTCCTGGAAGCCCGGCAGGCAGCTGCACACCGCCGTGCCGCTGGCGTCGGTGCACGAGGTGTTGGTGCCGCAGCCCGCGGTCGCGCAGGTCGGCAAGCAGTCGCCGTTGCCATCGTTGTCCTGGAAGCCTGGCAGGCAGCTGCACGTCGCGATGCCGCTGCCGTCGGCGCACGAGGTGTTGGCGCCGCAGGTGGTGCTCGCGCAGTTCGGCTGGCAGTCGCCGTCGAGGTCGTGGTCCTGGAAGCCCGGCAGGCAGCTGCACACCGCGGTGCCGCTGCCGTCGGCGCACGAGGTGTTGGTGCCGCAGGTGGTGCTCGCGCAATCCGGCAGGCAGTCGCCGTCGAGGTCGCGGTCCTGGAACCCGGCCAGGCAGGCGCACAGGGCCATGCCGCTGCCGTCGTCGCACGAGGTGTTGCTGCCGCAGGTCGTGCTGGCGCAGTCGGGCAGGCAGTCGCCGTCGGCGTCGTGGTCCTGGAACCCCGGCAGGCAGGTGCACACGGCCACGCCGGTGCCGTCGTCGCACGCGGTCGCGGTGCCACAGCCGGCGTTGGCGCAGTCGGCCAGGCAGTCGCCGTCGAGGTCGTGGTCCTGGTGGCCGGGCAGGCAGCTACACACCGCCGTGCCGGTCGCGTCGGCGCAGGTGGTGTTGGCGCCGCAGCTGGTGCTGGCGCAGTCCGGCGCGCAATCGCCGTCGAGGTCGTGGTCCTGGAACCCCGGCAGGCAGCTACACACCGCGGTGCCGCTGGCGTCGTCGCAGGCGGCGCTGACGCCGCAGGTGGTGCTGGCGCAATCCGGCAGGCAGTCGCCGTCGAGATCGTGGTCCTGGAACCCCGGCAGGCAGCTACACACCGGCGCGCCGGTGGAGTCGTCGCAGCTGGTGTTGCTGCCGCAGCCGGCGGTCGCACAGTCGGCCAGGCAATCGCCGTCGCCGTCGAGATCCTGGTAGCCGGGCAGGCACGCGCACGCGGCCTCGCCGGTCACCTCGGTGCAGGCGGCGTTGGTCCCGCACGCCGGCGCCGCCGTCGCGCAGTCCGGCAGGCAGGTGCCATCGCCGTCGGCGTCCTGGGTCCCCGGCGCGCACGAGGTGCAATCGTCGGCGGCGCCGCCGGAGCAGGTCGCACAGCCTGGCAGGTAGTCGCCGTCGAGATCGTGGTCCTGGAACCCCGGCAGGCAGCGACACACCGGCGCCGGTGGAGTCGTCGCAGCTGGTGTTGCTGCCGCAGCCGGCGGTCGCACAGTCGGCCAGGCAATCGCCGTCGAGATCCTGGTAGCCGGGCAGGCACGCGCACGCGGCTTCGCCGGTCACCTCGGTGCATCCTGCACGCCGGCGCCGCCGTCGCGCAGTCCGGCAGGCAGGTGCCATCGCCGTCGGCGTCCTGGGTCCCCGGCGCGCACGAGGCAATCGTCGGCGGCGCCGCCGGAGAGGTCGCACAGCCTGGCGCACGGCAGGCACTCCGAGGCCACGGTCATGGTGCAGGCGGTGGCCACGTAGGTGCCCGGAGCGCACGCGGCGCAGGCCTCGCACGTGTGGCCGTCGCCGGTGAAGCCGAGGGCGCACTCGCAGCGGAAGCCGTCGGGCAGATCGATGCACACCGCGTCGGTGCCGCAGTCGTCCTCGCCGCGGGCGCACTCGTCGAGCCCGCCTGGCGCGTCCTCGGCGCGCCAGCAGAGCGCGTCGCTGGCGCAGGCGAAGCCCACCGGGCAGTCGCCGTCGGAGACGCACGGGACCAGCCCACCCTCGACCTGGATGTCGCCGTCACACGCCGCCAGGAACACGCCGACCGCGCACGCGAGCGCGCGCAGCACCACCAGATGCCGGATCCCCATCGCGACGAGGATAGCCGCCCCCGCGGTCCCGCCTCCAGTCCGAAGGGGCGACCTCGTCGGCCAAACCGCGCGCCCGCCGTTGAACCTGACGCGCACGCGGCCGACAATGCCGCGATGTCGCTCCTCGCGCCCCCGTCGGCGCCCGCCCCTGTCGGCACCTCGATGCCGCGCGTCGACGGCGTGGCCAAGGTCACCGGCCGCGCTCGCTACCTCGACGATCTCGACGCCCCCGGCGCCTGGCACGGGGTGACGGTACGCTCGACCATCCCCCACGGCACCCTCGACGCCCTCGAGCTCGACCCGGCGTTCGACTGGACCGACGTCGTGGTCGGCGACCGCCGCCGACATCCCCGGCGCCAACGTCATCCACCTCATCGAGGACGACCAGGTCGCCCTGGTGCCGATCGGCGGGACCATCCGCCACGTCGACGAGGCCCGCGATCGTCGCCGCGCCGACCCGGGCCCGCGCCTTCGCGGCGGCCAGGGCGGTCATCGCGAAGGCCACGGCGCGCCCGCCGGTCTTGTCGATGGAGGCGGCGCTGCGCGCCGAGGTGCGGCTGCACGGCGACGACAACGTCTTCAAGCAGTTCCTCATCCGCAAGGGCCACGCCACCGACGCCGAGCTGGAGGCCGCCTTCGCCCGGGCGGCGCATCATCGAGGGCGAGTACCGCACCTCGGCCCAGGAGCAGATGTACATCGAACCCCAGGCCATGATGGCCGAGTGGCGCGACGGCCGCTGCTACCTAGTCGGCTCGATGCAGTGCCTGTACTACGTGCACAAGGCGATGAAGGTGTTGCTCGGCTGCGGCGACGACGACGTCGAGATCACCCAGAGCGTCACCGGCGGCGGGTTCGGCGGCAAGGAAGAGTACCCGTCGATGTTGGCCGCCCACGTCGCCACCGTCGCGAAGAAGGCCGGGCGCCCGGTGAAGATCGTCCACGACCGCGACGAGGACATCGCGGCCACCACCAAGCGCCACCCGTCGTGGACCAAGCACCGGCTCGGCCTCGACGCCGACGGCGCGATCGTGGCCATCGACGCCGACGTGGTGATGGACGGCGGCGCCTACCTCACGCTGTCGCCGGTGGTGCTGTCGCGCGGGGTGCTGCACGCCGCGGGGCCCTACAAGTGCCCGGTGACCCGGGTCCGCGGCCGGGTGGTCGCCACCAACCACCTGCCGCACGGCGCGTTCCGCGGCTTCGGCGCGCCGCAGACCACGTTCGCCTACGAGCGCCAGCTCGACAAGGCGGCCCGCGCCCTCGGCGTCGAGCCCTGGCCTACCGCAGCGCCCAGGCGCTGCGCGCCGGCGACACCACCGCCACCGGCCAGGTGCTGACGGTCAGCGTCGGCACCGACGACGTGCTCGACGCGATCCGCCAGGCCGCCGGGACGCCGCCGGCACGCGACGGCGTCGGCGCCGGCGGCGCGCCGGTCCGGCGCGGCCGCGGCGTCGCGTTCTACTTCCACGGCGCCGGCTTCAGCCGGCTCCGGCGAGCAGCGCCTCGCCGGCAAGGCGACCGTCGCCAAGCTCGCCTCGGGCCACTACCAGGTGCGCTCGAGCTCCACCGACATCGGCCAGGGCGCGATCACGATGTTCACCCAGATCGCCGCCGGGGCGCTGCGGGTGCCGCCGGAGCAGATCACCGTGGTCGATCCGTCGACGGGCACCGTGCCCGACAGCGGCTCGACCGTGGCCAGCCGCACCTGCATGGTGGTCGGCGGCGTGGTCGAGCGCGCGGCGCTGGCCCTGCGCGCGCGCCTCGAGGCGGGCGAGGTGCCGCCGCCTGGCGGCGAGCTGGCCGAGACCATCACCTACGCGCCGCCGCCGGGATCGCCTGGGACGACGCCACCTACACCGGCTCGGCCTACCCCGTGTCGGGTGGGCCGCGGCCTGTCGACGTCGCCGTCGACCTCGACAGCTACCAGGTGACCATCGAGCGCTGCGTCCACGCCATCGACGTCGGCAAGGCGATCAACCCCGTGATCGTCAAGGGCCAGATCGAGGGCGGCACGCTGCAGGCTTTGGGCTGGGCCGTGCTCGAGGACGTGACCTACGACGGCGGCAAGGTGAAGAACGCCAGCATGACCAACTGCATCGTCCCCACCTTCGCCGACGCTCCCGAGCTCGAGACGATCATCGTCGAGGTGCCGTACCCCTACGGCCCCAGCGGCGCCAAGGGTGTCGGCGAGATCCCGATGGATGGCCCGGCGGCGGCGGTCGCCAACGCGGTCGCCGACGCGCTCGGCTGCGAGTTCGACGAGCTCCCGATCTCGCCGGAGGTGATCGGCGCGCGGCTCGCCAGCGGGAGCGTCGTGAAGGTCACGGTCAACGGCACGCCACCGAGGTCGCGGCGTCGCCGTGGGCGCGCCTGCTCGACGTGCTCCGCGAGGACCTGCGCCTGACCGGCACCAAGGAGGGCTGCGGCGAGGGCGAGTGCGGCGCATGCACGGTGCTGCTCGACGGTGAGCCGGTCAACTCGTGCCTGGTCGCGATCGGCCAGTGCGCCGACCGCGCGGTCACCACCGTCGAGGGCCTGGCCACCGCCGGCGCCGGCGGCGAGGTCTTGCACGCGGTGCAGCGGGCGCTGGTGGCGGCGGCGGCGCCCAGTGCGGCATTCGCACCCCGGGCATCGCGGTGTGCGCGGCCCACGTGGTGGACCGGCGCCTCGTCGATCGCTCGACGCCGGAGGCCGCGGCCCGCGCCACCGTACGCGAGCTGCTCGCCGGCAACATCTGCCGCTGCACCGGCTACCAGCTCATCGTCGACGCCATCGTCGAGGCGGCCCGGGAGGTGGCGCCGTGACCGCCTACGCGCCCGCGCGAGCTGGCCGAGGCGTGCGACCTGCTCGCCGCCCACCCCGACTGGATGATCCTCGCCGGTGGCACCGACCTGATGGTGTCGGCGCCGCACCGCCGGTGCCGCCCGGCATCATCGACCTGTGGCGGATGCCGGGCAGCGGCGGGGTGCGCCGCGACGGCGACGCCATCGTCCTCGGCGCCGGCACCACCTGGCTCGAGGTCGGCCGCGCCGCCGAGGCTCGCCCACCTGCCGATCCTCGCGGCGGCGGCCCGGGAGATCGGCGCGCTGCAGATCCAGGCGCGCGGGACCATCGGTGGTACGTCGGCACCGTCGCCGGTCGGCGACTCGCTGCCGGTGCTGCTCGCCCTCGACGCCGAGATCGAGCTGCGCGGTCCCGGCGGCGCACGCCGCGTCGCCTACGCGAGCTACTGCACCGGCTACCGCACCACCGCGCGGGCCGCCGACGAGCTCATCGCCGCGGTGCGGGTGCCGGTGCCGTCGACGACGACCGCGCTCCATTGGCGCAAGGTCGGCACCCGCCGCGCGCAGTCGATCTCCAAGGTCATGGGCGCCGCCGCCATCCGCTGGGACGGTGACGTGGTGGCCGAGGCGCGGCTGGCGCTGGGCGCGGTCGCGGCGCAACCGATCCGGGCTGCCGGGCGTGGAGGCCGCGGTGCGGGGTAGCCCAGGCGCAGCGCCGGCGACGCCGCCCGCGCCGCGCTGACCCAGGCGATCACGCCCATCACCGACGTCCGCTCGACCGATAGCCTACCGGCGGCAGGTGGCGAACATGATCGCTCGCTTCTTCGCGTGAGCGCGCTCGCGCCGGCTCACACCGGCGGCGGCAGGCCGTCGCCGAGCCCCACGTAGGTCGAGCCGACGAGGTCCGTGCCGTAGGCCGGCGCGGTGCGCGCGAAGTCGAACCATCCCTCGATCGCCGCGTCGAAGTCGCCGGTCGTGGTCATCAGCTGGTACTCACCGTTGACGCCGGTGGCGCCGAGCGAGACATCGAGGTTGGCCTCGGCGTAGGCCGCCGGCAGCCGCGGGATGTGGACGGCGTTGCCCTCGCCGAGGCGCGCGACGAACTCCCAGTTCGCGACGGTCGTCGACGGCCCGGCGACGGTGGCCGGCCGGTCGAGGTTGAACTCGCCCGCCGCCAGCGAGAACGAGCCGGCGCCGGTCGTGGTGTACGTGAAGCTGGAGGTCTCGAGGTTGATGGCCGAGGTCACCGCCGGGATCGGCAGGGCGCCGAGGTCGAGCGTGCCGTCGTAGTCGAGGGTCGCGCGCTGCCGGTAGCTCAGGCCCTGGGAGGGCCGCAGGATCGTCACCAGGCTCTCGGAGAAGGCGCCGGTGACCATCGGCATCGCGGCGCTGACGGCGAAGCTGTTGGCCGTGAACGGCGCCGACTCGTTCACGCTGGTCGACGCCAGCGACCAGCCGGTGTCGTTGCCGGTCACCGCGACGTAGGCCTGCGCGCCGGTGGCGTCGCCGGGCACGCCGGTGACGTCGAGCGCGAAGGGCACCGGATCGAGCATGGTCTCGCCGCTGAGGTCGAGGGGCCCGGTGGCGTCGGCGCCGCGCACCAGCAGCGTCTTGAGCACCACGCTGCCGCCGCCGGTCAGCGTGGCTGGGCCGGTGGCGGAGACGTACACGTCGGTGGTGGCGCCGCAGGCGTCGAGCGGCACGAACACCATCGGGCTCGCCGAGGACCGAAAGGAGCACGGCGTCGAGACGACGTACTGGGTCGCGCCGGCGACCGTCGGCACCGTCACCAGCCGGTCGGTCCCACCGCCGGTGTTGTTGCTCGCGGCCAGCCGCAGGTTGGCGCCGGGCTCCACCCCGAGCCAGGCGTACGCCTTGGTGCGCGGGAAGCTCGGTGGCGTCTCCGGGACGTACAGCACCACCGAGCCACCCGCGGCGAGCTGCTCGGTGTGCTCGCCCGGCGTCGCGGCGATGTCGGCGACCACTTCGTCGGCTCGACCGAGGAAGAGCAGCCGGGTCCCAGCCGGGATCGATCCCGCGGTGACCGCGAGATCGACGGTCACGGCCCCGACGCCCGGGGCATCCGGGGTGGGGTCGCCGTCGATGCCCGGGCCGGCGTCGACCGCGGGGGCGTCGCCGCCACAGGCGAAGAGGAAGGAGCTCAAGGCGAAGGCCGCCGCGCCACAGCGTTGGTTCATGGGCACGACGCTAGGCCCGGCTTCGATCGCCGTCCACTCTTTGCGAGCGCGACCGCCGGGGCGGCGCCCGGCGACGTGATCGACGTCGCACCGACCCGGCTTCAGTCTCGGCGGACGCTCAGAGGTTGCCGAAGCCAGCGTAGCTGGTGGCGACGAGCGCCGTCCCGAACGCGCCCGGCCCGCCGGCATCACCGAACCAGCCCTCCATCGCACCCTCGTAGCTGCCGTCGGTGACGTAGCCGCCCATGTCGCCGGCGACGTAGCCGTTGGCGCCGAGGTCGGCGGTGAGGTTGGCGATGGCGTACGCCGCCGGCAGGGTCGGGATGCGCACCACCTGGTCGGGGCCGAGCAGGCTCACGAACTCCCAGGACGACGCCGTCGCGAGCGGGCCACCGGTCGCGGCCGCGGCGTAGCGCGCGACCTCGAGGGAGCCCGCCGCCAGCCCGAAGTCACCGCCGCCGCTGGAGATGAAGCGGAGCGACGACGACTTCACGTCGGGCACGATCGCGTCGAGCCAGGCGGCGTCGAGGGCGCCGAGGTCCATCGTCACGCTGGCCGCCGGATCGACGACCTGCTGGTAGTTGATCTGGCCACCCGTGGAGCGCACCATCGCGGCGAACAGGGACAGCTTCGAGCCGGCCGCGCTCGGCAGCAAGCCTTCGACCGAGAGCATGCCCCCGGGGAACGGCGCGGCGTCGCTCTGGAACACCGGCGGCGGCAAGGCCCAGTTCGCGCCGTCGCCGACGAGCTGACCGCCGACGAAGGCGTTGGCTGCCGACGCGCGGATGCCGGTGGCGGCGAGCGAGAACGCGACCGGGTTGGTGGTCGGCTCGGCGGCCAGGTTGATGTCGGCGCCGGTCGAGACGCCGCGCTTGATGACCGTCTTGAGCAGCGCGCCGCCGCCGCCGCCCGTCGCCAGCGGCGCACCGAAGGCCGCGACGAAGACGTCGGTGGTCGCGCCGCACCGGCCGAGGTCGAGGGTCGTGGTGGGCACGCCGCTGCTGCTGTTCGCGCACGGCGTGCTGAAGGTGTAGCTGGTGGCGCCGGCCACCGTCGGGGCCGTGATGGTGCGGTTGTTGACGGCGGCCGTGTTGTCGCCGCCGGTGATCCGGTAGGTGCGCCCGGGCAGCAGGTTGAGGATCGCGAGCTGCTGCTGCTCCTGGGGCGCGCCGCCGGCGTTGAGCAGCTCCGGCACCACGACGACGATCGAGCCGCCGGGGAACAGCTCGGCGGAGTGGTTGCCCGGCGCCGCGGCGACGTCGGAAACCACGCTGTCGTCCGGGTCGAGGAACAGGATCCGCGTCCCCGGCGGGATGTTCGCCGCCTCGACGTCGACCTCGAGCGTCACCGTGCCGGCGACCGGCGCGTCGGGCGTGGTGTCGGCGTCGGGGCCGGCGGCGTCGACATCGCCCGGAGCGTCGTCGCCGCCGCACGCGACGGCCAGGGTTGCGCCGAGCAGGAGTGCTGTGGTCTTCGCGAAGTTCATGGGCCCGAGCCTAGTTCGGCCGGGCGCCGAGGATCCAGTTCTGGGCGGATCACTCGGCGCCGAAGGACGCGTCGCTCGAGGCGACCAGCGCGGTCCCGAAGCCGCCGTCGGCGGTGTTGGGGCCGAACCAGTCCGCGAACGCGTCGACGTAGACGCCTGCGCTCGACCGGTACCCGGTGACCGAGCCACCGACGAGGCCGGTGGCCCCGAGCTCCTCGGTGAGGTTCGCGGTGGCGTACGCCGCCGGCAGGGTCGGGAACCGTATCGCCTGGTGCGCCCCCAGCAGGCTCACGAACTGCCACACCGCGAGCGACTCGAGCGACGGGCCGCCGACGAGCACCGGCGCCGGCGCGAAGTGGCCGACGTACAGCGAGCCCGAGGCCAGGCCGTAGTCACCGCCGCCGCTGGTGATGAGACGCAGCTCGGAGGCCTCGAGATCCGGCACCACCGCGTCGAGCCAGGCGGCATCGACGCTGCCGAGGTCGAGGGTCTGGCTGAGGTCGGCGGGCGCGACCTGGTTGTACTGGAGGCTGCCGCCGCCGCTGCGCGAGGTGTACACGCCGATCCCGAGCGACGCGCCGGCGACGTCCGGCAGGGTGCCGGTGAGGCTCGTGGCGCCGCCGGTGAACGGCGCGGACTCGCTGCCGTTGAGCGTGGGCTGCAGGACCCAGCCGACGCCGTCGCCGATGACCGAGGCGTTGACGTTGGCGGTCGCCACCGACGGCCGGATCCCGGTGATGTCGAGATCGAGCGCGCCGGGATCGCTGGTCGGCTCCGCCGAGAAGTCGATGTCGGCGGCGGTGGACCGACCGCGCACGATCGCGGTCTTGAGCAGGCTCGCCCCGCCGATGCCGGTCGCGGTGACCGCGCCGTAGGCGGCGACGTAGACGTCGGTGGTCGCGCCGCAGTAGGCAAGGTCGAGCGCCACGCTGGGGGTGCCCGAGGTGGCGTTGCCACACGGGGTCGAGAACTGGTAGTTGGCGGCCCCCGCCACCGTCGGTGCGGTCAGGGTTCGGATGTTGGACGCCGGCGGGGGGCCGTCGCCGCCGGTGAGCGTCAGGGTCAGCCCCGGCTCGACGTTGAGGAACGCCAGCTGCTGCTGCTGGACGCCGCCGCCACCGGTCGCCGCCGGCCCGCCCGGGGGGAGCACGACGACGACCGAGCCGCCCGCGAACAGCTCGGCCTGGTGGGTGCCGGTGGTCGCCGCGACGTCGGACACCACGGTGTCGTCGGCGTCGAGGAACAGGAGCCGGGTGCCCGGCGGGATGTCCGCCATCGGCACGTCGAGCTCGACGGTGACCGTGCCCGCCACCGGGGCGTCGGGCGTGGTTTCGGCGTCGGGGCCGGCGGCGTCGACGTCGATCGGCGCGTCGTCACCGCCGCACGCGGCGAGGGACGCGCTCAGGAGGAGCGCTACGGTCTTGCGAGCGTTCATGGGGGCGAGCCTAGAGCCCGCCTCTGCCCGACGCCAGTTTCCGCGGCCGCGGCGCGCCGCGCTGGATCAGCCCAGGTTCTTGCTGGCGAAGTCCCAGTTGACGAGCTTCCAGAACTCCTCGACGTACTTGGGCCGGGCGTTGCGGTAGTCGACGTAGTAGGCGTGCTCCCACACGTCGATCGTCAAGAGGCAGGTCTTGCCGGTGGCGAACGGGGTCTCGGCGTTGGCGGTGGTCTCGATCGCCACCTTGCCGCCGTCGGCCTTGACCAGCCACGCCCAGCCGGAGCCGAACTGACCGACCGCGGCCTTGGTGAACGCCGCCTTGAAGTCGGCGAAGGAGCCGAACGACGCGTTGATCGCCTCGGCGATCTTGCCGGTCGGCTCGCCGCCGGCCCTGGGCGCCAGCGAGTGCCAGTAGAAGGTGTGGTTCCACACCTGGGCGGCGTTGTTGAAGATCGCCTTCTCGCTGGCCTGGCCCTGGGTCGCCTTGACGATGTCCTCGAGGGACATCGCCTCGTACTTGGTGCCGGGGACCAGGTTGTTGAGGTTGTTGACGTAGGCCTGGTGGTGCTTGCCGTAGTGGTAGTCGATGGTCTCGACGGAGATGGTCGGCGACAGCGCGTCCTTGGCGTAGGGCAGCTCGGGCAGGGTGAAGGCCATGGGGTTCTCCGTAGGGGACGCGCCGCGCGGGCGCGTCGGACAGGGTGGAAGTAGACACGTTCTAGCAGGTCCCGCCCGCCGGCGGGACCCGCCGGGCCGACGTACACTGGGCGGCGATGCTCGGCCCGCTCGATCACGTCGGCGCCTTCCTCGCCTACCAGGCGCGCCGCGGCGCCCGCCGGGAGGCCGACCACACCACGCTGGCGCAGCTCGCCTGGCAGGCCGCGCTGCCGTCGGGGCTCACCCTGGACTGGATCGGCACCGCCGGGTTCCGCCTGGCCTACCAGGGCACCACGATCTGGATCGATCCCTACCTCACCCGCCTGCCGCTCGGCCGCTTCGTGCGGCGCGCGGTCACCGCGCCGGACCAGGCTTCCATCGATCGGGTGGTCGACGCCGCCGACGCCGTGCTGGTCGGCCACACCCACTTCGACCACGCCCTCGACGTACCGGCGATCGCCGCGCGCTTCGGCTGCCCGGTGTTCGGCTCGGCGTCGATGACCCACCTGATGGGCCTGCACGGGCGGCCCGAGCTGGGCACCACCGTCGAGCCGTACCAGCTCTACGAGGTCGGGCCGTTCCGGTTCTCGTTCGTGCCCAGCGTGCACAGCAAGCTGGCGCTGGGCCTGTGGACGCCGTCGGGTGGCGAGCTCACCTGCGAGCACCTCGACGGGCTGACCCCGCAGGCCTACCGTTGCGGCCAGGTCTGGGGGATCCACCTCGAGGTCGCCGGGATGAGCTTCTACCACCAGGGCTCGGCGGATCTCATCGACGACGCCATCCGCCATCGCGACGTCGACTTCTTCCTGTGTGGCATCGCCGGGCGCCGCTTCACCCGCGACTACGCCCGCCGCATCCTCGGCAAGCTGTCGCCGAAGGTCGTGGTCCCGACCCACTTCGACGACTTCTTCCGGCCGCTGGCGCAGCCGCTGGCGATGTCGATGAACGTCAACCTCACCGCGTTCGCCGAGGAGGTCCACGCGGTGTCCGCCGAGTTCGCGGTGGCGGCGCTGCCGCGGACCGGGACCTGACCGCGCGCGCGTGGTACCCAGGTCGGCGATGGCCAAGGCGGCGCCGAAGCACTGGTTGATGAAGACCGAGCCCGACACCTTCGGGATCGACGATCTCGCGCGGGTCCGGGTCGAGCCGTGGACCGGCGTGCGCAACTACCAGGCGCGCAACCTGATGCGCGACGAGATGCGGCTGGGCGACGAGGTGCTCTTCTATCACTCCAACGCCACCCCGCCGGGCGTCGCCGGCCTCGCCCGCATCCACCGCACCGGCGTCGTCGACGAGACCCAGTTCGAGCCGTCGAGCCCGTACTACGATCCCAAGGCGCGGCGCGACGCGCCCACCTGGATCTGCGTCGACGTCGCCTACGTGGAGACCCTGCCCCGCCTGCTCCCCCTCGACGAGCTGCGCCAGCTCCCCGGGCTCGAGGACATGCCGCTGCTCCGGCGCGGCATGCGGCTGTCGGTGCAGCCGGTGACCGCGGCCCAGTTCAAGCGCATCGTCGCCGCCGCGCGCCGCGCCGCGCCGACGCCTACGCCGCCCGCCCGAGCCACGCCGAAAGCCGCGCGCCCTCGGCGGCGCTGAGCTCGACGCCGGGCTCGGGATCGCCGGGCGCGTGGAAGTCGCTGCCGCCGGTGACGACCAGGTCGAGGGCCGCCGCCAGCGCCCGCCAGCGGCGCCGCTCGCCGGCGTCGTACGGGCCGTAGCAGGCCTCGACGCCCTCGAGGCCCTCGCCGCGATGGCGCCGCAGGAGCGGCTCGGCGCGGGCGCCGTAGAGGTGCGGGTGCGCGAGCGACATGCGCGCGCCGGCGGCGCGGCCCAGCGCCAGCACGTCGACCAGCGACAGGGTCTGGTGCGGCACGTCGACCGGGCCACGATCGTAGAGGTGGCGCGAGAATGCCTCCTTGACCGAGCCGACCACGCCGGCCTCGACCATCAGCCGCGCCAGATCCGGCCGGCCCACCGCGCGGCCATCGGCGCGCGCGAGCAGCGGGCCGACGTCGACGACGATGCCGCGCATGCGCAGCCTGGCCGCCATCACCGTCAGCCGGTTGCGGCGCGCGATCCGGACGTCGGCCAGGCGCGCCTCGAGCAGGTCCCACGCACCGCCGGCGTCGTAGGCGAGGACGTGCACGGTGCCGGCGCCGTCGTCGCACGAGATCTCGACGGCGCGCACCACCTCGGCGCCCGGCACCACCGCCGCCGCGCTGCCGGCGCAGGTGTCGTGATCGGTGAGCGCGAACAGCGCCACCCCGCGGGCGGCGGCCCGGGCCGCGACCTCCACCGGTGACAGGGCGCCGTCCGAGCAGGTCGAATGGCAGTGCAGCTCGACGAGCACCCGTCGAGCCTACGCGCTCACAGGGTCGGCAGGTCGCGGATCTGCGTCATGTCGTCGAAGTCGATGTCGACCGAGCCCGAGGTCGGCTCGATCACGACCTCGAGGATCATGCCGTCGTCGATGGGCTGGCACCCCGGCGCGCGCTCCTCGCGGCGCTCGCCGACCCGGCGCTCGTACTGGAACACCCGGGAGTCGACCTTGCCGAAGCGGCGATCGCGGGCGCGGCGCTCGCGGCTGATCGCGGTCTTGAGCGCGGCGATCGAGGTGGGCATCGGGTCGAGGGTCAGCACCTGCCCCGAGCAGGAGAAGCACATCGGCTGCCAGACCCCGTAGAGCTCGACGGTCTTGAGCAGGCGTCGGCGGCGATCGCCGCAGGTGACGCAGCGGGCGCCGATGCCCACCGGGCGCGCCTCGACCCAGCGGCCGTAGCAACCCCAGCAGCGACCGCGCCGGACCTCGGAGACCTTGGCGCCGCAGACGTCACAGCAATACACGTCCTCGGTGGTACGCGCGGCCTGGGGCCCGGGCAAATTTTCGGCCGGCCCGCCGGCGCGGTGTAGGCTCGGCCGTGGCCTCGACGCGCGCGCTCCTGCACGCCCCGTGGTCGGCGTCGAAGGTGGCGATGGCGCTGCGCTGTCCGCGGCTGTTCCACTTCAAGTACGTCGACAAGCTGCCGGAGCCCGAGGTCATGCCCGAGGCCCGGATCGGCAAGGCCATCCACGCCGCCCTCGAGCTGGTGCTCGCCGGGCGCCCGCTCGCCGAGGCCGCCGCCGAGGCCCGCGGCCCCCTGCGCGACGAGGCCGAGCAACGCCGGTTCGACCAGCTCGCCACCGGCATCGAGCCGTTCCTGCGCCGCATCGGCCAGCTCCGCCAGCGCCGGCGCGTGGTCCGCCAGCTCGTCGAGTACTCGCTGGCGGTCCGCGAGGATCTCACCGCCACCCAGTTCTACGCCGGCGACGCCTACTACCGCGGCGTCATCGACGCCGGCTACCTGTTCGACGCCGACCTCGCCCTGGTCGATCACAAGACCGGCGTGCGCCACCCCGGCACCACCATCAACGACCAGCTCGAGGGCTACGCGGTGCTGGCGGCGGCGGCGTTCCGGTCGGCGCGGCGCCTGTGGCTCGGCATCCACTGGGTCGCCGATCGCGCGATGGAGTGGGGCCCGCCGGTCGACGTCGCGGTGGTGCGAGCGCGGCTCGAGCCGGCGCTGCTCGACAACATCGAGGCCGCGGCGCTGGCGGTCAGCGACGGGCCGCGCACCAACCCCGGGCCCTACTGCGATCGGTGCAGCTACCGAGCGCGCTGCCCCGAGGGGCAGGAGCAGCGCTACGAGCCGCTCGACGAGTACGACGACGACGACGACGACTGACCGGCCCGGGTGATCGATCGTGCCAGGTGCGCGCGCCGGCCCGGCTGGGGTATACGCCGCGCCGATGCGCAGCCTGTCGGTCGCCCTCGGTGCCCTCGTGTTCACCGTCGCCTGTGGCGACACCGCCGACGACACCGTCGACGCCGCCCCGCCCGGGCCCGACGCGGGCCCGAGCTGCCTCGACGCCGGCCACGCCGCCGGCGAGCGCTACCCCGCCGGCGACGGCTGCAACGCGTGCACGTGCGAGGCCGACGGCACCACCTCGTGCAGCACGCGCACCTGCGTGAACCAGGACGCCTGGTGCGAGTACGACGGCACCGCCCACCCCTACGCCGTGACGTTCCCGTCGGCCGACGGCTGCAACGAGTGCGTGTGCGCGACCAGCGGCCTGGCCTGCACCGAGCGGCCGGCGTGCGCGCCGGTCGAGGCCGATCACGCGATCCTCCTCGAGTCGCTCGACGCGCCGTGCGGCGATCCGGCGTTCACCCCGCGGGTCGTGCTCGACGACCTGCCGTACGCCGAGGTGACCGCCGCCTTCCCGTACCAGCACGACCGCGAGAAGTATCCGGAGACCCTGCCGCCGACCACCGCGACCTTCCGGGTCTGGGCCGGCGATGGCTACGCGGTGTGCCGGATCCCGACGGCGGGCCAGGAGGCCATCGACCTCGAGGCGGTCGCCGAGTTCGTCACCGCCGACGGCTCCTTCGACGAGGGCCTGCACGCCTACCTGCGCAAGGATCGGACCGGCTTCGTCGACGCCTGGTACGTGGTCGGCAGCATCCCGCCCGGCGAGCTCACCGGCGACTACGACCCGGCGTGCATCGACTTCCTCGGCACCTCCTTCGCCGCGCAGATCGATCGCGACGGCAGCGCCTTCGGCAGCGCCTACAAGACCTGCGAGACCGACTTCTACCTCGAGGTCGGCACCTGGTCGGTCGCGGCGCCGTGACGCGAGCCTAGCTGGCCTGCGGCCGCAACAGCGCGGCGCGGACCTCGGCTGCGCGCGGCAGCCCGGCGTCGCGCAGCGCGCGATCCATGGCGTCGACGCCGGCGTAGCCGACCAGGGCCGCGACCCGCTCGAGGGTGGCGTCGGCGGCGCTGAGGAAGGTCGCCGCGGTGCGCAGCCGCAGCACCCGGATCACGTCCTTGAGCCCATCGCCGGTGAGCCCGAAGCTGCTCGCGATCTCGCCCACGTCGCGCCGGAGCTGGCGCAGCGTGACCCCCATCTCGGCCTTGAGCTGATCGAGCGAGGCGTTGACGTGGAGGTTGGCGTAGCGATCGGCGAGCGACCGCCACAGGAGCTGCACCCGCTCGGACTCCTCGGCGCAGATCGAGCCGGCGATGCCGGGCACGACCAGGCCGTCGACGGCGAGCGCGTCGAGCAGGGCCGCGGCGGCCGCCCGCGCGGCGACCTCGTCGACGCACGCCTGCAGCGCCGCCACCGCGGCCCAGGTGGCGTCGCCGACCGCGCGCGGGCCGTGGGCGAGCCCCACCGGCGCGCTGACGTCGGCCAGCGCCAGGCGGACGTCGACCAGGGTGCAGCGCTCGCCGTCGAAGCGAAACGTCGACGGCGAGCCGCGCCGGATGCGGATGAACTCGTCCTCGGCGAGGACCAGCGCCACCGGCGCCGGCCACCTCGCCCCGCCCTTGGGCGTGATCGCCCCGCGCGACACCAGGTACACGGTGGCGTAGCCGGTCTTGCGGCCGGCCTCGGCGGCGGCGAACGCGGTGTCGAACACCATGCCGACCCGATCCGCGGTGTGCATGCGGAAGCGGCGCTCGAGCAGCGCCCGTGACTTCATCCAGCAGGCCCCGATCGCGATCTGACCCTCGGCGAACAGCACCTGGCGACCCTACCCGAAGCTGGCTCAGGGTGCGCGCGGCGGGCGCCACCGAAGGACCCGCGCCGGCCACGCGCCGAGGCCGTCGGCGGCGCGCGCGGGCGCGCCACGCGCGGTCAGCCGCGCGAACATGCGGAGCGCGTCCTCCAGCGCCGCCGGCGCCGCCGCCGCGATCGGCTCGAGCGTGACCTCGCCGTCGGCGGCGAGCCGGGCGCGGTACGCGAAGGCCTCGGTCGGCGTGTAGATCGTCGCGGCGTACGCCGCCTCGGCGGGCGTGCCGGCGCCGACCCGCTCCAGCAGGAACCGGGCGCCGTCCTGGGGATGCAGCGCCGCGCTCACTCGCCGAGGTCGCCGGCGAAGCGCGCGGTCACGTTGGCCGCGTTGCCCCACTGCGCCTTGCGCCAGTCCTTGTTCCACTGCCGCAGCATCCACAGCGGGTCGGAGACGACCCGGCCACCGATCGCGGCCGACGCGCCGGTCGCCTCGCGCTGCTCGTCGGGGCTGGCCGCCAGATCGTAGACCTGGCTCGAGCCGGCGCCGGAGGTGCGCACCTTCCAGTGGCCGATGCGGCCGGCGTGGCGATCTTCGTACATCGAGTTGAAGGCCATCGTCAGGTAGCCGGCGCCGATGCCCTGGGTGAGCGGGATCAGCGACTGGCCCTGCCACTCGGCGTCGGCGGTCACCCCGAGCGCGTCGGCCACCGTCGGGGTGACGTCGACGCTCTCGGCGCCCTCGCCGTAGCGCCCGGGCTTGAGCAGCGCCGGGTAGTGGATGAGCAGCGGCACGTGGATCAGCATGTCGCGGTTGGTGGCGCCGTGGCCGACCCGACCGTCCTCCCACTGCTCGTCGCCGTGATCGGCGGTGATGATGAGCATGGTCTGGTCCCACATGCCCTTGGCCTCGAGCTCGGCGATGAGCTTGGCGAGCAGGTCGTCCTGGTAGCTGACGTTGGAGTCGTAGAGCGCGCGCACGTGCGCCTTCTCGGCGTCGGAGATGCCGAGCGAGCGGGCCTTCTCGGCGTCGCCGCCGCTGAAGGTCTGCGCGAACCGGCCGCTGTAGTTCGGGCTGTACTTCTCGATCCACGGCGACTTGGCGCGCCACGACACGTGGGTGTCGATGGTGCCGAGGTAGAGGAACCAGGGGTCCTTGCGATCGCCGAGGAAGCCCAGGCCGCGGGCGACCACGTCCTCGCCGCGCAGGCCGACCTGCTCCTCGATGTGGTTGGCGTACTTGTCCCAGCCGGTGCCGAACCCGAACTTGGGCCGGATGTAGCCGTTGGCCGAGACCCCGGCGACGAACTTGCCGGCGGTCTTGGCGACCTCGTCGATCGAGACCCACTTGGGGTCGAGCTTCTGCTTCTCGCCGAGCTTGCCGTGCTTGATCGGGTACAGCGAGGTCCACAGCGACGCGTGCGAGACCTGCGACTCGTTGCCCTGGACGTAGAAGTTGGTGAACACCGCCGAGGTCTCGCCGAGCTTGTCCCAGGTCGGGGCCTCGGGCCGGGCGTCGGGGTTGAACAGCCGCACGCGATCGGCGCGCAGCGAGTCCATCACGAAGAACACGACGTACTTCGGCGCCTCGCCGCGCTCGGCGGTCGGGGCGGCGCCCGGCACCACCAGCGCGGCCTTCGCCAGCTTGGCCTCGGGACAGCCAGCGCCGGTGAGGGTCACCCGCGCGGCCTTGCCGGCGAGCTCGCCGAGCGCGACGCCGGCGCCGGCGCCGGACAGGCTGCCGGTGACCACGGTGCCGTCCTCGCCGGTGGCGGTGACCGCGACCTCGCAGCCGGGCGAGGTGAGATCGCCGGTGAGGACCGCCTTGTCCGGCACCGTCACGTAGTAGGCGAGGCCGCCGCCCTCGGGCAGCCGCAGCGCCTGGGCGTCCTTGTCGTAGAGCGCGACCGCGGTGTCGTCGGCGGGCGCGCTGGTGCCGCCGACCTGGATCCAGGCGACGTCGAGGCCGTCGCCGCCGCCGACGAAGAACAGGAGCTCGTTCTCACCCTCGACGAGTTGCCCGGCCGGGATCGCCAGCTCGACCGTCGACCAGCCCGGCTGGACCTGCGCGCTGGTCTCGTTCTTCGCCGCGTTGGTGGCGTTGACGCGCACGCTGAACGGCCGCGGCGCCGCCTTGTCGCTGAACACGCGGACCCGCACCGTCGAGCTGCCGAGCTCGGCGGCGGTCAGCGGCACCACCAGCTTGCCCTTGCTGCCGACGAGGCGGGCCACCGGCACGTCGCCCTGCTTGGCGCGCAGCGCCCACGGGCCCTTGTTGCCGCTCATCGCGTTGCCGAAGCGCACGTACTTGGCGAGGCCCGCGGAGCCGCCGGCGGCGAGCAGGCCGCCGCCGCGCAGCAGGTGCGCCGACAGGCGGTTGTCGACGAGGGAGTAGACCGGGTGCTCGGGGCCGCGCGACGGCGCCACCGTCACCGCGGGGCCGGGCGCGGCGCCGCTGCCGACGGCGCCACCGGCGCTGCCCGAGCCGCCGCCCCCCGAGGGTGTGTCCTTGCTCCCGCCGCATCCAGCGGCGGTGGCGAGCAAGCCGAGCGCCGCGGTCGCGGCGAGATGCGAAGGACGGATGCGCGGGTGCTTCATCGCTAGGGTTCGACCCTACGCACGCCCGCCGGGCGAGGGCAACAATCCAGGGCGCCCGGTGACCGCGCGCGGCCGGCCGCTGCGCTAGCCTGCCGGCCATGTCGCTCGCGCTCTACGTCGCCACCCGCAAGGGCATCTGGATCGCCACCGCCGGCGCCGACCGCCGCACCTGGAGCCTGCGCGACCCGATCTTCCTCGGCCAGCAGTGCCACCACGTGGTCCTCGATCCGCGCGATCGCACCACCCTGCTGGCGGCGTCGCGGCAGTGGCACCTGGGCCCGACGGTGTTCCGCAGCGTCGACGGCGGCGCGACCTGGAAGGAGGCCGCCAGCCCGCCGCGGTTCCCGTCGGGCGAGCCGCGCGGGCGCGCGGTCGACCACGTGTTCTGGCTGACCCCGGGCCACGCGAGCGAGCCCGGCGTCTGGTACGCGGGCACCTCCCCCAAGGGGCTGTTCCGCAGCGACGACGGCGGCGTCACCTGGGCCCCCATCGCCGGCTTCAACGATCACCCCGAGCAGCCCAGGTGGGTCGGCAGCGACAAGGACGAGACGCCCGACGGCGGCAAGCTCCACTCGATCCTGGTCGACCCGCGCGATCCAGCCCACCTCTACCTGTCGATGTCCGGCGGCGGCACCTTCGAGTCGACCGACCGCGGCGCCGACTGGCGGCCGCTCAACCTCGGCGTCGCCGCCGACTTCTTCCCGCCCACCGACGATGGCAGCGAGCGCCTCTACGGGCACGATCCACACTGCGTCGTGCTGCAGCCGGGGCGGCCCGATCGGCTGTGGCAGCAGAACCACTGCGGCATCTACCGCCTCGACCGCCCCGGCGATCGCTGGGAGCGCATCGGCCGGGCGATGCCGACGGAGATCGGCGACATCGGCTTCGGCATCGCGCCGCACCCGCGCGATCCCGACACCGCGTGGGTGTTCCCGATGGACGGCGGTGGCGACTGGCCGCGGACCTCGCCGGGCGGCAAGCCGGCGATGTACATCACGCGCGATGCCGGCGCCTCGTGGCAGCGCCAGGACCGGGGGCTGCCGACGGAGCAGGCGTGGTGGACGGTCAAGCGCCAGGCCCTGTGCGCCGACGCCCTCGATCCGGTCGGGCTCTACCTCGGCACCACCAACGGCCAGGTCTGGGCCAGCGACGACGAGGGCGCGTCGTTCCGCTGCCTGTTCCCGCACCTCCCGCACATCTACGCGATCACGGTGGGCGAGCCGGCGTGAGCACGCGGGTCATCGTCCCGACCCAGCTCCGCTCCTACACCGCCGGCGCCAGCGAGGTGGGGGCCCGCGGCACCACCCTGGCCGAGCTGCTCGCCGATCTCGATCGTCAGTTCCCCGGCATGCGGTTCCGGGTCGTCGACGAGCACGATCGCGTGCGGCGCCACATCATCTTCTTCGTCGGCGCCGAGCGCCAGGACGACCTCACCGAGCCGCTGCCGCCCGGCGCCGCGGTGCAGATCGTCGGCGCGCTCAGCGGCGGCTGACGGTCACGGCGCGATCCGCGCCGGGTGCGTGTACGCGGTGGCGCGACCGTCGCGCACGAAGCCCACCGCGGTGACGCCGAAGCGCTCGGCCAGCTCGAGCGCCAGCGAGCTCGGCGCCGACACCGCGGCGACGATGGGGATGCCGGCGCGCGCCGCCTTGTGGGCGAGCTCGAAGCCGAGCCGGCCCGACAGCATCAGCACGCAGGCGCCGAGGTCGTGCCCGGCGGCGAGCCCCCAGCCGACCACCTTGTCGACGGCGTTGTGCCGGCCGACGTCCTCACGGGCGACGACGAGCGCCCCGTCGGCGGCGAACAGTGCCGCGGCGTGCACGCCGCCGGTGGCCGCGAACAGCGGCTGGGCCGCGCGCAGCGCCGCCGGCAGGGTCGCCAGCACCGCCATCGACACCGTCAGCGACGAGGCCACCGGCCGGGTGCCCCCGACCAGATCGTCGAGCGTGTCGCGCCCGCACACGCCGCAGCCGGCCACCGACGCCACCGCCCGCGGCGCGAACGCCTCGGCGGGCAGCTCGACGTGGACCGCGTCGGGCGGCTCCGCGCGCAGCGGCGCCGGCTTGCCCTCGGCGTGGAGGAAGCCGCGCACCAGCTCGAGGTCGTGCCCCGGCGTGCGCAGGATGGTGGCGACGGTGCGGCCGGTCGCCACGATCCGCAGCGCCGCCTCCGGCGCGACCTCGTCGCGTTCCGGGCGCGGGAGGGCGCCGACCTCGAGTCGCAGCACGTCGCGAGCGACCATCGCCGACAGGGTACCGCGCGGCGCCCGCTCGTCGACGCTCACGGCGCCGGCACCAGCTCGCCGTCGCGATACACGAAGCGGTGCCGGCCCGGGGTGAGGCACGACTCGGCGATGACGTCGGGATCGCCGGTCGGCTCGGTGGCGGTCAGCTCGACCACGGCCTGGGCGCCGGCGCCGAGGATCTCGACCTCGGCGTCGCACGAGGTGGGCCCCGGCGGATCGGGATCGAAGGCGGTGTCGTCGTAGCTCACCAGGACCCGCAGCTCGCCGACCACCAGGTCGTCGCCCTGGATCGCGGTGACGGCCAGCGTGGTCTGGAACACGCCGCGCGGCGACAGCGACAACCAGGTCAGCAGCTCGTCGACGCCGTCGCCGTCGAGATCGACGACCCGATACTCGGGGCGCTCGGCGTTGTAGTCGAGATCGCGCCAGGTGAGCCCCTCGACCACTGCGTGCGCGATCGCCTCGCCGGCGAGGTTCACCACCGCGGTGTGACGGTCGGTGAGGTCGTCGTCGTCGAGGTGACGCACGCTGCCGGTGAGCACGTAGCCCGGCTCGCCGAAGCGGCCGGGCAGGCACGCCACCTCCAGCTCGACCGGCGGCGGCTCCTCGACCCCCCACGCGGCGCGGGCCAGGGCCGTGAGCTCGAGATCGCCGGGACAGGCCGTCACCGGCCCCGGCTCGGAGCTGCCGATGGGCGTCGGGGCGGGCGGCGCGCCACCGCCGCACGCCGCGGCCGCACCGACGAGGATCATCGCCACGCGCGACGCGGTCGTCATCGGGAGAGCCTACCAGCCGGGACGCCAGGTCCGGGATCACGAGGCCGTGTGCCGACGGTTCGCGCCGCCGCCGCGCCGGCGGTAGAGTCGCCAGCCGTGACCCAGGCCCGCCCCCGACGATCCTCGCGACCGGGTGTTCCGCGATCCGGTCCGGCCTCGTCGAGTTCCGCGGCGTCGTCAGCGCATCGCCGACCTGCTCGACACCCGGGCGGCGATGCGGCTCCGTCGCATCAGCAGATGGGCTGGAGCCACCTGGCCTGCAGGCGCGCCGACGCTCGCCGGTTCGGCCACGCGCTGAGCGCCTACCACGTGGCGGCGCGGGTCGCGCACCGGCTCGCCTCGACGTTGCCACCGCACGGTCAAGGTGGCGGCGCTGCTCGACGTCGGGCACGGCCCGTACTCGCACGCATTGGGAGCACGTCTTCGGCAGCGCCGACCTGCGGCGCTGGGCGCGCATCAGCGTCGATGAGGATGCCAGGCTCCGCGGCGCGCTCGACGGCTCGCGCCCGACCTGCCAGCGACCTGCGCGGGTTCTGGGGCAAGACCTTCCGGCCGCAGTACGTGCGCAAGCTGGTGTCGTCGCAGCTCGACGTCGATCGCCTCGACTACCTGCTGCGCGACGGCCACTACTCCGGCGCCGGCTACGCCACCTTCGATCTCGACTGGATCATCCACGCGCTGCAGATCGACACGGTGCGCACCGACGGCGATGATCCGTCGGACCTGGTGATCGACTACCGCCGCGGCATGTACGCCGTCGAGCAGTACCTGTTCGCGCGCTCGTACATGTACGCGCAGGTCTATCACCACAAGACCGTGCGGGCCGCGGAGTGGATGTTCCTCAAGGCGCTCGACCGCTTCACCACCCTGGCCCGCTCGAGCGCCGAGCCGCCGGGCCTGGCCAGCGTGGCCCAGCTCGCGCGCGGCGGCGACATCACCGTCGACGATTACCTCGCGCTGCACGACGCCCGGGTGGCCCTGGCGCTCGACGCCTGGGCCGGCCACGGCACCGCACCCGCCGCCGATCCGGTGCTGCGCGACCTCGCCCAGCGCCTGGTCACGCGGCGCCTGTTCAAGACCTTCGATCTCGGCGACGACCCGCGCGTCGCCGACCGCATCGGCCCGGCCACCCAGGAGATCGCCGAGCGGCGCTTCGGCGCCGACGCCCGCTGGTACTGGCACGTCGACACCGCGCGGCAGGTCGGCTACCGCGCCGACGACGACGAGGAGCTGCACGTGGTCGATCACCCGCGCTACGGCTCGGTCACGCTGTCGCGCCTGCTCGAGGACATGCCGCTCGGCCAGCCGATGGCGGCGGTGCGGCTGGTGTGCGCGCCGGAGCTGGTCGATGCGCTGCGGCCGGTGGTGGAGCAGGCGCTGGGGCGGCCACGCGGTCGCAGGCGCTGATCGCCGGCCCCGGGCGCGTCCCACTGACCGCGCTTCAGCGCGATCGTGACGAATCCAGTTCGTCCCGATCGCGCGCGGAGGTAGCGTGCGCGCCGTCATGCGAGTCGCCCTCAGCCTCCTCGTCTTCATCACCGCGTGCGGCGGCAACCCCGGCGACGGGGCGCCCGCCGATGGCGCGATCGGTACCATCGACGGCGCCCCCGCCCCGCCCGACGCCGCGCCGCCGCGCCGGGTCCGGTTCATCGCCGTCGGCGACGCCGGCAAGGGCAACGCCGCCCAGTACGCGGTGGCCGAGGCGATGCGCGGGGTGTGCGCGGAGCGCGGCTGCGACTTCGTGATCCTGCTCGGCGACAACATCTACGAGGCGGGCGTCGACTCGACCGTCGACAGCCAGTGGCAGACCAAGTTCGAGCAGCCCTACGCCGACCTCGACCTGCCGTTCTACGCGGCGCTCGGCAACCACGACTACGGCGGACGCTTGCTCACGCTCGACCTGCCGGGCATCGGCAACGAGTGGGTCCGCGGCGTCACCGAGGTCGAGTACTCGCAGGTGTCGAGCAAGTGGACGATGCCAGCCACCCACTACACCTTCGCGATGGACCACGTCGGCTTCATCGTGCTCGACACCAACTCCATCATCTGGGACGACACCACCCACGGCGATCAGGCCGCGTGGCTGCCGACCGCGTTCGCCGAGCTCGAGGGGCGCGACTGGGTGTTCCTCGTCGGTCACCACCCGTACCGCTCCAACGGCACCCACGGCAACGCCGGCGACTACGACGCGCCGGAGCTGGCCGGCGTGACCCTGCCCAACCCGCTGCCGATCCAGGACGGCGAGCACGTCAAGGACTTCTTCGACGCCCACCTGTGCGGCGTGGCCGACGTGTACTTCGCCGGGCAACACCACAGCCGCGCCTTCATTGCTCGGCGCGCCGGTGCGGCACCGAGCTTCGGTAGTGTCGGGCGCCGGCGCGTCGACCACCGATCGCGGATCGCGGCAACCAGTTGCCTTCGAGGACGCCAGCGCGCCCGGTTCTTCTACGTCGACGCCGACGGCGACACCTTCACCGGCGCGTTCTACGATCGTGCCGGCCACCTCGACTTCACCCGGACGTTCCAGCGCGCGCCCTGAGCCGCATCGGCCGCGGCCGCCAGCTCGCCGCGTCGATCGACCTCGACGGCGCCGACCGTGAGCTCGGCGCTGGCGTGACCGCTCGCCCACGCCAGCACCCCGTCCCAGATCTGCGCGAGCACGCGACGGGCGGGGCCGCGGTGCCGTGGCAGCGACACCGTGATCGCGTGCTTGCTGCCGCGGCGCGGCGGCGGGTGGTCGTCGACCCGCGCCACGGCCGCACGCTCACCAGGTAGGCCCTGGCGCGCGCCGCCAGGCTCGGCGGCACCGGGTCGCAGCGCAGCCACAGGCGCCGACCGTGGCGCGACCACGCGATCACCTCGGCGCGAGCGCGCGGCCGATGCGCTCGGCGACGTCGCCGCCGCGCGCCAGCGTGAGCACCACGACGCCGTCGGGATCGCGGCGCGCATCGAGCCCCGCGGTCAGCCAGGGCACCCGCCCGCGCGGCGGGGGTGGCCGCCGCCGCCGCATGGCCACGCCGAGGATGAGCGCGGCGACGACCACCGCCGCCGCGAGGGTGAGCTGGTAGGCGCGCACGTTGGCGATCGCCGCCGGCGCCGCCGCCAAGGTCGCCGCCCACGCCGAGCCGCGTGGGATCGCCGCCGCCGCGACGATCACCGCGACACCGACGACGATCACCCAGCCGTAGGCTCGACGACACCACGCCACCAGCTGCACCACCGCGAGCAGCGACAGCGCCACCGCGAGCGGCGGCAGCGCCAGCCCGAAGGGCCACGCCGGCGGTCGCGCCGGCGCGATGAACACGAACACGTCGGGGCCGGCGTCGATCGGCGGCGGCGGCGGCGACGCCAGCGCGATCACCGCGAAGGCCAGGCCGCCGACGATGGCGCCGAGCAGCACCGCCTCGACGAAGAGCGCCCGCTCGACCCGGCGCTGCAGCCGCCCGAGGCCGGGCACCGCCACCGCGATCAGGTCGTGGTAGTGCGTGAACGTCCAGGTCGTGGCCGCGGCCAGCACGCCAAACGCGACGTGCATGCCGACGGCGACGTGCGGCGGGAACTGCGGCGACAAGAGCGCCACCATCGCCAGCGCGGTCGGCGCGCGCATCGCGAGCCCGGCCAGCCCAGGCGCCCACGGCGAGCCCGACAGCGGGCCGCGTCGCACCACCACGGGCCCGAGGCGCGCGCGCCGCCAGGCCGCGACGATCGAGGCCCAGGTCACCCAGCGCGACGCGGCAGCGCCGAGCACCAGCACCGCGAACACCATCACGGGCACGGCGCCAGCGGCGAGCAAGGCGGCCGCACCGCCGAGCTCGACGACGACCTGCGCCCACGGCGTTCGATACACGCGACCGCGACCGGCGACCGCGGCGTGACGTGGCCGCAGCAGCACGTCGACGGCGAGGCGCAGCGCCACGAAGCCGACGTACGCGGCCACCATCGGCGTGGTCGACAGCGCCGCCGCGCCGAGGGCGCCGACGACGATCGCGAGCGCCGCCAGCCGCCGGGCCCACCACTGGGCGTGCCCGGTGGCCACCTCGAGCTCGCCGGCCAGGCGAGGAGTCCGCGCCTGCTCGCGGAGCGGCTCGGTCGCGCCCCACCACGCCGCCACCAGCAGGCTGGCGAGGTTGGACACCACGAAGCCCATCACCGCTGCGCCGAGCGACGCGATCCGGACCAGCACCAGCACCTCGACCACGTGGGCCGCGATCGCCGCGCCGCGCACCAGCGCGAAGCCGCGCAGCCGGTGCAGCGCGTAGCGCAGCCAGCCACCGCCGAGCACGGCCGCGCCGAGCCGCGGTCGCCGACGCTGGCGGGCGAGCGCCCGTGCCCAGAAGGCCGCCGCGCCCGTCATCGAGCGTCGGCCCTGCGCCCGGCGTCGCGCAGGCGCCGCAGCGACGGCAGCTCGAGCGTCGCGCAGCGTCCGCCAGCGCAGCCGCCGGAAGCCGCGCGCGCCGGACTCGCCGGTGGCGAGCGCCACCACCAGCGTCGCCAGGCGGCGATCGATCAGGTCGAGCTCGGCGCGGTCGCTGGTCGCCTGCACGAACGCGGGCAACGTCGGCAACGCCAGCGGCGAGCGCGGATCGAGCAATGCGCGCGCGGCGCCGGCGAGGACCGTCGCGCGCTCGACGGCGGTCGCCTCCGCCGGCAGCGCGCGGGCGGCGCCGCGCAGCCGACGCTCGAGCGCCGCCACCAGCGCGCGTCGCTTCGGCACCTTGATCCGATCGCCGCCGGCGTAGGCGACGTCGAGCCCGCAGAACGGCACGACCCGGGTGCCGCGCCAGCCGGGCACCGGCGGGGTGCGACCGCTGCCGTTCCAGTACAGCCGCGCGAGCTTGGCCGCGCCCAGGGACAGCCCGTGCGGCGCGAGCCCGGCCGTGATGGCGGCCAGCGCCTGATCGGCGACCTCCGCCGACCGCGCCACCACCGCGAGGTCGTCGCCAAAGCGGAGGTAGTGATCGGCGTGCGGGCGGGCGCACGATCGGCGTCGCCGAGCACGAGGTTGAGCAGCGGGTTGCACACCGGCGACCCCGACGGCAGGCCGCGGCTGGCGAACTCACCGTCGGCGCCGCGCCGGACGGCGTCGCGCAGCAGCGCCTGGACCCACGCCGGCTCGACGGCCAGCACGTCGTCGAGCTGGCGCCACAAGGGCGCCTCGTCGTCGATGCGGATCGAGTCGCCGCAGCTGGCGACGTCGGCGCGCACGACCCACAGCCCGCGCGCGCGGACGTCGACGGCGCGCGCGCGATCGGCGGCGGCTGCGGCGTGCAGGCGCGCGACGCCGGTGTGACGCCCTCGCCCCGGCCGGTAGCCGAGCACGCCGTCGTCGAGGCGCGGCTCGAGCAGCGCGGTCAGCCCTCGCGCCACGACGCTGTGCACGACCCGATCGAGCGGGTGCAGCACGACCAGGCTGCGCGGCTTGTCGAGCATGACCAGGCGCCGCTCAGCTGGGCCGAAGCGCACCACGCCCGCGCGCAGGTCGCGCACCAGCCGGCGCGCCAGCGGCGCCGCGCGCTCGACCAGCACCGCGCGGGCGTCGCGGTCGCGCTCGGTCGCCGCGACCCGTGCGATGGCGGCCCGCAGGGTCGGGAGGCTGAGCAGCGCGTCGGCGAGCACGGCGTCGGGAGGTGGCGCCCGGAGGGAGGTGACTGGTGCTTGGGAACCAGCGTTGTGGACGGTCGACGCGCGCAGCCTCGACCGACCGGCCGCACCGTGGTGCGCGCTCCGGGCGCCAGGCGCGAGTGTAGCCCGGCCACGCCACGCTCGCGAGCGCACTCGAGGTCGCGCTACGGGCGCATGATCACGAAACGCTGGTTGGGCTGGCCGAGAGGCACCACGACCAGATCGTCGCTGTAGGTGCCGGTGGCGTCGAACACCTTCGGTCCCCAGACGCTCTCGGTCTTGACCCCGGGCTCGTGCCCGTAGCCCGCCCCGCGCAGGACCTTCTGCACCATGTTCGTCGCCAGCACGCTCACCTGCGGCACGCCGGCGCCGTCGCGGAGCAGGCACACGCCCTCACCGGCGGCGTTGAGCACGATCGCGTCGCACTGCAGCTTGCTCCAGTCGGAGCCGAAGTTCTGGTCGCTACCGAGCTGCAGCCCCATCGTGCACCAGTGCTGGTCCAGGTTGGTGCGCACCGCGCGCGACTCGTAGGTCCGATGGATGATGGCGAGGGTGCCGTCACCGTTGACGCCGATGCGATGCCGCAGCGACACCGCCGGGGCGGTGAACGTCTGCGGGGTCAACTCGGCCAGCAACCCGAGCGCGACGCCATCCCAGTACCTGGTCGCCCACGGCAGCACCACGTCGCGGAACCCGAGCTCGTAGTAGGGCCCCACGGTGTCGGCGGTGGTGAAGGTCGCCGTGTGCGGCAACGAACCGATCCGGGTATCGACGTCGGCCCAGGGCGGCAGCCAGCGCCCGGCGGGGAACGTGTAGGGCGCGGTCGCCGCCGCGAAGAACGCGTCGTCGCTCGGCCAGTCGGGCTCCACCGGACCACAGGGCTCCGCGTCGATGAGCGAGCGGTGCAGGTAGAACTCCTCGGTGTACGTCTGCGGCGTGCCGGTGGGGTCCTCGTAGATCACCTCGACCGTGTACGTCCCGTCGGTGGCGCCCGGCGTCGGCGGCACCGGGTAGATCACCGTGCCGTCGGGCATCGGCGCCGGGCACGCGGTGGCGGCGATGGTCGCGAACATGGCGTTGTTGCCGGCGCGGCAGGTGGCCGGGCGGTTGCCGTTGTTGAAGACGATCACCGGCGGCGTGCCGCCAGGCCCGTAGTTGCGGATGCCGGTGCTCGGCGGCGCCTGCACGATCTCGAACGGGTCTGCGCCCATCGGCGCGGCGTCGGGCTGATCGACGACGCCCGCGTCGGCGCCGTCGACGCCGGCATCGACGCCCGTGCCACCGCCATCGACGCCCGTGCCACCGCCGTCGTCACCGCCGCCGCTCACGCGCGCGTCGCCGAGACCTCCGCCGGCCTGCTTGCAAGCTGGCGACAGTGCGACGGCCGCGAGGAACGAGGCCGTTCGGATCCAGGCAGTCACGAACGAATGATCGAAGACGAATCCGACTCGGTCAAGATGCGTGCCGCTCGCCCCTCTCCCTACATCGCGCACGCCGCGATGATGGGCTGGGGCGCGACGCTCGATCACCCGCCGGATCCGCACCCGCGGCGTGAAGGATCCGCAGCCGACCGGGCACACACGCTGGTGAAGCCACGCAGCATCGAGCCACCGCGCCTGGACCGGAAGAACCCGAGCAACCCGACGCCCCGCGCGATCGTCGTAGTCCGCGTGGTTGTCGAAGGTACGTCGCGACGATGGCAGGGATGCTGCATGGTGGCGGGACTCGATCGATGAAGAGTCCCTCCACGCTCATCGCAGGCGGCCTCACGGCGTTTCTCGGGCTGGCGGCGCCCTCGGCGTTGCTGGCCCAGCCCGGACCTGCCGGAAATCCGACAGGCACGCAGGAAGCGCTTCAGCTCGGCGGCGTGGTCTACGACGCCAGCAGCGGCCTGCCGGTCGTCGGTGCCACGGTCGAGATCGACGGTGGCCCCACCACCACCACCGATCTCGACGGCCGCTTCACCCTGGTGACCACGGTGGGCGCGACCCTGCGCGTGAACGCCCCCGAGTACCAGCCAGCGCTGCTGGTGCTCGCCGACGAGCCCGAGGTCGCGGTCGCGCTGATGCCGCTGGCCACCGAGGGCGAGGTGATCGAGATCCGCGACATCCCGCCGCCGCCGGTGGCCGGCGCCACCAGCCTGTCGCGCGAGGAGCTGGCGACCTTGCCTGGCACCGGCGGCGACCTGCTCGCGAGCCTCGACGCCCTGCCCGGGGTGACCGCGCCGTCGGGCTTCGGCGGTGGTGGTCAGGGCGTCATCATCCGCGGCTCGGCGCCGGAGGACTCGCGCATCCTCCTCGACGGCTTCGACATCCCACAGCTCTACCACTTCCTCAACCGCTCGATCATCCCGACCGAGGCGGTCGCCGGCCTCGACTACCTGCCGGGCGGCTTCGACGTGCGCTTCGGGCGCGCGTCATCGGGCATCGTCAGCGTGACGTCGCGCGGCGGCGGCGAGCAACTCGACGGCGCCGCCGAGGTGTCGGTGATCGACGCCAACGTGCTCGGCAGCGGGCCGGTGGGCGACAACGGCCGGGTGCTGGCGTCGGTGCGACGCTCCTACGTCGACACCTACCTACCCTCGCTGCTGCCCGACGACGTCGGCCTCGTCACCGCGCCGCGCTACTACGACGGCCTGGTCCGCACCGACTGGGACCTGACCCCGCGCTGGCGCGGCGCGCTGACGGTGGTCGGCAGCAGCGACGTCACCGAGCTGGTCGCCTCCGAGGAGCAGACCGACGATCAGCTCCGCTTCCGCGCCGACACCAAGTTCGTGCGGGCGATCGCCGCCACCTACTGGCGCGGCAAGGACGGGCTGTCCTTCGAGGGCGCGGTGTCGGGGCTGGCCCAGGGCGTCGAGTTCAGCTTCGACGATCAGTTCCTCGACATCTCCCAGACCTCGCTGGCGGCGCGGGCCGAGCTCAGCCGTCGGCACGATCAGCTGCTCGGCCTCACCGACGTCATCGTCCGCGGCGGCGCCGAGGTCGACCTGCGGCGCGCCGGCATCGACCTCCGGCTCGAGCGCGGGCCCGACGAGGGCACGCCCGACGACGGCCGCGAGGAGCCCCTGATCAGCTTCCAGGAGACGGTGTGGCTGCCCGACGTCGCCGGCTGGACCGCGATCGAGGCCAGCCTGTCGCCGGCCATCCGGCTCACCACCGGCCTGCGCGTCGACGGCTACCTGCGCAACGCCTCGGTGCCGGTGCAGCCGCGCGCCGAGCTCAGCCTCAAGGCCGACGAGCGGACCAAGGTCCGGATCGCCGCCGGGCGCTACACCCGACCGCCGGAGTACCAGGACGAGCTGCTCCTGGCGGACCTCGACCCCGAGAGCTCGACCCAGGTCATCGTCGGCGCCGAGCGTCGCATCGGCCAGGGCGGCCGGGTCCAGCTCACCGCGTACGGCACCGAGCGCACCGACCTGCTGACCCGCCCCGACGGCGGCGACTATCGCAACCAGGGCCGCGGCCGCACCATCGGCGCCGAGCTCCTGGCCAGCTACCGCTCCGATCGCGTGTTCGGCTGGCTGTCGTACTCGCTGTCGCGCTCGACCCGGCGCGACACGCCCGACGCCGAGGCGCGCTTCTTCTCGTTCGACCAGACCCACGACCTGGTCGCGGCGGCCAGCTACAAGACCCGCAACCGCAAGTGGCAGTTCGGCGGCAAGTTCACCTTCGTCTCCGGCCAGCCATGGACGCCGGTGCTCGGCGCCATCTTCGACAGCGACGCCGACACCTACTACCCTGTGAGCGGCGACGTGAACTCCGAGCGGCTGCCCTCCCACCACCAGCTCGACCTGCGCGTCGACCACTTCTGGCGCTTCGACGGCTGGACCCTGTCGGCCTTCCTCGACGTGAGCAACGTGTATCTCAACCCCAAGGTCGAGCAGTACCAGTACAACTTCGACTACTCGCAGCGCGAGCAGATCGAGAACCTCCCCATCGTGCCGACCATCGGCCTGCGGGGGGAGCTGTGAGGGCCGCGCTCGCGCTGGTCGCCGCGCTGCTCGTCGGGGCCGGCTGCACCGATCTCAGCCAGCGCTGGGAGCTCGACCACGCCCGCATCCTGGCGGTGCGGGCCACGCCGCCGGGCCTCGGCGCCGACGAGGTGGCGCTGATCGACCTGCTGGTGATCGACGACGCCGGCACGCCCAGCGTGGCGACGCCGGGGTTGGCGAGCACCGCCGAGGCCAACCCCGAGCCCGCGGTCGCCGCGGCGCTGACGCTGAGCCCGACCAGCGCCGGGTGGCAGGCGACCGCCGGGGACGCCGACGACCTCGCCGCCGCGCGCGCCGCCGCCGGCCTGGCCGACGACGAGCCCCTCGACGTGCTCGTCGGCGTGACCCACTCGGTGCCGGGCGCGGCCGACCCGCTGCTCGCGATCAAGGCGGTGCGGCTCGGCGAGGCCGACGTCAACCCGGCGACGCCGACCATCCGCGTCGACGGCCTCACCGTCGCCGAAGGCGACGTCGCCACCGTCGAACGCGGCCGCGAGATCGAGCTGACCTTCGTCGAGGAGTTCGCCGATCCGTCGGAGGACGAGCCGCTGGAGTTCGACTGGCTCACCGGGACCGGGTCGCTGACCAAGAGCCAGACCCGCCGTGGCCTGCTCGAAATCGGCGCCGAGGATCCCGACGCTGGCTACGTGGTCGCGATCGTGCGAACCGCGACCGGCGGGGTGAGCTGGAGCTGGATCCAGCTCGCGGTCGAGTAGCTCGTGGTCCCCCGAGGCGAGCGCGCGTCGGCTGGCCGAGCCGCGGTGCCGACGGGTACCTTCGTCCCATGAAGGGGATCCTGCTCGGCGTGGCCGCCTCGCTGGTCGCGGGCTGTGGCGCCTCCGGCGATGGCCTGCCCGACGCCCGCCTCGGCGCGCCGCTCCAGACCACGCTGGTGTCGGCACCGGCGGCCGTCACCTCGGCGGCGGCGGCGACGTTCGAGTTCGAGGCCAACGTGGCCGACGCGACCTTCGCGTGCCGGCTCGACGATGGCGCGCCGGCGCCGTGCACATCGCCAACGACGGTCGAGGTCGACGAGGGCGCCCACGTGTTCGTCGTCACCGCCTTCGAGGCTGGCGTCGCCGAGCTCACGCCGCCGATCCACGGCTGGCGGGTCGATCGCACCGCGCCCACGGTCACCTTCGGGCAGACCCCGCCGAGCCTCGACAACGACACCCTGCCCCGCTTCGTGTTCGAGGCCAGCGAACCCGGGGTCGCCTTCGAGTGCTCGCTCGACGGCGGCCCGTTCATGCCATGCACGTCGCCGCTGTCGCCCGAGGTCGGCGACGGCGAGCACGTGCTGGTCGTGCGCGCGATCGACGCCGCCGGCAACGTCGGGCCCGAGGCCACGTTCGCCTGGACCGTCGACAGCGCCGTGCCCGACACCGTGCTCGACGTCGCGCCGGCGGGGGTCATCGGCCCGACCGCCACCGACGTGCTGTTCTCGTCGCCCAACGCCGGCGTCGGCGCGAGCTTCGCGTGCAGCCTCGACGGCGCGCCCTTCGCCGGATGCACCTCGCCGGCCACGATCGCGGCCCTGGCCAGCGGGCCGCACGTGTTCCAGGCCCGGGTCACCAGCGCCGCCGGCACCACCGACCCGTCGCCGGCGACCGCGGTGTTCGTCGTCGACGCCGATCCGCCGACCGCGAGCTGGACCGCCGCGCCCAGCGCGGTGACCGACGACCACGCCCCGAGCTTCGACCTCACCGCCGCCGATCCCGCGACGCCGCTGGCGTTCGCGTGCAGCCTCGACGGCGCGACCGCCAGCGCCTGCACGTTCCCCCTCACGCTCGGCACCGTGGTCGCCGGCGCACACACCCTCGTGGTCGAGATCGCCGACGCGTTCGGCAACGTGGCCACGCTCAGCCACGCCTGGACCATCGAGCCGCGGTGCGGCGACGGCCTGCCCGAGGGCGCGGAGGCGTGCGACGACGGCGATGCCATCGACGGCGACGGCTGCGACCGCAACTGCACCGCGACCGGGTGCGGCAACGGCATCGTCACCGCCGGCGAGGAGTGCGACGACGGCAACCTCGCCGACAGCGACGGCTGCGGCCCGACCTGCGCGATCGAACACCAGGCCACCGTGGCCATCACCTCGGGCCCGACCGGGTACTTCACGACCAACGCCTCTCCGAGCTTCGCCTTCTCGATCACCGGGGTCGCGGTGACCACCGAGTGTCGGGTCGACGCCGCCACGTTCGCACCGTGCGCGTCGCCGTACCAGCCCGGGCCGCTCGCCGACGGCGATCGCCGGATCGAGGTCCGGGTGGTCGACGTGCTCGGGGTCCCCTTCGTCGACGCGCGCAGCTTCACGCTCGACACCACGCCGGAGCCGACGTGGATCCAGGCGAGCCCCGCGACCTCGCCGGTCGGCCGCACCAACCACGGCATGGCCTACGATCCGGTCCGCGCCCAGGTCGTGCTGCTGCACGGGACCATCAACAGCATGAGCGTCCATGCTGACGAGCTGTGGACCTGGGACGGCAGCACCTGGACGCTCCACGCGCCCCCGGTCCGCCCGACGCCGCGCTGGTACCCCGCCCTCGCCTTCGATCCCATCACCGAGCGGGTGCTGCTCTTCGGGGGGCAGGACAGCACCAACATCGATCGCGCCGACACCTGGGCCTGGGACGGCACCGCGTGGACGGAACTCACGCCGAGCGCCTCGCCGTCGGCCCGCGCGTTCGTCAACGTCGCCACCGACACGGTCCGGGGCAGGCTGGTGCTGTTCGGTGGCGAGAGCGCGGGCACGGCGCTCGCCGACACGTGGGAGTGGGATGGGGCCAGCTGGGACGAGATCACCACCCCGACCGCGCCCGGCGCCCGCTACCTGGCGTCGATGAGCACCGACGTCAACGGCGTGGTGCTGTTCGGGGGCTCGTCGGGCCCGGTCTTCTACGACGACACCTGGACCTACGACGGCGCCTGGCACGCGCGCACCCCGGTGTTCTCGCCGCCGAGCCGCATCATCGGCCCGATCGCCTTCGACCCCAGCCGAGGGCGCGCGATCCTCTTCGGCGGCGTCATCGGCGGCACCTACCTCGTCGACACCTGGGAGTGGACCGGCGCGCAGTGGCGCGTCCGCAGCCCCACGACGTCGCCGCCGGCGCGCACCGGCGCCGAGGCCGCCTACGACGAGGCGCGCGGCGCCTACGTCCTCTTCGGGGGCTTCAACAGCGGCGTCGGCCGGATGAACGACACCTGGCTGGTGCCGGCGCTGCCGTAGCGCACGCGCCACGTGCCACGCGGCCGCCCGCGTGCCACGCTTCGCCGTCGTGCCACGCGCCCTCTTCGTCGCGACCCTGCTGGCGGCCGCCACCACGGCGCGCGCGCAGCCGGCGCCGACCGTCGACGGCCCGCTCGAGCTGGTCGTCACGGGCGTGGTCCGCGACGCCGCGTCCGGCGCCGCCATCGCCGGCGCCCGCCTCGAGCTCGACGGGGTCGCCGCCGGCACCACCGGCGCCGATGGCGCCTTCGCGCTGACCGCCGCGCCCGGCGCCGCGCTGTTCGTCGACGCCGACGGCTACCAGGCGGCCCTCGTCGGCGCCACCGCCGACCCGCTGGTGATCGAGCTGCTCGCGATCGAGGACGTCGGCGAGGTCATCGAGCTGACCGAGGCGCCGCCGACCGCGGTGGCCGGCGCGGTCTCGCTCACCCGCGACGAGCTGGCGACCCTGCCCGGCGCCGGCGGCGACCTGCTGTCGACCTTGACCGTCTTGCCTGGCGTCACCACCCAGCCCGGCCGCAGCGGCCGCAACGGCAGCGGCGTCATCATCCGCGGCAGCTCGCCGGAGGACTCGCGCATCCTGCTCGACGGCTTCGACATCCCCCAGCTCTACCACTCGGTGCTCGGCCGCTCGATCATCCCCACCGCCGCGGTCGCTGGCCTCGACTACCTGCCCGGCGGCTTCGACGTGCGCTACGGCCGGGCCACCTCGGGCATCGTCGCGGTGCGTTCGCGCGGCGCCGAGCCCCACCTCACCGGCGAGGCCGAGCTGTCGTCGGTCGACGGCACCGTCGTCGGCGGCGGCCCGGTCGGACGCCACGGCCGCGTGCTGGTGTCGATGCGGCGGTCGTGGGTCGACGCCTGGCTGCCGTACGTCATCCCCGACGACGTCGCCGTCGAGCTGATCGCCGCGCCCCGGTTCTACGACGGTCTGGTCCGCTACGACGTCGACCTCGGCGAGCGCTGGAACGCCGCGGTCACCGTGATCGGCAGCGACGATCGGCTCGAGGTCCTCGGCGAGGAGACCCAGTCCGACGAGGTCGATCGGTTCTCGGCCAACACCGGCTTCGTGCGCGCGATCGCGGCCACCCAGTGGCGCAGCACCGACGGCCTCACCCTCGACGCCGGGGTCTCGACCCTGATCCAGCAGCTCGGCTTCGAGCGCGACGCCGACGAGTTCTACCAGAACCAGACGCTGTCCCTCGGCGCGCGCGCCGAGCTCACCCAGCGTCGGCCCGAGCTCGCCGGCCTGTCCGACGTGGTCCTGCGCGCCGGCGCCGAGCTCGATCCGCGGCGGCTGCGGCTGTCGCTCGCGCTCGACCGCCAGCGCGACGAGGGCGACGTCCCCGACGGTCGCGGCGACGACGTGGTGCTGTTCTTCGAGGACACGCTGTGGCTCACCGACGTCGGCGCCTGGGCCGCGATCGAGGCCGGCCTGGCCCCGGATCTGCGCATGACCGCGGGGCTGCGCGTCGACGGCTACCTCGACGCCGGCGCGTACCCGCTGCATCCGCGCGGTGAGCTGACCTGGCAGGCCGACGACGCGACCCGGGTCCGCCTCGCCGCCGGTCGCTACACCCGCGGCCCGGAGACCCGCGAGGAGCTCATCACCCCCGGGCTCGGGCCGGAGAGCGCCAGCCAGGTCACCCTCGGCGTCGAGCGCAAGCTCGGCGCGTCCGCCAGCGTCCAGCTCACCGGCTACGACACCCAGCGCACCGACCTCATCACCCGCGACGACGACGGCGTGCTGCGCAACCAGGGCCGCGGCCACACCCTCGGCGTCGAGGTGGCGGCCAGCCTGCGCACGCCGCGCTGGTTCGGGTGGCTGTCGTACTCGCGCTCGACCTCGACCCGCCGCGACACGCCGATGGAGCCCTCGCGGCTGTTCGACTACGACCAGCCGCACGATCTGGTGGTGGCCGGCACCTTCACGCCGCGCGGTGATCGCTGGCAGTTCGGCGCCAAGTTCACCTACGCGTCGATGCTGCCGCTGACGCCGATCCTCGGCGGGATCTTCGACAGCGATCGCGATCGCTACTACCCGGTGCCGGGCCCCACCAACTCGGAGCGGCCGCCGGCGCACCACCAGCTCGACGTCCGGGTCGACCACACCTGGACCTTCCAGCGCTGGAAGCTGTCGGCGTTCCTCGACATCCAGAACGTGTACGTGAACCAGTCGGTGATCCGGTACACGTACCGCTTCGACTACGGCGAGCGCGCGGCGATCACCGCGATCCCGATCGTGCCGGCGATCGGCCTGCGCGGCGAGCTGTAGCCGGCGGCGGTCGCGGTCGTGGCTAGAAGTTGCCCGACAGCGCGACGTGGCCGCCCGGCTCGGGGAACAGGACGGCTTCGCCGTCGATCAGCAGGCCGAACTCCGTGCGCATGAGGTCGACGCGGGGCGCGTCGGCGTTGATGAGGAGCGCGAAGGCGGAGTTGAGCTCGTCGCTCGGCTGCGGTTGCGCCGCGGCGTAGGCCGCCGGCAGGATCGGGAACTTGTAGGGCCGGCCGTCGAGCTTGCCGTGGACGTACCAGAAGTAGCCGCCGCCGCCGGCGTGGGTGGCCGACACCGCGGCGATCGCGTAGTCGATGCCGCCGTCGCCGACGGTGGTGAACTGGAGCGTGCCGCCCTTGGCATCGAACACCACCGGCCCCAGCCACGGCGGCAGGTGCTCGCTCACGTCGAACGAGATCGCGGCCGCGGTGGGCACGTTCGCCAGCGCGTAGCGATTCGGGAACCCGTCGCGCTCCTGCCGGTGCAGCAGCCGCTGGGTCGCGCCGGGGATCGCCGGCTGCGGCCCGGTGGCGACGACCATCGCGCCGCCGGTGGTGCTGGCCTCGATCGCGGGGCCAACCTGCAGCCGGTCGGTGGTCGATCGATACGCCTCGATCTCCGCGCCGGTGAGCGCCGGGCTGAGCCCGGTCGCCGTCACGGTGACGGTCTCCGGCGCCACGAACGCCCCGGGCACGGCGACCGCGGCCGCCAGCGTCACCGTCGGCGCGTAGACCGACGCGACCAGCGTGCCGGCCTGGAAGGCGAGCACCGCCACCGAGGTCGACGCTGGGCACGAGATGTTGGTGAACGTGGCCGAGGGCGTGGCGCTCGACTGCGTCGGGCCGCAGCCGAGCTCGAACCGGTACTGATCCGCGCCGGCAAAGGTCGCCGAGGTCAGCGTCGTGGTGACCGACCCGGGGCCGCCCGAGGACGGCGCGAAGCGGAGCTGGTCGCCCGGCTGGACCCCGACGTAGGCCACCGCCGGCGCACCGCTGCCGCCGGCGACGGCCGCGGTGAGGCCGAGGTCGACCAGCACGACGGAGCCGCCGGGGAGCAGGTCGGCGGCGGCCTGACCGGTCGCGTCGGTGTCGACCTCCGCCGCCAGCGAGCCGTCGGGCTGGTAGAACAGCACCGGCACGCCGACGCGGGGCGCGCCGTCCTCCTCGAGGGTCATCGTGACCTCGCCCAGGGCGGTGGCATCGGGCGTCTGATCGGCGTCGGGGCTCGGCGCGGCGTCGGGGTCCGCCGGCGCGTCGTCGCCACCACACGCCGCGACGCCGAGCACGATCGCCGCGGCCCAGAGATTCGATCGGGTCGAAGGGAGCTTCATGGCCGCTACCCTACCCGCGGCGAGGCCGCGGCGGGGCCGATCGACGACCAGAGTCGACACCCTCTTGCGCCGCTGGCCGTGCCCGGTATGTTCGCCCGCCATGGCCTCGCTCTCCACGCTCACCCTGTGTTTCCTCGTCGGCGGCTCGCTGGTCGCCTGTGACGCCGCCGAGCGCGGGCGCGCCGCGGCCACGGCCGCCGCGGAGGAGGCCCGTGAGGAGAAGGCCGCCAAGGTCGGCGGGGCCGCCGTGACCCAGACCCCGCCCATCGCCGATCGGCAGCGGGTCGAGTGCACGACCCTCATCGACGCGGCCGCCTTCGGCACGGCCATCGGCGAGACCGAGCCGGTCGAGGTGGCCGACGTCACCGACCAGGATCGCGACGCCGCCGCGGTGTGCGCGATCAAGCGCGGCGGCATCCGCCCCGACGCCGCGGCCCAGGCCGCCCTCATCAAGAAGCAGGGCAAGCTGGGCATCCTCGCCGGTGACGCCATCTGCAACGTCTACGCGTACTGCTGGACGTTCGAGGAGGCCGGCCGCTTCGAGGCCCGGTGCCGCGACGAGCAAGCCGCCACCTTCGACGACTCGCTGGGCTTCCCGGCGTGCGTCCGCACGTTCCAGACCGGCGAGTTCGACGTCAAGCAGTACCGGCTCTACGACGCCGACACCAAGTGCGTCTTCAAGATCGGCGCGGGCCCGAGCCAGGTCGACAACGCCGTCGTCGCCCAGTGCGCCAAGGCGGCCCACGACCTGATCGGGCCGAGCAACATCGTGCCCGGTGGCCCGCCGGCAGGCGGCGACGCCGACGCCGAGGACGCGCCCGCCAAGATCATGCTGTAGGCCGACGCGCGCTACAGCCCGAAGCCGACCTGCACCAGCGTCGAGGTCGCGCCCAGCCCGGGCAGGATCCGGGTGTCGTTGGAGGTGAACGGGTAGCTGGTCCGGAGCTGGTCGAGCGCCGACGGATCCGGCCGCAGGAAGTACGCGCCGACGACCGTCGCGCTGTCGGTCGGCTCCATCGCCACCGCCGCCAGCGACGCCGGCAAGGCCGGCAGTGTCAGCGACGGGCCGCCGTAGGGCGCCAGCGCGGTCCAGGTCCAGTGGTTGCCGTCGAGGCGATCGCCCTCGAGGGTGATGTAGCTGGTGGTCGGCAGGCGCGGCCCGGCCTCGGTCCACGTCAGGGTCCGCGCCGCTGGATCGAAGGTCGGCAGGCTGAGGGTGTCGAGCAGCACCGAGGTCGCCGACTTGACCAGGGTCGCGATCGCCGCGTCCCGCGTGAAGCCAAAGTGGTTGGCGCTGCCGACGTTGACCGCGAACGCGGTGTAGCGCGAGGCCCCGGCGACCGACGCCAGCGGACCCGAGGCCGCCGCAGACCGGTCCCCCGCGACGGAGATGAACCCGCCGAGCGAGGGCTGGACCACCGTGAAGGCGGAGGTCGAGGTGCCGCTCGCCATCAGCGCGGTGGTGCTGGTGCCGGGGAGCTGGGTGACGGTGATCGACGACGCGACCACCGGCTGGTAGGCGCCGTCGAGCGTGATCGCGGCGCCGGGCCCGACGACGACGTCGCCGTCGTAGAGCACCGCCGTGGTGGCGCCACCGAGCGCCCGCACGTAGGCGTGGACCGCGCCGTCACAGGACGCGTCGGTGAAGGTGAACGACGGCGTGGCGTTCGACGCGCCGGCCCCGCAGCTCATCGACAGCGCGTAGCTGGTCGCGCCCGCGTAGGTCGGCGCGCTGACCGTGAAGCTGCGCGTCGGCGTCGTCACCAGCGGCGCACCGACCCGGAGCGCGTCGCCGGGGTTGACGCCGAGGAACGCCACCACGTCGCCCTCTTGAGCGCCGAGCTCGGTGGTGACCTGCACGACCACGACGGCGCCGCCCGCGGGCACGACCACGCTGGCGGTGCCACCAGCCCCGGTGGTGACCTCCGCCAGCACGCTCCCGCCCGCGTCGTAGCCGACGACCGCGCGGCCAGCGACCGGCAGGCCGCCGTCGTCGAACACCGCCACCGTCACCGGCGCCACCATGGCGTCGGGGCCGGCCGGCGGCGCGTCCGCCGGATCGCCGCCGTCGATCGCCGGGGCCGCCACCTCCCCGCAGGCGGCGACCGTTGCCAGGACTCCCGTCAGCCAGGCTCGTCGCATCATCGGCAGCGATCGTCGCACGTCCGGGCGCCGCCGTGCGCGACGCGGCTCACAGGCGGACGTACTCGAACTGCTCGGGCTGGCCGTTGATGCCCTTCGCCGGCGGCGCGATCCACCCGGCCATCTGGCCCGGCGCGATCACCGGCTGCATCAGGCTCTCGACGAAGCGCTCGTCGGCCTCGGTCGGCAGCCACTCGCCCTGGCGCGCGGCCCAGGTGGCGTCGTCGAGGCGCTCGCCGGTGGGCGCGAAGTGGACGCCGCTCCACATGCCGATCTGGCGGTGGAACTTCGACGACGGCAAGGTCAGCGTGAAGTCGATGCCCTCGTCGGCGATGGTCTTGTTCCAGCGATCGACGCCGCGCTGGCAGTCCTTGATGTACTCGGTGCGCAGGACCTCGTTGAGCGCGGTCCGCATCGGCACGTCCTTGTGGACCACCTGCCCGCCCTCGAGCACGTCCATCGCGAAGGTCGAGCCGACCAGCTTGTGCTCGTCGTAGCGATCCTCCTTGTAGCGACCCTTGAGGCCGGCGGCGAAGGCGTCGGCGGCGTTGGACGACACCTCGCCGCCGAACAGGTCGAGCGACAGCGTGTACCAGAGGTTGAGGTACTTCTGCACCGTCGGCAGATCGACGCCACCCGCGGCGCGGACGTCGCCGCCGGGCGCGGTCTTCATCAGCTCGCAGCTGCGCTTGACCACCCGCTGCACGCCGGACTCGCCGACGAACATGTGGTGGGCCTCCTCGGTGAGCATGAACCGGCAGGTGCGGGCCAGCGGATCGAAGCCGCTCTCGGCCAGCGACGCGAGCTGGTACTTGCCGTCGCGGTCCGTGAACATCGTGAACATGAAGAACGACAGCCAGTGCCGGTTGGGCGCGTTGAACGCGCCGAGGATGCGCGGCTTGTCGGCGTCGCCGCTGCGGCGCTGCAGGAGCGCGTCGGCCTCCTCGCGGCCGTCGCGGCCGAAGTAGGTGTGCAGCAGATAGACCATCGCCCACAGGTGACGACCCTCCTCGACGTTGACCTGAAACAGGTTGCGCAGGTCGTACAGCGACGGCGCGGTCTGGCCGAGCCGGCGCTGCTGCTCGACCGAGGCCGGCTCGGTGTCGCCCTGGGTGACGATGAGGCGGCGCAGCATGTTGCGGAACTCGCCGGGGACCTCGTCCCACACCGGCTGCCCCATGAAGTCGCCGAAGCCGTGGACCCGGCCCTCCTGCTTGGGCTCGAGGAAGATGCCCCACCGGTAGTCCGGCATCTTGACGTGATCGAAGTGGGCCCAGCCGCCGGCGTCGACCGACACCGCGGTGCGCAGGTAGACGTCCTTGGCCTGGAACCCCTCGGGCCCCATCTCGCGCCACCAGTCGAGGAAGTGCGGCTGCCACGCCTCGAGCGCGCGCTGCAGGCGCTTGTCGCCGGCGAGGTTGACGTTGTTGGGGATCTTTTCGTCGGTGGCGATCGTGCTCATGGGGCTCCCGGGGATCAGGTGCGGGTGAACGAGAAGGCCGGGCGCTCGGGCTTGCCGTAGAGGGTCAAGGCGCCGCTGGGGCCGGTGGAGTTGGGGCGGGTGAAGATCCAGTTCTGCCAGGCCGACAGCCGGCCGAAGATCTTGGTCTCGAGGGTCTCGGGGCCGACGAAGCGCAGCGACGCCTCCATGCCGGTCAAGGCGTCCGGCGACAGCGACGCCCGCTCCTCGACGGCGATGCGCAGCTCGTCGGCGAAGTCGATGTCGTCGGCGGCGATCGTCGCCAGCCCGAGGGCCTCGGCGTCCTCGGCGGTGATCGCGCCCTCGGCGCCGCGCGCCAGCACCCGGCCGACCTGCTCCGGCTCGCCGTAGAAGCGCGCGCCCAGCCGCGACAGCCCGGTCGCCATCGGCATCGCGCCGCCGTTGGCGACGCTGGTGTGGACCGCGACGCCGTCGTCGAGCAGCACGTAGAAGCGATCGGCGGCGAGCGCGACCTCCAGCAGCACGCCGGCGAAGCAGCTCGTCGGCGCGTCGGCGACCGCGAACAGCGAGCGCGCGGTGTTGTCGAGCCGGCGCAGCACCCGCGCCTGCAGCAGCCGCACCTCGCGGGCGAAGCCGGTGGTCGCCGCGGCCAGGGCCCGGTCGTGGGCCAGCACCTGGGCGGGATCGCCGACGGTGCGCACCGTCACCACCGCCAGCTCCGGCTCGTTGAACCGCAGCCGCAGGAGCGCGTCGTCGAGCTCGCGGAACGCCCGCAGCGACCACAGGTCGGCGCTCGCGAGATCCGCCGGCGGCGGGCCGGCCGGCGCGCGCAGCTCGAGGTTGGCGGTGCGGGCGCGGCGATCGATCGACAGCGTGACGTGGCGATAGGTCACGGCGTCGGCGGTCACCTCCGGCGCCAGCGCCGGCAGCTCGACCGCGGGCCCGACCGCGAGCCCGACCGGGGCCGTCGCCGCCAGCGCCCGCGCCCGCGCCTCGACGGTCTCGTCCCACTTGCTGCGAGCGACGACCTCGTCGACGAGGCCCCACGCCTTGGCGCGCTTGCCCTTGAGCCCCTCGGCCAGGGTGCAGAACACGTCGGCGCGATCGCGCCGGACCCGGCGCTTGTCGACCAGCCGGGTCAAGCCGCCGGTGCCGGGCAACACCGCGAGCAGCGGCGTCTCCGGGAACGACACCGCCGAGTTGCCGTCGTCGACGAGCAGGATCTCGTCGCAGGCCAGCGCCAGCTCGTAGCCGCCGCCGGCGGTGGTGCCCCGGCACGCCGCCAGCGAGCGCAGCCCGGAGTGGGCGCTGGCGTCCTCGAGGTAGAGCCGGGTCTCGTTGGTGAACTTGCAGAAGTTCACCTTGAACGAGTGGGTCGACAGCCCGAGCATGTAGATGTTGGCGCCGGAGCAGAACACCCGATCGAGGTCGGCGGCGAACACCACGGTCCGCACCGTCGGGTGCTCGAAGCGCAGGCGCGAGATGGCGTCGGCCAGCTCGATGTCGACCGACAGGTCGTAGCTGTTGAGCTTGAGCTCGTAGCCGGGCCGGTGCGGATGCTCGCCGTCGACCGCCATCGTCAGGGTGGCGA
>JAWKQW010000035.1:0-74104 GCA_041389945.1 Kofleriaceae bacterium
TATGCCCCGCGCGTGGCCCGGTGTCAATTACGACGCCGCTGGCCGCTCAGTACTGGCGAAACACCGCGGCGCCGATGAGCGTCGGGCTGCCGGCCTCGTCGGGGATCGTGACCTCGCCCAGCGCCTGGCCGGCGACCGCGAGCTCAAGCCGGCGGGCGGCATCGGGGAACGCCCACTCGGCGAAGCGGCCCTCGGTGAACAGCGGGCCGTAGTCGTCGCCGAACGCGGTCACCACCAGCTCGGACGGGCCCGCGAGGCGAGACACGACGACGGCCGTGTCCGGCCGCTGCGGCGCCGGCGCCAGCCAGCCGAGCGGCGCCTGGGGCGCGAGGGTCGGTGACGTCGCGCTCGCCGGCCCGGCCGCAAGCGGCAGCCGCGCGTACATCCAGTCGCGCGGACCGTCGTCGTCCTCGATGTAGCCCCAGTCGGCGCGACCGAGCCAGACCGCGCCGTCGACGCCGACCGCGACCGTGTAGTCGGGAGGATCGAGGCGCTCGTACCAGTCCTGGCTCGGCGTGGTGGTCCAGTCCACCGTGCTCACGTCCAGCGGCCGCACCTCCTCGTCGACGATCGCGAACGGCGTCTCCGCGCCGCGCTCCTGGTCCCACACGAGCGCGACCGCGTCGCTGCCGCCCCAGCTCAGGTCTTCGATCCGTCCGGGCATGGTGACCACAGGCCCCGGGCGCAGGCCGTCGGGCTCGACGCGCACGATCCGCAGGCGGTCCTCGGCGACCACCATCAGCTCCATCGCCTGCGGCCTCGCGCGGCTGCCGATGACAGGAGCGGGGGCCGTCGTCGACAAGGCGCTGCCGCCGCAGGCCTCCAGCACCAGCACCGCCGCGACGGCGCCGATCACGGTCGTGCGCATCAGCGGCCCGGCGCGAAGGTGACGCTCGAGAACCACGGCCCGTCCTCGCCGCCGGGCAGCTCGAGCGTGTCGAGCAGCCGGCCGCCGACGATGACGCCGACATGCCGCTCGGTCCGCAGCGCGATCGCGCCACCGGGCCCCGCGATCACCTCGGCGTCGGCGAACCGCGGCGACGGCGCGCAGCCCTCGAACACCGTCGACTCGAGCGTGTAGTCGTAGCCCTCACGCCAGGCCCACACCCGCGCGATGGCCGGCTCGTTCGCCAGCCACGACACCGACTCCACGTCGCGAACGTCGCTGTCGTCCTCGCCGGGCCAGGTCACGATCGCGCCGGCGGCGTCACGGCACGAAAGCTCGCGCGCGTCCGGGCGATCGTCGTGGTCGTCGCCATCGTCGTCGTCGTCCCCGTCCTCGTCGTCCTCGCCATCATCCTGGTCGTCGTCCTCCTCCACCTCGGCCACGCCGAACACCGGGCTCGCCGGCGCGGTGACCTGGGCCCGGCCGACCTCCGGCTCGTCGGGCCGGTCGCGCCGGGTGATCAGCGGACCGCCCTCGACCCGGGCGTAAACCCACTCGGTGCACGGGTTGTCGTCGGCGAGGTAGCCCCACTCGCAGCGGCCCAGCCACACCGCGCCGTCGGCGTCGACGTCGAGCGACCAGCGCGGCTCGTCGAAGTACTCGAGATCCTCACCGTGCTCCACGGCCCACAGCTCGCCCACCGGGACCGCGATCGGGCGGTAGCCGAGCTCGCCGATGGCGCCGAGCTCCATCCGCTCGCTGCCGTCCTCCGTCGAGTCGGCGATGAGCACGACCGGCTCGGCGCCGACCCAGTCGACGTCGGCCACGGCGCCGGGCAGCGACGCCTCGCGTGCCACCACCAGGCGATCGCCGTCGATCCGGTAGAACGTGGCGCGGCTGGCGCTGGTGACCAGCATCGTCGTCGGCGCGCCCAGGCCCACCGCGCCGGCACCGTTGACGCCGCCGCCGATGCCGCCTCCGCACGCCGCAACCAGCGCGGCCCCGGTCAACGCCATCGTCCACTGCGTGTTCATCGCGATCTCCTGGTTGCCTGTCTCTCGCCCTGCGCCCGCGTCAGCGTGCCGGCGCGAACCCTCGCACCGTCTTCACCAGCTCGCTGACGACCTCGGGTTGGGTCGCCAGATCGGCCTGGGCCGGCATCGACGGGCTCTTGCCGACCGCCGCGCTGCCACGGACGATGATGTCGGCGATCTGCGCGTCGGTGACGCTGGCCTGCCACGCCGCGTCGACGAAGCTCCGCGGCCGGACCGGGAACGCCGCGGCCATCGGGCCGTCGGCGGCGCCGCCGGCGCCGTGGCACCCCGCGCAGCGCGCCAGGTACACCGCGGAGGTCGCGCCAGGCGCCGCCGCCACCGTCGGGGGCGGCGCCATCGGCGGCGGCGTCCCCGAGGTCGGCCCACGCTCCGGGCCGCCACCCACCGGCGGCGCGCCGGCCAGCGGTCGCGCCACCAGGGCCTCGCCGTCGGGCGGCTGCGAGTTCTTGCTGCACGCGGCCAGCGCCGCGACCATCGTCACCAGCATCGGCGCCAGCCTGAGCATGGACGCGAAGCTACTCGGTCGGCGCGACGTTCGTCCAGGTCGCGCGCAGCCCGTCGCCGTCCGGCACCAGGCGCACCTCGACGATCGTGCGGTGGCCGTCGCAGTCGAGGTCACCCTCGGCGCGCAGCCGCGCCGCGGTGCCGCCGTCGACGAGCTCGTAGCTGTACGCGAACCGGTGCGGGCCATCGATGGTGAAGCGCAGCGCCTGCCAGGCCGGATCGGTCCAGCGGGTGGCGTCGGCCGCGCACGCGCCGCCGTTGTCGCAGCAGGTGCCCGGCGCCGGCGTCGGCCCGGCCGGCGCCGCGGGCAGCGCGCCGATCCGGCGATACACCACCTGCACCTGCTCGGCGAGGTACGCGAGCAGCTCGTGCGCCTCGCGCGCGCGCGACTCAACGGTCCGACAGCTCCGCACGCCGATGGGGCAGGTCGCCAGCGCCGACAGCGCGAGCACCGCCAGCACCACCCCGCAGGCGTCGCCACATCAGCGCCGGCCTCGCGTCGGCACCAGGTCGTGCGCGGCGAGGAAGGTCGCCATCGCGCGCGCGGTGGGGCCGGGCGCCTCGAGCTGCGGCGCGTGACCGACGCCGGCGAGCACCCGCAGCTCGGCGTTCGGCAGCTCGGTCGCGAGCTCCTCGGCGGTGGTGGTCGGCACCACCCGGTCGCAGGCGCCGTGCATCACCAAGGCCGGCGCCCGCACCGCGCCCAGCGCCGTCGGCACCGCGGCGCGGCCGGTCGCAGTGGCGAAGCCGTCGAACAGCGGGCGCAGGCGGACGTCGGCGCCGGCGCGGCGCGACGCCACGTAGCGCAGGATGGCGCGCGGCACCCGCGGCGGCCGCTCGGTCACCAGCCGCAGGAACGCCTCGGCCGCCGCCTCGCTGTCGTCGGGGATGAGCGGGTTGTCGCCGTCGCGCCAGGCGGTGACGGTCGCGCTCGCCGCCGAGTGCGGGCCGATCGAGGCGATGAGCACCAGCGCGGCGATGCGATCGGGCTGGTCGGCGGCCAGGCGCAGCGACACGCCGCCGCCGAGCGAGTTGCCGACCATCACCACCCGCGCGAGGCCGAGGTAGTCGAGCACCTCGCCGACCACCGCGGCGTAGCGTCCCGGGGTGGCGTCGGGCCCGGCGATGCTCGCCGAGGCACCGTGGCCGGGCAGATCGAGCAGCACCAGGCCGCGCCCGCGCGCCAGCCGCGGCGCCAGCAACAGCCAGGTCTCCTTGTCGCCGCCGAAGCCGTGCACGCACACCAGCGGCGCCGGATCGCCGGGGCGCGAGCGCACCGCCGCAGCGATCGGGCCGATCGAGGTCTCGATCGTCAGCGGCGACAGCCCGGCGGCGGCGGCCAGCCCACGCTGCAACAGCTCGAGCTGGACCCGTCCGAAGGTCAGCTCGGCCCGACGGGCCGCGGCGCGCGCGCGCCCGGCGAGCGTCGGCGTGGTCACGGCACCAGGAGCGGCCGGGGGTACGGGTCCGACGTCGGGGTCAGCGCGCGCACGAACGCGATGAGCTGCTCGCGCTCCGTCGGCGTCAGCTCGACCACCGCCAGCGCCGGATCGACGATCGAGCGATCGGCGCCCTGGCCGACGCCGCCGGCGAGGTGCCAGTCGATGGCGGCCTCGAGGCTCGTCGCGCTGCCGTCGTGGAAGAACGCCAGGCGCGACGCCGCGCCGCGCAGGCTCGGCGTCTTGAACGCGCCGCTGGCGTCGCGATCGACGCGGCCGCGGCCGTCGTCGGGGCTCGCGATGAGCCCGAGGCGGTGGTAGCCGAGGTCGGTGTACAGGGGCGGCGGGTGGCAGGTCGCGCACTGCGCCTTGCCGGTGAACAGGGCGTAGCCGGCGCGCAGGGTCGGATCCTCGGGCAGCTCGCCGCGCTCGACGCGATCCCACGGCGCGTCGCCGGAGAAGCGGGTGATGGCGAACGCCGCCAGCGCCTCGAGGGCGACGCCGCCGTCGGGCTCGCGCTGCGCCGCGCGCTGGAAGTGCGCGCGATACAGCGGCACGTCGGCGAGCTTCTGGATCGCCAGCGACGGATCGAGGCCGAGCTGGCCGCGCCAGTGCTGGAGCATCACGTTCTTGAGCGCCGGGTAGCGTCCGTCCCAGCCGAGCTCGCGCTGCCAGGCCAGGTTGCGCAGGCTCGGCGCGTGCCGGAGGTTGGGCTTGCCGGTCGCGGTCGCCTGCACGCCGGTGCCGGCGAAGTCGTGATCGGGATCGTGGCAGGTGGCGCACGAGGTGCGGTCGTCGGCGGCCAGCCGGGGCTCGAAGAACAGCGCCTCGCCGAGCGCCACCATCGCCGGGGTCGGCGTGGCCTCGGCGCGCGGGCTCGGGAGCGCGGCCGGCGGCGGCGGCACCGGCGGCGCCGGCGGCAAGCGCACGTTGGCGTGATCGAGGCCGACCGCGGCGCTGCCGGAGCCGGAGCCGGTCGCCGGCTCGTCGCCCGAACCCGCGACGGGGCGCGACTTGTCGGCGGGCTTGCCGGAGCAGGCCGCGAGCGCGGCGGCGGTGACGAGCCAGGGCAGGCGAGGGCGGATCATCGGGGCCTCACGACGGGCAGGCGATCGCGGACCGGCTCGAGCACCGCGAGCGCGGCGTCGACCCGGTTGAACGGCGGCATGATGTACGCGCCGGCGACGGCGTCCTTGACCGCGGTCAGCGCCTCCTGGGCGATGCGCACACCCTCGGCGCGCGCCGCCGGGCCGGAGCCGACCTTGGCCATGCGCGCGCGGAACTCGGCGGGGATGCTCATGCCCGGCACCTCGTGGTGCAGGAACTCGGCGTTGCGGTGCGACGCCAGCGGCAACAGGCCGACCATGATCGGCAGCCCCAGCGGCCGCGCGTCGGCGAGGAAGCGCTCGAGGGTGCGCGGGTCGTACACCGGCTGGGTCATCACCAGCTCGGCGCCGGCGTCGCGCTTCTCCTCGAGCCGGCGCAGCTCGCGCTCGTAGTCGTGGGCGCCGGGCTCGGCGCCGGTCGCCAGCAGGAACGAGGTCGACGCCTCCAGCTCCTTGCCGGCCGGATCGACGCCGCCGTTGAGCCCGGCCGCGATGCGGAGCAGGCCGATCGAGTCGACGTCGTACACCGGCGTCGAGAACGGGTAGTCGCCCATCTTCGGCGGATCGCCGGTGATGCACACCAGGTTGCGCACGCCCAGACCCTGGGCGCCGAGCAGGTGCGCGACCAGCCCGAGGAAGCTGCGATCGCGCGCGCACACGTGGAGGATCGGCTCGGCGCCGGTGGTGGCGCGCAACGACGCGCACACCGCCAGGTTCGACATCCGCGCCGAGGCGCGCGGCCCGTCGGCGATGTTGACCACGTCGACGCCGCCGGCGTGCAGCGCCTCGACGTCGGCGGTGACCTTCGCCAGGTCGGTGCCGGCGGGCGCGGTCAGCTCGACCGACACCACGAACTCGCCGGCGGCCAGCCGCGCGGCCAGCCGGCTGCGCTCCGGCAGCGGCACCTTCGCCGGCGGCGGCGCCGCGACCACGGTGACCCGCGCCGGCCCGGGCGCGGTCGGCGGCGCCTCCGGCCCGTCGGTGGGCGTGTGGCCACCCATCATGCGGACCGCGCCCAGCATCGCCCGCGTGTGCGCCGGCGTGGTGCCGCAGCAGCCGCCGATGAGCCGCACGCCGCTCTTGAGCATGCGGCGCGCGAACACGCCGAAGTGCTCCGGGTTCGCGACGTACAGCGTGCGGCCCTCGACGGCGGCGGGCAGCCCGGCGTTGGGCTGGATGATGACCGGCTTGCCGCGCCCGACCATGCCGACGCCGACCTGGCAGCTCGGCGGGCCCGATGCCGCAGTTGGCCCTGACCACGTCGGCGCCGGCAGCGATGAGGCGCTCGGCGACCTCGGTGGCGCCGAGGCCACCGGCGGCGCGGCGTCGAACACGAGCTGCGCCACCACCGGCACCCGCGGCCCGCGCTCCTTGGCGACCTCGACGGCGACCTCGAGCTCGAGGATCGAGCCGAAGGTCTCGAGCATGATCACGTCGACGCCGGCGACCACCAGGGTGTCGATCTGCTCGGCCAGCGCGAACCGCGCGGTGCGACGCTCGGCGGCGGTGGCGACCCCGAAGCCGACCCCGGTCGGGCCGACGGCGCCGGCCACGTAGGCGCGGTCACCGGCGACGCCGCGCGCGATCTCGACGCCGGCGCGGCACAGGTCGGTGACCTGCTCGGCGAGCCCGTGCCGGGCCAGCGCCACCCGGTTGCAGCCGAAGGTGTTGGTCTCGAGCACCTGGGCGCCGGCGGCCAGGTAGTCGGCGTGCACCGTGCGGATGAGCTCGGGCTGGCTGAGGCTCAGCTCGTCGTAGGAGCGGGTGTGCAGGACGCCGCGCTCGTAGAGCAGCGAGCCCATGGCGCCATCGACCAGGAGCGGGCCGTCGGCCAGGGCCTCGAGAAAGGGCTTCATCGCCGGGGCCCTCGGCTGGAGTCGGCGTCGTGCACGCGGGCGCACGCTACCTCAACTCGCCCGGGTCGGCGACCCCGCGCCGATGAAGCTTCCAGGGGGCTGGTGCGTCTGTCCAGGGTGACCATGGTGAGGCCCCGCCGAGCGCGCTATGACCGCCGCATGCCCCGAGCGCGTGGACCTCTCGTCGGGATCGCCGCCGCCGCCGTGCTGGCCGCCGCCAGCTCGGCCCAGGCCGACACCTTCGGCGGCTTCGCCGGCAGCCGCTACGTGGTCAGCCCCGACCGCGTGTGCACGCCGCTGGCCGTGAGTAACGGCGAGGCGCGCGGGCAGCCGTCGTGCGACGCGGTGGGCACCGAGGGCCTGGCCCGGCTGTCGATCAAGCCGGCCAGCCCCGAGACCGGCGCCCGGGCCCGCTTCGTGGCCCGCCAGGACGGCAAGCGCGTGGTGGTGCGTCGCGGCGACGCCGCCGTCGACGTGGTGGCCTGGGCGCCGATCGATCCGCTGCTGCGCGTGGGCGCGGTGTACGCCAGCGCGCGCGGCGATCAGGTCGCGGTCGAGGTCGTGGTCCGGCGCATGGGCCGCGAGCACACCGACCTGATCGGCTTCGAGCTCGAGCGCGCCCCCGCCGACGCCACACCGACGGCGCCGACGACGCCGGCCGCGCCGACCACCACCGCGCCGCCGACCCCCGACAAGGCGATGCTCAAGTTGCTCAAGGCCGCCCGCAAGACCTCGGGCAAGAAGGCGCTCGTGGCCTGGGCCAAGGTGCTCGCCATCGACCCCGACGCCAGCGAGGCGCACGCCGCCATCGCCGCCGCCCACGCCAAGCTCGGCCACCTCGAGGACACCCTGGCCGCCCTCGAGACCCTCGCGAGATCCACCCGCAGCGACGCCATCGAGTACCTGGTGGCCGCCCGGTTCGATAAGGCCTTCCGCAAGCTCGCCGCCGAGCCCCGGTTCCGGGCCGCGGTCGGGCTCGATCGCGGGGCGACCCAGCTCTACGCCCGGGTCATGGGGCAGGGTGGCCGCTGGGAGCAGTCCGGCACCGCGTGCGCCGCGCCCACGGTGGCGCTGACCCTCGAGCGCAACCGCAGCTTCGCCCTCACCGTGAAGACCGCCTGCAGCGGCGAGAAGTGGACCAGCAAGTTCAAGGGCACCTGGCGCCTGGCCGGCGCCGACGGCCTCGAGCTGGTGCTGCCCAACCGGGGCGCCGACGACGAGGTCATGCCGTGCCAGGTGGTGGCGGCCGGCGGCGAGGACGGCCTGCGCTGCCAGGTCGACGCCGACCTCGAGTTCACCGCCCTCGCGGTCCGGCGCTAGGCTGCCCCGGATGCGGGGATCGCCCCCGCCCGCCAGGGCGCCTGCGGCCCCGGTGTCACCATGAACACCCGGGGTCGCCCTGGTCACATACGAGGTGACCCATGGAGCGCGTATGCTCGCCACGATGAGGCGCGGAGGCGACACCGGTTCGCTGCCGGCGCTGGCCCCGGGCGACGAGGCCGACCTCATCGCGCGCTGCGTCGCCGGCGAGCGTCGGGCGCACGACGAGTTCTACCAGCGCTACCGCCAGCTCATCGCCGGCAACCTCTACCGGGTGCTCGGCCACCGCGACGAGCTCGAGGACCTCACCCAGGAGGTCTTCGTCATCGCGTTCCGCGGCATGGCGACCTTCCGCGGCGACGCGCGCCTGAGCACCTGGCTGTACCGGGTGTGCATCAACGTCGCGCTCGGGCGCATGCGCACCCGCGGCCGCCGCCCGCGCGCGTTCGGCCACGACGATCTCGATCGCGTCGTCGACGATGCCGCTCGCGATCGCGGCGACACGCCGGAGACGCCGCGGCAGGCGCTCGAGCGCGCGCGCGATCGCGCCCGCGTGTACCGCGCCCTCGACGCGATGGCGCCCAAGAAGCGGCTGGTGCTGTACCTGCACGAGATCGAGGGCCGCGAGCTCAAGGAGATCGCGTACGTCCTCGAGACCAACGCCATCACGGTGCGGACGCGGCTGTTCTACGCACGCCGCGAGTTCTACGAGATCCTCGCCGCCCAGGCCGCGACCGAGGAGGGCGCCCCGTGAGCCGGCACGTTCGCCCGCACCAGTGGGCCGACCTCGCCGCGGGCCGCGCGAGCGACGCCGAGGCGGCGCGCCTCCGCGCGCACGCCGAGGGCTGCGCGGCGTGCCGGCGCGATCGCGCGCGGGTCGAGGGCGCGCGCGACGCGTTCGCCTCGATCGCCGCCGCGCCGGCGCCGGAGCTCGGGTGGGACGAGGTGCGCACCCGCATCCACTGGGCGGTGTCGTCGGCGGCGCGCACCGGCGGCTTTCCCGGTGGCGCGCCCGTCCCGGCGCTGGCCGTCGGCGGCGCGCTCGGCGTCGCCGCGGTCGCCGCTGGCGCGCTGGTGCTGCTCGGGCGCGCGCCCGCCGGGTCGTCGCCGACGGTGGTGACGCCGGTGGCGACCGCGACCTCGAGCCGCGGCGCCGGCGCCGGTGCGCGGCCTGGTGACGCTGGTCGCCGGCCACGCGGTCGCCGACGGCGACGTCGGCGCCGCCACCCTGGCGCGGGTCATCGGTCGCGGCAGCGAGCTGCGCACCGACGACGGCCAGCTCGCGGTGCAGTTCGGCGAGGGCAGCGCGCTGGCGCTGGGGCCGCACAGCCACGCCCGCATCGCGCGCTTCGACGACGGCGCCATCGAGCTCGAGGTCGAGGGCCAGCTCGACGTCGAGGTCAGCGCCCGCCGACCGGGCCAGCGCTTCGTGGTGCGCGCCGCGGGTCGCGAGGTCGAGGTGCGCGGCACCCAGTTCCGGGTCGACGCCCGCGACGGCAAGCTCGACGTCCGCTGCGCCCACGGCGCGGTGGCGGTGCGCGGCGGCACCGTCGACGGGCCCGAGCGGCTGGTGCGCGCCGCCGAGGGCGTGACGCTTTCGCCGGGCACGGTCGACCAGGTCCGCGCGCTCACCACCGACGAGGTCGCGACGCTGGCCGCCGCGGTGCCCTACCAGCTCCCGGCGTGGAGCCCCATCGATGCGCTCCACGAGCTGTCGGCGCCGCTCACCGTCGCCGGCGTCGACGGCCAGGTCCGCGTCGACGGCGTCGCCCGCACGGTCGGGGCCGGCGAGGTGGTGCTCCGGGTGCTGCCCGGGCGTCACCTGGTGGAGCACGCCAGCGCCGCGCACGGCTGGCGCGAGGTCGGCTGGGCCGAAGTCGGCGCCGGGCGTGGCGCGCACCTCGCGGTCGCGCCGGCCGAGGTCGAGGCGCCGACGTCGCCGGGGGCCGGGGTGGCGGCGCGACGGCGGGTGCTCGCGGCGCACGGCGCCGAGCTCGCGGCGTGCGTCCGCCCGCTGGAGAAGCAGGGCGTGTTCGACACCCACGCCACCGTCGACCTCGTCGTCGACGCCAGCGGCCGGGTGCAGGCGGTGAGCGTGGTCGAGACCGACCTGCCGGCGTCGGCGGCGGCGTGCGTGCGCGACGCCATCGCCGGGGTCCGCTTCGGCGCGGGGCCCGCGGTGCGGTTCCGCCAGCGCCTCACGCCGTAGCGCCGCGCGTCACTCCGCGAGGCGCCGCAGCTTCTTCTGCAGGCCGAAGCGCGACAGCCCGAGCAGGCGCGCGGCGACGGTCTGGTTGCCGCCGGCGCGCGCCATCGCCGCCGCCAGGTAGCTGCGCTCGAGCTCGTCGATGGCGGGGCGCAGCCGGAGGTCGTCAGGCGCCGCGGTGGGCGTGCGGCCGCGACGCGCCAGCACCGCGTCGGGCAGATCCTCGAGGTCGATGACGTCGCCGCCGAGGGCGATCGCGCGAGCCAGCGCGTTCTCGAGCTCGCGCACGTTGCCGGGCCAGGCGTGCGCCGCCAGCGCCCGGGTGGCGGCGTGGGTGAGCCGCGGCGGCGTCGGCGCGAGCCGCGCGAGCAACGCCTGCGCCAGCAACGGGATGTCGCCCTCGCGGGCGCGCAGCGGCGGCACCTCGATGGGGATGACCTCGAGCCGGTAGCGCAGATCGTCGCGCAGGCGGCCGGCGGCGACCAGCTCGCCGAGCGGCTGCTGGCTGGCGGCGACCACCCGCACGTCGACGGCGCGCTCGCGGTGATCGCCGACCCGGCGCACGCGGCCCTCCTGCAGCACGCGCAACAGCCGCGCCTGCATGCCGGCGCTGGTGTCGGCGATCTCGTCGAGCAACAGGGTGCCGCCGTCGGCGATCTCGAACAGCCCGGCGCGCTCGCGGTCGGCGCCGGTGAAGGCGCCGCGCACGTGGCCGAACAGCTCGCTCTCGAGCAGGGTCTCGGGCAGCGCGCCGCAGTTGATGGCCACGAACGGCCGTCCGACGCGCGCGCTGTGCTCGTGCAGCGCCCGCGCCACCAGCTCCTTGCCGGTGCCGCTCTCGCCGACGAGCACCACCGGCAACGACGACGCCGCCGCGCGATCGACCTGCGCCAGCATCGCCACCAGCGCCGGCGAGCGCCCGACGATGGCCGGGTAGGCGTGCCGCAGCCGCGCGCGATCGTCGGCGAGGTCGGCCCGGGCCCGCGCCAGCTCGAGCTCGCGGTCGGCGAGCTCCGCGGCGAGCCGGGCGCCGAGGGCGGCGGCCTCCTCGGAGCGCTCGCGCAGGGCGTCGGCCAGCCGCGCGTTGTCGATGGCGGCCCCGGCGAGGTCGGCCAGGTCGAGCAGCCGCAGGGCGGCGCCCTCGTCGAAGGCGCCGCGGCGCAGCCGGTGATCGACGTAGACGCAGCCGATCACGCGGCCCTTCTGCCGCAGCGGCACCGCCACCACCGAGCGTAGGCGCAAGGCCGCCACCGACATCGCGTCGTCGAAGCGGGCGTCGGCGCCGGCGTCGACGGTGATCACCGGCTCGCCGCTGGCGGCGGCGCGCGCCGCGATCGAGCGGCTCGGCGATCGCGCCGGATCGTCGTCGGCCAGATCGCGGGCGTCGAAGTTGCGCGCGATCGCGACCTCGAGCGTGCCGGCGTCGTCGGCCAGGAGCAGGACGCCCCGCTCGCCGCCGGTGAGCTCGATCGCCGCGTCGATGATCTCGCCGAGCAAGGGCGCCAGCCGGGTCTCGGCGTTGAGCCGGCGCGACAGCGCGACCAGCCGGCGCAGGTGGGCGCGCTCCTCGGCGTCGGCGGGGGCGGCCGGCGTCGACGGCGCCGCCGGTCGCTCGGGGTCGGCCCGCATCGCCGCGCGCCACGCCGGATCGGCCTGGGCGATGAGCTCGTCGTGCAGCGCGCGGGCGCGCTCACCGTGCCGCGCCGCCGCCGGCGCGTCGCCGGCCGCCGTCGCCAGCCGCGCGGCCACCGCGAGCCACGCCACGCCGCGTCGGCGCGACCGGCCGCGCGATCGGCCTCGGCGGCCGCCACCACCGCCGGCAGCACCGTCGCCGGCGCGTCGCCGCGCACCAGCGCGCGCCGGCCGCGGGCCACCGCGGCGCGGCCGCGGTCGACCTCGTGGTGGATCCACGCCTCGACCTCGGCGTCCGCCGGCTCGGCCTCGCCGACCTCCCCAGCGCCACCGCCGCGCTCAGGCGCGCCTCGTCGCCGGCGGCGGCGGCGAGGGCGGCGCGGTAGTGGGCGCGCGCGGTGGCCACCTCGCCGCGACGACGGGCGACGTCGCCGAGCACGATCGGCGCGTACACGCCGGCGGCGACGCTGCCTGGATCGAGCGCGATGGCGCGGCTCGCCGCGGCCGCGGCGTCGTCGAGCTGGCCGACCGCGACCAGGGCGACCCCGCGGTTGAACTCGGCGGCCGCCAGCTCCGGGAGGGCGCCGAGAGCCTCGAGCGCGCGGGCCGCGCCGCCGAGGGCGACCAGCGCGTCGGCGGCGCGCCCGACGGCGGCCAGCGCGGTGCCGCGGTTGGCGTCGGCGACCGCGGCGGCGAGGGCGTCGCCGGCCCGTCGGGCGGCGTCGGCCGCCTCGCCGTAGCAGCTCGCGGCGACCGCCAGCGCGCCGCGCCGCTGCGCGACCATCCCGCGCAGGGCCAGCGCCCGCGCCTGCGACGAGGCGTCGTCCTCGCCGGCGGCCTGGCGCTCGAGCCACGCGAACGCGCGCTCGGCGGCGTCGAGCTCGTCGAGGTACAGCGCGGCGAGCCCGGCCGCCAGCGCCCGCGCCGGGTGCAGCGGCGTCGCCGGCGAGCGCCCGCGCCCGCACGAACTCGCCCTGGGCGATGGCGACGCGCGCCTCGGCGGCGACCACCTCGTCGAGCTCGGGGGCGTCGGCCGCGCGCGCGCGCCAAACACGCGCTGGCCTCGTCGAGCCGGCCCCGCCGCACCAGCGCCCGGCCGCGCAGGCCGTCGTCGCCGGCGAGCTCGGCCCACGCGGCGGCGTCGTCGGCGCGACCGGCGGCGAGCGCCGCGCGCGCGGCCAGCGCCCAGGCCTCCGCCGCTCGCGCCGGCGCCTGCGCGGCGGCCTCGCGTGCCCAGGCGATGGCGTCGGGCCAGCGCCGGCGTCGATGCGCGGCGTTCGCGCCGTCGAGCAGCGCCGCCACGGCTGGTGCCGGCGGGCAGCCAGCGCGCCATCCGCGCCAGCGCGAGCGGATCGTCGTCGGCGCGCGCCACCCGGGCGGCGGCCTGGGCCACGGCCCGGCGCTCGGCGCTGGTGAGCATGGCGAGCACCACCTCGGCGATGGCGTCGGCCATCACCAGCGCGTCGCCTCGGCGCGCCGCCAGCGCGCTCGCCGCCAGCTCGGCCACCGCCGCGGCGTCGGCGGCACCGACCACCGCGACCAGGCTGGTCATCGACCACTCGCCGCCGGCGATCGCGAGCGCCGCGGCCGCCCGCCGACGGGCGTCGCTGCCGGCGGCCAGCTCGGCCCGGGCCAGCGCCGCGCGCAGCTCGCCGGCGTTGCGCGCGAGATCGAGCTCGAAGGGCGCCGGCGCCGCCGCCGCCAGCCGTGCCAGCTCGAGGGCCACCCCGGCGAGCCCGCCGCTGGCGGCGACCAGGCCCGACAGCCACGTCGGCGGCGCCAGGCGTCCGGCGGCGGCCTCGATCCACGCCGCCAGCGCCGCCGCGGGCACCGGCGCCAGCTCGATGCGATGTACATCGGCGGTCGCGGGCGCGGTCGGCGCCTCGACGCCGATGACGATGGCGGCCGACGGCCGACGCGCCACCGCCGCGGCGAGGGCCTCGGCGGCCGCGTCCGCCTCGACCAGGAGCGCGATCGCCGTGCCGGCGGCGCGGGCCGCGGCGACCACCTGCGCCGCCAGGCGCCCCGGCGCCTCGTCGGTGCCGAGCTCGAGCTCGGCGGCGAGCTCGGCGGCGGTGCCGGCGCGCGGGCCGCGCGGCTCGCCGCGTCGCAGCGCCGCCAGGCGACCGCGCCGCGCCGCCTCGGCGAGCACCAGGTCGACGCCGGCGCCCGGCGGTCCATGCACCACCGTGACCTCGGCACGAGCGAGCGCGTCGATCACCTGCCCGAGCTCGGGCGCCGGGGTCGACAGCGTGCTCCAGCTTGGCGTGGAGGGTCCGACCGGCGCCAGATCACCGCGCGCCGCCGCGATCGCGTCGAGGCTGCGCACCAGCGCCTGGGCCGACGCCGGCCGCCGCCCGGGTTCCTTGTCGAGCAGGGACGCGATCAGATCGGCTGTCGCCGGCGTCAGCTCGTCGAGCCGCGCCGGGACCTCCTCGAGCGTGCGCCGCACCTGGGCCGCGAGGTCGTCGGCGCCCAGGGGCGGCCGCCCGCGGACCGCGTGCCACAGCACCGCGCCGAGGCCGTAGAGGTCGCTGCGCTCGTCGGCGACGCCGGCGAGCGCCTCTGGCGCCAGGTACGGCAGCGTGCCGCGCGCCGGTCCGGTCGCCGCCGCGCCGGCCAGGCCGAGATCGACCAGCGCGGCGCTGCCGTCGGCGCGCACCAGCACGTTGCCCGCGCTCACGTCGCGATGCACCAGCCCGCGCGCGTGCAGGCTCGCGAGCGCGGTGGCCACGTCGCGCGCGATCCGGTGGACGTCGTCTTCGCCCTGGCCGCCGCGCACCGGCGCGCCGTCGATCCAGTCGGCGACGAAGTACGGGCACCCGGCGGGCAGCGAGCCCTCGGCCTCGGCGAGCACGCCGACGTCGTGGACCTGGGGCAGGGTGGGGCACGCGATCGCGAGCAGGCGCTGGTACTCGGCCCCGAGCTGGAGCCGACCGCGGGCCGACGCGTCGAAGCCGATCTTGAGCGCGCGGATGGCGCCGGTCCGAGCGTCGCGCACCCGGAGCACGCGCCCCTGTCCGCCGACTCCGGCGGTGCCGAGGACCTCGTACCGCCCGCCGATCACCGCCCTAGCCAACCTGATTGGCGGCAGCGCTGCAACCAAATTGGCGTTCGAGGCCGCAGGCGCGCTCGTGGTAGCGTGCGGCGTGGACGACGGGCAGCCGCCGCGACGCAAGGTCGGCGACGACACCCAGGGACGGATCCGCGATCTGGCGGACGGCTGGCAGGTCCCCCCGGCGGCGGTCGCCGAGCCGGTCAGGCCGCCGGTGGCCGAGCCGCGCAGCAAGCCGCCGACCCAGCCGCCGCCGCCGCCGGGCGCGCGCACCAAGCCGCCGACCCAGCCGCCGCCGGCTGCCGCGGCGACTGCTGCTTCGGGAGCGCGCAGCAAGCCGCCGACCCAGCCGCCGCCGCCGCCGGGCGCGCGCACCAAGCCACCGACCCAGCCGCCGCCGGTCGAGATCGCACCGGAGGATCCGATCGAGGTCGCCGAGGCCGATCGCACGGTGCCGACGCCGCCGCTCGACCTCACCGCGCCGGACGTGGTCGAGCCCGTCGCCGACCCCACGGTGCGTGAGCCGCGGCCGCGGCGCCGCGTCCCGGCGGCGTTCCCGCGCCGCCCGGGCCTGCTCGGCGATCTCCGCTACGTGGTGACGGTGGCCCTCGGTCGTCGGCGGGCCAGGCGCCAGATCGCGCGGCTGTCCGCCGACGCCGCGACGGCGAAGGTCGCCCGCGACGCCGGCGTGCGCGACCTCGGACGGGCCGCCATCGGCGTCGACGATCTGGAGCTGCCAGAGCTGGCGGCAGCCCGCGACGAGCTGGTCGATCTCGAGGACGAGCGCTCGCGCAGCGCCGGCGCCGGTGCGGCGGCGGCGGCCGAGCGCGCGCGGATCGAGCGCGTCCTCGCCGAGGCGGTCGCCACGGCCCAGGCGGCCGAGGCCAGGCACGTGGCCGCGCTCGCCGAGGTCGCCCGCGAACTCGCGCCGAAGGAGCGGCGCGCCGCCGACGCCAAGGCCCGCGCCGCGCGCCTGCGCGAGGAGCTCACGCGCATGGATCGCCGCCTGCTCGCGCTCGAGACCAAGGCGTCCGCGGTCGACGCCGCGGCCCGCGCGACCATCGCCGCGGAGGTCGCCACCACTCGCGCCGATCGCCAGGCGGTCGCGCGCGACGAGCCGGTCATCGCCGCCGAGCTCGAGGCGCTGGCGCCGGAGCTGGCCGCGCTCGCCGAGCAGAAGGCGGCGATCGAGCGCGACCGCGCCGCCGATCAGGCGACGCTGCGCGCCGCGCAGGCGAGCACCGCCGTCGAGCTCGCCGCCATCGATGGACGCTCGTCCCTGGCCGCCCGAGCGCACGGCGACACCGAGGCCATCCGCGACGCCGTGCTGCTGCGGCTCGGCGAGGCGGTGCTGCGCGCGCGCCCCGCCGCCTTCGAGGCGCGGCTGGCCTCGCTGGCCATCGGCGCCCAGGCCTCGGCGGCGCGCGACCTGCAGCTCGTCGAGCAACGCGAGCTGCTGGTGTCGATCCACCGGCCGGCGGTCTGGCGCGGCCTCGCGCTGTGGCTGCTGGTGCTCGCCACCGTCGGCGCGGCGGTCGCCTTCGTCGCCACCCGCTGAGCGCCGGCTACGACAGCATCCGCTCGAGGCGATCGATGGCCGCGAGCGCCAGCGCGATGCGCAGGCCGGCGAGGGCGAGGCCGATGCCGCCGACCGCCATGGCGCTGGCCCCGACGAGCCGCCGGCTGCCGGGCGCGGCCCGATCGGCCCACGCCACCCATCCCCAGCCGACCGCGGCGATGCCGGCGCCCAGGCCGACGTACATCGCCGGCGCCGGCAACAGCGCCATGACGACCGCGACCGCGGCGAGCGCCAGGGAGATGCGGGCCATGCGTCACGGTAACACCAGTGGAGAGAGGCGCGAAAAACCTGGTATACGCCGGCGCGATGTCCGTCGACCCCACGCCCACCGCCGAGCTCCGCACCGGGTTCTGCGCGATCGTCGGGCTGCCCAACGTGGGCAAGTCGACCCTGCTCAACCGCGTGCTCGGCCAGCGCCTGGTCGCGGTGTCGCCCAAGCCGCAGACCACCCGCGACCGCATCCTGGGCGTGTTGCACGCGCCGGCGACCGCCGAGGCGCCGGCGGCGCAGATCGCGTTCGTCGACACCCCCGGGGTGCAGCTCGGCCCGGGCCCGCTGCGTCGCTACATGCGCGACGAGGCCGTGGGCGCCGCCGGCGACGCCGACATGACCCTCCTGGTGATCGACGCCGCGGACTCCCGTGGGCGCCGGCCGCAGCGGTTCACCGAGGAGGACGCCGCCAGCCTGGCCGCCGCGGTCCGGGCCCGCCCGGCGGTGATCGCGCTCAACAAGGTCGACGCCGTCGGCAAGCCGGCGCTGTTGCCGCTCATCGAGGAGTGGGCGGCCTGGCACCCGGCCGCCGAGGTGGTCCCGATCTCGGCGATCACCGGCGACGGTATCGACCGGCTGGTCGCGACCATCGCCGCGCGCCTGCCGCTGGGGCCGGCGATGTTCGCCGACGACATGCTCACCGATCGCGACGACCGGTTCCTGGCGGCGGAGCTGATCCGCGAGCAGCTCTACCACCAGCTCGGGCGCGAGGTGCCGTATGCCTGCGCCGTGAAGATCGAGGCCTGGAACCAGCGGCCCGGCGGCAAGGAGGTGTCGATCGACGCCGCCATCATCGTCGAGCGCGCGTCGCAGAAGGGCATCGTCGTCGGCCGCGGCGGCGCGCGCATCAAGGCGCTGGGCATCGCCGCCCGCGAGGCCCTGGCCGAACTCCTCGGGCAGAAGGTGCACCTGTCGCTGTTCGTGAAGGTCATCGACGGCTGGAGCCAGGGCGCCGGCCACCTGCGCGAGCTCGGCTACGGCGGAGGTGGCTCGTGAGCCGCGCCGCCCGCGCGCCGCGCGCGCCCCGGACCGGCGCCGCCAGCGCGACCGCGCCGATCGTGGCCATCGTCGGCCGGCCCAACGTCGGCAAGTCGACCCTGTTCAACCGCATCGTCGGCGGCCGACCGGCGATGGTGCACGACACCCCGGGCCTGACCCGCGACCGCCGCTACGGCGACGTCGACTACTTCGGCCACGCCCTGCGCGCGATCGACACCGGCGGCCTCGATCCCGACGCCGAGCGCGAGGTCATCGGCGCCGGCATCCACCGCCAGGCCGAGCGCGCCATCGACGAGGCCGCCGCGCTCCTCCTGGTGGTCGACGTGACCGCCGGGCTGTCGCCGGCCGACGTCGACGTGGCCGCCCGGCTGCGCGCGACCGGCAAGCCGGTGTTCATCGCGGCCAACAAGGCCGACCACGCCGGCCGCGACGTCGGCGGCGGCGAGTTCTTCCGGCTCGGCCTCGGCGATCCGTTCCCGGTGTCGGCCGCCCACGGCCGCGGCGTCGACGCGCTGCTCGAGGCGATCGTGGCCAAGCTCGAGGTGCCGCGCACCGCCGAGGCGCCGGCGCCCGACGACGACGACGAGGCGCGCGCCTCGGTGGAGACCCGCTACCGCGCGCCGCGCCGGCGCGGCTTCGACGATCACCAGCCGGCCGCCGACGAGCAGGAGGCGCGCGACCGCGCCATCGGCGTGCGCCGCGGCCCGCTGCGGGTCGCCTTCATCGGCCGCCCCAACGCCGGCAAGTCGTCGCTGGCCAACCGCCTGCTCGGCGAAGAGCGGTCGCTGGTCCACGACGCCGCCGGCACCACCACCGACCCGGTCGACTCGCCGTTCTCGCTCGGCGGCCGCGACTACGTGCTCATCGACACCGCCGGCATCCGCCGTCGGGCCAAGGTCGACGCCGACATCGAGCGCATCGCGGTGTCGATGGCCATCGGCCAGATCGAGCGCGCCGACGTGGTCGTCCTGGTGATCGACGCCGCGCTCGGCGTGGCCGAGCAGGACGCGCGCCTGGCCGGCATGGTGGTCGAGGCTGGCCGTGGCCTCATCATCGCGCTCAACAAGAGCGACCTGGTCCGCGGCGACGTCGTGCGCGCCGCGCTCAAGCAGTCGGCCGAGGACAACTTCCACTTCCTGACCTGGGCGCCGATGCACCTGCTGTCGGCCCAGCGCGGCGACGGCGTCGACCGCCTGATGGATCTGGTCGACAAGGTCGCCAAGAACCGCGAGCGCCGCATCGCCACCGCCGAGCTCAACCGCTTCTTCGCCGACGTGCTCGAGGTGACGCCGCCGCCGCTGTATCGCGGCCGCTCGATCCGCGTGCACTACCTGACCCAGGGCCAGATCCGGCCGCCGACGTTCCTGCTGTGGGCCAACGATCCGGTCGGCCTGTCGCCGCAGTACCGCCGCTTCATCACCAACCAGCTCCGCGCCCGCTACGACTTCCGCGGCACGCCGCTGCGGGTGGTGGTGAAGGCCAAGGCCCAGGTCGAGCGTGACGCGCCGCCGGTGCCGCGCAAGACCGCCACCCGCGCGCCCAGCACGCGCAAGCCGGCGGCGCGACCGAGCGGCAAGCAGACGCCGAGGCGCGCGCCGCGCACCGGCAAGGCGCCGCGCCGTCGGTCCTAGCGCGAGCCACGATCGAACGCGTCGAGGTTAGAAGTAGCCCCAGCGGCGCGTGTAGCGCACGCCGAGGCTCATGAAGGTCGTATCCGCCAGCGGCGGCGCGAAGCGCAGCTCCACGCCCCACGAGGTGTCGCGGCTGCGCAAGACGTCGAGCCCGGCGCCGGCCTGGACCAGCGGCACCAGCCCGCCGCCACAGTCCGCGTCGCCGGGCTCGCACTCGGCGTCGCCGTCGTCGTCGAGATCGCCGCCCAGCGGCCCGCCGCCGCCGTACGCCACGCCGGCGGCCACCACCAGGTAGGGCACGTACTTGAGGACGTCGAGGCGATACACCAGCCCGACGTCGGCCATGCCGGCGTAGGCCAGGCCGCCGCCGCCGTAGATGGCGCCCGCCAGCTCGCCGCGCAGCGAGAACGCCTCGCCGAAGGCACGCTCGTACTCGACGGCGAGCACCGCGCCGCCGGCAGGCGCCAGGCTGCCGTCCTCGCCGTCGGGCACCAGGTACGAGCCGTACGCCAGGCCCAAGGACAGCGCCGACTCGCCTTCTCCCGCGCGCGCGACGCCGGCGCCGGCCAAAACGATCGCGGCGCACGCGAGCAGGGCGGGCAGGGGGCGCATCACGGGCGCCGACGGTCGCCGAAATCGCCGGGGCAGGCAACCGCTGGGCGGGGGGCCGTGGTCGAACCCCGTGAATTGACTCGCGTGGGCGCCGGGTGCTACATCCCGCGCTCGATCGACCGCAGAGGTTTGGCCGTGGCAAAGACCGAAGACGACACCCCCGGCGCGGCCCGGCCCGCCGCGAAGAAGGCGCCCGCCGCCGTTCACCTCGAGGGCGAGTCCCTCGGCGACCGCCTGCGGCCGCACATCGCCAAGATCGCCGTGGCCTTCGCGGTGGTCGCGGTGCTCATCGGCGCGTACTTCGCGCGGCGCTGGTGGATCGAGCGCGGCGAGCGTCAGCGCACCACCGCGCTGGCCCAGAGCCTCGAGGTGCTCGACCGCAACATCGTGCCGCCGCCGGCCGCGGCGGGCTCCGGCGACGACGCGCCGCCGCCGCCGCCGGCCGACAGCTTCCCGTCGACTGCCGCCCGCGCCGAGGCCGCCCTGGCCGAGCTGCAGAAGCGCGGCGTGACCTCGCTGACCGGCGCCGCGTTCCACGGTGGCCTCCTGCTCGACGCCGGCCGCCTCGACGAGGCGCTCGCCACCTTCCGCGCCGGCGTGAGCGCGACCGGCCTCGAGGGCGCCGCGGCCCGCGAGGCGTGGGCCTGGCCCTCGAGGCGAAGGCCAGCGCGGCCACCGATCCCGCCGCCAAGCAGCAGCTCCTCGGCGAGGCGCTCGAGGCGTACCGCGCGGTCCAGCCCGTCGCCGGCGGTCCGCGCCACGACGTCGCGCTCTATCACGCCGGGCGTATCCTCGCGACCCTGGGCCAGACCGCCGAGGCCAAGAGCACGCTCGAGCAGGCGCTCGAAGCGTCGCGCGAGGCCGACGACCCGGCGCTGACCTCGACCATCGAGGACCGCCTCGCCGCCCTCGAGGCCGGCGCGTGAACCTGCGCGCGGGGCTCGCCGCCGCGCTGTTCGTCGTCGTCGGCTGCGGCGTGGTGCCGCCGATCGCCGGCCCTCACGATCCCACCCGCGCCAGCGCGCGACCGCCGCTGGGCCTCGATCTCCTGGCGCTGCGGTGGAAGCACGTCACCGCCGACCGCCGCAGCGAGGTGCGGCCGCAGGAGTTCGCCACGCCGACGGTGGCCGGCGACACCGTCTACGCGGGCTCCTACAGCGGCGGCCTGCTGGCGCTCGACGCGACCACCGGCGCCGTCCGCTGGCGCCTCAAGACCGCGCCGATCAGCAGCGCGCCGCTGGCCTACGCCGGCTTGCTCTACGTGGGCACCGACAACGGCCGGCTCCTGTGCCTCGACGCCCAGACCGGGGTCGAGCGCTGGGCCTTCGCCACCACCGGCGCCATCGGCCAGCAACCGCAGCTCACCGGCGAGCTGGTGATCTTCGCCAACGAGGCCGGCGAGGTCCGTGCCCTCGACGCGCTCACCGGGGTGTCGCGCTGGCAGTACGCCAGCTCCGATCCGATGGAGAACCCGCTGCGCGGCCACGCCGGCGTGAGCATCGCCGGCGACCTCGCGTTCACCGGCTTCGCCGACGGCACCATGGTGGCGCTGCGCACCGAGACCGGCTCGCTGGCGTGGAGCGCGTCGCTGCGCGGCGACGCCGACAAGTTCATCGACGTCGACGCCACCCCGATCGTGCTCGGCGAGGCGCTCTACGTGGTGTCGTCGTCGGGCGGCGTGTGGTCCCTCGATCGCGCCACCGGCCGGGTGCGCTGGCACCTGCCGCTGCTCGACGCCGCGGCGCCCGGCGCCACCGGCAGCGGCGGCACCATCGCCACCGACGGCGAGCGCCTGTTCGTCGCGGCCGCCGAGCTCGGCGTGTACGCCCTCGATCTCGCCGGCCACGTGCTGTGGCGGCAGGGCACCCACGGCGGCGGCGAGCCGGCCATCCCGATCGTCGCCGGCGACCTGGTCGTGTACTCGCTGGCCGAGGACGGCATGTTCCTCGCCGATCGCCGCACCGGCGAGCTCTACGAGTACTTCGATCCGGGCGAGGGCATCTCGGCGGCGCCGGCCATCACCGGCGACGGCCTGTTCGTGATGTCGAACCTCGGCGTGCTCTACGCCTTCGACCTCGAGCAGCCGTAGGCGCGCACGCTCAGCCCTTCGGCGCCGGCTCGACGAACGGCGGCCCCGGCCGCGCGATCACGTAGCCCTGCAGCAGGTCGCACTCGAGCTCGGCGAGGCACGCGACCTCGGCCGCGGTCTCGACGCCTTCGCCGATGACCATCGTGCCGTGGTCGCGACAGAGCTGGGTCACCGAGCGCACCAGCCGCTGCTTCATCGGGTGGGTGTCGATGCCGCGCACCAGCGACATGTCGAGCTTCACGAAGTCGGTGTCCTGCGGGCTGAACGTCGACATGCGCGCGTGGCCGCCGCCGAGATCGTCGATGGCGACCCGGAACCCGAGCTCGCGCAGCTCGGCGACCCGGAACCGGAGGTCGGCGTGGCCGTCGAGGGAGGTCCGCTCGGTGATCTCGAGGACCACCCGCGACGCGATCTTGGTGAGCGGCGAGAACGGCGAGGTGAGCTGCTTGTCGAAGAGATCCTGCAGGTGCAGGTTCACGAACACCAGGCCGCGCTCGGGCGCGGCGGCGGCGAACACCTGCGCCACCTGGGCCCGGATCGAGCGACCGAGCTTGACCACGCGCTCGAGCCGCTCGGCGGCGTCGAGGATCGCGCCCGGGTGCGGCAGCGACTTGTCGCTCGAGCGCAGCAGCGCCTCGTAGGCGAAGATGCGGTGATCGGCGGTGTGGACGATGGGCTGGAAGTGCATCGTCAGCCCGGCCAGGCACCGATCGAGCTTGCCCTCGAGCTCGGCGAGCTGGCGACGCGTGTCGTCGATGACGGCGGCGTCGACCCGCAGCGCGGTGTTGGTGCCGCGCGCGAACCCCGGGCCGGGCTCGGCGTCGAGCTCGAGGCGCGCGGGTGGGGCCTTCGACGGCGTCGCCGGGCCGTCGAGCTCGAGCCGCGCCGGCGCCGGCGCCGGCTTGGGCGACGCGGCCGCGGGCGCGGGTGACACACCGGGGGCCTGGAGCCGGGAGCGTCCATCGAGACACATGGTACCTGGTTGCGGCGCTCGCGGGGACGCGAGCTGAGGCAGCGATCGCATCGCCCGGCGGCGGGCAGGCTCACGGCGCTGGGCGGTCGCTCAGCCCATGCGCTTGAGGTGCTCGCGGAAGTCCGCGACCACGGCCGACGCCGGGTGACCCTCGTAGGACGAGTCGGCCCACTCGGCGACGATCGGCAGCTCGATGCTCAGCCGGTACACCAGCATGCAGGCCCGCGGCGACAGCGGCAGGAACCGCGCCTCACCGGCGAGCTGGATCCGCGAGTCGGCGTCGGTCGCCCAGCTCACGATGAGCTGCTTGATGTCGTAGGTGTAGCCGAGCGTGTAGCCGAGGGAGCCGCGCTCGAGCTTGCCCCACGAAGGACACCCGCTGGGGGCGCCCGTCGGCGGTGCGGGCCATGACCCGCGCCGACTGGACCACCGGTAGCCACCGCGGGGTGTCGATGGCGTCGGCGAAGGCTTCATAGGCGACCCCGGCGCTGACGGGCAGCGTGGTGGAGACCTCGCTGACGCTGGCGGGCGAGATTCCGGGCTCGGTGGCGAGGGCGTGCCGTGACATCTAGCGTCCTCCTGTGGGGTGCAACCCTGCCTAGAGCAACCGCGATGCCGACCCGCGAAGGTGGGATCCGCCGGGGCGGGGCGCGTCGCAGAAACGTCATTCCAGCTACTTGGCCACGGCGCACGCCACGGCGGACCCGACCAATCGAGTAGCCGCGGCGTGATCGCTCGCCGGTCTGGCGGCCAGGCAGCGCCCGCGCTCGCCACCGCGTCACGCGGGACTGACGCGACGGAACACAGCACGCGCCGCTGCCAGCGGGCACGCGGACGGCTGGCCACCTTGATCGCCACGACAACGGCCACGCCTGGCCGGCAACCTGATCGCCACGTCCGTGGGCGACGGCGGTACGCACAACCCTCAGCGACGTACCGCAGGGCAAGTCTGTGGGCCGAAGCGGCGCGTCCGTGGCGCGTCGCCGAGGCGGAGCAGCCCGCGCCGCGGCACTGGGAGCAACCGGGCGCAGATCGAGCCGACCTCCGCAGTTCCAGGCGTTTAGCCTGACCAAAAGGTGACATAAGATAGATTATGCGACCCAATATATGGGTCGAGGGAGGGGATGGCCCCGGCGCTGCCGAGCAGCGCTCGTCGCCCGGAGCCAGCGCCGGCCTCTGCCAGCCGCGGCGCCGCCGCTCAACGCAGGCCGGCGCCGAGCCGCGAGATCTCGTCCGCGGTCAGGCCGCTGGCGGCCTCGATGGTCACGCTGGCCTCGCGGCCGGTGCCGATCTCGCTGGCCGACACCTGCAGGATGCCATCGGCGTCCATCGTGAACGCCACCTCGACCTTGGTGGACCCGCGCGGCGCCGCCTTGAGGTCGCCGAGCACGAACCGGCCCAGGCGCCGGTTCTGAGTCACGACCTCGCCGTCGCCCTGGTAGACCTCGATCGCCACGAAGGTCTGGTCGTCCTCGGTGGTCGCGAAGGTCTTGGTGGCCCGGGTCGGGATGCTGGTGTTCGACGGGATGACCACGGACATGCGGTCCTTGGCCACGCGTACGCCCATGCTGTGCGGGGTCACGTCGAGCAGCACCACCTCCTGCAGCTCGCCGCCCATGATGCCGCTGTGCACCGCGGCGCCCATGGCCACGATCTCGTCGGGGTTGACGTTCTTCGAGGCCGGCTTGCCGAAGATGGCCACCGCCCGCTCCTGCACCGCCGGCATGCGGGTCATGCCGCCGACGAGCAGCACCTGGTCGATGTCCTCCGGCGCGCAGTGCGCGTCGGCGAGCGCCTTGCGGCACGGCGCGTCGAGGCGCTCGAACAGCGGCCGGCACGCCTTCTCCACCTCGCCACGCGCCAGCTCCCGCATCAGGTGGACCGGTCCGTCGGGGCCCGCGGCCACGAACGGCAGGTTCACGTCGGTGGTCATCGACGACGACAGCTCGATCTTGGCGCGCTCCGCGGCCTCCTTGAGCCGCTGCAGCGCCACCGCGTCCTTGCGCAGATCGAGGCCGTTGTCGGCGGCGAAGCCGTCCGCCAGCAGGTCGATGATGACCCGGTCGAAGTCGTCGCCACCCAGGGTGGTGTCGCCGCTGGTCGACAGCACCTCGAACACGCCGCTCTCGATGGTGAGGATCGAGATGTCGAAGGTGCCGCCGCCGAGGTCGAACACGGCGAGCCGCTGGTTCTGCTCGTGGTGGAAGCCGTACGCCAGCGCCGCCGCGGTCGGCTCGTTGAGGATCGCGCGCACCGTGAGCCCGGCGATGGCGCCGGCGTCCTTGGTGGCCTGTCGCTGGACGTCGTCGAAGTACGCCGGCACCGTGACCACCGCCTCGGTCACGGTCTCGCCCAGGTAGTCCTCGGCGACCCGCTTGAGCTTGGCGAGGATGTGCGCCGACACCTCTTGCGGCGAGTGCGCGACGCCATCGATCTCGACCCAGGCGTCGTCGTTCTTGGCGCCGACGATCTTGTACGGCGTGGTCTCGCGCAGCCGATCGATCTCGCCCTCGGAGGCCTTGCGCCCGATGAGGCGCTTGATCCCGAACACCGTGCGGTGCGGGTTGGTCACCATCTGCCGCTTGGAGGCGGCGCCGACGACGACCTCGCCCTCGGCGTTCCACGACACCATCGACGGCGTCGTGCGACCGCCCTCCTGGTTGTGGATGACCGCCAGCCCGCCTCGAGCACGGCCACGCACGAGTTGGTGGTGCCCAGATCGATGCCGATGACGCGACCCATGTGGGGCGACTCTAGGTCGAAACGCCCCGCGCGTCACCCTCGCGCCGGGCCGGTCTGGTCGAGGATCATTTCTTGAGCAGCCGCGAGAAGAAGCCGCCGCTGGGCTTCTTCGGCGGCTCGCCGAGCTGCTCGAGCGCGGCCCGGGCCGCGTCGAGATCGGGCTCCAGCTCGAGCGCGCGCTGGAACTCGGCCCGGGCCTGATCGTGGCGACCGTCGTCCTGGTACTCGCGGCCACGCGCCACCGACAGGAACGCACGGTAGCGCCGGCTCAGGGCACCCGCGTGGCCAGCGCAAGGAACGCCGCCTTGGCGTCGCCCACTTGCGCTTGCGCAGGTAGTCGATGGCGACGGTGAACATCTGCTCCTCGGTCGCCTCGTCCTCGAAGGGCGGCGGGCTGGTGCTCGCGCCGTAGCGACGCGGCGGCGGCGTGCCGTTGGGCGCCGCGTCGCGGACCGTGCCGGTGGCGAAGCTGACCGCGGGCTGCTTGGGCATCTCGCCGGTGCTCGCGGCGTCCTTGGTCGACGTGCTCGCCTTGCTGGCGGCCGGCGTGGCCTGAGGTCCCGTCGGACGTGGAGCCTCCCGGGAAGCCGGTTGTGATGCGGTCGCGCGCGCCGCCGCGACCGCGGGGGACACCGGGCGCACGCCGGTGGTCGGCTGCGCCGCGCCCGGCCGCGCGGAGGCGTAGGCCCCCGTGACCGGACGCGCCTGGCCGAGCGTCGTGGTACGGCCCGTCGACACCGGCGGCGTCGAGGCCGCCCGCGCGGGACGCGCCGCCGGTTGCTGCCCGGTGATCGGGCGCGCGGCGGGTTGCTGCCCGGTCGTCGAGCGCGACGACGGCTGCGGGCCCGTGGTCGAGCGCGACGACGGCTGCGGGCCCGTGGTCGGGCGCGACGACGGCTGCGGGCCCGTGGTCGGGCGCGACGACGGCTGCGGTCCGGTCGTCGACCGCGTGATCGCGGGGTGCGCTCCGGTCGTGGGGCGCGGCGCCGCGACGGCGACGGTCGCACGCGTGTTGTCGGTCGGGGGCGCCGCCGTCTGCAGCCGACGATTGATCTGGTCGTGCCCGGCGCGCAGCGCCAGGAAGCACTCGTTGGCGAGCCGTACCGTCGGCGGCGACATCCGGGCGAACTTGGCCGGATGGAAGCGCTTGCTCGCGGCCAGGAAGGCAGCCCGCAGCTCCGTCGCGTCGGCCCGGGTCGACACGCCCAGCGCCGTCGCTGGATCACGGCGAGCGAGTTCGAGGGTCTGGGTCAACAGCGCGACCGCTGCCTCCTCGGTTGCGCCGGGCACGAGGCAATCGTAGCCGTCGCCGCCGGCGGGATGCAACTGCCGCTCCGGCGCAACAGGGCACACCATCCCGACCTGCCCGGCTGGCTACCGCGCCGAGGCCGCCTTGGTGGCCGGCGCCGTCTGCTGGGCCGGCGCCGTCTGCTGGGCCGGCGCCGGCGCGCCATCGCCGGTGGCGCGCTCGGACGGCAGGGCTGCCGCCTTCCCGCGCGGCTCGCCGGGCAGCTTGCTCGGCACCGGCTTCTTGGCCACCGGCGCGAGGTTGGACGCGTCGCCCACGGCCGTTTTCGTTGTTGCAACGCGGGCCTTGGCCGAGTCCTTGGTCTCGACGCCGCGCGGCGGATCGTCGGCGTTGGCCTTCGCGTCGAGGGTGGCGGTGGCGCCGCCGCCAGCGCGCGACTCGGCCCACGGCGCGTCGAGCCGCCCCGGATCGATCCGCGCCAGCGACACCGGCGGCGCCCACTCGCGGGCCATCTGCACGCAGCGTCCGGCCACCAGCTCGAGGTTGACGCGCTCGCGGGCCAGCTCGAGGGTGCCGTCGACAGGCGCGAACTCGTAGCGCGACGCCAGCGGGACCACGCACGACGGCTCGTCGGGCGCGGCCGGGTGCACGTACTCCTCCTCGGCCGCGAAGGCGACGGTGGTGCCGTCGGTGGGCACGAACTCGAAGCGCCGGTAGAACGCGCCCGGCTCCGTCGCCACCGCCGGCTTGAAGGCGACCACGACCTCGCCGTCGCGCGCGAACCGGCGCAGCTCGCCGCTGGGCAGCGCCCACACCCCCTCGAAGCCGGTGATCGGCGGCAACGCCACCGTCTGCATCGCGCCGTCGGCGCTGGCGGTGAGCGTCCGGCGCACGCTGGCGTAGCCCGGCTTGCGCAGCTCGAGCTCGACGTCGAGCGTCGGGCCCGCCGCCGCCACCCGCAGCGGTGCAAGCCCGAGGTCGCGACCGTCGCGCCACACCCGCGCGCCCGCCGGCGCCGAGCTGACCTCGACGAAGGGCGCCGCGGCCGGCGCCGGGTCGCCTCACCGCGCTCGCGCGGCGCCGGTCGACTCACCACGTAGGCCCCGACCGCGGTCACCGCGAGCGCCGCGGTGCCGGCGACGAGCGTCCGGCGATGGCCGCCACCCCGGCGCGGCTCGACGGACGCCAGGGCGGCGTCCAGCTCGATGACGAACTGCCCGGCGGTGGCGGGCCGCCCCGCCGCCTCCTTGGCGAGGCCGCGCGCGAGCACGGCGTCGATCGCGGCCGCCTGGCCCGCGAGCGTCGGCACCGACGCCACCGACGGCGGCGTCGCGCGAAAGTGCGCGTGCATGAGCTCGCCGATGCTGGCCGCGGCGAACGGCGGCCGCCCGGTGAGCAGCTCGTACGCCACCACCGCCAGCGCGTACACGTCGGCGGCAGGGCCGGCGCCGTCGGCGCTCCACTGCTCCGGCGCCATGTAGGTCGGCGTGCCGACCCAGCCGCCCTGCGCGGTCAACGTGCCGGGCGTGGCGGCGACCGGCGCGCCGTCGGCGGTGGGCGGCGGCAACAACCGCGCGATGCCGAAGTCGAGCACGCGGACGCGCCGAGCGGCGCCCTCGCCCTCCACCATCACGTTGTCGGGCTTGAGGTCGCGATGCACGATGCCGCGGGCGTGGGCGGCGTCGAGGGCGTCGGCGATCGGGCGCAGCACGGCGAGGGCCTCCGCCGGTGCCAGCGCGCCGCCGGCGAGCACCTCGCGCAGCGGCCGGCCGTCGACGCGATCCATCACCAGGTAGCCGCGGCCGTCGTCGAGCTGCCCGAACGCGAACACGTCGACCACGCTCGGGTGGCGGACCTGGCCGGCGGCGCGCGCCTCGCGCAGGAAGCGCGCGGCGGCGGCGGGCGACGCCGCCAGGTGGGCGCGTAGCACCTTGATCGCCACCGGCTTGCCGATGAGCGGGTGGTGCCCGGCGTACACCTCGCCCATCGCGCCGGCGCCGAGCGGCCCGTCGACGACGTACTCGCCGACCGCCTGGCCGACCCGCAGGCCCGATGGCGAGGTGCCGGCGCCAGCCGGGCTGGCCTCGGCGGACAGGACCGTCGGGTCGGTGCCGATCACCGCCCGAGCCTAGCAGCCCGGTCGACCGGAGTCCCTCGCCAGATCGCGGCGGCGGAGCGCGGCGGCGGAGCGCGGCTCGCCCTGCCCCGCCCGAGCTACCGTGCCGCCATGGCCAAGCTCGTGTTCGGGATGATGCAGTCCCTCGACGGCTACGTCGACGACGCCGCCGGCTCGCTGTGCATGCCGCCGCCGGGCCCGACGGTGTTCCGCCACTTCGTCGACGTCGTCGCCGGCCACGCCGGCGCCATCTACGGCCGCCGCATCTACGAGCTGATGCGCTACTGGGACGACGATCGCCCGGAGTGGGACGCCGCGCAGCGCGCGTACGCCGTCGCCTGGCGCCGCCACCCCAAGTGGGTCGCCTCGCGCACCCTTGACGCCGTCGAGGCCCAACGCCACCCTCATCGGCGGCGACGTCCTCGCGTACGTACGCGACCTCAAGGCACGCACCGACGGCGAGCTCGAGGTCGCCGGTCCCGAGCTCGCCGGTGTCGTCGCGCCCCTCATCGACGAGTACCGCCTCTACCTGCGGCCGTACGTCCTCGGCGGCGGCAAGCCGTTCTTCGCCGGCGCCCGCCCACCCCTGCGCCTCGTCGGCTGCGAGCGCCTCGACGACGAGACCGTGCGCATGACGTACGTCCCGGAGTAACGCGCCCGGGCTCGCTCGACGGCGTGGTGATCCCAGCAGGAATCGAACCGCGGCCTACGGTTTAGGAAACCGTCGCTCTATCCGGCTGAGCTATGGGACCTGACGCGGTGACGCTACCACCGCCGTCGTCCGCGCGCGCGAGACGCGACGCTGCGGACCCTATCGCTGCGGAACCCGTCGCTGCCATCCGGCTGAGCTATGGGACCTGACGCCGCCAAGCTACAACCACTCGCTCAGCGGTCGATGCTCAGCGTGTCGATGCGCAGCGAGGTGCTGCGGCCGGCGGTGATGATGACGTAGTCGGCGACGGCGTTGCCGCCGGGGCGCTCGACCTCGACGAGATGGCGCCCGGCCAGGTCGATGCTGGCACGGCCGTTGGGCAGGAAGTACGCGCGGCCGTCGATGGTGACCCGCGCGTTGCTCGGCACCACGACGAGGTCGACGGAGCCGGTATCGGCGTTCGCGCCGGCGCGCGGGCGTGACGCGGCGCGCGGGCGCTCGGGCTCGGCGCGCACCACCAGCCACAAGACCGCCGCGAGCGACGCTACGAGCGCGCCGCCGAGCAGCCAGCGACCCCACGCCGGAGCGGCGGTCGTGGTGGCCGCGTCGGCGCCCATGCCCGCAGGGACCTCGGCGGCACGCGGCGCCGGCGGCTCGTCGAGGCGGGTCGCGACGCCGGGCGCCGGCCGCGCCCGCGTCGGCGCCGGATCGATCGGGCCGCGTGGCGCCACCTCGAGGGCGAGCTCGAGCGGCGCCGGCTCCGCCGGAGGCGCGAACGCCAGGGTCGCGCCGGGCGCGCGCAGCGCCGCCGCCGTGGCGTGCGCCGGCGGCGCGCCACCACCGCCGGCCCGCGCCGCGACCGCGGGCGGCACCACGCCGCGCGCCGCCGCGAGGGCCGGGCTCACGCTGGTGACCGCCATCGGCGCCCGCACCGGCGTCTGCACCGAGGTCGCGACCTCGTCGCGCGAGCGCGGCGGCGCCGGCACGGTCCTGCCGGAGACGTCGACGAGCTGCAGGTCGCTCGGCATCGCCGACCACGCCGGCGCCGCCAGCTCGAGCGCCGACGCGCGCGCTGCCTCGAGGCCGGTCGCGACCAGCGGGCCGGGCGTGGGCGTCGCGGTCAACGCCAGCGGGCTGTCGGCGCGCGCGTACACGCGGCCGCCGGTGCGCGCCTCGCGCCAGCGCGTCGGCGATGTCGTGGCGGACGTCTGCCAGCGATGGCCGCGCCTCGGGCGCCTTGGCCAGCATCGCCATCACCAGCGCGTCGATGCGCACATCCATGCCCGGCACCCGAGCGCTCGGTGACGTCGGCGCCTCGGTCACGTGCCGAGCCATCACCACGACGGGCGGTCCGTCGCCGAAGACCTTCGCCCCGACCACGAGCTCGTAGAGCAGCGCGCCCAGGGCGTACACGTCAGCCCGCGCATCGACCTCGGCGCCGCTGGTCCTGCTCCGGCGACATGTAGTCGGGCGTCCCGATGACCATGCCGGTCGCCGTCTGCGAACCGTCGCTGGCGCGCCCCGACAGCTTGGCGATGCCGAAGTCGAGCAGCTTGACCCGTGGTTGCCCGGCCTCGCCGTCGACGAGGTACACGTTGTCGGGCTTCAGATCGCGGTGGATGACGCCCTGGCGGTGAGCGGCCTCGAGGGCGAGCGCGATGCCGTCGATGATCTCGTAGGCCTCGGCCGCCGGGATCGGCGGTCCACCATCGAGGCGGTCGCGCAGGCTGTGGCCGGAGAGCCACTCCATCACGTAGTAGGCGCGCCCATCCGGCAGGGTGCCGAAGCCGAAGATGTCGACGATGTGCGGGTGGCCGATGGCGCACACCGCCTGGGCCTCGCGGACGAAGCGCTCGGTGGCCTGCGGGAAGGCCAGGGTCTCGCGCCCGAGCACCTTGATCGCCACCCGCTTGCCGATGATCGGGTGGCGCGCGCCGTACACCACGCCCATGCCGCCGCGGCCGAGCACCCGCTCGACCCGGTACTCGCCGAGCATGGCTTGCTCGCGAACGAGGGGATCGTCCTCGTCGTCTGGCGGCCCCCCGGCCGCGCTCATGGGGCCGCGCTCCGCACCATCGCAGCGAAGGTAGCATGCCGTGATACAAACCTCGGCGATGTCCCCGCGCCTCCGGGCCTGCGCGCTCTCGCTGGTCACCGCGTTGCCGGTCGCCGCGCTCCTGCCGCGGTGGCCACCGCGAGCGCTCTCCCCGAGGAGGAGCCGGTGGTCGATCCGGCCGACGTCGACGGCGCCGACGCGCCGGCCGACCTGCCACCGGCCACCGCGACAGCGCGATCTCCACGGCCGCGCCCGCGAGCCCTCGGCGTCGACCGCGACCAGCGCCGGGCTGCCGCTGCGCCTGCGGCCCTCGGCTTCCTCCGGATCCAGGGCGCCTTCGTGCAGGACGACCCCGGCGTCGAGTTCGTCGGCCGCGCCGATGGCTTCGAGCTGCAGCACGCGCGCCGGCGTGGAGGTCGACGTCGGCGATCGCGCCACCGTACGGCTCTCCGTCGACGGCGCCCTCGACGAGCGCCAGCGCATCAACGAGCCCAACGGCGAGCTGCGGGTCGGCCTGCGCGACGCCTACGCCGATGTACATCTGGGCGCGAGCAGCCTCGACGTCCGCGCCGGCCAGTTCGAGCCGCTGTTGACCCCGAGGAGGTCGGCCCGACCACCCAGCGCTGGTTCGTCGACAACGCGCTCGACAGCCGCGGCGTGCGCGCCACCGAGGGCTTCCAGACCCCGGGCCTGTCCCCGGGTCGCTCCATCGGCGTCGCGCTCCGGCGGGTGCCGGCCTCCCCTGCCGCCGGCGCGGCCTTCGGCTTCGAGCTCGCGGCCACCAACGGCGCCGGTGAGCTGGCATCCAGCAACGACAACGACTGGGTCGCCGTGTCGGCGGCGGCGCTGGTGGTGCTGCCCGAGGACGGCTGGATCATGGCCGCGGGTCGTATCAACCCGCGCAGCGTCGGCGAGCTGCCGCTGCGCCAGGACGAGACCGACCTCCAGGCCGCCATCGGCGGTGAGCTGCCGCTGGGACCGGCGCGGCTCGGCGCCGGCGCCATCCTCTCGCGCACGCTGTACCGCTCGACCGACGGCGCCGGCGAGAACGCCTGGGGCACCCACGCCCAGGCGCGGTTCGACGTGCGACGCCACGGCGCGCTCCGCGCCGCCGCGGCGTACCGGTTCGCGATCTACGACCCCTCGGATCTCGTCGTCTCCGACCGGCTGATGGAGCACACCCTCGGCGCCATCCTCGCGTGGCCGGCGAGCCACCTGCGGCTGCAGCTCAACCTCACGCACGCCGTCGAACAGGCCGGCCGGTCGCTGCGCAACGACCGGGCCGAGGCCGCGCTCGAGATCGCGCTGTGATCTGGCGCGCTGATCGCGCGGTGATCTGGCGCGCTGATCGCGCGGTGATCCGGCGCGCGCTGTGGCTCGTGCTCGCCGCGCTGGCCCTCGTCGCGTGCGACGGCGACGGTCCCCGGGCGATCGCCCGCGCCCAGCGCGTCACCGCCTCGGACCAGCTCATCGGCGGCCCGAAGGCCGTCGGCCGCATCGGCGACTACCTGCTCGAGAACGATCGCATCCGGGTCATCATCCACGACCGCGGCGCCGGCCGCGTCGCGACCCTCTACGGCGGCTCGATCGTCGACGCCGATCTGGTGCGCCCCGGCGGCGGTGGCGGCCTCGCCGGCAATGACCAGCTCGCCGAGGTGCTGCCGGCGTGGCTGTTCGAGGTCATCAACCCGACCTCGGTCACGGTCACCGCCGATGGCGCCGACGGCGGTCCGGCCGAGATCACCGTGCGCGGCGTCGGCGGCGATCTGCTGCAGATGGTGGCGCTTTTGCAGACCGGCCTGGTGTTCCCGTCGTCGCTCGAGTTCGAGCAGACCTACCGGCTGGCGCCCGGCAACGCCTACGTCGAGATCGAGAGCACCATCACCAACATCACCGCAGGCGCCCACGGCCTGCCCTACCTCGATCCGAGCGAGCTCGGCGACCTCGGGCTCGACATCCCCGGCATCGAGGATCTCGAGCTGTCGGTGCCCTTCGGCCACCTGCTGCTCCTCGGCGGCGAGCAGGCGATGTTCGCCCCGGGCGACACCGGCTTCAACATCCGGTTCGGGCTCGAGGAGAGCTACACGCTCGGCGGCGGGTTCCCCGCCTTCCCCGGCCTGGTGGTCGATCACCTGGCCTCGCAGGGCCCCGGCGTGTCCTACGGCTTCGCGGTGCCGGCCGGCCCGAGCAACTACGTCAACGCCTTCGCCGACCGCTACGGCCAGGCCCAGGCGGTCACGCCGAACTCGCTGCTCGTGCTCTTCAACTACTCGTCGGTGGCCGGCGCGTACAGCGCGCAGCCGCCGCCGGTGCTGCAGGCCGGCGAGCGCTTCACGTACACGTCGTACTTCATCGTCGGCCGCGGCGACGCCGCGTCGATCTACGACGTGGTGCAGGAGCTGCGCGGTGGGCCTCGCGGAACGTTCGCCGGGCGTGTCCGCGACGCGCGCGCCCAGGCCCCGGCGGCGGGCACCAGCGTGATCGTCCTCGAGGCCGAGGCCGATCTCCTCGTCACCCAGATCAGCCCCAACGAGCGCGGCGAGTTCGCAGCGACCCTGCCGCCGGGCGACTACCGCTACCAGGTCATCGACGATGACCGCGGGCCGCAGCCCGCGGTGGCGTTCTCGATCGTCGCCGACGAGACCACCACGGTGCGCACCGAGGTGGCGCCGCCCGCGCGGCTCGCGGTGTTCGTGCTCGACGAGCGCGGCCGGCCGGCGCCGGCCAAGCTCACGCTGGTCGGCCACTTCGATCCGAGCCACGCCGGGCAGCGCGCGCGCGACTTCCTCTACGACCTGCCGCGCGGCGAGCGCAAGCGGCCGACCTCCTTCGAGCCCGACCGCACCGACTTCATCGAGCAGCTGGCGTACACCGACCTCGGCCTCGGCGAGCTCGAGGCGCGCCCGGGCAGCTACGAGCTCATCGTCAGCCGCGGCCCCGAGTACGAGCTGGTGCGACGACCGGTGACGCTCACCGCGGGCACCACCACCACGCTCGACGTGCAGCTCACCCGCGCGTTCGCGTCGGACGGGTGGCTCGCGGGGGACTTCCACCTTCACGCGGCGCCCTCGACCGACGGCGCGCTGTCGGTGGCCGACCGGATGCACACCGCCGCCGGCGAGGGGCTCGAGATCGCCGCCGCGACCGATCACAACTACCTCACCGATCCGGCGCCGGCGCTGGCCTCCGCCGGACTGCTCGACTGGATCCACGGCCTGCCCGGCGTCGAGCTCACGACCTTCGAGATGGGCCACTTCAACGCCTACCCGCTGCAGGTCGACCCGGGCTCCACCCGCGGCGCCGAGTTCGCCTGGACCGGCCAGCCCCCGGGCGCGCTGTTCGAGCAGCTCCGGACCTTCGGCGGCGGTCGCGACCAGACCATCGTCCAGGTCAACCACCCGGTCACCTCGGTGCTCGGCTACTTCAAGCAGTTCTTCCTCGATCCCGAGACCGGCGACACCTACACGCCGACCGGGCTCGCCGGCGTGTTCGCGCCCTACGGCGACGAGTTCCAGCCCGAGCGCTTCTCGTACGACTTCGACGCCCTCGAGATCATCAACGCCAAGACGCTCACCGCGGTGCACACCCTGCGCGCGCCGGATCCGCTGCCGCCCGGGCCGTTCCCGGATCCGCAGCCGGTGCCCGGCGAGATCGTGCGCGGCAGCGACGGGCACCCGAGCTATCCGGGCGCCGCCGACACCTGGTTCACGCTGCTCGATCGCGGCCTGCGCCCCACCGCGATGGGCACCTCCGACAGCCACGGCGTCGGCCTCGACGGGGAGCCCGGGTACGCGCGCACGATGGTGTACGTCGGCGACGATCGCGACGAGGTCGGCCAGTTCGGCCACGCCGATCTGGTCACCGCGATCAAGCGCCACAAGGCGATCGCCACCAACGGCCCGCTGATCGAGCTGCACGTCGGCGACGCCATGATCGGCGACGACGTCGAGGCCGGGCCGCTGGTCGACGTGGTCGTGCGGGTGCGCGCGCCGTCCTGGGCCCCCGTGGATCGCCTCGTCCTGTGGTCCAACGGCGGCGTGGCGCTCGTCGACGAGCCGATCCCCGCGGCGATGGCCACCGACTACGAGCGGACCTTCTCGGTGACGCTGTCCGACGACGCCTGGCTGGTGGCCGAAGCCAGCGGCAGCGCCAACCTGTTCCCGGTGGTGACCGCCCTCGAGGTCGAGGCGATCAACACGGACGCGGTGATCAACGCCCTCGGCGTCGGCTTCGATCTGTCCGGCCTGACCGGGGCGCTGCAGCCGCCGAAGGCGTTCTTCGTGACCCCGCTGGCGATCACCAACCCGATCTGGGTCGACGTCGACGGTGGTGGCTGGTCGTCGCCACGCCCGGCCATCGTCCCGTAGCGCGCCTGCCGATACCCGCGCCTCGCCGACGCGCTCCCGGGAGCCCGCTCCTGACGTCGGTGTAGGCAGAGCGCTCCACGCCGCGCTTTCGCGCGGTTGCGGGGCGCCCGCGGGTGGCATGGCCCTCGCACCAGGGCCGGGTGGGCCCTCGCCGTCGACGCACGCCGCCGCGTGTGTCCGGCGCCAGCTGCGCCCGAAGGAGCCGTCATGCCTGCGCATCGCCACCATCTCGTCCTCGTCGCCTGGTCCGCGGTGGCGGCCACGCTCGCCGGCTGCGTGGCTGGTTCGGCCGCCACGGGATCGGATCACGGCGCCGACGAGCTGGGCGCGGCGCTGCCAGCCGACACCCGCGCCGAGGCCATGGCGCGGCTGCAGGGCTGGCTGGCGGGCCCGGTGCGCGCGACCGACGCGCCGGTGCGCGGCCTCTACCACGCGTACGTCGACGGCGCCGGCGCCGAGGGCCGGCCGTGGTTCCTGTCGCCGATGGTGTCGGCGGCGGTCGCGCGGGTGCAGCTCCGCGCCGGCGAGATCGAGCAGGCCTCGAGATCGGCGACGCCATCCTGGCCTGGCAGCACCGCGGCGACGGCCCGGTCGGCCACCGCCTCGGCGGCGCGTTCCCCTCGGAGATCGAGGCGGCCGGCGACGGCTACCAGCCCGGTACATGTACGACTCCGGCGACAACCTCGCGGTCATCGAGGCGCTGCTCGACCTCGAGGCGGCCACCGGCGAGCCCCGCTTTCTCGAGGCGGCGCGCCGGACTGGCGCCTGGCTGCGCGACGTGATGGCGCACGGCGAGGAGGTCGGCGTGTGGGCGCAACCGATGGGCGCGCCGATGAAGGCGGTCACCGTCGACGGCAACTTCGACAACCGCATCGCCGTCGGGCGGCTGTGGTTCTGGCTGCCGACCCTCGACCGCCTGGCGGCGCGCACCGACGAGCCTGGCCTGGCGGCGCTCGCCGACAGCACCCGTGCGCTCTTGGCGCAGGCGCAGACCACCAAAGGCGGCTACCCCGACCACTACGATCCCGGGTACCCGGCGGTGGCCTTCGATCCGAGCCGGTTCGCGGCGTACACCAGCGACGGCGCGGTGGTCGCCGACGACTCGCTGCGCGCCGCGCTCGGCGCGGTGGTCGCCGACGACGACGTCGCCGCCGGCCAGCGCCAGTGGCTGCCCGACGACGGCCCTGGGCTGTCGGGCTACCTCGACCTCGCCGACGGCAGCGCGGTGTCGCCGGGGCACGAGCCCTCGCACGACCTGGTCTCGACCTCGCTGCGCGCCGCCCTCGCGCGGCGCCCGGGCTGACGTGCCCGCGGGCAGCGCGACCTGATCGCGCGCGCCCAGGGCGACGACGGCTGGCCGTGGGATGGGCCCCGGCGCGAAGACGAGGCCTACGACGCGACCCGCGCCACCCTCACCTCGCCAGGGCGGTGGCCGACCTCACGCCGTCACGTTGAGGCGGGGGCCGCGAATGATTCCGGCGGCGGCCGCGGGCTACCATCCCCCGGTGGGGTTGCCGTCGCGGACGCGGGCTCTGTGCGACCGGGGCGCTGGGCCTCCTCGCGCTGGCGCGGCCGTGGCGCACCACCCGCGGCGGCTTGTGAGGCGCCGGCCGCCCTGCCCGCTGCCGTGGTCGCTCCGAAGACCGCGGCCCAGACCAAGGCGCGCGCGCGCTTCGCGACCTGGCTGGCCGAGGTGGCCACCGCCGGCGCGCCCGAGGTGACGCCGCTGGTGTACGCCGGGCCGCTGCCGGTGCCGGAGGGTGGCGCCGCCCCGACCGCCGTGTCGACCGCGATCAGCGCCGAGGCCGGGCTGTGGCACCTGCGCCAGGCCGCACCGCCGCGGCCCGCGCCATCGCGGCCCGCCTGCTTCGCTTCCAGCAGGGGGCGTCGCGACGGCGTGCTCGCGCGCAGCGCCGGCGCGATGCCCGAGCGCATCGTGCTGGTCGACGGCCAGTGGCGGGGCGACGATCGCTTCCTCGCCGGGGACAACCTCGCGGTGCTGGCGCTGCTCATCGCGCTGGTCGAGGTCGCCGGCGAGCCCGATCTGCTCAACGCCGCCATCGGCATCGGCACCTGGCTGGTCGATGATGCCGGGGCGACGCCCACGGCGTGTGGGCCGAGCCGCACGGCGCGCCGATGGCGCTCGTCACCCGCGCCGGCGACTCTCGCAACAAATGCCCTCGACGCCGACCGCGCGCCGCTGTGGATGAGCGCGCTGGCCCGGCTCGGCCGCGTCACCGGCGAGGCCGCGTACTGCCGGCAGGCCGAGCGCGCCGGCGCGTTCTACCTGACCGGGCAGCACGCCGCCGGGGGATTCTTCGATCGCTACGAGCCCGGCTGGCCCCCCGAGGCGTTCGACGTCGCGCGCTGGACGCCGGCGGCGCCGGGCACGGTCCGCGCGACGCACGCGCTGCACGCCGCCCCCCGGCCTGGTCCGCTCGGCGCCGTCGACGCCGCGCAGAAGACCCTGGCGTGGGTGCGCCGCGACGGCGACGGCGTCGCGACCTGGCTCGAGCTCGACAGTGGCCGGCCCGCCACCATCGACGGCGACGGTGCCCCTACGACGTCGGTGCCACCGCCGCCTTCCACGCGCTCGCAGTGGTGGCCCTGGCGATGCCGCCGCGGCGCGCACCTCGGCCGCCGCCCTCGCCCGGTGGCAGGCCGCCGACGGTATTTCCGCTCGCGGTCGACGCCAAGCGCCGCGCGATCACCGCCGAGCGCTCGGCGAGCATTTCCGGCCGTGGGCCACCGCCGACCTGCGCACCATCGAGGTCGCCCGATGAGCAGCCGCGTGGTCGCGGCGCGGGCTGCCGCCGCGGCGCTGGCCGTCGTAGGCGGCGCCGTTGCCCACGCGCAGCCGTCGCCCGACGAGGACGACGATCCACCGCGCAAAGACGCCGCGCTACCTGACCCCGAGCGCCGACGCCGCGCGCCCCCTTCGCGCCAACTGGCCCCGACGCCGCCGCGGTCGCCCTGGCGCCGGCCGACACCGCGAAGGCTGTCGCCGCCGCCCGCGCGGCGCGGCTGCGCACCGTGTTCCAGCCGCCCGCCATGCTGCCGCACGCTCAGGGCGGCCGGCGCACCTACCTCGGCGAACCGCTGCTCGATCGCCCGCGCGAGCTGTCGCGGGTCTCGCAGACCCTCGAGGAGGCCAAGGCCAACGCCGGCCGCGGCGTGCTCTACGCGCGCGGCTTCTACAGCTACCTCAGCGGCGGCCACGCCGAGTGGAGCGGCACCGACCTCGCGCTGTACGCCGACCTCGCCGACGGCTTCTCGGGCAGCGCCCAGTTCCACCACGAGTACCGCGAGGAGCGCGGCGACCTCGGGCTGGCGTCCCTGGCGATCCGGGTGGCGCCGGAGATCTTCGTCACCTCGACGGTGGCCGCCGGCAACGGCGTCGACTACCTGCCGATCACCAGCCTCGCGCTCGAGGTGTCGGGCCCGGCCCCGCGCACCTGCCGGCTGCGGCTCGGCGCGGTGGCCTCGACCTCGTGGTGGGCACACGCACAGCGCGATCTGCTGCTCGGCGGCGTCGCGCGCGCGTTGCTGCCGGGCACCTTCGTCGCCGAGGGCCGGGTCGAGGCCACCATCACCAACGCGCCCGATGACACCGCCCACCTCGGCGTGCGCGGCACCCTCGCGGTCGCCCACGGCCGCCACGGTCGGCGCGTGTGGCAGGCCCGGGTCGCCGTCGGCGACGAGCCGGCCTACGCGCCCGGCCAGCCGCTGTCGCTGCGCGACGACGCGCTGGTGCTCGACGCGGCGGTGGGGCTGCGCGGCTGGGTGCGGCGACCGTACGGCTACCTGGTGCAGCTCGCGGGCGGCCACGAGGTGGGAGGCCACGTCCGCGTCGGCGGCGACCTCTCGGTGTTCCTGGAGTTCTGATGGCCGGCCGCGGGCGTGGTCGGTGGTGGGCGTGGGCCGGCGCCGTCGCGCTCGCCGTGCTCGGCGCGCGCGCACGCGCCGAGGCGCAGCCGACCCAGGCCGAGCCCCAGGTCCCGGCGGCGTGGGTGGGCACCCCGGGCAAGGCCAGCGGCCTGCTCGACGTGCGCGGCTTCTACCACTACGCCAGCGGCGGCCGCGACGCGTGGAGCGGCACCGAGCTGCTCAGCTACTTCGACCTCACCGACGGCTTCAGCGGCGCGTTCGTGCTGCGCCAGGAGGCCCGCGACGAGGTCGCCCGCTACGGCACGATGATGTTGATCCCGCAGCTCTCCGACAAGCGCTACCTGGTGCTGGCGACCGGCGTCGGCAACGGCGCCAACTTCCAGCCGGTGACGCGCCTCGACGTCCAGCTCCGTGGCTTCTTCGACGGCTGGCGCGGCGTGATGTACGACGTCGGCGGCTACGCCACCTGGTGGACCTCCGAGCGCCGGCAGGCGGCGCAGAGCGCGGCGCTGATCTTCTGGCGCCTGCCCTACATCGTCGAGCTGCGCGAGCTGGTGACCTACACCGATCCGGGCCTCGACCCCGGTCGCTTCCACGGCAAGCTGTCGGCGGTGGTGCTGTGGGGCGCCGACAACCACCACTGGCTGCTGGCCCGCGCCGCGGTCGGCACCGAGCCGGCCAACGAGCCGGGCATGTCGTTCGCGCTCACCGAGGATCGCCCGGTCGCCAACCTCGCGGTCGGCTACCGGCGCTGGCTCACCGCCGACTACGGCGTGTCCGCCGAGGTCGAGGTGTTCGGGCAGGCCAACACGTGGTGGCGCGCCGGCGTGTTGACGTCGGTGTTCGCCGACTTCCACTGAGCGGCGGCGCTCGCGCTACGGCGCCGTCAGGATCGGCGCGATCGGCGCACGCGCCTCGTCGGGCAGCGCCGGGCGGCGCGGCCCCGGGATCCAGCTCGGGTCGGCACGCCGGCTGCGGTCCGACGGCGCGCTCGAGGCCAGGCAGTGGCAGTCCGCGTCCTCGCAGTCGATCGCGAAGTCGCCGTCGTTGTCGACGCCGTCGCCGCACGCGGTCTCGTGCGCGCTGGGGTTGCACACCGCGCTGATCTCGAAGTCCACCGGGGTGTCGCCGGGGCTGTCGACCACCACGTAGTAGGTGCGGTTCTTCTTCAGGTCGGTCGCGATGGTGCTGTAGTACTGCAACGCCTCGCAGGCGAACGGGTCGCACACGCCGTCCTCGAGCACCGCGATGGTCGCGTAGTCGGTCTCGTTGCTCAGCGTGAACACGTAGTCGCCGTCGGCCGGGGCCTTGAAGGTGTACGTGTACTCGTGGCCGCCGAGGGTGGCCGCCGGGTAGCACCCGTAGGCGTCGACCGCGTCGGTGTTGCCGGTGGCGCCGGTGCTGCCGGCGACCCGGGTCGAGGCGCAGGTCAGGGCGCTGGCCGCCGCGCAGGTGCCGGCCTGGGAGCACTCGCTGGTGCAGTGCGGATCCGCGCAGTCGATGAGCGCGTCGCCGTCGTTGTCGATGCCGTCGCTGCACGCCGCGCCCTGCTCGCTGCCCGGCGGATCGCACACCATCGAGATGTCGTAGCTGATGGTGGTGCCGAGGTCGCCCTCGACGATGGCGTAGTAGGTCTTGTTCTTGCGGGCCCGGAACTCGACGCTGTAGTAGTTCTGGGTCACGCACGAGGCCGGATCACAGCCGGTGCCGCGATCCTCGACGATGGCGATCATGCCGTAGCCCGACTCGTTGCTCAGGGTCACGAGCACGTCCTGATCCGAGCTGAACGGGCCGATCTGGTAGCCCTGCTCGGGGTTCCCGAGCGGCACGTTGGGCGCGCACGCGTAGCTGCCGATCGCGTTGGTGGCGCCGGCGCCGGCGGTGTCGCCGTGCAAGAGGCGCGTGGCGCAGGTGAGCTGGGTGGTGGGCTCGCAGCGGCCGGCCGCCACGCACTCGGGGGTGCCCGCGCAGTCCGGGTCGCGACAATCGACCAGGGTGTCGCCGTCGTCGTCGACGTCGTTGGTGCAGGTGGTCTCGGTGGCCGGCGGGTCGCACACCAGCGAGACGTTGAAGTTGTACCAGCGGGCGTCCTCGGCGTCGGCGACCAGGTAGTAGGTCTTGCCGACCTCGGCGTCGAACCCGACGGAGTAGTAGTTGTGGGCCACGCAGCGGTTGGGGTTGCAGCCGGTGCCGTCGTCCTCGAGCACGAACAGCATCGGGTACTCGTTGGCGTTGCTGGTGGTGAACACCACCCGCCCGCTCTCGGTGGGCCGGAACTCGTAGGCACGCTCGTTGCCGCGCGGCGCGATCGAGGAGGGGCAGCTGTACTCGTCGAGCGCATCGGTCGAGCCGAAGCCGTCGGTGCGGCCGGCGATGAGGGTGTCGCCGCAGGCCAGGGTCTCCCACGGGGTGCACTGCCCGTTGTCGCACGCCGACGAGCCGTCGCAGTCGGGGTCGGCGCAGTCGACCAGCCAGTCGGCGTCGTCGTCGAAGCCGTCGCCGCACGAGCTCTCCACGCCGTCGGCGCCGCACTCGACCGCGACGTCGAAGTGCATCACCGGGCTGCCCGCGGGCGTGTCCGTCACCACGTAGTACCGCTCGCCCTGCACCGCCGGGAACCGCACCGCGTAGTAGTTGCCGGTCACGCAGGTCGCGGCGTTGATGCCGCCGCCGACCTCCTTGAGCACGACGAGCATCGGGTACACGTCGAAGTTCGACACCGAGACCACGACGTCGCCGGTCTGGTTGACGTCGAGCGTGTACACGTGCTCGCGGCCGCCGTAGCTGCCCGGCACGCACGCGTAGGTCGCCTGGGTCGAGTTGCTGGTCGCGCGGTTCTTGCGAACCTGCCCGCAGCTGATCGATCCCGACGACGACAGCGCGAGGTCGGTGTCACCCAGCGTCACGGTCGGTTCGTCGCAGGCTGACAGCAGCGCGGCGACACACGCGAACGTGACGCCCGGCAGGATGCCAAGCGTCTTCCCCATCACGAAATCCTCGCACGGTGAACGTCACCGCGTCGAGGACGACGTCGGCGGCGCCGGTGTCACCCCGTGTGCCGTGTGCACCCACACGCGGCGCCGGATGCGGACGAGGCCGAGCACCACCGCCGGGACCCAGGTGAACGCGTAGAGCATGAACGGCACGGCGTAGGCCAGGTACAGGCGGGCCCGGCGCTCGGCGGCGGCGACCACCAGCGGGTGCACCACGAAGAACCCGACCGCCACCGCGATCGCCGGGACCCCGAACGCGAACGCGCCGTCCACGCCCCGGGTCGCCGGCGCCACCACCCACGCCACCAGCAGCGTGACCAGCGCGGCGAAGGCGAGCAGCAGGCGGATCGGCTGCAACAGGTGCAGCGTGGCGTCGAGGCACGCGAGCGACGGTCGCCGCAGCGCCGCCCACGCCGTCCGCGGCGCCCACCGCGCGGCGACGTCGTTGTGGCCCTGCATCCAGCGCGCGCGCTGGCGGAACGACACCCGCAAGGTCGTCGGCTTCTCGTCGTAGGTGCGCGTGTACCAGCCGAAGGTCACCCGCTCGCGCGCCAGGATGAGGCGCATCGTGAGCTCGAGATCGTCGGCGAGCGAGCCCGGGTCCCAGCGGTAGCGCTCGAAGATCGACCACGCGAGGCAGAACCCGGTGCCGCCGAGGGTGGCCGGCAGCCCGAGCCGGGTCCGCGCCCGCATGAAGGTCCGGTTGCTCAGGTAGTACGACAGCGCGATGCAGCGCGTGACCCAGGTGTCGTCGGGGTTCTTGACGTCGAGGTAGGCCTGGATCGCGACGTGACCGTCGGCGAGGTAGTCCCGCATCGTGGCCAGGAAGTCCGGCGCCGCGAGGTTGTCGGCGTCGAGCACGCACACCGCGTCGTACGGCCCGCGCTCGGTGACGCGATCCATGCCCCACTGCAGCGCGAAGCCCTTGGTGCGCTCGGTCGGGTGGCGGCGCTCGAGCACGATGGCGCCGGCCGCCGCGGCGACCGCCGCGGTGTCGTCGGTGCAGTTGTCGGCCACGACGTAGACGTCGACGAGCTCCGCCGGGTAGGCCTGCGCCCGCAGGCTCTGGACCACGCCGGCCACCACCCGCGCCTCGTCGTGGGCGCAGACGATGATCGCGAACCGGGTCGGGTGGTCGCTCACCTGTGGCCGCGGCAGCGGCCACAGGCCGGCGAGCGACACCAGCACGTCGTAGCCGTACATCGCGAAGACCACGACCGCGACCCAGCCGGCGACGGCGACGACGCTCTCCACCGCGCGCCTAGATCTCGACGACGGACAGGTCGGCGGTGGCCCACAGCCCGACGATCGGCGCGATCTGCGGCGTCACCGGCGTCTGCGCCACGCTGAGCTGGCCCCAGTACCACGCGCCCGACGCATCCTGGGTCCGGGTCAACAGCGCCACGTCGCGCGCGACCGCCGCGCGCTCGCCGAGCCACTGCGCCAGGCTGCGGTGCAGCGCCGTCGACGAGATGTCGTAATAGACCTCCTGTCCCTCGGGGAACCGGGCCTTGCCGGTCGCCAGGTCGAGGGCCGCGGGGATGCCGCCGCTGGGCTCGACCTGCAGCCACGCGTACACCTTGCGCGCGCGCCCGAGCTCACCGGCGCGGCACAACCCGAGCGCGCCGCGCAGCACGTTGTCGGCGATGATCTTGCCGCCGTCGAACTGTTGCCAGCGGCCGGGATCGTAGGGCACCGGCGGGTACCCGGGGTCGTAGTGATCCATGAGCGCGCCCGACGCGGCCTGGGCGCCCAGGTAGAACCGCATCGCGTGCTCGGCCTGGCGACAGTACGCGGCCTCCGGGTCGCGCGCCCGAGCCGGCCCAGCGCGCCGATCCACAGGAGCTCGACGGCGGTCTGGATGGCGTTGGAGAAGTCGCCGGTCGCGGTCACGAACGCCATCGGCGCGCCGTGATCCTCGGCCCACACCCCGTGCTTGTGGCCGGCGCACATCACGTCGGTCAACCAGGTGCCGATGCCGACGGCGGCGTCGAGGTAGGCCCGGGTGCCGGTGCGAGCGTGCAGCGCGAGCAGCGCCTCGAGGATCACCAGGTTGTCGCCGGCGTAGTAGCGGCTGCCGGCGGCGTACTCGCCGGGCAGCTCGCCGGGCTCGACCATGCTCGGGAACGCGCCGTACGACAGCGCGCGCTTGTCGGTGCGATCGGTCTGCTGCCAGCGCACCAGGGTGTCGGCGATGGCGACGGCCTCGTCGACCTGGCCGCCCTGCACCATCCACAGGATGGTCTTGCCGGCCAGCATCGGGTAGAGCCACGAGCCCTCGGCCTTGGGCACGTCGTAGAAGTTGTAGACGAGGTTGCGCACCGCGCGATCGCGCGCCACGCCGTGGCGCCGCAGCCAGGCCAGGAACCGGGTTCGGTCCGGGCCGCCGCCGATGTCGGCGAGCGAGATCGCCGGCGCGACGGTCGGCGCCGGGGCGCAGCCGAGGCCCGGTGGCGGCGGGGTGTCCTGCCCGCGGGCGAGACGGCTCACCGCCAGCGCGGCGACGCCCGCGCCGCCGACACCGAGCAGGGCGCGCCGGGTCAGGCCGGTCGCCACATGCTTGCCCGGGCCCGTCATCGGCCCGTAGGATACTCCGCGCCGCGGGCGTTCACCAAGCTGTCGTCCACGCCGTCCTGTGCCATCGCCTCGGATCCATCCCACCGCCGTCGTCGACCCATCGGTCGTGCTCGGTGACGACACCGTCGTGTGGTCGCACGCGTGCCTGGGCGCCGGCGTGGTCGTCGGTCGCGCCGGGCGCATCGGCCACGGCGCCTACGTCGATCGCGGCGTCCGCCTCGGCGATCGCTGCGTCCTGCAGAGCGGCGCCAGCGTGTTCCGGCCGTTCGTGCTCGGCGACGACGTGTTCATCGGCCCGCACGCGTGCCTGACCAACGATCGCGACCCCGCCGCCGCGCGCACCCGCGACCTCGGGGACGCTGCCTGGCGGGTCGGCGACGGCGCCAGCGTCGGGGCCGGCGCGATCGTGCTCGCCGACGTGGTGCTGGCGCCGCACGTGCTCGTCGGCGCCGGCGCGGTGGTGACCCGCGACACGGTCGCCTTCGGGGTGTACGTCGGCTCGCCGGCGCGCCTCACCGGCTTCCGCTGCCCGTGCGGGCAGCGCCACCCCCTGCCCGCTCCGCCGCCGAGCTGCTCGGCCTGTGGCCGCGCGCTCTCGCCCTCACCTGGTCCGGAGGTTTCGTCATGACCGACTCGTACTGGCGCGGCAAGCGCGTCCTGCTCACCGGCGCCGACGGCTTCATGGGCTCGCACGTGTGCGAGGCCCTGGTCAGCCGCGGCGCCCACGTCATCGCCTTCACCCGTGGCACCTCGCAGCACGGCACCTCGCAGCTCGCGCTGCGCAACATCGCCCACCTCTCCTCGCAGCTCGAGGGTGTGATCGCCGGCAACCTCACCCAGGCCGAGACCACCCGCCTCGTCCGCGACGCCGCGCCCCAGGTGATCATGCACCTCGGCGCCGAGGCCTACGTGCCGAAGTCGTTCGACCAGCCCGGCGAGGTGTTCGAGGTCAACGGCAACGGCACGCTGTACGTGCTCGAGGCCGCCCGCGCGCTCCCCAAGCTCGAGCGCTGCGTCGTCACCTCGTCGTCGGAGGTCTACGGCACCGCGATCGGCGACCGCCCCATCGACGAGGACCACCCGCTCAACCCGACCTCGCCCTACGCGGCGTCGAAGGTCGCCACCGACCGGCTGGCGTACTCCTACCACGTCACCTTCGGGCTCCCGATCTCGATCATCCGGCCGTTCAACACCTTCGGCCCGCGCCACATCTACGACGTCATCCCGAAGTTCATCAAGCTGGCGCTCGCCGGCGAGGACCTGACGGTGCACGGCACCGGCGAGCAGGGCCGCGACTTCAGCTACGTCGACGACACCGTGCGCGGGTTCCTGCTCATGGGGTCGCACCCGGCGGCGATCGGCCAGGCGATCAACTTCGGCAACGGCCGCAGCTACTCCATCCAGCACACCGCCGAGCGCATCATCGCGCTGTCGGGCAGCACCAGCCGCATCGTCCACACCGAGCACCGGCTGGCCGAGGTCAACCTGCTCCTGTGCGACCACGGCAAGGCGACCCGCCTGCTCGGCTGGAAGCCCGAGATCGACTTCGACGAGGGGCTGCGTCGCAACATCGAGTGGGCGCGGGCCCGCCTGCCGGGCGCCGCCGCCGCGGCCAGCCTGGCCGGCCCCAGCGCCGGCACCACCGCCCCGGCCGCGACCAAGCCGAGCTGACCCCGAGGAGCACCGCGATGCAGTTTCCCGACGAGCTCCGCCCGGCGCTGGCCTGGCTCCGCACCTCTGGCATCCAGCGCCCCGACGGCGACGCCGACGCCGGCGGCGTGCACGCCTGGATCGACGAGGCCACCGGCCGCCCCGGCTTCCTCTACAGCGAGATCACCGGCTACTTCATGACCCACGCCGCGTGGCTGGCGCGCCTCCAGCCCGAGGCCGGCTGGCTCGAGCGCGCGCGCGGCGCCGCCGCGTGGATCGTCGACCGCGCGATGACGCCCGACGGCGCCGTGCTCGCGCGCAAGTACGGCGACGCCGCGGGCGAGGCCGGCGACCCGTACTCGTTCACCGGACGCCGGGTGCTCTACTTCGACGCCACCATGGTCGGCTACGGGCTGGTGCTCACTGCGCGCGCCACCGGCGAGGCGCGCTGGCGCGACGCCGCCCGGCGCATCGCCGATCACCTGCTGGTCGCCTTCGAGGTGGGCGGCGAGCGCTTCGCGGCGCACGATCTGGCGACGGCGACGCCGACGCCACACGGCGATCGCTGGTCGCAGGACTTCGGCAGCTTCCAGCTCAAGAGCGCCTACTTCCTGATGGCGCTGGCCCAGGATCTCGGCGACGCCGGCGCGCCCTACCGCGCGCTGTGCGATCGGGTGCTCGCGGGCGCCCTCGCCACCCAGCGCGACGACGGTCGGTTCCCCACCGATCGCGCCGGCGACGCCACCCACCTGCACCCGCACACGTACACGATCGAGGGGCTGCTCGGCCTGGTCGCCAACCACGGCCGCACCGACCTGCTGCCGGCCATCGCCCGCGCGATCGACTGGTCGTTCTCGGTGGCGCTGCGGCCGACCTCGCCGGTGCAGCAATGGTCGGCGACGCCGGGCCGCACCATCGCGGGGCTGCGCAGCGACGTGGTCGCGCAGTCGCTGCGCGCGCACGCCATCTACCGCCAGCTCGCGCCGTCACCGGGCTGGGCCTGGGAGGCGGAGCTGCCCGCGATCTGGGCGCTGCTCGACGGGTTCCGGCCCCGAGCGGCGGGACCAGCTACGGCCTCGACGAGCACGGCGGCCGCTCGACCCACGCCAACGCGTGGTGCCACATGTTCGCCAACGAGGCGCGCCTGCACGCCGCCGGCGCGTGGCGCGCCGGTGACGAGCTCATCCTGACCTGAGCCGCGGCCGGTTCAGCGGCGGATGCCGTCGGTGCCAGTCAGCCGGCCGGATCGACGGGTGACGATGCCGAAGTAGCGCTGCATCGCGGCGATGATGCGCTGCTGGCGCGGCCGTCGCCGAACGGGCTCTTGGCCCGGCTCATCGTCGCGTACGCCTCGGCGTCGCCGAGCAGCCACTGCGCGGTCGCCACGATCCGGCCGGCGTCACAGCCGACCAGGCGCGCGCAGCCGGCGTCGACCGCCTCGCCGCGCTCGGTCTCGTCGCGCAGGATGAGCACCGGCTTGCCGAACACCGGCGCCTCCTCCTGCACGCCGCCGGAGTCGCTGGCGACGAGGTCGACCGCCTTCATCAGGTGCACGAACACGCCGTAGGGCTGCGGCTCGAGCAGGTGCACGCCGGGCACGCCCTCGAGGCCCTCGATCACCTTGGCCCGGATGCCGTTGGCGTGGAGGATCCACACCACCTCGAGATCCGGGTGGCTCATGCGCAGGCGCCGGATCGCGCTGGTGACCTCGGACACGCGCTCCTGGTTCTCGCGGCGGTGCAGCGTGACCAGCATGCGCCGGCTGCCCGGCGTCAGCCGCGCGAGGATGGCGTCGGCCTCGGCGCTCGGTCGCTGCGCGTACACGGCGAGGGCGTCGATGCCGGTGTTGCCGGTGACGTGGATGACGTCCTCGGCGATGCCCTCCGCCACCAGGTTGGCCGCGGCGCGGTCGGTCGGCGCGAAGTGCAACGCGGCGATGCGTCCGACCAGGCGGCGGTTGGCCTCCTCCGGGAACGGCGACAGCAGGTCGGGCGTGCGCAGGCCGGCCTCGACGTGGAACACCGGCAGCTTGTGGTGCATCGCCACCAGCGCGCCCACGAACGCGGTGTTGGTGTCGCCCTGGACGATGACGCCGTCGGGCTTGAGCTCGGCGACGACCTTGTCGAGCCCTTCCAGCAGCCAGGCCACGGTCTGCGACAGGGTCCGCGGCGTCATCGGCACGCGCAGATCGACGTCGGGGGCGACGTCGAAGTCGGCGACGACGCTCTCGAGGATCTCGACGTGCTGGCCGGAGAAGACGGTCTTCACGGCCAGGCCGCCGCCGCGCTCCTTGATGGCGCGGATGACGGGCGCGAGCTTGACCAGTTCGGGGCGGGTGCCGGCGATGGCGAGGAGCGTGATGGGCATGGAGAGGTACTTCCGATCGTGGAGCGTTGCGATGCGAAGAGAGGCTCAGCAGCCGCAGTCGGGGTCGGCGCAGTCGGTCAGCCAGTCACCGTCCTCGTCGATCCCGTCGTCGCACGAGGTCTCGGTCGCCGGCGGGTCACACACCACCGACAGCTCGAAGTCGACCGGGCCGGCGACGCCATCGACGACGACGAAGTAGCGGCGGCCCGCGACCACCTGGACGACGCTCGAGTAGTACTGGGTGCCGACGCAGTCGTACGGGTCGCAGGCGCCCTTGTCCTCGAGCACCGCGACCACCGCGTAGTCGGTGGCGGCGCCGGTGGTGAAGTTGACCCACTCGGTGCGCTCGGCGGTGAACTCGAAGGTCACCTCGGCGCCGGTGGTCGCCACGCCGGGCGCGCACAGGTACCCATCGACGGCGTCGGTCGCGGCGGCGTCGCTGGTGCTGGCGACCAGGCGGGTGGTGCCGCAGGTGATCGCCGCGCTGGCCGCGCAGCTGCCGCCGGCGTCGCACTCCGCCGCGCAGTCGGGGTCGTAGCAGTCGATGAGGTCATCGCCGTCCTGGTCGACCTGGTCGCCGCAGTCGGTCTCGGTGGCCGGCGGGCTGCACACCACCGACAGCTCGTAGCCGACGCCGGGCTGGTTGGCGCCCTCGACGGTGACGTAGTACTCGACGCCGCGCGCCGCGGTGAAGGTGGTGCCGTAGTAGTTGCCGGCGATGCACTGGTTGGGGTTGCACTGCAGCTCCTGCGCGCCGGTCTGCCCGGTCTGCGCGCCGCCGGTGGTGCCGTTGTTGTAGGCCACGTAGCAGTTGCTACTCGGCGGCGGGCAGGTCGAGGAGCACGAGGTGCCGTTGCCGTTGGTGGAGCTGCGGCTGTTGGCGTCGTAGCCGGAGATGGCGAACGCGATGGTGTCGAGGCCAGCGCCGCTGGCGTCGGCGAGCGGCACCGCCAGGGTGCGCGGGTCGCCGACGACGTGCATGGCGACGAAGTCGTCGCTGGTCGAGGAGACCCGCGCGATGTACGAGAGCTTGGCGCTGGACGGCACGATCAGCGGCACCGACGCGGCCTGGCCCGGCGCCAGCGCCGGCACCAGCCAGGCGTCGGTGCCGATCGTGAGGCCCTCGCGGGCGGCCAGCACCGTCGGGTTGCCGTCGTCGGAGCAGCCCGGCCCGCAGTTGCTGTCGCAGCCGTCGACGGCGAACTGGTACGCGTAGTAGCCGGCCTGGCCCGGCCGCGGCGCCCGTGCGCCGGGGGTGATGAGCTGCCGGGTCGACAGCAGGCCGGCCGACCACGGCGACGACGTGGTGTTGGTGATGGTGAGGCTGAGGTCCATCACCGACACGTCGTTGAGCGCGGCCACCGTGGCGTACGACGTCTCGTTCGACAGCGTCAGCAGCACCGGCTGGGTCGCCGGGCCCGTCGTGTACTTGAACTTGTAGGCGACCTCCGGGTGGCCGAGGTCGAGCGACTCCATGCACGAGTACTTCGAGATGTTGGCCTGGGCGCCGGCGTCGCTGGTGTTGCCCGGGAGGCGGCGGGTCTCGCAGGTCAGGTCGGCCACCGCCTCGCACACCTGGGTCTGGCACTCCGGCGCGGCGGCGCAGTCCGGATCGTCACAGTCCTCGGCCCAGTCGCCGTCATCGTCGACGTCGTTGGCGCAGTTGGTCTCGGTCGACGGCGCGCCGCACAACAGCGACGCGCTGTAGCTGAACGAGCTGCCGGTGTGGCCGTCGACGATGAGGTAGTAGGTCTCGCCGGCCACCGCCTCGAACCGCGTCGAGTAGTAGCTGCCCGCGATGCAGTCGCCGGTCATGCAGCCCTGGCCGTCGTCGCGGATGACCGCGAGGATCGGGTAGTCGGCCGAGTTGCTGACGTCGAACACCACGGTCTCGGTGCGCGGCGCGTGGAAGACGTAAGCGTACTCGCGGCCACCGGGGTCGACCGTCGGCATGCAGGCGTAGGCGCCGACCGTCTGGGTCGAGCCGAAGCCGCCGGTGTTGCCCGGCACCAGCGTGTCACCGCACTGCAGCTCGGCGCGCGGCGCGCACTCGGGGCAGCCAGGCGTGCCCTCGCAGTCCGGATCGGTGCAGTCGTAGAGGTAGTCGGCGTCGCCGTCGAAGCCGTCGCTGCAGGTGGCCGGCGACTCGGTCGCGCCGGCGTCACAGTCGGCCTGGACGTCGAACGCCATGTCGGCGCCCTCGGGGTGGTCGACCACGACGTAGAGCGATTCGCCGGGCGTGAAGTCGATGCCGGCACGCAGCCGCACCGAGTACCAGTTGCCGGTGATGCACTGCGCCGGCTGTGGGCCGGCGCCGGTGTCGCGCAAGACGGCGACGAACGCGTAGTCGCTGGCGCCGCCGGTGGTCACGACGAGATCGCCGGTGCCGGTGGTGTCGAGCGGCTGGATCCACTCGCTGCCGTCGAGCTCGATCGAGGCCGCGAGGCACGCGTAGTCGCCGGCGGCGAACGCGTCCTGCGTGGTGGTGCACTGGTTACGCGCCGTGCCGTCGCAGGTCAGCGCGGTCGCGGCGCCGCAGCTCGCCACGTAGCGCGTCTGCTCGGCGATCCCGCTGGGGTCGACGAGGGTGTCCGGCGTCGAGCAGGACGCGGCCAACAAGCCAACCGTCCCCATCCCGAACAACCGCGTCATCGCCGAAACATGGTTCTTCATGTGACCCCCCTTGAGCACATCGAAAATTGTCCCGGAATCTCACGAAGGTTTCCAGGATTGATGAGTCGTCACCGAAAGATTTGGGGGAGTTAGGACGACGTCTGGGACAACGTGGGGCGCTGTGGGCACCTCTGGCGACTCGGCCTTCCACCGCGCTGCGGCATCCCAGGGTCAGCTGTCCCCAAGGCACCACGGCAGGCTCCGATGACACCCCGCAGCAACCGCATTCCACTTTGATCACGGTTGCTTAAGGCCGCACGCCGGACGATCCCGACCGTCTCGTCCGAGGACCGTCCGCTGGCCCTTGTCTTGCTTCCGCTACGAGCACCCATGCGCGCTCACCTCCTGGCCGCCCCGCTCTCCCTCCTCGCCCTTGCCGTCGGCTGCGCCGACCAGGTGCCGGAGGAGCCCGGTGTCGTCGACATCAAGGCTCCCAAGATCCTGGTGACCCAGCCCGAGCGCGGCGCCGTGGTCGGCGACGTCGACACCATCGCGGTCGAGGGCACGGTGACCGACGACCAGGGCGTCGCCGCGGTGGTCGTCAACGGCGTGCCGGCGACCGTCGAGGCCGACGGCACCTTCCGGGTGACCGTGCCGGTGTTCCCGGGCACCAACCTGGTGCAGACCCTGGCGCACGACGCCGCCGGCAACGTCGGCAGCGACACCCGCTCGGCCCTCGCCGGGGCGCTGTCGCCGGTCAACAAGCCCTTGCCCGACTCGGTCCTGGCCACGCTGTCGGCCGACACCTTCCAGACCATCGGCGACGCCGCGGCCGACTTCGTCGAGACCGCCGACCTGCTCGGCATGGCCGCCGCGGCCAACCCGGTGATCGACGTCGGCGGTCGCGACTGCCTGTACGTCTTCGCCAACCTCAACACCCTCGATCTGTCGACCGCCGCCATCACGCTCACCCCCGCCAACGGCGGCGTGTGGATGTCGGCCCGCGTGACCAACCTCTACGCGGCCCTCGACGGCCACTACAAGGTCGCGTGCATCTCCGGCAACGACGACCTGTACGCCTCGGCCGACGTCGCCACCGTCAGCGGCTTCCTGGCGATGGACATCGCCAACGGCGACTTCGACCTCAACCTCCAGGCCGCCAACGTCAGCTTCACCAACCTCGAGATCGACGCCACCGGCTTCCCCGGCGCCATCCTCGGCATCGTCGACTTCTTCGCCTCCTTCGAGGACCTCATCGCCGACACCATCATCGACGCGGTGGTGCCGATGGTCGACGACGCCCTCGCCGGCCTGTCGCAGCAGCGCTCGGTCACCGTGCTCGGCACCGACATCGACTTCGCGGTGCGGCCGTCGATCATCGACGTCGACGCCGCCGGCGCCACCATCCGGCTCGACACCACCGTCGAGGTCGCCGGCAGCGCCGGTGGCCCGGGCTTCGTCTACACCACCAACGCGGTGCCCAACCTCGACCACTCGCAGGGCTTCGGCATCGGCGTCGCCGACGACGTCGCCAACGAGCTCCTGTCGGCGTTCTGGGCCGCCGGCGGCATGACCCAGACCCTCGACCTCACCACCGGCTCCTACGGCCAGATCGGCGCGCTGTACGACACCGTCGAGATCTCCGCGCTGCTGCCGCCGTCGGTGGCGGCCCAGACCGGCGCCGGCCTGCGCCTCACCGTCGGCGACCTGCTCGCGACCTTCTACCTCGACGGCCAGGTCGTCACCAAGATCGCGGTCAACGGCACCGTCGACCTCGGCGCCGACGTCAGCGGCGGCGCCATGGTACTGGCGCTGTCGGAGCCGGACGTCGAGGTCGACATCATCGACGAGGGCGTCACCGGCACCAACGCGCTGTCGGGCGACGCCTTCGAGGAGCTCATCAGCTTCGCCGCCGGCCGCCTGGTCGGCGCCAGCGGCGACCTGCTCGGCGCGCTGCCGCTGCCGCAGATCGGCGGCGTCGGCGTCACCAACGCCTCGGTCGGCGGGGTCAACGGCTACCTGATGGTGGCCGGCACCCTCGAGTAGCGCCGCCGCGCTACGGCGTGACCAGGCCGGTCTCGAGCGAGACCTGGCCGGCCTTGCTGCCGAAGGTCACGTCGGTGGTGTCGATCGCGCCGCCGCACTCGAGCGCCCCGAGGAACGCCTTGAGGTCGGCCAGCTCCGCCGCGGTGAGCTGACGGTCGACCAGGAGCGGCGACTTGTTCTTGTTGGCGATGCCGCCGGTGGTCATCACCTTGAGCGCGTCGTCGAGGGTCGCCGCCGAGCCGTCGTGGAAGTACGGCGCGGTCTTGGTGATGTTGCGCAGCGACGGCGGCTTCATCGCGCCCCAGTCCGACTCCTCCTTGGTCACCGCCATGCGACCGACGTCGGGCTCGGCGGCCTCCGTGCCCAGCCCGGCGTTGAAGTAGGCCCCGCCGGGCACCGCGAACGAGGTCGAGAAGTACGGCGGCGCGTGGCAGGTCATGCACCCGCCCTTGCCGGCGAACACGTCGTAGCCGCGCAGCTGCTCCTCGGTCATCGCGGTCTTGTCGCCGGCGGCGTACTTGTCGTACGCGGTGTCGTCGCAGACCAGCGTCGCCTCGAAGGCGGCGATCGCGCCGACGATGACGTCGGCGGTCACCGGCGTGTTCGGGTAGGCGGCGGCGAACGCCGCCTTGTAGTCGGCGAGCTTGGCGATCTCGGCGGCCTTGGCGTCGAGCTTGCCCTCCTCGGTGCCGACGCCCATGTTGCCGCCGGCCCACGCGGCCTTGGCCTGGGCTTCGAGCGACGGCGAGCGGCCGTCCCAGTAGAACGCGCCCTGCTGCGCGGCGACGTTCCACAGCATCGGGCTGTGCCGGGGCAGCGGCTTGTCGCCGGCGCCGATGGCCTTGGGGTCCTTGCCGCCGGTGCCCTGCTCGTTCTGGTGGCACGAGTAGCAGCTGCGGCTGCCGTCGACCGAGAGCCGCGGGTCGAGGAACAGCTTGCGGCCGAGGGCGACCTCGACCAGTTTGGCTGGCTCGGTCGGCGCCGGCGCGCGCGCGGGCATCGTCGCCATCGGGAGCTGCGACGGGCGCTGGGGCGCCGCGGGCGCCGCCGAGCCCGTGGGCTTGGTGGGGCCGCCGCTCGCCGGGGACTTGCCATCGTCCTTCTTGCCGCACCCGGCGCCGGCGGTGGCGAGGGCGAGGGTCCACATCAAGGCCTTGGTCCGCATGGGCGCAGACCCTACCGCAGGTGCGGCCGCGGTGCGCAGCGGCGATGCGCCGCATCCCGCCGGGGGGGCTACGGCGCCGGGTCGTGGACGTGGTCGAGGCAGGCCAGCAGCGGCTCGCACTCCGACTCCTCGCGCAGGCACACCTCGTAGACCCGCACCGTGCGCGAGCCGAGGTCGGGCGCCTCGCACGCCTCGATGAACTCGGCGGTGTGCTGCGGCGCGGTCTGTTCGAGGGCGAGCTGGTCGAACTCCTCGGGCGTCATGGTGGTGCGCGCGTCCTCGACGGCGCAGGCGGTGAGCACCGGGCCCAGCGCCTCGCAGGCGGCGTTCTGTCGGCGCCGGATCTCGGTGAGCCCGTCGTCGGGAGCGGGGCCCGGGCCGGGCCCGGCGGGCGGCGGCGACGAACCGCCGCAGGCGAGGAGCAGCGTGACGAGGAGGGCCGACCTGGTGGCGCGCATGCCGCGGCAGCCTACCGTGGCGGCCGGCCGGCGGGGCACTCAGACACTGCCCTTGGCCGCGCAGGCTCACTCCTCGGGGAATGGGTCGGCGAACCGCGGATCGCTGGCGAGCTCGGAGTCGGTGAGGGTCCCCAGGAAGGCCACCAGCGCGGCGCGATCGGCCGCCGAGAGGTTCAGGCGCATCGGCCGGCCCTCGGCATCACGCAGCGCCGGGTGGAGGTTGGGAGTCGCGGTGATGCCGTGATCGTAGAAGTCGACGACCTCGGCCAGGGTCGCGAAGCGGCCGTCGTGCATGTAAGGGCCGGTGAGCGCGATGTTGCGCAGCGTCCCGACCTTGAACAGGTTGGCGTCCTGCGCGCGACCGCTGACGCCGCCGACGCCGAGGTCGCCCTCGCGCGGCGGCAGGCCGTTGTCTGCCGGGCCGATCGACTGGAACAGCGCCACGTTGGTCTGCGGTGTGGCGGCGCGCCTGGCGGCAGGGTCGCCAGCGGGTTGTCGCGCATGTGGCACGAGCCGCACAGGCCGCGGGTCGCGGGGTCGTGCTGGCCGAAGAAGATCTGCTTGCCGCGGTTCTCCTCCGGCGTGAAGCCGGCGAAGTCCGCGGCGAGGTCGTCGACCATGGCGACCTCTTCATCCCAGCGGCTCGACCACGCGTTGATCGATCGCACGTACTGGGCCAGCGCCATCGCGATGCCGTCGGCGGTCACCTCGGGATCCCGAAGCGGCGTCGAACAGCGGCGCGTAGTACGCGGCCCCGGCGACCCGCGCCACCAGCTCGGGCACCGTGAGGCCCATCTCCACCTCGTTCTGGATCGGCAGCAGCACCTGCTCCTCGAGCGTGGCCGCGCGCTCGTCCCAGAACATGCGGCCGCGCGCGTAGAACCGCACCTCCACCGCCGGCATCGACGCGCGCGCGGTGAGGCCGCCGTCGAACCCGCTCGACGCCGCGACGTCATCGGCGACCCCGGCGTCGAGCCGGTGACACGACGCGCACGAGGTCGTCTGGTTGGCGCTCAGCAGCCGATCGTGGAACAGCACCCGCCCGAGCAGCGCGCCGGCGTCGGTGATCGGGTTGTCCACCGGCGTGTTGTCGACGCCGGGGCCGATCGACGCCTGGACGTGAGCGGGCAGGACCGGATCGTAGGAGGGCGGCGTCGCCGGCAGGATCGGCGTCCGCAGGGGCAGTGGCTGTGGCTCCGCGTCGTCTCCGTGCGCGCCGTCGTCGGTGCAGCCGGCCGCGAGCACCGCGGCGACCAGCGCCATCGCGCGCCGGGTCACGGCGCTCCCCGGTCGGCGCCCTCGCCGCGCGGCGGCGGCGGATGCCCGGTCGGCACGCACGCCAGCCGCTCGGCCCGCGGCGGCACCCGACAGGTGCCGGTGAGGGTGCGGCCGTCGTGCTCGAAGTCGCAGGGGTCACCCTCGTCGGCGCCGTCGCAGGCCGCCAGCGCCTGGGCGGGGGGCGTGCGCGGCGGCGGCGGGCGCCGGGGCTCGGGCTCGGGTTCCGCCAGGGCGGCGGCGGCCAGGGCGACCAGCAGGCCTGTCGCGCACACAGTCGATCGCAGGGGCAGCTTCGTCATCTCGTGGGCTCCTCGTGAGGTTCACCGGCGCAGTCGCGCGGCGCCGGCGCCGACTTCCCGAAAAGATTTGTGGAAGAAACCCGGGCGAGGGTGCGACCTACCCCCGACGATGGTCGCCATGGTGGGCCCCGACCTCGAGCTCGCGCAGCTCGCCGCGCGGATGCGCGAGGGGGACGCCCGCGCCTTCGAGGCCTGGGTGCGCGGGCTGCACCCGCTGGTGTATCGCCTGTGCCGGCGGCTGGTCGCGCACCCGCCCGACGCCGAGGACGCGGTGCAGGACACCTTCCTGCGCGCGTGGCGCAACGCCCGGACGCTGCGGGAGCCCGCGGCGCACCGCGGCTGGGTCTGTCAGATCGCGCGGCGCACGTGCGCCGATCGCGCGCGCAGCGCCGGCACCCGGGCCCGACCCGCCCTCGAGCTGACGCGCGCGATCACCGGCAGCCACGCCGTCCCCAGCGACGACGTCCGCGCCGACGACGCGCTGCACACCGCCGAGGTGCGCGCCGCGGTGGCCGCCGCGATCGATCGCCTCAAGGAGACCCACCGCGTCGTGTTGCTGCTGCGCGAGGTCGACGACCTGACCTACGACGAGATCGCGGATGCGCTCGGGATCCCGCGCGGCACCGTCGAGTCCCGCCTGCACCGCGCCCGCGCCGAGCTCGGCCGCGCGCTCGCGCGCCATCGCCTGATCGAGGAGAGGACCCTGGCATGACCTGCACCCACGCCCTGACCCTGGCCCGCCGCGGCGATCCTGCGGCCGCGGCTGCCCACCTGGCGACCTGCGCCGCCTGCGTGGCGCAGCTCGCCGCCGAAGCCGAGGCGCTCGCGATCGCCCGACATGAACTGGCGGTGACGGTGCCGACGGCGCAGGTCGATCGGATCGTCGCGGCCGCGCTCGCCGACGGGCCGCCGCGCCCCGTCGCCTGGTGGGACCTCGCGCTGCCGATCGCGTGGCGCGCGGCCGCCGTGCTCAACCTGGCAGGGGTCATCGCCGTCGCCTGGCTGGCGACGCGCGAGACGGCGGCGCCGCCGCCCCGGTCGGCGCCAGCCTCGGCGGCGACCGCGCTCGACGTCGACCTGATGCTGACCCGTGAGACCGAGGCGATGCTCGCGCGCTCCCTCGGGCTCGGCGCCGAGGTGGCGCCGTGACCGCGCGCGCCATCCGCGTGCTGGTGGCCGCCAGCGTGCTCGGGGTCTTCCTGGCCGGCGGCATCCTCGGGTACGTCGTCGGCGCGGCGCGTGGCGACCATGGCCGCACGTCGCCGCCGGCGGGGCCGCCGCCCCCACCCGGGCCCGGTCCTGGGCAGCTCGACGCGCTGCTCGACCGCTTCGCCGACGGGCTCGGGCTCACCGACGCGCAGCGCGCTCAGGTCGGCGCCATCCTTACAGACGGCAGCCGCGCGGCGCAGGCGATCACGGCCAACGTGCGGCCGCAGCTCGAGGCCAAGCGCGCCGAGATCGAGGCGGCGATCGGCGCTGTGCTGACCGAGCCGCAGCGCGCCCGTTATCGCGCGATGTTCCCCGACGGCGTGCCGCGACCGCCGCCGGGTGGTGGCCCGCCGCCGGGTGGTGGCCCACCGCCGGGTGGTGGCCCGCCGCCGGGTGGGGGCCCGCCGCCGAGTGGTGGCCCACCGCCGGGTGGTGGCCCGCCGCCGGGTGGTGGCCCACCGCCGCCGTGACGCGCGCGACCGCCGACGCGGTTAGCGCTCGCGGAACTGGTCGCCCTCGCTGCCCTCATCATCGAGCGGGGTGAGGCAGCGCGCCTCGACGGCCGCCGCGTCGGCGGCACCCGCGACGCAGGGCGCCACCCGCGCCGGCGCGCTCCGACATTCGATGAGCACCATCGCCACGTTGTCGGCCACAGCCGCCTCCACCCGCTCGGGCTCGCGCGCCTCGGCGTCGACGCGGTAGATGGCCTCGAGGTGAGCGCGCTGCGCTTCGCACGCGGCGACGTCGCCGCTGCCGGTCGGGGGCGGCTCCGGCGCGCGCGAGCCGCCGCATGCCACCACCAGCCCGAGTGCCCCGACGACGATCGCGCGCATGCCCAACCCTACCCCACCGCCACGGCCGGTTCGAACCCGGCGACCGCCAGCGGCGGGGTCGCCACCGCGGCGTGATCGGTGAGCGCCAGGTGCATCGGGGTCACGCTGATCTCGCCGGCGTCGATGGCCACGCAGTCCGAGCCGTCGATGGCGTCGTGCCCGGTGGGGCCGCCGCCGACCCAGTAGTACGGCCGCCCGCGCGGATCGGTGCGCGCGGCGACGTCGTCCTCGTAGAGGCGGCGGCCGAGCACGGTCCACCGGTAGCGGTGGGTCGGCGTGGCCGGGAAGTTCACGTTGAGCACGGTGCCCGGGCGCAGCGGCCGCTCGCCGGCGGCGGCGACGAGCCCGGCGACGAAGCCCAGCGCCGCCTCGACCGCGGCCGGCTCCGCGCGCGGCGCGATCGACAGCGCGACGCCGACCGCGCCGCGCAGGGCGCCCTCCACCGCCGCCGCCACCGTGCCCGAATAGAAGACGTCGGTGCCGAGGTTGTAGCCATCGTTGATGCCCGAGAGCACCAGCGCCGGCGGCCGCGGCGCCACCTTGAGCATGCCGACATAGACGCAGTCGACCGGCGTCCCCGACAGCGAGTAGCGCCCGGCGGCGACCTCGGTGAGGCGCAGCGGCTTGTGCAAGGTGATGGCGTGGGACGCCGCCGAGCGCTGGCGCTCGGGCGCCACCACCAGCACCTCGACGTGCGCGGCCAGGCGATCGGCGAGCGCCATCAGGTGCGGCGAGCCGACGCCGTCGTCGTTGGAGAGCAGGACCAGCGGCTTCATCGGCGCCAACCTACACTCGCCGAAAAGTAAAACGGCCACTGGGGGTGGCCGTTTTGTCCTTCGTCGGGGCGACAGGATTTGAACCTGCGACCCCCAGACCCCCAGTCTGGTGCGCTACCAGGCTGCGCTACGCCCCGGTTGAGGGACTGCGGGTCTACATGATTCCGCTACCCACCGCAAGCGGGGGCAGGCGCCCTTCGCCCCGTTCAGGTCGTCGTCGGCGGCGCGCCGCCGTTGAGCACGGCCTTGAGCACCTGGCTCGGCTTGAAGTTCAAGACCCGGCGCGCGGCGATCTTGATCTCCTCGCCGGTCTGCGGGTTGCGGCCGATGCGCTCCTTCTTGTCGCGCACCACGAAGTTGCCGAACGCCGAGATCTTGATCTTCTCGCCGCGCTCGAGGGTGTCCTTGATGCTGCTGAAGACCGCCTCGACGATCTCGGCGGCCTCCTTCTTGGAAAACCCGCCGACCTTCTCGTAGACGGCCTCGATGATGTCGGCCTTGGTCATGCGCGCCATGGGGCAGGAGCTCCTTCGTTGACTGGATTGCGCCCGAGATTTCGAGAAACCCGAACGATATCGAACGCTACCACGCGCGCGGCGCCCGCCGAAAGGGGCCAGGGGCGTTCCCCGCGATCTCGGGGACCCAGCGGCGCCTTCAGCGGCGGCAGGCGGTGGGCGCGACGGCCGGCCGGCCTACCGACGCTGCGCCGGGACCTCGGCCACCAGCCGGGACACCAGCGCCTCGTGGGCGGCGTCGACCTCGGCGTCGGTGAGGGTGCGGTCGCCGGCGCGGTACGACAGCGTCCACAAGACGCTCTTGGTGCCGGCGGGCAGCTTGGGATCGCGGTAGTCCTCCACCACCCGCGCCGCCTCGAGCAGCGCCGGCCGCTCGCCGGCGATGACCTCGTCGACGCGCGCCGCCGGGATGCCCACGTCGAGCAGGAGCGACACGTCGCGGGTGGCGCGCGGGAACCGCGGGATGGCCGCCATCTGCGGCGCCCCCCCCACCGGCAGGCCGCGCAGGCGCACGTCGAACGCGAACACGGGCACGTCGATGCCGAAGGCCGCGCGGACGTCCGGGTGGATCTCGCCGATCCAGCCCGCGGGCTCGGCGTCGCCGAAGCGGAGCTCGGCGGCGACGCCTGGGTGCAGGTACGGCACGTCGCGGGTCGCCGTCCAGCGCCCACCGTGCGGCCCGCGCGCGCGCGCGCAGGCGAGCTGCTCGAGCAGGCCCTTGGCGTCGAACACGTCCCACGCCGTCGGCGCGCCGAGGTGGCGCGGTCGCGCGCCGACGAGCACCGCGCACGCCCAGATCTCCTCGTCGGCGAGCTCGCGCGGCGCCACCTCGCTGCCCTGGGCGTCGCGGCGCAGGAACACCGGGCCGACCTCGAACAGCGCGAGGTCGGGCTCGCCGTGGCTGTGGTTGCGCGCGACCGCCGCGAGCAGGTTCGGCACCAGCGACGTCCGCATGATCGCCTGGTCGGAGCTCATCGGGTTGCGCAGCGCGATCGGCCGCGATCGACGATCGGTGGGCGCCAGGTTCAGCGCGCCGTGCCGCGCGAACGACTGGAAGCCGAACGTGATGGCCTCGGCCAAGCCCGCGGCCGCCAGGATCCGGCGCGCGCCGTCGGCGTCGATCGGGGTCTCGTCGCCGCCGGCCCGCGCGGTGTCGAACAGCGGGTTGGCGGCGCGCAAGGGCGGCAGCGTCGACGGCACCCGATCGTAGCCGGTGATGCGCAGCACCTCCTCGATGAGGTCGGCCTCGCGCGACAGGTCGCCGCGCCAGCTCGGGACGGTGGTGCGCAGGGCGTCGCCGTCGACCACCACCTCGCAGCCGAGCCGGGCGAGCGCGTCGGCGGCGACGCCGTCGTCGAAGCCGACGCCGGTGACCGCCGCGAGGCGAGCCGGCCGCAGGGCCACGGTGACCTTGGCCGCCGGCGCCGGGTACACGTCGACCGCGCCCGCGACCACGCGGCCGCCGCCGTGCACCGCGAGCAGCCGCGCCGCCCGCGCCGAGGCCTGCTCGGCCAGCGCCGGATCGACCCCGCGCTCGAAGCGCAGCGACGACTCCGAGTGCAGCCCGAGGCGGCGCGCGGTGGCCCGCACGCGCCGCGGCGCGAAGCTCGCGCTCTCGAGCACGATCGAGGTGGTGCCGGCGTGGACCTCGGTCTCGGCGCCGCCCATCACGCCCGCGAGCGCGACCGCGCGCTGGGCCTCGGCGCCGTCGACGATCACCAGATCGGTCGTGGCCAGGCTGCGGCGGACGCCGTCGAGCGTCGCCAGCGTCTCGCCGGTGCGCGCGGTGCGCACCGCGATGCGGCGATCGAGGAGGCGCTCGGCGTCGAAGGCGTGCAGCGGCTGGCCGAGCTCGAACATCACGTAGTTGGTGACGTCGACCAGGTTGGAGATGGGCCGCACCCCGACCCCGCGCAGCCGCTGCCGCAGCCAGCGCGGCGACGGCCCGACGGTGACGCCCTCGAGGCGGCGCGCCACGTAGCGCGCGCACCCGGCGGCGTCGTCGATGGCGACCGCGAGCCGCTCGCCGAGGGCCGGGCCGTCGAGCGTGTGCGCGGCGAGGTCGCCGTCGGGCGCCACCAGGCGACCGCCGAGGCGGGCCACCAGCTCGCGCGCCACGCCCACGTGGCCGAGCACGTCCGGGCGGTTGGCCGGGGCGTTGACCTCGAGCAGCCAGTCGTCGACGCCGAGCGCCTGCTGCGCCGGCGCGCCGAGCGGGGTGCGATCGTCGGCCTCGAGGACGACGATGCCGGCCGCGGCGTCGCCGACGCCGCCCTCGGCCTCGGCGCACAGCATGCCGGGCGAGTCGACGCCCTTCACCGCGCGCACCGCCAGCGTCAGGCCGCCGGGCAAGGTGGCGCCGGGCTGCGCCCACAGCACCCGCCCGCCGGGGGCCGGCACGTTGGGCGCGCCGCACACCACCTGGGTCGCGGCGCCGCCGCGGCTGGTGATGACGTCGACCAGGCGCAGCTTGTCGGCGCTGGGGTGCGGCTTCACCGCCACCACCTCGGCCACCACCACGCCGGTGAAGCCGGCGCCCAGATCGGTCTGCCCCTCGACCTCGAGGCCGACCGAGGTCAGCGCGCGCGCCAGCTCGTCGGCGCTCGGCGCGGCGTCGAGATCACACAGCTCGAGCAGCCAGTTGCGCAGGACCTTCATCAGAACTGCCTCAGGAAGCGGAGGTCGCCCTCGTAGTAGAACTTGATGTCGTTCACGCCGTGGCGAAGCATCGCCATGCGCTCGAGGCCCATGCCGAACGCGAACCCGGTGTAGCGCTCGCTGTCGATCTTGCAGTTGGCGAACACGTCGGGGTCGACCATGCCGGCGCCGCCGATCTCGACCCACCCGGTGTGCTTGCACAGCCGGCAGCCGGCGCCGCCGCAGAAGCTGCACTGCATGTCGACCTCGGCGCCGGGCTCGACGAACGGGAAGTAGCTGGGCCGAAACCGCACCGACAGCGCCCGGCCGAAGAAGCGCGACACGTAGTGATCGAGCACGCCGCGCAGGTCGGAGAAGCGCACGCCCTCGTCGACGACCAGGCCCTCGATCTGGGTGAACATCGGGCTGTGGGTGGGATCGTCGTCGCGGCGGTAGACCTGCCCCGGCGCGATGATGCGGATCGGCGGCGCGTGCGCGAGCATCGTGCGCACCTGCACCGGGCTGGTGTGGGTGCGCAGGACGATCTCGTCGGCGACGTAGAACGTGTCCTGCATGTCGCGGGCGGGATGATCCTTGGGGATCGCCAGCGCCTCGAAGGTGTTCCAGTCGGTGTCGAGCTGCGGGCCCTCGGCGACCGCGAAGCCGAGCTCGGCGAAGATCTGGATCGACTCCAGCCGGACCTGGGTGATGAGGTGCAGGTGCCCGGCGGCGGCGGGACGCGCCGGCAGGCTGACGTCGACGACGCGCGCCAGGTCGAGGGTGCGGCGCTGGGCGGTGAGCTCGGCGAGCTTGGCCCCGACGCGCGCCTCGATCTCGCCCTTGACCCGGTTGACCGCCTCCCCGACCCTGGGCCGATCGGCCGGCGGCAGCTTGGCCATGTCGCGCATCAGCGCCGAGAGCTGGCCCTTCTTGCCGAGGAACTGCGCCTGGGTCGCGCGGATGCCCTGTTCGTCGACGAGCGGCGCGATCGCGTCGGCGAAGACGCCGGCGACGCGGCCGATCTCGGAGAGGAGGTCGTCGGTGTTCATGCCGTGGTCCGGTGGGAGGTGCCGTGCCCGCAAACGTCGACGGCCCCGGGCGAGGCTCGCCGGGGCCGCGTCCGCACCCGCGACCGGGGAGCGGCGGGTGAGAGGCGCAGCCTCAGGCGTTGGCGATGGCCTGGAAGGCGACCGGATCGCTGATCGCGATCTCGGCGAGCATCTTCCGGTTCAGGCCGATCTGCGCCTTGTTGAGCTTGCCGATGAGCTTCGAGTACGACGTGCCGACGGTGCGGGCCGCGGCGTTGACGCGCTGGATCCACAGGCCGCGGAAGTCGCGCTTCTTCACCTTGCGCGAGCGGTACATGTGCATCCACGCGTGCTGCACCGCCTCGTTGGCGGCGGCGTGGCAGCTCGAGCGCTTGCCGCGAAAGCCCTTGGCGGCCTTCAGAATGCGGTTGCGGCGGCGGCGAGCCTTGAATCCTCGTTTGGCGCGGGGCATGGCGAATCCTGGTAGCTGAAGTTACGGCGATCGAATCGAGTGAGCAGCGCGCGGGCTAGTTGCCGTAGGGCAGCAGGCGCTCGATCTGGTGGTGGTGCTGCGGCGGCACGTAGGCGCTGCCACGGAGCTGACGCTTCCGCTTGTGCGGACGGCGCGTGAGCAGGTGCCGCTTGTTGACGTGCTGGAACTTGAACTTGCCGGTCGCGGTGCGCTTGAAGCGCTTCTTGGCGCCGGAGTGGCTCTTCATCTTGGGCATGACGCTTGGCCTCGTGCGAGCGACGTGGCCGGGGGGCCACGGGGACCGGATGTATGCACCAGCGCCGGCCCCGGGGGCAAGTGGTTTCGCGGCGGATCGGCGGGCCTGGATCGGGCGGCTGGGCGGCGCTGCCCTCCCCCGCGCCATGGCCGCGCGCGGGCAGGCCACGGCCACGCGGCGTCCACCCCTCACGGGGGCCCCGGGCAGTCGCTCCGGGACCGGCGGGCACCGGCCCCCCGGCCGTCGGGGTGAGCGCGGCCAGAGCGCGAGGCGGGGCCGCCGGCCCTCGCGGATGCGCGGACCTGGCAGGGCGCCCGGCGGCGACGAGCAGCCGCGCGCTACGTCGGCGCCGAGCTGGCGTCGGCCGCGTCGTCGCCATCGCCATCATCGTCGTCGTCATCGACGTCGGCGTTGATGGCGTCCTCGTCGAGGTCGTCGTCGCTCGGGGGCGGCGCGGCGACCTTGCCGTCCTTGCCGGCGTGCTTGGCCGCGGCCAGCGCCGCGAGCTGGGCCGCGATGGCCGCCTTGCGGTTCTCCTGGGCCTTGCGCACGACGTTGGCCTTGGGCGCGATGATCATGATCATGCGCCGGCCTTCCATGTTCGGCGTGACATCCACCGACGAGATGTCGGCGGTCGCCTCGACCACCCGCCGCAGCACGGCGGCGCCGGTCTGCGGTGCGTGATCTCGCGGCCACGGAACACCACGGCCAGGCGCACCTTGTTGCCCTCCTCGAGGAAGCGGCGGATGTGCTTGACCTTGAAGTCCATGTCGTGGCCGTCGGTCTTCGGCCGGAACTTGATCTCCTTGGTCTCCGAGGTCGAAGCGCGCTTGCGGCCTGCTGCTTCTTCTGGCCTCTTCGTACCGACTTGCCGTAGTCCATGATGCGGCACACCGGCGGCCGCGCGGTCGGCGAGATCTCGACGAGGTCGAGGCCCCGCTCGGTCGCCATGCGCAGCGCCTCGTGCGTCGGCAGGATGCCGATCTGCTCGCTCTCGTCGGCGATCACCCGCACCTCGGGGACGCGGATGCGGTGGTTGATGCGAAGGCCACCCTGCGGGCGGCGGCGGTCGTCACGACCCATGGGACGACCGTTCATACGAGGGCGATGCTCTTGATCAGTGGTTCGGCAGGCTCCTGAGGTAGGGCCCGGGTGTAGCAGCAAGGGTGCCGGGTGGGAAGGCCCCGTGATCGCCTCTGGGGGCCAACGACCACGAATCACGACCACGAATCACGATCACGTGGACGTTCACGTGGCCGTGGACGTGGACGCGGACGTGCTCGTGGACGCTCCCGTGGCCGTGGACCCTACCGGGAACGGGAACGCTCCGTGATCGTGTCCGGCCTCGTGGCCAATCATCACGTGGGTGCAGCTACGGCACATAGGTGACATCGCAGTAACGGCACATGGACATCGCAGTAACGGCACATGGGTGACACGCCCTGCCAGGGCCGCCCTGGAGGGTGCCGTGCCGGAAACCGGGCGGACGGGTGACACGCCCGGCGAAGGCCGCCCGGCCGGGCGCTGCTCGCGTGAGATTGGCCACGGGGATCGACCACGATCACGGGAGCGTTCCCGTTCCCGGTAGGGTCCACGGCCACGTGATCGTCCACGTTCACGGAAACGGCCACGGCCACGATCACGGCCACGTGCTCGTGCACGCGTGGCGAGCGTGGTCGCGTCACCCGCCCAGCGCCCGCGCGATGAGGTCCGGGGCGACCTGGGGCGCCGGCGGGCGCCGCTGACCGCGGACGCGGGGGAACCAGTCGCGCACGTCCATCTCCAGCCCGGCCCCGTGCATGTAGTTGTAGAGCGCGCGGCGCAGGCCCTCCCCCAGCCGATCGTGATCGGTGCCGGTCGGATCCTCGAAGGCGACCTCGTTGCGCGCGAAGGTCGCCGGCTGTGGCCGCAGCTTGATCCCGTACAGTTCGGGCCGCCGCCCGATCGGGCTGTGCACGGTGGCGGCGAACCGGTGCCAGAACGCGCTCTGCAGGCAGCCGGCGGCGAACAGCTGGCGCACCCGCTCGAGCGCGTCGATGGTCTCCTGCTCGGTCTCGGTCGGGAAGCCGTACATCAGGTACGCGTGCACCATGACCCCGGCGTCGGTGAATGCGCGGGTCACCCGCGCCACCTGCTCGACGGTGACGCCCTTGTGCATCTTCGCGAGCAGCCGATCGGAGGCCGCCTCGAGCCCGCCGCTGATGGCCACGCACCCCGAGCGCGCGAGCAGCTCGCACAGCGCCGGCGTGAAGGTCTTCTCGAAGCGGACGTTGCCCCACCAGGTGATGGCCACGCCGCGGGCGAGCAGGCGCTCGGCCAGCGCCCGCAGCCCCGCCGGCGGCGCCGCCTCGTCGACGAAGTGGAAGCCGGTCTGCCCGGTCTCCGCGATCATCGCCTCGATGCGATCGACGAGCAGGTCGGCGCCGGCCGGATCGTAGCGCCCGATGTAGTCGAGGGTGACGTCGCAGAAGCTGCACTTCTTCCAGTAGCAGCCGTGGGCGATGGTCAGCTTGTTCCAGCGCCCGTCGGACCACAGGCGATGCATCGGGTTGAGCAGCTCGAGCAGCGACAGGTAGCGGTCGAGCGGCAGGCCGGCATAGCTCGGGGTGCCGGCGTCGCGTAGCGGCACGTCGTGCACGGCCTCGGTGGTGTCGAACACGACCTGGCCGTCGCGCCGGCTGAAGGTGCGCAGCCGCGGCCGCGCCGGATCGCGCAGGTGCTCGATGAGCGCGAGCAGCGGCGCCTCGCCGTCGTCGAGGGTCACGTGGTCGACGTGATCGAACAGCCGCGGCTCCGCGAGCTCGCGCAGCTCGGTGTTGACGTAGCCGCCGCCGAGCACGACCACCGTCGACGGCGCCGCCGCCTTGATGGCCCGCGCCAGGCGCAGCGCGCCGTAGACGTTGCCGGGGAACGGCGCGGTCAGGCCGACCAGGTCGGGCTGGTGGCGCGCGACCAGCGCGGCGCCGACCTCGTCGAGCAGGCGATCGACGAGGGTCGGCGGCGCCGCCAGCGCGGCCGCCAGCGGATCGAAGCTCGGCGCGGCCAGGGCCAGCCGCTCGCCGTAGCGCGACAGCCCGAAGTGCGGGTCGACGCCCTCGCGGACGACGTCGGCGAGATCGTCGATGTACAGGCTGGCCAGGTGGCGCGCGCGGTCGGAGGTGCCGAGCTCGCCGAAGGCCCAGCCCAGCGGATCGTCGTCGCTGCCGCCCGGGCCGTCGTCGATGGCGGCGAAGCGCGGCCCCTCGGGCAACCAGCTCCGGCCGACGATGCGCAGCGCCAGCGCCGGGTCACGCCCCTGCAGGAACCGCACGACCGGATCGATCGTGTCGAGGTAGCGGTCGGCCTGCGCCAGGAACGAGGCCACGCTCGCGGGCGCCGAGGCCCCGCGCCCGCGGCGCTGCCGGGGCCGCAGCTCGTCGACCGCCGCGCCCAGGCCATCCCGGCAGAACAGGCGCAGGAACAGCTCGAGGCCGGCGTCGGCCTGGGCCAGCGTCAGCTCGAGACGCGCCGCGTGCTGGCGCAGGAAGCCGAGCAGGTACGGCGTCGCCGGGTAGGCCGTGTTGAGCTGGACCAGCGGCGGCGTGACGAGCAGGATCCGGCGCGGCACGGCGCCTGGCAGTATCGCCGAGCCGGCCCCGGACGTCAGCACGCCAAGGCTCGGCCGCGCGCCGCGGCGATTACCAGTCCTCGTCCTCGTCGCCGGCGCCGTAGGTGAGGCCGCCGTAGCCGAAGCCGCCGTAGTCCCCGAAGTCGCCGCCGCCGAAGAAGCTGTCGTCGGGCGAGCCACCGCGGCGCATCGACTCGGTGCCGCTGTCATACGCGTTCGACCACTCGAAGCTGGCGTCGTCGCCGTCGATGGTGGTCACCACGATCTTCACGTCGTAGCCGGTGCTGTCGACGTGGTAGCTCCACCAGAAGCGGCCCTGGTCGTCCCAGCCGGACTGCAGGTTGGTCATGTCCTCGCCATCCGCGTCGTAGACCCGCACGACCCGCGTGGCGTCGCCGCTCCCCTCGATGACGAAGGCGCTGCCGCTCTGATCGAACCACTCGCCGGCGAAGTTCGGGCGGGTGTCCTCCGGCGCCGGGCTCCCGCCGGGGGGCGTCGGCGCGACCGGCATCGGGGCCGAGGACGGACCGCAGCCGAGGATGGTGGTGACGAGCGCCGCGAGGAGGGCGAACCCCGGGCGGACCCGGGTGACGACGTGGTTCATGGTGGCTTCTCTTCGCACGGCGCCGAGACCGCCGCCAGGGGCGACGCCAGCGGGCGTGGCGGAAGTCTCACCCGATGCGGCCCCGGACCACGCGCCGAGGTGCGCCACCCGCCGCGGGGCGCGAGCCGTCGTGTAGGGTGCCGCCGATGCGAGGCTGGTTCCGTTCGCCGTGGCGCTGGCTCCTGACCGCCGCCACCGCGTGCGCCGGCTGCGGCGCCGACGACGCCGACCTCGTCGACGGTGGCCCCGGCCAGGCCGATGGCGCGGCCCAAGGCGGGCTCTCGATCGCCCTCGACTATCGCTTCGACGACGCTGCCTTCTTCACGCCGGCGGCGCGCACTACCCTGGCCGCCGCCGCGGCCGCCTGGGGCGCGACCTTCACCGACGACTTCTTCGAGATCCCGGCCGGCACCAGCGTGCGGACCCGCGATCCCGAGGCGCCGACCGCCGACGGGATGGCGTTCGACCTCGACGTCGCCATCGACGACCTGCTGGTGTTCGTCGGCTGCTCCCACATCGACGGCCCCAGCGGCGTGACGGCGACCAGCAACCACAGCGCGGCCCTGGGCAGCGTCGTCGACGGCGCGCTCCGGGCCCAGCTCCAGGCCCGCTACCAGGGCGCCGACTTCGAGCCGTGGACGGCGTGGATCAGCTTCGACTGCGACGAGGCGTGGTTCTTCGACCAGACCCTCGAGGACGCCTCCGACATCCCCGGCGACCAGACCGACTTCTGGTCGACCGCGATGCACGAGCTCGCGCACACGCTCGGCTTCGGCACCGCCGACGCGTTCGCCGCGCTGGTCGACGGCACCCCGGCCTTCACCGGCGCCCACGCGGTGGCGGCCCACGGCGGACCGGTGCCGCTCACCGCCGCCGGCACCCACTTCGCCTCGGGGTTGTCGTCGGACGGGCGCGAGCCGCTGATGGACTCGAGCCGCCCCGGCGGCGAGCGCTTCCCGCCGACCACCCTCGATCGCGCGGCGCTGGCCGACCTCGGCTACCAGCTCCGCTGATCCCCGCCCGGCGGCGCGGTACCCTGGCGGCCTCGCCGTGCGCCTCAACAAGTTCCTCAGCGAGACCGGGGCCTGGTCGCGGCGCGGCGCCGACGCCGTCATCGAGGCCGGCCGGGTCACCATCAACGGCCAGCGGGCGGGGCTCGGCAGCCAGGTCGGAGATGGCGACGACGTGCGCGTCGACGGCGCCGCGGTCGGGCCCTCGCGCAAGCAGGTGGCGCCGGTGTACATCGCGCTCAACAAGCCGGCCGGCGTCACCTGCACCACCGAGCGCCACGTGGCGGGCAACGTCGTCGACTTCGTCGGCCACCGCGAGCGCATCTTCCCGATCGGTCGCCTCGACAAGGACAGCGAGGGCCTGCTCCTGCTCACCAACGACGGCGACGTGGTCAACGAGGTGCTGCGGGTGGAGCACGGCCACGAGAAGGAGTACGTGGTCGCCATCGACGCGCCGGTGACGCCGACGTTCCTCGCCGACCTCGCGCGCGGGGTCCGGCTCGACGACGGCGAGGTGACCCGGCCGTGCCGAGCGTGGGCGGTCGGGCCGCGGGTGTTCCGCATCGTCCTGACCCAGGGGCTCAACCGGCAGATCCGCCGGATGTGCAGCGCCTTCGGCCACCGGGTCGTGACCCTGCAGCGCGTCCGCATCATGCACATCGCCCTCGGCTCGCTGCCGACCGGCCGCTGGCGCGACCTCACCGCCGCCGAGATCGACGGCCTGTGGCGACGCGGCCCGGCGCCGCCACCGGCGACCGCGCGCCCGGCCGCGCCCCGCCCCGCGGGCCATGGTCGGACCACGCCGCGCGGCCCACGACCGCCGAGCCAGGGCCAATCTCGACGGCGGCCCTCACGTGGGTGAGGTGTCCGCCGTCGAGTTTCGTAGGCGTGCGCGGGATTGAACCGCGGGCCCCTACCGTGTCAAGGTAGTGCTCTGCCGCTGAGCTACACGCCTGGAATTGCCGAACAATTTCGTCGGCCGGACACCCACGGTGCCGGTGGTCCGACTACATTGTCGGCACGTACCTACTAGAGCACGCTCGGGATGTCAACTAGGCCAAGGCCATGATCCAGGACGGCGAGCGCTCATGATCCAGGTCGGCGAGGTGCTCGACAAGTACGAGCTGCTCGAGCGCGTCGGCCAGGGCGGCATGGCGGTCGTCTACCGTGGCCTCGATCGCTCGCTCAAGCGCACCGTCGCGGTGAAGGTGTTGCACCGGCACCTCGCCGACAGCCGCGAGGCGCGCGACCGGTTCGAGCGCGAGGCCCACGCGGTGGCCAAGCTGCGCCACGACAACATCCTCGAGATCTACGCCTACGGTGGGGTCGACTCCGTCGAGAGCTACATCGTCACCGAGTTCATCGACGGGGTCACGCTCAAGCAGTTCATCACCGATCATCCGCTGGCCTTCCCCGAGCTGGGCGCGATGATCGTCCTGCAGATCGCGCGGGCGCTGGCCCACGCCCACGCCGCCGGCATCCTGCACCGCGACGTGAAGCCGGAGAACGTGATGATCCGGTCCGACGGCGTGGTCAAGCTGACCGACTTCGGCATCTCGCAGATGGTCGACCTGCAGCGCCTCACCGTCACCGGCCAGCTGCTCGGCTCGCCGGCGTACATGGCGCCCGAGCACGTCGAGGGCCAGCCGCTCGACTTCCGCACCGACGTGTTCGCGTGCGGCACCGTGCTCTACCAGCTCACCACGGGGAAGCTGCCCTTCGAGGGCAAGAACCCGCACGAGATCTTGAAGCGCATCGCCGAGTGCAAGTTCCCCGACCCGCGCCAGGTCAACCCGCGCATCGGCAACGAGCTCGGCAAGATCATCCTGCGCTGCATGGCGCGGCTGCCCGACGAGCGCTACCCGTCGGTTGGCGAGCTGGTGGCGGCGCTCGAGCGCTACCTCACCGGCTCGGGCCTCGGCCCGGCGGCGGCCGAGCTCGGCCGGTTCTTCCAGGCGCCGGCGTCGTACGAGATGGCGCTGACCCAGCGCCTCGTCGATCACCTGTCCCGGGCCGGCGCCCAGCAGCTGCACACCGACCGGGTCGCCGCGCTGCACACGCTCGATCGCGTGCTCACCCTCGACCCGGCCCACGAGCCGACCCTGCGCGCGCTGGCCCAGCTCTCGAGCCGGCAGCGCTGGCGCCGGGCGGCGCTGGTCGGCTTCGGCGTGGTGGCGGTGACCGCCGGCGCGCTGGCGCTGCGCGCGGTGCTGGCGCGGGCGCCGGCCGCCGCGCCGCCCCCCGACGCCGCCGCGGTCGCGCTCGTCGCCGTCGACGCCCGCCCGACGCCGGTGCCCATGATCGTGGTCGACGCCGCGCCGATCGCCGTCGACGCCGCCGCCGCGATCGCCGCGAACGCCGTCGACGCGCGCGAGGCGCTCACCCGCCCCGACCGGCCGCCGCCGCGCGAGGTCGACGCCGGGGTGGCGCCGCCGGCGACGGTGCCGGTCACCGTGCGGCTGTGGCCGCCGAGCTCGGAGATCAAGGTCGGCGACGGACCGTGGCAGCGCTGGCCCGGCGGCGAGGGCACGGTCGACGCCGTCGACGGCGGCGTCCCGGTCACGGTCCGCGCCGAGCGCTGCTACGAGTCCGAGAGCCGGGTCGTGCGGCGCGCCGACGCCGGCAAGAAGCTGCTCATCTCGCTGCCGACCCTGCCGGCGACGATCATCCCGCGCTGCGCAGCGCCCGGCGTCCAGGTCAAGGTCGACGGCCGCATCGCCCGGCTCGACTCGCCAGCGACGATCCTCTTCGGCGACACCACCCAGACCCGGCGCTCGGTGCGGGTTGAGTTCACCGGCGATCGGTTGGATGTTCAGCAGGTGGAGGTCGGATGCGCCGAGACCGGGCTCGAGGTGACGTGCGCGCTGCCCTGATCGCCGCGCTGCTGGTGCTCGCGCTCGGAGGCACCGCGGCCGCCACTCCGAGCGACGAGCTGGCGCTGGCGCGCGACGCCTACCGCCAGGGCGACTGCCCCCGCGCGGTGCCGATGCTCAGCGTGCTCCTGTACCCGACGCCACGCCTGGCCTCGGCGGCCGACCTCGGCGAGGCCCACCTGCTCTACGGCGCCTGCCTGGTGGCCAGCGGCGACGCCGTGGGCGCCGGCCGCGAGTTCGAGGAGGCGCTGTTCGTGCGACCCGACCTCACCGCCGATCCGCTGCTGTTCTCGGCGGAGACCGTGCGCATCTTCGAGCAGGCCCGGGCCGCGGTCGCGGTGCGGATCCGGCAGGAGGCCGAGGCGCGCGCGCTGGCCGAGGAGCGCGAGCGCCTGCGCCGCTACAAGGAGAGCCTCATCGTCTACGAGCAGCGCCCGTACTACATGAACTTCCTGCCCGGCGGCGCCGGCCAGTTCCAGCGCGGCGCCACCGGCCTCGGCGTGTTCTTCGCGACCTCGCAGGTGCTCACCGCGGCGACCTCGGCGGGCATCTGGAT
>JAWKQW010000036.1:0-73351 GCA_041389945.1 Kofleriaceae bacterium
GTGGTGCTCGCGGTGTGCGCTCACAGCGGAAAGACGTCGGGCTTCACGTTGGTGATGAACCCGCCCTGCCCCCACAGCTCGCCGGTGTCGAGGTTCATCGCCACCGCGCCGGCGGTGGCCGCGCCGTGCGGCGCCTCCGGGGTGGCGAGGTTGGTCGACACGCTGCGCGGCCAGCCGTCCTGCGAGCCGAGCCGACGCCACACGTCGGCGAGGTCGGCGATGCCGGCGCGCGCGAGGTCGCGCTCGAGCCAGGCGTAGCGATCGTAGGTCGTGCTCGTCGGCGCCACCTTCGAGCGGGCGCCGACGTACGGCTCGAGGCAGTGGTTGGTGTGGCAGAACACCCCGGCCTCGCCGGCGAAGATCTGCCGGCGGCGGGTGCCCGAGGTCTCGATGGCGAACGCATCGCTGCGATCGGCGACCAGGTAGTGGTGGCCGCTGCCGATGGGGCTCGTCATGATCACGTCGCGCGCGGCCGCCGCGGTGCGCTCGCGCAGGGCCCGCCGCACCATCGCCGGCCACACGATGCCGAGGGTGGCGTCGGTGGAGAACAGGTTGTTGATGCACAGCCCGACCCGGGCGCCGTTCATGCCGGCCATGCCGAGGCAGCCGGTGACGGTGAGCAGCCACGCCGCCGGGCCGGCCGCGGTCTCGGGCACCTTGAGCATCATCGCGAACGGGATCGCCGTGGCGTGCATGTCCCAGGTCTGGGCCAGGATGCGCCCGCTCGGCGACCTCGCCCAGATCACGCTGCAGCCATCGCCCTGCACGCCGCTGGCCGAAACGCCGGCGTCGCCGCCACCGTCGGGCGACAGCTCCGGCGCGTCGGCGGTCGGCGCCGGCGTCCACCGCGCCGGATCCGGCGGCAGGTCGCGCAGGTCGGTGTAGTGGTTGGCGATGATGATGTCCTCGGGCGAGAGCGCCGCGCCCTCGGCGAGCCCGAGCACCTCCTGGTAGAGCGCCTGGTCGTAGCGCTCGAGCACCGGCAGGTGGGCGCGGGCCGCGGCGCGCGCGGCGGCGGCGTCGGGGAACGTGCCGACCTTGGTGCACATGTACACGCGGATCGCGGCCAGCGACTGGCACTCGCCGCGGAACGACTCGCCGTGGATCTGACCCCACGCGCGCGGCGTGGCGTCGGCAGGGAGCTCGAGCGTACGCATCAGCAGACCTCCTGGTAGCGCCGGGCTAGCCGACCTCGGCGAGGGCGCGGCCGAGCGCCTCCGCGGCGGCGACCGCGCGATCGAGCGGCGGCGCCACCGCGAGCCGGCCGCCGGGCAACCGGCGCGCGCGCACGCCACGCGCGAGCAGCGCGGCGTCGACCACCGCCGCGCGCTCGCCGGCCTCGATCACGCCGTAGAGCCCGGCCACGCTGGTGCGCAGGGTGGTCGCGCGCGCCATCGCCTCCCGCAGCGCCGCGGCGCCGGCGGCGAGGTCGAGGCCGCGGGCCGCGCGCAGCGCGTGGTGGGTGCGGATGAGCGACAGCTCGTCGCCGTCCCAGGTCGACACCAGGGTCAGCGGCGCGCCGACGAACCAGCGCGCGGCGCAGTGGACGTAGCCGGTCTGGCCGCCGGCCCACCACGCGAGCACGTCGGGCACCACGCCGACCTGCGGGTACGCGAAGGGACCGTCGCCGCCGCGGTAGCAGGCCGACGCCACCTCGCACGCGACCAGCGGCACCCCGAGCTCGGTGCGCAGCGCCGCCAGCGCCGCGCCGAAGTCGGCGGGCAGCGCGCGCCCGGTGCGCTCCTGCACCGGCTCGTACACGAACCCGAGCACGGCGTCGGCGCCGCCGGCCGCGGCGATGGCGGCGCGCAAGGCCTCGATCGCGCGCGCGGTGCCGACCTCTGCCGGGTGCGGGATGCGCGGCCACGCGAACGTGCCAGGGCCGCCGGCGTGGGTGCCCGGATCCGACAGCGAGCGGGTCGACGCGATGGTGTGGCCGAGGTAGCCGCCGTCGAGGCCGATCGCGACCTGGGCCTTGGCCCGCGTGCAGCGCAGGAGCCGCAGCGCCTTGTCGACCGCCTCGTCGCGGCTCGAGGTGAGGTAGAGGTGCGGCAGCTCTGGCGTCAGCGCGCCGACCCACTCGATCGCGCGCACCATCGCCGGGGTGGCGTAGTTCATCAGGGTCAGCTTGTTGACCGTCGGGCCGTAGAGCTGGCCGGTGCGCTCGGCGGCGCGCAGCGACGCCGGCACCTCCGCCAGCGGCCGCACCAGGCCGCGCGCGAGATCGTGCTGGACCTCGGCGCCGCCCTCGCTGGCGGCGCGCCGGGCCGCCGCGCGATCGGCCACGACCGCGAGGTCGGGCGCGATCGGCCCCAGCGGGATCCGGTAGTAGATGGCCTGGCCCTCGGGATCCTCGTACTGGCCGGTGAGCACCGACACCACGTGCGCGCCGAAGACCCGGTTGAGGTGGGTCATCTGCGCGGTGCGCCCGACCCGGTTGCGGCCGGTGACGTAGCGGTAGCGCGGGGTGCCGTCGGCGCGGGTGCGCGCGGCGGCGTCGCGGAGCTGCATCTCCTTGAGCCGACGGCCGAGCCCGGCCCCCTGCCAGGTCGGCGACACCGTGATCGACGCCGAGTACAGGGTGTTGTGCTTGCCCTGCATCGGATCCTCGACGAGGCCCTCGGCGTCGCCGGAGTTCTCCAGCGGCGCGCCGAGCGCGAAGCCGACGAGCTGCCAGCCGCCGCCGGGCAGCGCCGCCTCGGCGACCACCGTGGTGCCCTCGGGATCGGCGAGCGCCGCCTTGATCTCCGCCGGCGGCGTGCGCCGCGCTGGCTCGTACACCTGGTACTCGATGTCGAGGATCGGCGGCAAGAGCACCATCGCCTCGGTGTGCGGCACGTAGCGGTAGCGCAGCTCCGGCAGCACCACCGCGTCGCGATCGGGCCGCGGCGCGATCGCGAACGGCGCGGCGACGTCGTCCCACGCCGGCGGCTGGCGCCCCGGGTGCGCGTCGAGCCAGGCCAGCGAGCGGCGGATGGTCTCGAACAAGAGCTCGACCTCGCGGGCGAGGAAGCTATCGGACAGCCGGTAGCGCACCGTGCGCGCGCCGGCGCCGAACACCACCGCGCCGCGCCAGAACCGCTGGCCGAGGTACGCCGCCTGGTGCTCCGCCGTCGGCAGATCGAACGCGAAGGCGTAGCCGCACGCGCGCGGGCTGCCGACCAGGTGCGGGAACGCCTGCGCGATCGCGGCCAGCCGCGGCGTCACCAGGTTCTCGATGCGCGCGGCGTTGTGGCCGGTCGACATCATCTCGGCGTGGATGCGCCCGCGCACCAGCGACGCGCCGTGCGCCGAGCTCGGCTCGGGATCCTCGAACCGGCTCATCACCACCCCGACCTGGGCCCGCTTGGCGAAGGTGACGGCGTCGGGGTAGTCGGGCTGGCCGCGACCGTTGAGCAGGCGGAACTTGCTGTGCCACGCGAACGGCCCGCCGAGGCCGAAGCCGACCTGGACCTCGTCGAACACCAGCGCGGTGGCGTGGCGCCGGGTGAGCAGCCGCAGCCCGGAAGAAGCGCTCGGTGGCGTAGCGATCGCCGCCCTCGGACTGCATCGGCTCGACCACGCAGCAGAAGTACGCGCCGGTCGACAGCGCGCGGTGCACCGCGGCGAAAAGGCTGGCGACCTCGGCGGCGAGCAGCGCGTCGCCCTTGCCGTCGCCGAAGCGCTCGACCAACTCGTCGAGGGCGCCTGGCCGCCGCCGCCGCGTAGAACCCACCCGGCGCCGGCGGCTCGTCGCCCGGCGTCGACCACACCGGGAACGGCGCTACGAAGGTCGCCTCGGCGCCGGCGATCTCGAACCGCCCGCTTGCTCGCTGTGGGTCGTGCAGCGCCAGCAGCGTGCGACCGTGGAAGCCGCCCTCGAACGCGAGCACCTTGGTGGCGTCCGGGCGGCAGTGGATGCGGCACAGGGCCATCGCCTTCCTCGTTGGCCTCCGCACCCGACGCCACGAAGCTCACGCGGCAGCCCGGGCACGAGCTGGCGCAGGGTGTCGGCGCCTGCGCGCGGCCTGGGTCTCGCCCAGCGCGGCGTCCTCGTCGGCGGTGATGGTGTCGTCGAACTGGCCCTCGACGAAGGCCGCCACCACCGCGTCCTCGGCGAAGCCGGCGCACACCGTCGCGGTCTGGCTCATGCCGTCGAGCACCGTCAGCGGCGCCGGATCGATCGACACCATCCACGGCCCGGCCGAGCGCAGGTGATCGAACACCAGCGGCTTCTTCTCCTTCGGCACCCGGTCGGCGGCGTAGAGGCGCTCGAGCCAGGCCGCGCTGTCGGGCAAGGTGCCGCCGGCGGGCTGATCTCCATCGGCCGCGGATCGTCGACCAGCCGGCGCGCGGCCTCGCACGCCTCCTCGGTCGGTGCTGGCGCTTCGAGGTGCTTCGAGATCCGGCGGCGGCGGGCAGCACCGGCGGCGAGGTGCGGGCGTGGCACCACCGCGCCGGTGACGTTCTCGAGCATCGCCACCGGCGCCACCAGGTTGCGGTGAGCCCACGCGCCCGCCGGCCGGAAGTTGCCGCTGGTCCCGACCCCGCCGAAGGGCAGCCGCGGCGACGCCAGGTTGGTCGACCGGTTGCGGTTGAGGATGCCGGTGCGGACCCGCTCGAAGAACCGCTCGAAGCGCGCCGACGACGCCGTGAACACCGCGTTGGCGAAGCCGGTCGGGCTGGCCGCCAGGATGTCGATGGCCTCGTCGTCCTCGTCGACGACCTCGACGCACAGATCGGGGCCGAACACCTCGACGTCGGTGTAGCCGTGGACGTGGTGGACGCCGGCCGGCAGCCGGTGCAGCGACGCGCTCCGGTACCAGCCGCTGGCCGCTCGCCGGCGACCACTGGCTCGGCGCCGGCGGCGCGGGCCGCGGCGATGGCGCCTCGAGCTTGTGCAGCGCGCCCTCCGACACCACCGGCCCGGCGAACACGGTCGGATCCTCCGGCGGGCCGAAGCGCAAGGAAGGCGCCGCCGCGGCCAGCGCGGCGATGAAGCGATCGGCGATGCTGCGGTGCACGAGCACCCGATCGGTGCCGGTGCAGCGCTGCCCGGCCGACAGGTAGCCACCGACGACGATCTCGTGCACCGCCTGGCGCAGCGAGGCGTCGTCGAGCACGACGCTGCAGTTCTTGCCGCCCATCTCGAGGGCGACCAGGATGTCGGGCCGATCGAGCGCGGCCTCGAGGATGCGCCGCCCCACGCCCCAGGAGCCGGTGAAGCACAGGCCGTGCACGGCGCGCGGCTCGAGCATCGCGGCGCCGACCGCGCCGGTGCCGACCACCATGTTGAGCACGCCCGGCGGCAGCCCCGCGGCCTCGGCCGCCTCGGCGTAGCGCTGGCCGCACAGCGGCGTGAGGTCGCTCGGCTTGATCACCACGGTGTTGCCGGCGAGCAAGGCCGGCACCACGTGGGCGTGGCAGAGGTGCAGCGGGAAGTTGAACGGGCCGATCACGCCGACCACGCCGAGGGCCTGGTAGCGCAGCGCCTCGCCGGTCGCGCCGGCCACCGGCCCCGGCCGCAGGTCGGCGGCGATGGCGCCGCGCGCGAGGTCGAAGCGGTTGAGCAAGGTCTGGATCTCGACCTTGGCCTCCGAGCGATCTTGCCGGTCTCGAGCACGATGGCGTCGGCCAGCTCGGTGGCGCGGGCGGCGATCGCGGCCTTGAAGCGCTCGAGGTGAGCCCAGCGGCGGTCGGCGCCGAGCGCGGCCCAGGCCGGCTGCAGCGGCGGCGGCCGCCGCCGCGGCGGTCGCCACCGCGGACACCGTGAACGCGGTCTCGAGCACCGGCTGGCCGTCGGCCGCGGGGTTGCGCGAGACCAGGGCGCCGGCCGGGGCGACGAAGGCCCTGTCGATGAAGTTGCCGAGGGCTCGCACGCAGAGCGGGGATACTCCCGGCGCCAGCGAGGGTCAAGCTGGCGCGCGGCGGCCGGTGGTCGCGATCGCCGATCGCGAAAGTGGGCCCGTGAATTGTGGGCCCTCGCCGATCGTGGTATCCACGGTCGTCCATGGCGTCGCTGGCGTTCATCGCGGGCCCCAACGCCGGCCGGCGGTCTGCTCGCCGAGGGCGAGAACATCATCGGCCGGCGCTCCGACTGCGAGGTGTTCGTGCCGGACATGCGGGCGTCGCGCCAGCACGCGCGGGTCGTCCTCGACGGCCCGCGCGCCCGCATCGAGGATCTCGGCTCCAACAACGGGACCTTCGTCAACGGCAACCGGCTGCACGGCGCCTTCGGAGCTCGGCCACCACGACGAGCTCCAGATCGCCACCAACCGCATCCGGGTCGACCTGCCGGTGCCCGACGCGCCGCGCCGCTCGACCCAGGACATCCAGCTCACCCTGGTCGACACCGGCCTCGGCGCGATGTGGAAGAGCCGCGAGGACTCCGACGCCGGCGGCGTGACGATGGGGCTCGACCTTGGGCACCCGGGCCAGCCCGGCCTCGAGCTCGACACGCTCAACGCCGCCACCGGCGCGGTGACCTCCACCGACGTCTGCAGCGCGCGCCTGCTCGATCGCAAGGTGCTGGCGCTCACCTCGATCCTCCAGGCGTCGGCCAGCGCCACCGGCGCCGACCAGCTCGTCGAGCTCATGGTCGACGCGCTCAGCTCACGCCCAGGCCGACAGCGTCGGCGTCCTGGTCGAGGATGCACGCACCGGCATTCGGGTCCAGTGCCAGCGCGCCCGCACCCGCGACTTCAGCGGCGAGCTCAAGGTGCCCGGCACGATCATCACCCACGTGGTGGCCGATCGCCGCGGCGTGTTGCTCGGCGACGCCGACGCCCTGGCGCGCGCCGACGGCAGCGACGACGCGGTCGGCACCTGCATGGGCGCGCCCTCGCTCTACCAGGGCGCGCACTACGGCGTGGTGTACGTCGAGAGCGGCCCAGCAGTTCTGCCAGGACGACGTCGACCTGCTCGGCCACGTCGCCGCCCACACCGGCATGGCGATCCACGCCGCGCGCATGGCCGAGCAGCTCGCCCAGCGCGAGCGGCTGGAGCGCGACCTGCGGGTCGCCCGGCAGATCCAGCGCTCGCTGCTCCCGGCGGCGCCGCCGGCAGTGGTCGGCCTCGACTTCGCCATCCACTACGAGCCGGCCTACCAGATCGGCGGCGACTTCTACGACTTCATCTGGCACGACCCGACCCACCTGGCCCTCGCCGTCGGCGACGTCGCCGGCAAGGCGGTGAGCGCGGCGCTGTACATGGCGCGGCTGACCTCGGAGCTGCGCTCGCGCGCCGGCACGCGCGCACGCCGGCGCGGCTCTTGCGCCGGGTGAACACCGAGATGGTCACCATCGGCGACGACGGCATGTTCGCCACGCTCGTGTACTGCCTCTACGATCTCGAGACCCGCAGCCTGGTGTTCACCAACGCCGGCCACTGCGTGCCCTTGCTCCGGCGCGGCGATCGGGTGTTCCCGCTGCACGCCGACCGCGCGCACATCGCGCCGATCGGCGTGGTGCCCGACCTCGAGGCCGGCGAGGCCCGGGTCCAGCTCATGTCCGGCGACATGCTGCTGCTGGTGTCCGACGGCATCCTCGAGGCCTGCGACGCCTGGGGCTTCGAGTATGGCGTCGGCCGCCTGTCGCGGCGGCTGCGCACCGCGCGCGGCAGCTGCGAGGACGTGATCAAGGCGATCCTGCAGGACGTCGACAGCCACGCCGCCCATGGCCAGCAGGCGACGATACGACCATGGTCGCGATGTCCATCGACGACCGCCGTGGGCCCGGCGCAAGGAGTCGACCCGCCCGGGGTGCCGCTCGAGGAGGCGCACTCCCGGCTGGATCGGACCTGCCGACGGAGCCGCCCGAGGGCGGGGCCGGGGCGCGCTTCCCGTGGTTCTCGATAGTTACCACGTTTGCGGCCAAGGGGCGGCCCCTCGCGGCTCGCCCTCGCCACGCCCTCGCCGGGGCTCCCACCGCGAGCCGCAGCGGGCTTAAGCAAGGCCGCGGGACCTATGCCATAAGCCACCTCCCTCGCTGGCACTGCGCCGGCGACGTCTGGAGTTACGTCATGGCGAAGAAGGGCAAGTCGGGCCGCGAGCTCATCCGGTTGGTGTCCACTGCGGACACTGGCTACTTCTACACGACCACCAAGAACCGGAAGCGCACGCCGGACAAGCTGGTGTTCAAGAAGTACGACCCGGTCGTCAAGAAGCACGTCGAGTTCAAGGAGTCGAAGATCTAGTCGCGCTGCGACCAGTCTTCGACCGCTCATCCAGGTTCAGGAGCCACCGCCATGTCGCGCGTCTGCCAGGTCACCGGTAAGCACCCGCTGATGGGATCGAACGTCAGCCACTCCAACCGCCACACCAAGAAGCGGTTCGAGATCAATCCCTCTCTCCAAGCGGTTCTGGCTCGAAGACCAGAAGCGCTGGATCACCCTGCGGGTGTCGGCGCGCGGCATGCGCATGATCGACAAGCTCGGCCTGCCGGCGGTCCTCGCCGACATGCGCGCCCGCGGCGAGCGGGTCTGAGCCGTCGCCTGGAGCCCGGGTCGCCGTGCTCCGTCGACGTGAGCTGGCGCTGACGCTCGGTGGTGGCGCGCGTGACGCCACGAGCCTCGCTCGTGGCGCTGGCGTTTTCGGCGGCGGCCGGGTGTGGCGGCGCCGTGCGCGTCGCGGCGCCGCCGCTGGCCCCGGCCCGGTGGGCGATCGACGACGGCGCCGCCGCGGTGAGCGGGGTCGACGTCACCGCCGACGGCGGCGTGCTCGCGTGCACACGCGCGGCGCGCAGGTCGGCGCCGTCACCGCGCTCGGCGCCGACGGCGTGGCGCGCTGGCGGCGCACCTCGACGGCGAGGTCGACGCCTGCGGCGTCGCCGGCGCCCTTCGCGTGGTGATCGCGGTCTCGGGCACCGGCGCGGTCGGCGCCGACGACGACGCGGTCGCCGTGCGCGGCGCGCCGGGCGCCGCGCTGCTCGTGCTCGACGCCGCCACCGGGGCGCCGGGCTGGACGACGCCGGTCGGGGCCACCGGCTGGGTCGTGGTGCGCGCGGTCGCTGCGATCGCCGACGGCGCGGCGCTCGTCGGCAGCTTCGCCGAGCACCCTGCGCGCCGGCGACCACGTGGTCACCAGCGCCGGCAGCAGCGACGGCTTCGTCCTGCGGGCGGCGCCCGACGGCCGCCCGAGCTGGCTGCGCCGGCGCCGGCGGCGCGCGCCGACGCCTCACCGCGCTCGCCGTCGTCGACGACGCGGTGGCTCGCGGCGCCGGCACCGGCGACGTCGACGTCGCCGGGCGCGAGCTGACCGGCGAGCCCGGCTCGCTCTACCCCGACGCCCCGCTGGCCTGGCTGGCGCGCGCGACCGGCGAGGTCGCTCGCCCGCAGCTTCGGCGGCGACGGCCTCGAGAGCGTCGTCGGCGTCGGCGTGCGCGGCGACGAGATCGTGGTCGCCAGCTCGCTGCGTTCGCCGGCGGCGATCGGCGGCGACGACGTCGGCCCGCGCGGCTTCCATCGCCGCGCTCGTGAGCCGCCACGCTGGCGATGGCGCCGCCCTCGGCGGCTTACCCTCGACGCCGACGGTGGCCTGTGGCCGACCGCGATGCTCGTCGACGGCGACGACGTGCGCCTCGCTGGCCTGCGCGGGCGCGCCGCGCTCGGCGCCACCACCCTCGAGGCGACCGCCGACGACGCGGCGCTGGTCCGCCTCGCCGGCCGGGCGATCACCGAGGTGGTCGCGTTCACCGGCGCCGGCCGCGAGATCCTCGCCTCGCCGGCCGCGGCGACGGCGTCGCGATCGCGGTGAGCCACACCGCCGAGCTGCGCGCCCCCGGCGTCGCCATCGACGCCCCCGCCGGCGCCGGCAGCACCGTGGTGGCGTGGCTGCCGCTCGCCCCGCCCGCGCCGCCTTGAACGCGTGGCGTGCGGGCGCCGCGCTCACACCTCGAGCAGCAGGCGGTCCGGCGCCTCGAGGCGGTCCTTGACCGCCACCAGGAACGACACCGCCTCGCGGCCGTCGACCACCCGGTGATCGTAGGTCAGCGCCAAGTACATCATCGGCCGCACCACCACCGCGTCGCCGACGACCATCGCCCGCTTGACGATGTTGTGCATGCCGAGGATGCCGGTCTGCGGGAAGTTGAGCAGCGGGGTCGACATCATCGAGCCGTAGATGCCGCCGTTGGTGATGGTGAAGGTGCCGCCGGTGAGGTCCTCGATGGCCAGCTTGCCCGAGCGCGCCTTCTCGGCGAGGTCGAGGATGCCCTGCTCGATCTGCGCGAACGACCGCTGGTCGCAGTCGCGCAGGACCGGCACCACCAGGCCCTTCGGCGTCGACACCGCGATGCCGAAGTCGTAGCGCTTGCGGTAGACGATGCGATCGCCGCCGATCTCGGCGTTGAGGCCGGGGAACAGCTTCGCCGCCGCCACCGCCGCCTTCACGAAGAACGACATGAAGCCCAGCTTCACGCCGTGCGCCTTGTCGAAGCTCTCCTTGTGCTCGGCCCGCAGCGCCATCACCGCGGTCATGTCGACCTCGTTGAAGGTGGTGAGCGATGCGGTCTCGTGCTGGGCCTGGACCAGGCGCTCGGCGATGCGCTTGCGCAGCGGCGACATGGTCACGACCTCGTCGCCATCGCCGACCACCACCTCGCGCGCCGGCGCGGCGGCGGCGGGCGCCGCCTGGGCCGGCAGGGCGCCGTGCTCGCGCGCGGTGGCGCGCTGGGACGGCGACAGCTTCATCAGCTTCGCCCGGTCGAGCTGCGCGTCCTTGCTCGCCGCCGGCGCCGGGGCGGGCGTCGACGCCTTGGCCGGCTCCGGCGTCTTCGGCTCGGCGGCAGCCGGCGCCTTCGCCGGCGCGGCCTTCGGCACCTCCTTGGCGGGCGCGGCGGCCTTGGCGGCGGCGGGCTTGCCGGCGGCGCCGGCCTCGACCTGCCCGACGGTGTCGCCGACCTTGACCGTGTCGCCGACGGCGAAGCGCTGCTCACGCAGCGCGCCGGCCACCGGCGACGGCAGCTGCACGGTGACCTTGTCGGTCTCCAGATCGACCAGGGGCTCGTCGAGCTCGACGTGATCGCCGACCTGCTTGAGCCAGCGCGCGATGACCGCCTCGGTGATCGACTCGCCGAGCTGAGGGACTACGAGATCTGCCATGACGACTCCAAGAGGTTGCGAGGGCTAGTGACCCGCGGCCCGGGCCGGCGCGCTCGCGATCGAGGTGACCTTGTCCCCGGCGCCGGGGGAACGCGCTGCCGAAGATGCGCTCCTGCTCCATCGCGTGGGCCTTGTGCGAGCCGGTGGCCGGGCTCATCTCGGCGCGCGCGACCAGCTGCAACGTGGCCTTGCCGCCGAGGTGCTCGGCGAGCACCGCCGCCAGCCGCGGCTGCACGAACGCGCCCGCGCCCATGTTGGACGGCTCGTCCTGGACCCACACCCACGTCGCGCAGGGCCGGGTATGGCCGCAGCGCCGCCGCCACCAGCTCCGGCCACCACGGGTACAGCTCCTCGAGCCGGACGATCGCGACCCGGTCGTCCTCGCGCCGCCGGCGCTCCTCGACCAGCTCGTAGTAGATCTTGCCGGTGCACACCAGCACCCGCTCGACCATGGCGGCGGCGGCGCGGTCATCGGCGATCGCATCACCGAGCACGCGCTGGAAGGTGCCGGTGGCCAGCTCCTCGAGCGAGCTGCTCGCCGCCGGCAACCGCAAGAGGCTCTTGGGCGTCATCACCACCAGCGGCTTGCGCCAGGCGCCGCACCTGCCGGCGCAGGAGGTGGAACATCTGGGCCGGCGTGGTCGGCTGCGCGACCTGGATGTTCTGCTCGCCGCACGCCTCGAGGAAGCGCTCGAGGCGCGCGCTCGAGTGCTCCGGCCCCTGCCCCTCGAAGCCGTGCGGCAGCAGCAGCACGAGGCCCGAGAGGCGGTTCCACTTGTCCTCGGAAGCGACGATGAACTGGTCGATGATCACCTGGGCGCCGTTGGCGAAGTCGCCGAACTGCGCCTCCCACATCACCAGCGCGTCGGGGTAGTCGAGGGAGAAGCCGAACTCGAAGCCCATCACGCCGGCCTCCGACAGCGGGCTGTCGTAGATGCGCGGCGTGCCCTGCTCGTCGTGCAGGTGGCCGAGCAGCATGTGCTCGCTGCCGGTGCGCACGTCGGTGATGATGGCGTGGCGGTGGCTGAAGGTGCCGCGCGAGCAGTCCTGCCCGGACAGCCGCACGTTGTTGCCCTCCCACAGGATCGAGCCGTACGCGAGCAGCTCGGCCATGCCCAGTCGAGCGGCCGCTCGCCGCGCCCCATCTGCGCGCTGCTCGAGCAGGCGCACGATCTTCGGGTGCGGGGTGAAGCCCTCCGGGCGAGGCATGCGGTCGACCACCTCGACCAGCCGGGCCTCGGGCACCGCGGTCACGGCGTCGGCCGGCTCGGCGGTGAGGCCGCCGTGGTAGCCGCGCCACATGCCGGCCATCGCCGCCATGCGCGGTCGCTGCCGGGTCGCGCGCCCGGCCTCGAGCTCGCCCTCGAGCTGGCGCGCACGCGCGTCGACCAGCTCGGTGACCTCGGCCTCGGTGAGCACCTCGGCCTCCACCAGGCGGCGGCCGTAGGTCGCCACCACCGACTCCTTCTCTTGGATGCGCTGGTACATGAGCGGCTGGGTGAAGCCCGGCTCGTCCATCTCGTTGTGGCCGTACTTGCGATAGCCGTACAGGTCGATCACGACGTCGGAGCCGAACTGCGCCCGGTACTCCATCGCGATGGCGACCACGTGGGCGACCGCGTCGAGGTCCTCGCCGTTGACGTGCCAGATCGGACACTCGATCATCTTGGCGACGTCGGTGCAGTACGGCGTCGAGCGTGCCTCCGCCGGCGACGCGGTGAAGCCGACCTGGTTGTTGATCACGACGTGCACGGTGCCGCCGGTGCGGTAGCCCGGCAGGTTGGCCAGGTTGAAGCACTCCGGCACCAGGCCCTGGCCCGCGAAGGCGGCGTCGCCGTGCACCAGCACGCCCACCACCTGGCGGTGCTCGACGTCGCCGTGCCGGGTCTGCTTGGCGCGCACGCGCCCGAGCACCACCGGATCCACCGCCTCGAGGTGGCTCGGGTTGAACGACAGCGACACGTGCATGCCATCGTCGCGATCGCACGAGTAGCCGAGGTGGTACTTGACGTCGCCGCCGCCCTGCACGACCTCGGGCTCGACGTCCTCGAACTCGGCGAAGATCTCGCGGGCCCGGCGCCGCATGATGACCTCGAGCGCGGTCAGGCGCCCACGGTGCGCCATGCCGACCACCGCCTCGATCGCGCCGTGCCGCACCGCCTCGGACAGCGCCAGATCCAGCAGCGGGATGACCGGCTCGGAGCCCTCGAGGGAGAACCGCTTGGTGCCGGGGTACTTCACGTGGCAGAAGCGCTCGAAGCCCTCGGCGAGGATGAGGTGCTCGAGCATGCGGCGGCGCACCGTCGGCTCCGGCGGCGCGTGCACCGTCGACTCCATGCGCTCGGCCAGCCACGAGCGCTTGGCCGGCGACGAGATGTGCATGAACTCCAGGCCGACCGAGCCGGCGTAGGTCGCGCGCAGGTGGGCGACGATGTCGGCGACGGAGCCGGTCGGCAGGCCGTGCACGCCGGTCGGCGTGATCGGCGCCGGCGACGCCTCGTGGAGCCCCCAGGTCTCCGGCACCAGCTCCGGCACCCGCGCCGCGTCGAGCAGCTCGAGCGGATCGAGGTGGGCCGCGAGGTGCCCACGGGTGCGGAACGCGTTGACCAGCGGCCACACGTTCGGGGCCTCGTGCAGCGGCGCCAGGGTCACCGCGCCAGGGCGCCCGCGCTCGCTGACCGGGCGCTCGCTGGTCGGGCGCTCGCTGGTCGGGCGCGCGGTGGCAGCACCCGCCGGCCGCGGGCCGAACACCTCGGCCCAGCTCGCGTCGACGTCGGGGCTGCCCTCGCAGTAGCGAGCGTAGATCTCGTCGAGGAACGGGAGCGATCCGGACAGCTCGAGCAGGTCGCGTGGCATCCGGGCGGCATTCTAGTCGCATTGCCAGGCGCGGACCACTGGCAGCCGCGGTTCACCGCGGCGGCGCGATCGGCGCGCCGCGCTGCGCAGCGTCGAGGGCGGCCAGGTCGTCCAGGGACAGCCCGGGCGCGACCACCGCGAGGCGGCCGATCCGGCGCAGCGCCGGGGCCAGCCACACCCGCAGGGCGGCCACCCCCTCGAGACGCAGGGCGCCGTCCACCGTGGCCAGCGCGCTCAGATCGACCACCTCCAGGGCCCCGCCGCGGGCGATCGTGAGGTCACCGGTGACGACGGCGAGGGCCGGGCTCGACCAGGTGGCGAGGGTGACGTTGTCGACGACCTCGAGGGCGCCGGCGTCGCGCAGCGCCGGCAGGTACACCGCGGCCAGCCCGCCGTTGGCGGTGATCCGGGCCGCGCCGACCGAGGCCAGCGCCGGCAGGCTCACCGAGGCGAGCTGCAGGGTCGGGCCCACGGTGAGCACACCGTCGACGGCGCCGAGGTCGGCGAGCGGTGACAGATCGAGGCTGGCGCCGGTGCGGATGGTGAGCGCGCCGAGGCGGGCGCAGCCGCGCAGGGCGTCGACGTCGGCCTGCTCGGCGACCACCACCGCGGCGCCGCAGCGCGACGCCGGCTCGGCCGGGCGCGCGCGGCCGGCACACGCGGCCACCGCCACCGCGATCAGCGCCGCGTGCGCCCTCATCGCGTCCGCGGCGCGTCGACGTCGTCGCCGGCGCACGCCCGCACGTAGCGGCGCACGGCCTCGGGCAGGCCGAGGTAGAGCGCGTCGGACAGGAGCGCGTGGCCGATCGACGCCTCGAGGATCTCGGGCACCTCGCGGGCCAGCGGCGGCGTGTTGCGCAGATCGAGATCGTGGCCGGCGTTGACGCCGAGGCCGGCCGCCACCGCGGCCCGCGCGGTGGCCGCGACCCGGCGCAGCTCGTCGGCGGCGCGCGCCGTGCCGGCGGCGGCGGCGTAGGGCTCGGTGTACAGCTCGACCCGATCGACGCCAGTGGCGGCGGCGGCGGCCATCGCGTCCGGCTCGCAGTCCATGAAGATGGCGGTGCGGATGCCCAGCGGCCGCAGCCGCGCGATGATCGGTGCCACCACGTCGTGCTGGCGCGGCAGGTCCCAGCCGTGATCGCTGGTGATCTCGCCGGGGCGCACCGGCACCAGTGTGAACTGGGTCACCCGCAGCTCGGCCGCGAGGTCGACCAGCTCGTCGCGGGCGTCGCCCTCGAGGTTGAACTCGGCGCCGCGCGCGACGCACAGCGCGTGCAGCGCGATCACGTCGGCGCGCCGCGTGTGGCGCTCGTCGGCGCGCCAGTGCAGGGTCAGGCCGATGGCGCCGGCGTCGAGGCAGGCCTCGCCGGCCACCGTCGGCGCCGGGTTGCCGCCGCCGCGCGAGTTGCGCAGCAGCGCCACCTTGTTGAGGTTGACCGAGAGTCTGATCGCCACGGCGCGAACGTGTAGCACGCCGCGCGCGGCTCAGGCCTGCTCGCTGCTCGGCGCCGCCGGCGCGCGGCCCGAGGGCCCCAGCGCCCAGGCGTGGCTCGCCGGCGCCAGCCCGCGGACGAGGCCCTCGACGTGGGCGGCGATCGCGCGGTAGCCGTGGCCGCGCGCGCGCGTCCCGGCGAGCGCGCGCACCTGCTCGAAGGTCACCAGCGGGCCGACGTGCGCGGTGATCGGCACCCGCCGCGGGATGAGCGTGCCGCGCGGCATCGCGTCGTAGGGACCGGCCAGGAACATCGGCAGGATCCCGCACTCGCTCGACATCGCCAGGTAACCCAGCGACGGCTTGAAGTCGATCATCACCCCGTCCTTGGCGCGCGTGCCCTCGGGGAAGATGAGCAGGATGTAGCCAGCGCGCACGACCTCGGTGGCCAGCCGCAGCGACTCCCGCAGCGAGCCGTGGCGCTCCATCGGGATGAGGTTGGTGAAGTTCTCGAAGAACAGGCGCCGGCGCGGCGGATCGAAGAAGTAGTCCTTGGCCGCCAGCGACACCATGCGATCGCCGTAGGCGCCGAGGGCGTGCTTGACCAGGCCGCTGTCGAGGTGGCTGCCGTGGTTGGCGGCGACGATGTAGCCGCCCGACGGCGGCACGTGCTCGCCGCCGACGACGTGGGTGTCGAGCAGGTGGCCAAACAGCCCGCGCATCGACGCCGCGAGGGCGCGCCGGCCGAGCTCGGCGACTGGCGCCGGCACCCGCATCGACCGCTCGCTCATCGCACCACCTCCACCGCCGGCGCCGTCGGGGTGGCCAGCGCGGCGATCCGCGGCGTGGCGCCCAGCCGCGTCGTCGCCAGCGCGAGGGCGTCGGCCACCGTCGGGGCCGCTTGCCAGCCGAGCTCGGCGGCGACCGCGGCGTCGCGGGCGCCGACCACGATCACCGCGTCGAGGCGGCGCCGGACCTCGGCGTCGGCGCGCCAGCGCAGCCACGGGGCCGCGCCGTGGATGGCGCCGGCCTCGCGATACGCCCGACGGTGGACCTCGTCGGAGACCAGCGCGTCGCGCGCCGCGGCCAGCGCGCGCGGATCGTCGCCCACGGCGGCGCGCGCCCGGTGGAACACCGCCGCCGGCGCGTGCGCGGCGTCGAACGCGGCCGGCAGCGGATGCGCGATGACGAGCACGCCGCCGTCGCGGAGCAGCGGCTGCCCGCGCGCCGGCGACCGCGCGAGCGCCATCGCCATCGCCTCGACCGCGAGCGGATCCGCGGGCGCCTCGGGGGCCGCCCACGGCGACGCCGCGGGCAGTCCGGCCACCACCACGTCGGCCTGGCCGGCGACCTCCACCACGTGTTGATCGCGGATCCGCCGGGCCGCGGCCTCCTCGACGGCGCGGCGGTCGCCGGCGAAGCACGCGCACGGCGCCGCCTCGGCCGCCCGCGGGCGTGGCCACCCGAGGTGCGCGCTGACCCAGCGCCCGGCCGCGGCCAGCGACGAGGCCTCGACCTCGGCGCGCGCCAGCACCAGCCGGACGCAGAAGATGGGCACCGCCGCGTCGAGCACCGCGCGGCGCCGCGCCCGGGCCGCCGCCGGATCCGGATCCTCCACCACCGCCATGGCGTCGCCGGGACCGCCGAGCCCGTCGAGGGCGTCGGGGCCCGCGGCGCGCGGCGCGCCGTCGACGTCGATGGCGACCACGAGGTCGGCGCCGGCGATCGCGGCCGGCAGCTCGACGACCTCGCCGGCGACGGTGGTGCCCACCGCCTGGCGCGCCGCATCGGCGTCGTGGATGCGCAGGCGCTCGGCCAGCGCCGGGCCGAACCGCCGCGCGAGCTCCGCTGGGCCCGGGGCCCGCCCGAGGCCGCGCGCCAGCACCAGCTCGACCTCGACCACGCCGGCCGCCGCGAGCTCGGCGAGCACCGCCCGGGTCGCCAGCGCGTGAGGGTCGCCGCCGGTGCGGCGCGGCGCCGGGCCGGTGGGCGCCGCGAGCACGATCACCACGCGCTGCCCCGCGCGCACCCGCGCCGAAAGCGGTGGCGCGTCGCCTGTCGGCTGCGCCAGCGCGTGGCGGACGCTGGCCTCCGGATCGACGAGCGCCAGCAGCGGCCGCCGCGGCGCGATCACCCGGGCCTCCGCCGGGAGCGTCGCCCACAGCCGACCGTCGCCGGCGACGAGCTCGACGGCTCCCTGGCCGTCCTCCACTGTGCGGACGTGATCCTTGTGGCTAGCCCTGGTGGGCGGGCGCGGCACGTACATCGGTAGCGCGGACGACCATCACGCACGCTCCCGTCGCTGTCAACCAGCGCGCCGACGGCGTCGCCGTGCTAAGGCTTGCCGCGTGCAGGTCCCGCAGTGGCTCACGGTCGCCGTCGCCGTGCTCGTCATCGTCTTCGGCCTCCACCGCCTGCGCGTGAGCATGCGGCCCGACGACGAGGAGGAGCGCGCGCGCGCCCGCGGTGGCCTCTACGGTCAGCGGCGCCGCACCCACCGCATCATCGGCGTGCTCTACCTGCTCCTGGGCGCCGGCCTCATCGCCACCACGCTGGGCTTTCGCCCGCTCGCCGGCCTGCTGTCGCGCGCGGCCCCGGTGCGCACGCCCGCCCCCGCCGCGCCGCTGGCGCCGCCCGCGGGCAGCCCGCCGGGCACCACGGTCATCGAGATCGCGCCGTAGCCTGGCTGCCCCGGCCTGGCCTGCGGGGGCCGGGCCGACCCGGCCCGGCCGCGCGCTCACACCATCTGCACCTTGCCGCGGGCCTCGGCGTGCTCGCCGACGTACTCGAGCACGTGCGGGTGCGTCATGATCAGCTCGCGGAACTCCGACGCCGGCAGGCACAAGGCCAGCGCCTTGCCGATCGCCTGCACCGGCTTGTCGAACTTCTCGCCGGCGAGCAGCGAGTTCTCGCCGATGAGGTCGCCCGGCCCGAAGAACTCCGGCCCGCTCTCGCGGTGGGTGCCGAAGCGCCCGGCGAGCACGATGTACAGGCCATCCGCCTTGGTGCCGGCGGCGATGATGCTGGCGCCGCGCTCGATCTCGAGGAACTTGAAGCGCGCCGCGAGCGCCCGGCGCTCGCTGTCGTCGAACGGGCGGAACAGCGGGCTGGTGAGCACCAGGCGCTCGACCAGGCGATCGCGGACGAACCGCAGCACCAGCTTGAGCACCTCGGGGTAGTCGGCGAGCAGCGAGCCGAGGATATCGCGATCGATCTTGAGCAGCTCGCACGCCGCCAGCGCGGTCACCGTCGCCGAGCGCGGCTGATCGGTGACCAGCGCGACCTCGCCGAAGAACGCGCCGGGCCCGAGCCGGCCGATCTCCACCCGGGGCGGGCCCTCGGACTGCACGGCGACCTGCCCCTCGCTGATGATGTAGAGCGCGTCGCCGACCTCGCCCTCGCGGAACAGGGTCTCGCCCTGCGCCACCGAGACCAGCTCGATGCGCTCGATGAGCGCCTCGAGGGCGTCCGGCGACAGCCCGGCGAGCAGCGGGGTCTCCGCCAGCGCCGCCCGCGCCGAGTTGGACAGGGCCTTCGGCGCCGCCAGCGGGATCTCCTCGAGATCGTCGAGGGCGAGCTCCTCCGGCTCGTCGAGCTCGGCGGGGTCGAGGCGGTGCACCGGCGTGGCTGGGTCGTCGGCGTCGACGTCGAGCATCTCCAGCTCGAGGCCCGCCACCGACGGCTCGGCGACGACGTCGCCGTCGTCGAGCAGCTCAACGTCGTCCTCGTCGAGCGCCTCCTCTTCGAGCGGGATCTCGAACACGCCCGGGCTGCTGCCGTCGTCGCGGTGCGCGCGGGCGCCGTGGATCACCTCGCCCAGCGCGACGTCGACCAGGCCACCACCTGGCCGCAGGTTGATCGGCGGTCCCGGCGTGAGGCCGCGGGCGCGGCCGGCGGGGCTGCGCGGCAGCGAGGCCGCCACCGACGGCGCCGCTGGCTCGAGAGACAGCTCGCCGGCGCCGTCATCGAGCTCGAGCTCGAGGTCGCCACCGAAGGACGCCGTCTGCGTCGTCGGGCTCGGCTGGGCCGCCGGCGGCGTACCGAGGTTGAGGCCGGTGCCGCGCGCCGACAGCGGCGCGCCCAGCCCGCCCGCCGGCGGCAACCCGCGATCCGCGGGTGGGATCGTGCCGGCCCGGTCGCGCAGCGCCGCCACCGCGGTGTTGCTGTGCAGCGACGGGTGGTTGTCGGCCAGGCTGCCGATCCGCGTCGGGCCCTGCTCCTGGGTCTCGTTGATGCCGGCCAGGCGCCGGGTGGCGTCGGAGTTCTCGGGGTCGAGCTGCAGGATCAGCTTGCAGACGGCGATCGCCTGCACCATGAAGCCGCCCTGGGTGTAGCGATCGGCGGCGCGCTCGTACGCCGACACCGCCTCCTTGGTCTTGCCGAGGCGCCGGTACGACTCCGCGGTGCGCTTGGGCCACTGCGCGTCCCGCGGCTCGAGCCGCTCGAGCTCCAGGTAGGCCTGGATCGCACGCTTGTGCTTGCCCGACTGGGTAGCAGCCGCCGCGTCATCGCGGAGCTGGCGCACGTCCTTGGCCATCGCCCGCGACTATAGCACCGAGTGGCGCGCTCACCGCTCCGCCGCAGCCTCCGGACCTGCGGTGCGCGGTCGGGCTGCCTCCGAAACCAGAAAGCGCCGGTACGCCTCCTGGAGCGCGACGGCGATCACGCCCGGCGCGGGGAGCCGCCGCCCATCGAGCGCCGCCACCGGCACGATCCCGCGCGCGGCGCTGGTGACGAAGACCTCCTCGGCGGTGACGAGCTCGTCGGTCGTGAGCGCGCGCTGGTCCGTCGCGATCCCGGCCGCGGCCGCCAGCGCCAGCACCCGGGCGCGGGTGACCCCGGGCAGGATCGTGCCGTCGAGCGCCGGGGTCTCGAGGCGCCCGGCGCGCACCACGAACAGGTTGGCGAAGGCAGCCTCGCCCGGCCGGCCCGCTGGGGTGAGCCGCAGCGCCTCGTCGGCGCCGCGGCGCCGGGCCGCCTCCCGGGCCAGCACCCGATCGAGGTACGACAGCGCTTCACCGCGCCGCCGGGCTGCAGCGGGTGGTCGACGGTCACCATCGTGATGGACGCAGGCGCCGGCCGCAGCGGCTCCGCGATCACCAGCAGCCGAGGCGAGGTCAGCTCGGCGAGCCGGCGGTCGAGGCCGCCGGCGCCGCGCGTGAGCAGCACGCGGATCCGCGCGTCGCACCCGAGCGCGTGCACGGTGGCGTCGATCGCCGCCGCCACCGAGGCCGCCGGCTGGCACGCCAGCTCGATCGCGGCCGCACCCGCGGCGAGCCGGGCCAGGTGGGCGTCGCCGTCGACGAGCCGGCCGCTCGCCGAGCGCAGCACCTCGAAGACGCCGTCGCCCAGGAGCAGCCCGCGATCGAGCACGCCGACCGTCACCTCGCCGGCCGGCCGCACGACGCCATCGCTCCAGGCCAGCGCCGTGGTCACCCGCGCATCGTCGCACGGTGCGCTTGTCCCCGCGCGTACGCTGCGACTACCCTGCGCGCTGCGATGAGCCCCGGCCCCACGCCCCTGCGCGCGCTGATCGTCGTCCCGACCTACAACGAGCGCGACAACGTCGCCGGGGTCGCGGCCGCGTTCCTGGCCGCGCGCGCCGGGGTCGAGCTGCTGTTCGTCGACGACAACTCGCCGGACGGCACCGGCGCCGCGCTCGACGAGCTCGCCTCCGCCGAGCCCCGGCTGCACGTGCTGCACCGGCCGGGCAAGCTCGGCCCGGGCACCGCCTACCTCGACGGCTTTGCCTGGGGCCTGGCCCGCGGCTACGACCTCCTCTTCGAGATGGACGCCGACGGCAGCCACGATCCGGCGCACCTGCCGGCGATGTTCGCGCTGCTCGAGGATCCGGCCGACCCGGCCGACGTCGCCGTCGGCTCGCGCTGGGTCGAGGGCGGCGGCACCGTGAACTGGGGCGTCGGCCGGCGCCTGCTGTCGCGCGGCGGCAGCCTGTACGCGCACCATTCTCGGCGTCGGCGTCCGCGATCTCACCTCCGGGTTCATCGGCTGGAGCCGGCGCGCGCTCGAGGCGATCGATCTGTCCACGGTCCGCTCCAACGGCTACAGCTTCCAGATCGAGATGAAGTACCGCGCGCTGCGCGCGGCCTGCGGGTCCGCGAGACGCCGATCACCTTCGTCGATCGGCGGGTCGGCCAGTCGAAGATGTCGCGGGCGATCTTCGCCGAGGCGCTGGTGATGGTGTGGCGCCTGCGGCTGCGCCCGCCTGGCGACGGTGGCCCCGGATGATCATCCCGGGCTGCGGGTGCGGACCCTGCGCGACTGGACCGAGCTGCAGCAGGACGAGGGCGAGCGCGCCGCGATGTTCGTGCCGACCACCACCCCGTGCGCCGAGGGTGACGAGGTGGTGATCGAGGTGTCGTCGCCGGCGTTGCCCAACAAGGTGCTCATCCGCGGCGAGGTGCGGTGGTGGCGCGCGGCGCGCCCGCGCAACCGGGTCCGTGCCGGGGCCCTGGTGGTGCTGGCCGACGGCGAAGCGGGCAAGCGCGTGTTCGTGCGCGAGGTGGTCGCCGGCGAGCGCGCCGAGGTCCGGCGCCGCCGCCAGAGCCGGTTGCCGGTGTCGCTGCCGGCGCGCTACCGCACGGCCGGCGAGCCCGCGTGGCACCCGGTCGCCATCACCGAGCTGTCCGCCGGCGGCGCGCTGCTCGCCACCTCGAGCGCGCTGGAGCTCGACGCGGAGCTCACGATCGAGGTCATGCCGCCGGGCGCGGCGGTGCCGCTCGCGATCGCGGCGCGCTCGAGCTACGTCGGCGCCGGCGGCAGCACCGGCGTCCGCTTCGTCAGCCGCGACGGCGACGGCGCGCGCCGCCTGCGCGAGCTGGTGCGCCGGGTGCGGGCCGCGTGAGCCGGCGGCGCGGCCCCGACGACGCGGTGGCCGCCGCCGAGGTCATCGCGCAGGCCCTCGCCGCGCGCGGCCTCACCGACGAGCTGCGCGCCCACGACATCGTCGTGAGCTGGCCGCAGATCGTCGGGCCCCGGCTGTCGGCGCGGGCGTGGCCCGACGGGCTGATCAAGCGGGTGCTGTGGATCCGGGTCCAGAGCTCGGCCTGGCTGCAGGAGCTGACGCTCTTGCGCGCGCCGCTGGCGGCGTCCATCGCCCGCCACGTCGGCGAGCCGGCGCTGTTCGACGAGGTCCGGCTCCACCTCGGCCAGCGCCCGCGCGACGACGGCGACCTGCTCGCCGGGGTGCGCGCGCCGCGGCCGCGGCCCGCGCGGGCCCAGCCGCCGCCGGTCGCCGCCACCGGCGACCACCTCGCGGCGATCGAGGCCGAGACCTCCGCCATCGCCGACCCCGAGCTGCGCGAGGCGGTGCGCCGCGTGCGGATCCGCCACGACCGCTGACCCGCGCCACCGGGCGCGCCTGCTACGCTGACGCCGTGGCTGCGCGGCAGGTCGACCGATGAAGGACACGCTGGTGATGATCATGGCCGGCGGCAAGGGCTCGCGCCTCGGCCCGCTCACGGTCCACCGCAGCAAGCCCGCGGTGCCGTTCTCCGGCCGCTACCGGATCATCGACTTCGTCCTGTCGAACTTCATCAACTCCGGCTACCGCCGGATCTACGTGCTCACGCAGTACATGTCGTCGAGCCTCATCAAGCACCTCGGGCGCAACTGGCGGCTGTCGGGCTTCGGCGAGTACATCGAGGTGGTGCCGGCGCAGATGCGCATGGGCGAGTTCTGGTACCGGGGCACCGCCGACGCCGTCTACCAGAACCTCAACCTCCTGCGCGACTCGCGCGCCGGCGTGGTCGCGGTGTTCGGCGGCGATCACGTCTACAAGTTCGCCATCGATCAGATGGACACCCAGCACCGCGACACCGGCGCCGACCTCACCGTCGCGTGCATCCCGGTGCCGCGCTCGGAGGCCAGCGCGTTCGGCTGCATCGACGTCGACGCCCGCGGCCGCGTGGTCGGCTTCGTCGAGAAGCCCGCGGATCCGCCGGAGCTGCCCGATCGCCCCGGCTGGACCCTGGTGTCGATGGGCAACTACCTGTTCGGCCGGCGAGGCGCGCGCGTTGCTCCGCCGGCGGCCGCGACGTTGCGCCACAGGCTTCGGCACACGACATCATCTCGGCTTGCTGGCCCCAGGCGCGCGAGTCGCTCGCCTACGACTCGAGCAGTCGTGCGCCGCCGGCGACCCGAGGCACCGGTTGCCGATGCGGCGAGCGTCCGGCGCTGCGAACTACTTCCACCTTCAACATGGAGGTGCGCGCCCGGCTGCCGCTGCTCGACCTCTACAACCGGCAGTGGCGCATCCGCGGCGCCGAGCGCGACTACCCGCCGGCGCGGTTCATGCGTGCCGGCGAGGCGTTCGGTCCGGCCGAGGTCGACGACGGCCTCATCTGCGAGGGCTCGATCGTGCCTCGGCCAGGCGCTGTCAGACGTGGTGCTCGGCTACGACTGCTTCGGTCACGGCGGCGCGGAGGTGACCAGCTCGGTGATCCTGTCGGGCTGCGACCTCGGCGCCCGCTCGCGCCTGCGCCGGTGCATCCTCGACAAGAATTGCAGGTCGAGCCCGGCTGCGTCATCGGCGAAAGTCGAGGCCGATCGCGCGGTTCCCGTTCGTCACCGAGACCGGCATCGTGGTGATGCCCAAGGGCACAGTGGTGCCAGCGCGGAGCCGGTGGTGCTCGCCAACGACGTCGTCCGGCTGCTCGGCAACGACCCCGAGCTGCGCGCAGCTCCGGCCCGACTCGTTCGTGGTCTCGACCCAGCACCGCCACAGCTACGAATCCGCCGGCCCCCGCTACAAGCGCTTCGGCGCCGACGCGCTGGGCGACTGAACGAGGCCGTGCGCATCCTGCACGTGTCGAGCGAGGTCGCGCCGTGGGCGCAGACCGGCGGGCTGGGCGACGTCGCCCGGGCGCTGCCCGCAGCCCAGGCGCGGGCGTCCGTCGCCGACGTGATCGCGCCGGCGTACGCGCGGTCCACGCCGCCCTGCCCTGCTGGGCGCGCGCCGTGGCAGCCGCTCACCGTCGGCACGCACACCCTCACCGTGCGGCTCCTGGTGAGCGACGTCGCCCCCGAGATCGGGTGGCTCGACTGCCCCGCGCTGTACGACCGCGACGGCATGTACGGCCCGCACGGCGGCGACTTCGCCGACAACGCGCTGCGGTTCGCCGCGCTCTGCCACGGCGCGCTGGCGCTGGCGGAGCCGCTGCTCGGCGGCGCGCCCGACGTGGTCCACGGCCACGACTGGCAGGGCGCCCTCGCCGTCTACCTCGCGCGCGGCCAGGCGGCGACGGTGCAGACGATCCACAACCTCGCCTTCCGCGGGCTGTTCCCCAAGCACACCGTCGACGAGCTCGGGCTGCCGTGGCGCGACTTTCACCCCGCGGGCTTCGAGTTCTGGGATCAGCTCTCGCTGCTCAAGGCCGGGCTCACCAGCGCCGGCTGCGTCACCACGGTGAGCCCGAGCTACGCCGCCGAGATCCTCGAGCCGCCCGGCGACGAGGGCCTCGGCGGGTGCCTGCGCTACGACGTCGCGCGGCTGCTCGGCATCGTCAACGGCATCGACCTGGTGGCCTGGGATCCCGCCACCGACGCCGCGCTGCCGGCCCACTTCTCCGCCGACTCGCCCGACGGCAAGGCGCGCTGCACCGCCGCGCTGCGGGCCGAGATCGGCCTGCCGCCCGCCGCCGACGGTGCGCTCATGGTGGTGGTGTCGCGGTTGTCGGCGCACAAGGGCACCGACCTCATCGCCGACCTGGTGCCGAGCCTGCCCGAACTCGGCGCGCAGCTCGTCGTCCTCGGCAGCGGCGACCCGGCGCTCGAGGAGCGGCTGCTGGCGCTGGCGGCGGCGTACCCGCAGCACCTCGCGGTGCGGATCGGCTTCGACGTCGCGCTGGCCCGGCGCATGTACGGCGGCGGCGAGCTGTTCCTGATGCCGTCGAGGTTCGAGCCGTGCGGGCTGGGTCAGCTCTACGCCATGCGCTACGGCGCGGTCCCGGTGGTGCGCACCGTCGGCGGGCTGCGCGACACCGTCGACGATCCGTATCCCGATCCGGCGGAGGGCTCGGGCTTTCGCTTCGACCACCCGGACCTCGGCGGGCTCCGCTGGGCGGTCACGCGCGCGCTCGATGAGCGGCGCGCGGCGCCGGCGCGGTTCGCGGCGCGGCGGACCCGGGGCATGCGCCGGCGCAGCGGCTGGCACGACTCGGCGGCGCGCTACCTCGCGGAGTACCGGCGGCTCCTCGCCGAGCGCCAGCGCGGCGACGCGAAGGTCGACGCCGGCAGCGCGACAGGTCACCGCTGACACAGGGTCCGGGCCGCCGGACACGGCTCGGTCCGGACCGCCGGACAGCCGGTCCGGAGCGGCGGACAGCCAGCATCCGGGTCCCGGACGAACCGCGTCCGGCGCTCCGGACGGCTGTCGACAACTACCCCCAAACCGACCCCTTATTCACACCCGTCCATGGCCGCAACCATCCGGAGTTGCGCTGTTCTGGCGCCTGCGGTAGCCGGCTGTGGATAACGTGTGAGCGGGCTGTGTTCGGCGCCATGGAGCACTGCGGCATCGGGCACTTGCACGACACCCGGGCCTGCCCCCGGCAAGCCCCGGAGTGGCGTCGTGCCTTCACCCAGCCGTTGCTCGGTCGTCACCGAAGCCTGGTCCCCTGCCGTCCATGCGCCTGTCCGCCCTGCTCGCCCTGGTCGCGGCGTGCACGCCGGCGGGGCCAGCGGATCGAACCGCGGTGGTGCTCGGCGCCCTCGCCAGCGACAACGAGCGCTGGGTGGCGCGGGCGCCGGAGCTGGTCGCGGGCAAGTACCGCCGCATGCAGGCCGACGTCTACGCGTGGATGCGCGGCACCGCGAGCCTGTACTGGCTCGACCTCACCGCGCCCGGCGCGACCCCGACCGCGTTCGGCGATGGCCCGTCGTCGCGGGTGCTGCTCATCGGCGATCCGCACCCCGAGAACCTCGGCAGCTTCCGCGGCGCCGACGGCACCATGTTCGTCGACTGGAACGACTTCGACGCCGCTGGCCATGGCCCGTACTGGGGCGACGTCCGCCGGTGGGCGGTGGCCTGCGTGCTCGCCGCCGGCGACACCGGCGAGGATCCGGCGATGGCGCGCGAGATCGCCGCCACCGCCGTGGCCGGCTACGTCGCCGCCATCACCGCGAGCGAGCTGCCAGGCGCGCTCGGCCGCGGCGCCGCGCCGACCTTCGACGCCCTGCTCGACGACGCCGAGGAGGACGGCGACGATCGGGTGCGGCTCGACGAGTACGCGCCGTTCGATCCGGCCCGGGGCGAGCGCGCGCTGGTGCCTGCGCGAGCTGGCGCCGCCGGAGCTCGACGGCGTCTACGAGGACACCCTGATCGGGCTCGGCGAGGATCGGGCCCAGCTCGACCTGCTGATCGAGGGCGTGGCGGCGCGACCTCGGCGTGCCCGCGAGCCACGCCCGCGTGCTCGACGCCGCCCGCCGGCTGGGCGCCGGCGTGGCCAGCTACCCGGCGCACCGCGTCTACGCCCTGCTCGCCGGCCCCAGCGCCGGCCACGACGACGACTGGCTGCTCGAGCTCAAGGAGGGCGGCGACGGCGTGCGCCTCGCCGGCCTGCCGTGGCTGGCGGCGGCGCCGTGGTCGTCGGAGCGCGGCGCGCGCGGTCGCGGCGCGCAGCGCCAGACCGCGAGCCGCACCGACGGTGATGCCCTGCTCGGCGTCGCCGAGCTCGGCGTGGTGTCCTACCGGGTCGGACCGCACCGGCTACCAGCGCAACCTCGACGCCGGCGAGCTCGCCGAGCTCGCCGCCGACGACTTCGCTGGGTTTCGCCGGGTGATCGAGCTCGGCGGCGCCGCCCTCGCCGGCGCCCACGGCCGCGCGCCCACCGCCGACGGGCGCCGCGGCCACGACGTGATCGCGCCGCGCCTACGCGGCCACGAGTCGGCCTTCATCGACGAGACGGTGGCGTTCGCGGTGGCCTACGCCCAGCGCGTGCGCGCCGACTTCGCGGCGGTGGCCGACCTCGATCTGCTGGCGGAGACCACCCGATGACGACCGCGCGCGGCCTGCTCGGTGGCGTGGTCGTCGGGCTCGGCGTGGCCACGCCGGCGTTCGCCGACACCGGGTCGCCGGCAGTCGTCCCGGAGGCCACCGCGCCGGCGTCGACGTCGCCGCCCGACGCCCCGCGCCTGGCCGTCGCCGCCGAGGTGTTCGCGCGCGCCGAGCAGACCTACCGCGACGGCGACGATCTGCGCGAGCTCGCGCTCGATCGCGCCGAGCTCGGCGCCGCGCTCGGCCTCGGCCCGGCCACCGCGCCCGGGCGCTACCAGCTCGAGCTGCGCGTCGAGGCGCTGCGCTCCGCCGGCGCGCAGTCGACCTTCGGCATCGACGGCGACTCGCTGGTGCTGCGGCTCAAGCGCGCGCAGCTCCGCGCCGCGCTGCCGTCGATCGGCGCGGCCCGCCTGACGGCCGCTGGCGGCCTCATCGCCGACCCGTGGATCGAGCGCCTGGATCGCGGCACCACGCTGCGCGCGCTGTCGGCCTCGGCCAGCGAGGGGGACGCCGCCTGGGCCTCGAGCGACGTCGGCGCCACCATCACCGTCCGCGCCGCGCAGGTGGCGGTGACCGCGAGCGCCATCACCGGCGAGGGCCGCCGCTACCCCGAGCGCAACGACGGCATCGACCTGGCGCTCCTGATCGACGCCACGCTGGTGCCGCGCCCGTCGACGACCGCGCCGCCGCGGCTGGCGCTGGCCGCGACCTATCGCGACGGCTCGCTGGGCCCGGCCGCCGCGCGCGATCACCGTGCGGCGGCAGCCGTACTCGGAGCTGGCCGGGGCGCGCGACCGGCGGCGTCGAGGCGGTGCGGCTGTGGGGCCTCGCCGGCGACGGCGCCGTCACCGGCTGGGCCGGTGCGGCGTGGGCCGAGGCGCAGGTCGGCCACGGCGTGACCGTCGCCGGCCGCGCCGGCGGGGCGCGCCTCGACGACGACGCCGGCGACCGGCTGTCGCTCCTGGCCGCGGTCGGCGTCGCGCCCGCGGTGGCCGCCGAGGCCGACCTGACCGTGCGCCTCGCCGTCGAGCGCGTCACCTACGACGGTGGTCCGCTGCCCGGCACCGACGGCGCCGATGCCACCCGCCTGATGATCGTCCTGTCCACCCGCGCCGAGTTCGCCCTGCCGTGAGGAACCCCATGCCCCGCCCGTCCCTGCTCGCCGCCACCACCTTGCTCGCCGCCGCGTGCAGCAACTCGACGGTGCCCGGCGCCGACGCGCCGCCGCCGCCGCAGGTGGACGCCGCCGTCGACGCCGCCGTCGGTGGCCTGGTGATCAACGAGATCGCCGCGGCCGGCGATCCGGTCGACTGGTTCGAGCTGGTCAACACCGGCACCACGCCGATCGATCTCACCGGGCTGGTGTTCATCGACTCCGGCGACCCCGCCGACGCCGCGCCGCTGTCGGCGGCGACGCTGGCGCCGGGCGCCTACCACGTCGAGCTGGTCGACGACGCCGGCGCCGGCTTCAAGCTCGGCGGCGACGAGGAGCTGTCGATCCTGCGCCTGAGCGACGGCGGGCTGGTGGCCACCGTCGACTGGAACGAGGGCGACTCGCCCGCGGGCGGCAGCTTCGCCCGCATCCCCGACGGACACGGCCCGTTCATGACGGTGGTGACCGACACCCAGGGCCAGGCCAACGACTAGCAGGTCGCTGACGTACGCAGCTTCGCGGCGTACGTCTCGGCCTGCTCCCGGGCACGGGCACGGGCACGGAAGCTAGGGCGACGCGCTCACCGTCGCGATGTTGATGAAGAGCCGCAGGAGCTGCGGCTCGACCTCCTCCACCGTGTAGAGCACGTCGTGGTTGACGTGCACCACCCGGCCGTCGCCGACGGCGTGGTAGGTCAGCGCCGGGTACGGCGTGGAGTCGCCGCTCGCCGGCGAGAGCGTCGCGACGACGGTGCTGCCGGGCACCGCGGTCACCTCCGAGTACCCGGCGGCGGTCGCCCACGGCAGGGTCACGCCGGCGAGGTAGCGATGGCCCGGCGCGAGCGCGCTCCAGACCGCGCCGTAGCCGAAGTGCGAGCCCGGCGCCGTCACCGGCAGCTGCGCGTCGATGCCGTCGTAGTCGCTCGGCCGATCGGCGTTCCACGCGCTCCACTCGGTGCGCACCAGGACCCCGCCGCCGGCGACGTACGCGCTCAGCGTCGGCGCCAGCTCGCTCTCGATCGACACGTTGAAGTTCACGCCTTGCAGCCAGATGACCGCGTCGGTCGCCGAGAGGTCCGGCGCGACGCTGCTCGGCCAGTCGGCGTAGTAGCCGCCGTCGTCGACGATGATCCCGGCGGCGGTGAGCGCCGCCTGCACCGCCGGCAGCGCGTCACGATCGGCGGTGCCGGGCCGGGCGTCGGTCAGCACCAGCACCCGCGGCGTCACCATCGGCGGCGCGTCCACCGTGACGTCGGCGTCGACGCCAGGCGGTGACGCGTCGGCCCCCGGCGGACCGGGCGGGCCCGGCGGATCGCCGTCGATGCCGCCCGCGGACGGGAACGTGCAGGCGGCGGCGAGGCCGACCAGCGCGGTCCACCATGGTCCCTGAGGGCGCATCCACCTCCACCGTATCGCGACCTCGCCGCCGTGGCCACGATGCCGGGACGGCCGCACCTGCGCGTACACTCGCGCCATGCCGCGCGCCGTGATCGCCGCCACCCTCGCAATCGCCCTCGGCTGCGGGGCGCACGCGCCGCCGCCGGCCACGCCCACCGACGACGGACCCTCGCCGCAGGACGTCGAGCTCCAGCTCCGGCTCACGGCGCAGGAGGCGCGGCTCGCCGCGCTGGAGACCAAGCTCACGCTGATGCTCGACGCCCTGGCGGCGCTCGACGCCGCCCCCGCGGCGCAGGACGGCGTCGCCGGTGGCGCGCTGCCGCCGCCACCCCCGCCGCCGCCTCCGCCGCGACCGATCCGGACCGCACCAGATCCGCAGCTCACCTACGCCGTCCCCGTCGTGGGTGCCCCGAGCGAGGGTCCCGACGACGCGCTGGTCACCATCGTCGAGTTCTCCGAGTACGCCTGCCCGTACTGCGAGAAGGTCCGGCCCACGCTGGCGACCCTGCGCTCGACCTACGGTAACCTGCGGGTGGTGCACCTCGGCTTGGTGGTGCACCCGGCCAACGCCACGGTGCTGGGGTTGAGGGCCTGCGCCGCGCACCGGCAAGGCGTTCGCGGCCATGGACACGCTCCTGTGGGAGCAAGCTTCGCGCCCGGCGCTTCGACGCCGACCAGCCCGACCTCCACCAAGCAGGCCTGCTACCAGACCGCCGCCGGGTGCCCCGTCGTCGACGACTTCGCGCGCGCAGCAGGAACTTCGACCCTCGCGCAGCACGCCGACACGGCTGCGCGAGCAGGCTGCGCACGCCGCCACCGCCAAGCAGTTCGCGGTGACCGGCACGCCGGGGTTCTTCAGTCAACGGGCGCTTCCTGTCGGGCGCGCAACCGCTGGCCGAGTTCACCCGGCTCACCGACGAGGAGCTCGCGCCGCCCGGCAGCGCGAAGAAGGGCACCAAGCGCAGCAAGTACCACGCGACCTGGGTGATGGGCCGCGCCCGGCGGTCAGCGCGCCATAGGATGGCGCCGTAGGCGATGCGCCGCGCACAGGCGTCGGCGTCGTGCGCCTGACACGCGCGCTCGATGAGGCCTTCGGCGACGTCGCGCGGCACCCCGTCGCCCTGGAGCTGCTGCTCGCCGAGCCAGCGGCGCACGCCGGCGCGTCGCCGCGATCGCACGCGGTGCGCAGGAACTGGGCGGCGCCGGCCGGGGTCCGGGTCACCCACTCGCCGCGCAGGAACACCAGGCCGAGCTCGCGGCAGCCGACCGGATCGCCGCCGTCGCAGCCCCGGCGTAGCGCCCCCATCGCCGGCCTGCGCCCGTCGGGCTGGGTCGCCTCGAGGCCGCCGAGGCTGGTGCACGCGAGCGGCAAGCCGCCCGCACGCGCGGGTGGCTGGGGTGCGCGTGCCGTCGACGTCAGCCGGCACGCCGCGGCCGCCGCCGAAGCAACAGGTCGAGGCTGCGGCAGCCGAGCAGGTTGCCGCGCCGTCGCAGGCGTGCCGTGGTGGTTCACCGCCTGGGCGGATCCGCGGCCGAGGAGCCCGGCCTGGATGAGCCCGAGGTTGTTGCACGCGGCCGCCGCGCCCAGCTCGCAGCGCCGCGCAGGAACAGCGTGCCGGCGACGACCGGATCCTCCACGCCCGCGCCCTCGGCGATGATCGCCCCGAGGTTGCGGCAGGCCTCGCCGTCGCCGGCGTCGCACTGGCGAGCCAGATCGGCGCGACCACGCCGACCGCGCTCGCCGAGCCGCTGCCGGCCGCGCCGCTCGCCGACGCCGCGCTGCCGGCGGCGTCTCCGGCGGCGACCTCACCGACGGGCGCGACCGACACCCGCCGAAAAGCAGACCGAGGGCGACCAGGCGCGCACGCGTGGTAGCACCGCTGGCCGCCTGCCGACAACGGCGAGGTCAGCCGCCGACGGGGCCGCGGGTGCAGTCGCCGCCCGACAGCGGCGCGTAGCCGGCGAAGGCGCGTCGACCTCGACCGGCGGCCTGGCGATCACCGCCGCCATCGGCAAGGTCGCACACAGCCCTGTGGCACGCCTCGCACGCGATCAGCGGGCCGGCGTGCAGTGTTCGGCGACCTTCCGGCGGCGCCGGCGTCCACGGCGTGCAGCCGTGGGCCGGCGGGAACGCCCGTCAGGCTCCTGGCCCGAGCCCTGGAAGGACCACGTCGTGGCCGCGCACCACCCAGCCGCCGTCGACGGCGATGGCCTCGTAGGCGCGGGTGCCCCAGCGATGACCGTCGTTCGAAGCCCGGCCAGGCCGCGCGCACGACCAGATCGGGCGTGGGCATCGCGGCCTCGACCGGCGCCTGGGCCACCGGCTCGGTCGGCCTGGTCGCGCCGCCGGCGCTTCTCCACACGCCGCAGCGAGCGGCACCAGCGACAGCAGGACCTTGATGTACATGCGGGTCCCAACGCCGGTCGGCGATCGATCTACCGAGCGCCGCCGGGCATCGTCGACACCACCCAGCGATAGGTGGCCTCGGTGGCGGCGCCGCGCGGGCCGCGTAGGCCGCGAGCACCGCGACCGCGACCGCGACCGCGACCGCCGTCGACGCCAGCCGCCGCCGTCGCCGGCCATCGGCGGCAGCAGCACCGCGGCGATCGCCGCGAGCAGCCCCGCGGCGGTACGGCACGAGCGAGGCCGTCCCGTCGAGGCCGAGCAGCGCGGCGGCGTTGTCGGCGGCGTGGCCGTCGAGGGTGAGCCGGAAGACGAGGTCGTAGAGCGGGTTGCCGAACTTCTCCGAAGTGGATACAGCGCCGCCGACCACGCGTAGATCACCACCCCGACAGCACCAGGCCCCAGGCCACGCCGCGCGATCGCCTGGCGACGAGCCGGGTCAGCGCCACCGCCACCGGTGGCAACAGGAACGGCAGCATCGCGGTGATGTAGCGAGCCCGAGCTGCCAGCCGCGCCAGAAGTTGATCGACGAGATGAACAGCAGTAGTACGACCGCGATCGCGGCGATGATGGCGTACGCGGTCGGCGCCGCGCGGACGCGCCATCCACGCCAGCCCCGGCAGCGCGAGCAAGAGCCACGCGCCAGGGTGACGAGGTAAGCCGTTGTCGCCGCTGATGGTCGAGCCGGCGAAGGCCTCGAGCCGCAGGGTGGTGATGCCGAGGAAGCCCTGCTGGTGGAAGTGGGCGAATCATGCCGTCGAGGTCGTAGCCGGTGCAGCGGGCCGCCGAAGCACGCCGCGTGGTACGCGAGGAGCACCGCCAGCGGCAGCGCGGCTGCCGACGAGGCGCTCCGAGCAATCTCAGCCGATCGCCGGCGCCAGCCGCACCACCAGCCAGATGGCGATCGCAAGGGCGAAGGCCGCCTGGTGTCGGACAGCGGCGCCGCGCCGGCGAGCGCCCCGGCCAGCCACAGGCTCCGCGGCGAGCGCTCGCCGTCGAGGGCCTCTTTCTTGCACCAGGAGGATCCACGCCGCGGCGATGCACACCGCCGAGAGCTGGTGCGAGATGAACAGATCGAGTAGGTCAGCGCCATCGAGCCGAGCGCGTAGGCGAGCACCACCCGCCGCACCGCCGGATCCGGCGCGAACCGGGCGAGGTAGCCCTGGACAGCAGCGCGAGCAGCGCCAGGGTCGGCACCGCCGGTGACCACCCGGCACAGCCAGGTGACCTCGGCCAGCGTCGGCGCGTTCTGGCCAGCGCGGTCACCGCCGCGTGCCAGGTGGTGGTCGGCACCGCGAGCATCGACGGAAGCCCGGCGCCTTGTTGGAGTAGAAGTGGCCGGCGCTGGCGGCAGCGCTCGAGGCTGGTGCCCTTGGGCGCGCTGCTGCACGAGACGCTGGCGGTGGCGCCAGGCGCGCGACCCCGGCGTCGATGGCGAAGGTGCCGTGGTCGGCCATCGCCTGCACCAGGTAAAACCCTTCGGGGCAGCTGTTGAGGCTGCGGATGCCGGGGAAGTACGGGAACACGTACAGCAGCAGCGCCGCGATCGCGATCCGAGCCGCCGGCGCAGCCACGCGGCCAGCCGCTTCACAGCGCGCCGCCTCGCCCGCCGTCCCAGGGACGACGACCGCTTCGGCGCGGGCGCGAGATCACGGCCGGACAGGTAGCGCACCCGGCCGCCGGCTGGCACCGCGCGCTGGCCATGGTATCCCGCGGCCACGCGATGCTCCTGTCGATCTTGATCCCGGCCTACCAGGAAGAGGCCACCATCGGCGAGGCCTGGCGCGTCGCCGCCGTCGACCGAGCGCCACGGGTTCACCAAGGAGATCGTCGTTCCTGCGACGACGGCTCTCGCGACCGCACCCACGCCATCGCGGCCGGAGGCGGCCGCCGCCGAGCCCAGCATCCGGTCGTGCGCCACCCCGAGAACCGCGGCAAGGCACCGCCCTCGACGCCGCCCGCGGCGAGTGGGTACTGCCTGGTCCAGGACGCCGACCTCGAGTACGAGGTCACCGACTACCCGGCCCTGCTCGACGCCGCCTGCGCCGGCGCCGACGTCGTCTACGGCTCGCGGTTCCTGGCCAACCCGCGACCGACCGGGATGAAGACCGCCAACTTCGTCGCCAACCGATCCTGTCGGTCAGCTCCAACCTGTTTCTCTACGGCCTGCAGATCACCGACGAGGCGACCTGCTTCAAGTTGATCCGCACCGAGCGTTCTCCGATCCTCGAGCTCGGAGTGCACCGGCTTCGAGTTCTGCCCCCGAGGTCACGGCTCGGCCGCCGCGGCGTCCCCATCGTCGAGGTGCCCATCTCGTACACCGCGCGCGCGATCGCCGACGGCGCGAAGGTCTGCGGACCGACGGCGATGTGGGTGCTGGTCAAGCACCGACTGCGGCGGTAGATGGCGCGGCGACGCTGGCCAGGCCGTCCGCGGCGACGTCGCGCGCGCTGCCCGGATCGCGGTTGCGTCGGCGGCGGCAGTGCCTGGCGCTCGAGTTCGGTCACGCTGTGGCGCTACGCCGGCGGCGGTGGCGTGTCGGCGCCAGGGTGAGCTACCTGCTCCTCGAGTGCGGAGCGTGAAGCTCCGGTTCGCCGCGCTGACCGCGACCCTCACCCTGGTCGTGTGGCTGGCGCTCACCGCCGTCCTCACCGCGACCGCCGCTGACCTGGCTGGCGCGCCGCGTTGCGCCGCGACCACGCGCGCTGCCGCCCGCGCTCGCCGTCGGCCTGGCGGTCGCATCGCGGCGGTGGGCGCCGCCGCGGCCCACGGGCAGGGCCCGCTTCGTGGTCACCAGCCGGGCTGCTGAGCCAGCAGCTCAGCGCCGGCCTGTTCGCCGGGGCGCTGGCGCTGCTCGCCACGTGGCGTCGGCTGGCGCCTTGATGGCGGACCGGTGGCGACGGCCGCTTACCGCGCCGATCGCCTCGGCCCGAGCGTGCTCGCCCGGCGGGTGGCGCACTCGGCGCGACCGACCGTCGGGCCGGCCTCGGCTGTGGGCGACGCTACTCACCGCCGTGGTCGGCGGCGCGCTGCCCAGCGCCTCGGCCACGGCGTCCTGACTGGCACCGCCGACGACGGCTGGCGCGCGCTGGTGCTCGCCGGCAGCTGGCGGCGCTGCTGGTGCTGGCCCAGCTCGGCCTCGCGCGGGCGCTGGCCCGGGCGGCGACGTGGCTACACCCGCACTCCTCGGTCGCGCCCCTCGCTGGGGCGCTGGCTGCCGGCGATGTCGCTGTACGCGCTGGCCGCCGCCGGGCTCTCCATCGCCGGCTGGCTGGCGTCGCCAGCGGTGCAGGCGGTGCTGTCGGAGAACGGCCGTCCGGTCGGGTGATCGCGCTCGGCGCGCTGCTCGCTGGCGGCGCCTGCCCTGGCGCCCCGCAGGCGAGCCCGCCGCGCCCGGTCCTCGTCGACGACGCGCGCTGGTCGCGGCGGCGACCACCTTCGTCCTGGTGCCGCTGACGCTCTTGCGCCTGGGCGCCGACGCCGAGGTGAAGTTCATCCCGGTGTCGTCGTCGCCGCCCCTCGACACGCTCATCGGCTACCTCCGCAGCGCCAACGATCTCGACGGCGACGGCTACGGCTCGTGGCTCGGCGAGAACGACTGCGCGCCCTTCGACGCCGGCCGCCACCCGATGGCGCGCGACCTGCCCGACGACGGCGTCGATCAGAACTGCGACGGGCGCGACTTCTCGCTGCGCGATCTGGCGCGGCCCGCGGGCGGCGGTGCGCCGGTGCCGCCGGCGTTCCGGCGGCCGTGGAACGTCCTGCTCATCACCATCGACACCGTCCGCTACGACCACACCAGCTTCGGCGGCTACCGCGACGGCCCGCGTGGCCGCGACACCACCCCGCGCCTGGCCGAGCTCGCCGCGCGCGGCACGTCGTTCACCTTCGCCCAGGCGCCGAGCGCCGGGACCATGGCCTCGGTGCCCGCGATCCTCACCTCCAAGTTCTTCCACTCCGGCATCCCGCTCGGCCCCGAGCGCAAGGGCACCGCACCCAAGGTGCTGCCCGAGGCCACGCTCATCGGCGAGATCGCCAAGCGCAAGGGCTACCGGACCGGGGCCATCACCACCCACCCGTACTTCAACGACTGGGGCCTCGACCAGGGCATCGACGACTACGACAACTCCATCGGCCGCGACAACGATCCGTTCCGGATCGCCGCCCACCTGGTCACCGATCGAGCCCTGGCCTGGGTCGCCAAGCAACGCGAGACCCCGTGGCTCCTGTGGACCCACTACATCGATCCGCACGGGCGCTACGTGGCCCACCCCGACGGTCCGGCCTGGGGCGACCGCGAGGAGGATCTCTACGACGGCGAGCTGCACTACACCGATCGCCACATCGGGCGCCTGCTCGACGAGCTGTCGCGCATGCCGGGCGCCGATCGCACGATCGTCGTGGTCACCAGCGACCACGGCGACGGCTTCGGCGAGCACGGCTTCATCAACCACGGCCAGGCCCTGTACCGCGAGCTGCTCCACGTGCCGCTCATCGTCTACGTGCCCGACAACCTGCCGCGCGTGATCGGCGGCGCGGTGTCGGGCCTCGACGTGGTGCCGACCATCGCCGAGCTCATCGGCGCGCCGGTCGACGATCTGTCGTTCGAGGGCGAGAGCCTGGTGCCGCAGATCTTCTACGGCACCGAGGACCGGGATCGGATCGTGTTCGCCGAGACCAACTGGCCGCAGCCGCTGCGGGCCGCCATCAGCGCGGACCACAAGCTCGTCTACAACCTGAAGAGCAACCTCTACGAGCTCTACGACCTCGCGCGCGACCCGTGGGAGAAGGTCAACCTCGCGAGCAAGGACCCGACCACCAAGGCGCGCTACCAGGCCGCGCTCGACGCCTGGCTCGAGCGCGTCCTGTACACCCGCGACGCCGCGACCAACCAGGCCGCCGCCAAGATGGCCGAGCTCATCGTGACCACGCGACCGGAGCCCGAGGCCGCGACCTCGCCGGCGCCGACCCTCGACGGTGGTCGCCTCGCGGTGCTGGGCGCGAGCCTGGCCGAGCCCGGCAAGCTGGTGAAGCCCGGAGACAGCATCGATCTCTACGTGTACTTCGAGGTCACCCAGCCGGTGACCCAGGGCCTGCGGCTCGGGCTCGAGGTCGCCACCGTCGACCGCGCCGGGTACCAGCCCGGGGCCCCGCGGCACGGCGCCCTGGCCCGGGCCGGCGCCCGCCTCACCCTCGACGGCCTGTTCCCGACCGATCGCTGGCGGGTCGGCGAGTTCGTGCGCGACCGGTTCACCGTGAAGCTACCCAGGGACGCCACCGGCGACGCCCTGGCGGTGACCCTGATCGTCACCGGCGAGCGCGGCAAGGAGGTCGGCGCCGCTGGCCCGGGCGCCAGCGCCGGTCGCATCGACCTCGGCCTGGTCACCTGGCCGCGCCCGGCGCCCGCCCCCGCGGGAATCCCGGGGCCCGGCGCGCCGTAGTACGCTCATCCCATGTCGGCCCTGGCCTCCGAGCTGTTCCGGCACCTGCAGCGCGGCGCCGCCCAGGCCGACCGCCGCGGCTCGGCGGTCATCGGCGTGGTCACGAGCAACCGCGACCCCGAGAAGCTCGGGCGGGTCCAGGTCCGCATCCCCGTGCTCAGCGCCACCGACGCCACCTGGTGGGCGCCGGTGGTGTCGCCCGGCGCCGGCAAGAACCGCGGCTGGTTCTTCATCCCCGAGGTCGACGACGAGGTCGTCGTGATGTTCGAGCACGGCGACATCAACCACCCGGTCGTCATCGGCGCGCTGTGGAACGGCAAGGACGCGCCGGCCGACAAGAACGACGGCAAGAACGAGCGCCGGGTCATCAAGTCGCGCGCGGGCTCGCGGATCGTGTTCGACGACGACAAGGGCCTCATCATCATCGAGGACGGCGGCGGCAAGGGCCGCATCACCTTCGAGGTCGAGAAGAACACGATCACCGTCGAGCCCTCGCCGGCGACGTCGCCCTGCAGGCGCCCACCGGCACCGTGGCGATGGTGTCGAAGGCCGCCGCGTGGAAGGCCAAGCAGAACATCGAGATCACCTCGGGCACGACCACCAAGGTCGGCACCGACGCCTCCGGCAAGGTCAAGGGCAGCGCCAAGATCACCATCGACGCGCCCAAGGTCGACATCAACAACGGCGGCGCGCCGAGCCCGACCGCGCCGACCGCGTCGCCCCAGGACGTCAAGGACCCGTACGGGTCGTAGCGGTCAGCCGCCGGGGCGCAGCGCCGCGGCCAGCTCGCCGACGAGCTCCGCGACCGCTCCGGGCGCGGTCGCCGGCGCCGCCGCGATCCGCGCGACCACCGCGCTGCCGACGACGACGCCGTCGGCATGCGCCGCGGCGGCGCGGGCGTCCGCGGCCGTCTTGATGCCGAAGCCGATCATCAGCGGCGCGCCGACGGCGGCGCGGACCGCGGCGAAGCGCTCCGCCGACAGCGCGGCGGCGTCGAGGGCGGCGCCGGTGACCCCGGTCATCGAGATGTAGTAGACGAACGGCGCGCCCAGCGCCCCGACCCGGGCGAGCCGCGCCTCGGTGGAGGTCGGCGCCAACAGCGGGATGACGTCGAGGCCGGCGTCGCGCAGCGGGCCGCGCAGCTCGTCGAGCTCGTCGATGGGCAGGTCGACGGTGAGGCAGGCGTCGACGCCGACGGTGGCCGCGCGCCGGGCGAACGCCGCCGGGCCCATGACGAAGATCGGGTTGTAGTAGCCGAACAAGACGATCGGCACCTCGCACCCGCGCGCGCGGATGGCCGCGACCGCGTCGAGCGCCGACGTGAGGCCGCCGCCGGCGGCCAGCGCCCGCTCCATCGCCGCCTGGATCACCGGGCCGTCGGCGCTGGGATCCGAGAACGGCACCCCGAGCTCGATGACGTCGGCGCCGGCGGCAGCGGCGGCGACCACGATCTCGATCGAGGCGGCAGGATCCGGATCGCCGAAGGTCAGGTACACCACCAGCGCGCCGCGCCCCTCGGCGCGACACGCCGCCAGGCGCTGCCGGAGTCGCGTCGCGGTCACGACGACGGCTCCATCGCCGCGGCCACCGTGACCATGTCCTTGTCGCCGCGCCCCGAGAGCCCGAGCACGATGACGCCGTCGGCGCCGACCGCGGCGGCGACCTCGTCGAGCGCGGCCACCGCGTGCGCGGTCTCGAGCGCGCAGATGATGCCCTCGGCCCGGGCCAGGCGCTGCAGCGCCGTCAGCGCGTCGGCGTCGGTGCGCGCCACGTAGCGGGCGCGGCCGCTGGTGTGCCAGTGCGCGTGCTCGGGGCCGACGCCGGGGTAGTCGAGCCCGGCGCTGATCGAGTGCGCGTGGGCGATCTGCCCGAGGCGCGCGTCGTCGGTGTGGGTCAGGACGTAGCTCTTGCTGCCGTGCAGCACGCCGACCCGACCGGCGCCCAGGGTCGCCGCGTGGCGGCCAGTCGCCACGCCGTCGCCGGCGGCCTCGACGCCCCAGAGCTGCACCGCGGCGTCGGCCACGAACGGCGCGAACAGGCCGGCGGCGTTCGAGCCGCCGCCGACGCACGCGACGAGCGCGTCGGGCAGCCGGCCCGTCGCCTCGAGGATCTGCGCGCGCGCCTCGCGCCCGATCACCGCTTGCAGGTCGCGCACCATCCACGGGTACGGGTGCGGCCCCGCCACCGAGCCGATCAAATAGAACGTGTCGTCGACGTGGGTGACCCAGTCGCGCATGGCCTCGTTCATCGCGTCCTTGAGGGTCGCGGTGCCGCTGCGCACCGGGTGGACGGTGGCGCCGAGCAGCCGCATGCGGAACACGTTGAGCGCCTGGCGCTCGACGTCCTCGGCGCCCATGTACACCTCGCACGGCAGCCCGAGCAGCGCGGCCACGGTGGCGGTGGCCACGCCGTGCTGGCCGGCGCCGGTCTCGGCGATGAGGCGCCGCTTGCCCATGCGCCGCGCCAGCAGCGCCTGGCCGATGCAGTTGTTGATCTTGTGGGCGCCGGTGTGGTTGAGGTCCTCGCGCTTGAGGTACACGCGCGCGCCGACCTCGGTCGACAGCCGCGCCGCGTGGTAGAGCCGCGACGGCCGCCCCACGTAGTCGGCGAGCAGCCGCTCGTACTCGGCCCAGAACCCCGCGTCCACGCGCGCCTCCCGCCAGGCCGCCTCGAGCTCGGCGATGGCCGGCATCAGGGTCTCGGCGACGTACTGGCCGCCGAAGTCGCCGAAGCGTCCGCCGGCGTCAGGCTCGGGCAAGCTGGGAGGGAGCGCCATGACGAGTGGGTAACACGCCGCGCGCCGCGCTACGGGTCGAGCGACACCGGCACCGCCGCCGGCGGCCATGCCTCCCGCTCGGCCGCGCGCACCGCGGCGACGAAGGCGCGCACCCGCTCGGGGTCCTTGAGCCGCGGGCCGAGCTCGACGCCGGAGGCGACGTCGACGGCCCAGGGCCGGATCTCGGCGATGGCGGCGCCCACGTTGTCGGGATCGAGGCCGCCGGCGAGCACCAGGCGGGCCGAGGGATAGGCCCGCACCGCGGCCGTCGCGAGCGCGGGATCGATGCGGGTGCCGGAGCCGCCGCGGCCGGCGCTCGGCGCGTCGAGCAGGATGGCGTCGACGGCGTCGCCGGGCTCGAGCCAGCGCCGCAGGCCGGCCACGTCGTCGGCGCCGGCGATGGCCACCGCCTTCCACACCGGCAGGCCGAGCCGGCGGCGCACCGCCTGGCAGGTCTCGACCGACTCGTCGCCGTGGAGCTGCACCACGTCGAAGCGCGCGGCGGCGTGCAGCGCGGCGATCTCGTCGACGTAGGCGTCGACGAACAGCCCGACCACGGCGATCTCGGGGCGCGCCGCCCGGGCGGCGCCGGCCAGGAGCGCGAGGCGGTCGGGCACCACGTGGCGCCGCGACGCCGGCCAGCAGTTGAGGCCCACGTAGTCGACCCCAGCCGCGGCCACCATCGCGGCGTCGTCGGGCACGGTCACGCCGCACACCTTGATCGCGACCCGCGGCGCCGGCGCGGCCGCGCCCGCCTGCCCCCGCAGCTCCGCCAGCGCGCGCCCCGGCGACGGCTGCCGCATCAGCGCCTCGCCGACGAGCACCGCGTGCGCGCCGGCGGCGCCCATCGCCACGACGTCGGCGGCGGTGCGGATGCCGCTCTCGGCCACCACCACGGTGGCCGCCGGCAACCCGGCGCGATCGCCGCGGTCAGGCCGGTGTCGACGGTGAACGTCCGCAGATCGCGGTGGTTGATGCCGATGAGCGAGGCCCCGGCGCGCACCGCGCGGGTCGCCTCGCCGGCGTCGTGCACCTCGACCAGCGCCTCGAGCCCGACGTCGGCAGCCAGGCCGAGCAGCGCGCGCAGGTCGTCGTCGTCGAGCGCCATCGCGATGAGCAGGATGGCGTCGGCGCCGGCCAGCCGCGCCTCGATCACCTGGTACGGGTCGATGATGAAGTCCTTGCGGAGCAGCGGCACGTCGACGGCGGCGCGCACCGGCGCCAGGAACCCGAGATCGCCGTCGAAGTAGTCGCGATCGGTGAGCACGCTCAGCGCGGCGGCGCCGTGGGCCACGTAGTCGCGCGCGATCTCGACCGGGTCGGCGCCGGGCCGGATCGGCCCCGCCGACGGCGACGCCCGCTTGATCTCCGCCAGCACCCGCACCGGCGCCCCGGGCGGCCGCACCAGCGCCTGCGTCAGCGACCGGATCTCCGGCAGCTCGACCAGCCGCGCCTCGAGCTCGCGCCGGGGCACCGCGGCCTCGGCGGCGTCGATCTCGCGCCGCTTGGTGTCGAGGATGCGCGCCAGGACGTCGGGCAGCGGGGCGCTCACGCCGCCGCCCCGCTCACCCGGGCCCAGGTCGCCAGCGCCGCCGCCGCGCGACCGTCGGCGATGGCGGCCGCGGCCAGCGCGCAGCCGTCGCGCAGCTCGGCGGCGTCGCCGATGGCGACCAGCGCCAGCGCCGCCTCCATCACCGCCGCGATGTACACCGCCCGACGCGGCGCCCCGACGGTGGCCCCGGCGCCGGCCAGCACCTCGCGTAGGATGGCGGCGTTGGTGTCGGCGTCGCCACCGGCGAGCCCGGCCGGATCGACCTCCTCGAAGCCGAAGTCCGCCGGCGTCCGCTCGTAGGTGGTGACCACGCCACCGGCGAGCTCGGCCACCACCGTGGCGCCGGCCACCGCGACCTCGTCGATGCCGCCGGCGCCGTGCACCACGAACGCGCGCGCCGCGCCGAGCTGGCCGAGGGCCTCGGCCATCGGCCGACACCAGCGGGCGTCGAACACGCCGACCACCTGGTGCGCGACCGCGCCCGGGTTGGTGAGCGGCCCGAGCAGGTTGAACAGGGTGCGGGTGCCGAGCTCGCGCCGCGGCCCGGCGGCGTGGCGGGTGGCGGCGTGGAACACCGGCGCGAACGCGAACCCGATGCCGGCCTCGACCAGGCAGCGCTCGACCACCGGCGGCGGCGCGTCGACCTTCACCCCGAGGGCCTCGAGCACGTCGGCGGAGCCGGCCCGCGACGACAGCGCGCGGTTGCCGTGCTTCACCACCTGGGCGCCGGCGCCGGCGGCGACGATGGCCGCCAGGGTCGACACGTTGACCGAGCCCGAGCCGTCGCCGCCGGTGCCGCAGGTGTCGACCGCGCGCGCCGGCGTCGGCGCCACCAGCGGCAGCGCCCGCGCGCGCATCGCGCGCGCCGCGCCGGCCAGCTCGTCGGCGGTCTCGCCCTTGCAGCGCAGGCCGACCAGCAACCCGCCGATCTGCGCGTCGGTGGCGACGCCATCCATGATCTCGCCGAACGCCGCGGCGATCTCGTCGGCGCCGAGGCTACCGCCACCGGCGACCCGCGAGATCGCCGCGCGCAAGGCGCTCGCCTCAGCCACCGGCCGCGGCCTCGCGCGCGATGACCGGCAGCCCGGCCATCCGCAAGAAGTTGGCGAGCATCGCCCGGCCGGTGGTGGTCATAATCGACTCGGGGTGGAACTGCACGCCCTCGAGTGGCGTCCGCGTGCCAGCGTAGGCCCGGTGCCGCACGCCCATGATCTCGTCCTCCCAGGTCTTGGCGGTGACCACCAGCTCGGCCGGCATCGACTCCGGCTCGATGACCAGCGAGTGGTAGCGGGTCGCGACCAGCGGGTTGGGCAGGCCGGCGAAGAGCCCCTGCTCGTCGTGGAAGACCTTCGAGGTCTTGCCGTGCATCACCCGCGGCGCCCGCACGATGCGCCCGCCGAAGACCTGCCCCATCGACTGGTGGCCCAGGCACACCCCGAGGATCGGCAGCCGCCCGGCGTAGGTGCGGATGACGTCGAGGGAGATGCCGGCCTCGTTGGGCGTGCACGGGCCCGGAGAGATGACCACCGCCCCGGCCGCGCCGACGATGCCGGCGACCTGGTCGACGGTGATGGCGTCGTTGCGCTCGACCCGGACCTCCTGGCCGAGCTCGCCCAGGTACTGGGCCAGGTTCCAGGTGAACGAGTCGTAGTTGTCGATGAGCAGGATCATGGTGCGCGCTCGGCGGTGCGGGCCATCTCGAGCGCGCGCAGCACCGCGCGCGCCTTGTTGACCGATTCTTGCCACTCGAGCTCGGGGTCGGAGTCGGCCACCAGCCCGGCGCCGGCCTGGACCAGCACCTCATCGCCGAGGGTGACCAGGGTCCGGATCGCGATGGCCAGATCCATGTTGCCGCCGTAGGCGACGTAGCCCACCGCGCCGCCGTAGAGGCCGCGGCCGTGCGGCTCGAGCTCGTCGATGATCTCCATCGCGCGGATCTTGGGGGCGCCCGACAGCGTGCCGGCGGGGAACGCCGCGCGCAGCACGTCGTGCCACGACTTGCCGGCGGCCAGCGTGCCGGTGACGTGCGAGGTGAGGAGCAAGACGTGCGAGTAGCGCTCGACCACCATCTGCTCCGGCACCCGCACCGAGCCGACCTCGGCGACCCGGCCCACGTCGTTGCGGCCGAGGTCGATGAGCATCAGGTGCTCGGCGCACTCCTTGGCGTCGGCGCGCAGCTCGTCGGCCAGGCGGGCGTCCTCGGCGGCGGTCGCGCCGCGCGGCCGGGTGCCCGCCAGCGGCCGCACCTCGACCACGCCGCCGTCGAGCCGCACCAGGGTCTCCGGCGAGGCGCCGGTGACGATGGCCTCGGGGAACTGCAGGTGGAACATGTACGGCGACGGGTTGATCACCCGCAGCGCGCGGTACACGTCGAGCGCGCCGACGTCGCCGCGCGGCTCGCGGAAGCGCTGCGACAGCACCACCTGGAAGGCGTCGCCGGCGAGCACGTACTCTTTGACCCGCTCGACCGCGGCGAGGAACGCCGGCTTGTCGAAATCCGACGGCGGCACCGTCGTGCGCGGCGACTCGCCCCAGCGCGGCGGCGACAGCTCCGGCAACGCCTCGCGCGGCTCGCGCAGCCGGGCCACGATCGCGTCGATCTTCGCGATCGCGCGGGCGTAGGCGCGCTCGGCCTTGTCGGCGCTGCTGCCGGTGGGCACGTACGCGGTGGCCACCACCTTGAGCGTCTGCCGGAGGTTGTCGAAGATGACCAGGGTGTCGGTGAGCACCATGCACACCGTCGGCAGCGCCACCCCGGGCTTGGCGCGCGCCGGCAGATCCTCGAAGGCGCGCACCACGTCGTAGCCGATCCAGCCCACCGCGCCGCCCCAGAACCGCGGCAGCCCCGGGGTGCGCACCGGCCGCCACTCCGCCATCACTTCGGCCAGCGCCGCGGTGGGGTCGGCCACCGCCCACTCGGTGGCGGTCTCGGCGCCGCCGGCGCCCTCGAGCCAGCGCACCCGCGCGGTGCCGCCCTGCCAGGTGAGCACCGCGCGCGGCGCCACCCCGACGAAGGAGTACGCCGCCCAGGTCTTGCCGCCGACCACCGACTCGAGCAGGAACGAGTACTCGTCGGCGCCCAGCGCCGCGTAGGCCGACACCGGGGTGTCGCCGTCGGCGAGCAGCTCGCGATAGACCGGGATCAGGTTGCCGCGGCCGACCGCGTCGAGGAAGGCGTCGCGCGAGGGGTGGTACATGCCGCGGCCCGAGCTTACCCGGCCGGGCCGGCGCCCGCAGCGAGGCCGGCGGCGCGAATCCGCGCCCGCCGCCGATCACGCCGCCTTGCGGATCCCGTAGTCGGCCGACGCGAAGCCGCCGAGCTGGGCCTCGAGCTGGCGGCGCGCGCGGAACAGGCGCGACATCACCGTGCCCATCGGGATGGCGAGGGAGTCGGCGATGTCCCGGTAGCGCTCGCCGCGCAGGTCGGCGCGCTCGACCACCTCGCGATGATCCGGCGCCAGGGTCGCCAGCGCCGCGCTGACCTCGTCGCCGAGCTGCTCGGCGACCGCGCCGTCGACGGCCGCCGCCGCGTGATCTTCGTCCTGGCCGTAGAGCGCGCGCACGGTGTCGGCCGGGCGCTCGGTGGCGAACCGGTGGGCGCGGCGCCGCTTGCGGTAGCCGTTGATGAAGGCGTTGGTGGCGATGCGCAGGAGCCAGGCCCGGGCGTTGGTGCCGGGCTCGAACCGCGGCCACGCCGCCAGCGCTCGCATCGCCGCCTCCTGGACCAGGTCGGCGGCGTCGGCCGGGTTGCGGGTGAGCCGCATCGCCAGCGCGTGCAGCGCGCGCTCGTGAGCGCGGTAGACCGCGGTGAAGTCGGCGCCGCCCTGGGGCCCGTCGGGGCGCGGCGGCGCCAGCGTCATCGGCGGGCGCACCGGCGTGGTCGACGAGGAGGCAGTGGGGAGCGCGGCGAGCTTGGCGGCGGAGCGGGTCATGCCACCGGGATGAGCAACTCCGGGGCCAGCGCCAACTGCGCGACAACACGGAGCTCACCGCGCGTTGCGGCCGTGGAGACACGCGCGTGTCGCCGACGGGACGCAGGCGATCCCGGGCTATCGGCGCTCGGTCGACGGGCTCGTGAGCTCGCCCAGCGCCAGCGCCACCGCCTCGGGCAGATCGCTGGCGATGGCGCCGCGGCCGCCGAAGCGCGCGCCGAGCAGCTCACCGGCGCGAGCGTGGACGTGCACGCCGACCCGCGCCGCCACCGGCGCCACCAGGCCCTGCGCGAGCAGCGCGCCGATGACGCCGGCGAGGACGTCGCCGGTGCCACCGGTCGCCAGCGCCGGGTGACCGCCGAGGTTCACCGTCGCCCGGGCGCCGTCGTCGACGATGGTGCGGGCGCCCTTGAGCACGATCACGGCCCCGGTGCCGGTGGCCAGCGCCCGTGCCGCGGCCGGCCGATCGGCCTCGACCTCCTCGGTGGTGCGCCCGAGCAGGCGCGCGGCCTCCTTGGGGTGCGGGGTGAGGATCGTCGGCGCCGCCCGGCGGGCGCGCTCGAGCTCGGTGCCCAGGAGCGCCAGCGCGTCGGCGTCGAGCACCAGCGCCTGGGCACCGGCGAGCGCACGCTCGAGCACCGCGCGCGCCTGGGCATCGCGCCCCGCGCCCGGCCCGACCACCACCGCGGCCGCCGCCGGCAGCGCGAGCTGCGCGCCGACGACGAGCGCCTGGGTCATCACCGCCATCGGGGCTGGCACCTCGCCGGTGCCGTCGGGCGGCGCCGCCAGCGTGCACAGGCCGGCGCCGGCGCGCAGGGCGCCGAGCGCCGCGAGCTGGCCGGCGCCGCGGGTGCCGGCGGCGCCGCCGACGATCACCACGTGGCCGCGCGCGCCCTTGTGCTCGCCGGCGCGGGCCCGCGGCACCAGCGCGGCGGCGTCGGCGGCGACGAACGCCTCGAGGCCATGCGGCCCGAGCTCGAGCCCGAGGTCGCACGCCTCGAGCGCGCCCGCGACCTCGACGCCCTCCCCCATCACCAGGCCGCGCTTGAAGCCGGCCATGCAGATCGTGCGATCGGCGCGCACGGCCACGCCGAGCACGCGGCCGTCGTCGGCGTGGACGCCCGACGGCACGTCGACGGCGATGCGCACCGCGACCGCCTCGTTGACCCGGGCCACCACGTCGGCGTGCAGCCCCTCGAGCGGCCGCGACAGCCCGGTGCCGAACAGGGCGTCGACCACCACCTCGGCGCCATCGAGGGTCGCCTCGAGCGCGGCCAGGCCGTCGGCGCCGGTGACGTCGAAGGTCGGGGCCCCGGTGGCCTCGAGCCGCTCGAGGTGGATCCGCGCGTCGCCGGCCACCTGGCCACGATCGCCGACGAGCACCACCGACACCGGCACGCCCTGGCCGTGCAACACCCAGCCGACGACGAACCCGTCGCCGCCGTTCTGGCCGATGCCCGCGACCACCACCACGCGCCCGCCGCTCGCGGCCGCGACCGCCGCGTCCGCGACCGCGCGCCCGGCGCGCTCCATCAGCGTGACCCCGGGGGTGCCGGCGGCGATCGCGGTGGCGTCGATGGCGCGGCTCTCGGCCGCCGAGTAGATCGGGCGGGTCACGCGCGGCCCTCCGCCGCGATCACGCGCCGGCCTCCGCCCCGCACGCCCGCGCCAGCTCGCCGGCGATGTCGTCGGCCATCGCCTGGATGCGCGCCGGATCCGGGCCCTCGATCATCACCCGGGCCTTGGCCTCGGTGCCGCTGTAGCGCACCAGCACGCGGCCGTCGGTGCCGAGCTCGCGCTCGGTGGCGGCGATGAGCGCCTGCACCGCGGGCAGCTCGTCGAGCGGGCGCTTGCGGCCGACCGCGAAGTTCACCAGCACCTGCGGCGTGCGCGTCATGACCGCGGCCAGCTCCGACAGCGGCTTGCCCTCGCGGCGCAGGATCGCCAGCACCCGCAGCGCGGCGACGATGCCGTCGCCGGTGGTGGCGTGATCGAGGAACACCAGGTGGCCCGACTGCTCGCCACCCAGGTTGTAGCCACCGCGGCGCATCTCCTCGACCACGTAGCGATCGCCGACGCCGGTGCGCACGAGCTGGCCGCCGGCCCGTCGGATGGCGTGCTCGAGGCCGAGGTTCGACATCACCGTGGTCACCAGCGTGCCCTTGGCCAGGGTGCCCTCGGCGAGCATGCGGGTCGCGCACAGGGCCATCACCGCGTCGCCGTCGACGATCGCCCCGTGCTCGTCGCACAGGACCAGCCGATCGGCGTCGCCGTCGAGGGCCACCCCGAGGTCGGCGCCGTGCAGCCTGACCGCCTCGCCCATGGTCTCGGGGTGGAGCGCGCCGCACCGATCGTTGATGTTCTTGCCGTTGGGGTTGGTGTGGATGGCGATGACCCGGGCGCCGAGCTCCTCGAACACCGCCGGTCCGACCCGGTAGCCGGCGCCGTGGGCGCCGTCGACGACGATGGTCAGGCCGTCGAGGGTCAGCTCGCTCGGGAACGTGGTCTTGCAGAACACCACGTAGCGACCGCGGGCGTCGTCGATCTTGCGGCTGTAGCCGATGTCGCCGGGGGCGGCGCGCTGGTCGAGCAGCTCCGGCGACGCCATCAACGCCTCGATCTCGGCCTCGACCGAGTCGGGCAGCTTGAAGCCGTCGCGCGCGAACAGCTTGATGCCGTTGTCCTGGTAGGGGTTGTGCGAGGCGCTGATGACCACGCCGGCGTCGCACCGCATCGACGAGGTGATGAACGCGATGCCCGGGGTCGGCAGCGGGCCGGTGAGCCAGACGTCGGCGCCCATCGACACGATGCCCGAGGCCAGCGCGGTCTCGAACATGTACCCCGAGAGCCGGGTGTCCTTGCCGATGACGATCCGGGTGTGGCGACCCGGCTGGCGCAGGCGCGCGGCCACCGCCATGCCGAGGCGGGTCGCGGTCTCCGGGGTCATCGGTTCGAGGTTGGCCACCCCGCGGACTCCGTCGGTGCCGAACAACGTGCGCACGCTCATCGCGCCCGATGGTACCTACTTCCGCACCTCGACCAGCACCCGCGCGGGCACGATCTCCACGCCGACGCCGGCGGGCAGCCCCTCGACCGTCACCACGACCTCGCGGCGACGGCCCGGCGCGATCGCGGTGGCGCGCGCGACCGGCCGCGCTCCCGCGGCGACCGCCCGCTCGATGGCCCGCACGCTGCCGCTGAGCACCACCTCGACCTGCGGCGGGGTGACGCTCACCAGGTCGAGATCCTCGACGTCGCCGACGACGGTCACCGGCAGCGAGCCGAGGCGACGGGTCTCGAGCTGTTCGGCCAGGCGCACCGACAGGGTCGCCGCGGCCGGTTCGATGAGGGTGGTGCCGTCGGGCGGCCGCAGATCGACCTCGGCGGTGAACGACTCGCTGCGGCCGTCGACGTGGATCTCGCTGGTGGGGATGCTGGCCAGGGCGCCGAGCTGCCCGGTGGCGCCGCGCAGCCAGGCCTCCGTCGGCGTGGCGTTGATCTCCGCGACCAGGTAGCCGTGCGCGGGCCGCCCCACCACCACCGGGCCGATGGGCACCGCGCGCTCGACCTCGGGCTCGAAGGCCACCGGCACGCTGCGCGGCGACCACGAGGTCAGCGTGAGCCCCGGCGGCAGCTTGATCTGATCGCCGGTGATCGCCACCGCGCCGGCCACCGCGCCGGTGAGATCGAGGTTGATGCGATCGACCTCGCGCTCGTCGAAGCGGCGCAGGCGCCGCCACGGGCCGCGCACGGTGATGCGGACCTCGTCGATGCGCTCCGACACCAGCACCTTGCCCTCGGGCAGCGTGTAGCTGACGCCGAGGCGCGCGGTGATCTCGCGATCGCGCTCGGTGTTGACCAGGAGGAACAGGGTCGCCGCGAGCAGCAGCGCCAGGAACTTGAAGCCCAGGTTCTCGGTGAACACCCCGCGCAGGCGACGCCCGAGGCTGGCCTTTCGGGGCGGCTCGCCGCCGCGGCCACCGGCGGGCGCCGGGCCCGGCCGCTGGGGCGGACGCCGCGCCGGCGCCCGGCCGAGCGGCGAGATGGTCTCGGGGCGACCGCGCCGGCTCATGGCGACGGCTCCGTCGGGTTGGGCGGCGGCCCGCCGTCGGCGGGCGCGGCGACCGGGTCCGCCGGCGCGGTGGTGGCCGCGCGGCCCGCGCCCATCGACGCCACCGCGCGCCCGATCTCGACCGCGGCCTCCGCCTCGGCGGCGGTGGCGTTGCTCTGCCCGGCCTCGAAGATGCCGTGCAGCGCGCGGCGCAGGGTCGGGGTGTCGAGGTCGCGCGCGATCGAGCCGCGCAGGCACAGCGAGATCTCGCCGCGCTCCTCGGACACCACCACCGCGACCGCGTCGGTGTCCTCGGTGATGCCCAGCGCCGCGCGGTGGCGGGTGCCGAACTCCGGCCCGAGGTCGGTCGCGCGCGATAGCGGCAGCAGCGCCCGGGCCAGGGCGATGCGCCGGCGCCGGTCGAGCACGATCGCGCCGTCGTGCAGCTCGTTGTGCGGCGACGGCAGGAACAGCGCCACCAGGAGCTGCCGCGACACCAGCGCGTCGACCCGGCTGGCGTCGTCGACGAACTCGCGCAGCGCGGCCTCGCGCTCGAACACGATGATGGCGCCGATGCGCGCGCGCGCGAGCTGCTGCACGGCATTGGCGACCTCGTCGACGGCGACCACCGCCTCGGCTCCGCGCGCCAGCGGCAAGATGCCCTGCCCGAGCCGCCCCAGCGCGCGCCGGATGTCGGCCTGGAACACGACGATGACGATGATGATCACCGAGCTGATGAAGTTGTCGAGCAGCCACGACACCGTCGACAGCTCGAGCCGCTCGGCGGCGTAGAAGGCGGCACCGACGAACACCAGGCCGACCACCATCTGCGCCGCGCGGGTGCCGCGGATGGTGAGCAGCAGGCGATAGATGAGGTAGTAGACCAGCGCGAGGTCGACCACGGTGGTGACCACCGACCCGACGGTCAGGCGATCGAACACGCTGCTCAGCGATTCCCACATGGCGACGCTCGCGCGCCGACGCCGGTCGCCGCGCCCCCTTGGTGTACACGGCCAGCCGGCACCAGCGCAATCGAGCGCCGACGACGGTGACGGCGCTAGCGCCGACGACCGAGCGCCGCGCAGGTGCCGGCCACGTCGTGGACCCGGACGCCGGCGGCGCCGGCGCGCACCGCGCGGACGCTGGCGGCCGCGGTGGCGAGGTCGAGCGCGGCCTCGGTCGCCACCTGCCCGGCCTCCTCGATCGCCCGCCGGAGGAACCGCTTGCGCGAGGCGCCGACGAGCACCGGCGCCGCCAGCGCGCGGGCCATCGCGCCGGCGCCGTCGAGCAGCGCCCAGTTCGCGGGCGCGGAACCCTTGCCGAAGCCGAGGCCGGGGTCGACCACCACCCGGGCCCGCAGCGCGGGCGGCATCGCGTCGAGGGTGGCGCCGAGCTCCGCCGTGACCTCGGCCACGCTGACGTCGCCCTCGGCGGCGTAGACCTCGGCCAGCGAGCCGCCGCGCAGGTGGCCGCAGACGTAGACCGCGCCGGCCGCCGCCGCGACCTCCCAGATGCCCGGGTCGAAGCGGCCGCCGGCGACGTCGTTGACGATGGTGGCGCCGGCCGCGAGCGCCGCCGCCGCCACCGACGCCTTGGTGGTGTCGATCGACAGCGGCAGCGGGGTCGCCGCCCGCAGCCCGGCGATCACGGCGACGACCCGGTCGGTCTCCTCGGCCGCCGCCACCGGGGTCGCGCGCGGCCCGGTGGCCTCGCCGCCGACGTCGAGCACGTCGGCGCCGGCGCGCCACAGGGCGACGCCGTGGGCGATGGCCGCCTCGGCCGCGAGGTAGCGGCCGCCGTCGGAAAACGAGTCCGGCGTGACGTTGACCACGCCCATGACCCACGGCGCCGACGCCGGGTCCCAGGTCGCGGGAGCGGGCCCGGCCGGGCCGCGGCTCACGCCGGCTCGGCCTTGGGGTCCAGCGGCGGGATGCGCGCCGGGCGCTTGCGCCCTTCGGCCTCGGCCTTGGCCTCGGCCTGCTTCTGGCGCGTCGCCGCGGGCAGCGGCCGCGCCAGCTTGCCGCCTGCGACCAGGGTGTCGATGTCGTCGTTGTCGAGGGTCTCGTACTCGAGCAGCGCGTCGGCGACCGCCTCGAGCTGGCCGCGGTGATCGCTGAGGATCTTGGTGGCGCGCTCGTACTGCGCCAGCACGATGCGCCGGATCTCGGCGTCGATGCGCTGCGAGGTGTCCTCGCTGTGGCGATCGCCGGACGCGAAGTCGCGGCCGAGGAACACCTCCTGCTTGGAGCCGGCGAAGTTGAGCGGCCCGAACTGATCGCTCATGCCCCACTCGGTCACCATCGACCGCGCCAGCTCGGTGGCGCGCTCGATGTCGTTCCCCGCGCCGGTGGTCTTGTGGTTGAACACGATCTCCTCGGCGACGCGGCCGCCCATGAGGATGCAGATCGTGTTCTCGGCGAAGGTCGCGCTCATGCTGAGGCGGTCCTCCACCGGGAGCTGCTGGGTCAGGCCGAGGGCGCGCCCGCGCGGGATGATCGTGACCTTGTGCAACGGGTCGGCGTCGACGCCGACGTGGCGCGCCACCAGGGCGTGACCGGCCTCGTGCACCGCGGTGGTCTTCTTCTCCTTGTCGGAGATGATCATCGACCGGCGCTCGGCGCCCATCATGACCTTGTCCTTGGCCTCCTCGAAGTCCTCCATCTCGACCTTGTCCTTGTCGCGACGGGCGGCGATGAGGGCGGCCTCGTTCACCAGCGACTCGAGGTCGGCGCCGGAGAAGCCCGGGGTACCGCGGGCGATGACCTCGAGGTCGACGTGCCCGGCCAGGGGCACCTTCTTGTTGGAGGTGTGCACCCCGAGGATGCCGATGCGGCCGCGCAGGTCCGGCCGCGGCACGACGATGCGGCGATCGAAGCGGCCCGGGCGCAACAGCGCCGGGTCGAGCACGTCGGGCCGGTTGGTGGCCGCGATGATGATGACGCCCTCGTTGGACTCGAAGCCGTCCATCTCCACGAGGCTGGTTGAGGTCTGCTCGCGCTCGTCCTTGACCGCCGCCAAGGCCGGCGCCGCGGTGGCGACCGACCGCGTCGATCTCGTCGATGAAGATGATGCACGGCGCAGTCTTCTTGCCCTGCTCGAACGGGTCGCGCACCCGCGAGCGCCGGCGCCGACGAACATCTCGACGAGGGTCGAGCCGCTGATCGAGAAGAACGGCACCCCGGCCTCGCCGGCGATGTCCAGGCCAGCAGCGTCTTGCCGGTGCCGGCGGGCCCATCATCAGGACGCCCTTGATCCGACCGCCGAGGCGGGTGAACTTCTTCAGGTCCTTGAGGAAGGCGATGATCTCCTCGACCTCGTCCTTGGCCTCCTCGACGCCAGCCACGTCCTTGAACGTGATCTTGGTCTGGCTGTCGGTGAGCAGGCGCGCCTTCGACTTGCCGAAGCTCATCGCCTTGCCGCTGCCCGACTGCAGGTTGCGCATGAACAGGAAGAAGATGACCAGCAGCACGATCATCGGCAGCCACGACAGCAGCACCTGCGGCCAGATGCTGGAGTCGTCCTTGGCCTTGACCGAGTAGGAGACGCCGGCGGCCGACATCATCGAGGTCAGGTTGTCGGGGTACTCGGCGTAGACCACGCGCTTGTCGCTGGCGTTGGTGTAGGTCACCACGTAGCGGGCGTCGTTGCGGCCGCGCGGCTCGACCGCCACGCTCTGGATCGTCTCGGCCTTGGCCGGGTCGGTGATCTGCGCCTTGAAGGCGGTGACGTCGAGCTCCTCGGCCGGCGACGACGAGTCGCCGAACATCGAGTAGATGCTGACGAACATCAGGATCAAGATGACCCAGATGAGGATGGTCTTGTGGGACTGGCGCACGCCGATAACCGATCGCTAGGTGTTCGCGGCGGGTATGTCCACCGGTGGCCAGTGGCGAGGCTAGATGGACCTAGTCGGCGCCCTCGGCGTCGTCGGCGGGTAACCTCGACCTGCGCGCCAGCGGCGGTCCCGACGTGCTCCGGCCCACGATATTGCCGTCGGCAGCGACCGCGACCCAGGCTGCCGCGCGCGCAGGCCGCGGCACCTGCGCCTCACCAGCCAGATCGGACGGCTTTCGCGACGCTTTCCCGACGACGCGCGGGCCGCATCCGGTCGCCTGGCAGCCACCGCCACCGCCACCACCGTGGGGGCCATCAGGGCCCGCGACCTGCACCACCCGCCGCGCGGCCTCGGCCCCTCCCAGCGCAGGAGATCGCCGTGGCGCCCGCACCCACGGCCGCCGGGCACGTCGACGACGCTGCCTCGCCGCGGCCCGCGGGCCAGCGCCAGGACCTGCTCGACGTGCACCGCCTCGAGCGCGAGGCCGGCGTCCGGCGCCGGCGCGGCTCACCGCGAAGGCAGCCACCGCCGCCGGGGGCGGCTACCGCGCCGCACGCCAGCCCGTCGTCGGCCGCAGGCGGCGCCGCCGCCGCCGCGATGACGTCGCGCCATGCGCGCCGGCTGGCCGGCGAGCCGGGCCAGCGCCAGGATCGATCCCGGGTGCTCGGCGCGCAGCGCCGCGCAGCCTCGTAGCGCCGCGGACCCGGGTGAAGCGACGGTCATCGTTCATCGGATCGACCCACACCGGCAGGCCGGCGCCGGCGACGTACGCGGCGGTCTGCGCGCGCCGGATCGCGAGCAGCGGCCGGTGGTAGCCACCATCGCGCACCGGGGCCATCGCCGCCAGGCCGCCGGGCCGGCGCCGCGCAGCAGGCGCAAGATGACGGTCTCGGCCTGATCGTCGGCGGTGTGGCCGAGCAGCACCGCCGCCGCGCCGCTGGCGCTGGCGGCCGCGACCAACGCCTGGTAGCGCGCGCGGCCGCTGTACCTCCAGCGACGCCCCCGGACGCACCTCGATCCGGCGCACGTCGACAGCGGCGCCGCGCGCCATCGCCCAGGCTGCCACGCCGGCCCCGACCTCGGCGCTGCCGGCGCGCAGGCCGTGATCGACGTGGACGACCACCACCGGCCGCCCGGCGGCGCAGCGCGAGGTGGCGTCGGCGAGCGCCATCGAGTCGGCGCCGCCGGGCACGCCACCGCGACCGGCCCCGGCGGCAGCCGCTGCGAGGTCGCCGCCACCGCCGCGCTGACCGGATCATCGGCGGCCGTCACGCCCCGGTTGTACGCCAGCCATGCGCGCTTGCGTCGCCCCGGCGGCGCCACTAGGGTGCGCGCCGATGCCCATCGGCGACGGATCGACGACGCCCTCGCCCACCTGCGCGCCCACGCGGCCGCGCCTGAGGGCGCCCAGCGCCTGGCGCTGTTGCTCGACGACGACGACCCCGCCGCCGCGTGGCGCAGCTCGCGCCCGACGAGGTCTACGAGCTGGCGGTCGCGGTCGGGCTCGGCGAGGCCGGCGAGCTCCTGGCGCTGGCCACGCCGGCCCAGGTCCAGGGCTGCCTCGATCTCGACGGCTGGGATCGCGACCGGCCCAACGTGCCGGCGCTGCGGCCGTGGCTCGCAGCGCTGGTCGAGCTTGGCTTCGAGAAGGTCGGCGAGGTGTGGGGCGGGCTCGACGCCGAGCTGCGCGCGCTGATCCTGCAGCAGAACACGATCATCCACGACCTCACGCTCGGCGAGGAGCCCGACGACACCGACGACCGGCCGCTGCACCTCACCAGCGATCGGTTCTTCGCGGTGCGGCTCACCGGCGACGATGACGACGAGCTGCGCCTCACCGTGCGCATCATCGAGGACCTCTACCGCGCCGCGCCGGAGCTGGCGCGCCACACCCTGCAGACCGCGCGCTCGGAGATCGGGGCCGAGCTCGAGGAGCAGGCGCTGCGGTGGCGGTCGGCGCGGCTGGCCGACCTCGGCTACAGCGACTTCCACGAGGCGCTCGCGATCTTCGCGCCGCTCGAGGCGAGCGCGGTCACCGTCGACGACGGCGCCGCGGTCGGCGCGCCGCTGGAGCCACCGCTGCCGGCGGTGGTGGCCGCGCGCGTGGTCGATCAGCCGCTGCTGGCGGCGGCGCTCGCGGCGGTCGACGTCGCCCACGCGCCGCGCATCGAGGCCGAGCTGCGGGTGCTGGTGAACCAGTGTGCTCGCCGCCGGCATGGTCAAGCCCGGCCAGGCCGAGGTCGTCGAGCGCGGCGCGCGCTACGCCGCCGCCACGGTGGCGCTCGGCCTCGAGCTGGTCGCGCGCGGCGACGTCGCGCGCGCCGCGAAGACCTTGCGCACCGTCCCGCTGGTGCGGCTGTTTCGCGTCGGCTACACGCGGCGGTGCAGCTCGCGCGGCTGGCGGCGGCAGCTGGCGCCACGGGCGAGCGCCGCCGGCTCGCCGACCACCGAGCTCCTCACCGGCCTGCGTGGACCGCGGCCGCTGTTCCCGCGCGTGCTCGACGAGCCGCCCGCCGCCGGCCTGCGCCCGTTCGCCTCGGGCCGCGACCTGCGCGTGGCCGCCGAGCTCCTCACGCGCCTCACCCTGCGCATCGCCCTGGCCGAGGACCTGGGCCTCGATCTCGCGGCGATGGCCGAGCTGCCCGAGCCGCGGGCCGAGCTCGACGACCACCTGCGCACCGCGCTCGCGCGCGCGATCGTCGTCGACGGTGCTGCCCCGCCGTGGAGCGCGGCGGCGCTGACCACCGACGAGCTGCGCGCCCTGCGCGCCGGCGCCTTCGACGGGGCACGCCTCACCAGCGCTGCCCGCGGCCGCGGCGTCGAGCTCCTCGTCGCCCGCCTCGACCACCTCGCCCTGGGCGCCCACGCCACCCTCGGCGCGACCCTCGCCGGCAACCTGCTCGACGATCTCGAGGCCGCCATCGGCCCCCTCAGCGACGCCGTCCCCGATCCGCGCTTCGTCTCCGGCGTGCTCCTCGTCGCGCACCAGGCGTAGTCCGGCCACGCGCCGGCGCACGTCGCCTGCGCGTGGGTCGGACATCGCCGGTCTGGGTGTCTGTCTCCCTGCCTCTGCGTCCGGGTCCAGGACCGGGTCCGGGTCCGTAAATACCTGCACCCATTTCTCCCAGGTCTCGGCGAACCGGATCCTCGCCGCTCCTCCTCCCCTCGCAACGCCGCAGGGTCAGGGGTCCGCCAAGACCTGTACCTATTTCTCCCAGGCTTTGGCGGACCGGATCCTCGCCGCTCCTCGTCCCCTCGCGACGCCGCAGGGTCAGGGGTCCGCCAAAACCTGTACCTACTTCTCCCAGGTTTTGGCGGACCGGATCCTCGCCGCTCCTCCCTTCGAACACACGGCGAAGCGTCGTCCGAGTAGCCGCGCCGCGTCGCATCTCCGCGTGGGGACGCCGCACGCTGCCGACGTCAGGCCCAGAACGCGGAGAAATAGGTAGCGTTCTGGGCCTGACCCCTGCCCCCTGACCCGGATGGGACCTGTGCTCGCGCGCGTGCCAGGGCCCGCGACCTCGCGAGCTGCAGCGAGATGTCAGGGGCCAGGATGTAGCAGTGGTGGACACGCTTTGCAGCTACTGCACGTCTATTCGCCATTTCATGATTGAACACTCCAGAGGACTCTGCTACTGTTCGCGCGTGTCGAAGACGACTCCACGTGCCCCTCGACGTCGTGCCAGCGCCCGAGGACCACGACAGGGCGCGCTGACGTTCCGGACACATGGCGGCGCGCGTGCTGGCGCCGGTCGCAAGCCCAAGGGTGAGCACGCGGAGCTACGCCACGCGTCCAGACCGCGCATGAGCGGACGCGAGCCGGTGCACGTCACCGTGCGCGTGGTGCGCGAGCTCTCCGGGCTGCGATCACACCACGGCTTCGCCGACGTGCAGGCCGCGCTCGCCACCCAGATCGAACGGTTCGACTTCCGGGTGGTCCACGCCTCCATCCAGCGCGACCACCTGCACTTCCTCGTCGAGGCCGACAGCGCCCGCGCGCTCGGCAACGGCATGCGCGGGCTGCTGATCGCGCTGGCGCACCGGCTCAACCGTCGACGGGGCCGCCGCGGGCGCGCCTTCGTCGACCGCTACCACGCCACCGTGTTGCGCACGCCGCGGCACGTGCGGGCGGCCTTGCACTACGTGCTCAACAACTGGCGCAAGCACCGCGAATCATCCGCGCCCGGCTTCGCCGGGACGCGGTGTGACCCGTACTCGTCGGCGACGATGTTCGCGCCGTGGGCCGGCGACGTCGTGCGCCTCCCGCGGCGCGGGCTCCTGCCCGTCGTCCGACCGCAATCGTGGCTGCTCGAGCACGGCTGGCGCCGCGCCGGCCCGCCGCTGCCGTGGCACCGCGCTCCCCGCGATCGTCCGGCCGAAGCCGCGCCAGCGTAGCGGCGGTCCGCGCCGCGCTCAGCGACCGGCGCGGGCGACCGGGCCGCGCGCGCTGTCGTCGAGCTCGAGGTCGGCGTCGGCGGCGCCCGCCTCGGCGTCGTCGACGTCCTCGGGCTCCGGCGTGGCCGAGGTCACCGCGACCACGAACCGCTTGTCGTGGTCGGGCCCTTGCTCGTCGACGACGTGGTAGCCTCGGCTGCTCCTTGAGCGCGGCCTGGGCCGCCTCCTGGAGCCGCGTCTTGAAGTCGTAAAGCCCTTGAACTCGACGGTCTCGATCCGCTGCGCGAGCAGCCGCGACGCCAGCGCCTCGGCGGCATCGAAGCCGCGGTCGAGAACACCGCGGCGACGATCGCCTCGAAGGCGTCGGCGAGGATCGACGGCTTGCGGCGACCACCGCTCTTGTCCTCGCCGCGCCCGAGCAGGAGCCACGCGCCGAGATCCAGCGCCGACGCCACCTCCGACAGCCCGGCCTCGCTGACCACCTGGGCCCGGGTCACGGTCAGCTCGCCCTCGCGGAGCTGCGGGTAGCGCTGCATCAGCCGGTGCCCGACCACAAGATCGAGCACGGCGTCGCCGAGGAACTCCAGCCGCTCGTTGTCGTCGACCGGCACGCCGTCGGCGGCGGCCTGCTCGTTGCGCCAGGAGGTGTGGCGAAGGGCCGACACCAGGAGGCCTCGATCGGCGAAGACGTAGCCGAGCAGCTGCTCGAGCGCGTCGTAGTCGGTCCGGGCCGGCACCAGGCGACGGTACCATCGGGCCGCGGCGCCGGTGGTATCCTCGACGGGCCTTGGACGCGCAGCGCATCGGACGCTACCGGGTGGTCGAGCGGCTCGCCGAGGGCGGCATGGCCGAGGTCTACAAGGTCAAGTCGCTCGGCATCGCCGGCTTCGAGAAGGAGCTCGCGCTCAAGCGCATCCTGCCGCGCCTCGCCGGCGATCCGCGCTTCATCCGCAGCTTCGTCGACGAGGCCCGCATCGCGGTCGAGCTCAGCCACCGCAACATCGTCCAGGTCTTCGACTTCGGGCGCGCCGACGGCGAGCTGTACCTGACGATGGAGCTGGTCGACGGCGTCGATCTGCGCCGGATCCAGAGCGCTGCGCGCCAGGTCGGCCGGGCGGTCCCGGCGCCGGTGGTCGCGTACCTCGTCGGCGAGATCGCCGCCGGCCTCGACCACGCGCACCGCCGGCGCGCGCCCGGGGGCCAGCCGATGGCGATCGTCCACTGCGACGTCTCGCCGTCGAACGTGATGGTCTCGCGCGACGGCTACGTCAAGGTGCTCGACTTCGGCGTCGCCCGCGCGACCTTCGCGTCGGCGCTCGAGCAACGGCGCCTGCGCGGCAAGCCGCGCTACATGGCGCCGGAGCAGACCCGCGGCGAGCCGCCGACCGCGGCCGCCGACGTGTTCGCCCTGGGCGTCATCGCCTGGGAGCTGTGCGCGGGGCGCGGCCTGTTCCGCGGCGCCGACCTGCGCGAGACCGTGCGCAAGGTGCGCGCCGCCGAGGTGCCGTCGTTGGCCGCGCTCCGGGCCGACCTGCCGGCGCCGCTGATCGAGGTCATCGGCGCGGCGCTCGCGCTCCGCCCCGAGGACCGATGCTCCGCCGCCGACCTCCACGGCGTGGCCGCGCGCCTGGCGTACGCGGTCGGCCCGCGCGGCCTGTCCCAGTGGACGCGATCGCTGGTGCCCGACGAGCTGCCGCCGCCCGGCGCGGAGCCGGTGCCACCGCCGCCGAGCGCGCGCCCGAGCCGCAGCGTCCTCACCGACGCCACCACCCGACGACCGCGCCTGGGCGACTTCGAAGATCCGACCACCCGCGCCGACCCGGCGTACCAGCCGGCCCACGACGATCTCGTGGTGGAGCTGGTCGACGACGACGAGCTGCCGCCTCCGCCGCGGAGGCACCTGGCCGAGCCGCCGCGCACCACCGTCGATCCACCCACCGGCCAGACCGTCGCGGTCGCGCGTCCGACCGCCCGTCGCCGCGGCGTCGTGGTCGCGCGGGCGCGCGCCGCCGACCCCGGCGCCCTCGAGGAGCTGACCGCCCGCGCCGGCCGCCACGGCGGGCTGGTGGTCGCCCGCCGCGAGCACGAGCTCGACGTCGCCTTCGGCGTCGACGTCGCCGGCGACGACGCCGCGGCCGACGCGGCGAGCTGGGCGCGCGGCGCAGGCGCCCGCGCCGAGGTCGGCATCGTGCTCGGGGTCGAGATCGACGCCGGCGTGGTGCCCGACGCTGCGCTCGCCTCGGCCGACGCCCTCGCGCGTGCCGCCGGCCCGGGTGCGATCCGGATCGACGGGCCGACGCCGCTGCTCGCGCGCCTTGGCGGCGCCGGCTACCGCCTGCTCGACGACGGCGCCGGCGGTCGCGTGCTGGTCGCCGGCGAACACGCGCCGGCGACCGCGCCGCCCACGGACGCCGCCGACGCCCTCCGCGCGCTCACCGTGGCGCTGCCGGGAGCCGGCGTCGTCGAGGTGCGCACCGACGACGCCGCGCCGGCCGTGGCCGCGCTGACCGCGCTCGACCTGGCGCCGTGCCTGGTGCTGGCGCCGCCCCCGGATCGTCGCCAGCCCTTCGCCCTGCTCGACGCCATGGGCGCCACCGTCGGTGGCGGGCTGGCCGCGCTCCTGGCCGAGGTCCGCGCCGATGCCACCCTCGACGCCGAGCTCGCCGACGCCCGGGTCGAGACGGCAGCGGCCACGCTGGCGCGGGTGATGCTGGAGCGCGCGCTCGTCATCGATGGCGCCGACCGCGGCGACCTCGCGAGCGCGCGCGTGCTCGGACGCGCCCGCGCCCTGCTCGCCGGCGGCGGCCGCCCGCTGGTGCTCGTCACCCGTGGCCCCGGCACCTGGCCCATCGGTCACGGCTTCGCGCTGTCGCCGCAGCGCCTGCCCGCGGCCGAGCCCGGCGCCACCGGGGCGCCCGAGGCCGGCGCGATGCCACCGCCCGGCGCGCCGGCGCGCGCGGTGCTGGCGGCGCTCGTCGTCGGCGGCGGCGAGCTGGCGCGGGCGATCGTCGACGAGCTCGCCGCCGGACCGGAGCTGGAGCGCGCGTGCGAGGCCCTGGCGACGGCGCACCTGGTGCGCGCGACCACCCGCCCGGATCCCGGGCTGGCGCTGGCGCTGCCCGTCGAGCAGGTCGCCGCCGGCCTCACCGACGACGAGCTCGCCGGCGCGCGCCGCGCCCTCAGCGCGCTCTTGCGCGGCCGCGAGCTCGCCGGTCGCCTCGAGCCGCTGCCGCGCATCGCCGCGCTGCTCGACGCCGACGGCGAGTCGCGCGACGCCGCGCCGTACTGGGCGCGCGCCGGCGCCCAGGCCCTCGCCGCCGGCGACGCCGCCGCCGCGATCGACGCCTTCAGCCGCGCGCTCGCCGCCGGCGCCGACGAGGTCGCGGTGACCGCGCGGCTCGGGCGCGACGAGGCCCGCCGCCTGCTCGATCATCGCCTGCGCGGCGGCGGCTCCGGCGACGACGACGATCTCGCGATCGCGGCGGCCCTGGCGACGGAGCCGGGCGTGCAGCTCGACGTCGCCGCGCGGACCCTGCGGCCCGCGGTGCGCGACGAGCGCCTCGCCGAGGTGCCGGCGCTCGCCGACGCCGTCGTCGCCCGGGCCGCGTCGTCGGCGACGAGCACGCCGGCGCGCGCGCCACCTCGCGCGCGGCCTGGCGGCGCGCCGCTGCGGCGAGCTCGACGACGCCGAGGCCAGCCCCTGCGCGCGCCCACGAGGAGCTCGCGCGGCTCGGCGCGGTCGCCGACGAGCTCCAGGCCGCGATCGCGCTGGCGTCGGTGGCCCGCGCGAGCGGCCGCCTCGACGACGCCGCCGGCCGGCTGGCCGCGGCGACCCTGGCGCGCACGCGCTGCACACGCCCGCGGTGGCGCGGCTCGCCGACGAGCACGCCGCGGTCGAGCTCGAGCGCGGCGACGCCGGCGTGGCCTGGCGGCTGGCCGCGCGCGCCCGCGGGCTGGGCGGCGCCGACGCCGACGCCGAGACCGGCGGCCCCGAGGTGACCTGCGCGCGGATCCTGCTCGCGCTCGGCGCCACCGATCTCGCCGCTGGCTACGCCCAGCCGCCGTCGCGAGCCCGCTGCGCCTGGTGACCCGCCACGGCCGCGCGCGCACTGGATCGCCGGCGCCTGCGAGCTGCGGCGCGGTCTGCCCGGCGCCGAGGCGCTCCTGGCCGAGGCCGCGAGCATCGCCGACGACCTCGGCGCGGCGCCGCTGCGCGTCGACGTCGCGCTGACCCGCCTGACGCGGAGCGCCCCGGGCCCATCGACGACGCCCGGGGCGACGACGCCGAGGCCGAGCTCGCGGTGACGCTGGCGATCGCCTGCGGCCTGGTGCGCGAGGTGCCGCGCGCGCGCTGGCCGCCCGCGGCGCCCGCCGCGCGCGCGACGATCGCGACGGCGCCGACGCCGATCTGCGCGCCGCGCTGCGCGAGTTCGATCGCACCAGGCTGGCCGACCTCGACGCCCCGGGCCTGCTCGATCGCTGCGCCGAGGTCGCCGCGGGGCTCGGCGACGACGACCTCGCGCTGGCGCTGCGCGGCCGGGCCCGCCAGCAGCTCCGCCGCGTGTTGCTCGACCTCGACGACGCCGAGTGGCGCGTCACCTACGCGAGCCGGCCGCGCCACCGCGCGCTGCTGGCGCCGTGATCGCGGCCGCGCGCCTCACGCCGACGCCGGCGGCGACGTCACCCAGCCGCCGCCGAGCACGATCTCGCCGTCGAAGATGACCGCGGCCTGCCCCGGCGCCACCAGCGTCGGCTCGTCGAGCTCCACCACCGCGGCCTGGTCCTGCCACCGCACCGTCGCCGGGTGCGCGGCGCCGCGGTGCCGGAGCTGCACGCCGGCCCGCAGCGACGCCGACGGCGAAGGCCCCAGCCAGCGCAGCCCACGGACGCCGACCTCGCGGCGCTCGCCGTCGACGCGCTCGCCGACCACCACCCGCCCGCCGGCGGCGTCGAGCTCGAGCACCACCTGGCGCCGGGTCGCGCCGCCCTCGCTGCGCAGGTTGCCGAGACCACGGTGCTGGCCGATGGTGAAGTGGTGGACCCCGTCGTGGGCCCCGACCACGTTGCCGGCGCGATCGACGATCGGCCCCGGCGCCGGCGCCGACCGCCCGCGCCGCAGCGCGCTGGCCGCCACGAAGCCGGCGTGATCGCCGTCGGGGACGAAGCAGATCTCTTGCGACTCGGCCTTGGCGGCGTTGGGCAGCCCCAGCCTGCGCGCGTGGGCGCGCACCTCGTCCTTGGTGAGCGCCCCTAGCGGCAACGTCACCGCCGGCAACGCCTCGGGCGGCATCGCGAACAGAAAGTACGACTGATCCTTGCCGCGATCGAGGCCGCGCGCGAGCCGCGGCCCGTCGTCGCCGTCGACGACGCGGGCGTAGTGACCGGTGACGAGGCGACCGCCGCCGAGCTGGCGGGCCCGCGCGAGCAGCGGCGTGAACTTCACGGTCTGGTTGCAGCGCACGCACGGGTTGGGCGTCTCGCCGGCGAGGTAGGCCTCGACGAAGTCGTCGACGACGTCGCGCCGGAACGCGGCCTCGAGGTCGACCACGTAGAACGGGATGCCGAGGTGCGCGCACACCGCGCGGGCGTCCTCGACGTCACGCGGCCCGCAGCAGCGGCCACCGCTCGACGCCGCGGTGCCGGCGGCGTCGTACAGCCGCAGCGTCATGCCGACCACGCGCGCGCCGGCCTCGACCGCGAGCGCCGCGGCGACGGCGCTGTCGACGCCGCCCGACAGCGCGGCGACGACGAGGGGAGCATCGGGGGCGGCCACGGCGTGCTACCAATGCCCGATTCTCCGATGGCGCGCAACCTGCCCGGCCCCGCCGACCACCTCACGGTGACCGCCGCGCACCTCGACGAGCACGGCGCCGGCGTCGGCGTCGTCGATGGGCTGGCCTGCCACGTCGCCGACCTCTTGCCGGGCGAGGAGGCCGAGGTCGCCCTCGATCACCGCAGCCCGCACCGCCCCGAGGCCTGGGGCCGCGTCGTGCGCCGGATCGGCCCGGCGTCGCCGGCGCGGGTGACGCCGGCGTGCCCGGCCGCGGGCCGCTGCGGCGGCTGCACCTGGCAGCACCTCGACGGCGCGGAGGCGCTGCGCGCCAAGCACGCACGGGTGGCGGCCGCGGTCGCCGACCTCGACTGCGTGCGCGCCGGTCGCGTCGAGGTCGCCGCGGTGCGCGCCGCGCCCGCCGCCCTCGGCTATCGCAACAAGGGCAAGTACGTCGTCGGCGCCGCGGCCGGCCGCGTGGTGCTCGGCGCCTACGCCCCGCGCAGCCACGAGCTGGTCGACACCGTCGGCTGCCAGGTGGTGGCGCCGATCATCGACGAGCTCGCCGCCTGGACCCGGGGCGCGGCCGAGGCCGCCGGCGTCGTGCCCTACGACGAGCGCACCCACCGCGGCGAGCTGCGCTACGTGGTCATCCGCGCCAGCGCCGCCGGCCTCGCCCTCGTCGCCCTGGTGACGCCGACCCGGGTGGCGCTGACCCGGCTCGGCCCGCTCGCCGAGGCCCTCGGCCGACACCCCGCGGTGCGCGGCGTGGTGTGGATCCGGCACGACCGCCGCGATGGCGCCATCGTCCCGCGCGAGGCGGCGACCGACCTCCTGGTCGGCGCCGCCACCCTCCCCGACCAGGTCGCCGGCGTGCCGATCGCCGTCGGCGCCGCCGAGTTCCTGCAGGTCAACCGCGATCAGGCGACGGCGCTCTACGCGCGGGTCGGCGAGCTCGCCGAGGCCGGCCCCGGCGTCCGCGCGGGCGACCTGTACGCCGGCGTCGGCGGCATCGCCTTCACGCTCGCCCGCGCCGGCGCGCGCGTCACCGCCATCGAGCTCGACGCCGTCGCCGCGCGCACCCTGGCCGCGGCGGCCGCCGCCGCCGGCCTGCCGGTGGACGCCCTCGCCGCCGACGCCGCCGCGCTCGCCACCCTCGACGCCCGCCCCGACGTGGTCGTGGTCAACCCGCCGAGGCGCGGCTTGAGCGACGCCGCCCACGCCGCCGTGCTCGGCTGTCGCCCGCCGCGCCTGCTCTACGTGAGCTGCGGGCCCGAGTCGCTCGGGCGTGACCTGGCGCGCTGGCAGGCCGCTGGCTACCAGCTCGACGCCATCGAGCCGTTCGACCTGATGCCCGGCACCGGCCAGGTCGAGACCGTCGTCCGCGCCCGGCTCGCCGCCGCCTGAACGGCGCGGGCCAAAAATTGGCCCCGCCGTCGACGCCGTCCGACGATCGCGGCGATGCGCCGGAGCCCGGGATCCTCGCCGTCGCCGCGTGCGCCGCGCTCGCGGCGAGCGCGTGCACCGGGCGGGCGGTGCCGTACCGCTTTCCCGGCGCGCTCCTCGGTGGCGCGCGCCTGCCGACGTTGCCCGAGCGCGTCGCCGAGGTCGACCCGCCGGCCACGTCGCCGGGCCGCCCGTCGCGCAGCCAGCTCACCACCAGCGCGCCGCCGGTCGGCCCCAGCAGCGAGATGGTCCGGATCACCGAGGCCGGCGAGCTCCTGGTCGGCCACGTCGACGACGACGTGCCCGACGCGGCCGGCGTGGTGTGGAGCCGGCTGCCGGCGCCGCATCGCGCGCCCGCCGGCGCCGCGCTGGCCTCGCTCGAGGGCGTCACCGGCGTCGACGACCTGCGCCAGCGCACCGGCCAGCGCGATCCAGCGCCGCCGATCGCCTGGGCCTGGCGCGCCGCGCACGCGCTGGGGGCCACCACCGACGCCAGCGGCCCCGGCACCGGCGCGGACCTGCTGGCCCAGGCGCGCGCCGCCGACACCCTCGCCGCCAAGGCCGACGTCGGCACCACGGCGCGCCCAGGCGACCTCCTGGTTTTCGATCGCGCCGTCGCGGGCGCTCCGGCCTCGCTCATCGCCGTCGTGCTCGGCGTGTCCGACGACGGCGTCGTCGAGATGATGTACCTCGGTGGCGGCGTGGTCCGGCGCGGCGTGGTCGACCCGACCCGCGCCAGCACCCGCCGCGACGACGCCGGCCGCTCGATCAACACGTACCTCCGCCACAACCGCGACTGGCCGCCGCGCGGCACCCGGTTCCTCGCCGGCGAGCTGCTCGCGCACCACGTGCGCCTGGCGCCGCGCTGACCGCGCCCCGCCCCTGCTAAGGTCGGCGCTCCGGGGGCAGTGGCGGAGCTGGTAGACGCATGGGACTTAAAATCCCAGGGTCGCAAGATCGTGCGGGTTCGAGTCCCGCCTGCCCCACGACGGCGAGCGCGCCGCGTTGCGCGCGATGGCGTCGACGAGCTGCGGCCACGCCGCCGGCGGTAGATCGTGGCCCATGCCGGCGATCGGCACCCACCAGGCGCCCGCGATCGCGCGCGCGGTGGCGCGACCCGCGGCCGGCGGGATGAGGCGATCGCGGTCGCCGTGGATCACCACCGTCGGCGCGCGCACCGCGGCGAGCCGGCGCGTGCGATCGCCGTCGGCGAGCAGCGCCACGAGCTGGCGCGCGGCGCCCACCCGCGACGGCCCGCGCCGCCACGACGCGGCCGCCATCTCGCGCAGCGCCGGCTCGTCGCGCGGCAGGGTGCCGCCGATGATCCGGAAGGTGCGCACCACGCCGTCGACGTACGCCGCCTGATCGGGCGCCGGCGGCGCCAGCAGCGCCCGCAGCGCGCGCGGCGTGGGTAGGTAGCGGCGCGCGCCGGTGGTCGACATGATCGACGCCAAGGACGCCACCCGATCCGGCGCCCGGCACGCGACGAGCTGCGCGACCATCCCGCCCATCGACACGCCGACGAGGTGGACCGGGCCGAGGCCGAGGTGATCGACGAGCCCGATGACGTCGTCGGCGAGCGCGGTGAGTGGGTACGGCGCCGCCACCGCGCGCCCGAGCAGGCGTCGCACGATGGCGCGCCCCACGTCGGGCACGCCGAGCGCGTCGAACCTGGTCGAGGCGCCGACGTCGCGATGATCGAGGCGTACGACCTGGAAGCCGCGCCCGAGCAGCATCGCGACCAGCCGCGGATCCCACATGGTCAGCGGCGCGGACAGTCCCCATCAGCAGCACCAGCGGCGGGCCACGGCCCTCCACCTCGTACGCCAGCTCGACGTCGCCTGTCCGCGCGCGCCCGGCGTGCGCCGGCATCGCTACAGGCTGGCCGCCGGCGCATCGCCGCCCAGCGAGGTCGCCTGGAGGCCCGGCGGCGAGTCCTCCTTCGGCGGCGTCACCTTGGGCTTGTCGCCCCAGTCCAGCGGCTGCTTGAGCTGGATGGTGCCGTCGGGCTTGGTCGGGTCGGCCGGCTTGTCCGTCGTCGTCGGCTTGTCCGTGGGCGTCGGCTTGTCCGTCGGCGTCGGCTTGTCCGTCGTCGTCGGCTTGTCCGTCGGCGTCGGCTTGTCCGTCGTCGTCGGCTTGTCCGTCGTCGTCGGCTTGTCCGTCGTCGGCCGCACCCGCGGCTTGGCGCCGGTGGCGGCGACGTCGACCTCCTGCGGAGCCGCCGAGACGCCGGCGTCGCCGACGCGCTCGAGCTCGTAGTCGACCTCGCGGTCCGCGCTCATCGGGATCGCCAGCACCCGGGTCGCGTAGCCGGCGAGCTCGAGCTTGTAGCGCTTGGTGTCGCGGCTGCCCGGCTCGACGATCGGCAGCGGCGTCTTGCCGTACTCCGACCACGCGCCGCTGTCGAGCTGCTGGTAGACGGTGGCGCCCGCCGGCGTCGTCGCCAGCTTGATCGTGACCTGGGCCGGCAGCGGCGCCTCGGCGCTGCCGGCAGCGACCGGACCGGCGCTGCCGACCGGGGGCACCGGGGCCGGCGTCGGGTTGCCCGAGCCCCGCAGCGCCAGCGCCACCGCGATCACGCCGCCGACCGCGACCGCGCCGCCGATCGCCAGCCACATCGTCTTGGTGCCACGGGCGCCCGCCACCGTCGGCGCCGCGACGCCGGCGATGGTCTCGGTCGGCACCTGCAGGTTGCCCTTCCACTCCGTGCGCTGGCGCCCCGCCATGTTCGGCGGCCGCGAGGTCGCGAGCGGCACCGCCACCGGCTGCGCCGCCACCTCCTCCTCGCCGTGCAGGGCGCGGATGGCGTTGGCCATGTCGTCGATGTTCTGCCAGCGCGCCTCGCGATCCTTGGCCAGCGCGCGGTCGATGATCGCGCTCAGCTCCGGCGGCGCCCCGACCGCGTCGAACGCGTCGGCCGGCAGCGGCTCGAGCGTCTCGGTCAGGTGCATGCTGAGGATGCCCATGAAGTTGTCGGCCTGGAACGGCACCCGGCCGGTGACGAGCTGGTAGAGGATGCAGCCCATCGCGTAGATGTCGACGCGGTGATCGACGCCTTCGCCCTTGGCCTGCTCCGGCGACATGTACTCGGGCGTGCCGAAGAGCATGCCGGTCTTGGTCAGCTTGCGCTCGCCGTCGCCGCCCTCGCCGTCGGTGAGCTTGGCGATGCCAAAGTCGAGCAACTTGACGAAGTCATGATTGCCGAGGAAATCGACCAGGTAGATGTTCTCGGGCTTGAGGTCGCGGTGGACGATGCCGTGGCTGTGCGCCGCCGACAGCGCCGCGCAGATCTGCAAGAAGATGCGGCGGCTGCGCTCCCACGGGATGGGCGTGCCGTGCTTGCGCGCGCGCACGATCTCGACGTGGAGGTCGTGGCCGTCGAGCAGCTCCATCGCGAAGAACACCAGGCCGTCACGGGTGACGCCGAAGTCGCTGATGTCGATCACGTTCTCGTGGCGGATGCGCGAGGCGCTCTTGGCCTCCTGCATGAACCGCTCGACGAGGTCGGGCTTGCGCGCGTACTCGCCGTGCAGGACCTTGAGGGCGACCTGCTTCTCGAGGATGGTGTGGATGGCGAGGTACACCGAGCCCATGCCGCCCTCGCCGAGCTTGCGCACGACCTGGTAGCGATCGGCGAGGGTCTGCCCGACGAGGACGTCGCCCTCGGTCTCGGCCTGGGGCACGTCGGCCGCCACCGCCGGCATCGCCGCGTGGGCGCCGCTGGCGCGGGCCACCACCGCCGCGGCGATCGCCGGCGGCGTCGGCCGGCCCTTGGGCGCGCCGGTGGTGGGCGGCGTGGTCGACACGATCGAGGTCGCGGCGCCGGCCGGCAGCGGCTCCACGTCGGCGATGCTGGCCGAGGCCGGGGGCTGCGACGCCGGCGGCGAGCCGGTCGGGCGTGGCGTCAGCCGCGCCGAGGGAGCGCCGGTACCGCCGATCTGGGTCCGCTTGTCGCTCGCGTCGGCAGCCACGTCACCATGCTAGCACCGCGCCCCCACCCCTTCACGGGCGTCGCTCCAGGATCTCGGCCGCCCGGATCATCGCCGAGCACACGTGCTGGACGTAGTCGATGCGCACGATGCGATCGGTGGGGCTGCCCGGCACCCCGCCGAGGCCGTCGTCGGCGGCGACCGCCCAGGCGTTGGCCGGGCGGATCTGCTGGCGCAGCACGAACCCGAGGGCGGCCTCGATCTGGCCCCAGATCGCCGGATCGCCGCCGCCGTGGGCCTCGCCGAGCAGCCACGCCGACAGCATCGCCTCGGTCATCGAGCCGGCCGGCGTGGTGAAAGGTACGACAAAGGGCGCCACCACGTAGGCGCCGGCGAGGTCGCCGCGGCCGGGCGAGGTCGGCGTCACCTGCTGCCCGCGCAGGAACGCGCCGTAGCCGTCGCAGAAGTCGCGGTAGCGCGTCGGCCGCAGCCCCGGCAGGACCGCCTCGGCCGCGATGCAGGTCCAGTGCTCCTCGAAGTAGAAGAAGCCGCCGAGGAAGTGGTCGTAGATCGACACCAGGTGATCGAGGGCGCGCCCGGCGGCGGCGAGGTAACGAGCCTCGCCGGTGACGGTGTGCATGCGCGCCAGCGCCAGCGCCGCCTCGCCGGCGTAGTACGGCAGGTGCTTGCGCTCGTCGGGGGTGTGCGAGGCGATGTCGTACTCGTGCCGGAACGAGCCGTCGGGCCGCTGCATCATCAGCACCCACGCGGTGAGGCGCTCGGCCAGCGGCCGGTAGCGCGCATCGCCGGTGGCCCGCTCGTACTCGGCCAGGGCCACCACGCCGAGCGCCGTCGAGCCGAGCGCCGCGACCTGCTGCCCGCGATCGGCCACGCACGCGAACGGCTGGCCGTCGGCGAGCCGCCCGGTGCAGCCCCCCTGCTCGACCAGCTCGTCGAGGTGCGAGAACGCGCGCTCGATCGGCTCGCGCAGGAACTCCTCGCCGGTGATCCGGTACAGCTCGGCGAGGAAGTACGTGGTGCCAGCGTGGCGCGGGATGCTGTAGGCGCCGCCCACCTCGGGGTTGGTCTTTCGATCGGTGGCCAGGTTGTGCTCGTAGATGTAGCGGCCCGAGGGGCTCAGGTGGCCGACCAGGTAGCGCCCGCCCGCGAGCGCCGCCGCCCGCAAGGTCGGGGCGTCGACCGCGGGCCCCGGCGGCGTGCCGCGCACCACCGGCAGCGGCGCCTCCCCGGCCAGGCGCTCCGCCGTCGGCGGCTCGACGAAGGCGTCGACCCGGAACCGGAAGTACGACCACGGGCTGGGCTCGCCGCGCGTGCGACGGATGCCGGCCTGGCGCGCGAGCAAGGCGTCGGCGCGCTCGCCGTCGAGACCGACCTGCCACTCGGGAAACATTGCCAGCGGGCGCTGCTTGCCGAGGAGCTTCTCGTCGACGAGCTGCTCGGGCAACAGCAGCAGCTCCTGCCCGCGGCCGCTGGCACCGAGGCCTTCGAGGCCGGGCACCAGCGCCAGCGCATCCGCCAGCGGCGCGAAGGCCAGGTGATCGGAGAGCCAGTTGCCCTGCGCCAGCGGCGCGCGCCCGACCACCAGATCGACCTTGATGCGGGCTCGCGCCCGGCGCAGCCCGTCGAGGCGAGCCTGGGGCAGCGCCTTGGCCAGGCTGCCGGCGGCGTCGAGCGTGGCCGCGGCCAGGGTGTCGCCGTGACCGACCGCGCGGGCCACGGCCTTGCCGTCGACCCACACCGTCGCGACCAGCGGCCCGCGCCCGGGCAGGCGCCGGGCCGCGAGCTGCGGCGACAGCGGCGCCGGCACCTCGGCAGCGACGAGCGAGCGCAGCGGCGCGACCACCGCGCGGCGGGCGTCGGCGTCGAGCGCCGGCGGCACGTCGATCTGGAAGCTGCGCTGCACGCTGGCGGCCGCGCCGAGCAAGAGCGCGCTCGGCAACAGCCACACCGCGGCGAGCGCCAGCGCCCGCCGACGGGTCACGCGGCGGCCTTCGGCACCAGCGGCGGCGCCACCCGAGCGCGCGGCGCCCGGCCCGGGTCCGCAGGAACTTCAGCTGGAACAGCGGCAAGAGCGCCACGAGCTGGATCACCAGCAGCCCGGCGACCAGCGCCGACTGCGCGGCGCCCTGCCCGAGGGCGCCGTACACGCCGGCGAGGAACGCCGCCGAGATCACGAGCTGGGCCAGCAGCAGCACCGCCAGCAGCAGCTGGAGCGCCGCGCCGGCCACCGCGACCCGCCAGCCCCAGCGCCCACCCGCCAGGGTGCCACCGGCCATCAGCAGGCTCCCCACCGGCAGGCACATGAGGAGCGCCTGGCCCAGCGCCAGCCGGCTCGGCGCCACCGCCGCGAACAGGACGATGAACAGCGCGGCCGAGGCGAGGTCGAAGCCCGCGTAGATCCACTGGCGCGGATCCCGTCGGCGGCGCGCCGCGGACGGCGCCGTGCCCGTGATCATCGTCGCAGCATAAACCGCTTGGGCCCCGCAGTGATTCTGATAGGGTGAAACCATGGGCCAGGATCCATCGAGCGAGGTTACTGTCGAGACCGAGCCTGCGCGGCTGCCCGCGCTGCGGCCGGAGGTGTGCGCGCCGCGCCGGGCCCCACCGGGCGGCGGCCTGCTGGCCCTGACCTCGCTGGCGACCATGCTGGCGCTGTCGGGCACCCTGCTGCTCATGCAGGCGCACCGCGCCGAGGTGCTGGAGAAGCGTGCCCGCGACGCCGCCTTCGAGCGCGCGCGGGTCCGGCCGATGCACCACCACTGGCGCGCCCCCGTCACCGAGCGCACCGCGCCGTCGCTGACGGCGACGCCGGACTGCCAGGGGCCGGTGTTCCGGGCGATCGGCGACGGCCGCACCGAGGTCGTGTTCGAGCAGTGCCCGGCGCGCACCGCGCGCTGAGCGACCCCGGGCCCACGTCGCGGACGTAGCGCCGCCCAGCCGCTGCCCGGCGACGCTCGCTAGAAGCAGTCGGGCCGCGGCGACGGATCCGGCGGCAGCGGCGACGGCAAGATCGAACGCAGGTAGGCGTACTCCTCGTCGCAGAACACGCCGGGGCCGAAGCCGAGCAGCTGGGCGCGCTCGAGGAACGGGCGATCGCCACCGGCGTCCATCAGCCGGTTGGGCTTGTCGCCGCCGTTGTGGAAGCCGTCGGCGTTGGGGTTGGCCAGGCCCAGCGAGTGGCCGATCTCGTGAGCCAGGGTGCCGCCGATGAGGCTGCCCATCACGAACACCGCGCAGCCGATGCGGCCGCCTCGGTCCGCCGCCGGGCAGCCACCGCCGTCGGCGGGCACCGCGACGCCGCCGGACAGATCGGCGCCGGAGATGGCCACGCCGCCGCGGTCGACGCGGAACGGATCCATCACCTCGTCGAAGGTCGGGTCGGCGCCGGGGATCGAGTCGATGTCGCCCAGCGGGTGCAGCGAGAAGCCCATCAGCGACTCGACGAACACGCCGCCGTAGCCGGGGTAGTTGTCCTGCTGGGTCTGCGCGTTGACGCCACCGAGGCTGTCGTAGAGGCGCTCGTTGTTGTTGTCCTTGCCCGGCGAGTTGTCGTAGCCGAACAGGCCCATGCCGTTGGGGTCCTTGCCGAGCAGCTCGACCCGCGAGAACAGCGCGAAGTCGGTCGGCTCCTCGGTGCGAACCTCGAAGTTGATCGCCGGGTACGCCGCGGTGACCACGTCGACGATGCGCTGCCGGATCAGGGCGTCGACGGCGCGCAGGCCGAAGAGCCGCAGCGCCTCGACGTAGGAGGTGGCGAACTGCAGGAACACCACCTGCTTGACCGGCGCGATGCCCAGGGTGACCGCGCGCGGATCGCCGGTGACCTCGTCGCTCTGGTAGGACACCACGGGGGTCGCGGTGCCGACGA
>JAWKQW010000037.1:0-72795 GCA_041389945.1 Kofleriaceae bacterium
GGCGAGCGCCGCGCTCGCGCTGGGCCGGCTCGGTCGCCGTCGCATCCCGCTCGACGACGCCGCCCGCGCCGCGCTGCGCGCACGCGCCGCCGATCCCGAGCGCGACGTGCGCTACGCCGTGCTGTACGCGCTCGCCCGCGAGCACGGGTTCCCCGGGCGGCGGGTCGACGACCCCGACGTGGTCGCGTTGACCTCGCGCATGGTCGATCCGGATCCGGAGATCCGCGCCACGGTGATCGCCGGGCTCGGCCGCCGGCAGGCCCTCGGCGATGCCGAGCTGCTCTTCGTCGCCGCGCTCGACGATCGCGATCCGCGGGTGGTGGTCGAGGTGGTGCGCGCGCTGTGCGGTGATGGCGGCAGCGACGACGCCCGCGACGTGCTCGCGCAGCGGCTCTTGCTGTGGGCCAACGCGCTCACCCAGCTCGGCGACACCGCCGCGTTCCACCCGCTGCTCGAGGGCCTGCGCCTGATCGCGCCCTTCGCGCGCCGGCCGGCGATCGCCACCGCGCTCGACGGCGTGGTGCGCGAGGCGGCGCGAGCGCTGGCGAGCAGCGACGGTCCCGCCGGGCGCGCCGCCGGCCGGGTCCACTGCCACGCCACCGCCGCGCTCGAGCGCGCGCGGCCGAGCGGCTTCGACGGCGGGGCCCGGGTGATGGCGTGCGGCGGCAGCCAGGTCGCGCGCGCCGAGCGCGCGGCGCTGCTCGCCGAGGCCAGCCTCGGGATGCGCGACGACGGCGCCGACGCCGCGGCCCGGGTCGCCGACGTCGCGCGCGCGCTGCTCGGCTCGGCGGAGGCCGGCGTGCGCGCCGCCGGCCTGACCATGGTCGCGCCGGCGTGGAGCTCGCTGGCCGACGCCGACCGCGGCCTGTTCGGCGAGACCCTGGCCCAGGCCATCGCCGCCACCGCGCCGCTCGAGGTGAGCGCCGCCGCCGACGCGCTCGGCGCGCTCTTGCGGGCGGTGCCGCCGGGACAGACCCCGCCGGCCACCCTCGATCGCGCGACCCACGCCCTCGTCGGGCGGGCCGGCGCCGAGGAGGATCCCGAGCTCGCGGCCGCCCTCCAGGGCGTCGTCGGCGAGGCCCAGCTCCGCGCCGGCGCGCCGGCCTGCCGCACCGCCGCGGGGGCGCCGTCGGTGGTGCGCGCGCGCGCCGGGCGTGCCTGCGCCGCCGCGCTCGGGCAGACGATCGAGGCACCGACGACCGCGGCCGCCGGAACCCCGCCGCCGGTCGACGTCGACGACGTGCTCGGGATGCAGGTGCGCTGGACGGTGGTCACCGATCGCGGCGCGCTGGTGATGGAGCTCGATCCGGCGCTGGCGCCCTGGAACGTGGCGACGCTGGTGACCCTGACCCGGCGCGGCTTCTTCGACGGCCTCACCGTGCATCGGGTGGTGCCCGGGTTCGTCATCCAGACCGGCGATCCCACCGCCACGGGCTGGGGCGGTCCGGGCTTCACGGTGCCGAGCGAGCCCAGCACGCTGCGCGACGGCGCCGGGTTCGTCACCGGCGCCGTCGGCATCGCCGATGCCGGCAAGGACAGCGGCGGCTCGCAGTGGTTCGTCACCACCGGGCCGGCGCCGCACCTCGGCGGCACCTACACCCAGGTCGGGCGGCTCGTCGAGGGTCTCGACGTCGCCTCGCGGCTGGTGGTCGGCGACACCCTGGTGCGCGCCACCGTCGAGCTCACGCCCGCGCCGCCGGCGTCAGCGTCGGCGTCGCCGTGACGCCGAGCTACGACGACGCCGAGGTGTAGGACCGGATCGCGGTGCGCCAGGCCAGCCGCGCGACAGCGAGCATCGCCACCGCGCCGGCGGCGCAGGCGACGGCGGTGGAGGCGTCGAGGCGGCCCAGCAGCGCCATCGCCGGGTAGGTCGTCATCAGCGCCAGCGGCAGGACGAAGGTGAACACCACGCGCCAGGCGCCGCGGAACACCTGCACCGGCCAGCGCGCGGTGTCGAAGATGGCCGACAGCAAGAACGCGAGGTTGTCGAGGCGGACCACCCAGAACGACGCCGCCGCGGCGACGATGTACAGGGCGTAGATCGCCGCGCCCCCGCACCCGAGCAGGACCGCGCCGAGCACGAGATCCAGCGGCGCCGGCGCGCGCCCGAGCTGGGCGAAGCCGATGACGACGATGGCGACGCCGCCGAGCAGGTCGACCAGGCGCCACGGCACGAACCGCGCGGTCGACACCAGGAGCTGGGCGTCGGCGGGCTTGAGCAACACGTAGTCGAAGGCGCCGGTGCGGATCCGCTCGACGAACTCGACCAGGGACGGGCTGATGACGCCCTCGATGAACGCCCGCAGGATCACGAAGGCGCCGATGACGATGAGCGCCGAGGCCTGGTCCCAGCCCGCCACCTGCTCGCGGGCGCCGTAGAGCACCACCAGCGGCAGCAGGTTCCACGCCAGCCAGTACACCGACATCAGCCCCTCGACGAGGAAGTCGGCGCGGTACTGCATCGCCGTCATCAGGCTGACCCGCATCGAGGTCGCGACCAAGGTCACGGTGCGGCGCGGGGTCATCCGCCCACCGCCTCGAACCGGCGCACGCCGCGCCGCCACAGCGTCAGCGCCAGCGCCAGCATCGCCAGCGCCCACGCCAGCTGCGCGCCGGCGAGGCCGAGCGCCCCGGCGCGGTCGAGCGCGGGATCGAGCAAGAGCTCGATGGGCGCCGACAAGACGAACCGGAACGGCGAGTAGCGCGCGGCGTCCTGGATCCAGGTCGGCAACAGCGGCAGCGGCACCAGGTAGCCCGACAGCACCGCGAACAGGCCGAAGTACACGTCGGCGAGCGCCAGCGAACGCTCGAGGAAGAACGCCAGGCAGCCGAGGCAGAGCAGGATCGCGAAGGTCAGGCCCCACGCCAGGGCCAGCGACGGCACCAGCAGCGCCAGCCGCACGACGTCGTCGGTGAGCGCGTCGCGCGCCGAGGTGACGAGCAGGAGCCCCGCGACCGGCATCGCGATCATCGCGCGCAGGGGCACCGAGGCGACGTGGGTGGCGGCGTAGGCCACGAACGGGTGCACCGGCCGCAGCAGGCGCATGGCCAGGACGCCGCGCCGCAGCTCGTCGTTGATCTGCCAGCTCACCCACGAGCCGGTGACGTTGCGGACGATGAGCGCGGCGAGGTAGTACGCGACGAAGTCCTGGGCGGCGTAGCCCTGGAACGGCCCCTCGGCGGCGACCGAGGTCCACAAGGCCAGCATCACCAGCGGCAACGTCGTGGTGAGCAGCCACACCACGTACTCGGCGCGGTAGGCCACGGTCTCGGCGACGCCGACCCGCAGCATCGCGGGCAACGCGCGCAGGGTGGCGCGCGCGCTCACCGGCCGCTCGCCGGGCCGATCGGCCGCTGCATCACGATGCTGTTGGCGTAGCCGCCCAGGCGCCAGGTCTCGGCCCGGCGCGTCCCCAAGCGCGCGAAGCCGGCGCGCTGGTAGAGCGCCAGCGCGCGGGCGTTGTCGTCGTAGACGTCGAGCACCAGCGCCTCGAGCCCGAGCGCCTCGGCGCCGCGGATGAGCTGGTCGAGCAGCGCGCCGCCGATGCCGCGCCCTTGCCAGGCGCCGGCCACCGCCATGCCGATGCCGCCGACGTGTGCCGACGGCGCCGGAAGCCGCTGCAGGCCGGCGTTGCCGACGACCTCGCCGCCGACCTCCGCGGTCCACGAGGTCGCCGACGCCAGGCGCGGCCGCCACGCGTCGGCGGAGGTCGACGACAGCTGCAGCGTGCCCCAGGTGACGTGGGGATCGCGCATCAGCGCCGCCACCGCGGGCGCGTCGTCGGGGATCGCCCGGCGCAGGATCACCGGCGCGGCGGCGGCGCGCGGGGGCGGCGGCGGCGGCGCCAGCCCGACGCTCGGCACGAAGCCGGGCCGCAGGCGCCCGAGCGCGACCGCGGCGAGCCGCGCGTCGGCGCGCGCGACGTAGCCCGGGTGCACGGCCTCGATCGCGAAGCCGTCGGCGGCGAGCACGGGCAGGACGGCGTCGTCCTCGGCCAGCTCGGCGTCGAGGCGGAGCAGGCCCAGCTCGTCGTCGGCCAGCGTCCGCAGCGCGCCCCACAGCGCGCGGGCGTCGCCGGCCTCGATCGCGGCCACCCGGACCGTGCCGACGTGGCGGGTGCGCCCGCGCGCGCTCGGGATCAGCTCGCCGATCCCGATCAGGGCGTCTCCCCGCCACCGGCCGAGGCGATGCGCGGTGGTGCCCGACGCGACCGCGAGGCGCTCCCTCCACGCGTCGGCATCGGCGGCGCCGAGGCGGGCGCGCACGGCGTCGGGCAGCGCCATCACCGCGGCGTGATCGCTCGCCTCCAGCGGCCTCGACGTCACGGGGTGGCCTTGCTGCCGCCGCCCCGGTGCGCGAACAGGCTGCGCATCACGTCCTCGATCGGCGGATCCTCGACCGACAGATCGACCACGCCGAGGGCGCCGAGCAGGTGCGAGACCACCTCGGGCAGCCGCGCCTGCGGCACCCGGAGCGCGAACCGGCCTCCCTCCTCGGTGAGGCTCGGATCCTCGGCGAGGACGCCCAGGCGGGCGCGCGGATCGGCCCCGGCGCCGCCGGCGGGCAGGGTGAAGCCCACGGTCTTGTGCGGGTCGACCCGCCGCACCAGCGCCCGTAGATCGCCGTCGTGCACGATCGCGCCGCCGTCGATGACGATCACCCGCGGACACAGCGCGACGACGTCGTCCATGTAGTGCGACGTCAGCATCACGGTCGCCTCGTGGCGCTCGTTGTAGGCGCGGATGAAGTCGCGGATCGCGACCTGCATCGCGACGTCGAGGCCGATGGTCGGCTCGTCGAGAAACAGCGTCGTCGGCCGGTGGAGCAACGCCGCGGTGAGCTCGCACTTCATGCGCTCGCCGAGCGAGAGCTGGCGGGTCGGCTTGCGGGTGAGGTCGCCGAGCTCGAGCAGCGCGGTGAGCTCGGCCAGGCTGGCCTCGTGCTGCGCGCGCGGCACGCCGTAGATCGCGCGGTTGAGCTCGAAGGTCTCCGCGGGCGGCAGGTCCCACAGCAGCTGCTGCTTCTGGCCCATCACCAGCGTGATCGCGCGCAGGAGCGCGTGGTCGCGCGCGTACGGACGGTGGCCGTCGACGGTGGCGCTGCCGCTGGTCGGGTGGAGCAGGCCCGAGAGGAGCTTGAGCGTGGTCGTCTTGCCGGCGCCGTTGGGGCCGAGGAACCCGACCCGCTCGCCGCGCTCGATCGTGAACGACACCGCGCGGACCGCCTCGACCGTGGTGTAGTCGCGACGGACCAGCGAGCGCATCGCCGCGCGCAGCCCCGGCGGCCGCTGGTGGACCCGGAAGTGCTTGGTGAGCTCGCGGACGACGATCACGGCGAGCCGGGCGCGTCAGTCGTCGGCGATCGTCTTCGGGGTCGGTCCGCCGACGATGCTGCCGAGCGAGCCGCCGGTCTCGGCGCGGTTGCGCTGGCCGGGGTGCTCCTCGGCGCGCCGGCGCGCGATGATCTCGACCATCTCCCGCTGGGACAGGCCGCCCGACGGGCGGATCGTGACGTTGGCCTGCTTGCCGGTCTTCGACTCGCGCGCGGTGAGGCTCAGGATCGACTCGACGTCGATGGTGAGCACCAGCTCGACCCGGACCGAGCCGGCCGGCCCCGGCGGCAGATCGTCGAGCACGACCTGGCCGAGCCGGCGGTTCTGCAGCACGTCGCTGGAGTCGCCCTGGTACAGCTCGATCTGCACGAACTTCTGGTCGGGGATGCTGGTCGCGAACACCCGGCGCGCGCGCACCGGCAGCATGGAGTTGCGCGGGATGATCACCGAGAACTGCGACTCGCCGACCTTGATGCCGATGTCGTGCGGGGTGACGTCGAGCAGCGCCGCGTCCTCGCCCTCGCCGGTGAGGATGCCGGCGAACGCCGCCGCGCCCTGGGCGACCACCTCGTCGGGGTTGGCGCCGCGGCTCGGCTTCTTGCCGAAGATGCGCTCGACCGACTCGGCGACGGTGGGCCACCGGGTCATGCCGCCGACCAGGAGGACCTCCTCGATCTGCTCGGGGCGCAGGCGGGCGTCGTCGAGCGCGCGCCGGCACGGGGTCTCGAGGCGATCGAGCAGATCGCGGGTGAGGCCGTCGACCTCGTCGCGGCCGAACCGACGCTCGTAGTTGATGGGCGCGCCGTTCTGGTCCGAGGCCAAGAACGGCAGCTGCACCACCGCCTCCTTGGACGTCGACAGCGCCTTCTTGGCGGCCTCGCAGGCCTCCTTGAGCCGCGACAGCGCCAGCGCGGTGGTGGTGAGGTCGACCCGGTAGTTGTCGAAGATCTCGTCGGCCACCCGCTCGACCATGCGGCGGTCCCAGTCCTCGCCGCCGAGCGCGCTGTCGCCACCGGTGGCGAGCACCTCGAAGATGCCGCTCTCGACCGACATGATCGAGATGTCGAAGGTGCCGCCGCCGAGGTCGAATACCGCGATGATGCGGCGCCCGGCGCTGACCCGGTGGGCGCCGTAGGCCAGCGCCGCCGCGGTCGGCTCGTTGAGGATCCGGATGATGTCGAGGCCGGCGATGGCGCCGGCGTCGCGCGTCGCCTGGCGCTGGAACTCGTCGAAGTACGCCGGCACCGTGACCACCGCGCGGGTGACCGCCTCGCCGAGGTTCTCCTCGGCGATCTCGCGCATGCGGCGCAGGATGTGCGACGCGACCTCTTGCGGCGACACCGAGTTGCCGGCGATCCGGATCCAGGCGTCGCCGTTGGGCGCGGCGACGATGCGGAACGGCGCCGAGCGCGCGAACCACGACACGTCGTCGGCGTTGACCTTGCGGCCGATGAGCCGCTTGGCGCCGAAGACGGTGTTGGCGGCGTTGGTGATCGCCTGCCGCCGCGCCTGCACGCCGGTGACGACCTCGCCGCCTGGCGTCCACGCGACGAACGACGGCGTGGTGCGCTCGCCGGCGGCGGTGCCGAGCACGCGCGGCGCGCCGCGCTCGTCGAGCACGGCCACGCAGGAGTTGGTGGTGCCCAGGTCGATCCCGATGATTCGCGACGACACCCTAGTCCTTCTTCCCCAGGAGCTTGGTCAGGAGCCCCTTGCGTTCGTTCGTGGCCTGCCGCCGCATCTCCGCCAGCTCGCGGGCGGCGCGTTCGTTCGACGGATCGATCTCGAGCACGGCCTCGAAGCGCTGCGCGGCCTCCATGCGATCACGCGCCGCCATCGCCTTCATGCCCTCGGCGAGGTCGACGCCGGCGCGGGCGGCGCGATCGCCGGGATGGGTCTTGGCGTAGAGCCGGTACGCCGAGATCGCGGCGTCGAACTTGCCGTCGTCGAGCAGCGCCTCGATGCCGGCGAGGTCGAGGCTGGTGCCGTCCTCGGCGACGGTGGCCGGCGGCGCCACCAGGATCGGCGCGCGCTGGGTGTCCGGCGGCGGGATCGAGGCGGCGCGCGGCGTCGGCGGCGGCGTCGGGGCGCGGGCCTGCAGCGGACGCGGCGGCGGGGCGCTCGGGCGCGGCAGCGGCACCGCGCGTGGCACCTCACCGCCGGCGACCGGGGGCGGGGTGGCGGCGCGCGGCTGGGGTGGGCGCGCGACCGGGGGCGGGGTGGCGGCGCGCGGCTGGTGGGCGCGCGATCGGCACCGCGCGTGGCGCCGGTTGTCGCCCGAGCTGGCCGAGGGCCTGGGCGCGGGTCGTCTTCGTCGCCGATCTTGCGGTAGGCGTCGCGGATGATGATGAAGATCTCCGCCGCCAGCCGCTTGAGCTCGCTCGACGGATAGCGCGCGTAGCGATCGGGGTGGTAGCGCTTGGTCAGCTCGCCGAAGGCGGCGCGCACCTCCTCGTCGGTGACCTCGTAGCCGACCCCGAGCACCTGGAACGGGTTGAGCCGCGACAGCGACTCCAGCTCGGCGCCGAGCGCACCGACCAGCTCGTCCTCGGCGTCGGCGACGTCGCGGCCGTCGTCGGCGCTGGCGTCGGCGGCGGGCTCGGTCGCGCGCGTCGCCGGTGGGTTGCGCGAGTCCTTCTGGGCGGCGAGGGCGGTCTCGATGAGCCACATCGCGCTCTGCGGGATGGTGGCGAGCTTGATGTCGACGCCGGGCCCGCGGCCGTTCATGCCGCCGGGCCCGACGTGCTCGGAGACCACGCCGTTGAGCACGATCATCGACTCGCTCGGGAGCGTGAGATCGATGCGCACCAGCGTGCCGAGCGCCGGCGGGTTGCCCGACTTGAGGAACATCGCCGAGCGCGACAGGTCGCGCTTGTAGATCGTCGACAGCTGCTGCCACGAGGCACATCGCAGCTTGATGCTCAGGGGCGCGGCGACCATGGAAACCGGGTGAGTATAGAGACCGCGCGCGACAGGGATCAAGCAAGCCCGCGGATCAGCATCAGGTTCGGCGTCGTCGGGGTCAGCCGCCGTCGGCCGCCGGCGTCAGCGCCCGGTACTGCGTGAGCACGCGCTCGTGGCGATCCTTGATCTCGCGCAGGTAGCGCTGCTCGCGACCGCGCTGCATGGCCTCGCGGGCCAGCTCGTGCAGGCGCTCGATGAGCAGCGGTAGGTCGTCGAAGGGCTTGTAGACGTAGCCAACCACGCCGAGGTCGGCGGCGACCGCGGCCGACCCCGGATCGTCGTAGCCGGTCATGAGGAAGGCCGGCAGCCCGGGGCTGGCGGTGCGCAGCTCGCGGATGGTCTCGAGGCCGTCGATCCCGGGCAGCCGGAGGTCGACCAGCGCGAGGTCGATCGCGACCTGCTGGCTCGCCAGCACCCGGAGCTCGCGGATCGCCTCCTCGCCCGAGAGGTACGCGAAGGTGGTGACGCCGACCTGCTCGAGCTCGTCGGTGAGGCGGTCCGCGACCTCGCGATCGTCCTCGACCAGGAGCACCGTGGGCGCGCGGCTAGGCTCGGGATCGACGGCCGCGAGGAACTCGCCGGTGGCGCGCCGCACCCGGTGGGTGAGCTGGTCCTCGAGCTCGAGCGAGCGGCGCTCGGTGCGGATGAGGTCGCGCAGGAACTCCTCGATCATCGCGCGCAGGGCCGCGATCTCGACCGGCCTGGGCGGCGACCCGCGCCTGCTGCGCGACGACCTGGGCCACCGCCGGCCGGCCGGCGGCGACCCTCGACCTCGAGCTCGAGCACGTCGCCGGCGCCGGCGCGGAAACAGGCGATGGCGAGCTCGGCGGGCAAGGTCTGGGCGACCACGATCGGCGCCATCCCCGGGGCGAGCGAGGCGGCGGCCGCCACCGTGGCCGGGAGGCCGGCCTCACTCTCGGGCGCATCGTCGCAGGCGGCCGCGTCGATGAGGACACACACCGGCTGGGTCCCGCCGGTGCGCCGCAGGATCGCGCGGGCCTCGTCGAGGTGGTCGACGATGGACACCGCGACCCCGGTCGCCGCCAGGCGATCGATGAGGGTGCGTACCAGCCCGGCGCTCGCGGTGCGTCCGAGGACCACGGCGGTGACCCCGGGCGGGGGTGTCGAGGCGGAGCGCGACCGATCGGCCATGGCAGCGCCGCGACGGTAGCACCGAATCCGCACCCGGGTCGGGCCCCCCGGGGGACGCTGGCGCCTGCCGGGTGGGTGGAGCGCCGGGCGCGCCGGCGCGTCGGCGGCCGGTCTCGCTGTCATCGTCCTGTAGCTTTTGCTGCCGCGTGGACACGTGTCGGCCGCGAAACTCCGCTAGCGTCCTGCCATCGACGCCAGGCACGGTCCTCCGAGGGGGAGGTCCGTCGCCCACGGCACAACACCTCGGAGGTCTCGGATGAAGCGGAAGCTAGTTGGGGGGGCGCTGATGTCCCTTGCGGTCGGTGGACTCTGGGCCGGGTGCGGCGATGATGACGCCGGCAAGGCCGATCCGATGGTGACGGTCTCGTCGCTCGAGTTCGGCGAGACCGAGTGTGGCGACACCGCGATCCCGCGGGAGTTCCAGATCACCAACGCCGGCCTCGGCGCGCTGTCGTTCACGACGGAGCTCGCCGGTGGCGCCGACTCGCCGTACCTGGTGGTGCCGCCGGCCGGCGTGGTGCTGCCCGGCCAGCAGCTCTCGGTCACCGTCTACTCGTCGGCGATCCCGTACGTGTCGGAGACCACGCCGAACCTCTACGGCGACACCCTGACCGTCACCACGGACGTCGAGGGCGACGCGCCGCACGAGATCGAGCTGACCCAGTCGGCCACCGGCGTGTGCGACGGCAGCGGCGGCGGCCTCGACGGCCCGGCGTTCCCGGCGGTGAGCACGACCACGGTCGCCTTCGGCCAGACGGCGTGTGGCGGCACCGCGGTGCCGCGCCAGTTCCAGATCACCAACAGCGGCGGCGAGGCGTACAGCTTCACCAGCGCGCTCGGGCTCGGGGCGGCGTCGCCGTACCTGGTGGTGCCCGACGCCGGCACCGTGCTGCCGGGTCAGCAGATCTCGGTGACCGTCTACTCGACGGCGATCCCGGCGACGTCGGCGATCACGCCGAACCTCTACGGCGACACCCTCACCATCACCACGAACGTCACCGGCGCGGCCCCGCTGGTGGTCAACCTGACCCAGGGCGCCAGCGGCGCGATCCTCGAGTGGTCGATGGCGTCGGTCGACGTCGCGGGCGACCAGCCGGTGGGGTCGAGCACGGCCACGGCGGTGACGCTCAACAACGTCGGCAACGCGCCGGTCGAGGTCAGCTTCACGAGCACCGAGGACGTGGGCTTCTCGGTCACCACCGCGACCATCGCCGGCGGGGGCTCGCTCGCGGGCGACGCGCTGTTCACCCCGACCCGCACCGGCCTGAACGAGGGCTCGGTGACGGTGACGGCAACCGGCGCGTGCTCGGCGCCCCCTGCCTTGCCAATCTCGGGCACGGCGACGCTCATCGGCGCCGCCGTCGACGTCGCCTGGGGCCACCCCGCGCGCATCAGGAACAGCCAGACCGCCATCGGCGCGCTGCACATCATCCTGCAGGGTGGACTGGTGGCAAGCATCGGCAACGACGAGCTCGGCCAGCTCGGTACCAGCTCGATCGGTAGTCTTTTCAGCCTGGGCGTCGGCGAGGTGGTGCGCAAGGCTGATGGGACCGCGCTGCGCGACATCGTTCGCGTCGCGTCCGGACGCGCGCGCGCCTGTGGCCTGGATACGCGCGGCGATCTCTGGTGCTGGGGCAACGTGCTGCAGGCCTCGCTGCGCCGGGGCGGACCCACCTCTCAGCCCTTCGCGTCCCTGGCCGCGAGCAACGTCGCCGACTTCGACCTGAACTACGTCGCGATGTGCGCGATCAGCACGGGGGACGGCGCGCTCTCGTGCACGCGCGCGGAGCAGCAGAACGCGCCGCAGATCAACTACGGCGGGCTGCTGGCGACCGGGGCCACGTCGATCCGGCTCAACCCGAACGGCGGTGCGGTGCTGCTCGACGATGGCACGGTGGCGACGTTCGGTCTCAGCGGCAACCACCTCGGCACCGGCAATGGTAGCAACGAGCCGCCCGGCGTGGTCCCCGGCCTCACCGAGGTGGTTTCGATCGCGTCCAGCGGCGGCACCCCGCGCGGCACCAACGGCGCGGCCAACTGCGCCTTGCGGATGGACGGCACGGTGTGGTGCTGGGGCCGGACCGGCCGCGGCCAGCTCGGGATCGGCAACAACAACCCGACCTCCACCCCGACCCAGGTGTTGCTCGACACCACGCCGACGCCGCTCACCGGCGTCACCGCGCTGACCGGCGAGCACCACCACTTCTGCGCGCTGCTCGACACCAGCGAGGTCTACTGCTGGGGCGAGGGGCGATACGGCGCGCGCGGCGACGACAACACCACCGACTCCAACGTCGCCACCAAGGTGCAGCTCGCGGTCGACGACGCGGTCGCCGTGGGGCTGTCGCGGTTCGGCGGCTGCGCGGTCCACGCCGACGGTGGGCTGTCGTGCTGGGGCGTGATGCCCGAGACCCTGTCGAGCGAGCTGCCGCAGCGGCTCCCGCGGTTCTCGCCGGTGCTCTGACCCAACGCGGTTTCGTGTCGACGCGCCGATCGCGGGCCCCGCGGCGGCGCGTCGTCGTTTTCGGCGGCGCCAGGCGGCGTGGTGCCGTCGCGGCGGGCTCGCCGTCCACGGTGTAGGATGCCGGCATGAGCGCCGCCGCCGCCGAGCCCGAGCACCTGTTCCTGCGCGCGTGCCGGCGGCTGCCGGTGACGCGCACGCCGGTGTGGATGATGCGCCAGGCCGGCCGCTACTTGCCGGCGTACATGGCGGTGCGCAAGCGGGTATCGTTCCTCGAGCTGTGCCACACGCCGGCGCTCGCCTGCGAGGTGACGCTGCAGCCCATCGACACCTTCGGCTTCGACGCCGCGATCCTGTTCTCCGACATCCTGGTGCCGCTGCCGGCGATGGGGCTGCCCATCGAGTTTCCGGAGAAGGGCCCAAAGATCATGAACCCGGTGGCCACCGCCGCCGACGTCGAGCGGCTGCGGGTGCCCGATCCCGAGCTCGAGATGGGCTTCGTGCCCGAGGCGGTGCGCCAGATCCAGCGCGCGCTGGCCGGGCGGGTGCCGCTCATCGGCTTCTCGGGCGCGCCGCTGACGCTCATGACCTACGCGGTCGAGGGTGGCGGCTCGAAGGACTTCGCCAAGACCAAGGCGATGCTGTTCGGCGCGCCTGAGACCGCGCACGCGCTGCTCGGCAAGCTGACCGAGACCTGCGCGACCTACCTCGAGGCGCAGCTCGCCGCCGGCGCCGATGCGCTGCAGATCTTCGACAGCTGGGCCGGGGTGCTGTCGCCGGGCGACTTCCGCGAGTACGCGCTGCGCTGGGCCCGCGATCTCATCGCCCGGGTGCGGGCGTCGCGCGCGTTCGCCACGCGGCCGGTGCCGATCATCTACTTCGTCAACGGCTGCGCGCCGTACCTCGGCGACTACGCCGACAGCGGCGCCGACGTGCTCGGCGTCGACTGGCGGGTCGACCTCGGCGAGGTGCGGCGCCGGGTCGGCGATGGGGTCGCCTTGCAAGGCAACCTCGATCCCGGCGCGCTGTTCGCGACGCCGGCGGAGATCCGCGCGCGGGTGCAGGGCATCCTGGCCCAGGCCGGCCCCACCGGGCACATCTTCAACCTCGGCCACGGCGTGATGCCCCAGACCAACCCCGAGCACGTGCGGGTCATGGTCGAGGCGGTCCGCGAGCTGTCGGCGCGACCGTGAGCCGGGTCGCGGTGGTCGGCGGCGGCCTCGCCGGGCTGTGCGCGGCGCACCGGTTGGTCGAGGCCGGGCACGAGGTGGTGGTGTACGAGGCGGCCGCGCGCGTCGGCGGCGTGGTCGGCACCCGCGCCGACGACGGCTGGCGCCTGGAGACCGCGGCCAGCGCGTTCCTGGCCGGCGCCGACGACGGCCTCGCCGCGCTGTGCGCCGAGCTCGGGGTGCCGGTGCACGCGGCCAGCGCGGTCGCCCGTCGACGCTACGTGTACATCGACGGTCGTCGCCGGATCATCCCGACCAACCCGCTGGCGCTGGCGCGCACCGACCTGTTGACCTGGCGCGGCAAGCTCGAGCTGTTGCGCGAGCCGTGGCGCCCGCGCGGCGAGGCCGGCGACGAGTCGGTCCACGCGCTGGCGGCGCGCCGGCTCGGGCCGGAGGCGGCGCGCGCGCTGGTCGCGCCGATGGTGACCGGCGTGTTCGCCGCGCGCGCGCACGACGTCGGCGTCGCCGCCGGGTTCCCGCGCCTGGCGGCGCTCGTCGCCGAGGGTGGCCTGGTGCGCGGCGCGCTCAAGGCGGCGTGGCGGCAGCGTGGCCGCAAGCGACCGCGCGGCCTGGCGGCGCCGGCCGACGGCCTCGGCGCGGTGGTCGCGGCGCTGGCGTCGCGGCTGGGCGCGCGCGTGCGCTGCGGCCAGGTGGTGAGCGCGGTCGGCGAGGGCCGCGTGATCATCGGCGACCAGGTGCATCGCCACGACGCGATCGTGCTGGCCACCCCGGCGCGGGTCAGCGCGGGGCTCGTCGAGGACGCCGCGCCGGAGCTGGCGGCCCGGCTCGCCGAGCTGCGGCGGGCGCCGACCGCGGTGGTCTACCTCGGCTATCCGGCCGCCGCGGTGGCCGCGGCCGCCGATGGCTTCGGCGTGCTGGTCGCCGACGGCGAGGCGCCGCGGGTGCTCGGCGTGGTGTTCGAGTCGACCCTGTGGCCGGGGCGGGCGCCGGCGGGGCAGGCGCTCCTGCGCTGCATCTACGGCGGCGCTCGCGACCCCGGCGTGCTCGATCAGGATGACGCCGGGTTGCTCGCCCAGGCCGAGCGCGACGTCGCCGCGGTGCTCGGCGTCGACGCGACGCCGACCCGACGCGAGGTCGTGCGCTGGCGCGACGGCATCGCCGCGTACCCGGTCGGGCATCGCGATCGGGTCGCGACCCTCGACACCCTCGCGCACCGGTCGCGGTGGGTGCTCGCCGGCGCCGACTACCACGGCGTCGGCGTCAACGACGTGTGCGCCGACGCGCGTCGGGTGGTGGCGGAGGTCGCCGCGTGATCGGCCGCGCCGGGCTCGGCGCCGTGGCGCTCATGGCGGCCACCCTCGCGTGCGCCGGCGGCAAGCGCGGCCCCGCAGGGCGAGGCGGGCGCGGGCGCGGTGGCGCGCGACGCGGCCGGGAGCGCCGGCGTCGCGCCCGCGGTGCCGACGCCACCGCCACCGGGCGCCGCGCCGGACTACCGGCTCGCGGCCGACGGTGCGACCGGCACGATCAAGGTGACCGCCCGCTGGCCCGAGGCTCCGCCGTCGGCCCGCGCCAGCGCCGGCGTCGGTGCGTGCGGTCAGCCCCGTCGGCCGCCGGCGCAGGTGCACACCCTCGGCGGCGTCGCCGGCGTGCTGGTCGTCGTCGCCGCCCGCCGGGCGCGCGCTGCCGGCGCCGACGCCGATCCGGATCGAGGTGCGCGACTGCCTGCTGGTGCCGCAGGTCCAGGTCGCCAAGGCGTTGCCCGCCGTGGTCGACGTGATCGGCGCCGGGCCGCGCCGCCACCAGCTCCGCGTCGACGAGGTCGGCACGCCGGCGCGGCTCGGGACGCTCGACGGGTCGCCCTCGGCGGCGACGGTGTCGCTGCCGTGGATGGGCGCGACGGTGCGGCGCCGCCTCGCCGCTCCGAGCCTGCTCCGGGTCACCACCGTCGAGGACGGCGACGATCCGGCCTGGGTCCTGGCCACCGGCACGCCGTACGCGGCGGTCACCGACGACGAGGGCGTGGCCGACCTCGGCGCGGCGCCGCCCGGGACCTACCCGGTGGTGGCGTGGTTGCCACCGACCGGCGGTGGCGCCGGCGCGTCGCGCGCGGCGAGGTGATCGTGGTCGCGGGCGCCGAGGCGAGCGTGGTCCTCGACCTCGGCGCGTCGCCATGACCTGGGTGGTGCCCGACGAGATCGAGGCGGCGCTGCACGCCGCCGCCACCGCGCGACTGCCGGCCCGGGTGCTGAAGCCCGCCGCCCTCGCCGCCGCGGTCGTCGATCGGTCGCGGCGCTACACCAGCGAGCGCGAGCGCCTGGCGACCCCGGGCGACGCCGACGGCGATCTCGCGGCGCGGGCGCTGTTCTTCACCGTCGCCGACGTCGCCAAGGTCGGCCTGCCCCTGGTCGAGCTCGAGGCGCAGCGCGGCCTGCCCGACGGCGCGCTGGCGGTGGTCGACGTCGGCGCCGGCGCCGGCGCGATGAGCCTGGGCGTCGTCGCGTGGCTCGCCGCGACCGGCCGGCAGGCCCGCTGCGCACCACCCTCGTCGATCGCGACGCCCGCGCGCTCGCGATCGGGCGCGACGCGGTGCGCGCCGCCGGGGCCGCGCTCGGGGTCGCGGTCGAGGCGGAGGTGGTGGTGGCCGACGTCGGGCGCGCCGCGCTGCCGGCCGCCGACCTCGTCGTCGCCGGCTCGGTGCTCAACGAGCTGCCCGCGCCGTCGGCGGCTGCCGTCGTCGAGCGCGCTGGCGGCGGCCCGGCACGCGGCGATCGTCATCGAGCCCGCGCTGCGCGAGACCGCCCGCGCGCTGCACGCCCTGCGCGACGCGGTGCTCGCGGGCGGACGCGCCGCGGTCGTCGCGCCGTGCACCCACGACCGCCCGTGCCCGATGCTGGCCGATCCACGCGACTGGTGCCACGAGGTGCGCCCGGCGCGGCTGCCCGCGCGCACGCGCGCGCTGGCGGCGGCCACCGGGCTGCGCGACGGCGATCTCAAGTTCGCGTACCTGGTGCTGGCGCCGTCGCCCGCGCCGACGACGTCGTCGACGCCGGGCTGGCGGGTGGTGAGCGAGCCGCTGCGCCCCAAGGGCAAGCTCGAGCTGTTCATGTGCGGCGCCGACGGCCGCCGGCGGCTGCGGCTGCTCGATCGCCACGCCGGACCGGGCCCGACCGCGGTGCGCGCGCTGGTGCGCGGCGACCTGGTCGCGCTGGCGCCGGCGCCCGACGAGCGCGGCACCATCGCCGCCGACGTCGAGGTCAGCCGCGTCCATCGCGCTTGGCCGGGCTGACCGGCCGCGCCGAGCGGCGGCGCCTACTCGGCGATGACCGAGAAGAACTGCTCGGCGAGCTTGCCGTGCCCGGTCGGGTTCGGGTGGATGCAGGTGTCGTCGAACCAGCGCTCGGCGCCCGGCCCGCGGTAGCACGGGCTCGCCGGATCGTCGCGGTGGAACCCGTGGCCGCAGAAGTTCTCGAGCATGAACACCATGTCGCTGCCGGTGTCGACGGCGGCCTTGAGGTACTGCTCGTTCGCCCAGATCACCATGTCGGCGAGGGCGGCCGGATCCGGCGGCGGATCGCCGAAGCCGGCGGCGCTGGCCGCCGGGCACGCCGAGGTGTCGGCGGTGGCGTCGGTGAACTCGTAGATGTTGGCGAACACCACGAACACGCCGTTGGGGAAGCGGCCGGGCGCGCGGATCCAGTCGAGCGCGTCGCGCAGGTGCTGGACGAACTCCTCGGTCTGCGCCCACAGGTCGGTCGCCGGCTCGCCGTCGATCGCGTTCTGGGTGAGGCTCGACAGGTCGTTGCCGCCCATGGTCATCACGACGAGCGTGCGCTTGAGGCGCGACTCCGTCGGCATGCAATCCTCGAGCTGCGAGTTGTCGGCCTGCAGGTCGTCGGTGCGCGCGCCCCACTTGGCGCAGCTCGCGAAGTCACCGGAGCTCTGGACCACGGTGGTGCCGCCGAACGGGTCGTACTGCTCCCACAGCCCGCTCGGCGCGTCGAGGCCGAACCGATCGACCAGCATGTCGGCGAGCCGCGAGCGGTAGAAGTCGCCCGCCGACGTCGGCGGCGAGCCGACGGTGACGGAGTCGCCGACGAACACCACCCGCTCGATGCCGGTGATGTCCTGCTGGTTGGTGCCGTTGCAGTGGCTGCCGATGATCGGGCCGAACTGATCGTAGTCGGGGCCGTCGATGTCGCCGTTGACGAACTGCGACTCGAAGCAGCCGCGCGCGGTCAGCGGCGCGGCCGCGTCCGGCGACGCCTCCGCGTCCGCGGTCGGAGCGGCGTCGCTGCGACCGACCGGCGCGTCCGGCGGATCGCCACCGCCCGGCGGCGCGCTGCTGCACGCGCCCCACGCGCCCATCGAGAGCATCCCCACCATCGCGAGTCGACGTCGAACGTTCACCATGTCGGCGCGACCTAACCACACCGCCACGCGCGGCCGCGAGGGATTTCTCGTCGACGAGATCGACGAAGCGCGTTCGCAAAGCGAAGCGTGCTCGCGAGCGGCGCTCAGGCTCGCGTTGACGACGCGCGCCACGCGCCCCGCGGCTACTTCGATCGGCGCGGGCGGTCGGAACGACCGCGCGGTGCCGGGGGCGGCGCGTCCGGGCTGACCGGCGCGTCATCGTCGGCGTCGGCCGGCGTCGGCTCGGGCAAGGCCGGGCCCTCGATGGTGTCTTCGCTGCCCATCGCCTCGGCCTGCCGAGGCGGCAACGTATCGGCGGCGCCGACCACGCGGCGTCGCTCCTGGGTGGCCGCGCGCTGGATCGCCTCGGGCAGCTTGATCCCGACCAGCGGCGACTGCACCGTGACCGGCGCGGCGTCGCCGTCGGGCTTGGGCCGGATCGCCGCGATCGCGGCGTCGCGGGTGCTGGTGCCGGTGCTCGGCGCCGATTCGGTGCGATCGGCCTCCCAGCTGTCGGCCTCGGCGTCGGCGTCGGCGGGGTTCACCGGCTGCGTCGCATCGCGCTCGACCGCGGTCGGCACCGCGTCGGGTACCTCGTTGAACGCGACGACGATGCCGGTGATGTTGTCGTGGCCGCCGCGCTCCTTCGCGAGATCGACCATCTCCTGCAGCGCCGGCCCGATCGGCGTGCCGCTGAGCTTGGCGGCGATCTCCTCCTCCTCGAGGAAGTAGTCGTGGAGGCCGTCGGAGCAGAGCAGCAGGCGATCCCCGGCGCGGAGCTGCAGGTGGGCCATCTCGACGCCGACGTCCTTGGACACGCCGACGGCGTTGACCAGCACCGTGCGCAACGGCGAGGTCTGGGCCTCCTCGATCGAGAGCTTGCCCTCGATGACGAGCACCTCGGCGACGGTGTGGTCGGTGGTGACCTGGGAGGTCCGGCCGTCGCGCACCAGGTAGGTGCGGCTGTCGCCGACGTGGGCGACGAACGCCTCGGCGCCGGCCACCAGCACGACGTCGAGGGTGGTGCCCATGCCATGCTTGTCGCTCTCGTCGGTGCCGCGCTGGAACACCGCCTGGTGCGCGGCCAGGACCGAGCCCTGCAGCAGGTTGACCAGGTCGCGGCGGCCCTGCTCCGAGGGCGCCCGGCCGAAGGCGCGGATCGCCCCCCGGTGCCCGTCGAGCTTCTTGCGGACGGTGTCCACGGCCATGGCGCTGGCGACCTCGCCGGCGGCGTGCCCGCCCATGCCATCGGCGACGATGTAGAAGGCGTGCTGGCCGTCGACGTGGGCGGAGTCCTCGTTGTAGTCGCGGACCACGCCGACGTCGGTGACGACCACCGCCTCGATGGGCGGCGCGGCGTCAGCCGCCGTGGCCTCGCCGTCGCCTCCGGCGCTGGCGGGCGGCTCCTTCACCGCTGGGATCTGGCCGGTCGACATGCGTAGGGGCTCGAAACGTCTCCGATTCTGACCTGTGGCGCGTGCCCGCCGCAAGGGCGCCCGACCATGCAATGGCCGGATCGAACCGGACCTCGCCGCGGTGCGGCGTGAATCGATGCGGGCCTCTCCCCGTCTACCGGGGCGGCGTCGCCGATCGACGATTGACGCCGCCGGGACCGTGCTCGTAGGTTCCGCGCTCCACCCCGTCGCCCAGGGAGCTCCATGCGCTCGACCTCGTTTGCCGCCAGCCTGCTGTCCGCCCTCGCCGCGCTGTTCGTGCTCGCCGGTCCCGGCCGGGCCGCGCCGGCCGCCGCCGACACGACCTACGAGATGAAGATCGCCACCATGGCCCCGGCCAAGACGCCGTGGGACGAGCTCCTGCGGGAGTTCAAGAAGGCGGTCGAGAGCGCGTCGGGCAAGCGCATCAAGGTCAAGATCTTCAACGGCGGCACCCTCGGCGACGAGAACACCACCGTGCGCATGCTGACCCGCGGTCAGATCCAGTGCGTCGGCGCCTCGACCGGCGCCTTCGCCTCGGTGGTCAAGGAGCTCGACGCCCTCGAGATCCCGTACACCTTCGACAACGTCAAGGTCGCCGACTTCGTGCTCGACAAGTACCTCAAGGATCCCGTCGACAAGCTGTTCCGCGCCAACGGCATGGTGTTCGGCTTCTGGAACGAGAACGGGTTCCGCCACTTCGGCTCGAAGTGGGGCGCGGTGCGCTCGCCGGCCGATCTCAAGGGCCGCAAGGTCCGCTCGCAGGAGAACGCGACCCACATCGAGATGTGGAAGGCGCTGGGCGCGTCGCTGCAGACCATCCCCACCCCCGACGTCGCCACCGCGCTGCGCACCGACGCGGTCGAGGGCTTCGACCAGTCGATCATGATGACCAGCGCCGCCAGCTGGGCCGGCGAGATCAAGTACTACACGCTGTCGGGCCACATCTATCAGCCGGCGGCGATCGCCTACAACCAGGCCTGGTTCGACGGGCTGCCGGCGGACCTGCAGCAGATCCTGGTCACCGAGGGGGACAAGATCGTGCGCTCGGGCCGCGCCTCGGTGCGCGCGATGAACGAGAAGATCGTCAAGTCCTTCACCAAGAAGGGCGTCACCGTCGTGAAGCTCAGCGCCGAGGAGAAGGCCGCGTTCAAGAAGGCGACCGCCGGGGTCAAGGGCATCCTGCGCAGCCGCGACGCCGGCACCGCCGCCCTCATCGACGCCATCGACCGCGGCATCAAGGCGTACAAGTAGCGTCGGCGCCCGCGCGCGCCGCGCGGGGGCCGGGCTAGAGTCGCGCCATGAGCGAAGACGCAGGGGGGGCACCGGCGGCCGCGCCGGCGCCGGAGGTGGCGTGGGTGCCGACGTACCCGCGCATCCGCAGGCTCGACGCGGCGTGGGCGCGGGGCGAGCGGCTGCTGTGCGGCCTGCTCTTCCTCGCCATGGCGGTGCTCATGATCACCGCCGTCATCGCCGAGACCTTCGGCCAGCGCCGCGAGGTGATCGACGTGGTCGCGCTGTACGGCGTGTGCCTGCTGGCGGTGCGCACCCGCGCGATCAAGGGCACGGAGCGCCGGCTGGGCTGGCCGGCCAGCGCCGGCGTCGCCGCGGTGCTCGCCGCCGCGATCGCTGGCGGCGTCGTGCTCTACACCGAGCGCCTCCCGGGCGGGCTGCCGCAGGCGCAGCCGCTGGCGCTGGTGATGATGCTGTGGGTCGGGCTGCTCGGCGCCTCGATCGCCGCCCACGAGCGCGCCCACCTCGCGCTCGAGTTCGGCGAGAAGCTGTGGCCGGCGCGGCTGGCGCCGTACGTCAAGGCCGCCGCCCACGGCGTGACCTCGGCGTTCTGCGTCGCCGGCATGATCCTCGCGGCCCACCTGGTGGCGACCACCCGCGGCACCGTCGACGTCAACGACTGGCTGCCGGTGGCCTACGTGATGGTCATCCTGCCGTACATGTTCGCGGCGATGGCGGTGCGCTTCCTGGCCCAGGCGGTGACCACCGCGACCGGGACCGCGGCGCCGGCCGAGGAGCAGCTGCCGACATGAAGACCATCGCCTCGATCCTCGCGCTGGCGCTGCTCGGCTCGCCGCTGTTCGTCATCATCGGCGTCGCCACCGCGATCGCCTTCGTCAGCTACGGTGGCGTCGACTCCTTCTACGGGCTCGGCGAGTGGGTCCTCGATCCGTTCCAGCGCCTCATCGACATGGAGTCGTTCCTCGCGATCCCGCTGTTCGTCGGCGCCGGCGCGCTGATGACCGAGGGCGGCATGGCCCGGCGGCTCATCGACTTCACCCGCGCCCTGGTCGGCTGGATGCCCGGCGGCGAGGGCATCTCGGCGGTCATCGCGTGCATGGGCTTCGCCGCGATCTCGGGCAGCTCGCCGGTGACGCTGATCGCGGTCGGCTCGATCATGTACCCGGCGCTGGTCGAGCGCGGCTACCCGGAGAACTTCTCGCTCGGCCTGGTGATGACCGCCGGCGCGCTCGGCTGCCTGATGGTGCCGTCGCTGATCCTCATGATCTACGCCATCTCGGTGGGCTCGACCCGGGCCGCGGTCGAGGCCGGCGACATGTTCACCGCGGCCTACGTCCCGGTCCTGACGCTGGCGCTGATCCTGTCGCTGTACTGCTTCGTGGTCGGCCGCAAGGTCGGCACCCGCACCGCGTTCTCGTGGCGACGCCTCGGCGAGACCCTGCGCGAGGGCATCTGGGCGATCGCCTTGCCGTTCATCATCTACTTCGGCATCAGCCGCGGCCTGTTCGCGCCGTCGAAGGCCGGCGCGGTCGCGTTCGTCTACGCGCTCCTGGTCACCACGGTCATCCACCGCGAGCTGACCCTGCGGCGGATCCTCACCGTGCTCGGCGACGCCGGCCGGCTGATGGGCATGCTGATCCTCATCATCGCGCTGGCCTTCGGCCTCAACCAGCTCCTGGCCTTGATCAAGGTCGAGGAGACCATCGCCGCCTGGGTCGAGCCGCTGGGCCCGGTGGCGTTCATGCTGCTGGTCAACATCCTGCTCATCGTCATCGGCGCGCTGATGGACTCGATCAGCGCGACCCTGGTGTTCGCGCCGATCCTGGCGCCGATCGCGATGAGCAAGGGCATCGACCCGGTCCACTTCGGGATCGTGTTCGTCGTGAACATGGAGATCGGCTACCTGGCGCCGCCGGTGGCGACCAACCTGTTCATCGCGTCGGCGCTGTTCAAGAAGCCGTTCGGCCAGGTCAGCCGGGCGGTGCTGCCCGGCCTCGCGCTCACCTGCGGCGGCCTGCTGATGTTCCTGTTCGTGCCGACCTGCTCGAAGGGGCTGCTCAACTACACCCGCGGCGAGCCGGTGTACGAGTCGTTCCCCTGGGCTGGCGAGCCCATCACCGGCGGCGTCCAGGGTGGGTTCGACATGGAGGCGGCGTCGCGCGAGGTCACCGAGGCCACCGCGGCGCAGCGCGAGGAGCTCAACGCGCTCAGCGACGACGACTACTACCGCACGCCCGACGCGCGCGCGGCCGATCCGATCGACGCCGATCCGGGGGCGCCCGACGCCAGCGCCGAGGACCTTCTCGACGAGGCCCTCGAGGGCGAGAACCTGTAGCGCGGCGGGGCCGGCTCAACCGGTCGCCAGGCGGCGGCGGATGAGCTCGACCGCCGCGGGCTCGACGTCGACCGCCAGCGCGCGACAGCCGAGGCGCCGCGCCACCACCGCGGTGGTGCCGCTGCCGGCGAACCAGTCGACGACGAGGTCGCCCGGGCGGGTCACCGCGCGCAGGCAGCGCTCGATGAGCGCCTCCGGCTTCTGCGACGGCCAGCCCGTGCGCTCGCGGTCGGAGTGGTTGAGCGTCTCGATGTCGGTCCACCAGTCCTCGGGTACCTTGCCGGCGGCGACCGGGTAGCGATAGACGCGCCCGGTCTTGCGATCGGTCTTCTCCTGGACCGGCGCGCCGTCGGCGCCGGCGACCACCCGCATGTGGGAGCCGGCGCGCCGGGGGATGCGGACCGCCTCGGGGAAGAACGCGTAGTCGTCCCCGCGCGCGTACCAGAGGATGGTGTCGTGCTTGCGGGCGAAGCCGCGCCGCGAGCGTCCGCCCACCGCGTAGCACCAGACCACCTCGTTGACGAAGCGCGCCCGCCCGAACACCTCGTCGAGGGCGACCTTCACGTAGTGCACCGCGCGGTAGTCGAGGTGGACGAAGAGCGAGCCGGTCGGGCGCAGCACCCGGTGGCTCTCGACGAGGATCGGCCGCAGCCAGGCGACCAGCGCCGTCGGATCGTCGGCGCGATCGCGGTAGGCCTGGCCGCGGCCGCGCTGCACCGTGCCGGTCCCGAACGGCGGATCGACGTAGATGGCGTCGACGGTGGCGGTCGCGGTCGACCGCGCCACCGCGAGCGCGTCGCCCTCGACCACCCGGACCGACGTCGTCACGCGCGCCCACGCTAGCACGAGGGTCTCGCCCGCCGCCGCCGCGCCCGGGCGGATCGTGGCACCATGGCCGCGTGGGTGCGGCGTTGCGCGTGTTGCTCATCGAGGACGCCGACGACGACGCGCTGCTCATCGAGCGTGAGCTGCGCCGGCACGGGTTCGCGCCGACGATGGCGCGGGCAGGCGGGCCCGGGCCGCGGCGATGTCGGCGGCCGCCTCGGGGCGCTCCCCGCTGGCGACGTCGCGCAGGTCGATGCTCAGGTCGGTGATGATCCGACGGATCTCGGTGAGGCGGGTCTGGACCGAGATGGTGTGGTCCGCCCAGGCGACCGTGTGGGACATCGTCCGTGCGCTGAGGATGAGCGCCACCCCCGCGGCGGCGATGCTGACCAACAGCACCGCCCACATCCATCGCAGCTTGGCGTTGACTCGCTCCATCGCGGTCCCCCCGCCCGCGGCGCACGGCCGGGTCGTGATCGTCGTACGGGGCGCGCGCGGGTGCTTGCGAGGACGGCCCCGGCGGCGCACCCTGGCGGGGATGCGCTTCGGGCCGTGGTACCCGCTCGCCGAGGCCTCCACCCACGCGCCGGCAGCGCCCGGCCTGTTTCAGGTGCGACTCGCCGAGGGGCTGCGACCGTATCCGCGAGGCAAGAGCGCGATGGTGCACTACCAGGTCGCCGTCGACGTGCGCGCCGAGGCGGTGGCGTTCGCGGCGGCCTGGCCGGGAGCCCCGTGGGTGTGTCGGCACGCGATCGAACTCGCGCCCGACGACGATCCGGCGGTGCACCACGCGCGCCTGTTGCGGCTGTTCGTCGACCGGTTCGGCGTCGCGCCGTCGCCGCCGGCGGCGCGCTAGTCGTCGTCGGGCAGGTGCACCGCGCGTCGCAGCGCGGCCTTGCCGAAGCGATCCTCGAGGCGGTCGAGCACGGCCCCGAGGCGCTCGCCGCGGGCGCGGGTCGCCTCGTCGAAGCCGAGCTGGCGCGGGGCGTCCTGGTCCTCGAGGCCGGTGGTCGACAGGCCGCACAGCCGGACCCGCTGGCCCGGCGCCGGCCCGACGGTGACCCCGGCGAGCAGGCCGAGCGCGGTGCGCGCCAGCACCTGGCCGTCCGCGGTGGGCGCCGGCAGCGTGAGGCGTCGGGTGATCTGCCGGAAGTCGTCGTACTTGATGATGAGCACCACGACCGTCGCCCGTCGGTGCGCGCGGCGCAGGCGCGCCGCCACCCGATCGGCCTGCGACAGCAGCAGCACCTCGAGGTCGGCGGCGTCGTCGACGTCGTCCTCGAGGGTCTCCTGGTGGCCGATGGACACCGCCTCCTCCTCGGGGCGCACCGGGCGCGGGTCGCGGCCGTGCGCGAGCTCGACCAGGTGCTCGGCCACGGTGGCGCCCAGCCGCGCGCGCAGCGAGGCCGCCGGGTAGCGGGCGACGTCGCCGATGGTGGTGATGCCGATGCGCGTGAGCGCCTCGCGGGTGACGTCGCCCACCCCCCACAGGCGCGCGACCGGCAGCGGGTGCAGGAACCCGAGCAGCTCGTCGGGGCGCACCACCCGCAGGCCGTCGGGCTTGTCGATGTCCGAGGCGATCTTGGCGGCGAACTTGATCGGCGCGACCCCCACCGAGGCGACCAGCCGCAGCTCGCCGGCGACCCGGGCCTTGATGGCGCGGCCGATGGTGGCGCCGTCACCGAGCAGGCGCTCGGCGCCGGTGACGTCGAGGAACGCCTCGTCGAACGACAGCGCCTCGATCGCGGGCGCGAAGTCGCCGAGGATGGCCATGAACAAGCGCGACGCCTCGGCGTAGCGCGCCATGTCGTGGCGCACGACGATCGCGGTCGGGCAGCGCCGCAGGGCGATCGCCATCGGCATGGCCGAGTGGATGCCGTAGCGACGGGCCTCGTAGCTGCACGCCGCGACCACCCCGCGACGGGCCGAGCCGCCGACCAGCACCGGCTTGCCGCGCAGGCTGGGATCGTCGCGCTGCTCGACCGCGGCGAAGAAGGCGTCGAGGTCGACGTGCAGGATCGTGCGCGTCGACGGCGCCATGGCTCAGCCCGCGGGCGCGACCGGCACCGGCGCGGTCGGCGCCGACGGCGCCTTGCGCAGGAGCGTGGGGTGCGCGCCGAGCACGATGCAGCCGACCGCGCAGCCGAGCACCACCGCGAGCAGGCCGCGCGGCGCCACCTTGGTGCGCCCGCGCCGGAGCGCGCCGATGGTCGCGCGCAGGATCCCGTGCGGGATGAGCAGCCCGACCACCACCAGCATCAGCTTGACGTGGAGCCAGCCGCCGGACTGGAACGCGGTGCTCGGGTAGCGCGGGCTCGCGAAGGCGAGGAACAGGCCGAGCGCGATGGCGAGGGTCGCGCCGAGATCCATCAGCAGCGCCATGCGCCGGGCGGTCCCCAGCACGCCCGGCCGGCTGGCGGCGTCGGCGCCGTGGTGCACGCGCAACAGCGCGATCGTGGTGACCAGGCCCGCGGCCCACAGGGCGATGCCGACGAGGTGGCCGATGATCACCCAGGGATAGAGCTGCGCTGACATGTGGGTGGTGTAGCACCGCCGGCGGCCCGGCGGCGCACGCCCGCGGCAAAGGCGGTACGCTGGCGCGGCTCGACCGTGGCGACCACCCTCAAGCTCTACTTCCACGACGCCTGCTTCGACGGCACCGCGTCGGCGGCGCTGTTCTCGGCGTTCTACCGGGACATGATCGAGCCCGGCGTGCGGATCGAGCCTGTCGGTCTCATCCATCGCGACGGCGATCCCTTCGAGCAGGTGGTGCTCGACGGCGACGACCACGCCTGCGTCGACTTTCGGTTCTGCCCGCGGCCAGCCATGCGCTGGTGGTTCGACCACCACAAGACCGCCTTCCAGCCGGCGAGCCTGCGCGAGGTGTTCGAGGCCATCCCGCACGACACCCGCTTCTTCGACCCGGCGGCGCCGTCGTGCGCGGGACTCATCGCCCGGGTCACCACCACCGAGCTGGGCTGGCGGCTGCCGGCGCACCTCGCCGATCTGCCCGGCTGCGCCGACGTCATCGACGCGGCGCGCTTCGCCAGCGCCGACGAGGCGGTGGCGCTCACCACGCCGGGCCAGCAGCTCGCGCTGTGGATCGGCCGCAACCAGGATCCGGTCGCGGCGACCCGCTACATCGAGCAGCTCTCGAAGGAGGGCATGGCCAGCCTGGCGGCGTCGCCGGCGCTGGCCGCCGACGTCCGCGCGCTGGCGGCGGAGCGCGAGCGGTTCCGTACCAAGCTCGTGGCGCTCGCCGGCGCGCACGCCGGCGGCGACGTCGTCGTGTTCGACCTGCTCGACCTCGACGGCGCGGCGGCGCCCGGCTTCGTCGGCTACCAGCTCTTCCCGGCGGCGAGCTACACGATCTCGCTGGCCCGCGGCGCGCGCGCGATCAAGATCTCGGTCGGCTACAACCCGTGGTGCGGTCGGCCGCGGCGGCACGACATCGGCGCCCTGTGCGAGGCCGCCGGCGGCGGTGGCCACGCCGTGGTCGGCGGCGTCACCCTCGGCCTCGACGAGCAGGCGCGGGCCCGGGCGACCGCGGCGTCGCTGGTGGCGTCGCTCGCCGACGGGTAGCGCGGGCTCAGCGGCGCCGGGGCGCCTTCGCCGGGGGCTTGCGGGCGGTCGCGCGGGCGCGCGTCGGCGCCGCGACCTTGGCGGCGCGACGCGGCACCGTCGCGGTCGGCGGCTCGAGCTTCTCGAGGCGCTCGCGCAGGGTGCCGGTCAGGGTGCGGAGCTGCTCGACCTCGTCGCGCAGGCGGCGTAGCTCCTCGCCGGGCGCGGCGCCGTCGCCGAGGTCGCGCACGACCTCGCGCGCGCGCCGGCGCAGGCGGCCGTCGAGCTCGCGCTCGATCATGTCGCGCAGCGGCCCGATCGAGGCGGGATCGCCGACGGTGGCGACCGCCTCGACGGCGGCGGCCTGGACCCGGAAGTCGCGATCGACGAGCAGCGCCTCGAGCCGCTCGCGGATCTCGCGGGCGGCGAGATCGCGGCGGCCGCGGGCGAGCTGGGCCAGCGCCATCGCCGCCGCGGCGGCCCTGGGTCGGTCGGCCCCAGGCGGTGCCGTCGGCGAGCAGCGGCACCGCGTCGTCGTCGCGGGCCTCGGCCAGGCCGCGGTGGCGCTGGCGCGGATGACGTCGCCGTAGGCGTCGCGCCGCACGCCGCCCGCAGCGCGGCGCCGGCCCGGGCGAGCGGGTCTTGCCCAGCGCGACGCAGGCGGCGGCCTCGACGAAGTAGCTGGGATCGCCCGCCTCGACCACGCCGGCCAGCGCGGCCGCCACCTGGTCGTCGTCGCGGATCTCGCCGAGCGCGGTGACGATGGCGCGACGGGTGCGCGGCTGCGGCTCGGCGGCGAGCGCGGCCAGCAGCGCGGCCCGGGCCCGGGCGCTGCGGATCGTCGCCAGCCCGGCGGCGGCCGCGCCGCGCACCGCCCAGACCGGATCGGTGGTCAGCGCGCGGGCCAGCGCGTCCTCGGCCACCGGCCCGCCGAGCTTGCCGAGCGCGCGCGCCGCGGCGATGCGATCGAGGGCGAGGGTGGCGCCGGCGAGCTCGGCGGCCCACCAGGTCGGGCGCTTGTCGACCTTGCGCTCGGCGAGCAGCACCTGGCCCGGATCGAAGATCACCTGGGTCGGCTCCGCAGGCAGGGCGACGTGGAACACGTGCAGCGCCTCGGCCACCTCGACCTCGACGTCGTGATCGACCGCGCCGACCCGGAACCGTAGCCGGGTCGGCAGCCGGAACCGCGGCGTGCGCGCGTCGACGGCGTGGACCTGCTTGACGGTGACGACGGCCCGGCCGGCGTCGGCGTCCCAGGCGCAGCCCACCTCGAGCTCGGGGTGGCCGGCGCCGGCGAGCACCCACTGATCGAAGAAGTAGTCGAGCACCCGGCCGGTGGCGTCCTCGACGGCGCGCGCCAGATCGCGGGTCTCGACCACGCCGAACCGGTGCTTGTCGAGGTAGTGCTTGATGGTCGCGAAGAAGGCGTCGTCGCCGAGCACCGCCCGCAGCATGTGAAGGACCCGGCCGCCCTTCTCGTAGAGGTGGTGGTCGAAGATGTCGACCGGCTCGTCGTAGACCTTGGTGGCGATCGTGCGGCGGTAGCGGCCGCGATCCTCGCCGAAGTAGGCGTCGGCCCACTCGTCGAGCTCGAGGTCGGCCTCGTCGCGGCCGCCGTGGTGCTCGCGCCAGAGGTACTCGGCGTAGGTCGCGAAGCCCTCGTTGAGCCAGCCCTCGCCCCAGTCGCGGCAGGTGACCAGGTCGCCGAACCACTGGTGCGCCAGCTCGTGCGCGACCAGGGCGTCGACGTCGTGGTCGAGCGCGGCGCGGGCGTCGAGCAGGACGGTGTCGGTGAGCGTGGTCGCCGAGGTGTTCTCCATCCCGCCGAAGATGAAGTCGGACACGAACACCTGGGCGTAGCGCGGGTACGGGTAGGCGACCCCGAACCGGCGCGAGAAGAACTCGATCATCGCCGGGGTGCGCGCCAGGGTGCGGGCGGCGTCGTCCTCGCGGCCGCGCACCACGTGGTAGCTCAGCGGCAGCTCGCCGGCGCGCGCCTCGACCGTGGCGAACTCGCCGACCGCCAGCGTCACCAGGTAGCAGGAGTGCGGCACGTCGAGCCGCCAGTGCAGGGTGCGGCGATCGCCGTCGGTGCGGTCGTCGACGAGCACGCCGTTGGACAGCGCGTACATCGTCGCCGGCACGGTGACGATGACCTCGGAGGTCGCCTTCTCGTGCGGCGCGTCGACGCACGGGAACCAGTGCCGGGAGTCCTCGTCCTGGCCCTGGCTCCAGGCCTGCACCGGCTTGTCGGGGTAGCCAGCGTCGGGGCCGATGAAGTAGAGGCCCCGACGCGGCGCGCCGTGGTACCGCACCTCGATCGCGCGCCGGACCCCGGCCCCGAGCGGTGCGCCGAGATCGACCCGCAGGCGGTGGCCGTCGGCCACGAACGGCGCGGCGGCGCCGTCGACGGCGACCGCCTCGATGGTCAGCTCGACGGCGTCGAGCTCGACCCAGCGGGTGCCCGGCGCGATCACCGCGACCGTCAGGGTGGCCCGACCGGCCAGGCGCCGCGCCGCCGGGTCGACCTCCAGCACCAGGCGCAGGTGCTCGACGTCGACGACGCGATCCGGGGCCCACCGGGGCCGGCTGTGGGGCAGGGCAAACTCGCGGCTCATGGGCCGCGAGGGTAGCCGCGTTCGGTGCGCGCCGGCGACCCCCGGGGCTGCGACACCGCCGCCGTCGCACCTGTCGCGCCGACTTTGCTAAGGTGCCCCCCGGCATGGCCGTCGACGATCTCCGCTCCGGCACCTGGGTGACCTACGTCGGGGGGCGCGCGTCGAGCGTGCGGGTTCGCCGCTGCCGGCTCGAGATCACCGCCGGCCCCGACGCCGGCCTCATCCGCGACATCGAGGCGCCGGTGATCCGCATCGGCGCTCGCCGCGGCAACGACGTCCAGCTGTCCGACTCCAAGGTCTCGGGGCTGCACGCGGAGATCCGGCTCGACGATCGCGGCTACCGCCTGCGCGATCTCGACTCGACCAACGGCACCTTCGTCGGCGGCCTGCGGGTCAACGACATCTACGTGCCGCCCGGCACCCAGATCACCGTCGGCGGCACCCGCATCCGGTTCGAGCCCCTCGGCGAGTCGGTCGAGGTCGAGCTGGCGGCCGACGACCGCTTCGGCTCGATGATCGGCCGCTCGGTGAAGATGCGCGAGCTGTTCGCGCGGCTGGCCAAGCTGGCGGCGTCCGACGCCACCGTGCTCATCTCCGGCGAGACCGGGGTCGGCAAGGAGCTGGTCGCGGAGGCGCTGCACGAGCAGGGCCCGCGCGCCGACGGGCCGTTCGTGGTGCTCGACTGCGGCTCGATCCCGCCCAACCTCATCGAGAGCGAGCTGTTCGGGCACGAGCGCGGCGCCTTCACCGGCGCCACCGGCAGCTACCCCGGCGCCTTCGAGCGCGCTCACGGCGGCACGGTGTTCCTCGACGAGATCGGCGAGCTGCCGCTGGCGATGCAGCCCAAGCTCCTGCGGGTGCTCGAGGCCAAGGAGGTGCGCCGGGTCGGCGGCGCCAAGACCTTCGAGGTCGACATCCGGGTGGTGGCGGCGACCAACCGCGACCTCGGCGTCGAGGTCAACCGCGGCCGGTTCCGCGAGGACCTGTTCTACCGGCTGGCGGTGGCGCGGGTGCAGGTGCCGCCGCTGCGCGATCGCCGCGAGGATCTGCCGCTGCTCATCGATCACATCCTGGCGTCGACCCCCGGCGGCGAGCAGGCCGTGATCGCGCAGGAGACGATCGATCTCATGATGCGGCACGACTGGCCCGGCAACGTGCGCGAGCTGCGCAACGTCATCGAGCGCGCGGTGCTGCTGGCCGAGGCGCCGACCGACGAGGAGGCGTTCCGGCGGGCGCCACCGCCGATGCCGGCCAAGAGCGAGCTGTCGACGACCTCGACCCCGTCGCAGACCGCGTCGCAGGAAGGCGCGGCGATGGTGGTGCCGATCGACGTGTCGATCCCGTTCAAGACCGCCAAGGCCAGCGTCATCGGCGAGTTCGAGCGGCGCTTCATCGCCCGGCTCCTGGCCCAGCACGACGGCAACATCTCGGCGGCGGCGCGCGCCGCCGGCATCGATCGGATGTCGATCCACAAGATGCTGCACCGCCTCGGGCTCGGCAGCCCGGGCCGCGACGAGGCGTGACCGACGCGGCGCACGCGCGCCTGCCGCCGGTGCCGGAGCTCCTGGCACGGGCCTACGCGCCGGCGAGCTTCGCCGCCGACGGCCGCCGCGTGATCGAGGCCCTCGCCGGCGGGCTCGCCGAGGTGGCGGGGCGTGAGCGCGCGCAGGTCAGCACGACGGCGTCGACGGCCGCGCTGCGCGAGGCCTACCCGGCGACCTTCGCCGAGCACGGCCACGGCGATCTGGTCGGCGAGCTGGCGCGAGCCGTCGACGGCTCGATCCGGCTGCACCACCCGCGGGTCTTCGGCCACCAGGTGGCGCCGCCGCTGCCGGGCGCCGCCCTCGCCGAGCTGACCTCGGCGCTGCTCAACAACGGCATGGCGATCACCGAGATGGGCCCGGCCGCGTCGGCGATGGAGCACGCGGTGATCGGGTGGATGGCCGCGCAGCTCGGCTGGGCCGAGGGCGCCGGCGGCGTGCTCACCTCCGGCGGCTCGCTCGGCAACCTCACCGCGCTGCTCGCCGCGCGCCAGGCCCGCGCCGGCTACGACGCCTGGACCGAGCCGACCGCGGCCGGGCCGCCGCTGGCGGTGCTGACCTCGGCCGACGCCCACTACTCGGTGGCGCGCGCGGTCCGCATCCTCGGCTGGGGCGACGCCGGCGTCGTCCCGGTGGCGATCGACGCCCGGCACCGGCTGCGCCCGCGCGCCCTCGACGACGCGGCGGCGGCGGCCGCCGCCGCGGGCGTGCGGGTGGTCGCGATCGTCGCGGCGGCGGGCTCGACCGCGACCGGCGCCTTCGATCCGCTCGACGAGATCGCCGCGATCGCGGCGGCGCGCGGCCTGTGGCTGCACGTCGACGGTGCCCACGGCGCCAGCGTGGCGCTGTCGTCGCACCACCGCGCGCGCCTGCGCGGCATCGAGCGCGCCGACTCGGTGGTGTGGGACGCCCACAAGCTGCTCCTGATGCCGGCGATGGCGACCGCGGTGCTCTACCGCGACGCCCGGGCCGGGCGCGGCGCCTTCGCCCAGCAGGCGGCGTATCTCTTCGGCGCCGACGCCGGCGGCGACGACGCCACGTGGGAGATCGGCCGCGGCACCTTCGAGTGCACCAAGCGCATGATCGCCCTGGCGCTGCACGCGACCCTGCGCACCCACGGCGTGGCGCTGTGGCGCGCCGCCATCGATCGGGTGATGGCCGCGGCCGCCGCGTTCGCGGAGCGCATCGAGCGCGCGCCCGACTTCGGAGCTGGCGCTGGCGCCCGAGAGCAACATCGTCTGCTACCGACACCTGCCGCCGGACGCCGACGCTCGCACGCCGGCGGCGCTCGACGCCCACCAGCTCGCGCTGCGCGCGCGCGCGATCGCGTCGGGGCGCTGCTACGTGGTGACCACCCGCTTGCCGACCGGCGTGTACCTACGCTCGGCGCTGATGAACCCGCTGGTCGAGGACGCCGACCTCGACGCCGTGCTCGACGAGCTGCGGGCGGCCGCGCGCGCCGAGCCGCGGTAGCCGCGCGGCGGCGTCAGCGCGACGCGACCCGGCGCAGCCGCATGGCGTGCAGCCGGGTGAGCAGGCGCGCGCGCTCCGAGCTGCGCGGCTCGCGGTAGTGCACGTGGGCGCGGGCGGCCACCGTCGGCAGCGCCGGGAGCGGCTCGAGCCCAGCCCCGGCCAGCGCGGTGACCAGCCGCGCCTCGGTGGCGGGCTCGTCGGAGGTCCACACCAGCGTCTTGTGCTCGGTCAGCCGCAGCGTGCTGCGCTCGGCGCGCACGTACAGCGCCACGTCGACGTGGCCGTTGCCGAGCAGCTCGCGATCGTGATCGTCGAGGAAGCGCATCGCCTTGCGGGCGTCGAGCCGCGGCGTGAGCCAGACCTCGTCGGCGCCGCCGGCGCCGTCGTAGTGCCCGCGCACGGTCAGCTCGATGTTGTCGATCGCCGGCAGGGCCTCGGCGAGGCTGAGGAACAGCTCCACGGTGCGGGCGCCGTCGGCCTGGGCCTCGAGCACCAGCGCCGGCGCCGGGTGCCGGGTCCAGCCGAGCACCGGCGGCGGCGGCCGCGGCGCGTCGACCTCCCAGGTCGGCAGGACGCCGGCGGGCCAGCGCGCGCCGACGGCGGCGGGGGCGGCGCCGGCCTCCGGCGCGTCGGGCAGCGCGACCAGGCCCTTGCCGATCGACTCGCCGAGCGGCACCAGATCGGGCCGCAGCGGGGTGGCCGCGATCGCCACCGCGCGCGGGTGTCGTCGCGTGACCTGGTCGAGGGCGGCGCCCAGGTGTGGCGCCGATGCCGCCACCTGGCGCAGGCGCCCGTCGTCGATCACGGCGATCCGGTACCAGCGTGCCAGCACGATCAGTCCTTCACCGGCAGGTCGAGCTGCACGAAGACCACCGACACCTTGCCGTTGATCAGCCCGCCGATCGGCGCCGCCACCGGAGGCACGGGACCGCCGACGCTCCAGCTCGCGAGGAACGGCGCGTCGAGGCTGACGAACATGCCGGAGCTGGTGGTGGTCGTGCCGGCGGTCAGCGCGGTGCCGCTGGCGTCGAGGAACCGCACGGTGCCCGACGACGCCGTGATCGCGACGCCGCTGGCCGGGATCCCGAGGTGGGTCACCACCATGCCGAGCACGAGGCCGGTCGACGGGAAGCTCGCGAGGCCCAGCGCGTCGAGGACGTCGTCGACGGTGCTCCGCGCCACCCGGTAGCCCGTGAGCGCGACCTGGGGCGCGCCCGCCTCGATCCGGCGACAGGCGATCGCGGTGGTGGCCTGGGGCGTGTCCTCGAGCACCTGGGCGCAGGCGTGGGTGTCGAACAGGGTGTCGATCTCGCCCTGCCACGCCGGCACCGGCGCGATCGTGGTCTGCGGCAGCGGGAACGCCGACGCCGGATCGAGCGAGTAGCGCAGCTGCTGGGTGATCGGATCGAGCCGCGCGGTCGGCTCGCCGGTCGACACCGACAGGGTGGCCGCGGTCGCTGGATCGACCACCACGCGGGTGTCGAGGTCGGTCACGCCGACGGACACCTCGGTGCTGTCGATGGGGCTGCAGCTGTCGTCGGCGAGCTGGCCGAGGTCGGTGCAGCCGAGCTCGACCACGACCTGGCCGTCGCCGCCCTCGGTGAAGGCGCGGCCGCCGAGCGCCGGGCCCGGATCGACGAGCACCGGGAAGCCGTCGGCGCCGAAGCGCGGGTTCGACGGGCAGTGCAGCACGCCCTCGTCGTCGACGGTGGCCGCGCTGCGCGGGTAGACCGCGATCTGGATCTCGACCCGGCCGGTGGGGACCTCGAGGCCGGCCGGCAGATCGTCGCGCGAGATCTCGCACAGCGTGCGCGGACGATCGACGGGCAGGCACGCCGACACGTAGGCCTGGGTCGGATCGTCGGGGTCGACCACGCGGATCTGGAGCACGGCGTCGCAGCTGATCTCGATGTCGGCGCACGACGTGCTCGGGCAGCGCTGGGTCGCGGAGTCGGTGAGCTCGTACCGGATCTGCAGCGGCGTCGGCGGATCGTCGCACCCGGCGCCGGCGGTGGCCGCGACCAGCCCGACCAGCATCGCCCTCGCGCGCGCCCTCATCGCTCGGGGAACCCCTGCTCGGGATCGAGCGGTCGCATGGTGTCGTCGCCGGCGCTGAGCGCCACCGAGGTCAACGCCACCGCGATCACCGCGCCGGCGATGGCGGCCTGCACCGACCGGCGCCGCCACCACGGCGTCGCCGGTGGCGGCGGCGGCGGCACCGGCGTCGGATCGACGGGGTCCGGCGGCGGCAACAGCGGCGCCAGCAGCTCGGCCGGATCGCGCCCGTCGACGGGCTCGATCGGGCCGAACCCCGGCGCGCGATCACGCCAGCGCTGCACGGTCAGCGCGCCGCTGCCATTTCGGGCCAGCACCAGCGCGTCGGTCGCGCCGCTGAGCGCGGCGATCTTGCCGACGGCGGCGGCGCGCGCGGCCTGATCGGGCGCGGCGATGAGCGTGCGGCGCGCGCGCGCCACCTGCACCGCCAGCGGCGCCGGCGCCGCGGCGATGGGGACCGCGGCGACGCCGTCGGCGGGCACCCGGATCCTGGCGCCGCGCGGCAGGCGCTCGGGCCCGTAGACGACCACGACGTGGGCGCCGGCGTCGGCCGCGACCAAGAGCGGCGCCCGCCCGCGGGCGCGCCCATCGATCCACACGGTGCCGTCGCCTTCGACGGAGATGGCGCCGGTGCCGCGCGGGCTGGCGGCATCGCGGTAGGCCGCGATCACCTCGGGCGCGAACACCGCCGGATCGAGCACGCGCTCCGGTTGCAGCGCATGCGCGAGCCCCAGCGCCTCCCGGGCGTCGCCGCCGCCGGGCGCGGCGAGCTGGGCCAGGCCCTCGGTGAACGCGAGCTCGGTGAGCAGCAGCGTGGTGGTCGGCGTCGGCGCCACGGTCAGGAGCTGCGACGCGCCGAGCTGGGCCTGGGCGATGGCGGCGTTGGCCTCGAAGCGGGCGAGGTGCTCCTGGGCGCCGGCGAGGGCCCGGCCGGCGGCGGCGATCGCCGCGGCGTCCTCCTCGGGCCGCGCCCCGACCCGGGCCGCCGCCACCGCCGGATCACCGACCCCGGCGAGGCCGCGCGCGCGGGCGACCGCCGCCGCCAGCGCGTTGGCCAGCCGGGCGCTGTCCTCGCCGCCGCCGAGCTCGACGATCGCCACGGTCCGCTGGCTCGGTCCGACCGCCGGCGGCGTCAGGATCGCCGTCGGCGTCGACGGCGCGGCCGCCTCCGCCGGGGCGTCCGGCGCCGCGCGCGCCAGCCCGGCGTCGGCCAGCAGGGCCGCCGCCGACAAGGCGACGGCGAGGCCGCCGAGGACGCGTGACATGGGCATAGTATAGGCGGTCCCGCGACCATGGCCGACCTGGAACGCAGCCTCGAGCGCTACGACGTGCTCGACCGCATCGCGGTCGGGGGCATGGCCGAGGTGTTCCTGGCCAAGGCCTACGGCGCCCACGGGTTCGAGAAGACCCTCGCGATCAAGAAGATCCTGCCCGAGCTCGCGCGCGACCCCGAGTTCGAGGCGCGGTTCATCGCCGAGGCCAAGGTCGCGGTGAAGCTCTCGCACACCAACGTGGTGCAGGTCCTCGACTTCGGTCGCTTCGGCGGGACCCTGTTCATCGCGATGGAGTACGTCGACGGGCTCGACCTGGCGGCGCTGCTCCGGCGCTACAAGGAGCGCGGCTGGCAGGTGCCGTTGCCGGCGGCGTTCCACATCGCCATCGAGCTGGCGCGTGGCCTCGACTTCGCGCACCAGCACGGGGTCGTCCACCGCGACGTGTCGCCGTCGAACATCCTGCTGTCGCGCGCCGGCGAGGTGAAGATCGCCGACTTCGGGATCGCGGTGGCCGCGCGCCCGCACCGCAGCCGGCCGGCGAACGGGCCGCGCAAGGTGATGGGCAAGTGGCGCTACATGTCGCCCGAGCAGGCCCGCGGCGAGGTGCTCGACACCCGGAGCGACCTGTTCTCGGCGGCGGCGGTGATGTTCGAGCTGTTCACCGGGGAGAAGCTGTTCCCCGGCGACGAGGCCGAGGAGATCCTGCGCAACATCCAGGACATGCCGTTGCCGACGATGACCTCGGTGCGGCCCGAGCTGCCGGCGCGGCTGGGCGAGATCCTCGAGGGGCCGCTGGCCCGGCGGCCGGCAGATCGACCACAGCGCGCCGCGCTGCTGTTGCGGGCGCTCACCGAGCTGTCCTACGAGTCGAGCATCGTCGCCACCTCGCTCGACGTGGCCGAGGCGGTCGGCGGGGTGCTGGCGCCGACGGCGCCGGGCCGGGCCAACCTCGACGCCATCATCCGGGCCCAGCTCGGCAGCGGTGGCGGCGGCGACGCCGATCACTCGATCACCCGCGACAAGCGCCAGACCGCGGTCGGCACCGCGCCCGGCGACGGCCTCGAGGGCACCGGGGCGCTGGTGCACACCGTCGATCGCGACGGCGTCAGCCGGCTCGAGCTCGACGCCACCACGATGGCCGCGCAGCCGCGCTCGCGTCGCGCGACCGGCGCCGAGGAGGCGCTCGACGTCGCCGCCACCGGCAGCGCCCGGCGCGAGCTGCGCCCCGAGCTGCCGGCGAGCGCCGCCGTCGACCTCGATCGTCACACCCAGGTCGGGCCGCCGCTCGACGAGTCGCGGCCGCTGGTGAAGTACAGCGCGCTGGGGCTCGACGAGCCGAGCGCCCCGCGCCTGCCGCGATCGCCGGCGCCGCCCACGCCGGTGGCCGTCGCGCCGAGCGCTGCCGCGCTGCCGCCGCGCCGCCGCGCGCGGGTGGCGCTCGCGGTGGTGGTCGCTGCGAGCGCGGCCGCCGCCGTCGCCTGGTGGATCACCGGGCGCACGCCGGCGCCGAGGCCGGCCCCGGTGCCGGTGGTGCTCGCCGCGGATGCCGCGCCGCCGCCGACCACCGGCACCCTCGAGATCGATAGCGTGCCGCCGGGCGCCTCCGGCCGGGTCGGCGAGGTCGCCTTCGGCCCAACCCCGACCCGGGTCGAGGTCCCCGCCGGGCAACCGCTCAAGGTGGCGCTCGAGCTCGCGCGCTACCAGCCCTACGTCGACGACCGCGTCGAGGTCGGGCCCGGCCAGCTCGTGCGCATGCGCGCGGTGATGGTGCCGGCCAAGGCCATCCTGCGGGTGCGCTCGACACCCGACGGCGCCGCGGTCACCGTCGACGGTCGCCGCCTCGGCGAGACCCCGCTCGAGCGCGCCGATCTCGAGCCGCGGCCGAGCGCGGTGGTGACCCTGGCCAAGGACGGCTACGTCGGCGCCACCGCGCGCGTGGCGCTGGTGTCCGGCGAGGTCGCCACCGTCGAGCGCGAGCTGCGGCCGGAGCCCAGGGTCGGCACCATCGATCTCAACATCGACGGAGGTTGGGCGGACGTGTACTTCCGCGGCAAGCGCATCGGCCGCGCCGGGCAGGGCGCCGGTAAGGGGCTGCGGCTGCCGGTCGGCACTCAGCGCCTGCGCCTGGTCAACCCGGTGTCGGGACGCGAGCGCACCCTCGACGTGGTCGTCGCCGAGGACAAGGTCAACTACTACTCGACGCCGCTGTAGTCCCTCCCGCGCCCGTGCTTCTCCCGTGCCCGTGCCCGTGCCCGTTCTGGGGCGCACCGCAGCCGAGCTGCTTGCCCTCCGCAGCACAGCTAGCGAACCGCTAGCGACGCACGCGGCGCGCCACCGGCTCGACGACGACGTCGCCGTGGACCTGAGCGCGGCACGCCAGGCGCACCTTGGTGAGGTGGTAGACGTTGCCCAGGTGCTTGCGATCCTCGTCGGACAGCGGCGAGAGATGATCGGCGCCTTCGAGCACGCGGACCCGGCACAGGCCGCAGGTGCCCTTGCCCACGCACGCGGTCTCGATGCCGGCGGCGATCCGCAGGCCGGCGTCGAACACGGTCTGGCCGGCGGGCAGCTCGACCACCGCGCCACCCGGGCGGAAGGTCACCGTGGGCACGCCGCCGGATAGCACAGGTCGTCGCGCCGGCGGGCCCGCGTCGCGGCCGCTTTGGTCGGCCCCGGGATGGCGGCGGTCACGCTGCCGCCCTTCGCCGTCGGGTTGGGCTTGTGAGATCGCGAGGTCCGACAATAATGACGGTCATGACGCAGGCGGCACCCCCGGTGGTCGGCGAGCTCGGGCGTGGCCGCTGGTGGCGGCGCGCGATCGCCTCCGCCCTCGCCGGCGCGCTGCTCGGCGTGGGCACGCCGGCTCGCGCCGACGACGAGCCCGGGCTGTGCCGGGTGGTGGAGGTCGCGTTCGTGCCCGCCGCCGACCTGCAGATCGTGGCGTGGCTCGAGGACGCCGCCGGCAACTACGTCGACACCATCTACATCACCCACGCCGTCGGCACCTTCGGCCTCGGCAACCGCCCGGGCATGCTCGAGTTCAACAGCGGCCCGGCCTGGCCCTACGGCCGCCGCGAGCAGGTGTTCCCGGTGTGGGCCCACCGCCACGGCCACGTGTTCCCGCGGGTCGACTTCCAGAACGGCGACGATCGCAACCTCAGCCATCCGTTCACGCAGTCGTCGGTGGAGCACCACTACTGCCGGCCGATCGCGCCCGAGGAGCCGATGTGGGACGCCGGCACCTGCGCGTCGGCCGTGTACACCGACAAGGGCGTGCTGTCGGAGCTCGACACCAGCGTGTACCCGCCGCGGGTCGACGTGTTCCCCGAGGGCGAGCGCGATCATCCGTCGGTGGCGATGTTCCGCTCGCTCAACCCGTTCGACGCGGTCTCGCAGGCGACGCCGGCGGGTGACGTGCCGGTGGCGCTGAGCTGGGCGATCCCGTCGGATCTGCCGCCGGGCGACTACCGGCTCCTGGTCGAGGTGTCGAAGGAGTTCGACATGAACGAGACCTACAACGAGGTCTCGTATCCGGAGCCGGTCGACATCTCGTGGGCGTCCTTCGGCGCGCCGTATCGCGGCCAGCCGTCGGTGGTCTACCAGGTGCCCTTCGAGCTCGGCGAGGTCGCGGTGACCGCGAGCACCGACGCCTACGCCGGCTACGGCGATCCCGACGGCCAGGACGGCGAGCTGCGGGTGCCCGACGCCACCATCACCGTCGACGTGCCCGGCTCCGGCGCGGCCCGGCTGGCGCTGACCGCGTCGGCGGGCGGGACCTACCGGCTGGCGGTGACCGCGCGGCCCGAGGTCGACGAGATCGCACCCGGGCACATCGACGATCTGTCGGTGGCCGCCGTCGATCACGCCACCGCGACGGTGACGTTCTCGGCGCCCGGCGAGGACGGCGCCGAGGGCCGGGTCGCCGGCTACGACATCCGCTACCGCGCCGACGGCCCGGTCACCGACGAGAACTTCGAGAGCTCGACGCCGATCTCCGACGGCGTGGTGCCCGAGCTGCCCGGCGAGCTGCAGAGCTTCGAGCTGGCGGGGCTGCTGCCCGAGACCACCTACCACGTCGGCGTCCGCGCCTACGACGCCTGCCGCAACCAGGGCGCGCTCGCGCAGCTCGTGGTGGAGACCACCGCGCGCATCACCGGCGAGGTCGACGCCTGCTTCGTGGCGACCGCGGCCTACGGCTCGCCGATGGCCGGCGACGTCGAGCTCTTGCGCCAGTTCCGCGACGGGTTCCTCGAGCAGACCGTGCTCGGCCAGCTCGCGGTCGAGGCGTACTACACGTTCGGGCCGGCCGCGGCCGGCGTCATCGCCGAGAGCGAGCTGCTGCGCGAGACCGCGCGAGCGGCGCTGGCGCCGGTGGTCGCGCGGGTGCGCGACCTCGCGTACCCGGAGTAGCGACGGCGCCGGGCCGGCCGCGGCTACGGCGGCGGCGCGACCGCGATCTCGCCGACGAGCGTCATCGCGAGCTCGTCGACGGCGGCGCCGCAGGTGCGGGTGACGGTGACGGTGCCGTCGAGGGTCAGCGCGAAGCCGGCCGGGCCGGCGCCGTCGTCGCAGGCGCCCGCGGCGGTGGCGGTGCCGGTCGGTGCGCTGGTCCCGGCCAACGAGAGGGTGCAGCCGTCGACGGTGGCCGACGCGTCGATGACCTGCACCTCGGTGCCGAGGGCGCGCGCGCCGGCGCCGAGCAGGTCGGGGCGCGGCACGCAGAAGGTGAGCGGCGCGGCGCCGCCGGCCTGGGTGCCGGCGATGGTGAGGCTCACCACCCCGGCGGGCGCGTCGGGCGCCGGGCAGTCGTTGTTGGCGCCGGCGACGAGGCCGGCGTAGCGCACCTCGAGGCCGTCGCCGGCGAGCACCAGGCCGTCGGCGGGTGCCGACCCCGGGCCGCAGGCGTCGTCGTCGCCGCAGGCGGTCGCGCCCAGCACGGTGGCGGCGGCGAGCAGGAGCGCGGGCGTGACCGTCATCGCTCCACCGGGACGGTGAGCGCGGCCATCGCGACCACGGCGTTGCCGAACGCGTTGCCCTGCAGCACGTACTGCAGGATGACCTCGACCCGGGCCTCGGCCCAGCGATCCTCTGCGCCGAACGCCTCGCCGCGCACCGCCAGCCGTGACTCGAGCGTGTGCGACGTGAACGCCGACAGCTTCAGATCGTCGCTGAGGTACGGCTCGATCTCCGGCGCGGTCACCTGGTACTGCGCCTCGTAGAAGTCGGCGGCGTCCTGCACGTGCAGGCGATAGCGGGCGCCGAACTCGACGGCGTCGCCGGCGCCCTGGACCCAGCGCAGCTCCGGGGTGTGGGCGTGGACGCCCCAGTCGTCGGCGTAGAACCGGTAGCTGCCGATCCAGGTCGAGCCGGTCGAGCGCCAGTACCAGCGGCCGCTGGCGGCGATCGCGTGGCGCATGCGCTCGTCGGGGTGACGCTCCGGCGCGGTGCCGCCGGTGGCGACCACGATGCGATACGGGTTCTGCAGGTAGCCGCGCTGGTAGCCGAGATCGTAGGTGAGCGAGGCGAGCGCGGTCTCCGAGAGGATCTGGGTGGCCGACAGCGACAGCAACCCGGCGTCGACGTCGCCGTCGATCGCGGCCGCGGAACGGCCTCATGCCGGAGGGGCGGCGATTGCCGTCGTGGCTGACGCCGAGGCGCCGCCCCGACGACGAAGCTGTCTCGGCCAGCGCGAGCTGGGTCAGGGCCAGGCGAACACCGAGCGCGGTCGGGCTCGGTCGAGTGTCCGGCGCGCTGCCGAGCCGCCAGCGACCGCGCTCGCGGGTGTAGCCGGCGCCGACCTCGTGCGGCGCTCGGTGAACGCGGTGCCATCGGCGCCGGTCGCCGCCGACGCCGAGGTGACAAGGTTGGACCAGAGGTGGTGCCGGTCGACGGTGCCGGCCTCGCCGACGGCGACGTTGCCGCCGAGCATCGGCTGGATCACCCGGGTCGCGCGCTCCTTGTAGCAGATGCCGCGCAGGCCAGGTGATCTCGGCGCTGGCGGGCGGCCGCTGCCGTGACCGCCACGGCCAGCAGAGCGCGAGCCTGAAGCCGTGGATCCGCAGCCGCCCGGCTCGCCGGTGCCGCCGTCGGCGACTTTCGCGGAGCCGGTCCGCGCTGATCGTACACGCCGCCTGCCGGCGTCGCGATCCTCGGTCATCGAGCGCCGCGCCAGATCCTGGCGCGCCGCACCACGGCGCACGAGCTGGCGGCGACCGCGGCGCCAGGGCCAGCGGCAGTGGCCGCCGGGAGCGACGAGCAAGGGTGACATGGCGGCGACCGCGGTACCGCCGAACCACGAGCCGCCGTGGTCGCGGCCCTCGACGACGCGGCACCGCCGGCGTGGACACCTCCTCATCGATCTTCGTCCCTTCGCCCTCTCGCTGCTCCCGCTGGCCGCTCGTGGTGGAGGCCGCACCACCAGCACCACCACCGGGCCCGACCGGCACCGGTGCAGCGGCGCCGTGGTCGCCGAGGGCGATCCGAGCTGGCGCTCGATGCCCGGCGCCGACCGGCGCGCACCGACACCTCGACGCCGGTTTCCAGCCTGGCGCCGCTGCAGCGGGGTCGAGCCCGGCGAAGAAGTCAGCCTCGACAAGCACTGCGCTGAGTTCGTCGCCGCGCACGCGCCGCTGGCCAAGTGGCGAGTTCGACGCTGGAATCCTCGAGGTCAAGGTGGCCATTGCAGCGGCGACCCGCCTACGCGCCGAGTCCAAGGCCGCCGCGAGGGCGCGACGTCGACGCCTGCAGGCGCTGCTCGCCGAGGGCCCACCAGGTGCTGCGCACCGCGGTACGGTCAAGGCCGGCGGCGCCGCCGGCGTCATCATCGCTGCGCATGCTGGCTTCCACGAGATCGGCCGCGAACCAGCACGCCGCCGCCGCCGCTGCGTTCGGCGAGCTGGTCGAGCGGTCGTGCCACCGACCTCGGCGCCAGTGCTGCTGAGTTCAAGACCTACCGCGCGGTGTCAGCGGCCTGGCGCCGGCAGCCCGACCGAGGGTGCGGTCGTTGTACTTGCCGGGTGACCTGATCCGAAGCGCAGGCCGAGGCCGCGCACGATGGCGCGGGCGAGGCGGGGCCGTCGGCGACGGCGCTGGCGCCTGGGGCCGCGATCCGCGCCGGGGCCGGCTGACGCTGGCTGGGCTTCGGCGTGGCGTCATGAAGCCTGGCGGTCGAGGGCGACCTCCTGCTGCTCGGCGCGCCTGCACCCGCCGTCGACAGCGTAGCTCGTCGCCGACGCCACCCGCGACGCCGGCGAGGCCAAGGACGCGCGCTACGCCGCGCTGTGTACCGGCGAGCCTGGCCTACGCCAGCCGCCGCTTCGCCGCTGTCCGCCCTCATCGATCGCGCGATCGGGCAGCCGCGGATCGACGTGCCGACCAACGACGCGCCGAGCCGCGCCTGCGCCAGGTAACAGGAGACGCGATGCGGGTGGGCGCGCTGGCCCAGGCCGCGAGCGGCCTCGCGGCGTCGATGGCGGCGCTGCCGGCGTGCGGCGAGCGCTGCACCGCCGAGGACAAGGCCGAGCTGGTCGCCGGCGCCGTCGGCATCTCGAACATGTTCTACAACGTGTTCGCGACCTCGCTCGACGAGGCGTACTACGCGCCGACCAAGGCCATCTACCTGACCATCGCGCAGCACGGCGACGCCGCGCGCAAGGCCGAGGCCGAGAAGTTCACCGCCCAGCTCGATCAGTTCAAGACCAACTCGAAGCCCAAGACCGGCAAGCACGACGCCGCGGTGGTGGCGCCGCTGCTCGCGATGCGCGAGCAGGTCGTGGTGGCGTGCTACGAGCAGGGCCTCGCCGGCACGCCGACGCTCGCCGGGCAGGTCAAGCTGGCCCTCGAGGTCGCCGCCGACGGGCGCATCACCGGCGCCAGCACGACGCCGGCGGCGGGCGCCCAGGGGCTGGCGGCCGTCGGTGGCTGCGTCGAGGCCGCGGCCCGCACGTGGACGCTGCCGGCGCGCACGATGCCTGGCGTCACCCGCCTGTCGATCGCCTACGATCTCTCGCCCAAGCAGTAGCGCCGCGGCGCCTCAGGCGCCGGCCCGCACCATCGCGTGGGCCAGGGCGCGCCGGCGCGGCTGCTCGGGATCGAGCGCGGCGGCCGCGGCATCGGCGTGGCGCAGGTAACCGCGCAGCGCCTGCTGGCACGCGCGCTGGTCGCCAGCGCGCTGCGCGGCGGCGGCGGCGTTCCAGTGGTGCAGCGGCCAGCTCGGCGCCAGCGTCGCCGCGCGCTCGAGCCAGGCGCGGGCCGCGGGCACCTCGCCGCACGCCAGCAGGCACAGCCCCAGGCTCGACGCGATCTCGGGATCGTCGGGGCGCAGCGCGGCGGCGCGCTCGAGCAGCGGGCGCGCGCCGTCGGTGTCGCCGGCGGCGAGCAGCTCGTTGGCGCGGCCGAGCTGCGGCGCGTCCTCGGTGAGCTCCGGGGTCTGGCCGAGGTGGGCGTCGCCGAGCGCGAGCAGATCGCGGCCGAGGTAGTACGCCGCGGGCAGGTCGCGGTGCAGCCCGACCGCGGCGCGGGCCGCGCGCGCGAGCAGGTCACGCTCGGCGGCGTCGGTGGCGTCGACGACGTCGACGTAGCCCTCGCGGCGCAGCGGTGCGAGCAGCTCGCGCTCGAGGCGACCACGTGGCGCGATCGTCGTACCAGCAGCTCGCGAGGGCGCCGGCGCCGTCGACCAGCGTGGCCAGGCCTCGGGCAGCGGCGCTCGCCCGAGACCGCCACCACCCGGGCCAGCACGCGGCGGCCGTCGGGGTGGGCGAGGGTGGCCCGTCGACGCGCTGGCGGGATCTGCGTCGGCAACGCGGGCGGCGCCGGCAACGAGGGCCGCGCGCCGGAGCGCGCCGCGGCGGCTGGGGCAGGTCGAGGCGACCGCACAGCTCGGCGACCAGCGCCGCGGCCACGTCCGGCGCGTCCTCGGCCATGGCAGAGACGATCGCGAGCTGGTCGTCGTCGTCGAGGCGGTGGATCATCAGCTCGACCGCGGCGGCGACGTCGGCGGTGTCGGTGAGTTGGGCCGCGAGCTGCGCTGCCGAACGGCGCTGCACCAGGTCGGGATCGGCGAAGCGGGCGGTGTCCGCGGCGTCGGGGGCGCCCAGCGCCGCGAGCAGGCCCAGCGCGGCGACCCGGGCGGCGTCGGCCCGGGCCTCGTCGCGCAGCGCGGCCAGCGCGACGCGGACCCGCTCGGCGTTGGTCTCGGCGACCACCAGCAGCAGCTCGCGGGCTCGGGCCCGGCGCAGATCGTCGTCGCCGGCGAGGTGCCGGAGCAGGAGCGGGATGGCCAGGGGCCCGAGGTCGCGGGCCCAGGCGGACGCCCGGCGGGCGCTGTACCGGGTGCCGCGGGCGAGGTCATCAGCCAGCGCGCGGAGCTTCGAAAAGCTTAGATCTCCGTCGCTTACCATGAGCGACGCTACACTAGGTGTATGGTCACGATCGGTCAGGTGCGTGGAAGCCGTCGCGGGAGGGGCGGAGAGCGCTCCTCGGCGTCGGTGTCGGCGATGCTCGCGCGGCGCCGATCAGGAGTGATCCGGCGCTCGCTGTCGGCATTGCACGGCCCACCGGGGCGGGGACGGCGCGTCGCTGTCTCGTAGGTGTCGCACCGACGTCGGTCTCGCTCGACCGGCGGCGGCGGGCCGAAGGTGCCGCCCAGCATTCGCGGAGGCACGATCATGGCAAAACACCGAGTCGACCGCCGTCAACGCCCTCATCGAGCTTCGTCGCGCCAGCGCCCGATCGGAGAGCACGAGCGACGAGCTGCTGTTCGCGGAGCCGCCGTGCCGTCCGGGGCCTGCGGCCGCCGCCCGACGTCGTCGCCGCAGATCGCGGCGTCCGCACCGCGGACGTCGTCGCCGTAGCTCGCGCCGCCGCCGGTGCCTCGCTGCCGCCTGGACCTCGTCGTCGCAGCTCGCGGTGCCGCCACCGTTTCCCGCGGCGCGCACCTCGTCGCCGCAGCTCGCGGTGCCGCCGCCGACCGCGCGCATCTCGTCCTCGGGGCTGCCGGTGCCGTCGAGCCACGCCGCCGAGGCGCCGCTGCCGCGCCACCGCGCGGCGTCCGCGAGCCACCACCCGTTCGCGCCGATGCCGGAGATGCCGGACTGGTCCGATCGCACCGAGCCGCGGGCGCAGCCGATGATGATGCCGCTGACCGCGCCGATGACGCAGCCGGTGCCGCGGGTGGCCGCGCCGACCCCGGTGCGCCCGGTCGCGCCGGCGCCGGCCTGGCTGTCGCAGCCAGCGCCGGTGCCCTCGCCGGTGGCGCCGCCCGCGCCGGTCGAGCTGTCGCCGGCGCGCTCGCGCAGGTCAGGGGCCAGCCGTTCGGCCCGATCTTCGGGCGTCACCGCGCCGGTGCAGCTCATCGATGGCGCCGACTGGTTCCAGGCGTCGACGGTGGTGGCCCGCATCGACGAGCACGATTCAACACCCAGGCGGTGGCGTCCGCGTCGGCGCGGCTGGCGGCGCTCGCCGCCGCGGCGGGCAGCGGCTTCGTCGGCTACCGGCTGCTCGCGGTGCACCACGCCGCCGCGATCTCGACGCCGGCGCTGGCCGCGGCGCTCACGGCGCCGCCGCTGCCGCCGCCGGCGAGCCAGGCCACGGCGCTCGCCGTGCTCACCTCCTCGCGGGCGACGATGCCGTCGCGCCGGCGGTGGTCGCCGCCGAGGTCCTGGCCGCCGCGCCGACCTGGCACCGTGGTCACCTTCACGTCGACGCTGCCGGGCGCCGCCGTCGCGCTGGTCGACGATGGCCGATCGCGCCGCTCGGCACCACGCCGCTGGTACTGCTCGACGCCAGCCGCGCCTTCGACGTGGTGTTCACCCTCGACGGGGCGGCCGAGCCGGGTCGAGCACCTCGTCGCCGGTGCCGGTGGCGAGATCGCGGTGACGTTCGCCGCGAGCCGACGCCGGCGGTGGTCGCCGCCGAGCCGACGCCCGCGCCGGTCGCCGAACGAGCCGGCGCCTGCGCCGGTCGCGCCGGTCGCCGTGGCCAAGGCCCCGCGCGCGACCCGCGCGCCGGCGGCGCCCAGTCGCGGCCGCGCCGACCTCGGCCACGGCACGCTGGATACGCCAAGCCGCCGTGCGAGATCTGCCCCGACGGCCAGGCCACCGGGCTTCACCACCCCTGGCAGAGCTCCCGGCGACCGTCGGCGCGCGTCGCATCACGCTCGTCAACAAGGAGCACGGCATCCGCAAGAGCGTCACCGCGACGGTGACCGCCGGCAAGGCGACCAAGGTCGTCAAGGACTACACCGCGCTCATCAAGTAGCTCGTGTCCGCGGTCGAGCTCGGCCTGGCGGCGCTCCTGGTCGCGGCCGGCGTCGTCGCCGGGTGGATCAACACGGTGGCCGGCGCCGGCAGCGTGGTGTCGCTGCCGGTGTTGCTCCTGTGGGGGCTGCCGGTGGCCGAGGCCAACGGCACCTTGCGCCTCGCCATCCTGGTGCAGACCGCGATGGCCGCGCATCGGGCTTCTACCGCGCCGGCGCCCTGCGCTCGGTGCGGTTGTGGCCGGTGGTGCTGGTGACGGTCGGCGCGCTCGCTGGGGCCGCGCTCGCGACCCAGGTGCCGGCGTCGGTGCTCACCTGGGTGCTCGCGGGCACCATGTTGCTCGTCGGGCTCGGCATGCTGGCGCCGACCGCGGTCGCCGCCGAGGCGCGGCCGCTGACCTCGTCACTGCGTGCGCGCTGGTGGCCGCCGGTGCGCACGGCGGGCTGGCCCAGGCCGGCGTCGGGCTGGTGCTGGTGTTATGCTGGTCCGCGGCCTCGGCCACGACCTCGTCGTCGCCAACGCGCTCAAGACGGTGGCGACCCTGGCGCTGGCGACGGTGGTGGTGCCGATCTTCGTCGTCGCTGATCTTGCGCGCTGGGGGCCGGCTGCCGCCGCCGGCGGCAGCGCCGCGTCGGCGCGCTGCTCGGCGTGCTTCGCGGTCCGCCGCGATCAGGCGCAGCCCGTCATCGTGGTCATCGCGCTCGTCGGCGCCGTCGTCGTCGGCGTCCGCGGCCTGACCCAGGGCTGAATCGGCGCGGGTAGACGGGCGTGCATCCGCGCGCGGTGTTGGGCGTGCGCCGACACCGCGGGCGCTTTCCTTCTCGCCGAGCAGTTCGGCGAGTATCAACGCACGCCATCCCGAGGCCTAGCGCGGAGGCGTGAACCAAGGGGTATTCATGAGCGCGCGCGAGGAGCTTGCACCGGTGGTGGTCTGGCCGTGGCCGTCGAGCGCTACCTCGCCGACGAAGGGTTCGACGATCGCGTCCCGCAGGCTCACCCCCGGCGACGCCCTGCGCGGATCGCGCGCTCTCGAGCAGGCGAGCGGTGTCACCCTCTGTCTCCCCAGTATCGTGCGTTTCTGGAGCTCCATGACGGCTACGATTGGCTCGTTCCTCCAGGCTCGATGCTCTCGACGACGGATCAGCTGCCCGGCTCGGAGATCCACGAGCTCATTCGTCAATGGAAGGCCCAGTGCGCGACCGACCGCAGCGCGGACGTTGCCGGGGCGATCGTCATCGCGCATGAATCGCGACGGCGAGTTCGTCTACCTCGATCCCGCGCAACCGACTGCCGACGGCGAGATGACGGTGATCTCGTTCACGCCCGGAGCACTCACAGCCGTATCCAAACCCGGATCGCCTACCTGGAGAGCCGCATCGTCTACTGCGCCGCATCCGTGCCCGACGACGACTTCGACGACGACGTCGTCGACGACGACTGACGCGGTCCGCCGCGATCAGCGCGCGGTGCGCCTCGCCATCGTGGTCATCGCGTGCTCGTCGGCGCCGTCGTCGTCGGCGTCCGCGCCTGACCCAGGGCTGAGCGAGCGCGGGCGGCGTGGCGCTGCGGGGGAAGCGCGCCTGGAAACCTACACGGGTCGTCGCCTACGGTCGGGCGATGCAGGTTCACGGTCGGTCCTGGGTGGGGCTCGCGGTGCTCGGCTTGGCGCTCGCGGCGGCGGGGTGTCTCAAGGAGAGCGCCGCTGCGACCTGCGCGTCGGGCGAGGTATGTCCCGACGGTTTTCGCGTGTCGCCCCGGTGGCGGGTGCTTCTCGTCGGAGCAGCTCAGCTCGCGCGCCGCCGCCGGCGACGGCGCCGCGTGCGAGCTGGCCGGCTTGCCGGGCGCGTACCGACGGCGGCTGCGTCGTGGTCGGCTGTGGCGGCGTCATCGACGCCGGCGAGGTGTGCGACGACGGCAACACCGAGGCCGGCGACGGCTGCAGCGAGACCTGCTGGCCGCTCGCTGGAGGTGTGCGGCAATGGCGTCATCGACGTCGCCGCCGGCGAGCGCGACTGCGGCGCCGACGGCGCGCTCGGCGCCGGCTGCCGCATGGCCAACAGCGACGATCCCGACGCCGAGTGCAGCGCGCGCTGCGAGCTGCGTCGGTGCGGCGACGGCGAGCTCGGCGGCATCGAAGAGTGCGACGTTGCCAGCGACGGCAGCCTGATGCTGCGCGAGCCGCTGGCGTGCGCCAGCTTCGGCTTCTACCAGGGTCAGATCGGCTGCTCGTCCTTGTGCCGGCTCGAGCTGTCGAGCTGCCACGGCCGCTGCGGTGACGGCGTCGTCGACGGCATCGCTGGCGAGGCCTGCGACGGCGACGCCTTCGCGGCCGGCGCGTCGTGCGGTGACCTCGGCTACTACGAGGGCGAGGTCGCGTGCAGCGCCGCGTGTCAGCTCACCGCCACCGCGAGCACCTGCACCGGCCAGTGTGGCGACGGCATCGTCGACGCCGACGCCGGCGAGCTGTGCGACGGCGCCAGCCAGACCACGATGTGCGCCGACGTCGGGTACGACGCCGGGCTGGCCGCGTGCGGCGCCGGTTGCGGCTTCGAGCTGTCGACCTGCGAGCGGTTCGGGTGGGAGCACCCGGTGCAGGTCGCCGACGTGCGCCAGCTGTGGGCCAACGGCGATCTGTTCGCGTACGTCGACTACATCTCCGAGAGCTGGACCGCCTTCGTGCGCGACGGCGATCGCACGGTGGCGGCGCCGACCTCGACCTACCGCCTCGACGGCGAGGGCGACACCATCTTCGCGGTCCACGCCTACGACAACTCGTTCGCCCGCTACACCCGCGGCGGCGCCGCCTTCGAGTCGATGCCGGCGCGCCCGGTCGGGCACGTCGGCGGCTACGTGCTGGCGCTCGGCGCCGACGAGGCGCTCGCGACGGCGGGCTTCACCGGCGGCCCCAACCTGTGGCGCTTCAGCGGCGGCGCGTGGGCGCCCGAGGCCACGTTCGCGGCCACGGTGACCTTGACCGGCATGGGCAAGGACGCCGACTACCTGTATGCGCTCGGCTACGACAGCGGCCCAGGGCGCGCGGTGGTGTTCCGGCGGGCGCGCACCGGCGGCACCTGGACCCGGTTCCAGCTCCCCGCCAGCGGCGTGGCCAACGCCATCGCCACCGCCGCCGATGGCACCGTCTACGTCGGCGCCGACACCCAGCTCCTGGTCGGCCTCGAGAACCCGACCTCGATCCCGGGCACCACGTCGGCCTACCTCGGCGGCGCGTTCTCGGCGGGCATGGTCGGCCGCTTCTACGACTACGATGCCGGCGCGTTCAAGCCCTGGTACCGGGGCAGCGGCGGGTTCGTGCCGCTGCAGACGCCACCGGGCGGGCTGTTCGCCAACGGCCGCGAGCTGTTCACCACCAACGGCGGCCTGTCGAGCTCCGGCATCTACCGTGCGCGCGGCTCGTTCTGGTCGGCGCAGCAGGTGGTGCCCGAGGCCGCCGACACCTACAGCGACGCCCGCTTCGTCGGCGCGCAGCTGCGCGCGGGCAGCGCCGTGTTGTGGTCCCAGAACGATCTGTTCGAGCGCGACGGGCCCTCGATCCGCACCGTCTTCTCCAACGCCGGCGTCGAGATCACCAGCGCCTGCCGGACCGGGGCGTACCTGTACGCCTCGATCGGGTACGACTCGACGATCAACAGCGGTGCGATCTGGGCCATCGCGGCCAACGGCACGACGACGAAGTTCGCGGTCGGGGCGGGCGCCCGCCTCACGTGCAACCCGGCCACCGGCGAGGTGATCTCGGTGAGCGCGACCGCCGTCGCGCGCGGCGTCGGCCTGGCCATCACGGTGACGCCGGTGACCTCTCCCTTCTCGTGGGGGATCTTCTTGGCGACCAACGCCGCGGGGGTGACCTACACCGTCAATCGCTACGGCACGCTGTATCGCCTCGAAGGCACCACGTTCATCCACGTCGCCGATCTCGCGGTCGGCACCGGTGGCTGCTCGCTGGGCGCCGAGTCGATCCTCGGCTGCGGCGAGGACCTGCACGTCGACGCCGACGGCACCTGGATCGTGGTCGCGCCGGATCGCGTCTTCCGCGGCGACGGCGCCAACCTCACCGCCGCGGAGCTCGGCGACGCCGGCCTGCGGGCCGTCTTCGGCAGCGCGCCGGACGACGTGTGGGCGGTGGGCGGCGTCGACGGCGCCTGGGGCACGATCTGGCACTGGGACGGCGCGTCGTGGTCGAAGGTCGCCCCGCCGCTCGACGAGCCGTTCCACGCCGGCGCGGCCAGCGCCGACGAGGTGCTGCTGCTCGCGCGCGACCGCACCATCTCGCTCATCCGCCCGTAGGCGGCGGGCACCTGTCATCGCGCCGCGACGTTTCGCGGCAAGGTTTGACAGCGCGTTTCGTCGACCCGCGCGTTGGCATATCCTCGCGCGCGCACGAGCGCGGGCGAGTGGCCCACGAGGAGGATCCCGAGATGCAGCGATCGAGCATGGTGATGGCGGCGGTGGTGGCCGCGGCGGTGGCGGCGCCGACGGCGGCGCACGCGTTCTGTGGCTTCTACGTCAGCGGCAGCGGCGACGCCCTGTACAACGACGCCACCCAGGTGGTGCTGATGCGCGAGGGCCGCACGGTGCTGTCGATGCAGAACGACTACAAGGGCCGCCCGAGGCGTTCGCGCTGGTGGTGCCGGTGCCGGTGGTCTTGCAGGAGGATCAGGTCAAGACCCTCTCCAAGGACGCTTCGCCAAGGTCGACCAGATGGCGTCGCCGCGGCTGGTCGAGTACTGGGAGCAGGATCCGTGCGCTCCGGAGCCGGACTACGACGACATGGTGCCGGCGGGGGCCAGCATGGTGAAGATGTCCATGGAGGAGAACGAGGGTGCCGCGCGTGACCTCGGCGTCACGATCGAGGCGCAGTTCGCCGTCGGCGAGTACCAGATCGTGATCCTGTCGGCCAAGGACTCGACCGGGCTCGACACCTGGCTGCGCCAGGAGAAGTACGCGATCCCGGCCGGGGCCGAGCCGCTGCTCGCGCCGTACGTCGCCGCGGGATCCAAGTTCTTCGTGGCCAAGGTCGATCCGGCCAAGGTGATCTTCGAGGGCGGCCGCGCCGCCTTGTCGCCGCTGCGGTTCCACTACGACAGCGAGGAGTTCGCGCTGCCGATCCGGCTGGGGCTGGCCAACTCGTCGGGCACCCAGGACCTCATCGTGCACATCCTCGCGCGCGGCCAGCGCTACGAGGTGGCCAACTACGAAAACGTCACCATCCCGACCAACCTCGACGTCAAGGACGGCGTGCGCGCACGCGGTTCGGCGAGTTCTACGCGGCCTTGTTCGACGGACGGTGGGGCGAAGCACCCGAGGAGCGTGGTCACCGAGTACGCGTGGGACGCGAGCACGTGTGATCCGTGCCCGGGGCCGAACCTCGACGGCAGCGACTGCGACCCTGGGCGCCGACGTGCTCGGCGACGGCGCGCGCGACGGCCGGTTCGGGTTCGGCGGCTTCGTGCTCACCCGGCTGCACGCGCGCTACGGCACCGAGCTCACCGAGGACCTGGTGGCTCAGGCGGCGCCGCCGATCGTCGGCGGGCGCGAGTTCGTGGTCGACGGCGGCAAGCTCGAGGAGCGATCGCGGCCGGCCTCGACCAACAACTTCCAGGCGCGCTACGCGATCCGCCACGCGTGGACCGGCGCGGTCGCGTGCAAGGATCCCAAGCGCGGGCGCTGGGGCGGCCCGCCGGCGGGCGTCGAGATCGGGGACGGCGGCCCGACCTCGGCGGGCAAGACCGCGTTCGCGCCGCGCGGCCCCTCGAGCTGGCAGCCAGGTGGCCTCCGACATCCCCGAGCTCGACATCAAGGCCGGCTCGGCAGCATCGGCGACCGTGCCGCCCGCGGGCAGCGGCGGCTCGGCGGCGGCGCCGCCACCGGCCGCGCCGGCGGCGAAGAAGGGCTGCGGCTGCCAGGCCACCGGCGTCGGCGACGTCGCCGGCGGCGGCCTGCTCGTCGTCGGCGTGTTGCTCGGGCTCGGAAGGCGCAAGCGCGCCGCGCGCCGCGCGTGACCAGGGCGCGCTACGGCCGGATCCAGAAAGTCAGCGTGTGCGCGCGCTCCGGCGCCGTCGGCGGATCGCCGACCTCGCGCCAGCTCATCGACGCCTGCACGCCGTCGAGCCGACGATAGCCGCGGCGGCGCCAGAGTTCGTCGAGCGGCCGGTAGCCCGCGGGCCGACGCGGATCGTCGACGGCGCGATCGACCGCGCAGAACGCGGTGATCGGCGAGCCGAGCTCGGCCGCCACCGCCTCGCGGTGGTCGAAGAACACGTGGCCGAGGCCGCGACCACGATACCGGGCGTCGAGCACCGACTCGCCGAAGTAGTACACGCGGTCGGGATCGAGGCCGCCGCCGGCGAGGGCCTCGGCGATGGTCGGATCGTGGCCGCGCGCGGGCAGGGCGGTGGACGCGCCGACCAGGGCGTCGCCGTCGAAGGCGGCCACCACCAGCGCCCGCGGATCGGCGGCGTACCCGGCCAGGTAGCGCGCCTCGTAGGCGACGGTGCCGTCGTACAGGTACGGGTAGTCGCGGAACACGCCGATGCGCAGCGCCGCCAGCGCGTCGACGATCGGCGCGACCGCCGCGCCGCGCAGCCGCTCGACGCGCACGCTCACCCGACCTGGCGCAGCCACTCGCTGAGGTTGTAGTAGTTGGTGACCCGCGCGATCTTGTCGTCGCGCACCTCGAAGAAGGCGCCGCCGGGCAGCCGGTAGGCCTGGCCGCGGGCGGTGGGCTGGCCGGCGTCGGTGCCCACGTAGCTGCCCTCGACCACGTACTCGGCGGCGAGCCGGTGACGCCGCCCTGGGTCGGGCCGGCGAAGATCGTCACGTCGTGGAGCTGCTCGCGGTAGGCCGCGTCCATGCGCGCCAGGAACGCGGCGAACGCGGGCCGCCCGACCTCGCGCTCGCCCTGGTTGAGGTCGTGGGCGACGTCGTCGTGGAGCAGCGCCAGCATCGCCGGCCAGTCCTGGCGGCAGAAGGCGTCGTAGTAGGAACGGACGATGGAGGCGGCGTCGGACACGCCGGCACTGTAGCGCGCCGGGCTGGGCCGGGCCTGCGGGCACCGCACGGGGTGGCCTGGTAGCATCGCGGCATGCACCGTACCCGGGCGCTCGCGTTCCTCTCCCTCGCCGGCCTCGTGGCCTGCGGCTCCTCTCCGCCGGCCACGGGCGGCGGCGGGCCACAGCACCAGGCGGCCGGTCTCGCCGTCGAGGTCGAGGTCTCGTCGGTCAGCCTCGCCGACGACTGTGGCGATCTCGACGGCGGCCTCGGCGCGTCGTCGGCGATCGCCGAGCGCTCGTCGATGGCCGCCGACTGCGCGCCCGACGCCGACTGTGGCGGCGGCTGCGAGCAGACCACCATGCAGCTCACCCTGTCGGCGGCCGACGCCGGCCCGGCCACCCAGGTCGAGGTGATCAAGGTCGAGCTCGTCGACGGTCAGGGCGCGGTGGTCGGCGTGCTCACGCCGCGCACGCCCCGGCTCTGGGACGGCGAGCGCGGCGTGTACGTCGCGTGGGACGGTGCCATCACCGCCGGCCAGGACATCGCCGCGAGCGTCGATCTGTCGGCGCCGGACTGGGGCTCCATCCCCGGCGGCCGCTGGGGCGACGGCGGCACCCTCGCCGCGCGGGTCACGCTGTCGATCGGCGGCGAGACGGTGGTGCGCTCGTCGTCGGCGACCGCGGTGGCGCCGGACCCGATGGTGGTGACGTGAGCCGCGCGGCGGTGTGCATGGCCGGGCTCCTCGCCGCCAGCGGCGGGTGCAGCAAGGCCGCCGAGCCGACGGGGCCCGGGCATGCATCAGCCGCCGCCGCCTGGCGTCGTCGTCGAGGTTTCGTCCGCGACCCTCGGCGATGATTGCGGACCGGCGCCCGCGCCGCCGTCGCCAGCGAGGACGTGCCGGCCGTCGCCGCCAACGAGGTCGCCAAGCCGATGGAGCGCCGCGCGGCGCCGGCCGCACCGGGCGCGGCGATGGCCGACTGCGGAGGGCCAGACTGCGGCGGCCCGCCGTGTCAGCAGGCGACGCTGCAGCTCGTGGTGCGGCACCAGGCCGGGGCCGCGCACCGGATCGAGCTGGTGAAGCTCGAGCTGCTCGACGCCGCCGGCGCGGTGCTCACGCCGCTGACGGTGCGCGTGCCCTCGGCGTGGGTCGGCGACCGCGGCTACCTGGCCTGGGACGGCCGGGTCGACGTCGGCGCCGAGGTCCGCGCCAGCTACCCGCTGGTGGTCGGCGACTGGAGCAAGGTCCCGGCGGGCGCTGGGGCAGCGGCATCGTTCCAGGTCCAGGTCACCGCCCGCGTCGACGGTGGTCCCGAGGTGGTCGCGACCGGCGCGTCGGTCGGCGTGATGCCGATGATCGTGACGTAACCGGTCGCGCGGCGCAGGCCCGCCGGGCCCGGGCCGGGCGACTAGAGCTCGATCTGCAGGCCCAGCTCGACCACCCGGTTGGGCGGGAGCTGGAAGAAGTCCGTCGGCGGCCGCGAGTTGCGCGCGAGGAACGAGAACAGCACCTTGCGCCAGCGCGCCAGCTTGCTGCGACCGCTGACGATGAGCGTCTGCCGGCCGAGGTAGTAGGTGGTGTCCATCGGGTTCCAGGTGAGCCCGTGGCCCTCGGCGCGGGCCAGGATGCGCGGCACGTTGGGCTGCTGCATGAAGCCGCACCGGGCCACCACCCGGAAGAAGCCCTGCTCGAGCGGCGACACCGTCAGCGAACGCTCGCCGAAGACGAACGGCACGTTGTCGGTCTCGATCGAGAACAGCACCACCTGCTGGTGCAGCACCTTGTTGTGCTTGACGTGGTGCATCAGCACGTTCGGGATGCCGGTCGACGACGACGCCATGAACACCGCGGTGCCCGGCACCCGCGGCAGCGGGTTGCCGGCGATGTCGGCGAGGAACAGCGGCTCATCGATGGCGCCGGTGTCCATCACCGTCGACAGATCGAGGCGGCCGCGCCACCAGGTGGTCATCAGGACGAACATGCCGACGCCGATCGCCAGCGGGAACCAGCCGCCGCTGGAGACCTTGGTGACGCACGCCGAGAAGAACGCGGTGTCGATGAGGATCATCGGCACGCACACCGCGAGGGCCAGCGGCATGCTCCAGCCCCAGCGCACCCGCACCAGGCGGAAGAACAGGCACGAGCCGATCAGCATCGTGCCGGTGACCGCGATGCCGTAGGCCGCGGCCAGGTTGGAGCTGGTCTTGAACGCCAGCACCAGCGCCACGCAGGCCACCATCAGGATGTACGTGACCTCGGGGATGTAGATCTGGCCCTCGCTCTTGCCCGAGGTGTGCACGATCGTCATGCGCGGCAGGTAGCCGAGCTGGATGGCCTGGTTGGTCACCGAAAACGCGCCGGAGATCATCGCCTGCGACGCGATGATCGCGGCCATCGTCGCCAGGACGATCATCGGAACCAGCAAGGTCGGCGGCACCAGCTCGTAGAACGGGTTGTCGACGGTGCCGGGCGGCTTGCTGAGGAACAGCGCGCCCTGGCCGAAGTAGTTCAGGAGCAGCCCGGGGAACGCGATCGTGAACCACGCCAGCCGGATCGGCTTCTTGCCGAAGTGGCCCATGTCGGCGTAGAGGGCCTCGCCGCCGGTGACCACCAGCAGCACCGAGCCGAGCAGCAGGAACCCGTGCCAGCCGTTCTCGAGGAAGAACCGCACGCCGTAGTACGGGTTGACGGCCTCGAGGACCTCGGGCCGCGCCAGGATGTGGCGCAAGCCGAGGGCGCCGATCGCGAGGAACCAGACCAGCGTGATCCAGCCGAACACCGAGCCGATGCGGGCGGTGCCGAAGCGCTGCACCATGAACAGGCCGATGAGGATCGCCACCGTCAGCGGCACCACCCAGGTCGACAGCGACGGGTTCTGCTCGCTGATGCCCTCGATCGCGCCGAGGATCGAGATGGCCGGCGTGACCATGCCGTCGCCGAAGAGCAGGCCAGTGGCGAACATGGCCAGGAGCGCGACCAGCCCGAGCTTGCGGATGCGGCCGGCTTGCTTGCCGGTGACCAGCGCCGCCAGCGACACGGTGCCGCCCTCGCCCTTGTTGTCGGCGCGCAGGATGAAGATGAGGTACTTGCCGACGATCACGAGCGTCAGCGCCCAGAACATCAACGACACCACGCCGAGCACGTTGTCGTGGCGCACCGGCACCGCGTGCGGCGACGCCAGGCACTCGCGCATCGCGTACAGCGGCGAGGGTGCCGATGTCGCCGTACACCACGCCGAGGGCGCCGAGGAGACGGCCGCGAGCTCGCGACCGCCGCGCAGGGTGTGGGCGCCGTGATGACTCTCGCTTGCTTCGCTCACTGGCAGGACCCCACCGCGTCTGCGCGGCGCCGCGGGCCTACCACGCCGGGGCCAGCGGGCTCAATCGCCGGCGCGGTTGACAGCCGGCGCCGGAGCATGCGAGGCCTACCCCTATGAGTAGAACCGCCGTGAATCTACGAGGTTGGGGCCGCCGGGCGGGCCTGGTGGGGCTGCTGGCCGTGGCCCTGGGCGCGACCGCGTGCAAGGGGATGAGCGGCGAGAAGGAGGGCGCGGCCGGCAGCGGCGGCGCCGCGCCGTCGACCGGGCCGATCAAGGTCGGCCACTACGCGTCGCTCACCGGCAACGAGGCGACCTTCGGCGTCAGCACCGACAACGGCATCCGGCTCGCGGTCGAGGAGCGCAACGCCGCCGGCGGCGTGAAGGGCCGCAAGATCGAGCTGAAGACCCTCGACACCGCCTCGCAGGCGGCGCAGGGCGGCACGGTGGTCACCCGCCTCATCAGCCAGGACAAGGTGGTGGCGGTGCTCGGCGAGGTCGCCTCGAGCATCTCGCTCGCCGGCGGTCAGGTCGCCCAGCAGCTCGGCGTGCCGATGATCTCGCCGTCGTCGACCAACCTCAAGGTCACCGCCATCGGCGACAAGATCTTCCGGGTCTGCTTCACCGACGACTTCCAGGCCTACGTCATCGCCAAGTTCCTGCGCGATGACCTCAAGCTCGATCGGGTCGCCATCCTGCACGACCAGCAGCAGGCGTACTCCAAGGGCCTCGCCGACGACTTCCGCAAGATCTTCGTCGAGCTCGGCGGCACCATCGCCGGCGACCAGACCTACACCGGCGGCAACCCCGACGTGTCGGCGCAGCTCCAGACCATCAAGAGCGCCGGCGCCCAGGCGGTGTTCCTGCCCGGCTACTACACCGACGCCGGCAACTACATGCAGCAGGCGAAGAAGATGGGCCTGACCGTGCCGTTCCTCGGCGGCGACGGCTGGGACTCGGCCGAGCTCATCAAGATCGCCGGCGACGCCATCGAGGGCAGCTACTACTCCAACCACTACTCACACCAGGACGAGCGGCCCGAGGTGCAGAAGTTCGTCGCCACCTACAAGGCCAAGTTCGGCGCGGTGCCCGACGGGCTCGCGGCCCTCGGCTACGACGCCGCGCGGGTCTTGTTCGACGCGATGGAGCGAGCGCCGTCGCTCGGCGGCGCGGATCTGGCGGCGGCGATCGCGGCCACCAAGGACTTCCCGGGCGTGACCGGCGCCATCACCATCGACGGCAACCGCAACGCGCAGAAGAAGGCGGTCATCCTGCAGGTGAAGGACGGCGTCCCGACCTACGTCACCAGCATCTGGCCCAAGGGCATGGCGCCGGCGGACGACGCCGCGGCGGGCTCGGGAGATGGCTCGGCGGCGGCGGCGGGGTCCGCCGATGGCTCGGCGGCGGCGGCCCCGGCGGACGGCTCCGCGGCGCCGCTGGGGCTGCAAGGCGGCCTCGGCGGCGGGGGTGATGGCACCGGCGCTGGCGACGGCGAGGGCGGCGGCATGGGCCGCGGCAAGGGCACCGGGATGGGCAAGGCCGACCGCAAGGCCGAGCCGCTGCCCACCAAGATGGACCCCGACGACGGCGGCGAGTAGCCCGGTGGCGGGAGGCGACCGGCCTTGACCACGCTGCTGCAGACGCTCGTCAGCGCGCTGTCGCTGGGGAGCGTGTACGCGCTCATCGCGCTCGGGTACACGCTCGTCTACGGCGTCCTGCGGTTCATCAACTTCGCGCACTCCGACGTCTTCACCCTCGGCGCCTGGAGCGCGGTGTCGGTCGCCGGCGCGATCGGCTGGTCGGTCACCGGCGGCGGTCACTTCGCGCTGCCGGTGGTGCTGGCGGCGTCGATGGCGATCTGCGCGGTGGTCGGCGTGACCATCGAGGCCCTGGCGTACCGGCCGCTGCGGCGGGCGCCGCGCCTCAACGTGCTCATCACCGCGATCGGCGTGTCGCTGCTCATGCAGAACGTCGGGCAGCTGCGGTGGGCGTTCGGGCCGACCCCGACGGCGTCGCCCCGGCTGATGACCGACCACACCGTCACCACCCTGGCCGGCGTCCGCATCGGCACCGTCGACGTGGCGATCGTGGAGCTCGCGGTGATGCTGATGCTCTGCCTCGAGGTGCTGGTGTACCGGACCCGGCTCGGCCGGGCGATGCGCGCGGTGTCGTTCGACGAGCGGACCGCGTCGCTGATGGGCATCAACGTCAACCGGGTGGTGTCGATCACCTTCGCGATCGGCTCGGCCCTGGCGGCGGCCGCCGGCGTCATCTACACGATGAAGTACCCGACCGTCGGCCAGCCCGCCGACGCCACCTGGATCCTGCTCGGCCTCAAGGCGTTCATCGCCGCCGTCGTCGGCGGCATCGGCAACGTCCGCGGCGCGGTCGCCGGCGCGATGATGATCGCCGGCCTCGAGAAGTTCGGCGCCGCCTACGTGTCGTCGCGCATGGAGAACGTCTACGTGTTCGCCGTGCTCATCCTGGTGCTCTTGCTCCGGCCCAGCGGCCTGTTCGGCCGCGCCGTGGTGGAGAAGGTCTGATGCGCACCCTCGCCGAGCGGGTCGCGGCGGCGGCCGCCGAGCGCACCGTCGGCCAGCGCCTGGGCGCCGCGTTCGGCGCCGCGTGGCCGCTCGCGATCGGCATCGCGATCGCGGTGGTGCTGCAGACCGCGGTGGCGCCGGCGCTGGGCGACTACCACGCGCGGGTCCTGCTCGACGCCGGCATCGCCATCCTGGTCGCCTCGTCGCTCAACATCGTCAACGGCTTCGCCGGCCAGTTCTCGATCGGCCACGCCGGCTTCATGCTGCTCGGCGGCTACGCGGCGGCGGTGGTCACCTACTACGGCTCGATCAAGCTGTGGGGCAGCCCGCTGGTGCACGGCGGGTTCCTCGGCAGCGGCGACTGGCTCTTCCTCGGCGCCTGCGTGATCGGCGGCCTGGTGGCGGCGGTCGCCGGCCTCGTCGTCGGGCTGCCGTCGCTGCGCCTGCGCGGCGACTACCTCGCGATCGTCACCCTCGGCTTCGGCGAGATCTGCCGGGTCGTGGTGCAGCTCTCGGCCGACGTGGTGCCGGCCGCCGAGGTCGGCGACCGCTCGATCGTCGAGCTGGCCAACAACGTCGGCGGCGCGCTCGGCTTCTCGCCGCCGCCGCCGACCTACGTGTCACCCACGCCGTGGCTGGGCGGCACCGGCCACGCCGGCATCTTCTTCGTGTTCGCGCTGGTCGCGGTGGTGCTCATCGTCGCCCACCGCCTCAAGCGCTCGAGCGGCGGCCGCGCGCTGCTCGCCGTGCGTGAGAACGAGATCGCCGCCGAGGCGATGGGCATCGACACCAGCCGCGCCAAGGTGGTCGCGTTCGTCCTGGCGGCGTTCTTCGCCGGCATCGGTGGCGCGCTCTACGCCCACGAGTTCGGGGTGACGCTGGGTCCCAAGGACCTCGGCTTCCAGAAGTCGATCGACCTGGTCATCATCGTCGTCCTCGGCGGCATGGGCTCGATCAGCGGCGTGGTGCTGTCGGCCACGATCCTGACGATCCTGCCGGAGCTGTTCCGCGAGTTCGCGCAGTACCGGATGCCGATCTACGCGCTCGCGCTCATCGTCGTGATGATCCTGCGGCCGCAGGGCCTGCTCGGGGTCAAGGAGCTGTGGGAGCTGTCGATCTGGGGCCGGCTGTGGCGCCGGCTGCGCGGGAGGTCGGCGTGAGCGCGCCGCTGGCCCTCGAGGTCCGTGGCATCGGCCTGTCCTTCGGCGGCCTGCGCGCGGTGCACGAGCTGTCGATGAAGCTGCCGCCCGGCGGGCTGCACGGCCTCATCGGCCCCAACGGCGCCGGCAAGACCACCGCGTTCAACCTCCTGACCGGCGTGTACCGCCCGGACGCCGGCGCGGTGTTCCTCGACGGCGAGCGCGTCGACGGCCGCCGCCCGTCGCGCATCGCCCGCGCCGGCATGGCGCGCACGTTCCAGAACATCCGGCTCTTCGGTGAGCTCAGCGTGCTCGACAACGTCCGCGCCGCCGCCGGCGTGCGCACGCGCTCGGGCCTGTGGGGCAGCGTCCTGCGCACGCCGCGCTACCTCGCCGAGGAGCGCGCGGTGACCGAGCGCAGCCGCGAGCTGCTCGACGTGCTCGGCCTCACCCGCCGCGTCGACGAGCAGGCCAAGAGCCTGCCCTACGGCGATCAGCGCCGCCTCGAGATCGCCCGGGCGCTGGCCACCGAGCCCAAGGTGCTCTTGCTCGACGAGCCGGTCGCCGGCATGAACACCGTCGAGAAGCAGGCCATGCGCGGGCTCATCCAGCAGCTCCGCACCGACTTCGGCGTGGCCATCCTGCTCATCGAGCACGACATGGGGCTGGTGATGGAGATCTGCGAGCACGTCACCGTCCTCGATCACGGCGAGGTGATCGCCGCCGGCGCGCCAGCCGCGATCCAGGCCGATCCGGCGGTGATCGCGGCGTACCTCGGCACCGTCGACGACGCCGCGCCGGAGGCGACGTCGTGACCGCGCTGCTCAAGGTCGAGGACCTCGGCGTCCACTACGGCGGCATCCACGCGCTGCGCGGGGTGTCGTTCGAGGTGCCGCAGGGGCAGGTGGTGGCCCTCATCGGCGCCAACGGCGCCGGCAAGACCACGACCCTGCGCGCCATCTCGGGCATGGTGAAGGCGTCGTCGGGCAAGGTCACCTTCGCCGGGCAGGACGTCACCGGGCGCGCGCCGCACAAGCTGGTGGCGATGGGGCTCGCCCACGCGCCCGAGGGGCGCGGCATCTTCGCCAACCTCACCGTCGAGGAGAACCTCGAGCTCGGCGCGTTCCTGCGGCGCGACCGGGCGGCGGTGGCGCGCGATCGCGACCACGCGCTCACGCTGCTGCCGCGGCTGCGCGAGCGCCTCACCCAGAACGCCGGCACCCTGTCGGGCGGCGAGCAGCAGATGCTCGCGATCGCGCGGGCGCTGCTGTCGCGGCCGCGGCTCCTGCTCCTCGACGAGCCGTCGCTGGGGCTGGCGCCGCAGCTGGTGCAGACGATCTTCGGCATCATCCGCACCATCGCCGCCGAGGGCACCACGATCCTGCTGGTCGAGCAGAACGCGCACATGGCGCTGGGCGTCGCCCAGCACGGCTACGTGCTCGAGGTCGGCACCATCGCCACCTCGGGGCCGGCGGCGACCCTCGCCAGCGACGACGCCATCCGTCGGGCCTACCTGGGCGTGCACTGATTCTCGCTGGCGCTGCTTGGCGCCCGGCGCGCCTTGCTGCCCGAGGTCGTCCCGGGGCGTCTCCGGAGGCGCTCAGGCGGCGACGTCGACCAGGGTCGGCGCGAGCACGCGCACCAGGTCGGCCGGCGAAAGCTCGACCAGGAACCCGCGCGCGCCGCCGTTGATGTACAGGCGCGGCAGCGTCGCGATGCTCGCCTGGGCATAGATCGGCATGGCCCGGCGCAGGCCGAAGGGCGAGGTGCCGCCGACCTGGTAGCCCGAGTGGCGATCGGCGACCGCCGGCGCGCACGGGCCGACCTGCTTCTTGCCGAGCAGCCGCGCCAGCGCCTTGGCCGAGACCTCGCGGTCGCCGTGCATGAGCACGCACAGGGGGGCGCCGGCCTCGTCCTCGAAGATCAGGGTCTTGATGACGAGGTGCTCGTCGACGCCGAGGTGCCGCGCCGACGCCGCGGTGCCGCCGTGCGCCACCCACGGATAGCGGTGCGGCGAGAACGCGCAGCCGGCGGCGCGCAGCGCGCGGATCGCCATGGTCACGGGCACCTTGTCGGCGGAGCGGGCCATCGGCGGCCGAGGTTGCCACAGCCGCCGATCGGGTATCCTGCCAGGGCCGCGCCGATGTCCGAGCACGATCTATCCGACCACGCCCACCACCACCGCGACCTGCACGCGGTCGGGTCGTCGGAGCGACGCACCCGGTGGGTCGTGCTCTTGACGCTGGTGATGATGGTGGCCGAGCTGCTGGTGGGCTGGTGGAGCGGCTCGATGGCGCTCACCGCCGATGGCTGGCACATGGGCACCCACGCCGGCGCGCTCGGCCTCAGCCTGGTCGCGTACTGGTTCGCGCGCAGCCGCGCCGACGACGACACGTTCAGCTTCGGGACCGGCAAGGTGTACGCGCTGGCGGCGTACTCGAGCGCGCTGTTCCTGGGCGCGATCGCGGTGTGGATGGCGATCGAAGCGGTGGGGCGGCTGCAGGTCGGGGTGGTGGTCGACTACGAGGACGCGCTGCCGGTGGCGGTGCTGGGGCTGCTGGTGAACATCGCGTCGGTGGTGCTGCTCGGGCATGGGCACGAGCACGGGCATGGAGAGGAGAGCGGGCACGGGCACGGGCACGGGCACGGGCACGGGCACGGGCACGGGCACGGAGAGAAGAGCGGGCACGGGCACGGAGAGAAGAAGCAAGGCGACCTCAACCTGCGCGCGGCGTACGTGCACGTGCTCGCCGATGCGCTCACCAGCGTCTTCGCCATCGCGGCGCTGGTGCTCGGCGCGGTGGCGGGCTGGTGGTTCCTCGATCCGCTGATGGGGCTCGTCGGCGGCGCCGTCATCCTGGTGTGGGCGGTGGGGCTCGCGCGCACCGCGGCCCGGCAGCTCCTCGACGTGGTGCCGTCGCCGGATCAGGAGCGCGCGGTGCGCACGACCCTCGAGCAGATCGACGACGTCCAGATCGCCGATCTCCACGTCTGGGAGATCGGCCCGGGGCGCGCCGGCTGCATCGTCTCGCTGGTCACCGCGTCGCCGCGCGAGGTCGAGTACTACCAGCGCGCGGTGCGCGAGGCCGTCGACATCGCCCACCTGACCGTCGAGGTCCATCGCTGCGATCGCGGCCACGGCGGCGGGCGCGAGCGCGCCGCGTGACGCTCGCCGCCGTGGCCGTCGCGCCGCGCCGCGTCGGAACGGCCGTCGAGATGGCCATTCCGGTGACCTGTTCCCTGCTGGGGACGGCTGTCCCCAGCGCCGCCGCGGATGGCGCGCCGCTGGTTCCCGCTAGTTGCACCGAGGTGAGGGGACGTAGGTTCATGCGTGAACGTGGCACACACCCTGCTACCGTCCGGGGCAGTGCAGGCCCTTCTTCGCGCGCGCGTCGGTGAGTTCGATTTCGGAGGCGGCCGCATGGCCGCGATGAGCCCAGCCGCGGGACCGCCGCGACGCCCGCGCCTCGCGCTGGCGACGTCGTTGCTCGCCGCTGGGCTCGGTGGTTGCGTCGGCGCCGACGAGTCGCTCGATCTCGCGACCATCGAGCAGCGCGCCACGGTGTGTGCCGACGGCCCGACGCTGCTCGGGGTCGACGTCTCGAAGTACCAGACCAACGTGAACTGGGCCGCGGCCAAGGCCGACGGCGTGTCCTTCGGGTTCGCCCGGGTCTCCGACGGCACCGCCAACGTCGACGCCTACTTCGAGGCCAACTGGGCGGGGATGCGAGCCAACGGCATCATCCGGGGCGCCTACCAGTACTTTCGCCCGAGCGTGAGCGTGGCTGCCCAGGCCCAGCTGATGCTCGACAAGATCGGCACGCTCGAGCCCGACGACCTGTCGCCGGTGATCGACGTCGAGACCGCCAGCGGGCTGTCGCCGGGCGAGGTCGCCACCAAGGTCGGCCAGTGGATCGAGATCGTCGAGGCCGCGACCGGGCGGCGGCCCATCGTGTACACCGGCCGCTACTTCTGGCGCGATCAGGTCGGCGGCGCCAACTTCCTGCCGAGCCCGCTGTGGATCGCGCACTACACCTCGGCGGAGTGCCCGACGATCCCCGATCCCTGGAGCGACTGGGCGTTCTGGCAGTACACCGACTCCGGCAGCGTCGACGGCATCGCCGGCGGCGTCGACGTCAACGTCTTCAACGGCTCGATGGCCGACCTGCTCGCTCTCACCGGCGGCGGCGGCAGTGCCACCTGCGGTGACGGCACCTGCAGCGCCGGCGAGTCCGTCGACGCCTGCCCGGCGGACTGCCCGCCGTGCGGCGTGATCGCGGCGACCGGCGGCACCATCGACGACGCCGACGCCTGCTTCCTCGCCGGCGGGCCGCAGCAGTACATCCGCGTGGTCGACGACGCCGGCCAGGGCGGCGGCCTGCGCTGGACCCACACCACCGACGGCGCCGCCGAGGCCAACTACGGCGAGTGGTCGCTGTACTTCGCCGAGGCCGGTCGCTATCGCGTCGAGGCGTACACCGATCTCGCCTACGCCGAGTCGACCCAGGCGACCTACGACATCGTCCACGACGGCGCCACCAGCGAGGTCACGCTCGACCAGACCGCCGTCGACGGCTGGCAGCTGCTGGGCGAGTTCGACTTCGCCGCCGGCGCCCACGATCAACTCGTGCACCTCGCCGACAACACCGGCGAGCCCGGCGCCACCGAGACCCGCCTGGTGCTCGACGCCGTGCGGCTGACCCGGCTCGACGCGCCGATCGAAGATCCCGACGACGAGGAGGAGCCCGGCGACGACGAGCCCGGCGACGACGACACCGGAGGCTGCAGCGCGGGCGGCAGGTCGTCGGGCGCGGGCTGGTTGCTGGTCGGCGGCGTGGCGCTGGGGATGCGGCGGCGGCGTCGGTGCGGCGAGCGCGACTAGCGAGGCGAGGCACCGCCCGGAGCGGGCACGGCCAGGGGCATGGGCACGGGCAACGCAGCGACTACGCGTCGGTCTCGGGCTTGGTGGTCGTGCGCCGGCGGCGGCCGTCGTCGGCAGCGAGCACCGTCGCCTGCAGCGGGTTGACCGTGGGGCTGCCCGGCACCTGCGGCGGATAGCCGGCGTCGGCGCCGAGGTCCTCGCCGCGCAGGAGGGTCTTGCCACCCTCCACCGCGCGCCGCGCCGCGCGCTGCACCGCGCTGATGAGCTCGCGCTCGTTGCCGGGCCACGGGCGCAGCAGGCACGCCTCGACCAGGCTGGCGTGGGCGCCGATCGGATCGGGCTGGCCGTCGAGGGCGACCGCCACCAGGTAGGCCAGCTCCTCGGGGCGCTCGCGCAGCGGCGCGAGCCGCACCTCGACCTGGCTCAGGCGCCGGGCGAGCTGCGGGTCGAAGCCGTGCAGCCGATCGAGCTCACCCCAGCACATGGTCACGACCGCGAGGTCGGGGCGCGCGTCCAGCCAGCCGGCGAGGGTGGCCTGGCCGGCCGGCGTGAGCAGCTGCGGATCCTCGAGCAAGATCGTCACCGCCCCCTGGGGCACCTGGGCCGATGCGCCGAGCTCGGCGCCGAAGATCACCAGCTCGCGGGCGCGCCGCTGACGCACGTAGCGGTCGGCGACGATGCGCTTGCCCGAGCCCGGCTCGGCGATGATGACCAGGTTCTGGCCGGCGTCGGCGGCGGCGTGGGCCCGCTCGCCAGCGTGTCGGCTCGACGGGCCGCGCACGACGCCGCCGCTGCGATCGACCTCGCGGCCCTCGAACATGCCGACGTCGGGTACCAGCACCGAGACCGTGCGCCCGGTGCGGACCACGCACGGCGGCGACACCTGGATCTCGCGATCGACGAGGGCCTGGCCGGCCACGTAGGTGCCGTTGCGGCTGGCGAGATCGGCGATGAGGAAGTTGGGCTCGTGCGCCGTGACGTGGGCGTGGCGGCGCGAGATGCGATCGTCGTGCAGGCTCGGCGCCAGGCTCGCGAGCAGCTCGCGCCCGATGGTGAGGCCCCCCACCGGGATGCGAAACGACAAGAGACACGGTGCGCCGCCGCTCCACACCATGATCAGCCCCGGTACGCGCGCGCTCGTGCTCACTGCGGCCCCCCTTGCAGGGCCCCAGTATAGGCACGGTCGGGACGGGTGGGGTAGCGTGCGCCGGTGAGCAGCCGGGTACGCGCGCTGACCTTCGACGCCGGGCAGACCCTCGTCGAGCTCGATCCGGTGCTGCTCGGCGCGCGCCTCGGCGAGCGCGGGGTGGCGGTGGCCGCGGCGGCGCTCGAGGAGGCGATCGCGCCGGCCTGGCTGGCCTACGACGCCGCCGTCGGCACCCCGCGGGCCTGGCACGCGTTCATGGCAGCGACCCTCGAAGGCGCCGGGGTCGCATCGGCCGAGGTGCCGGCGCTGGTCGACTGGCTGTGGAGCGAGCAGCCCCGCCGGAACCTGTGGCGACGCCCGGTCGCCGGCATGCTCGAGCTGGCCGACGCCGCGCGCGCCGCCGGCCTGCGAATCGGCGTCATCAGCAACTCCGAGGGGCGCCTCGCCGCGCTGTTCGACGAGCTCGGCTGGGGCGGCCGCTTCGACGACGTGGTCGACTCCGGCGTGCTCGGCATCGAGAAGCCCGCGCCCGGCATCTTCGAGGCGTCGTTCGCCGCGCTCGGCGTGCGCGCCGACGAGGTCGTCCACATCGGCGATTCCTGGCCGGCCGACGTGCTCGGCGCGTGCGCGCTCGGCGCCCGGGCGATCTGGTTCGGGCGCACCGACGATCGCGCGCTGCCGACCGGCGTGGCCCGGGCCAAGGACGCCGCCGAGGTGGCCGCGGCGCTGGCGAGCTTCGACGTCGCTACTTGATCCAGCGCTGCATCGGCGCGTCGAAGCCGCCGAGGTCGACCGCGAGGTCGCGATCGAGGCGCAGGCCGAGCTCGCGCAGGAGCGCATCCGACGAGCGGGCGATGGGCGTGAGCCACACCAGCCGGCCGCCGGGGACGAGCGACGTCGCGGCGTGACGCAGGAACGCCTCGAGCATCGCCACCACGTCGCCGCGCAGGCGCCGCCCCAGCGGCGGGTTGGTGATGATCAGCGACACGCCCGGCGGCGCCGCCTGCCGGGCGTCGCCGCGGCGCAGGTCGATGCGCTCGGTGAGGCCGGCGGCGGCGACGTTGGCGGCGGCGGCGGCCAAGGCGTCGTCGGACAGGTCGGTGCCCACGAGGGTGCGCGCCGGCCCGAGCCGGGCTCGCTCGATGAGCTCGGAGCCCGAGCCACAGAACGGATCCCACACCACGTCGTCGGCGCGGGCGCTGGCCAGGCGCGCCAGCGCCGCGGCGATCGTCGGATGGCTGGCCGCGGGCACGTCACGCACGCGCCACGGGAAGCGGTCGTCGGGCAGGCGCCGCGGCCGCAGCTCGAGGGCGCGGGCGCCGAGGTCGACGACGACGTCCCAGGTGGTCTGGGTCGGATCGTTGGTGAGGCTCGGAGCCCGCGCCGACACCGCCTGGGCGGTGCGCCACACCAGGCCGCGGCGGTGGCCGGCGCCGGCGACGTCGAGGCGCCAGCGGATGGGCCCGACGGTGAGCGTCGACAGCAGCGCGAGCGTGGGCGGCGCCGCTAGCGCGTCGGCGATGGCCGCCGCCGGATCGTCGTCGTCGCCCAGCGGCAGCCGCGCCCCCACCGACACCAGCGTGCGCGCGCGTGCGATCTCGCCGAGCGTACGGGCGCCGTCGACGCGCACGGCGCCCGGCCCCACCACCGTCGCCGCCGGGCCCAGCTCCTCGGCGAGCAGCGGCGCCACGCCGTCGCGGCAGCGCGCGATCACCACCGTGCCGGTCGGCAGCGGCGCCGCGAAGTCGACGGCGGACGCGGTGGCCCGGGCGCCGTCGCGCTCGATCATCAGGATCGCGCGGCCACGCCGGCGGGCCAGCTCGGCGTCGTCGCCACAGTCGAGGGCGCGCAGCCGCGCGAGGGCGTCGTCGCCGCCGACCTTGCCCAGCGCCTCGACCACGCTGCGCCGGTGATCGGCGGCGAGGTCGTCACGGTCGAGGTATGCCAGCAGCGCCGCGCGCGTCGTCGCCGCCGAGCTTGCCGAGCGCGATCGCGGCCTCGCGGCGGGCTCGCGGCGCGGCGGCGTCGTCGACGAGCAGCGCCCGCAGCGCGGCGCCAGGTGGCGTCGTCGCCGGCGCCGAGCTGGCCCAGCGCGCGCACCAGCCGGGCGTGGCCGGTGCCGGTGCCTGGCCCGCCGAGGCGCTCGCGCAAGGCCGCCAGCGCGATCGCGCGCTCGACCCGGCCCAGCGCGCGCACCGCGTGCTGCTCGCGCCGCGGATCGTCGACCCGCTCGTCGACGAGCAGCTCGATCACCGCCGGCACCTCGCGCGCCGCCGGGGTGTACTCCGGGCGGGCGATCGCCTGCGCCAGCGCCCGCGCGGCCTCCGCCGGCTTGGCCACGGGCTACCGACGGTTCTTCTTGCGCGCGGCCTTCTCGGCCTTGCGCTTGGCGGCGGCCTTGGCCTTGTCCTGCGGGCGCGGCGCGCCGACGACGCCCTTGGAGCCCGGCGGGGTGTAGCCCTTGGGCAGGCCGGCCATCGCGCCGCCCGGCATGCCCGGCATGCCCGCCATCGCGTCCATGCCGCCCATCCCGCCGATGAGCGCGTTCATGTCCATGTTGGCCAGCTTCTTCATCTGGCCGAACTGCTTGAAGCCGGGGATCTTGCCCATCAGGCCGGTCGACGCGCCGAGCTGCACCATCATCTGGCGCATCGTCGCGAACTTCTGCAGCAGCTCCTTCACCTCGGTCTCGCTGCGGCCGGAGCCGCGCGACACCCGGCCCACCCGCGACGCGTCGAAGTCGGCGCGCCGGCGCTTGGCCTGGCGACCGGCGGTGGTGGCGAAGTCCTCCCACGCGGTGGTGACGAACACCTGCGGGTTGGTCCGCTCGGCCGCGGTCATCGAGTTGATCATCGCCTCGATCTTGATGAGCTCGCGGTCGTCGAGGTTGACGCCCTCGGGCATGCCGCCGCCGAAGAACGGCAGCTTGTCGAACAGATCCTTGAGCGATCCCATCTTCTGGATCATCCGGATCTGCTCGAGGAAGTCCTGCATGTCGAACTTGCCCTTGAGCATGCGGACGGCGTCTTCCTCCGCCTTCTCCGCGTCGACCACCTGCTCGAAGTCCCGGACCAGGCCGACGATGTCGCCCATGCCGAGGATCCGCGAGGCCAGGCCCTCGGGCCGGAACTCCTCGAGCTTGTCGAGCTGCTCGCCGATGCCGAGGAACTTGATCGGCTTGCCGGTGATCTCCTTGACCGACAGCGCGGCGCCGCCGCGGGCGTCACCGTCGAGCTTCGTCATGATGACGCCGTCGAGGTTGAGCCGCTTGTTGAACGTCTCGGCGACGTTGACCGCGTCCTGGCCGGTCATCGAGTCGAGGACGAGGAAGATGTTGGCCGGCTGCGCGGCCTTGTCGATGTCCTCGAGCTCCTGCATCAGCGGCTCGTCGATCGCGAGCCGGCCGGCGGTGTCGTAGAGGATGACGTCGCAGCCGGCGCGGGCGGCCTCGGCGGCGGCCTCGCGGCAGATCGTCACCGGATCCTTGCCGGCGAGGTTGAACACCGGCATGCCGAGCTGACGGCCGAGCGTGCGCAGCTGCTCGACGGCGGCCGGGCGGTAGATGTCGGCGGCGACCAGCAGCGGCTTCTTGCCGTGCACGGTCTCGAGGTGGCGCGCCAGCTTGCCGGTGGTGGTCGTCTTGCCCGACCCCTGCAGGCCGCACATCATGATCCCGGTCGCGCCCTTCTTGGCCCACCGGAACTCGGTGTCGACCGGGCCCATCATCGAGGTCAGCTCGTCCTGACAGATCTTGATGAAGGCCTGCTCGGGCGTGATGGACTTGGTGCCGTACTCCTTGCTCTTGGCGCGGAGCTCGACCTGCTGGCCGCGGGCTGCCTCCTTGACCCGCTCGAGGAACCGCTTGACGACGCGGAACTCGACGTCGGCCTCGAGCAGCGACAGCCGGACGTCACGCAGGGCCTCCTCGATGACGTCGTCGTCGAGCTCGGCCTTGCCGGTCAGCCGCTGGCGAGCGGCGCGAAAGCCTTTGGATAGGGTCTCCAGCACGGTCGGCGATATAGCACGCCGGCCGCGGATCCCGGCGGGTTGCGGCGGGGCCGGCGCCGGCCGACGATGCCGGGATGCGACGCCTTGGATGGGTGCTGGCGCTGGCGACGGGGTGTGGAGCCGGTGCCGCGGCGGCGCCCGGGCCGACCCCGCCGGCGGTCGTGGCGGGGCCGGCGGACCCGGTGACGCCGGCCCAGCGTGCGCGCTGGGAGGCGGCGCTGGCGGGGCAGGCGGTGGAGCCGGCCGAGGCCGCGCGCGATCTGCCCGCGCTCGAGGCGCTGCTGGCCTCGACGGATCCAGCGCTGCGCGACGATCTCGCTTACGCGCTGCTGGCCCGCTGGCTGCTCGATCCGACGTTGCTCACCGACGCCGACGTCGCCGGGCTGCGCGATCGGCTGAGCGCCCGCACCGCCGCGGTCCCGACGGCGGGCGACGCCGTGTTCGGGCGCTCGTTCGCGGCGCTGACCCTGGCGGCGGTGGCCGCGCGCGAGGTCGAGCGCGGCGCCTGGACCGACGCCGAGCTCGACGCCCAGGTCGCCGCCGCGGTCGCCTACGCCGGGCGCGAGGTCGACCTGCGCGGGCACACCGGCCTGGCCGGCTGGGCCCACGCCGCCGCTCACACCGCCGACTGGCTCAAGTTCCTCGGCCGCCACCCGCGGCTGTCGGCGGCCGGCGCCACCGCTCTGCTCGACGGCGTGGTCGCGCTGGCGGCGCGGCGGCACGGCGCCCGCTTCTCCCACGGCGAGGACGAGCGCCTGGCGGCGGCCGCGCGCGCGATACTGCGTCGCGGCCTGCTCGACGACGCGGCCGTCGACGCCTGGCTCGGTCGGCTGGCGCAGCCGCTGCTCGAGCCGCCGGCCGCGGCCTTCGAGCCGGTCGGGTTCGCGACCCAGCGCAACGCGCGCGACGTGCTGGTCAGCCTGGTCGCGGCGCTGTGGCTCGACGACGCGCCGGCGGCGGCCGCGGCGCTGGCGCGGGTGCGCGCGCTGTTGACCGGCGGCTGAGGGCTACCGCAGGTAGGCGCCGCAGCGCGGATCGCCGTCGGCGACGTCGGCGCCGCTGGCCGCGCCGGGCGGGAACGCCGCGCGGTCGCACAGCGCCGCGAGCAGGTCGAGGATCTGCTGGCCCATGGCGCGGGCGTCGCCGTCGACCTGGCGGCCCATGTCGGTGCCGGGCTGGCCGTTCAAGATCTTGAACCAGTCCTCGTAGGCCTTCTGACGGGCGTGGGTGCCGAGCGAGTAGGCGCCGTCGTCGAACAAGAGCTCGGTGCCGTCGGCGCCGTGGCAATCGGCGCAGCGCTCGGCGAACAGCGCCCCGCCGCGGGCGGCGTCGGCGCCGGGCCCAAGCGCGTAGTTGCCCGGCGAGTTGGCGCGCAGCTCCCAGATCCAGTCGGGGTGGGGCAGGGCGCCGTCGCGGACCTCGACCACGAACCGCGCGATCGAGCGGATGGCGTCGGTCTCGAGCACGGCGCCGAGGCCCGGCAGCCCGGCGCCGCCGTCGGTGAACCACGCCGCCAGCTCGTCCTCGCCGCGGGCGTCGGCGAGCAGGTCGTGCGGCAGCGCGTAGGCCTTGTTGCCGTAGCCCGGGCCGGAGATGCCGGCGGCGCCGCGCAGATCCCAG
>JAWKQW010000038.1:0-66254 GCA_041389945.1 Kofleriaceae bacterium
ATGTACGCGATCAAGCCGAGCTCGGCCTTCGCCAAGCTGGGCTTCTCCAACGGCGACACGCTCCACGCCATCAACGGCTTCGAGCTGACCTCGATGGACAAGGCCCTCGAGATGTACACCAAGTTGCGCGAGGCCAACGCGCTCCAGGTCGAGGTCACGCGGCGCGGCAAGCCGGTGACGCTCAACTACACGATCCGCTGATCCTGATCGCCTGGATCCCCATCCGGACGATGCCTGCCTGACCCCGAGAACGACCCGATGAAGCACCCACGCACCACCCGCTCCCTGCTCGGCCTCGCCGGCCTGCTCGGCTCGACCCTCCTCGGCGTCTCGTCCGCCGTGGCGCAGCCGAGCAAGCCCGGCGACAAGGCCGGGGAGACCGCGACCCCGGTCACCGGCGAGGACGACGTCCTCTACGCCTGCAAGAAGGCCAAGGGCGCGGTCGTGCCGTCGTTCAAGCCGGAGACCGAGCTCAAGGACCTCATCACCTGGGTGATGGGCTTCACCTGCAAGAACTTCATCTACGACTCCACGCTGCTGGGGCGGTCGAAGAAGGTCACGATCATCTCGCCCAACAAGATGTCGCCGCAGGACGCCTACCGGCTGTTCCTCAACGCGCTGTCGACGATGGGCGTGACCGTGGTGCCCAAGGGCAACACGCTGCGCATCGTCGACGCCGGCTCGGCCAAGGGCGAGACCGTGACCATCCAGCGCCGCGGCACGCCGGCCAACAGCGAGGAGTTCATCCGCTTCCTCATCCGTCCGAGCTACATGACCGCGGACACGCTCAACTCGGCGCTGTCGGTGGTCAAGAGCAAGGACGGCGTCATCAACGTCGCCGGCGGCACGCTGATCGTCTCGGACTACGCCTCCGCCGTGCGCGACATGATCACGCTGTCGCGCGAGCTCGACAAGCCGACCCTGCAGGACGGCATCTACACCATCCGCGTCGAGCACGCCGACGCCCAGGAGCTGCAGCAGAAGATCTCGGAGATCCTCGGGGTGGGGCAGGGGTCGGCCGCGGCCGCGCCGACCCCGCCGCCGCGCGGGCGCCGGGGCAGCCAGGCGTCGGAGCCGGCGGTGCAGACGGTCGACGCCAGCGACGAGGTCGCCGCCGCGGTGCCGTCGAAGATCCTGGTCGACGATCGCACCAACACCCTGATCGTGGTGGCCAGCGAGGCGGGCTACCTGCGGGTGCGCGGCCTGGTCAAGCGGCTCGATCTCGAGCTCGCCACCGAGAGCGGCGGCTCGATCCACGTCTACCCGCTCGAGAACGCCAACGCCGAGGAGCTGGCCCAGACCCTCAACGCCGCGCTCGGCTCGAGCAGCCCCGAGCACGTCGCCCCGCCCCGGCCCGGCCACGCCCACGCCCACCCGCGGCCAGGGCGCGGCGGCCACCGAGAGCCTGGGCGCCACCCTCGAGGGCCAGGTCCGGGTCACCGCCGACGCCCCGACCAACTCGCTGGTGGTGGTCGCGTCCGGGCGCGACTTCTTCGCGGTGCGCGACGTGATCCGCCTGCTCGATACCGCGCGTCGCCAGGTGTACATCGAGGCGGTCATCCTCGAGGTCAAGGTCGACGACCGCCTCAACATCGGCAGCTCGTCGCACGGCGGCCTGCCGGACGGCGACGGCAACGGCGGCCTCATCATCGGCGGCGTGCAGATGCCCGACATCAGCTCGCTGTCGCCGACCTCGCTCCTGCAGTCGAGCGGGCTCGTCGGCGGCCTCATCGGCCCGGCCCTGCCCGGCATCGATCGCATCTTCGGCAGCTCGGCGACCAGCGTCACCATCCCGTCCTACGGCCTCTTGTTCCAGGCGCTGGCCACCAACAGCAACATCAACGTGCTGTCGTCGCCGACGATCATGGCCCTCGACAACGAGGAGTCGCAGATCTCGGTGGGCGAGAACGTGCCGTACCGCTCGACCTCGATCGGCCTGCCGACCTCGACCGGCCTGTCGGGCCTCACCGGCGCCATCGGCAACAACATCCAGCGCGAGAAGCTCTCGCTCGACATGAAGATCACGCCGCACATCAGCGCCAACGACATGGTGCGGATGGAGATCGACCTGCAGATCAAGGCGCTGGGCTCCACCGACGGCGAGCTCGGCCCGACCTGGACCGAGCGCTCGGCCAAGACCAAGCTGGTCGTGCGCGATCAGCAGAGCACCGTCATCGGCGGCCTGGTCGCCGACCAGGTCGTGTACTCGGAGACCAAGGTGCCGCTGCTCGGCGACATCCCGATCCTCGGCTACCTGTTCAAGTACCGCAGCAAGCAGAAGGCCAAGACCAACCTGCTCATGTTGCTCACCCCGTACGTGGTCAAGGATCAGCTCGACCTGCAGGCGATCCTCGATCGCAAGTCGCGCGAGCGCGACGAGTTCCTGCGCTCCTTCGAGGGCCTCGAGACCAAGCGCTACCTGCCGCGCACCGACTACCGGCGCAAGCGCGGCCTGGTCGAGGAGATCAACCGCACGGTGATCGCCGTCGAGGAGGACGCCGCGGTGCTGCGCGCGCTGGCCACCGAGCCACCGCACCCCGACGGCCCGCTCGACTACATGAACGAGGCCACCGACGACGACGCCGCCGACGGCGACGACGCCCCCGCCGCGCCGGCGGCCGCCCCGGCGCCCGCGGCCACTCCGGAAGGCACGCCGTAGTGGACGCCTTCGCCCCCGATCCGACGACGCCGGCCTTCGTGGCCGCGCCGCGGCGCGCGCTGACCCCGCTGCTCGGCGAGGTCCTGGTCGCGCGCGGCGTCGCGGTGGCCGGCATCGAGCGCGGCCTGGCGCGCCAGGTGGAGGAGGGTGGGCTGCTCGGCGAGATCCTGGTCCGCCTCAAGGTCATCGACGAGGATCAGCTCGCCGAGGCGCTCGCGGCCCAGGTCGAGATGGCGTACCTGCGCGAGCTGCCGCGGCCCGACGACATCCCGGTCGAGCTGTTCGAGCGCCTGCCGATCAACTTCGCCAAGCAGCACCTGGTGTGCCCGCTCGGGCGCACCAGCGACGAGCCCGGGGCCCGGGTCCTGGTCGCGATCGCGGATCCGACCGCGCTCGAGGTGGTCGACGACGTCGCCGTGATCCTGGCGTCGCCGGTGGATCCGGTGGTGGCCGCGCCGAGCAAGATCCTCGACGTCATCAACAAGACCTACGGCCGCCTGCGCTCGGGCGCCGAGCTCGCCGACAAGAAGGCCGACGAGGACGCCGACGAGTTCGGGGCCCAGGCCGAGGAGCTGGTCGACATCATCGACCTGACCGACGAGGCGCCCATCATCCGCTGGGTCAACTCGCTCCTGTTCCAGGCGGTCAAGGATCGGGCCTCGGACATCCACATCGAGCCCGGCGAGAAGGACGTCGTCGTCCGCTACCGGATCGACGGCGCCCTGCGTGCCAAGCGCGCCAACCGCCAGTACATCCCCCTCGATCCTCGCCCGCGTGAAGATCATGGCCGGGCTCAACATCGCCGAGGAAGCGGCTACCCCAGACGGCCGCATCCGCCGCAAGATCGCCGGCAAGGACGTCGACATGCGCGTCGCCACCGTGCCGACCGCGACCGGCGAGCGGATCACGATCCGCCTCCTCGATCGCACCTCGGTGCTGCTCGGCCTCGGCGACATCGGCATGGGCGGCTCGATGCTCGAGACCATGCGCGGCATCATCAAGCGCCCGCACGCGCGCATCCTGCTGGTGACCGGCCCCACCGGCTCGGCAAGACGACCACGCTCGCCTGCCTCTCCGAGATCAACTCCGACACCAACATCCTCACCGTCGAGGATCCGGTCGAGTACCAGCTCGAGGCATCCCAGACCCAGGTCAACCCGAAGATCGATCTGACCTTCGCCACCGGGCTGCGCTCGTTCCTGCGCCACGACCCTGACGTCATCATGGTCGGCGAGATCCGCGATCGCGAGACCGCCGAGATCGCGATCACCGCGTCGCTCACCGGCCACTTCGTGTTCTCGACGGTGCACACCAACGACGCCGCCGGTGCGATCACCCGCCTCGTCGACATGGGCATCGAGCCGTTCCTGGTGGCCTCGTCGATGGTGGGCCTGATGGCCCAGCGCCTGGTGCGGCGGCCGTGCTTCGAGTGCGCGCGCCCGGTGCGGCCGTCGGAGGAGGTCGTGCGCGAGCTCGGGCTCGATCCCGCGATCTTCTTCACCACCGGCTACCAGCTCGACGAGGTCAAGGGCGCCCGCAACCTGGCCCCGGGCTTCGTGCTCGAGCCGGTCGGCTGTGGCGCGTGCAACCAGCTCGGCTACCGCGGCCGCACCGGCATCTACGAGCTGCTCATGATCACCGACGCGGTCCGCAAGCTGACCCTGGCCAAGGCCGACGCCGGCTCGATCCGCGACGCCGCCATCGCCGCCGGCATGGTGACCCTGCGCCTCGACGGCGCCCGCAAGGTGATGATGGGCCTGACCACGCCCGAAGAGGTGCTGCTCGCGACCGCGGAGGCGGACTAGCCCGCCATGGCGATGTACGCCTACAAGGGGCTGTCGCCCGCCGGCAAGGCGGTGAGCGGCCTGCGCGAGGCGGAGTCGCCCAAGCTGCTGCGGCAGCTGCTGCGGCGCGACGGCGTCGTCGTCACCTCCTGCGAGGTCTCGAGCAAGGGCGGCGGCGGCAAGGCGCCGAGCAAGGGCGCCGGCAAGGGCGCGGCCACCGCCGGCGCGGCCAAGGGGGGGCTGTCGCGCCAGGTCGACCTCGGCGGCCTCTTCGGCGGCGTCAAGCCGGTCGACATCGCCGCGTTCACCCGCGAGACCGCGACCCTGCTCCGCGCCGGGATCCCGCTGGCCGAGGCGCTCGGCGCGATGGTCGAGCAGACCACCAACCTGCGCTTCAAGGTGCCGCTCGGCGAGATCCGAGCGATGGTCAACGAGGGCAGCTCGCTGGCCGACGCGCTCGGCAAGCACCCCAAGCTGTTCGACGACCTCTACGTGTCGATGGTCCGCGCCGGCGAGGCCGCGGGCAACCTCGACGACGTCCTCGTCCGGCTCGCCGACTTCATGGACGGCGCCCAGAAGCTCAAGACCAAGGTCCAGAGCGCGATGATCTACCCGGTCATCATGCTCGTGGTCGGCATCGCGATCGTCGCGGTGATCATGACCAAGGTGGTGCCGGAGATCACCAAGCAGTTCAACGCCCAGGGCAAGGTGCTGCCGATCAACACCCGGATGTTGATCTGGCTGTCGGATCTGTTCCGCGACTACCTCGGCCTGATCCTGCTGGCGACGGTGGCCGGCATCATCGGCTTCCGCCTGTGGATCAAGTCGGCCAGCGGCCGGCCCATCTGGCACCGGTTCGTCCTGCGGCTGCCGGTGGTGGGCGAGCTGGTGCGGACGGTCTCGGTCAGCCGGTTCGCGCGCACGCTCGGCACGATGCTGTCGGCCGGCGTGCCGATGCTGCGCGCGCTCGACGCCGGCAAGGAGATCGTCGGCAACGTCATCATCAAGCGCGCCATCGACGACGCCAAGGTCGCGGTCACCGAGGGCGAGTCGCTGGCGACCACCCTGCGCAAGAGCGGGCAGTTCCCGCCGTCGACGATCAACATGATCTCGGTCGGCGAGCGGTCCGGGCAGCTCGAGGACATGCTGACCCGCATCGCCGACACCTACGACAACTCCACCGACGTCAAGCTCGGCCGCCTCACCGCGCTGCTCGAGCCGCTGATGCTGGTGTTCATGGGCGGCGCCGTCGCCTTCATCGTCTTCTCGGTCCTGCAGCCGATCCTCGAGCAGGCCTCGTTCACCAAGCACTGACCGTCTGTGTCGCCCCTCGTCCCCAAAGGAGCTCTCATGCGTACCGTCCTGCTGCGTTTGCTCACCGCCCGCCGCGCTCGTCGCGCCCGCCGCCCCGAGGCCGGCATGACCCTGCTCGAGATCATGATCGTCCTGGCGATCCTCGCGCTCGTCATGGGCATCCTCATCGGCCCGCGGGTGATGGAGATGTTCAGCGACTCCAAGGTCGACACCGCGAAGATGGCGGTGCGCAAGCTGTCGTCCGAGGGCTACGCCTACTGGTCGCGCAAGAACCCGAGCAAGAGCTGCCCGGAGTCGGTCGAGTCGCTCGGCGAGGAGATCGACATGAAGGCCGACAAGGAGAAGAAGCAGCTCCTCGACGCGTGGGGCAATCGCTACGTGATGATGTGCGGCCAGAGCCTGCCGCCGGGCGCGCGCGGCCTCGCCATCTTGTCGCTGGGGCCCGACGGCAAGCAGGGCACCGACGACGACATCCGGTCCTGGGACTGACGCCGGGGCGCGCCCGCACCCTCCATCGAGATGGCCACCGTGGTCCCCATCCGACGCCGCCGCGGCGCCCAGCAGGGCATGACCCTGCTGGAGATGATGATCGTGCTCGCGATCATCGCGGGGATCATCGTCATCACCGCGGTCGGGGTCCGGCGGCTCACCAAGGGTGAGCTGGTGGACGACGCGATGGCGCTGGCCGCGCGCATGCGGCAGGCAAGCTCGATGGCGCTGGAGAGCGGCGTGCCGCACCGGGTCACCCTCGATCTGGCCGCCGGCGCGTACGTCATCGAGCGGTGCGAGGGCCGCGCCCGCATGATCCGCGCCCGCGATCAGGAGGAGCTGGCCGAGCGGCTCGACCCCGAGGCGGCGGCGGAGGCGCTCGAGGAGGCCCGCAGCCGCATGGGCGACGTGTCGGCCGATCTGGTGACCTCGTCGACGATGGAGGCCTCGGCGGCGGTGGCCTCGGCGATCGCCGGCCACCACGTCGGCGATCAGCAGTGCGTGCCGGCCACCGACGGGCCGCCGCCGGCGGCGGCCGAGGCCCAGGCCCAGGCGGCCGCGGCGGTCGAGGCCGCGATCGCCGGCGGCCCCGGCAGCGGCGCGCCGCCCGGCCTGCTCGGCGGCCAGCTCGATCGCGAGGCCGGCACCAAGGTTCGCTCGGTGCACGTGCAGCACCTCGACGAGGCGGCCACCGCAGGGGTGGTGTCGATCTACTTCTTCCCCGACGGCTCGGCGGAGAAGGCCATCGTCAACGTCACCGACGGCGACGCGGTGTTCCCGGTGCTGGTGGCGGGCCTCACCGGGCGGGTCGAGGTGCGCGACGAGGCGCTGCGCGACCCCGACGAGTTCATGCTGCGCAACCCGCTCGGCGATCGCGAGGCCGAGCGATGAGCGCGCGCGCGCGCCGTCGCACGGCCGGGTTCACCCTGGTCGAGATCATGATCGCCCTGGCCATCCTCGGCCTCGGGCTGACCATCCTCTTGCGCTCGATCGCGGCCAGCTCGGCGCAGACGCCCGAGGTGCAGGCGATGGGCGTGGCCACCGCGCTCGCCCGCGGCAAGATGCTCGACGTCGAGGAGCAGCTGCTCAAGGACGGGTTCCTCGACACCGATCAGTCGTCGGAGGGCGACTTCGACGCCGAGGGCTGGCCCGAGGTGACCTGGGTCGCCAAGGTCGAGATCGCCGAGCTGCCGAGCCTCGACGCGGTGATGGCGCTGCAGGAGCAGGCCCAGGCGCGCGCCGAGGCCGAGGCGGCGGGGCAGGTGGTGGCCGACGGCTCCGGCGGCACGTCCTTCGGCGACTCCACCCTCGGCGGCGTGATCTCGCTGTTCGGCGGCGGCTTCGGCGGTGGCTCCGAGGACACCGCCGCGCTCACCTCGGGCGCGTCCCTGTTCTATCCGATCATCCAGGACGTCTTCAAAGCGTCGCTGCGCAAGGTCACCCTGACCGTGCGCTACCAGGTGCTCGGCCGCGATCGCGAGTTCGACACCGTCGCCTTCTTCACCGACCCGGCCGGCCTGAGCAAGACCATCGGCCAGTTCGGGGCCAGCGCCGCCGGCGACGACGGCAACGGCACCGGCACCGGCGGGTCGAGCGGCACCGGCACCGGCGGATCGACCGGCGGCTCGAGCAGCGGCAGTCGCAACGGCGGCGGCCGCGGCGGCAACGCCGGGGGTGGCAAGTGACCGCGCGGCGCTCGCGCCCGTCGGCGCGCGACCAGCGCGGCATGACGCTGCTCGAGATCATGGTGTCGATCTCGATCCTGGTGGTGATGCTGGCGATGACCTGGTCGACCCTCACCAGCGCGTCGCGCATCCAGCGCATCAGCGAGGCGGCGCAGGCCCGCAACCACGAGCTGCGGGTGGCCCTGGCCCGGGTCGTCGCCGACTTCGAGGCGGTGTACCTGTCGAAGAACGAGGACGAGAACGCGCTGCAGCGGCGCACGCTGCTCAAGGTCACCAGCGGCGGCCGGGTGCCCGAGGTGCGGATGTCGACCCTGGGCCACCGCAACTACTGGGCCGACGCCAACGAGAGCGATCAGACGGTGGTGTCGTACCTGGCGGCGCCGGATCGCGAGGACGGCCGCAAGACCAACTGGCTGCGCCGCGAGCAGCGGCGGGTGTCCAACCTCAACCCCGACGAGGAGCCGGCCGAGTACGACGTGCTGGTGCGCGGCGTCGACGAGGTCAAGCTCGAGCTGTGGGACTGGGCCAACGAGAAGTGGCTCGACGGCTGGGACACCACCTCCGCCGACGGCCAGAAGAACAAGCTGCCGCAGCGGGTCCGCATCACCGTCACCGTGCGCGACGACGACGACCAGCCGTTCTCGCTGTCGACCCAGGCCCGGCTGGTCCTCGCCGAGCAGCTCAACTTCCAGGTCAACTGACGATGTCGCCCACCCTCGCGCCCACGCCTCGTCGCCCGGCCCCCGGCCGGCGCCGCCGGCGTGCGCGCGACGGCCAGCGCGGCAGCGCGATCCTCACCGCGATCGTCGCGATCTCGGTGGTCCTGCTCATCAGCAACCAGTTCGGCGCCAACACCGACGCCGACCTGACCTCGGCCGCCAACCAGCGCGACGCCATGCGCGCCAGCTTCCTGGCTCGCTCGGCGACCAGCATCGCCGAGCTGATCATCCGGCTGCAGCAGCGCATCGACAACGCCAACATCGAGCAGATCAAGGGCGTCCAGCTCGGCGACTTCGCGCCGCAGCTGCTGTCGGCCCTGTGCGGCACCGACGAGCAGGTCCAGGACGGGCTCGGGGTGCCGGCCGACACGCTCAAGGGCATCGGCGCCACCATCGGCAGCTGCGGCGTCGAGATCTTCGAGACCGAGGACGACAAGATCAACGTCAACTGCGCCGGCGGCAACGAGGCGTCGCGGGCCACCCTCAAGACCCGGCTCGACACGCTGATGTACTTCCCGGTCTACGACCGCATCTTCGAGGAGCCCGACGCCGACGGCTGGCGCCGCGATCGCGAGACCCAGGCCAAGGCCATCATCGACTACGTCGATCGCGACCGCGCCGCCTTCGGCGCCGACGGCACCAGCGAGGAGTACGGCTACGCCGACCTGCGCGACGACTACCAGCCCAAGGACAACTACCTCGACACCATCGACGAGCTGCACCTGGTGCGCGGCGTCGACGACCGGTTCTGGGCCGCGTTCGGCGACGCCTTCACCGTCTACGGCGGCTGCAAGTCGAACCTGAGCGCCATCAAGGACGTGAAGCTCATCGCGTCGATCATCTACCTGACGGCCAAGAACGCCGACGATCCGGTGATCACCGACCAGCTCCGGCTGTTCACCCTTGCCGGGTTGGTCGCGCGCGCGCGCCAGTTCGGGATGGCGTTCTTCACGCTGCAGGAGTTCGCGGACTTCGTGAAGGATCCCGCCGCCGCCATGCTGACCGCGGCGGCCGCCGTCGACGGCACCTCGAGCCAGACCCTGCCGGGCATCCCCGCCGGCCAGCAGATCGGCGTGGAGCTCGACCTCGAGAAGCTCGGCCAGATCTCGGTGGCCGGGCCGCGCCGCACCTACCGGGTGTCGGCCTGGGGCGAGATCCCACGGGCGCAGAAGACCGCCGACGGCCAGGACGTGTACCCGCCGATCCTCCGCACCATCACCTCGGTGTGGGACACCAAGGTGGTCACCCAGAACGCCCGCAACCCCGAGCTGCGCAACGGCACCTGGGTGTTTCTGCGCCGACGCTGACCCTCTCACTTCCCTCGTTCGAACGCCTCACCTCCTCGATCACGGACCTGCCATGGCCGATCGCACCTACGCCATCGATCTCGGCGCTCGCACCGTGAGATCGTCGTCGCCAACCCCGGCCTGCGCGGGGCGTCGGTCACCCACGTTCTCGAGCGGCCGGTGCCGCCGCCGACCGGCGACGGCCCCGACGACGCCGCCGCGCGCCAGGGCCGGGCGCTGGCGGTGCTCGCGGCGATGGTGCGCGACCACGGCCTCGGCAACGACACCGGCTGCCTGAGCGTCAACGGCGACCTGGTGTTCTCCCACGTGCTCGAGTTCGGGTTCACCAGCCTGCGGCGGGCGGAGCTGCTGAAGGCGGTGGGCGCCGAGCTCGAGGGCGTGGTGCCGGTCGATCTCGAGGACATGGTCTACGCCTTCGAGCCGCTGCCGCCGCCGTCGGCCGACGACGCGGTCCGGGTCCGCCCGATCGCCAGCGGCGGCATGCGGGTGCTCGCCTACGCGATGGCGACCGAGGCGGCGCAGGGGCTCATCGAGGCGGCCGAGGAGGCCGGGGCGACCCCGCGGCACGTGCTGCCGGTCGGCGGCGGCGCGGTGCGCCTGGTGGAGCGGGTGCCGCGGCTGGCGGCGCTGGCGGCCGGCGCGCGGCGTCGGCGTGGTCGACATCGGCCACGGCCGCACCGACGTGGTGGTCGTGCGCGGTGGCCGCGCGGTGTACAGCCGCAGCCTCAGCCGTGGCGGCCGGGTGGTCACCGAGGCCATCGCCCGCGCGTGGGGCCTGCCGATGGCCGACGCCGAGCACGCCAAGCACGCCGACGGCTTCGTCGCGTCGTCAGCGGAGCCGGCGCCGTCGGAGGCGTGGGCGCGGGTCCACGAGGCGATCATCGGCGAGGTCGCGCCGCTGGTGCGCGAGCTCAAGCAGACCCTGGCGGCGTGCCGATCGCGCACCGGCGACGAGGTCGAGGCGCTGGTGCTCGTCGGCGGCGCCCACGCCTGCGCGGAGCTGGCCAGCTACGTGAGCGAGAAACCTCGGGGTGCCGACCACCGTGCTCGACGCCGCCGATCGCGCGGCGCTGGTGCCGGCCAAGGTCGTCGGCGGCGAGCTCGCCGACGTCGCCGCGATCACGCTGGCCCACGCCCTCGACGCCGCCGGCGGTCGCCCCATCTTCGATCTGCGCCGCGAGCTGGCCGACAAGCTCGACCTGTCGATCCTGCAGGCGGTGCCGCTCGCGGTGGCCGGCCTGGCGGTGATGGCGTTCGCCGCCGGCAGCACCCTGCGCCGAGCTGCGCAAGCTGCGCCACGCCGAGGCCATCCTCACCAAGCGGCTGGCCACCGAGACCACCGCGCACTTCAAGGAGCCGCGCACCGCGTCGCAGGTGCTGAACGAGGCCAGCGGCCAGGCGGTGGCCGCCGCCATGCGCTCGCCGATGCCGAAGCTCACCGCCTACGACGTGATGCTCGAGCTCAACAGCAAGCTGCCGGCCCGCGACAAGGTCACGCTCGACGTCAGCGAGCTGTCCATCTCCGACGGCGAAGTCGATCGCATCATTACTCAAGGGGCACCGCGAAGACGCTCGACGAGATCTCCGCGCTCGAAAGGAGCTCAAGAGGTGACCTGCTTCTCGAAGATCGACAGCGGCGACAACTCGGTGGGCGCCAACGGCGTGCGCCAGTTCGCGTTCACCATCGCCGCGACGTGCATGTAGGCAAAGGACGACCCATGGCCTCGCTCACCGAATCACTCCGCGACCGCTGGGATGGCATCTCGCCGCGCGAGCGGCGCCTGGTCGTGACGCTCCTGGTCGCGCTGCCGCTGACCTTGCTCATCTACCTCGGCATGCAGATCAGCGACGGCCTCGACGCCATCGAGGCGCGCAACGCCCGGACCCGGAAGGCCATACTCGGCCAGTCGAGATCCTGCAAGCGCGCGGCGCGCCGGCGCCGGTCCAGGCCGATCCCACCGCCGGCATCCCGACCACGCCGATCGAGCTGCCGCTCTACCTCAACAACGCCGCCGAGAAGATCGGCCTCACCATCCCCAGCTTCAACAAGCAGCCCGAGGTGACCCGCGACGGCTTCGTCGTCGCCAGCGTCCGCATCGATCTGCGGGGGCTCACGCTGTCGCAGGCGACCGAGTTCCTGGCCGCCGTCGAGGGCAACTCCAAGGCGGTGGCGGTCACGTCGTTGACGGTCCTGCGCGCGCGCGACGCCGAGCAGGTCGACCTCAAGCTCGAGGTGGCCGCCTACGCCAAGGAGGCGCCCGCCGGCGCGGCCGAGGGCGAGGCCGGCGGCAGCGGCGAGGCCGGCGCCGAAGGGACCGACTCGTGAGCGCGCTCGATCGCCTGCCCAGCCTCGGCCCGCGCGGCCGCAAGGTGGCCGTCGTGCTCGGCTTCGTGGTGCTCGCGCTGGTGAGCTTCGTGATGGCGCTGCAGCTCACGTTTCCCTACCACCGGGTGAAGGACAAGCTCGTCGAGAGCCTGTCGTCGAGCTACGAGGTCCAGGTGGCCTCGGTCGAGCGCGGCATCATGCCCGGCAAGATGGCGCTGGTCGGGCTCAGCCTGCGGGCGCGGCCGACCACCGCCGGCGAGGTCCCGGCGGTGCTGTTCGTCGAGCGCCTCGAGGTCGACGTCGGCATCCTCGGGCTGGTGCGCGGGGTCGCGGCGGTCGACGTCGAGGCCAAGGTGGGCAAGGGCACCATCTCCGGCACCGTCGAGATCGGCGCCAAGGGCACCAAGGTGAGCTTCGTCGGCGACGAGGTCGCCGCCGACGCGGTCCCGCAGATCCGCGACGCCGCCGGCCTGCCGCTGTTCGGGCGACTCGATTTCGACGTCGCGCTCGCGTTCTCGCCGGGCGACTGGCGCAAGACCACCGGCCACATCCAGCTCGCGTGCGTGCGCGGGTGCGCGGTCGGCGACGGCAAGGCTCGGCTCAAGCCGAAGGTGACCAACGCGCGCAACGCCGCGATGGTCGGCGACGGCATCGAGTTCGGCACCGTCAACATCGATCGCTGGCTCGGCCGCATCGAGTTCGCCGGCGGCAAGGCCGACCTGGCGCGCTGGGAGTTCGCGTCGCCCGACGGCGAGCTCGAGCTGTCGCTGGCGGTGAAGCTGGCCAAGCAACTCAAGGAGTCCGACGTCACCGCTGGCTGCCTCAAGTTCAAGGGCACCGAGGTGCTCAGCAAGCGGGAGCCCAAGACCGCGGCCGCGCTGACCACCACCGGTGGCGTGATGGACGCCGCCGGCCTGTTCAACATCAAGCTCGACGGCCGCCTCGGCGAGATCAAGAAGCGCGCGCGGCTCTGCGATCAGGACGGCACCGACGACGCCGACGGCACCACCGCCGACGGCGGCGGCAATCGCCGGCCGACCCTGGGCAACATCCCCGCCGACGACGGCAGCCCGCGCGCCGGCGACGAGGTCTTCACCAAGCCCGAGCGCCCGTTCGCGACCATCGACGCCCAGCCGGCGCCCATCGACGCGCCGCCGATCGACGCCCGCCCGGCCGAGGTCGTCGACGACGGCGAGGAGGGCCGCACCGGCCCGCCGCGGCCGCCGGGCATGGGGCGGCGCGGCCGGCAGTTCGGCAACGGCGGGCCGGGCGACGAGCCCGACCTCGGCGACGAGCGCGGCGGCGAGCCCGGCGACGAGGGCCACGTCGACGACCCCGCCGTGCACGAGCAGCCGGGCGAGCCCGACGTCGAGCCGCTGCCGCCCGGGCCGGAGTAGGTCAGGGCCCGAGGCCGACCCACTCGCTGCCGTCGACGCCAACCTCCTTCTTCCAGATCGGCACCCGATCCTTGAGGCGATCGATCATCGCCCGGCACGCGGTGAACGCCTCGGCGCGGTGCGGCGCCGCGGCGGCGATGACCACCGCGAGCTCGCCGACCTCGAGGTGACCGACCCGGTGCTCGACCGCCAGCCGCACGCCGGGCAGCTCGGCCTCGAGCTCGGCGACCAGGCGGCGCAGCTCCGCGCGCGCCATGTCGCCGTAGGCCTCGTACTCGAGGTGCTCGACCGTGGTGCCGCGGCTTTCGCGACGGACCATGCCGGAGAACGTGACCAGGCCACCGCATGCGGCGGACCGCACCGCCGCCACGCAGCGATCGAGCGACAGCGGCTCGTCGAGCAGGGCGACGTGCGGATCGGCGCCGCCGGCGACCGGCGGGATCAGCGCCAGCTCGTCGCCGTCGGCGAGGGGGTGATCGTCGTCGACGAAGGCCTGGTTGACCGCGATCCGGAACCGGCCGCGCAGGGTCGCGATCGCGGGGTGGCGCGCCGCCAGCGTGGCGACGGCGTCGCCCGCGCGGGCGCCGTCGGCGAGCTCGAGGGCCTCGCCGTCGCGCGCGAGGCGCTCGCGGAACACGGCGAAGTAGAGCACCTGGATCTGCATCGGGGGCTGTCGTAGCGTCGATGGGCGATGCCGTCAAAGGGTAGGGACGAGGCGCCGCGCCTCGCCGCGCTGTACGCGCGCATCCTGGCGGTGGTGCGCCGGGTCCCGCGCGGCCGCGTGGTCACCTACGGCCAGGCCGCCGAGCTGGCCGGGTTGCCGGGCAGGGCGCGGGTGGCGGCCGCCGCCCTCAAGGTCGGCGGCGGCTCGGTGCCGTGGCAACGCGTGCTGGGCAAGCGCGGCGGCCTCGCGCGCATCGCCATCCTCGACCCCATCGGCGCCGCGACCCAGCGGGCGCTGCTCGCGCGCGAGGGCGTCACCGTCGACGAACGCGGCCTGGTGCGCCTCGCCGAGTTCGGCTGGATCCGCTCGACGACGCGCCCGGGTCGCGCGGCGCTCGCGCGCAGGCACAGCAAGGACCGACCGCCCCGACGCGCGGCGCTCGCGCGCAGGCACAGCAAGAGCCGACTGCCCCGACGCGCGGCGCCCGCGCGCGGGCACCTCAGATCACAGCGTCACCAGGCCGCGCCGCACCGCCTCGACCACGGCCTCGGTCCGGGTCGACGCGGCGAGCTTCGCCATCACGCCGTTGACGTGGAACTTGGCGGTGTGGTCTGCTGATGCCCAGGCGGTCGGCGATGAGCTTGTTCGACAGGCCCTCGGCGAGGCTGCACCACCTGCAGCTCGCGCTCGGTGAGATCGGTGAGCGCGCGGCCGCGGCGCGCCGGCTCGACGCTGGGCGTCCGCGCCGCCGAGCTCGGCACCAGGCTGCCGGCGAGCGCGCTGTCGATCACGGTGAGGCCGCTGCGCGCCGCCGCCAGCGCCGAGGCGAGCCCGGTCCCGGCCTGCGCGCAGCACGACGCCGCGCGCGCCCGCGGCCAGCGCCGGCGCGGCCTGGCCGGCCTCGGCGATGAGCGCGACCACCGGGACCTTCATCGCCCGCAGATCTGGGACCCGCTCGGCCGGCGCATCGGCGGCGCCCCCGTCCCACAGGGGCGACCTCGGCCCGGCCGAGCTCGACGACCTCGACGTCGCCGGCGTCGGCCGGGGGCGCGACAGGCCGCTGCGCGCCAGCGGGTCGCGGGTGAGAGCGCGACCTGGACGGGCGCGGCGGACAGCAGGGGCAGGTTCGGGTTGCGGGTCACGGCAGGCTCCGGCGAAAGATGCCCGGACAAGCTGACCATCGTCGGGGCCTCGATCAGCCCCGCGCGTTCGGGTGGGTGATCGACCTGCCCGAGCGGGCAGGTCGACCGCCAGCCTGGCCAGGTACAGGGCCTGGCCTGCCCGAACGCGCGATGGGCGGCGCCCCGGCGCGCCGCTATCCCGCGAGCATGTCGAACTCCCTCGCGTCTGCGTCGCCCTCTTCCTCTTCCTCCTCCGCCAGCCCGCTGGCCTCCCTGTCGTCGACCCTGGCCGACGCCGTCGCCGCGGTGGCGCCCAGCGTGGTCCACGTCCGCGCCGGCGCGGGGCGGCAGCGGCCTGGCCATCACCGACGAGCTGGTCATCACCTCGAGCTTCCACAGCCCCGACGCCGGCGAGCTGGCGCTGGGCGGCGACGCCGGCGAGCCGCGCCAGGTGGCAGCCGAGCTCGTCGGCCGCGATCCAGGCACCGACCTCGCCCTGTGGCGAGTGCCCGGCGGCGGGCTGACGCCGGCGCGGCTGCGCGACCTCGACGACGCCCGGGTCGGCCAGCTCGCGATCGCGGTCGGGCGGCCGGGGCGCTCGGTGCGCGCGTCGCTGCGCGCCATCGGCGTGCTCGCCGCCGACGTGCGCACGCCGTGGGGCGGGCGCCTCGAGCGCTACCTCGAGACCGATCGCGCGCTGCCGCGGGGCTTCGCCGGCGGTCCGCTGGTCGACGTCGACGGCGCGGTCTACGGCATGAGCACGCGCACGCTGGTGCGCGGCGCCGACCTGGCGGTGCCGGCGGTGACGATCCGGCGCGTCGTCGACGAGCTGCTCGCCCACGGCGGCGTCCGCCGCGGCTACCTCGGCGTCGGCGCGGTGCCGGTCGAGCTCGACGGCGAGGTCGGCGCGCTGGTGGCCCGGGTCGACGACGGCTCGCCGGCCGCCGCCGCCGGCGTGCGCATCGGCGACGTGATCCTGCGGCTGGGCGGGGCGCCGACCCGCGGCCCCGACGGGCTGCGCGCGGCCTTGTGGGAGCGGCCCGGCGCCGAGGTCGAGCTGGCGCTGTCGCGCGCCGGCGCCGCGGTGACCGTGATGGTGACCCTGGGGAGCCGCACGTGAACGCGCCCGCCGACGACGCCGAGCTGCTCGACGCGTACTCGCGCGCGGTGGTCGACGTGGTCGCGCGCGGCGCCGGCGGTGGTGAGCCTCGAGGTCGGCGGCCGCGGCGGGCGCGGGCGTCCCGCCGGCGCCGGCTCGGGCCTGCTGGTCACCCCCGACGGCTACGTGCTGACCAACCACCACGTCGTCGACGGCGGCGGCCCGGTGCGTGCGCGCCGCCGGCGGCGCCTGGATCGGCGGATCGCGTCGGCGGCGACGTCGCCACCGATCTCGCGGTGGTCAAGCTCGAGGCCGGCGCCCTCGATCCGGCGGCGACCCTGGCCCTCGACGGCGCCCTGGCCGCGCGCCCGGGCCAGCTCGTGGTCGCCATCGGCAACCCGCTCGGCTTCGACGCCACCGTGTCGACCGGCGTGGTCTCGGCGCTCGGCCGCAGCCTGCGCGGGCGCGGCGGCCGCCTCATCGACGGCGTGGTCCAGCACACCGCACCGCTGAACCCCGGCAACTCCGGCGGGCCGCTGCTCGACGCGCGCGGCCGCGTGCTCGGCGTCAACACCGCGATCATCGCGCGCTCGCAGGGGCTGGGCTTCGCCGTCGGCGTCGACAGCGCGGCGTGGGTCGTGGCCCAGCTCCTCACCGTCGGGCGCGTCGAGCGGGCCTGGCTCGGGGTCGGCGCCGCGCCGCGCCAGCTCGACCGCCGCCTGGCGCGCCACCACGGCCTCGGCGACGGCGCCGCCGAGATCCAGTCGGTCGAGCCCAGCAGCCCGGCGGCGCGCGCGGGCCTGCGCGACGGCGATCTCATCGTCGCCTTCGACGGCGCCGCCGTCGACGGGCTCGACGCCCTGCACCGGCGCCTGCGCCAGCACCGGCCCGGCGCGCCCGCCAACCTCGGCGTGGTGCGGCGCGGGCAGCGCCTCGAGGTCGCGGTGACGCCGTCGACGGCGCCGCCGTGATCAGCGGACGGCGAGCTCGAGGGCGACCGGCGCCACCGCGTTCTCGCAGCGCGCCGCGTCGCAGATGCCGAGCTTGACCTCGCCGCGCAGCGTGGTCGGCCCCGGCGCCGCGGCGCGCACGCGCACCGGCAGCTCGCCGGCGGCGACGCCGACCGGGCGCAGCCGCGCCGGCGCCTCGAACGCCAGGCCCTCGGTCGGCGTCGGCACGAACTTGGTCGGGTAGTCGACGTTGACCTTGTAGGCGCCGAGCGCGAACACGTCGATGCGCACGTCGCACGGCGTGCCGGCGACGCAGCCCTGGCTCGGCGGCACCACGTCGACCACGTAGTGCTCGCCGGCGACCCGGGTCGCGCCGGGCGGCGGCGCCGCGCCCGGCGTGCGATCGCCGGCGGTGGCGGCCACGGCGTGATCACCCGTCGTCGGCGCCGCGCGATCGCAGGCGCCGACGGCGAGCAGCCCGGCGAGGATGGCGAGCCCGCGCGCGATCACGACGCGTACTTCACGCTGCAGCCATACGGCTTGGTGCTCGGCGTGGCCACCGGCCGCCCGGCGGCGAGGTCCTCGAGCGCGGCGTCGACGTAGCGCACCAGGGTGCCGCCCTCGGGCGACTGCGCCTCGCCGTCGGGCGAGTTGTCGACGGCGCCGGCGTAGCGGACCACGCCCTCGCCGTCGATGACGAACAGGTTCGGCGTGTTGGTGGCGCCGTAGGCCTTGCCGACCGCGCCGTCCTCGTCGCGCAGGATCGGGTGGCTGAGGCCGAAGGTCTTGGCGCCCTCGACGTTGTGCGCCAGCTCGTGGCCCTGCTTGCCGGGGCCGCCCGAGTTGATCGCCAGCCACACCACGCCGGCTTCGGTGTGGCGCTTGGCGGCGTCGACCAGCGAGCCCTTGGTGTGCGAGGCGACCACGAACGGGCACTTGGGGTTGAACCACTCGAGCACGACGGTCTTGCCGCGCAGGGCGGCCAGGTTCACCGGCGCGCCGTCGAGGTCGTTGAGCGTGAAGTCGGGCGCCGGCTTGCCGACCAGCTCCGACGGCGCCGGCAGGCCAGCGGTGGGCGCCGGCGGCGGGGCCGTCGGCGTCGGCGGGGCGCTGGGCGCGGCCGGGGTCGGGGCCACCGCGGGCGCCGGGGCCGGGGCCTCCTCCTTCTTGCAAGCGGCGGCCGACACGGCCAGGGCGCACACCGGCGCGAACAAGGTGCTCAGGGCGACGACGGACGACTTCATCCCCGGGACATAGCGCAGCCTCGCGGTCGTGGCGAGGGGGGAGTAGGATGCGCCGTGGACACACGCACCGGTGCGACCCTGGCGCTGCGCGCCGCTGGCTGGGCCTTCGAGGGCGAGCGCCCGACGATCCCGAAGTACGTGTGCCTGGCGGTGCCGCACACCAGCAACTGGGACGGCGCGCTGCTGCTCATGGTGGCTCAGGCCATCGGCCTGCCCATGGCCTGGATGATCAAGGACAGCTGGGTGCGCGGCCCCGTCGGCGCCGGCCTGCGGCGCCTCGGCGCGGTCGCCATCGATCGCAGCCGCGCCAACAACCTCGTCGACCAGATGGTGGCGGAGTTCGAGCGGCGCGACGAGTTCGTGCTGGTCATCCCACCCGAGGGCACCCGCCGCCGCACCGACGCCTGGAAGTCGGGCTTCTACCACATCGCCCTCGGCGCCCAGGTGCCGGTGGTGCCGGGCTACCTCGACTACGGCCGCAAGCGCGCCGGCCTGGGCGCGCCCATCGAGATGACCGGCGACGTGCGCGCCGACATGGACGCGTTGCGCGCGTTCTACGCCGAGATGGCGCCGACGCCGCACACCCCGGCGAACTTCGGCCCGATCCGGCTCAAGGCCGAGGACGACGCCCGTTAGCTGGTGCTCGACGGCGACTTGGTCGCTACAGCTGCGGCAACGTGCTGTTGTCGTACCAGGCCAGGGCCTTGGCCGGATCGTCGAGGAACCGGCGGGCGAAGCCGTCGATGAAGAAGGCCACGCGGATGTCGGCGTGGGCCTGGGTCGCCTTGGAACCCAGGTCCTCGAGGTCGACCTGGGCGAACGTCTTGCTGGCGGCCGCGCGCTCCTGCTGCCGCAGCGACCAGGCCACGTTGGTGATCCAGAAGCCTCCGGCGTAGGCGTAGACCCGCGCCGAGTCCAGCGTGATCTGCTCGAGGATGAGGTCGTGCAGGTCGAGGATCCTCGAGGCCGCCCGCATGCTCGCGATCGGCCCGTCGTCGAGATCCGGCACGATCTCGTCGGCCACCGCCCGCGCGGCGCCGCCGAGGTCGTGGCGATCCATCAGCGCGATGGCCCGGCGCATCAGCGCCTGCGCGCCGGGGCGATCATCCTCAGGCCAGGTGATGATCCGCTGGAGCATCACGCCGATGGTGAAGAAGTCGAGATCCGCCTGTGACTCGCCCTCGGCCTCGTCGCCGGGCGCGGCCGGCGACGAGGCGGCGGTCATCGCGGGATCTGGCGCCTGCTGCCGCTGGTACGCGCGGTAGGCGTCCTCGAGCTCGCTGCGCTGGTCGTCGGTGAACAGGGCGCGGCACGGGTCCTCGGCCTTGGTCTCCGCCGCGTGGGTCATGCAGTCGATCGCCGCGGTCGACCAGCGCTGCTCGCGGCAGGTGGTCGTGATCGCGTTGATCGTGATCTCGTACTCCGCCTCGCCCGGCTCGAAGCGGGCCTCGCCCGCCGCGTACGAGTTGCGGGCCGCCGCCGCGCAGCGGTCGCCGTCCTTGCGCGGGCTCGCGTGGCACGCCCCGAGCTGCACCATCCCGAGCAGCAACAGCCCGAGCCGCAGCCCCCTGCGGGACCACGACGCCGACCTGGTCTCCATCACCGAGGGGTACCACGGGCGGCGGCCGCGCACGGGCAGCCGCGCGGGGGTCACGCCTTGGCCGGCACGCCGGACGTGGCGATGAACAGCTCGTCGAGCTGCTTCTTGCTGACCTCGGTCGGGCAGTCCGTCATCAGGTCCGAGCCCTTCTGGGTCTTGGGGAAGGCGATGACGTCCCGCAGCGACTCGGCGCCGGTCATCAGCATCGCGAGGCGATCGAGGCCGAAGGCGATGCCCCCGTGCGGCGGCGGGCCGTACTTGAAGGCGTCGAGCAAGAAGCCGAACTTCTGCCGGGCTGCCTCGTCGGTGATGCCCAGCGCCTTGAACAGCCGGGCCTGCAGATCGCTCCGGTGGATACGGATGGAGCCGCCGCCGACCTCGACGCCGTTGAGCACCAGGTCGTAGGCGCGGGCGAGGACCTTGCCCGGCTCGGTCTCGAGCAGGTGCTCGTCCTCGAGGCGCGGCGAGGTGAACGGGTGGTGCGCGGCGGCGACCTCGCCGGTGGCGTCGTCGACCTCGAACAGCGGTGGATCGGTGAGCCACATGAACTGGTACTCGCCCTTGCGGGTCAGGCCGAGCTTGTCGCCGAGGTGCAGCCGGATCGCGCCCAGGCAGGTGTTGGCCACCTTGAACTTGTCGGCCACGAACAGCAGCACGTCGCCGGGCTGGGCGCCGGCGATGCGGTTGACCTCCACCCGGGCGTCGTCGGCGAAGCTCTTGGCGAACGGCGCCTGCCAGGCGCCGCCCTCGAGCACGCGCGCGAACGCCACGCCCTTGGCGCCGTAGGGCTTGGCAAAATCGGTCAGCGAGTCGAGCACCGAGCGGGTGAGCTTGTCGCCGGCGTCGGCGGCCGGGATGCGCAGGCACTTGACGATGCCGCCGCCCGCGACCGCGCCGTCGAACACCCGGAAGCCGCTCTTGCCGGCCGGGGCCGACACGTCGCACAGCGTGAGGTCGAGCCGCAGGTCGGGCTTGTCGACGCCGTACTTGTCCATCGCCTCCTGCCACGGCATGCGCCGCAGCGGCAGCGTGACCTCCACGCCGAGCACGTCCTTCCACAGCCGGGCGATGAGGCCCTCCATCACGCCCTGCAGGATCGGCTCGGTCACGAACGACAGCTCGAGATCGATCTGGGTGAACTCCGGCTGCCGGTCGAGGCGCAGGTCCTCGTCGCGGAAGCAGCGCACGATCTGGAAGTAGCGCTCGTAGCCGGCGACCATCAAGAGCTGCTTGAAGATCTGCGGCGACTCGGCCAGCGCGTAGAAGTTGCCGGGGTTGAGCCGCGACGGCACCAGGAAGTTTCGGGCGCCGCCGGGCGTGTACTTCACCATGAAGGGCGTCTCGATCTCGAGGAAGCCCTGCTGCGCGAGGTAGTCGCGCGTGGTGCGGGTGATCGCCGAGCGCATGATCAGGTTCTTCTGCAGCGGGCCGCGCCGCAGATCGAGGTAGCGGTACTTCAGGCGCAGCGCCTCGTTGGTGTCGAGGTCGTCCTCGATGGGGAAGGGCGGGGTGTCGGCGCGCGAGAACACCTCGAGGGTGTCGGCCCACACCTCGACCTCGCCGGTCTTCATCTTGGCGTTGACGTTGCCGCCGCGCGAGCGGACCTCCCCGGTGATGCCGATGCACCACTCGTTGCGCAGATCGCGCGCCAGCTCGTGGCGCCGGGCGCGAACGACGGGTCGAACACGATCTGGGTGATGCCCTCGCGGTCGCGCAGGTCGATGAACACGCAGCCGCCGTGGTCCGGTACGACTGGACCCAGCCGGTGAGCACTGCGCGCTGGCCGGCGTCCGCGCCGCGCAGGGCCCCGCAGTGGTGGGTCCGGGTGGGGTGGCAAGGAAGCTCGCGGGCGCCGTCATGGGCGCGGACAGTACGCCAGCGCGACGCGCCGATTCCAGCGGCCGGGAAGACTCGAAGTGGGGGCTGGTTCTCGACGGTGTAGGGCCAGATCGCACCCGCAAAAGCCGAGCAGTCTCGATCGGATGCGATCCCGGTCCAGGTGGCTTTTTGATCCACCGAAACCGCGGCTGCTAGCATTTTCTTCGTCTGGGTTAGCCAGCGCATCGGGAGTGGGCGGCGGGTCGGGCCACCGGCACACGCGCACAACGGGACTCGCCGCCGGGCCATGGGGCCAGCGGGAGGATCTCGCCCGGCGTGAAAGCTGCGCACTGCCGTTCCACCATGCATCTGCTTCACTAAGAGGGCCCTCGCGTGACTCAAGCCGAACTGCTGCGTGACTCCGTCGCCGAGTACGCGGATCCGTCGACCTACCTGCCGCTCGCCACCGCCCTGCCACCACCGGAGCTGCTCATCGCCATGTCCCCTGTTGCCCCTGCCCGCGCGTCGACGTGCCGTCGTGCGTCGAGTCCGAGGACGGACGCGCGCTCGAGGGCGACGATCGCGATCGCGCCGAGCGCGCCCTGCGCGGTCAACCCGGCGATGGCCCTGCGCCGGGCCCGGACCAAGCGCGCCGCCACCGACGACCAGGTCGCGCTCGTCGCCGGCGCCGAGGCCCAGCTCGCCCACCGCCTGCGGGCCCACCTGCCGCGCGGCAAGGTGACCGTCACCCTCACCGGACAACCACTACACGATGATCTCGGTGCGGCGCGATCCAGGAGCGGCGCTACGAGCTGCGGCTGCACCACATGTTCGACGACGCCTCCGGTCATCGTCCGCCCTGGCGCGCTACGTGGCCGACAACGATCGCGGCGTCACGGTGCTCGGCGACTTCATCGACGGCAACCAGCGCGGGCGGTGCGGGCCGGCGGCCGGCGTGCGCGCCGCGGAGATCCTGCTCACCGCCGGCGAGGTCCACGACCTGCGCGACATCTTCGACGATCTCAACCAGCGGTTCTTCGACGGCACCATCGACGCCCAGATCACCTGGGGCCATTGGTTGGGCGCGCGCCGCGCCGGCGCGGCAGCACCGTTGGGCAGCTACGTGGTCGAGGATCGACTCATCCGCATGCACCGTCCCTCGACCGCGTCGCGTGCCGCGGTTCTTCGTCGAGTGGATCGTCTTCCACGAGATGCTGCACCAGGTCCACGACATCAAGGTCCGAAACGCCGCCGCGAGTTCCACTCCAAGGCGTTCCTCGCCGACGAGGCCCGGTTCCCGCGGTACGCCGAGGCGCGCGCCTGGGAGCGCGCCAACCTCGAGGCGCTGCTGTACTTCTGACCCACGCGCGCGACGTCAGGCGTCGTCGTCGTCGAGCGCGCGCGGCGTGACGACGCCGTCGCACAGGTGGTCGAGCAGGCCGTCGGCGTCGGCGCTGGTGAGGCCGCCGTACCAGACGCCGTCGGGGTAGATCACGGCGTTGGGCCCATCGAAGCACGGGCCGAGGCACGCGGTGGCGGTCACCCGCGCCGAGGCGCCGCCGCGGCGCACCAGCCCCGCCTCGACGGCGGCGAGCACCTCGGCCCCCGCCGCGCCTCGCCGCAGGCCGGCTTGCCGCCGCCGACGCGCTGCTGGGTGCCACGAACGAGGCGTCGGCGCGGTGCCACCGCGACAGGCTACCGCGGCTGCGCCGTCGGCGCCGCGGCGTGGGGCGCGCACGCCCTGCGCGCCCGGGGATCGCCCGCACCCCTGGCGCGCCGCGCCATCGACGCGGGCCGCGCTTTCCCCGGCCAAACCGCTTGAGGCCGGCGATCCGTTGGCTCACGATTCGGGCCGCTCGGGGGAGCGCTCGCGCCGGATGACGCCGCAGCACCACATCATCAAAGAGACGTCGGAGACGCTCTCGCGCCTGCTCCAGGACGAGTTCAAGCGCAACGGCTACAAGCGCGTGCACATCGTCGAGCACGCCGAAGCCCGACGCCATCAGGGCAAGCTGCCGGCGGTGTCGCTGTACCTCTACCAGATGTCCCTCGACCCCGAGGGCACCGACTCCACGCCGCACAGCGAGCTGGCCGAGGTGCCGCAGGACGACGGCACCATCAAGGAGTACTCCGCCGGCGCCGGTTGTGGGTGCGCCTCGACTACCTCATCTCGGCGTGGGCGCAGACGCCCGAGGACGAGCAGCTCCTGCTCGGCCTCATCATCCGCACCGTGATGGAGAACATCGAGTTCGATCGGCGGAGCGGCTGCGCGGCGCGTCCTTCGAGGACGACTTCAAGCTGTACGTGCAGATGTCGGCCCGGCTCGACGAGGGCACGCTGTCGCGGTTCTGGGGCAGCCTCAACCAGCCGGTGCGGCCGGCGCTGCAGATCTGGACGCTGGTGCCGATCTTGCCCGAGAAGCTCGAGCCGTTCAGCCGGGTCCAGACCCGCACGCTCGGGTACCGCAACCTCACCGACCCATCCCAGGTCGACCCCGACGGCCAGGAGCACGGCCCAGCGCCGACCTCTATCGCGCGCCGCCGCCGGTCAAGCCCGCCGCGGCCGCCCCGGCCGCCGCCTCCGAGCCGCTGCCGACACCTCCCAGCAGCGGCCGGCGCGCCTGGCAAGCGCGACGCTGGCCCCGGCGACGGAGGTCGCAAGAAGTAACCCAGGTTCTCCCCGCCGGCGCCGCCGGCGACGATAGCGATAGGCGGGAAGACCCACCGCCATCGGACCAAGCCCCAGGAGAGAGAGAAACGCAACATGGCTACCAGCTACCTGTCACCCGGTGTCTACGTCGAGGAAGTGGATCGCGGCTCCAAGCCCATCGAGGCGGTCGGGACCAACACCGTCGGCTTCCTCGGCGAGTCGTCGAAGGGCCTGACCAACGAGGCCGTCCCTCATCACCAACTGGTCGCAGTTCGTGAAGACCTTCGGCGACTTCAAGGAGTGCTCCGAGGCGTTCGCCCACGGCGTCTACGGCTTCTTCAACAACGGCGGCTCGCGTTGCTTCGTGGTCAACGTCGGCGCCCCCGAGGCGTCCGCCGCGGCCCCGGCCAAGAGCGCCGACGGCAAGAAGGACGAGGCCAAGGCGGCCCAGCCGGCCGGCCCCAACCGCGACGGCCTGGCTACGGCAAGGACTTCGGCCCGGGCCAGCGCTCCGGCCTCAAGTGCTTCGACGAGATCGACGAGATCGCCCTGGTCGCGGCCCCGGGCTGCACCTCGCCGGCGGTCCAGGACGCGCTCCTGTCGCACTGCGAGACCCGCAAGGATCGCTTTTGCCATCCTCGACCTCGCCCGAGCACCATCTCCGGCGGCGTCGACAGCCGTGCCCAAGCCGCGTGACAGCAAGTACGGCGCCTACTACTTCCCGTGGATCCAGGTCTACGACCCGGACAAGGGCAACATCTTCGTGCCGCCCAGCGGTCACATTGCTGGTGTCTACTCGCGCACCGACAGCGAGCGCGGCGTGCACAAGGCGCCGGCCAACGAGATCGCGCGCGGCGCGCTCGGCCTCAGACACCGTGTCCAAGGGCGAGCAGGGACCTGCTCAACCCTGCGGGCATCAACGCGATCCGCTTCCTCAACGGCGCGATCCGCATCTGGGGCGCTGCACCCTGTCGAGCGACCCGTCGTGGCGCTACATCAACGTCCGCCGCCTGTTCATCATGGTGGAGTCGTCGATCGAGCGCGCACCAGCGGGGTCGTCTTCGAGCCCAACGACCATCGCCTCTGGAAGCGCGTGCAGCGATCGATCTCGTCGTTCCTCACGCTCCTGTGTGGCGCAACGGCGCGCTGATGGGCGTCTCGCCGGAGCAGGCCTTCTACGTCAAGTGCGACGAGGAGACCAACCCGAACGAGGTGGTCGACGCCGGCCAGCTGGTCGTCGAGATCGGCCTCGCCCCGGTGAAGCCCGCGGAATTCGTCATCTTCCGCATCGGCCAGATGGCGTCGGGCGGCGGCGTCGACGAGTAGTCGCCTCCTGGGAAGGTTCACCTGCCCCGCGGCCGTAACAGGCCGTGATATCTACCAAGCCACCCGGCGCCGTCCCACATGGTGTGGGCCGGCGCCGTCCCGGCGGACCCAAGGATCCACGACCCACGCAGGGGAATCTTCGCCGCTCTCATGATCAGGTTGGGCCGACGCAAGGTCGGCGGGTGGGGCCAGGCACGCTGGCCACGTAGCCATGAGAGCGTCGAGGGTTCCCGTGATGACCGCCGGCTCACGGAAACCAGAGACGAAACGGAGAACACGAGATGGCAAACGCTCCCAGCTTCAGCGCAGGCAAGTTCCTCATGGACCTCGACGGCATGCGCTGTGGGTTCCTCCAGTCCTTCGAGGGCGGCAACATGGTGGCGGAGCTCGCCAGCCACAAGATGGGCCCCTCGAACTTCGAGAAGAAGCACGTCACCACCACCAAGTGGGGCGCGGTCAAGTTCAAGGCCGGTATCGGCATGAGCAAGGCCGTCTACGAGTGGATGCAGGCCGCCTTCGACATGGGCGTGCTCTACAAGAACGGCGCGATCACCGTCGCCGACTTCAACTACAAGGCGCAGCGCCGCATGGACATGATGAACATGCTCATGACCAAGGTGACGATGCCGGCCTTCGACGGTGACTCCAAGGAGTCGGCGTACTTCGACATCGAGGTGATGCCGGAGCAGATCCGCTGGATGAAGGAGAGCGGCGGCGACCTCCGCGGCGACATCGGCCCGAAGCAGAAGGCGTTCCAGTGCGCCAACTTCCGCTTCGAGCTCGGCGGCCTTCCGTGCGGCCGCGTGAACAAGATCGAGGGCCTGGCCTGGGAGTGCAAGACCACCACCGACGCCGTCGGTGAGAAGCGCGAGCACACCATCCACCCGACCTCGACCTCGGTGTCGGACTTCACGCTGCACATCTCGATGGCCGACCTCGAGCCGTGGGCGGCCAAGGCCAAGAGCTGGTTCATCGACGGCAACTGCCTCGAGGGCGACGAGATGTCGGGCGCCGTGGTCATGCTCGGCCCGGACATGAAGACCGAGCTCGGCCGCATCGACCTGATGAACGTCGGCATGAAGGAGTTCATCGGCAACCCGAAGCTCGAGGCGCAGTCCGACAAGGTCGCCCGCTTCCAGGTCAAGTGCTACGCCGAGCGGGTCAAGCTCTCGCTCAGCGGCACCGACGCGTAGGCTCCGTCGACGCGCCTGGCGATTTCCGGCCGCCTGGCCGGAGCGCCCGGGCGATTTTGGTATCGTTGCGGCCCACCCAGTCCGGGTGGGCCGTTTCGTTTTCTCAGGCGAGGCCGACGATGGCGTTCAAGACCCAGTTCCCGTTCAAGCTCCCCCGCGGGTACGTCGACGAGGAGGGCAACGTCCACAAGGACGGCGTCATGCGCCTCGCGACCGCGCGCGACGAGATCATCCCGCTGCAGGACTACCGGGTGCAGTCCAACCGGGCCTACCTGGTCATCGTGCTGCTGTCGCGCGTGGTCACCCAGATCGGCGACCAGAAGCACATCACCGTCGACATCATCGAGAACCTGTTCTCGACCGACCTGGCGTACCTCCAGGAGTTCTACCGAAAGATCAACGAGGAGGGCGGGGCGCCCCGCCACCACGTGACCTGCCCCAAGTGCAGCCACGAGATGGACGTCGACATGGTCACCGGCGCGCTGCTCACCGAGGGTGGCGAAGGAGGTAGTGGCCAGGCTGGCCCGGGGTAACCTGGGCGGCGGTCGCTACGTACCCGCGCGAGCAGCTCTACCAGGAGATCTCGTACATCGCGTACCACTTTCACTGGCCCATCGACGACATCCTCGACATGGAACACGAGGAGCGCCACGTCTGGCTCCGCGAGATCGCCCGCATCAACCGAGAGATCAACGAAGCCCGCCGTCGATGACCGAGTGACCCATGCGACCCGCCGCCGACTCCCCGACCTTCGCCACCGCCGGCCGCGCGCCCGGCATCTACCAGAGCCACGATCCGGTGGTGCTGCCGGCGATGTCCATCGCCGACACCCGCGCCGCCGGCATGGTCGGCCTGACCCAGCGCGGGCCGATGAACGTCCCGGTCCGGGTCTCGTCGTGGGACGAGTTCGTCGAGATCTACGGCGCGACCGACCGTCACTACCTGACGGCGTCGGCCTACGGCTACTTCCGCAACGGCGGCCAGGCGCTGTGGGTGGTGCGGGTCGCGCACGTGCCGCCGGTCGACGCCCCGGCGACCACCACCGGCGTCGAGTACGCGGCGTGCGCCGAGCACCTGCAACTCGATCGCTGGAAGAAGCCGACCCTCATCGTGCGCGCCCTCGACGAGGGCACCTGGGGCAACCAGATCTGGTTCCGCTGCGTGCACCAGGTGGGGGCCCAGGCGCTGCTCACCCGCGACATCGACGTCGGCGCCGGCGAGGCCCACGTGTCGACCACGCGCGGCTTCGAGGTCGGCGCGCTGGTGAAGATCTACGATCGCGAGCACGCCGACTTCGCGGTGCTCACCGAGGTCGGCGACAAGGTGCTGCGCTGGAGCAGCGCGACGCCCATCGGCCGCAAGCACAAGGCGGCGGCGCCGACCCAGGTCGAGGTCGTCGAGTTCGAGCTGCACGTGGCGCTGCGCGATCGCCGCGAGGTGTTCAAGGGCCTGCAGCTGTCGCCGACCTCGCGCGCCTACGCGCCGCGGGTGGTGGCGGCGCGCTCGCGGCTCATCCGGGTGGTCGATCTGGCGTCGACCTCGCCGGTGCCGCACAACCTGCCCGAGGCGCTGCCGCTGACCCGGCTCGCCGGCGGCCGCGACGGCGTCGACGCGGTGACCCCCGAGGACTTCATCGGCATCGACCTCGGGCCCGGCCAGCGGCGCGGCCTGCTCGCGCTGGCCGCCGAGGACGAGGTCACGCAGCTCGCGTGTCCGGATGCCATGGGCTTCTGCGAGCGCGAGCCCGGCCCCGGTGGCGAGCTGCGGGCCCAGCGGGTCCAGGACCAGCTCGTCTCGGTGTGCGAGCTGGGCAAGGACAAGTTCGCCATCCTCGACATCCCGCCGTCGCGCGACATCGACTACGTGCGGCGCTGGCGCCGGCGCACCGACTCGTCGTACGCGGCCTACTACTGGCCGTGGCTGCGGGTCACCGGCCCCACCGGCGAGGTCCGTCAGCTGCCGCCGTCGGGGCTGATGGCCGGCGTCTACGCCACCCGCGACGGCGAGGGCGTGCACTGCGCGCCGGCCAACGTCGCCATCGTCGACGCCGAGGACGTGGTGCTGCGCCTGACCGAGGACCACATCGGCCAGCTCAACGGCGACGCGGTCAACACCTTCCGCCTGCAGCGCGGGGTGCGGCCCTGGGGCACCCGCACCGCCGCGAGCGACCCGGCCTGGCGCTACATCAACGTGCGGCGCCTGTTCATCATGCTGCGGCGCTCCATCGAGGCCGGCTTCACCTGGATCACCTTCGAGCCCAACGACGCCCGGACCTGGGAGAGCGTGCGCAGCCGGACTGTAACGTTCCTTACAGATCTGCACCAGCGCGGGATGCTGGCCGGAGGGAATCCCGAGCAAGCGTTCTTCGTACGATGCGATGATCAGACCAACTCCCCGGAGGACGTCGAGGCCGGCCGGCTCACCTGCGAGATCGGCGTCGCACCGGTTCAGCCCGCGGAGTTCATCCTGATCTCGTTGACCCAGCAGATGGGCGCCACCAGCGCCGGCTAGCCGCGACCCCCAACCTACCGACCCAGGACGACCATGCCCGCTTCATCCGGCTCGAGCTCCCCGTCGGCAGCGCGGCAAGATCCGCTGCCCACGTTCTGCTTCAAGGTCGAGCTCGAGTTCGCCAACCGGCGCGGCGAGGCGTTCTTCCGCAGCGTCGGCGGGCTCAAGTACGAGGCGGAGATCGTCGACGTGCGCGAGGGCGGGGTCAACGATCGTTCGCGCAAGCTGATGGGCGTGACCAAGTGGGCCAACCTGGTGCTCAAGCGCGGCTTCACCGGCAGCTCGGAGCTGCTCGACTGGCGCGCCGAGTGGCTCAACCCCGGCGGCACCCGCGATCGCCTCAAGGGCACCATCATCCAGCTCAGCGGCGACCTCAAGGAGGTCTGCCGCTGGACCTTCGAGCGCGGCATCCCGGTGAAGTGGGAGGTCGCCGACCTCGACGCGAGCAAGAGCGAGGTCGCGATCGAGACCCTCGAGATCGCGCACGAGGGCCTGACCTTCAGCCGCGCCGGCTGAACCCCCACCGACGATGAGCCGCGAATCGGATCCGACCCCCAGCGCCCGCGCAGGCGGCGATCGCGCGCTGGCGTCGGCCCTCGCGGCGCCGACGCCGTTTCGGACCACGCTCGGTGACGCGGCGCTCGCCACCGCCGAGCGTCACGCCAGCCGCTGGACCCCGGACCGTCCGAGCGGCGCGTCGGCGCGCACCTTGCGCTCGCTGGCCTTCGTCGACCGGCGGGTCACGCCGTGGATCGCCGGGCTCGAGCAGTCGCGCGGCATGCGCATGCTCGGCGGGTACGCCCGGGGCGGCTTCGGCGAGCGCGCGATCGCGCCGGTGTCGTGGCTGATGCCGCGGCCGTGGTTCCAGGACGAGCTCGACTGGATGGCGGCGAGCCGCGCGCCGGTCGACGCGGGCGGCGGCGGCGACGACGGCGTGGCGCCGACGATGGGCGGCGCGGCCGTGCGCGCGGCCTTCGCCGAGGTCGCCGCGGCGCGCGCCAGCCGGCGGGCGGTGCCGCCGGTGCCGCTGGCCTACGTGGCGCCGGGACATGGCGCCGCCGGTGCCGAGCGTGGTGGCCCCGACGGTGGCCTGGACCGGCGGCAGCGACGCGGTGCCGACGTCGACCCTGACCGCGGCGGGGTCGTTGTCGACGACGGGCGGTCCCGGGTCGACGACGACCACGGGCGGAGACGCGGCGTGGTCGCCGGTGGCGTTCGCGGCCGCGGCGCCGTGGTCGCCGGCGATCGCGGGGCTCCTCGGGCGAGGCGCTCGCGGTCGCCGCGCTGACCGGCGCACGTCGCGCGCGGGCCGATGTCGACCGCGGCGGCGACGCCGGCAGCGCGGTGCGCCCAGCGCGCAGCCGGCGCGCGCAGGTCGCCCTCCTGAGCGGGCTGCCGCGGGTCATCGCCAGCGCAGGCGCCGGCACCGCGCGCGCCGCGGCGCTGGCGGCGATGGCGCCCGGCTTCGACTACCTGCAGGCGCCAGCCGACGAGGGCGTGCGCGCGGACGGCGTCGAGCCGGCGGGTCGGCTCGGCGCCGAGGTGTCGTCGATGGTGTCGGGCGCGACCACCGCGTCGAGCTGCGTCGTCGACGGTGGCTGGTTCGATCGCCGACGACGGCGCGGCGGCGGTGGAGCGCCCCCGGCGCGCGGTGGTGGCGCCGGCGGAGCGCGCGGTGACGCTGCTGGCGCAGGCGACCGCGGCGGGGCAGGCGCCGGCCATCGTCGCCGGGCCGCGCGTCGCGATGCCGTCTGGCCTGGGCGCGGTGGTGGCGACCCAGCGCGCGGTCGCGGGCGTCGCGGTGGCGCCGTCGAGCGATGTGTTCGCGACGTCGTCGTGGGCGTCGTCGAGTGGCCTCGGCTCGACGACGTCGGCGGTGCCGATGCCGTCGCCCGCGATGCCGGTGGTTGGCGCGCACGCCGCGCTCGCGGCCTCGGCGCTCGCGGCCTCGGCGCCGGCGGCGCTCAGCGGCCTCGGCGCCGGCGGCGCTCGCGGCGATCGCGGCCTCGGCGCCGGCGGCGCTGCGGCACGTCGCGTGGTCGGATCGCTGGCTGGCCCGCATGGCCGGCGCGTCGTCGGCGGCGCTGTCGTCCTTCGATGGCGCGCTCGGCCTCACCGCGGCTGCCGCCGAGGCGCCGCGCCCGCTCGGTCGTGCGGCGGCCGCGCCGGCGCAGACGATGCTGGCCGCGCCGACGGCGGAGGCGCGGCGCGCCGCGCGTCCGGCCGCGCCGCTCGGCGCGCCGCGCATCGACGACGATGCCCCCACCTCCGACGCGGTGTTCGCGGCCATCGCCGCCGCGCGGGCGCGGCCGGCGGCGAGCGCGACCGCGGCCTCGACGTCGACGTCGGCGTCTTCGGCGCCGGTGTCGTCGGCGCCGGTGGTGGCTGCGCCGCCGCCTGTCGCGCTCGCGCCGGCGCCGGCCATCGATCGCGCGCTCGCCGCGACGCCGCGCGCGCCGGGCGCGGGGCTGTCGGCCGGTCTGGTGGCGTCCCCGGCGGCCGGCGCTGCACGGCCTGCTCGGTGAGGCCATCGCAGCGCCGGGCTCGCGCGCGCCTCAGCGCCGGGGCCACCGGCCCGGGCGCCATCGGCCTGGGCGCAACCGGCCTGGGCTCAGCCATCGTGCCGCCGGCGCGCTCGGACATCCGCGCGCTCGCGCCGTCGAGCCTGGCCATGGCGTACGTCGCCGGCCTGCTCGGTGGCGAGCTCGATCGCGCGCCGCTGACCGCGCGCGGCGGCACCAGCGCGCGGGCGTCGTCGTCGGTGGCGCCGGTGTGGGTCGACGTCGCCGGCGAGGCGCCACGCGCGGCTGCCGCTGACGACATCGTCGCGACGACCATCGGCGCGCCGGTGGAGCGCGAGGCAGGCGACGATGATCGCACGTCGATCGCTGCGCCCACGATGCCGGTGCTCGCGCCGTCGGCCGCGGAGGCGGCGCCGGTCGTCGCCGCGCCCGCGAGCTGGCGCTCGTCGCTGCTCGCCGTCCCGACCCTGGTCGACGAGCCGCTCGAGGCCGAGGCGGCGATCGCTGCGCCGGGCCACCGTCCCGGTGAGATCGGCGATCGCGCGGCGCGCTGGGCCCAGCACAGCGCCGCGGCGTCGTCGGACCTGGCCCTCGACTTCGTCGGACCCGAGACGTTGCTCGCGGCCCGGGTCTACGGCCTGGCCCCGCACGAGGCCGCGTGGGCCGAGCGCCTCGCGGTCGGCGGACCGGCCGGCCTGGCGCTGATGGCCGGCGCCGTCGAGCGCACCTTCGTGCAGGCGCTGACCACCGCCGGTGGCGACGGGGCCATCGCCAACGACGACGGCGCGAGCTGGCGCGCCGGCGGTGGCGCGGCGTTGGGTGGTGCCGCGGGCGCGGCGGTCGCTGCCGCCGAGGGCGGCGAGCTCGGCGCCGTCGATGATGATGGCGTGACGGCGGTCGACCTGGGGTCGCCGAGGTTCGGGGCGCCGCCGCGTGCCCCACGCGGCGCGTTCCTGTGGCCGTCGGCCGCGATCACCGCGCTCGGCCTGCGCGCCGAGGCGTCGCCGCCGGCGACGGTCGCGGCCCTCGAGCTGCTCGCGGCGCGGGCGGTGGCCGACCTCGGCGTACACGCGGCGCCGTTCGGTCTGGTCGACGTCGCCACCGGGCGCGGCGAGGCACGCGGCGTCATCGGCGGCGCGCCGCGCGGCAGGGGCGCTGACGAGCTGCGCGGCGGCGCCGGCGCGCGGCCGATGGTGCCCCTCGATGACGGTGGCGCCGATGCGCGGCCGATGGTGACCCTCGATGACGGTGGCGCCGAGCCGCGGGCCGCCGAGCTCGGCGACGTCGCCGGCGAGGTGCACGGCGAGCCGCGCGTCGGCGCGTCGGCGGCGGGCGCGGGCCTGGCGATGGCGTCCGACGACGACGCGATGGCCGGGGGCGCGACCTCGACCGCGGCGGCGGCTCACCGCGCGCGGACGGCCGCGCTGGCGTCGGTGTACCTCGCGCTGTCGGAGGCGCGCCCCGGCAGCCTGGCGCCGGCCGCGGCGCGCGCGCTGGCGATGGTCGGTCGCGCGAGCGCGCGCGACGTCGACGGCCCGGCGCCGTCGGCGCGCGAGCGGGCGCGGCTGGCGTGGTCGGTGCTGCCGGTGGTGCACGTCGGCGGCGTCGAGTCGGCGCGGGCGGGCGGCGAGCCGGGCCGCGATGAGCGAGAGGTCACCGAGCCCGCCGATCTGCCGGTGCTCGGCGGCTGGGTCGACGAGGCCACGGCGCCGGAGGCCCGGGCTGGCCTCGGCGGGCTGGCGCGCCGCGCCGGGTACGCGTTGCAGTCGCTGGTGAGCCCGGTGGGCGCCGAGGCGAGCACCGAGGTCGCCGCGCGCGGCACCGCGGCGCGCGAGGGCCTGGCGTCGGTGCACGTCGACGGCGGCGGCCGCGCCGCGGCGCGCGGCGCCGAGTCGACCGGCGAGCTGGTGCGGCCGTCCCACGGGCCGCGCCACGGCGGCGGCGAGGTCGAGATCCCGGCGTGGTTCGAGCGCGCCGCCCGCAAGATGTTCGAGGACCGCGGCGCCGGCGCCGGCATGACCGCGGCCGATCTGACCCTGGTCTCGGTCGCGCCCCCGGCGCAGCTCGCGGCGTCGAGCCGGTCGACCACGACCTCGGCGGCCACGGTGTCGTCCTCGCCCACGCCCAAGGCGGCGGCGCCGGCGGCGCCCGACGTCGAGCGCATCGCCCGCGAGGTCTATGATCAGTTCCTGTCGTTGCTCGACGTGACCCGCTGGCGCAACCACGGGGAGCGCTGAGCCGGTCGCCCGGCGACCCAGCTCGTAGCCTGCCAGGAGACTCGATGGCCCCTTCCACCTCGATCACCAAACTGTCGATCGTCAGCGTCGACGACACCTCGCTGCAGGTGGAGGCGCAGTTCAACCCCAAGGAGCTGCAGATCGACAAGTCGGTCGCGTGGTCCAAGCACGCCAACTCCAAGGGCGACTCCCCGGAGCTCGAGTTCACCGGCTCCGACGGCCGCTCGATGTCGCTCGAGCTGCTCTTCGACGGCTACGAGACCAACACCAACGTCGAGACCACCTACGTCGACAAGCTGCTGACGATGGCCAAGGCCCGCGATCACAAGTCGCGCGACGAGGCCATGCGCCGGCCGCACAAGGTCTCGGTGCGCTGGGGCCTCAAGCAGTTCGACGGCGTGATCGAGTCGATGTCGACCAAGTACACGATGTTCGCCCCCGACGGCATGCCGCTGCGGTGCACGGTGAACCTCAAGTTCAAGGAGGCCGAGAGCCTCAAGACGAAGTCGGGCGGGCAGTAGGCGCGTCGCGTCGCCGTCGCGCGCAAGGAGAGCTACGTGGCCGACTACACTGGATCCGTCAACTGGGATCTCAAGATCGCGGGCAAGGAGCTGCCCGACGGTGACATCGTCCAGTTCGTGGTCGAGAAGGACCTCAACCAGCCCGACATGGCGATCGTCGTCCTGCGCAACGACGAGCACACGTACACCGCCGCCTGCAACCACGGCGATCCGTTCGAGCTCAAGCTCAACAAGGACGGCAAGGTGCTGTTCAAGGGCGAGGTCGCCGGCCTCGAGCCGCAGTACAAGGCCGGCGGCGAGAGCCGGCTGATCGTGCGGGCGTTCGGCTGGCTGCACAAGGCGCTGGCCGGGCGGGTGTCGAAGACCTTCCAGGACAAGTCCGACAAGCAGATCATCGGCGAGGTGCTCGGCAAGTCGCCGACCTGGAAGGGGCCGGAGATCACGCACAAGCACGTCTACCAGCACAACCAGAGCAACCTCGAGTTCGCGCGGCTGCGGGCGGCGCGGCTGGGCTGCTACCTGTGGCAAGAGGGCGACGCGCTGATGGTCAAGCGCCCCGAGCTCGACAAGGACTCGGGGATCGAGTTCAAGATCTTCGCCAGGGAGCCCGGCGAGTACCGGCTCAAGTCGTTCACGCCGCGCATGAGCACCTCGGCCATCACCAAGGCGGTCGAGGTCCGGGGCTGGAACCCCGAGACCAAGGAGCTCATCGTCGGCAAGGCGACCGCGAAGTCGTCGCCGCTGGGCTCGAGCGGCGCCGCCGCCGCGGCCAAGGGCAACGCCGCGACCGAGACCTTCACCGTCGATCACCCGATCTGGAGCAAGGAGGAGGCGACCGCCATCGCCGAGGCCCGGCTGCAGGAGCTGTCGCTCGCGTACATCACCGGCGAGGCCGAGGCCATCGGCAACGCCGCGTACCAGCCGTCGATCGTCGTGAAGATCGTGGTCAAGGAGGCCGGGCCCGACAAGTTCAACGGCAAGTACCTGGTCACCGGCGTCACCCACAAGTACCGCCAGGGCGGCGGCGCCGAGGGCGGCTACACCACCTACCTGCGCCTGGCGCGCGACGCCGAGAGCGCGTAGGCATGGATCACGGCGCGCACGCCACCCGCGACGCGGCCCTCGGCGGGCTCGCCTACGGCGTGGTGACCCAGAACCAGGACCCCGAGGGCCTGGGCCGGATCAAGGTGAGCCTGCCGTGGCTCGACGCCGGCGATCGCGATCAGGCGCACTGGGCGTCGTGGGCGGTGCCGATGGAGGGCCCGAAGTTCGGCTGGTACGCGATGCCCGACGTCGGCGACGTGGTCGCGCTGGCGTTCGTCGACGGCGACGTCCGTCACCCGGTGGTGCTCGGCGGCGTGTGGAGCAAGGCCGATGCCCCGCCCGAGGTCAGCGAGGACGGCAAGAACAACTTCCGCGGCTACCGCAGCCGCACCGGCCACCGGCTCATCCTCGACGACAGCGCCAAGGTCAAGGTGGTGTTCGCCGATCGCACCACGAAGAACGTGATCGGCATCGGCCAGTTCGCCGCCGACGGCACCGGCCCCAACAAGTGCGCGGTGTACAAGCCGCCGAAGGCGGGCGACGCCGGCGTGGCGATGGCCTCGATGGAGGGCGACCTCCGGGTGGCGTGCCCGCAGGGCACCCTGACCCTCGACGCCGGCGGCCACCTCAAGGTGACCGCGACCGACGCCGTGGTCATCAAGGCCGGCGGCGCGCTGTCGGCGGAGGCCAAGACCGTCAAGATCAACTCGAGCGCGCCGGGCAACTACCAGGGTGCGCTGGTCCAGATCGCCTGAACCCGCGAGAGCCTGCCGAGCCCACGTGTCCCGCATCTTCGATCCCCTCGCCGACGTGCTCGGCCGCTCCGCGGCCGGCGCGCTGCGCTCGATCGAGCAGGCGCGCACGGCGGTCAAGCTCGACGGCGTCCACCTGGCGATCGTGGTCGACAACGGCGGCGGCGGGGACGCCCCGCCGTACCGGGTCAAGCTCAAGCTGCCGTGGCTGTCGGACACCGAGGCCACGTACTGGGCTCGCATCGCGGTGCCGATGGCCGGCGGCGGGCGCGGCACCTACGTCTTGCCCGAGGTCGACGACCAGGTGCTGGTGGTGTTCGAGCACGGCGAGGTCGACCGCCCGATCGTGGTGGGCGGCGTGTGGAGCAAGGCGCAGCCGCCGCCGGAGACCAACGAGTCCGGCAAGAACTTCACCAAGGTCATCAAGTCGCGCTCGGGCCACCGGGTGATCTTCGACGACAAGGACGGCGCCGAACACATCGTCATCGTCGACTCGACCCGCAAGAACAAGATCGTCCTCGACTCGGCCAAGAAGGAGATCCGCGTCGAGTCCGCCGGCGACATCGTGGTCAAGGCGTCGAAGGACATCGTCGTCTACGGCAAGACCGTCGAGGTCGGCACCTCCGCGACCTTCGACGCCAAGGCCGGCGCCCAGCTCAAGGTCACCGCCGGCTCGAACGCCTCGATCAAGGCGTCGGCCACCCTCACCTTCGACGCGCCGCAGGTGGCGATCAACAATGGCGGCGGCGGCGGTGGTGGTGGCGACGGCAAGGGCTCCGGCAGCCTCGACGGTGGCGGCGCCGAGACCGTCGGCGAGCAGGTCCAGGAGCAGGCGGGCGGCGGTGGCGGCGGGATGGGCGCCGGCGCGGCGATCGCTGGCGGCGTCGCGGTCGGCGCGGTCGCGGCGCTCGGCGTCATAGCGCTCTCCGGCGGCGGCGGCGCCAGCGGTGGGGGCAACACCGCGAGCGGTGGCGCGGCCACCTCGAGCGGTGGTGCGGGTGGTGGTGCGAGCGAGGCGCGCGGCGACAGCGATGCGGGCGCCGATGCGGGCGGTGCTGCAGCGGAGGCAGGCGCCGGGGACGAGTCGACCGCGCCGTCCCCGTCATCGGCGCTCGTCGATCCGGCCACGCCGCTGCCGGCCAGCAGCGCAGGCGCGGGCGGCAACGCAGGCGGCGGCGCGAGCGGCGGCGGTGGCGGCGGCGCAGACGCGGGCGGCCGTGGCGACAGCGCCCAGGTCATCACGACCGACAACGGCGCCACCGTGATGTCGCGCGGCACCACCGGCTCGGCGACGGCGAGCGGCGCCACCGTCGCGCAGGGGCAATCGAACGCGTCGGTGACCGGCTCGAGCGCGTCGGTGTCGACGCCCGAGGCCGGCGCCAGCGCGCACGCGGGCGGCGGCGGCGGTGCGCGCCGGCGACAACAGCGCGTACGGCGGCAAGGGCGGCGGCGGCGTCACCGCGGGCGGGGTCACCGCGCAGGGCTCGTCGAGCGGCGCCGGCCAGGTCGCCTCCGGCGACAAGGCGATCGCCGCGGATCGCGCGGGCGGCAGCATGGCGGCCGGCGACGTCGGCGCCAAGGTCGGCAAGAGCGGCGGCCGCGTGACCTCAGGCGAGGACGCGATCAGCGCCGACAACGGCGGCGGCACCCTGCGCTCCGGCGACACCTCGATGAGCGGCGGTGCCACCGGCGGCGCGGTCTCGACCGAGGGCCTGAGCGCGAGCGGCGACGCCGGTGGCGGCGCGTTCGAGGCCGGCGGCGTGACCGCGAGCGGCGGCGCCGACGGCGTCGCGATCGGCGGCGACGGCATGCTGGCGGCCGGCGGCGCCGACGGCGGCGTGGTCTCGGCCGGCGGCATCGCCGCCAGCGCCAGCGGCCAGAGCGGCAGCATCGCCGGCGACGCCGGCAGCATCGGCGGTGGCCCCGGCGGCGGCGCCGCCAAGATCGGCGGCGTCGGCATCGACGCGGGCACCGGCGGCGGCGGCCTGCGCGCCGGCGACCTCGGCGCGTCGGTGGGCAAGGGCGGCGGCAGCATCGCCGCGGGTGGCGTCGGCGTCACCGGCGGCGCGACCGGCGGCCGGGTCGGCTTCGACGGCAACACCGTCGGCGTCGGCACCGGTGGCGCGACCCTGGGCGGCGAGGCCGGCAGCGTGACCGCCGGCGTCACCGGCGGCGCCATCAACACCGACGAGTTCTCGGGCAGCGTTGACCTCGGCGGCGGCGGGCTGGGCGGCGCGAGCGGCGGGCTCGGCGGCGCGAGCGGCGGGCTGGGCGGTGGCGCGGGCGTTGGCGGCGGGCTGGGCGGCGAAGCCGGCGGCGTCGGCGGCGGGCTGGGCGGTGGCGCGGGCGTCGGCGGCGGGCTGGGCGGCGAAGCCGCCGGCGGCGTCGGCGGCGGGCTCGCCAGCGACGCAGCCGGTGGGCTCGGCGGCGACGCAGCCGGCGGGCTCGGCGGCGGTGCGAGCGGCGGACCCGACAGCCTCGCCTCGGCCGGCGTGTCGGCGAGCGTCGGTGCGGGCGGCGTCGACGTGCGCGGCGCCGGTCCGTCGACGAGCGGCGCCGTCCCCGGCGCGGGCGACCTCACCGGCAGCGCGAGCGCCGGCGGTGGCCTCGCTGGCGGCGCCTCCATCGATGAGCTGCGCGACGCCGAGCACCTCGGCGAGCGCGCCGAGGGTCGCGCCACCGGCGCGGTCGACGCCAAGGTCTCCGACGCCGGCGCGCTGCGCGATCAGGCGACCCAGGGCGGTCGCGACGCCGCCGGCATCACCGCCGCCGAGGGCGCTGCCGCCCAAGCCCGCGCGCCCGTCGACGGCGCCGCCGCCGAGGTCCAGGCCGCGCAGGCGCGAGGCGAGGCCGCGCGCGAGGTGGCCGACGTCGATCCTGCGGCCGCGGCCCGCGGCGAGGTGGCGGGCCGCGCCGACGCCGCCGTCGGCGGGGCCCGGGATGCCGGCCTCGAGCAGAGCGGCGTCGCCGGCGCCACCCGTGACGTCGAGGGTGCCCAGGCGGAGGTCGGCGCCGCCCGCGGCCGGGTGGACGCCGGGGTCGCGACCGCCTCGGATCCGGGTAGCGCCGCCACCGCCGCCGCCGAGGCCCGCGCGCGCGACGCCGCCGGCATCGCGCCCAGCGCCGAGGCCGAGGTGTCGGTGTCCCCCGACGGCGCTGCGGTCGACCTGCCGGATCCCGAGTCCGATCTCTAGCGGCGGCGGCCGGCCGAGGCGCACCGCGATCGCACGAAACGACGGGGTGGCCCTTGCGCGCCCCCGTGGCGCCGCCCTACCTTCTGCTCCGCCGTCAAAGGCGCGAAACAACAGGCTTGTTCCGTCGGCGAACGACGGGTGAGCCAGGGGCGGCAGGGACACGTCATGGACGAAGAGACGATGATGGCCTGGCAGGACGCGCTCGACCAGATCGTGGCCGGGCGCCCGGGCGATGCGGCGTGTCCGTTCTGCCAGCACCGCCCGCTCACCGTCGAGACCGTCGATGGCCAGACCCGGATCGCGTGCGCCAAGTGCGGCAAGTTCATCCAGGGCGCCTTCGCCTGATTTTCCATGGCCTCAGGTAACCACTCCGGCGACGGCGACGGCCGCGACCACCTCGGCAAGGGGCTGCGGTTCCCGGTGTCCATCAACCTCACCGGCGGCATCTCGTCGTCGGCGTTCGAGGAGAACGTCCGGCAGTCGCTGTTCGTCATCCTCGGCACCGCGCCGGGCGAGCGGGTGATGCGGCCCGAGTTCGGGTGCCGCATCCACGACCTGATGTTCGCCCCCAACAACGACGCCACCGCCGCCCGCGCCCAGTACTACTGCGAAGAGGCGATCTACAAGTTCGAGCCGCGGGTCGACGAGGTGACGGTGTCGGCCCGGGCCAACCCCGACGAGCGCCACCGCCTCGACATCCACATCGAGTACACGCTGACCGGCAAGACCACGCCGCACAACCTGGTCTACCCGTTCTACCTGCGCGACCCCGACGACGACGACGGCGCCTAGCCGTCGTCGCCTGGCCCGCCCCGAGACCCCATGATCCCACCGCCCAAGCTCGACGACCGCCGCTTCCACGACATCGTGGAGGAGGCGATCCGGATGATCCCCCGGTACGCCCCCGAGTGGACCAACCACAACCCGTCGGACCCGGGCATCACCGTCATCGAGCTCGCGGCGTGGATGACCGATCTGCTCATCGAGCGGCTCAACCAGGTCCCCGACAAGAACTACGTCGCGTTCCTCAACCTGCTCGGCATCTCGCTGCGGCCGCCGCGCTCGGCCCGGGCGCTGGTGCAGTTCGCGCTGGTCGAGCAGGCCGCGATGCAGCGGGTGCCGCGCGGCACCCAGGTGTCGACCCCGCAGGCCACCGAGCGCGACACCGTGACCTTCGAGACCGCGCGCGACGTGGTCATCACCCAGGCCCGGCCGGATCGCTGCTTCTCGTACTACGAGGAGACCTACGCCGAGAACAGCCGCCACCTCGACGGCGGTGGCGCCCCCGTGGCGGCCGGCCTCGACGCCTTCGACGTGTTCGCCGGCGCCCAGCGGGTGGAGCGGTTCCTGTACCTGTCGGACCCGCGCTTCGCCAACGCCGGCGACTCGTCGGTGCTGCGCATCTTCCTCGGGGCGCCGGAGCGCGGCACCCGCGATCTCGCGCGGCTGCTCGAGTGGGAGTGCTGGGACGGCGGGCGCTGGCGGCCGATGCAGCAGGCGCCGATCGAGGTCGATCGCGGCGAGGTCGCGTTCCTCGGGCCGCTGGTGTTCGCGCCGACCACGGTCAACCACCTCGAGGGCCTGTGGGTCCGCGGGCGCCTGGCCGAGGTGCCGGAGGCCGCCGAGGAGACCGAGCTCGACACCATCCGCACCCGGATCGAGGTCGCCGGCGAGGGCCTCGCGCCCGACTTCGCGTTCGCCAACCTCGACGACAACGCGTTCCTGCCGCTGGACCTGTCGAAGAACACCTACCCGCTGGGCAAGGAGCCGAAGTTCGACTGCGTGCTGTACCTGGCGTGCGACGAGCTGCTGCAGACGCCCGACGCGTACATCTCGATCGAGCTCTTGCTCGCCGACGCCGCCGTGATCCCGCGGCCGCAGCCGTCGGAGCAGCTGGTGCTCGCCTGGGAGTACTGGGACGGCAAGAAGTGGCGGCTGCTCGGCCGCACCGGCCCGCGCGGCGTGTTGCCCGGGCCCGGCGACGAGCTCGGCTTCCACGACGACACCCGCGCGATGTCGCAGTCGGGCTCGGTGAGCTTCCGCCGGCCCAAGGACATGGCGAGCCTGGAGCTGTCCGGCGAGGAGCGCCGCTGGCTACGCGCCCGCATCGAGAAGGGCGACTACGGCGAGCAGGGCACCTACTCGCTCGACAACGATCGCTGGCTGTTCAAGGACGATCGGCCGCTGCGGCCGCCGGCGCTGCGCAGCATCACGTTCCGCTACCGCGAGGACTACCGCGACGTGCGCCACGCGCTGGCGTTCAACGACTTCAAGTACCGCGACATCACCGAGGCGGCGCGCACCGAGTTCTCGATCTTCCAGCCGTTTACGCCGCACGCCGACGAGTCGCCGGCGCTGTACCTCGGCTACCCGAGCAAGCCGCCCAACGAGAAGATCGGCCTGTACTTCGCGCTCGAGGAGGAGCTCGGCCTCGGCTCGCTGCCCACCGACGAGGCCGAGGTGGTGACCCGCGAGCTGACCCGCTACGAGTCGCGCCGGCAGCAGGCCTGGGACGCGGCCCAGCGGGTGGTGTGGGAGTACTGGGGTGGCAAGGCCTGGCTGCCGCTGCCCGTCGAGGACGAGACCGCCGGCTTCACCCAGTCGGGGTTCGTGTCGCTGGTCGCGCCCGACGACTGGGCCGCCACCAGCAAGTTCACCGAGGAGCGCCACTGGCTGCGCGCGCGGCTCGAGATGGGCGGCTACGTGCGCTCGCCGCGGGTGCGCCGGATCATCGCCAACGCGATCGACGCCTACAACCACACCACGATCGAGGGCGAGATCGTCGCGTCGTCGGACGCCTCGCCGCTGCAGGCCTACCGGCTGCAACGGGCGCCGCTGCTCGAGGACGAGATCCTCGAGGTCCGCGAGCGCCAGGCGCCGCCCGACGAGGAGCTGCTCGAGCTGGGCGAGGGCGCGGTGCGGCCGGCGTTCCCCGACGATCCGCAGCAGCGCGAGGCGTGGGTGCGGTGGCGCCGGGTCGAGAGCTTCTTCGCCAGCGGGCCGCGCGGCCGCCACTACACGGTCGACTACCTCACCGGCGAGGTGAAGTTCGGCGACGGCCGGCGCGGCATGGTGCCGCCGGAGGGCCGCAACAACATCGTGGCGTCCTACCGCATCGGCGGCGGCGCCGCCGGCAACGTCAACGCCGGCACGCTGACCTCGCTCGGGCGCGCGCTGGCCTACGTCGAGGCGGTGACCAACCCGCTGCCGGCCTCCGGCGGCGCCGACCGCGAGAGCATCGACGACGCCAAGAACCGCGCGCCGTTCACGATCAAGAGCCGCGACCGCGCGGTCACCGCCGAGGACTTCGAGATGCTCGCGCTGCGGGCGTCGCCGACCCTGGCCCGGGCCCGGTGCGTGCCCGATCGCACCAACCGCGGTCAGGTGACCCTGGTGCTGGTGCCCAAGGCCGACACCCGGGCCGAGGATCTCGGCCGCCGGCTGACGCCGTCGAACGAGGCGCTGCGGTACGTCAAGCGCTACCTCGACGAGCGCAAGCTGGTCGGCACCATGCTCAACGTGGTCAAGCCGCGCTACCGCGACCTCTCGCTGCGGGTGGTGCTCATCCGCCGCACCATCGGGACCTCCGATCGGCTGCGCCGCGACATCGACCTCAAGCTGCGGCGCCACCTGCACGCGCTGGTGGGCGGGCGCGGCGAGCGCGGCTGGGAGTTCGGCCAGCCGGTGCTCAAGACCGAGCTGATCCACGTCGTCGAGGAGGTGCCCGGGGTCGAGGGCGTCGACGTCCTCGAGATCCGCGACGAAGAGCGCGGCGTCACCGTCGAGCACCTGCGGCTCGACGACGACGAGCTGCCGTTCCTGGCCCAGGTCTACGTGACCGAGAAGGTGCGCGACGACATCCGCTAGGGCGGCGCGCGAGACATCCCATGGCGATCGAGCTGCATACCCGCAAGGTGGTCCGCGTCCCCGACGTGGCCGGGGTGTCGCTCGCCAAGGCGCGGATCCTCCTCGAGGACGCCGGCCTGGGGCGGCTGGTCGTGTTGTTCCGCGACAGCTACGAGGATCGCGACACCGTGCTCGATCAGCGCCCGGCCCGCGGGCAGATGATCCACGAGGGCAGCGAGGTCACGCTGTGGGTGGCGCGGCGGGGCTACCTCGAGCACCTGCCGGCGATCTACCGGCGGTCCGACGCCGTCGGCCACAACGTCGTGCGCGACCTGTGCTTCCTGCTCGAGCACATGTTCGGGCCGGTCGAGCAGGTCCTCGGCGAGGGCGACCGCTACTACGATCCGCACGGCTGCCCGCCGGAGTTCCTCGGCTGGCTGGCGCAGTGGACCGCGTTCGCTCTCGACCTCGACTGGCCCGAGGAGAAGAAGCGGGCGCTGCTCAAGCGCTCGGTCGACCTCTACCGGATCCGCGGCACCACCCGCGGCCTGGCCCTGTTCCTGCGGCTGTTCACCGGGCACGAGCCGACCATCACCGAGAACACCTGGCCGTTCCGCGGCTTCCGGGTCGAGGCCGACGCCCGCATCGCGATGGACTCGGTGATCATGCCGCCGGTCGACCTGGCGCGCTGCTTCGTGGTCGACATGCCCATCCGGTTCGACCAGGTCACCGCGGAAGAGGTCATCCGCATCCACCAGATCATCCAGCTCGAGAAGCCGGCGCACACGCAGTACTACCTGCGGTTCGCCGAGGAAGAGGGCGACGTCGAGCTCCGCGAGTTCTTCGCGATCGGCTTGCGCTCCGGCATCGGCATCGGCGCCGAGGTCATCGAGGAAGGCGACACACCATGAGCGACCAGCAGCAGGGCTACAAGCGCATCAACTTCTTCAAGGGGTTCCTGACCACCGAGAAGGACTGGAACGACGCCGAGCGCTACCACATCGACAAGCGCGCGCTGCACAACAAGATGATGCACGCGCCCGGCGTGGTCGCCGGGTTCGCCGGCGAGCTGCGGGTGACCGCGCGCGCCCGCGGCGACCTGTCCGTCGAGATCCAGCCGGGCTACGCCATCGACGGCCAGGGCCACGACCTGCACCTGTGGGACGCGGTCATCAAGCACGTCGACCCCGGCGAGTTCCGGCTGCCGCAGACCATCTACATCGTCCTGCGCTACTTCGAGGAGCTCACCGACTTCATCGCCTACAAGGAGAACCTCGAGTACAAGGGCCACCGCCGGGTGCTCGAGACCTGCAAGGTCGAGATCTCGCAGACCGAGCCCGACGTGAACCGCGAGGTCGAGCTCGCGCGCATCTACCTCGAGAAGGGCGCGACCCGCATCCGCGACGCCCGCGACCCCGACGACCCGCGCGCCAACGAGATCGACCTGCGGTTCGTGCCCCAGGGCGGCATCGCCGGCTCGCCGTTCGCGCCGCACCTGCGCCTGCGCCTGCAGAACCTGCTGATGCAGATCCGGCGCGGCGCCACCGAGTACGCCCGGCGCGACGTGGTCTCGGCGCACGACGTGATCCAGGCCGCCAACAGCGCGCTGATGCTGATGGCGTGCGGCCTCGTCGATCAGAAGAGCTCGCTCGAGGTGTTCTCGATCATCATCGAGGCCCAGGCCGAGCTGGCCCTCGACGTCGACGTCCACCACCCGACGATCGCCGCCAAGAAGGAGTTCTCGGAGTACCGGCGCCACATCGAGATCCTCAAGGGCCTCCTCGGCGAGGCCAAGCCCACCCTCGACGTGCACAACAACCTGGTGACCTACCAGGCCAAGGCCACCGAGATCGCGATCGCGGCGGTCGCCGGCGAGAAGCCGACCATCGAGGCGCCGCAGGAGAAGAAGGACGAGCCGCGCGCCGCCACCCTGGCCGACTGGGAGGGCGTGAAGACGCTGCCCAACCCGAAGCCGACGATGGACCTCGAGGGCACCACCTGGGTGCTGGTCGACGAGATCGAGATCCTCAACAAGGAGTCCGAGGAGAAGCACGCCTTCGCCATCAAGGACGCCAAGGACAGCTACCGATCGCGGCAGAAGCTCAAGTACCCCGACGGCACCGTCCTCGAGGACACCGGCCGGGCCCAGGTCGGCGGCTACACGGAGTTCAAGCTGCTGGGCATCACGCCCAACCGCCCGATCGTGCTCCTGCGCCGCATGGACTACGTCTACGGCGACTACGAGATCGAGCTGCTCGTCAACGGCAAGTCGGCCGGCATGGTGTCGTGCGCCGGCGTCGACCGCGTGCACCGCTGGCGCAACTGGCCGGCCATGATCCCGGCCGAGCTGGTCACCGAGAACACCGTGACCATCCGGCAGGTGGCGTCGACCGCCGGCCGCGACGTCAACATGTTCCACCTCTGGATCTACCAGCCGAAGTAGGCGGCGGCGGTCCCTGGACCGCGGGTGCGGGCCGCGCCGCCCGCCGGTTAACAGTCGGCGGGGGTCGTTCGTCCTGTCGGGCATGGGCCGAATCCCGACGCCGTTGTTCGTGCTAGCGACGATCGCCGCCGTGGGCTGTGACCCGCCGGCCCGGCCGGCGGCGCCGCTGGTGCCGTCCGGCCCGGCCGTGGCGACGTCGGTCGCCGACGGTGCACCTGGTGACGCCGCGCCTGTGGACGCGCCCTCGGCCACCGTGGCAGCGCCGCCGCCTGATGCGAGGGCTGTCGAGGCCGCCGCGCTGCCGCCCGACGCTGCTGCTGCGCCGGTCGTGGTGCGGCCCCGCCGCCACGCCAGCGGCGCGCCGCTGGTCGGCAACACCCTGGGCAAGGGGGAGCGCAGGTGACGACGATGCTCGACGTGACCTGGTGGGGTGGTGGCCCCGGCGCGCGCCAGCGACGGCGGCGCCCGGGCCTCGACGAGCTGCCATGGGGACCGATCGCGGGGCCCGAGGAGCGCCTGCGTGAGGCGCGCGCGGTGTGGACGCACGCCGCGTTCCTCGAGTACGCGAGCGCCGCCGCCTTCGCGGCCCTGGCCCGGGCGCTGCTCGAGGCCGCGGCGCCGATCGATCTGGTCGCCGACGTGGCCGACATCGTGGTCGACGAGCTCGACCACGTCGAGACCACCGCTCGCCTGGTGATGGCGCTCGGCGGCGCGGTGCCGGTGGCGTTCGACCTCGCCGAGGTGGCGCCGCGCTCGCAGCTCTCGCCGGCGCTGTCGGATCCACGGTCGCGCGCGGTCGAGCTGGCGATCGTGACCTCGTGCGTGGGGGAGAGCCTGAGCGTGCCGACCCTGGCGCGCGCGCGGGACACCGCCGACGAGCCCCTCGTGCACGCCGTGTTGCGCCGGCTCCTCGCCGATGAGCCCAACCACGCCCGCATCGGGTTCGAGATCCTCGACTGGGCGGCGGCGGCGCTGTCGCCGTCGCAGCGCGAGGCGCTGGCCGCCGTCGCGGTGACGGCGCTGCGCGACCACGCGGCGCTGTGGCTGGCGCCGGCCTGCGCCGCGTGTCCGCCGCCGGTCGGCCTCGGCGGGCTCGACGAGGCGACCCGCGCCGAGCTTCGCCACGCGGCGCGCGCGAAGGTGGTCGAGCCGCTGGTTCGGCGCGGCATCGTCCTCGACGAGGGCGCCCTGCGCGCGATCGCGGTGTGACGCCGACGATTGCGCGGGCAGCGGATCGGGCAGAGAGTGCGGCCGTGGGGACAGCCGAGCTGGTCGGTCGCGCGCGCGCCGGCGATCGCGGTGCATGGGCGAGCCTGTACGGCGACCACCGGGGGCGGTGATGGCGGTCGTGCTCGCGCGGGTGCCGCACGCCGACGCCGCCGACGTCGCTCACGACGTGTTCGAGCAGGCGCTGCGCAAGCTCGACGAGCTGGCCGAGCCGGCGGCGTTCGCCGGCTGGCTCATGGCCATCGCCCGCAACCGCGCGACGGATCATGCGCGGCGCGCGCGCCGAGCGCCCATCGACGCGACGACGGACCTCGACGAGGTGGAGCCACCGACGGTGGCCGACGCGTTGCCCGGCCACCGCCTCGATACGCAGCGCGCGCTCGCGGCGATCCGGACCCTGCCCGTCGCCTACCAGGAGACGTTGCTGATGCGCCTCGCCTACGGCTTGACCGGCCCCCAGATCGCGGCGCGGACGGGGCTGACGGAGGGCTCGGTGCGCGTCAACCTGCACCGAGGCATGCAGCGCCTGCGCGAGATCATGAGGGTCGACGTCGACCGAAAGGAGCCAGCGTGAGCAAGGTCGAAGGGCCCGACGCGTCGGCGAAGCTCGGCGACGACTACCTGTGGGACGGGCAGGGGGCGCCCGACGCCGACGTGCTCGCGCTCGAGCGGGCGCTGGCGCCGCTGGCGATGTCGTCGGCGACGACGGACGAGCTGGCGGCGGCGCGTCGCCGACGGCGCCGGCGGCTCGGCGCGGGGGGCGTGGGTGCGCTGCTCGCGGCCGCGGCGCTGGCGGCGCTGCTGGCGTCGCGACGCTCGCCCGAGCCACCCTGCGCGCGATCGCACGGCTTCGCCTTCACCGTCACCAGCGGCGTCGCCCGGTGCGGCGGCGGTGCGATCGCGCGCGGCGAGCTCGCGCCCGGCGCGACGCTCGAGACCACCGCGGCGGAGGTGCGGCTGACGATCGCCGACATCGGCGAGGCCCAGGTCGCGCCGGGGTCCGTGGTCGAGCTGGCGTCGACGGGGCCGCGCGAGCATCGGCTCCGCCTCGTGCGCGGCGCGATGCACGCGCGGGTCGACGCGGTCCCGCGGATCTTCGTGGTCGAGACGCCGGCGGCGGTGGCCACCGACCTCGGCTGCGAGTACACGCTCCAGGTCGAGCCCGACGGGCACGGGGAGCTGGTGGTCCTCTCCGGCGCGGTCGAGCTCACCAGCTCGCGCGGCCCGGTCAGCGTCCCCGCGGGGATGCGTTCGCGGCTCGTGCCGGGGATGGGCGGCACGGCGCCGCTGCGCGACGACGCGCCGGCGGCGCTCGGCGAGGCCGTCGCGACCGGCGTGGTGTCGCCGGCGACCATCGAGGCGCTTCGCGCCGAGGACGCCGTCACCTGGCTGCACCTCGCGCTCGCCGACGCCTCGCTCGCCGAGGTCGTGCACCAGCGGCTGCAGGAGCTGGGCGTCCCTGGCGGTGCGCGCGACGCCGACCCGGCGAGCCTGCGGCGCTGGATCGACGAGCTCATCTGGCGTGCACCGACCGCGGGCTCACCAGGCAAGGAGCCGTGGGGCAAGGGGACACCCCGGAAGGCTGCACAGCCGACGCTGCCGTGAGCGGTCGATGACCACGACGGCCGACGCGCAGGCAGACCGATCGACTCGCCGGGCGTGTCGGGATCGTCCGCTTCGTCGTCCGCCCCGGCGCGCGGCCACCGGATCACACCTACATGGGCGTCGTCACGCCAGGTGGCCCGCCAGGGGTCGCCGCGGCCTGGGTGGCGCCAGCCCCGTCGTCGAGATCGATGAGAAGTCGAAGGCTCGCGGACGGGTAGCTGGCGTTGGCTCCGCCACTGAAGGCCGCGCCCGCGCCGAGCGCGATGCGGTCGCTCAACCTCGCGGAGACTCCACCGCCGAGGGTGATCGCAAGCCCCGTCTCGACGCGGACGTCGTCGGAGACCGCCGAGAACGTGGCCGGGATGTGCGGCTCGGTCGCGACGCCGAGGCTCCCGTAGAGCGCGAACGACCCGAGCGCCAGCCGAGGTACGAGCGCACCACGCGCCAGCAACGAGAGCCCACGGGTCGTCGAACCATCGACGTGGACGGGCGAGGACAGCAGCCCGACCTCGGCCGCGAGGCCGACCGTCCATCGCGGTCCCAGCGGCATGGCGTGCCGTCCGCCAGCCGCGACGGAGACCGTGGGGCTGGTCGGGGCGCCGTCGGCGCTCGCGCCACCGAGAAACCGCGAGCCCGGTGCGGCGCCCAGGCCCAGCGCGACGCCGACGTCGCGGCGAGGCGAGGTGGCCTTGTACATGGACACTTCGCCGTCGAGGCGCGCGATGGCCGTGGCGTCGTTCGTCAACTCGGGCTTGCCGGTGCCACCCGCAGAGCCCGCCAAGACCGTCACCCGGGTCCCTTTGCCGATCGGCTCGCCGTCGTAGGTGAGCGGCCTGGGCGCCATCACGGTGCCCTCCTGGCGTGACACCGAACTGCCGCATGCTGCGAGGCCGGCGACCAACATCAAGGCCGCACTGACCCGTGCCGCGACGTCGAGGTGCATCGCGCGAAGATATCATGCGGGAGCCGTGGCCCGACCGATCCCGTTGCTCGCGCCGTGTCGCAGGGCGATGGCTGAGCCGCGCCGGCGGCACCGGGCACCAACGGCGGGCTCACCAGACACGAGCCCCGGAGCGGTAGGGCACCGGCGAAACCCGCACAGCCGACGTCGCCGAGCGGGGTGTGGCCACCGATCGACGGTGCTGCTGGCGATGCCGTCGGCTGGTCCGCGATCGCGGCGAGGTGCATCGGCGGGGACCCGTAGGTGGCGCGGCATCGGCGCGAGGCTCGCGAGCGAGCTGGGTGCGAGAGGCGACGCGTCGGCTCGTGGCGGCGTCGACGTTCCTGCTACTCGGAAATCAGGATGCTCTGGAAGGCAGCGCCAAGCCTGAAGTCGCACCCTCGAGGTGGGCCTCCGCCGACGTCGACGATCTCGGTTACCGGACCCGGACTGGTGCTGTCTCGGTCGAGCGTGTGGAACACGCTCGTGGTCTTCTGGGCCCCGACGTTGACGTCGCGGTAGAGGAACGCGCGGTGTCCGTGGAAGAACATCACGTCGTGATCGCCGGCGGGCAGGTCGGCTAGCTGGTAGCTGCCGTCCGTGGTCGAGAGCGCAGTCCGGGAGGTCCCCGTCTGCTGCGACGTGGCCATCACGACGACGCCGGCCATGGGCTGGTGCTCGCGATCGTGGACCCACCCCTTGATCGCCCCGGTGCGGAGCGCGTCGCGGCGGCGAGACACCGAGACGATCGGAGCGACGTCGACGTCGAGCACCCAGTCGACGGTCATGACGGTGCCGGCAACCACCGCGACCTCGCTCACCGAGGATTGGCGTTCGCCGTAGAAGAACTCGACGGTGCGGAGGCCGGCTGGCACCTCCTCGAGGCGGTAGCGGCCGTCATCGTCCGTGAAGGCACCGCTGTGCCCGTGAGGCAGCTCCCACATCGTCTTGATCACGACGCCGGCCATGGGGAAGCCGGCGGGGTCGGCCACGCGACCGACGATCACCTCGGATCCATCGGCGCGCCGTCGCGCATGATCGGCCAGCGGCGCCGCGGTCGGCCGCGGCGGCGGGGACGGCCTGGCGCAGGCGGCGGCGGCGACGACGGCGAGCGCGAGGGAGCGCAAGGGGGTGCGCGGCGGTCGGTCGAGCATGCCGCCACGCTACGTGGCTCGCGGCGCCGGCGGTGTCGCCGGTGCCTGACAGCCGCGCGCCGGGCGAGAGCGTGGCACGCAAGAGGTGTCGCACCTCGATTGCTGCGGAGCGATCGCGCGACTACCGTCGGGCGATGACGCGCGTGCTCGCCTCGATCGTGATGTCGACCTGGCTCCTGGCCTGCGGCGGTGGCGCGAAGGCCACCCCCGCACCGGCGACGCCCGAGCCGCCGGCGACGCCCGCGGCCACGGCGCCCGTGGAGACGCCGCCGGCGGAGGCGCCGCCGGCCGAGCCGTCGGAGGACGACGAGGGGCTGGTGAACGCCGACTGCTACTACGAGTGCATGGCGTACGTCGACGACGACGAGATCTGCGCCGAGGACTGCCCGCCGACGTAGCGTCGCGGACGCGCGGCGTTGGGGTGGCACGCGCGCCAACGCGGCGGCGTGGGGCAGGTTGGCGTTGGCCGCGTTGCCAGATGGCGCGCAGGGCCGGCTCGCCGCTCAGACAGGGCACTCGGGTTCGCAGGTCCAGTAGCCCTCGCCCGGGTCGCAGATCCCATCACCACACACCGGCGGGCAATCCACCACGCAGACGTTGCGCTCCGATGGATCGCACACGCCGTCGCCGCAGACGTCGCACGTGCCGCAGTCCGCGGGGCAGCGAGCGCAGGTCTCGCCGGCGCTACAGGTGCCATCGCCACACGCAGCGCCAGCCGGTGCCGGGCACAGGCCGGCGGCGGCGGTCAGCGGCGCGCAGCTCGGCGTGCACATCCACCAGCAATCGTCGTCGTCGCAGCCGGCGCGACCGTCCGCGTCGTCGTCGAGCCCTTGCAGGCAACGCTCGGACGCGCCGCCCTGCCACGTCAGGGTGTACGTCTCACCCGGGTACGGCGAGGTCCCGCCGCCGAACACCACGATGCTCGCCGTCGCGTCGTCGTAGGCCATCGCGAGGTTGGCGCGATCTGCGGGCTCGCCAGCGACCTCGAGCGGCGTCCAGGTCTGGCCGTCCCATTCCAGGCTGTAGTAGCCACCGTTGGCGCTCCCGGCGAGCACCACCGTGCCACGACGCGGATCGTAGGTCATCGCCGCGCCCACGCGCGGTCCCGGGAGGTCGTCGGCCGGGCCGTCGCCGCCGTCACGCTGCGCCCACCCGTCACCATCGAGCACCCACGTGGTGGCGACCGTCAGAGGAGTTGAGGAAGAATCCACCATAGAGCAATAGCTCGCCGTGCGCGGCGTCGTACGCGAGGACGTGCTCCCGCCTGGGCGGCGGACGCACGGTGAGCGCCAGCTGGGTCCACGTGGTGCCATCCCAGAGCCACGTATCGTCCTTGTACGTCGACGAGTTTGCCCCGCCGAACAGCACGACCTTGCCGCGACCGGCGTCGAAGGCCATGGCGTGCCCCACGCGCGCGGACGGGCGCACGGCGGGAGTGTGAAGCTCCCACGTCGTCCCGTTCCACTCCCAGGTGTCATCTCTCACCGTGCCGTCGTCGCCGCCGAACAGCACGACGCGCTGACGGACCGAATCGTACGCCATCGCATGGTGGCGCCGCGCGGATGGGCGGGTCGCGGGAGCCAGCTGGGTCCAGCGACCGTCCTGCCATCGCCAGGTATCGTCGCGTCGCGCGCCGTCGAAGCCGCCGAACATGATGAGCGAGTCGGGTCCTGCCTGGGCGAAGGCGTGGTCGAGCCTTCCGCCCGGCGTCGACGACGCGCCGGCGGGCGACCAGGTCGTGGAGAAGGAGAGCAGCTCGCCTGTCGCCGCGCGGACCCCGACGATCGAGCCGCCGGGCCCGGCCGAGATGCGCTCGCCCCAGCTGAACGGACTGCTGCCCACCGTGAGCCAGGCCGAGCCGTCGAAGCGGGCCGTGCGGAGCTCGGTGGCATCCGCCAGCACCGCGATCGCGCCGAGGTCTCCGTCGCTGACCAGCGATGCCAGCGCGGTGTACGTGGGCACGTTGAACGGGGACGTCAGCGGCGTCCACCAGGCGGCGCCGGAGGCGGCACGCGGGGTGGCGAGCCAGGCCTCCGGAGCGGCCGTGAGAGATCGATCGCCGCCGACGATGAGGAGGCTTGCCGACGCGGGGGCGTAGGCCATGCCCGAGAGCCCCACAGGCAACGGACCGGCGCTGCCGTCGTCCTCCAGTCGCCACGAGGCGCCGTCCCAGGACCACAGCGCGCTGTCGATGCCGCAGGTGTCGCCGCCGGGCTGGCACCCCCCGAACATCATCGCGACGCCATAGGTGGACGCGAACGCACCCGCGGCGTGTGACCGGGCGCTCGGACCCGACGTGGTGACCTTGCGCTCCCAGCGCTCACCGTCCCACTCCCAGGTGTCCGCCAGCACGACGCTGCTGTTGGCTGCACCTCCGAAGAGCACGGTCTTGCCCCGGGCGGGATCGTGGATGAAGGTCGCGCCCCAGCGCGGCCCCGGGCCGGCTGCGGTCGCGCGCGCGAGCCAGCTCGAGCCGTCCCACTCCCACACGTCGTTGCGGGCGACGGCGCCGCTCCAACCTCCGAACAGGACCAGCCGAGATCGGCGCACGTCGTAGGCCAGCGAATAGTCCGTGCGCGCCCCCACGGTCGCGCTCTGCGTGATCAGGCTCCATCGCTGGGTCTCGAGGTGGCACGCCGGGTCACAGCCGTCATGCGCCGCGGTGCCGCCGTCATCGCACGTCTCGCCGGCCACGAAGTCGACGACGCCGTTGCCGCAGCGCTCGTCGGAGCGACAATCGGGGCTGCAGCCGTCGCCGGCGACGATGTTGGCGTCATCGCAGACCTCTCCGCCATCCGCGTCGACGACGCCGTCGCCGCAGCGCGGTGCCTGGCAGGTCGGGCGGCATGCGGCATCGGGCGCGGCGGAGTTGCTGGTGGCGCACCCGGTCGCGGGAGCGAGCGGGTCGTCGCCGCAATCGCAGGCCTCTCCGTTGTCGGCGTCGACGATGCCGTCGCCGCAGCGCGCGACCCGGCAGGTGGCCTGGCAGCCGTCGGCGTCGATCAGGTTGCCGTCGTCGCACTGCTCGCCGACGGCGGCGTCGACGCGGCCGTTGCCACAGGTCTCGTCAGACAGGCAGTCGGCGCTGCAGCCGTCGCCGCTCGCGAGGTTTCCGTCGTCGCAGATCTCACCGGCGAGCACGTCGCGCACGTCGTCGCCGCAGCGCGGCCGCTGACACGTGGGGCGGCAGCTGGCGTCCGGCGCCGCGGAGTTCGCGGGACCATCGTCGCACGCCTCGCCGCGGGCGGCGTCGACGATGCCGTCACCGCACCCCGGGATGGTGCAGTCCGAGCGGCAGGCATCGTCGTCGTCGTCGTTGCCATCGTCGCAGGCCTCCCCCGCGGCAAGGTCGAGCTGGCCGTTGCCGCACGTCTCGAGAGAGGCACAGTCGCCGCGGCAACCGTCGCCGGAGGCCAGGTTGCCGTCGTCGCAGACCTCACCTGCGACCCGGTCGACCACCCCATCTCCGCAGCGCCTGGTCTGGCAGGTCGGCCGGCAGGGTGCGTCGGGCGCCATCGAGTTGTCAGCGCCGTCGTCACAGACCTCGCCATTGCCGGTGTCGAGGATCCCGTCGCCGCAGCGCGGGGCAACGCAAGCGCCAGCTCGGCAGACGCCGGCGGCGATGCCCGGCGCGACGCAGGCGTCGCCGTCGGCCCGGGCGAAGCAGGCGGAGCGTTGATCGTCGGAGACACATCCCCCGCCGGGGACGCAGACCGAACCGTCACCACACAGCGTGCCATCGTCGCAGACGCTGACCTGCTCGGTGACGCACGCCCCCAGAATGAGGCCCAGGCTGACCAGCCCCGCCAGGGCGCAGGCACCGGCCGGAGCGCTTGCGTCGCGCGCTCCGCGTCGCCAGGAACCTGTCCACCGCTCGCGCTCCCTCGCCTCCCTCGTGCTCACCGTCGTCGAGGTTACTACGCGGAGGCAAGGCGCTCCAGCGCTGCATGGGAGATGCGGGCGCCCGACATGTCGGCGCGCCGCGCCTCGCCATTCGCAGCCTCGACGGGCGACGCCGCTGACCGAACGCGCGCCGACGGCACGCGCGCCGCCGCGGGCTCGATCGAGGCTACCGGCAGGCGTCGACCGGCACCCCGCCCTCGAAGTCGGCCAGGAACAGCTGCTCGTCCCACGCCGCGGTCAGGTCGGCGTCGTCGACGACGACGTTGAGCTCGCGCGAGTTGTTCCACGACTGGGTGTCCATGTTGGCGGTGCCGACGATGGCGACCTCGTCGTCGATCGAGGCGTACTTGGCGTGGCTGGCGTACGCGCCGTTGCCGTCGACGGCGACGCCGTCGCGGGCGTGCCAGCGGATCCGCAGGCGGTCGCAGGCGTCGGTGACGCCGGCGTCGGCGAGCGCCTGGTAGAGCTTGGTGACGTTGTGGGCGTTGGTGCCGCCCTGGCCGGGCAGCGCCTCGGTCAGATCGTTGAACCCGCGCGACAGCACGACGTCGACCTGGACCCCGCGCAGCACCGCCGCGAGCAAGCCGGCCTTGGCGGCGTCGTCGTTGAGGTTGGGCGTCTGCACCCGGATGTGGCGTCGCGCCGCCGCCCAGCCGGCGAGGAACGCCTGGTCTTGCGGGTTGTCGATGCGATCGGCAAACGCGCTCTCGTCGATCTCGCGGGTCGCGATCAGCATCGGCCGGCACGTGCCGGCCGCGAGCCGCGGGCGCCGCACCACGTAGGTCGGACGCGGGGTCGGCGCCGCACACGCCTGCGGCTCGGCAGCCTCGTCGGCGCCGCAGGTCCACAGCGAGGCCTGGCGCCAGCCGCTGTCGAAGTCGGCGAGCAGCGACACGGCCACCTCGCCGGTGAGGTGGAACCCGGCGTCGCGCCAGGGCGTGCCAGGGTCGTGGTGGGTCTGCGGGTTGGCGCCGGTGACGATGGCGTCGCGCCCGTCGACGACCACGGTCTTGACGTGCAGGGTCCCGAAGGTCGCGTGGTACATCGCCGCGAGCTCGAAGGTGACGTGGGCCGGGTCGAGCTGGAGGGCCTCGACGGCGGCCCACAACCGCGGCAAGGCCAGCGGCGTGGAGCCGAAGCCGATCGTCGAGGCGTCGAGCATGACCCGGACCTCGACCGGCGGCGCCGTCGGGTCGTCGGCCGCGCGCCGCGCGGCGAGCTCCGCGAGGCCCGCCAGCAGCTGACGCGCGGCCTCGCTGTCGGGCTCCCAGACGTAGGTCTGGATCGTGACGTGGTGGCGCGCGCCGGCGATGAGCGCGCATCGCCGGGAAGATCGCCAGGCCCGTCGATGAGCGCGTCGGTCATTGCCCGGCGTTGGCCGCGGTGGCGAAGTGGTCGGCGGCACCGTCCCGCGCCAGGCGACGTCGGCGGCGCCGAGATCGCAGCCGCGAGGTCGCTGGCGCACGCCGGCAGCGCGGCCTGGTGCGCCGGATCCACGACCTGGGCGCCTCGTCGGAAACGAAGGATCGCCTCGACGGCGACGTCGTCATCCTCGGCCAGGGCGGTCGGCACATCGTCATCGGGGACCGGGGTGTCCGCGAGATCATCGGCGGAGGAGACGCACGCGGTGACGAGGAGCAGGCAGGCGGTCAGGCGCATAGCCACGCTGCACTGCACCCGGTGCGCCGGGTTCTGCCCCAGTTATTATATGCACTTGTAGAAAACTGGCCGGAAGAACACTTGCCGGTCAGGGCGTCGCCGCGGCCCACGGCCCCCGAGGCTGGCCGGCAGCCGCCGCAGCGCCGACGGGAAAGGGGCTGGCCGCTGCACTGAGCGCCTCGAGCCACGCCTCCGGTGGCGGCCGGCGCAGGAGCCCGCCGAGCTCAGGCGGTGAGGTCGGTGACGCCGGCGGCGGGCGATGGCGACGTCGCGCGCGAGCTCGGCGGGCATGACGCTTCGGCTCGTCGCCGAAAGCCTGGGTATCCGATAGTGCCGAGAGAGCGCCGCGCGGGCCGACGCGCCACCGCCCGCCGCGCCGCCGCGCCGGGCATGGCCTCGGCGGCGCGCCGCCCGACGAGGCCGCGCGACCAGCCCTCGAGCAGCGAGGTGTACAGCATCACGCGCTGTGCGCGGTGACCGGCAGCGCGGTGGCCGGGGTGCCGAGCAGGCGCTGCATCCACTCGCCGGCGGCCTCGAAGGGCAGGGTCGGGATGAGCGCGGTCGACACCCGACGGCCCTCGCCCCAGCGCCTCGCGCCGTCGACGAGCGCCGCCCGGGCGGCGGCGTACGCGCCCCGCGGCAGCGCCCAGGCGCCAGGTCGAGCGGCCGTCGCTTCCACCAGGTCGTCGCCGCGATCGGCGGCTCGAGATCGATGACCAGCTCGTCGGCGGCGGGCGCGGCGGCGAGGGTGGCGTCGGCCAGCGCCACGAACGCCGGGTACGACCACGCGCTGGCCCAGCGGCCGTCGGCGTCGGCCACCATCGGCCACAGCCCGACGTACAGGCCGGCGCCGCGCGAGCGTCTCCACCACCTCAACCAGCTCGCGGCTGCAGCACCGCGGTGGCAGCTCCACGTCAGCGCCGCCGGCAGCCGCCACCCCTCAGGGGCGGATCCTCGTCGAACCCGGGGGTCTGCTACACCAGCGTCGCACCAGCCGATACTATGCGGTCGATGCGGATCACTCTACGGGGTGGTGGGCGAGGGCATGGGCCACGCGATGCGCTCGCGGGTGGTGCTCGAAGCACCTCGTCGCGGCCGGCCACGAGCTCGAGATCATGGCGCAGGCGCGCCGGGTTCCTCGGCGACGCCGCCGAGGTCCGCCGATCCACGGCCTGCGCGATCCTCGAGGAGAACCGGGTCCGCCTCGGCAAGACCCTGGTGTCCAACGTCGTCGGCGGGGCGCTGGGCCTGCCGGGCAACGTCGGCGCCTGCTTTCGAGCTCATCGCCAGCTTCGAGCCCGAGGTGGTCATCAGCGACTTCGGTCATGGACCTACCTCTACGGCAAGACCCACGGCCTGCCGATCCTGTCGATCGACAACATGCAGGTGATCCACCGGTGCCAGCTGCCCGACGACGTCGTCGCCGGGCACCAGGCGTCGTTCCAGCTCACCCGCGCCTTCATCAAGGCCAAGCTGCCCGGCTGCGACGGGTACTACATCACGACGTTCTTCCACCCGCCGGTGCGCAAGCCCGACACCGCGCTGTTCCCGCCGATCCTGCGGCCGGAGATCCTCGCCGCCGAGCGCTCCGCCGGCGAGCACCTGCTCGTGTACCAACCCGGGCCGAGCGAGGCCCTGACCAGCGCGCTCGCGCGGGCCGGGGTGCCGTGCCGCATCTACGGCATGCGGCCGGGCCTCACCGCCGACGTCACCGAGGGCGCGATGACCTACCGGCCCTTCAGCGAGACCGCCTTCATCGCCGACCTGGCGTCGTGCCGCGGCGTGGTCGCCGGCGGCGGCTTCACCCTGATGGGCGAGGCGGTGTTCCTCGGCAAGCCGATGCTGGCCTTGCCGCTGGCCGGCCAGTTCGAGCAGGTGCTCAACGCGCGCTATCTCGAGCGCGAGGGTTTCGGCGTGTGCGGCGAGGACGTCGCCCAGCCCGGGCTCATCGATCGTTTCCTCGCGCGCATCCCGGCGTGCGCTGCGGCGCTGGCCCGCTACACCCACGATCACAACCGCGGGCTCCTGGCCGCGGTGGACCGGTTCCTGGCCTCGTCGAGGCGGCGCTAGCCACGGCCGGTCCGGCGGCGCCGCCCGGGCGAGCGGGCAGGGCGGGCGCGCCAGGTGGCCAGGTGGACGGCGCGAGCCCCGGGTTGCTATCCTTTTCGCCGCGCGGCGGGCCCGGCCAGGTGCCACGGCCACCGCCGCGGAAGACTCCATGTTCCTCAGGCACCTCGACTTCGTCTTCGTTCCGTTCAGGGCGGTCTACAACCGCTGGCTGCACGTCAAGAACGTCAAGGGGAACATCCGGGCCGACGCCAACCGGGCCAAGGCCATGGGCAACATGGGCAAGGGCTACGTGAACTCGGCGCAGTCCAAGCTCGGTGGCGCGCAGGCCCAGGGCGCAGCGGTTCAGGGCGCGGCGGCGCAGGCAGCGCCGGTCGCGCAAGCGAGAGGGGCGATTCCGCAGATGCAACCACCATCACCACCGGGCATGCCGGGTGGGCTGCCGGGCGGGCCGCCCGCGGCCGCGCCTGCGGCGATCGTCACCAAGGGCTTCGGCCCGTTCAAGAAGCGCTTCTGCGCGACCTGCCAGCAGCAGCTCGACAAGACCTGGGACGCCTGCCCGTTCTGCGCGCAGGCCGCGCAGGCCGCCGCCGCCGCGGTCAAGAAGCCGGTGCTCAAGACCCAGGCCTTCAGCATGGATCCGACCGGGCGCCCCGGGCAGAACATGATGCTCGGCTGGCTGGTGCCGCTGCAGGGCCCGCACAAGGGCGAGCTGTACACGCTCTCGCCGGCGACCACGATCGGCAACGATCCGACCTGCGGGGTGGTGCTGCAGGATCAGTACATGTCCGGCAAGCACGCCGAGATCAAGGTGGAGAACGGCATCTGGGTGCTCAAGGATCTCGGCTCGACCAACGGCACCTACGTCAACAACCGCCGGGTCGAGAAGCACGAGCTGGTCGACAGCGACTTCGTGAAGTTCGGCTCCTCCCTGGTGAAGTTCAAGTGCCTGTCATGAACCTGCGCACGCTGGCGACGACGGCGATCGCGGTGGCGCTCCTCGGCGGCACCGCGCTGGCGCAGACCGTGACCCTCACCGCGAAGCCGCAGACCGATCCCAAGAAGCGCGGCCAGGCGCCGGAGATCGAGGCGACGGTCATCGCCGGGCCGAGCGTGCCGCTCGACAAGTTCACGCTCACCCAGGTCGACGCCAAGGTGCCGGTGGCGCTCAAGGCGACCGCGATCAAGAAGTACGTCGAGGGCTCCGAGGCCATCTCGCTGGTGGTGCTGCTCGAGGCCGCGAGATCTGGCTCGGCAACGAGTCGTACGAGAGATCGAGGAGAACAAGTACGCCGGCGTGTTCTCCAAGCTCGGCCCGGCGTTCGATCCTGGCGAAGGCGGGGCCGCCGGGCTCGCAGGCGGCGCGATCATCACCGGCCAGGGCGTCACCACCAAGATGGAGCTCGGGCCGCTCGAGACCCTCGCCGCCGACAAGCTCGGCAGCCAGAAGGACTACGCGCGCCAGACCAGCCGCGACCTGGTCAACGGCATCAACGCCGCGATCGCGATGCTCAAGACCGCGACCACGGCGCGCAAGGCCATCGTGTACATCGGCGACGGCGCCGACACCAACCCCGACGCCGCCCGCGAGCAGATGCGGTCGCTGCGGCTTGACGCAGGCCGAGCGCATCGATGATGGCATCCAGTACCTCGCCGAGGGGCTCGAGAACGACGGCGGCGTGGTCAAGGGGCTCATCCCCGACCTCGTCGTCGCGCAGTCGATGGAGAGCATCGCGGCCAGCGCCGAGGTCATCGCCACCCGCATCAACGATCGCTACTACCTGACCTTCCCGGGCTGGGACCCGACCCTGAAGGCCGGCTTTCAGTGGGACGGCCAGAGCCACGGCTGATGCTCAAGATCAGATGGGAGCTGGAGCCGGTGACGCTGGCGATGCTGCCGAAGTGGTCGCCGCCGCGGAAGGGCTCGGGGTTCCCCTGGCTCGCGGTGATCCTGCCCCTGGCCGGCGTGATCCTCCTGGTGGTGCTGGTCAGAGTGCTCCCGGCAGCCGCAAGCCGGCCCCGCCGCCGCCGATGGAGATGCCGCTCGAGGCGGCGCCGCCTGCGAAGCCGGCCGGGCCGATGAAGACCGTGATGATCGGCGCGGGCAGCGACGCCGACTCTTCCCGGTGGTCGGCTGGCTGGTGCCGCTCAACGAGCCGCAGCAGCACCAGATTTCCGGCTGCAGCAGGGCGTCACCAAGATCGGCACCGGCGGCGCCGCGCAGATCGTGGTCGACGAAGCGGCTTCATGACACGAGCACTTCCAGATCGCGGGCTCGCCACGCGGCTTTCACGCTGACCGACAACGGGTCGATAACGGCACCTACGTCAGCGACGCCAGGTCGACAAGCGGAGCTGCTCGACAACGACGTCATCTTCACCGTCGGCAGACCAACCTGGTCAGCCAGAGCATCAACTAGCTCAGGCGTCCCATGAAGGCACGGCCATGGCGGTGATCCTCGGCATCGGCGGGCTGGCGACGAGGTGGTGGTCGTCATCAGGCTCCTGCTCGCGCGCGGGCGCGGCGGCAAGGCGCCGCCGCGGCTATGCGGCGGCTGCCAGCGGGCGATGCCTGCAGCGGCCTGGACGCGGTGCCTGTTCTGCGGCTGGCGGCCAGGCGCGCGGCTCGAGTTCATCCACGGGCCGATGGCCGGCACCTCGAGCTGCTCGAGGACGTGACCACCCTCGGCTCGGTCGCCGGCAACGCCGTGGTGCTCGCGGACCCGGCGGTGTCGCGCAAGCACGCCGGCATCCGCCGCGACGGCGGCGCCCACGAGCTGGCCGACCTCGGCTCGACCAACGGCGTCTACGTCCCAACGGCCACAAGGTCCCCAAGCAGCGCCTCGCCGACGGCGACGTCATCCGCATCGGCAACACCGAGGCGATCTTCCGCGCCGGCGCTGACGGCGGGGCGGGCGCCGCCCGGGGGCGTAGGCGGCCGTCGACGGCGTCAGAGAGCCGGCTCACGCCTGGCGGCAGGGCCGGCTCGGGTACGATGCCGGGGCTCCGCATGGCAGGTCGCGTCGTCTACCGAGACAGCCAGGGCCGCGATAGCTCGATCGATCTCTCCCGACGACCGAGACGATATTCGTCGGCCGAGGGCTCGACTGCGCGATCCGCACCGACGACGCGATGGTGTCGCGCAAGCGCCGAGATCGGGTCGAGGGCGGCGCTGGTGATCGAAGACCTGGGCGGCTCCAACGGCACCGTCGTCAACAACGCCCGCATCCAGAAGCGTGCTCAGCCACAACATTGGTCCAGTGCGGCTCGCTGTGGCTGCGGTTCTTCGACGACGGCCGGCCATGACCGCTGCGCCGCGCCGGTGGCGGCACCGCCAGCGCGAAGAAGGCGGCACCATGCGACTCGACGCCTCCGACCGGCCGTCGTCGGGCGCAACCCGGGGCCGAGCAGCCTCCAGCCGCTGGCGCGCAGCTCAGCGCGATGGGGCAACCGCCGGCGCCGATGGGCGGCGCGGCCTGCGGTCGGGCCGATGGGCAGCGGCCGTTCGGTGGCCCGCCGGCGATGCCGGCGCCGATGGTGCCGGCCGGCGTCGGGCCCATGGTATGCGCAGCGCGCCCGAGCGCGCCGCTGCCATACGGCGGTCCGCCGCCGATGCCCGGCGCCAGCGGCCGCCTCGATGCCGGCGATGCCGGCGCGCCCACGCGGCCCCGGCGATGCCGGCGGTCGAACCGATCGCGACGGCAGCGCCCCGCGTTCGGCGGCCCGCCGGCGATGCCCGCGAGCCCCGGGCCCGACAGCATGTTCGCCCGGCCCAAGAGCAAGACCAACGATCCGGCCTCGAAGTCGATGATCGGCCTCGGGCTCGCGGTCGACGTCGGCAAGGTGTCCGAGGAGCTCAAGAGCGTGCGCGCCGAGCTCGACGCGCTGACCCAGACCCACGAGCGCGAGGTCGCCGACGGTCGCCGGCTGCGCGCGGAGTCGGCCGGCCTGCGCGATCGCCTCGACGAGCTGCGCGCGACCATCAAGGATCGCGAGGACCAGCTCGCCGCCCACGGCCGCACCGCCGACGAGCTGCGCGACGAGCTGCGCGACACCCGCGGCGAGCTGACCTCGCTGCGGACCCAGCTCGCCGAGGTCGGCGAGCTCATCACCGCGCGCGATCGCCAGCTCGCGCGCGCCGCCGAGGACGTCGCCCGGCTCAAGGAGGAGCACGACGACAAGAGCCGGCAGCTCATGGAGCTGGCCCGCAGCAAGGACGAGGGCTGGCAGAAGCTCAACGATCAGCTCTCCGAGATCGATCGCCTGCGCGAGGTGATCAACGAGCAGGAGCGGATGCTCGAGGAGCGCCGGGTCGGCTTGATCTCCCAGGAGGAGGTCATCAAGGAGCTGCGCGCCGACAAGGATCGCAGCCTCAAGGCCGCGGCCCAGCTGCGCGCCGAGCGCGACGAGATCGCGACCGCGGCGTCGCGCGCGGCCAGCCAGATCCAGACCCTCGAGGAGGAGAACAAGCGGCTGGGCCGCCTGATGGTCGAGGCCCAGAGCGGGCCGCGCGCCGGCAGCGACGACGGCGACGCGGTGTTGCGGCTCACCGAGGAGCTCAAGGACGTGCGCATCGAGCTGCGCCGGGCCGAGGCCGATCGCGAGCGCCTGACCGCGCAGGTCGCGCGCGACGGCGCCGAGCGCGATCGGGCCGAGCGCGACGTCGCCCGCCTCGAGGTCGAACTCAGCGCCGCGCAGACCGCGCGCGCCGCCGCCGACAGCGGCAAGGGGCTGGCCCAGGAGGCCATCGCCCGCGCCGAGGTGGCCCGGCAGAAGGCCGCCGACGAGGCCCAGGCCGCGGCCAAGGAGCGCGACGCCGCCAAGGCCGCCATCGACGACGCCCGCCGCGAGGCCGACAAGCTGCGCCGGCGGGTCGCCGAGCTCGAGGCCGGCGGCGGCGGCGCGCGCCCCGACGCGGCGCTGGCCGAGCTCGAGGCCAAGGTGGTGGCCGCCGAGAAGCGCGCGATCGCCGCCGAGGGCCGCGCGGGCGACGCCGAGCGCTCGATCAAGGCGGTGCAGGCCGAGCTCGACGCCGCCCGCACCGACGCGCTCAAGGCCCGCGCCGAGGCGGCCCGGGCCCGCGCCTCCGCCGACGTGGGTGCCGAGGACGTCGCCGGGCCCGCCGCCGAGATCCGGCGCGCGGCGCGCGAGACCTACGAGGAGGTCAACGACGTCATGAGCGAGCTCCGCAACCACATCATCCTGGTGCAGGGCGAGCTGCCCAACCTCACCTCCGACGACGCCGAGACCATGGGCGCGGTGGCGGATGCCATCGAGGCCCTCGTCGGCGGCATCGAGAACGCCAAGGGCTCCCTGCGGGCCCTGCGGGTGCTCGGCGAGGGCTGAGCGCGGCCGCGGCCGGCGCCGCGGGCCCCGACATCACGCGACAGGAGCTGCATGCCCACCGACATCAAGCGCACGTCCAAGTCCGAGCTCGGCGATCTCATCCGCGCGCGCTACTCGCTGGTGCAGATCACGTCGGCCGAGGAGACCCGGGTCGAGGAGAGCCTGCGCAAGCTGTGCGTCGAGCGCGAGATGCGGCTCGAGGTGTGGTCGATCACCGAGGGCTGGAAGACCCTGCACGGCGGCAACACCGCCCGCGACGTGAAGGATCCGATGAAGGCGCTCGACCACGTGCTGCGTGGCGAGGGCCGGGCGCTGTACGTCCTGCGCGACTTCCACCCGTTCCTCAAGGAGCCGGCGGTGGTGCGCCGCCTGCGCGACCTCGCCACCGAGCTGCGCAAGACCAAGAAGACGGTGGCGATGCTGTCGCCGATCACCAAGATCCCGCCGGAGCTCGAGAAGAGCGTCGCCGCGGTGATCGACTGGGAGCTGCCCACCCGCGGCGAGATCGAGGACGCGGCCCGGCGCATCCTGCCCAACCTGCCGCCCGAGACCCAGGAGCTCATCGAGAGCGAGCCGACCTTCCTCGAGCGCGTCGTCGACGGCGCCCTCGGCCTCACCCTGGTCGAGGCCGAGAACGTGTTCTCCAAGAGCGCGGTCCGCACCAAGACCTTCGACCTCGAGACCATCCTCGAGGAGAAGAAGCAGATCATCCGCAAGAGCGGCCTGCTCGAGTACTACGAGCACCGCGAGGAGTTCTCCGACGTCGGCGGCATGGACATCCTCAAGGACTGGCTGGTCAAGCGGCGCAACGCCTTCGACAGCCGGGCCCGCGCCTTCGGCCTGCCGCTGCCCAAGGGCATCCTGATGATCGGCGTGCCCGGCACCGGCAAGTCGCTCACCGCCAAGGCGGTGGGGGCGCTGTGGCAGATGCCGCTCCTGCGCCTCGACGTCGGCAAGATCTTCGGCGGCCTGGTCGGCAGCTCCGAGGAGAACATCCGCTCGGTCATCAAGACCGCCGAGGCCATCGCGCCGGCGGTGTTGTGGATCGACGAGCTCGAGAAGGGCTTCTCCGGAACCCAGAGCTCGGGCCAGACCGACGGCGGCACCACCTCGCGGGTGTTCGGCACCTTCATCACCTGGCTGCAGGAGAAGACCTCGCCGGTCTTCGTCATCGCCACCGCCAACAACGTCAGCGCGCTGCCGCCGGAGCTGCTGCGCAAGGGCCGCTTCGACGAGATCTTCTTCTGCGACCTGCCGGATCGCGAGGACCGGCGGCAGATCATCGACATCCACCTGCGCAAGAAGCAGCGCGACCCCGGCCAGTTCGATCTCGAGGCGCTGGTCGAGGCCACCGCCGACTACTCCGGCGCCGAGCTCGAGCAGGCGGTGATCGCCGCCCTCTACGACGCCTTCGACAGCGGCAACGACCTGTCGACCGAGGGCGTGCTGGCGACCCTGCGCGACATCGTGCCGCTGGCGGTGACCATGCGCGAGCAGATCGAGGGCATGCGCGAGTGGGCCCGGACCCGGGCCCGGCCGGCGGCCTCGCGCGGCCGCGGCGCCAAGGGCAAGGATCCGGGCTGGCTGGCCAAGTACGGCGCCACCAAGGGCGGCCTGGGCGACAAGCCGGGCGAGGTAGCCCCGGACGACGGCGAGCGTAAGCTGGAGCTCTAGGCCCAGGAGAGTCGATGTCTCACTTCACCAAGTGCGCCCTCAAGCTGACCAACCTCGCCGCCATCAAGAAGGCGCTCGAGGACATGAAGGTCGCGTTCTCCGTCGCCGAGGAGGGCCAGTCGGTGACCGTGCGCGGGTTCCGCGGCGACACCATCCAGGCCGCCATCAAGGTCGACATGGGCCGCTACGACATCGGCTTCACCCAGGCCGCCGACGGCAGCTACGAGGCCCAGGCCGACTGGTGGGGCGTCGAGACCACCAAGGGC
>JAWKQW010000039.1:0-61948 GCA_041389945.1 Kofleriaceae bacterium
GCGCACGCCGGTGCCCTCGGTGAGCACCAGCACGCGATCACCGGCGCCGGCCTGGGCGCGATCGATGGCGACGAAGCTGGCGCCGACGTCGGCGCCGGCGGCGTCGACCGGCTGCACCACGAGCAGCGTGTGCCCGGCGAAGGCTGGGTGCTTGACCGAGGCCCACACCGGGCCGACGACCCGGCACAGCCTCACGGCGCGCTCCCGCCCGGCGCGTCGACGCCGTCGACGATGCCGACCACGGCGGCGTCGACCGGCACGAACCACGGATCGAGGGCGAGGGCGGCCTCGCGCGAGCCGACCAGGTACACCCAGTCGCCGGGGCCGGCCTGCACGGTGTCGACCGCGACCTGCAGCTCGCCGACGGCGGTGCCGCCCTCGTCGACCGGCTGCACCACGAGCAGCTTGGCGCCGGCGAGGCCGGAGACCTTGCGCTCGGCGACGACGGTGCCGGTGACCTTGCCCAGGTACATCGGCGCCGAACGTACCCGCGGCGCGCGCGCGCGGTCAACGGCCGGAGGCGGCGGCGTCGGTCACTCGTTGAGCTGGAACGTGTAGACCGCGCCGGCACCCGACGCACCGTCGTCCGTCGGGTCGCCGTCGACGCCGGCGACGCTGCCGTCCTCGGCGTAGGCGCCCACGGCGAGCAGGCGCCCGTCGGCGGACTGCGCGACGCGGAGCCCGAGCGCGTCGCCCGGATCCGTCGCGCTGGCCTTGAGATAGGCCTCCTGCGTCCAGCTCGTTCCGGCACGCGCGAACACGTAGGCGGCGCCGGCCAGGCTGGCGGCGTTGCTGGCCTGGTCGCCGTTGATGCCGGTGGCGTCGCTCGCCTCGCCGTAGGCGCCGACGACGAGGCGGCTCCCGTCCGCGGCCCACGCGAGCGACGTCCCGAAGACGTCGGACGCGTCGGTGTTGGAGGCCTTGAGGTAGGCCTCCTGTTGCCAGGTGGTGCCGCCGCGCGCGAACACGTAGACCGCGCCCGCGAACGGCGCGGCGTTGCTGGTCTCGTCGCCGCCGGTGCCGGTGGCGTCGCTGGCCTCGACGTAGGCGCCGACGGCGACGCGGTCGCCGTCGGCGGACATCGCGACCGACCAGCCGAACGTGTCGCCGGGATCGGGGTGGGCGGCCTTGAGGTACGCCTCCTGGGACCAGGCGGTCCCGGTCCGCGCGAACACGTAGGCGGCGCCGGCGCTCGGCGCCGCGTTGCCGAGCGGATCGCCGGCGGCGTCGCTCGCCTCGCCGAAGGCGCCGACGACGAGGCGGCCGCCGTCGGCGGACAGCGTGACCGCGTGACCGAAGTAGTCGTCGCCGTCGGTGTTGGAGGCCTTGAGGTAGGCCTCCTGCGCCCACGCGCTGCCCGCGCGCGTGAACACGTAGACCGCGCCCGCTTGCAACGCGGCGTTGCTGGCCTGGTCGCCGCCGGCGCCGGTGGCGGCGCTGTCCTCCGCGTGGGCGCCCACCGCGAGGCGATCGCCGTCGGCGGACAGCGCGACCGCGATGCCGAAGTAGTCACCGAGATCGGTGTTGGAGGCCTTGAGGTACGCCTCCTGGGCCCACACGCTGCCCGCGCGCGTGAACACGTAGACGGCGCCGGCCTGCGGGGCGAGGTCGTTGCCCTCGTCGCCGCCGCTGCCGGTGGCGGCGCTGGCCTCGCCGGAGGCGCCGACGGCGAGGCGGCTGCCATCGGCCGACAGCGCGAGCGCGATGCCGAAGTAGTCGTCGACGCCGGGGTTGGACGCCTTGAGGTACGCCTCCTGGACCCAGGTGTCGCCGGCGCGCACGAACACGTAGACGGCGCCGGCCTGGGACACGCCGTTGTTCGCCTGGTCGCCGTCGACGCCCGTGGCGGCGCTGGCCTCGTAGATGGCGCCGACGGCGAGGCGGGTGCCGTCGCCGGACATCGCGACGGTCCAGCCGAAGGCGTCGTCGGGATCGGGGTTGGACGCCTTGAGGTACGCGTCCTGCAACCACGGCAGCGCGCACGCGCCCGCGACCAGCACGTAGCCTGGCGCGCAGTCGCACTCGACGGCGCTCACGGGCTGGGCGCAGGTGGCGATCTCGACGGCGCCGCAGCCGCCGTTGTCGACGGCGCACAGGTCGGCGACCGTCCACGCGTGGGTGCGCGTGGCGAGGTTGCCGAGCGCGTCGACGGCGCGGACGTCGAGGGAGTGCGGGCCGAAGGCGAGCAGCGGCAGCGGCGAGGCGCACGGCGCGAAGGCGGCGCCGTCGAGGCTGCACGTGAGGTCGACGGGGCCGTGGGCGTCGGTGGCGGCGAGCTCGACGACGGGGCGGCGTTCGGGGCTGCTCGCGGCGGGGACGTCGACGAGGGTGAGGCTCGGCGGGGTGGCGTCGACCTCCCACAGCCAGGTCGCGGGCGATGGATCGGTGGTCCCGGCGGCGGTGGAGACGGCGACCTGGAAGACGTGCACGCCGGTGGGGAGGGCCGCGGCGACGGGCGAGGTGCACGGCGTGGGCGCGGCGCCGTCAGGTGCACGCGAAGGATGGCGACGCCGGCGTTCGGCGACGAGAACGACAGCGCGGCCGCAGCAGCGCCGACCAGCATCGCAGGCCCGCCGTCGAGGACCGTGTGTCGAGTTGGAGGTGTCGACGGTCCAGGTGACGACGACGGGCGTCGGGTCGAGGTTGCGGCGGCGTCGACGGCCCAGATCGTGACCGTGTGCTCGCCGTCGGCGAGGGGCCGACCTGCCACGGGACGGTGCAGGGCGTGGGCTCGCCGCCGTCGAGCGCGCACCGGAAGGTGGCGCTGGGCCGAAGAAGAACCGCGGCGAGGCGGAGTTGTCGACGGCGCCGGGGCCGAGCAGCAGGCTCGTGTCGGGCGGCGTCAGGTCGAGGGCGCCAGGTGGCGAGCGCCGGGGTCGGATCGGTGAGCACGGGCGGCGTCGAGCGTGGCGACGGCGGCGACCGCGAAGACGTGATCGCCCTCGGCGAGGGTGCGCTCGAGCGGCGACGCGCACGGGAATACCTCGTCGTCGAGGCGGCAGGTGAACGTGAGCGCGGCGCCGGCGGGCATCGCCCTCGGCGCAGAACGAAGCGCGCGGTGGCGGTGGCGGTGGCGGCGAGCGGCGCCTCGTCGAGCACGGTGTCGAGGTCGATCGTGCGGGCGTCGGGGAGGCCGCCGTCGCTGCCGCCGCAGGCGAGCAGCAACACGCCGGTGATCCCGAGCCGCCGATGCCCGCGCATGGCGTGAGCGTACCGCGCTGGCGAGCCGTGGCGGCCCGCGCCCGTCGCTCGCGCCGTCGTCAGCGCGTCGCGAGGCCGAGCTTGGCGCGCAGCGCGGCCAGCGTCGGCGAGGTCGCGAGCGGAACGAGGTGGGTCGGCACCTCACCGCGGGCGCGCACGCCGGCGAGCGCCACCCCTACGTCGCCGCACACCAGGAGCCCCACGCGATCGGCGGCGCGGGCGCACGCGCCGCGATAGCCGTCGACGTCGGGCTCGGTCGCGGGCAACGGCGCCAGCGCCTGCTGCAGCCGCGTGCGCACCCGCACCGGCAGCGCCGCGTGCACGACCTCGTCGTAGGCGCGCTGCACGGTGGCGTCGGTGATGCCGGCGTCGATCGGTGCGCGCTGGGCCGCGGTGCCGTAGAGCCGGACCACGGCGGCGATGAGGCGGCGGGCGTCGGCCAGCGACAGCCCGGCGGCGACCATGCGCTCGGGCCGGGCCAGCTCGGCTTCGGCGCGGCCCAGCACGAACCGCAGCTCGGCGTCGCCAGGCGGGCGCTCGACAGCGCGCCGTCGAGCACCACCAGCGGGGTGGCGCCGCACACCACGCCGGCGGGGCGCTCGCCGGTGGCGTCAGGCCCGGCCCGGAACAGCTGCGCCGACGCGCCGACCACGCCGGCCACCCGGGGGAAGATCGACACCGCGTTGGCGTGGGCGCTGGCGGCGACCCGCGCCGCGCCGGAAACTTCGGCCCGGGCCAGGGCGTCGCCGGTGTCGGGCCAGAGCGGGCCGCGACCTCGGCGAGGATCCGAAGATCGTCGCCAGCGGCGGCTCCGGCGCGTCGGCGTGGAGCGCGGCGCGATCGGCGGCGTCGAGCGCTTGCGGTGACCTCGTCGGGGCGCAGGCTCGGCGCCTGGGTGCGGTGAGGAAGGCGGTCTGGTGGACGTCGAGGGTGTGGCCGAGGGCGGCGGCGAGCTCGAGGCCGACCCGGCCGGTGTCGGCGGAGCCGGCCCGACGAGCCTCGTCGGCCCAGACAGCACGTCGACGAGCGCCGGAGGCGGCGGCGATCGCGCGCAGGTGCTCGAGCAGCTCGCTGGCCTGGGCTCGGCGGCGAGCGTCGTCGGCAGCGCCGCGGCCAGCTCGCGGTGGGCGTCGGTGGCGCCGGCCGAGCTCGGCGCGGCGGCGATGGCCGCCTCGAAGGCGAGGGTCGCCTGCTTCACGTCGCCGCGCTGGCGGCGGGCGACGCCGAGCCGGTGCCACAGCGCCGCGCGCCGGGCGCGCACGGCCGGCGCCTCGACGGCGGGCTCGCCGCCGGTGCCCGGGCGTGCCGGCGTCGGATCGGCGGCGGTCGCGCCGGGCTTGCTCGGCGGGCGCGGCGGGATCGTGATGCGGCTCGACGAGGCCCGCGTCGCCGGCGCGCCGCTGCCGGCCAGGCATCGGCCGAGGATCTCGGTGACCGCCGCGGCGTCGCCGGCCGCGGCCGCCAGCTCGGAGGCCAGGTCGGCGGCGTCGAGATCGCGGGGATCGGCGTCGACGCCGCGGTTGGCCGCGGCCCGCGCGCGCTCGGGATCGTCGGCGGCGAGGTAGTCGCGGGCCGCGCGCACGTAGCGCGCGGTGCGCGCTGCCGGGGTCGGGCCGAACGCCGCCATCAGCTCGCCGGTGCGGCCGGCGCCGGCGTGATCGGCGGCGAGGTCCTGGCGCTCGAGCAGCTTCTCGAGCAGCCCCTGGTGGTGCGCCTCGAGCGGGCGCGCCGACTGCACCGCGGCGTCGTAGCAGACCCGGGCCCGCTCCTCGTCGTGCAGCACCATGACCGCGAGGTCGCCCAGCGCCTCGAACATGCGCACCCGCTCGACGGGATCGGTGGTGGCGGTGGCCTGGCGCGTGAGCAGATCGGCGGCGCGCCGCGGATCGCCGTGCTCCATCGCCAGCTCGGCCGACGCCTGCAGCGCCGGGCCGTAGCTCGGGCGCAGCTCGAGGGCGCGGGCGTAGAGCGGCGGCGCCTTCTCCGGCCGCAGGCTGCGGATCTCGGCGAGGGCGGCGTGGTAGAGGCCCTGGGCGACCTCGCCGGCGTGGCGGCTGGCGTCGGGGTGGCTGGCCAGCGGCGCCAGGTGCAGCGCGGCCTCGCGCCAGCGCCGCGCGCGGTAGCGGTTCTCGCCGAGCGCCAGCTTGATCTCGAGGTGGTTGCGGTAGCGGCGGTCGGCCGCGAGCAGGATCTGGTAGGCGTCGTCGTCGCGGCCGAGCTGCTCCTGCGCGAGCGCCTGCAGGCGGCGCAGCTCGGCGGTGAGCAGCGCCGCGGTCGGATCCTCGTCGGCGGGCGCCGCGTCGTCGTCGCCCTCGCCGAGGGCGTTGACCACGGTGGCCTCGAGCTCGGCCCAGCGGTCCTGATCGCGCTGGACGTCGACCAGCGCGCGCACCGCGCGCAGCCGCACCGCGCGCGCCGGCGCCGGCTGCACCGCGATCGCCTCGCGCAGGCGGCGCTCGGCCACCGGCGCCAGGTCGGTCGCGCGCGCCAGCGCCGCCAGCCGGATGAGCAGCTCCACGCGCTCACCGGGTTCGAGCGCCTCGTCGGCGAGGCGCGCCTCGAGCACGCGGGCCGCCTCCTCCGGGCTGCCGCCGCGCTCGACCAGCGCGGCCAGGGCCCAGGTCGCGCCGGCGTGCAGCGGCCGCAGCGCCAGCACCCGCTCGAAGACCTGGCGAGCGCCGTCGGGATCGTCGCAGCGATCGCGCAGCGCGGTGGCGGCGTCCATCCACGCGGCGAGGCGATCGTCGTCGCTGCCGGCGCGCTCGGCCGCGCGCAGCTTGGCCTCGACGTAGGCGCGCGGATCGTCGTCGGGCGACGCCAGCCGCGCGAGGGCGGCGTGCGCGGTGGGGTGATCCGGCACCAGCGCGAGCGCGGCGTCGAGCGCGGCGCGGGCGCCGGCGACGTCGCCGGTGCGCTCGTGGCGGAGCTGCGCCAGCCGCACCCACAGCCCGGCCAGCTCACCGCGCGCGACCTCGGCGCCGGCCTGCTCGAGCGCGTCGATGCGCCCCTCGAGCACGCCTGCCGCCTCGCGATCCCGATCGCAGCGCAGGAGCGCGTCGACCAGGCGATCGGCGATGCCGAAGTCGTCGGGTGCCAGCGTCCGCGCGTGGCGCAGCGCCGCGGCCGCCTCCTCGGCGCCGTCGAGCCAGGTCAAGAGCACGTCGGCGCGGCGGGTCCACAGCGCGGCGCGCTCGGCCGCGGTCGCCGCCAGGTTGGCGCGTCGACGCAGCACCTCGGCGAGGTCGCCCCAGCGCGCGTGCTGCGCGTACAACCGATCGAGCGCGGCCCAGGCGTCGACGTCGTCGGGCGCGTGCCGCACCAGCGTCTCGTACGCGTCGAGCGCGCGCTCGGGCAGCTCGAGCTCGGTCTCGTAGATCGCGGCGATCCGGCGCACCGCGGCGGCGGCCGCCGCCGGCTCGTCGGCCAGTTCGGCGACCCGCTGCAGCGCCTCGACCGCCTTGCTCCAGCGGCCGACGGCGCCGTAGCGCTCGGCCAGCTGCTCGCCGAGGCCGGGCTCCGCCGGCGACAGCACCCGCAGCCGCTCGAGGGCGTCGACGGCGTCGTGCGGGCGATCGAGGCGCTCGGTGTACAGCGCCGCCAGATCGCGCAACAGCGCCGGGCGCTCGGCCTCCGGCGCCGCCGCGCCCAGCCTCGGATCGGCGCGCTCCTCGAGGGAGGCCGCCAGCTCGATCCAGCGGCCGTCGCGGCGGTAGTGCTCCTCGAGCTGGGCCCGGGCGACGGCGTCGTCGGGCCGGATGCCGAGCACGCGGCGGTACAGCGCCTCGGCGTCCTTGCCGCGGCCCTGGCGCTGGCGGATGGACGCGACCTCGAGCAACAGATCGGTGGCCTCGGCGCCGGACTCGGCCTGCTCGGCCATGCCCTCGAACAGGCTGGCCAGGCGATCCCACGCGCCGTGATCGGCGGCCAGGCGGGTGAGCCGCGCGCGGACGTCGCCGTCGTCGGCGGCGGCCTTGCGGGTGAGGGTCATCGCCCGCGCCAGGGTGTCGAACGCGCGCCCCAGATCGCTGGCGCCGGTCTCCCAGATCTCGGCGGCGCGGTAGAGGCCGCGCAGGCGATCGGCGAGCTCGCCGGCGAGCAGCGACGGGTGCTGCTCCCACGCCAGCGCGAACTCCTCCCACGGCGACTCGAAGGCGCGGCTCGGCAGGGTCGGCAGCGGCGTCCGGCGCGCCGGCGCCTGGGCCTTGCGCGGCGCCGGCGGCGGGCCGTCGGGCGGCGGTCGGGTCGGCGGCGCCGGGCGGCTGCTGCGCGGCGGCGGCGCCGGCGGCGTGCGGGCGCCCGGCGGCGGCGCGGGTGAGCTGCGCCAGATCGGCGGCGGTGAGGTTCATCGTCGGCTCGGGCCGCTCGATGGAGGCGGCCGTCGTCACCGGCACGCCGGCCACCGGCGTCGCCGTGCCGGCGCGCCCGCTCGGCTCGAGGTCGTGCAGGTCGAGCTGCTGGGTGCTGTCGCCGACGGCGGCGTTCGAGGTCAGATCGTCGTCGGTGAGCTCCTCGGTGCCCAGCCGAGGGCGCGGCCGTCGGGTGACCGCGCCGGGGCGCGCGCGCTGGGCCGCGGCGGCGGCGTCGGCGATCGCGCGCTCGCTCTGGATCGCGGCCACCGGCGGCTCCGGCCGCGGCGCGCGATCGGCCTCTCGGTAGCGGCCGATGATCCGCGCCAGGCGCCACAGATGGGCCACGGTGTCGCCGTCGGTGGGCGCGATCATGAACGCCACCAGGTGGGTGCGCAGCGCGCGCGGCGCGTCGCGCTGGTGCTCCTCGATCACCTGGGCCTTGCGGCGCAGCGCCGCGACCCGCACGACGTCGCCGACGGCGCGCTCGACCAGGGCGCCCTCGACCGCGATCACGTCGTGCCAGTGGCGGGTGCGCTCGGCGAGCTGGTAGAGCGCGGCGCGCGGCTCCTCGCGCTCGGGCGCCCACGAGAACGCGGCGAGCAGATCGGCGGCGGCTGCGCGCGGGTCGCCGAGCTCGTGCTCGAGCAGCCGGGCCCGGCGCAGGTACAGGTCGGCGCGCGCCTCGGGCGGCGCCGCCGCCAGCGCCAGGTCGAAGGCGTCGGCGGCGTGGGCCCAGCGGGCCTGGGCGTCGGGCTCGGCGCGGCCGGCCTCGGCGGTGCGCTCGATCTCGGTGAGTAGATCACCGTCGCGCGGGCTCACCGCGAGGGCCTCGGCGAGCAGCGCCAGCGCCTGGCTGCGTCCGCCGAGGCGCCGCTCGTGGAGGCCGGCGAGCTCGCGCGACAGCTCCACGAACCCCACCGGATCCGCCGGCACGCCGCGGTCGCCGAGCGCGACCAGGCGCTTGCGCTCCTCGTCGAGGACGTCGGCGAGCTCGCGCCACAGGCCGAACGCCTCGCCGGCGCGGCGCAGATCGTCGAGGGTGCTGGCGTCGGGCACCTCGTCGTGCGCGGCCTGCCACCAGCGGAACGCCGCGCGCGGATCGCCGAGCCGCTCGGCGCTGACCTCGGCCAGCGCGCGCAGCACCGCGCGGCGCTCGCCGGGCTCGGCGCGGCTCGGCAGCCGACGCTCGAGCAGCCGCGCGTGCTCGCGCCAGCGCCCGAGCCGCGCCTGCAGCTCGGCGGCCACCGCGAGGGCCTCGTCGTGCTCCGGCGCCAGCGCCAGCACCCGCTCGAAGGCCTGCAGCGCGCGGGCGGCGTCGCCGAGGCGATCACGGCACAGGTAGCCGATGTCGAGCCCGCGCGCGATCTTGGTGGCGACGTCGGGCAAGAGGTACAGCTCGCGCTCGGCGACGCGCACCGCGGCGTCGAACTCGCCGCGCGCCTCGTGCAACCGCCGCAGCGCGGTGTGGGCGGGCAGGTGGGTCGGATCGAGCTCGGCGATGAGGTGCTCGAGCTGTCTCACCGCCTCCGCCGGCGCGCCGAGGTGCTCCTCGAGCAACGTCGCCCGGGTCAGCGCCGTCGCCGCCGCCGTCGCCGGATCGATGGTGGCGTGCAGCGCGATCTGCCGGGCCTGGATCTCGGCGAGATCCCGCCACTCGCGCCGGCCGGCGTGCAGCGTCGCCAGCGCGGCGAGGGCGTCGCGGTTCTTCGGCGTCAGCTCGAGCACCCGGCGCCACGACGCGATCGCGCGGCCGGCGTCGCCGAGGTGATCGCCGACGACGACGGCGTGGCGCTCTAGCTCGCGCGCGCGCAGCGCCGCCTCGGGCGAGCCCGCCGGCGCCGGCGGCCGCGCGGCGTCGAGGCGCTCGAGGGTGGTGGCCAGCTCCGGCCAGCGCCCGGCGCGATCGTACGCGGCGGCGACCAGCTCGAGCGCCTCGACGTCGCCGGGCAGGTAGCGCAGCACCTGCTCCCAGCGCTCGAGGCGCGCGAGCTCGTCGCCCACCGGCGTCAGCCGCGCGAGCCGACGCAGGAGCTTGCCGCGCTCGGCCGGGCTGCCGGCGGCGGCCACGTGGTACTCGAGCATCTCGACCAGGCGCGGATCGCCGGCCTGCTCGAGGACGCGCTCGGCGCGCTCGAGGGCGTCGCGGTCGCCGGGCAACAGCTCGAGCAACGCCTTGCTCGCCCACACCACGCCGTCGACGTCGCGCAGGCGGGTCTCGTAGATCGTGGCGACCCGGCGCAGCACGGTGATGCGCTCGGAGCGCTTGCCCGCCGGCCACTCGCGGGCGCCGGTGGGGCCGAGCGGGGCGCGCTGGGCGTCGAGCTCGAGCTGCCGGCGCAGCGTGCCGGCGAGGCCGTCGTCGTCGCTGACCCGCTCGTAGGCCTGGGCCAGCTCGCGCAGCGCGACCTGATCGTCGGCGGCGATCGTGAGGATCTCCTCGTACAAGGAGATCGCGCGCCGCGGCTCGAGCTGGCGCTCGCGGAAGGTCTGCGCCATGCGGTGCAGCGCCGCCACCCGCGCGGACGGATCGAGGGAGTCGTCGGCCTCGGCCTCGAGCGAGCCGATGAGCTGCTCCCACATGCGGCTGCGGGCGCCGAGCCGGCGGGTGGCGTCGGCGGCCTTGGCGCTGCCGGGCTCGAGCGCCGCGATCCGATCCCACGCCGCCTGCGCGCGGGGGATGTCGCCGAGGCGGAGCTCGGCGAGCTGCGCGATCTCCTCGAGCCGCTCGATCTGTTCGGCGTCGCTGGCGCCGGCGTCGCGGGCGTTGTCGAGCGCGAACTCGAGCAGGTCGGTGAGCCCGCGCCAGTCGCGTCGCTCGCGGAAGTGATCGGCGTAGCGGGCCAGCGCCTCCTGGTGCATCGGCGCCAGCCCGAGCACGTGGTGCAGCAGCGCCGCCGCGCGCTCCTTGTCGCCGAGGTACTCGCGCACGATGGTCGCGAGCTCGAGCAGCTCGACCACCTGCGCCGCCGGATCGGTGGCGAGGGCCGGCAGCTCGGCCTCGATGAGGCGCGCCAGGTCGGCCCAGCGCGCGGCCTCGCGGTAGCCCTCGCGCAGGCGCGCCGACGCCGGGCCGCGCGGCGGCTCGAGCGCGGCGAGCGCCTCGAGGGTGGACAGCAGCGCGGCGCGATCCGGCAGCAGCTCGTCGTACAGGGCGATCTGGCGCACGAGCAGGCGCGCGCGCGCGGCCGCCTCGGTGGCCAGCGGCGCACGCGCCCGCAGCAGCCGGTCGAGCTCGGCGCCGCGGCCGAGCTCGGCGAGCGCGTCGGCGAGCGCGGCGAACACCGCCTCGGACAGCGGGTCGGCGCCGAGCGCGCGTCGCAAGAGCGCGATGCCGTCGTCGGCGTCGTCGGCGTCGAGGCGCGCGCGCCCGAGCTCGACGAACAGCGCGGCGGCGCGCCGGCCAGCGTCGGCGTCGCCGTCGGTGGTCGCCTGGGCGGTGAGCGCCTCGGCGAGCGCCTCGGCCAGGGCCGCGCTGGTCGGCGCCAGCACCCGGGCGCGCTCGAGGAAGGCGATCGCCGCCGCCGGCTCGCGCCGCAGCGAGGAGAGCCGCGCGAGCTCGATCAGCGCGGCGGCGCGGGCGTCGGGATCGCCGGCGTCGCCGAGGACGTCGAGCTCGGTCTGCCACAGCCGCGCGACCATGGCGTCGTCGCCGAGCGACGCATGATCGCGCGGGCGTGGGCGAGCGCGTCGACGCGCTTCGGGCCGAGGCGCCAGGCCGCCTGCCAGGCCAGCGCGCGATCGACGCGCCTGGAGGTGATCGGCTTCACGCGATCGCCGCGCGGCGGTGGGCCTCGGCCCGGCGGGCGATCGTCGCCGGCGCGCCGGCGGCGTCGAGCGCGGCCAGCTCGGCCTCGACGACCTCGACCGCGCGCGCGGCGTGCCCGGCCCCGGCGAGGTGAGCGGCTGCCGCGGCGCCGCGCGCTCGTCGGCGGCTCGATGGGCCAGCGCGCGCTCGAGGGCGGCGACCCCGGCGTCATCGTCGCCGACGACCAGGTAGGCCTCGTCGGCCTCCGACCACGCCGCGGCGGCGCGGGGCGGTGTCGGGGGCTCAGGCCGCGAAGGCCGCGCACACCTCGGCCAGCAGCGCGCCGCGGCCGGCCGCGCAACGCGTCGCGCAGCGCCAGGTAGCTCGGCGCGTGAGGGGCGGCGACGAACGCGCGCGCGCGGCCGCCGGCTCGTCGTCGGGCGCGTCGTCCACGGAAGCCTGAACCTAGCACGCCGGCCTGCTCGGCTTGGGCCACGCGGCGGCCGGGCGATGCCGCGCTCAGTTGCCGATGGTCGCCTTGAGCACGTCCGGCGGCGGCGTGGTCGCGGCGCGCTTGCTGCGGCCGTTGCGATCGCTTCGCCGAGGTCGGCCGCGCGCGCCAGCCCGCTGCGGCCGAGCACGAACTCAACGGCGCGCACCCGCTCCTGCATCGACACGCTCTCGATGGGCAGGTACGAGACCCGGTGCTGCTCGAGCAGGAGCTTGATCATGCCGTCGATGCGCAGGACCGAGTCCCAGCTCACGCCGGCGCGGGTGCCGTCCTCGCGGAGCAGCGACGGGTGCGGCCGCAGGAAGAACACGGTGCCGTCGGACACCCACCGCATGTAGTCGGCGAACCGCTGGTCGCTCATCATGTCGGCGACCGAGGTGGCGTGCTCGGCGGCGTACGCGAGGTTGTCGAAGGCGCGGTCGGACACGAACCGGCCCTCGTGCAGCTTCTCGATGGCGACCTGGCGCGCGAAGACGCGCTCCTGGTACTCGGCGACGAGGTCGATGTCGGTGCGCAGGGCGTCGAGCGAGCTCTCCATCTCGGCGAGCACGGCCCGGGCGACCTCGGTGATCATCGGCAGGCCGTAGCGGCGGCTGACGAAGCGGCACAGGGTGGTCTTGCCGGTGGCGTGGCTCCCGACGAAGTAGATGCGCATGGCCGGGCACGCTACGGGATCGGTCTGACGTTGACCTCGACGGGCGGTGGGCGTCCTGGTCGGACCGCTTCCCCCGACCCCCGTGCCCGTGCCCGTGCCCGAAAGCGCGGCTTCCCGTCGGGAGAACCCCAGCATCCCGTGCCCGTGCCCGTGCCCGAAAGCGCGGCTTCCCGTCGGGAGAACCCCCACCGCGGCGCCCTGGGCGCGGTCGGACCCCGTTCCCCCGTGCTCAGACATACTCGCGCTGTCGAGAGCGCGGGCGTCGTGCCAGCGCCGGCGCTGCCTCACTCGTGCTTGCGCCACCGCGCTGCGTAACTGCGCGCGGGGGAAGGGGACCTCCCACGCCCCGGCCGCCGATTGCTGCCGCCGCCGGCGGGGGCGACGCGCCAGGCGGTGGAGCAAGACGCCGTGGCGCGCTCGCGGCGTCGTGCGGAGACGTCGCGCACCGCCGACCAAGGGACGGCGGCGCTACACCGGCTCGACGCGGACGTCGACCGCGAGGGTCTCGGGGCCGCCGCCGACGAAGATGGTGCCGCTGGTCGGGGTGGCGTCGCGGAAGTTGCGGCCGACGGCGACCCGCACGTGATCGGTCTGGGTGAGGATGCCGTTGGTCGGATCGAAGCCCTTCCAGCCGACCCGCGGCAGGTAGAGCTGGACCCAGGCGTGCGAGGCCTCGCCGGCGGCGACGTTGAGATCGGCGTCCTTGGCGCCGGTGTACACGTAGCCACACACGTAGCGCGCCGGCACCCCGAGCAGGCGCGCCAGGCAGATGAACAGGTTGGTGAAGTCCTGGCACACGCCGTGGCGTCGCCGGTAGACCTCGAACGCCGTGGTCCACAGCGTGGTCGCGCCCTGCTTGTACTCGTAGTCGCGGTAGATGCTGGCGTTGATGTCGAGCAGGGTGTCGAGCAGGTCGTAGTCGTTGCGCTTGACGAAGCTCATCGCGTACTCGGCCAGCTCGGCGAGCTCCGACTCGGGCAGCTCCGGCGGCAACAGGAACGGCTCGAGCACCTGGCGCTGCCACGGCATCCACACCAGCGGGATGGCCAGGCGGGCGTGCACCGGGCGGTGCGCGAGCGGATCGACGTCGAGCACCTCGACCCGCGAGCGCGCCTCGATCACCAGCTCGGTGAACGGGGTGTCGACCTCGAGGTAGCGCACGCGGTTGCCGAAGACGTCCTCGAAGTCGGCGGCCTGGCCCGGCACCGACACCGACAGCGTGTGGCTGAGCACCTGCTGCAGGCGATCCTGCACCGGCCGCACCCGGAACAGGTGCGACGAGCGCTCGATGGGCCGCTCGTAGGCGTAGGCCGTGCGGTGGACGATGTCGAAGCGGCGCACCTCGGCGCGCCCGGGGCGCACGATGCGCGGCCGCGCCGGCGCTGGCGCGGCGACCGCGGTCGCGGTGGGCAGCTCGGCGATCACCGCGCCCTGGCGGACGACGACGAGGGTGCCCGGCGCCACCGGGCGCCAGACGATGGCGACGTCGGCGGTCGAGCCCTCGGCCTGGCGCGCCGCGGTCAGCTCGCTCGAGCACAAGAGCACGCCCTTGCGGCTCTTGGCGCCGCGCCGGGTGAGGTCGAGCTCGAGGTCGTCGTCGCCCAGCGCGATCTTCTCGTACGGCGGGAACAACGTGCCCAGCCGCAGCGGCGCGCCGCGGGCGTCGGCGTAGCCGAGCAGGTCGCGGCCGTCGGTGAGCACCAGCGTGAGCGCGCCGCCGCGGTTGAGCTCGGCCAGCCAGCCGCCCACGACCGAGAGGTCGGCGTCGCCCAGGCTGCGCCAGCCGCGCGCGGCCAGCCGGTTGAGCAGCTCGCAGAAGATCTGCTCGGTGTCCGACGAGCCCACCGACTCGAACGGGCCCTCGGTGAGGCTCGGCAGGCGGTCGTCGAGGCTGCCGGCGTGGGCGATGAGCCAGTCGCGTCGGCCCCAGGCCCGCGCGAAGGGCTGGGTGTTGGCGTCGCTGATCGCGCCCCAGGTCGCGTGCCGGATGTGCAGCAGGAACAGCGACGACTCGAGGTGCTCCCAGGCATCCGCGAGCTGGCCGCGGATCGAGCCTTGCGGCGGCGCTGGCTCGGCATCGCCGCCGCCGCTGGGTAGTAGCCCAGGCCCCAGCCGTCGGGCAGCGGGCGCCCGGGCGCGAGGCAACGTAGCTGGGAACGTGACGGCGAGCTCGCCCTCGAAGCTCATCGCCAGCACGTTCGGCATGGCCCCCGGAACGTAGCCGAAAAACCTCGCAGGTGGTCGCGCCGGTGGCGCGCACGGGCGCGGCGCATCGCGCGCGGCGGCCGCACGGTGGCGCCATGCTCGTCGGCGCGGTGCCCGCCGCGGATCGCATGCGACGGCTCCGGACGCGAGCGGAGCCCGGCGCGGGACGGCCCGGATGACGGCGTCACGCTCGTCGGCGAGCCACGCGCGCCCGCGGCGTCCCACCGAAAGCGACGGCCGGTCGCCGCGCGTGGCGACCTGGCCGGAGGTGCGAGACGTTCGCCTCGTCGCTTCTCGAGCGGCTCGACGGCGCCCGAGGCGAGCAGCTCGATCACGCCGTCAGGCCGCGCTCGGCCGACGCCTTGCGGCAAGCATCTGGCTCATTGCCGATGACCTGGCCGTTGCTGGCCTTGAGCACGAAGTAGTGCTTGCCTGAGGCGCTGGCCTTGATCCCGAAGTTGGCCGCGTCGAGGCCGTTGTCGGCGACCGAGAACGCGCCGTTGAGGCGGCGCTCTCGACGAGAAGCTCGAGGTCAGCACCCACCTGCGCCGTTGGCGGCGTAGAGGTTGAAGAAGTACTTGCCGGTGGTGCCTCGGCCTCGACCTGGAAGCGCGCGCCCTGGGCGTCGTCCCAGTACGCCAGGTACGAGCCGACGTTGCGGACCATCGACTCGATCGCGCGGTTGGCGTTCGAGCGCGACACGTAGCCCTCGCTGCTGGCGATGATCTGGCCGTTGGCGGCGGTCAGGTTGACGTACGACTGGCCGTCGGCGCCCAGCTTGATCTGGTAGCGGCTGGTGAGGCCGCCGTTGTCGAGCACCGACAGGATGCCGCCGAGGGCGCCCTGGCGGGTGGTGTAGCCCTGCGACGACAGCAGGATCTCGCCGTTGCCGGCCTCGAGGTGGAAGTAGTGCTTACTGCCGGTCTTCCACAGATCGAAAGACGGGCGGACGCCGGCCTCGGACTCGGTCTCCACCAGGCCATCGGTCGTCTCCTCGACCGCGCAGGCGGGGGCGAAGGAGAGGGCGAGGACGAGGGAGGCGAGGAGCGGCTTGATCATCGACATGGCAGTTGCTTTCGGTTCGGTGTGGGTGTTGTCCCACCTTTCAGCAAGTGCCGAGCCAGGTGTGATTCAAGGCAACCTATCGAAATTACGTTGGATCAGATCCCCCTGCAGCAGGCTCATTGTGATCGGGTGTTGCATCAAATAAACAAGAGATGCTTCTGTAAGTATCTTCATGTGAGCGGCCGTCAGCGCAGCCGGCGGGACCTGTCCGTGGAGCCCCGACGTGTCGCGGCCGCCGGCCGCCGCGCGTGACGCCAGCTTCGACCGCGCGTTCCGGCGCAATCGCCGGCCGAGCCGACGCTCGCGCCAGTGGTGTCTCGTCGCGCGCGCGGCCATGCTCGGCCCCCATCCGGCGCAGGCGCCTGCGCCGGTCGTCCCGCCGGGGCGCGCGGCCCGGCGCCGCCGGCGGCGCAGGGGCCTCACCCGGGTCGTGCCGCGAGCGCAGCGCCGCCGGACCGCGGTCGGTTCAGCGCCGGCCGAGCAGGCGATCGAGGGCGCGCCGCATCGGGCCCTTGCGGCGCACCGGCACCAGCTCGTGCTGGTAGGCGAGCCGCGCCTGCGGGTCGACGCCGTAGTGCACATACAGCGCGAGCAGGTCGGCCACCATCGCCGAGATGCCGGTGGTGCGCAGGTCCGACGCCTGGCAGTAGCTGTCCGGCTTGTTGCGGATCATCGCCTTGGCGATGATGTGCATGATGTGGGCGTCGATGAGCTCGCCGTTGCCGTCGAGGTAGTGCTTGTAGGAGAAGAAGCGATCCTCCGGCGCCAGCTCCGGGGCGCCGCCGCCCTCGGCCCGCGGCGTCCGCAGGTTCTGGATCGTGCGGTACTCGTGCTCGATGTACGAGGCCACGGTGTTGGTCTCGTCGCGGCGCTGGTACTCGACGAACTTGCGGAAGGCGTCGAACAGGTTCTTCGGGTTCGCGTAGGCGCCGCCGATCAGGTAGTAGAACACCGCGCCCAGCGAGTAGATGTCGGCGGGGCGGCCCATGCTCTTTGGTCACCCGCCCGCGCATGTTGAACTCGCTGGATCTCCAGGTACGGCCGATCGAGCACATCCGCTTCTTGCGCGCGCGATCGGCGTGGCGATGCCGTAGAACTCGCCGTTGAACAGCGAGAACGCGTCGTCTTCGAAGATGTCGATGTAGAAGTCCTCGAAGAACTCCACCTCCGGTGAGCCCTGGGTGACGTTGCACAGCACCTCGAAGGTGTTGGTCTCCTCGCTCGGGGCTCTGGAAGTACAGCGCCGGGCACCGGCTGGAACCGGGTGATCGACATGTCGAGGTCGGCGTCGGCCACCTTAAGCCGACGTTGAAGTCGGCCAGCTTCACCTGCATCTGCGCGCCGCGCAGGTTGGGATCGGCCAGCTTGACCAGGATGTGTTGGCCGGCTTGATGTCGCGGTGGCAGGTGTCGCGCACCAGGTGGGCGAACTCGACGGCGGTCGCCACCGGGATGATGTACTCGAGCACCCGGAAGATCCGCTCGCGCAGCGGCACCGCGAGCAGGTCGTCGCGCCGGCGCTTCTGGCGCGCACCCTGAGGCGCTCCTCGAGCGACATGTCGAGCAGCTCGAGGATCATGAAGTCGTTCTCGACCCGATCGCGCAGCGCCGGCGGCACGAAGGCGGCGCTACCGTTCTCTCCGAGGCGAGCAGCTCGACGATCCCGGGTGACCCTGCACCCGCTCGAGGATCTCCTTCTCCATCTGGAACCGCATCGCGTCCTCGGACGACACGCCCTTCTGCATCACCTTGATCGCGACCGGCCGGCGCATCGTGGTCTTCGACTCGACCCAGCGCCCCTGCCGAGGTAGGCTCTGGCGAACCGGCCTGAACCGAGCTCGATGGGGTTGCCGCCCTCGTCGACGACGAACGCGTAGACCCGGCTGCGGGCACGCATGGGGTGGCCGCACCGGCGCCGGCGCGGCGAAGCCGCCCGCGGGCGGCGGCGGGCGCGCGGCCGGTGGCTGCCATCGGCGGCGTGGGCACGCTCGGGTGGGCGCGCGGCGGCGGCGCCGACGCGCGCCCCGCCGGTGCGCGGCATGGCGTCGGGCCGGGCGCGCGGCCGCCGGCGGCGGTGCCGCGACGCGCTCGGGCCCGGGCGCCTCGCAGATGCTGGTGGCGTCCTCGAAGTCCTCCTCGTGGATCGGCGCGGGTCGCGGCGTGCGCCGGCCGTCGAGGGTGGGCGGCGCCGGTGGCAACGTCTCGCGTCGGCGCGGCGGGCCGCTCGAGCTCATCGCGCGCCTCGGGGCGTGCGCCGCGGCGCCGGACGCGTCGCGCTGGCGCCGGGCGCCGGCGAGAACAGGACGTAGGCGGCGCGTCCCGGCCCCATGTCGATCAGCGCCCAGGTGGCGACGCCGCCGTGGGTCGGGCCGTCGACCGCCACCCGCTGATCGCCGAGCGGGAAGGTGCGGTCGCTGGCGGTGGCGACGCCGAGCGACAGGTGACCGGCGCCGAGGGCGATCCGCTGCGGCGTCACCAGCTCGAACGCGCCGTCGGCGTCGAGCTGGATCGCGCTCGAGGGGCGACCGCCGGCGGGCGCGATGAACGCGCCGCGAGCGCGCAGGTGCCACTGCGGCCGGCCGCCGGCGCCGGGTTGCGAGGTCACCCGCAGCGTCGCGCCGCCGCCGAGATCGAGATCGGCCACGCCGTCGGTGAGCGCCGCGAAGCGCAGCTCGCGCCCGGCGATGGAGGCGCCGGCATGGTGCTCGGCGACCCGCCACGGCGCCGGTGGCCCCGACAGCCACACGGCGCTGTCCACCTCGGCGCTGACCGCGGTGCCGGCCGCCAGCGGTGCGGCGACCACGTCGCTCGCGGCGGGCGACGCCTCGGCGACGACGCCGCCGAGGGCGGCGGCGAGGGCGTCGACGCCGTCGTGCCGGGCCGTCGGCGCCAGCGCCAGCGCCTGCGCCAGGGCATCGATCACCCGGGCCGGCAGCCCGGCCTCCTCGAGCGCGGCCCGCGCCAGCTCCGCGCCGTGGCGTCGACGACGGTAGCTCTCGTAGAGGTCGGCGTCGGCGAACAGCACCAGGCCGGTGGCGAGGAACACGGTCACCAGCGCCAGCGAGTACTGGTCGGCGGCGGGGCCGGCCAGCTCGCCGGCCATCTGCTCGGGCGCGGCCCAGCTCGGCGAGTACATCGCCAGGCGACGGCCGGCCACGAGCTGGGTGTCATCGGCGCGCTGCCCCGGTTCCGCCGCTTCGCCGCCCCACTTGGCGATGCCGAAGTCGCACAGCTTCGGCTGGCGGCTGGCGCCGACCAGCGTGAACAGCAGGTTCTGCGGCTTGATGTCGCGGTGCACCAGGCCGAGCGCATGGGCCTCGCCGAGGGCCTCGCACATCGGCACGATGATGCGCGCGAGTTGCTCGAGAGGCTGGGCGCCCTCGACGCGCACCAGATCGGTCACGGTACCGCCGCCGCAGAACTCCGAGACCTGCACCGGGACCGCGACGCCCGACGGCGCGTGCCCGTCGAGGTGGCCGAAGTCGTAGATGCGCAGCGTGTTCGGGTGGGTCAGCCGGGAGAGCGCGAACGCCTCCTGCACGAAGTGCTGGTAGCTGGTGCGCGCGGCGCCGGTGTCGCCGTCGCCGGTCTCGAGATCGGCCAGGGGCGAGAACACCTTGATGCACACCGGGCGCGCGAGCCGGGTGTCGTGTCCGCGGTAGACCGTGCTGTGGCCACCCGACGCGATGGCCTCGGCGACCTCGTACCGATCGAGGACCCGATCGCCTGGGGCGAGCCGCGTCCGGGTGTCTGCCTCGTTGGCCATCGCGTCGACGGGGCGCCGGTCGGCGCACGTCGACGCGAGCGTACCACGGTCGGTCGAGGACCCGGCGGCGCGGCAGGGGCCGTGGAACCAGCGGCCTCGGCGTGCTACGCCCAGCGGCGATGTCGTTTCGCAGCGCGGCGCTGGTAGCCGGCGGCGGCCTGGTGCTGGCCAGCCTGATCTACCTGGCCGTGGCCGTCCGCGGCGGGCCGGCGGCGGCCTCGATCGAGGCGCCGTCGTCGCCGTCGTCGCCGTCGCTCCCGCGCGCCACCGCGCCGCGCGCGCCGGCCGAGGTGGGCGCCGAGCACTCCCCGGCGTCGGAGGCGAGCGGCAGCGGCCGCGGCGGACGCGCCGGGCGCGGCAGCATGGGCGGCATGGGCGGGCGCAACCGGCCCGGTCGGGCGCCGACCTCCGACGGCACCGACGAAGGCCCCCGCACCACCGGCGGCGATCCCACCGGCGAGCTCACCGCCGAGGCCAGCCGCCGCTACGACAGCCAGGACTACGAGGGCGCGCTGCAGCTCTCGCGGGAGCTGCTCGAGACCAACCCGACGAGCATCCGGCTCTTGCGCATCGCGGTGTCGTCGGCGTGCGTGCTCGGCGAGCCCGAGCAGGCGCGCGCCCACGCGGCCCGCCTCCAGGGCAAGGATCGAGCCGACATGGAGAAGCGCTGCGAGCGCTACGGCGTGTCGCTGCGGCCCGGCACGTGAGCCGGGCGCAGCCGTGGTAGACAACCGCGGCACGCGACGAGAGAGGATGCAAGCGATGGCGACCCTGACGGAACTGCTCGGCACCGAGCCCCCGCGCACCCAGCTGGTGAGCGACTGCGTCGACCTCGTCGACGCCCAGGTCAAGACCAAGGGCCTCATGGTCAAGGGCGCGTACGGCGCCATCAAGACCATCAAGCGCCGGTTCGTGCCGGAGGTGGTCGACGGCCTGCTCGACGAGTGGCTGACCAAGCTGCAGCCGCACCACGATCGCTGGACCGCGGCGCCGCAGAGCAGCTTCGCGGACTACCTCATCGCGCGATCCGAGTGACGTCGCCGAGGATCTGCTGTCGGTGACGGATGCGCGCGCGGCCAACACCTCGCACGGCACCGCGAAGAAGTTCTACGTGAAGATGCGCGACTCGGCGAAGACCAACGTCATCGAGGCGGTGCCGGAGCTGGCGCGGCTGGTCGAGCGGCACCTGCAGGCGCAGGCCGCGACCAAGGCGTAGCCGCGCGGCGGCGCGCGCCGCTGGACGTGTACCAACCGTCGCCACGCTCGAAGGCGTCCGGCGCCGCTGAGCGAGCTGGTCCAGCTCAGGCGTCGGCCTGACGATCGAGCAGGTCGATCATCAGGTACGCCTCGGCGGTGCGGCGCGGGCCCGGCGCACCCGACATCAGGCGGAAGTCGGCCGCGAGCTGACGCCGCTGGTACGAGCGGTAGAGCGCGGTCGGGTCGATCTCCTTGGAGTGCTCGAGGTCCTCGATCTGGCGGCCGAGCACCTGCGCGGCCCACGCCGGGGTCGCCGCGGTGAGCTTCTGCGCCGCCATCTCCCGGCGGAGGGTGGTGAGCTCCTCGGAGGTCATGTTGAACAGGAACTCCTCGAAGGCGGCGATCTCGCTCGCGGTCATGTTGTCGCGCGCGAAGAAGTCGACGACGGCGGGGTTGCAGTCCTCGCACACCAGCCGGAACGTCTCGCTCGCGCCCAGCAGCGTGCCGTAGTCGCTGTGGACCCGGTTGCGGGCGTGCCACGCCGACTCGAGCAGCGGCGCGAAGTCGTCGATCTCGAGCTCGACGTCGTCCCAGATCGTGATGAGCTGGTCGGCGGTGCGCCGCTTGATGCGGACGCTGATGTCGGGCTTGCGCAGCAGCGCGAGGAACAGCTCCTCGGCCAGCAGCGTGTAGATCGACTGCGCCAGCTCCTCGCGCAGGTCGTGGGTGATGCGGCCGAACTCCGAGGCCTCGGTGCGCAGCGCGGCGGTCGCCTTCACGAACCCGCGCAAGAACATGATCTTGGTGAGCAGATAGGTCCGCGACAGGGTCGCCTTGAGCGGCAGGACGAGATCCCCGGACAGGCCGTCGATGGCGCACAGGTGGCCGATGAGGGTCTGCTCGTCGCGGTCCTCGCCACCCAGGCAGGTGGGCGACCGCAGCGGCCGCTGGCGGTCGAGCAGGTGCGCGGTGAGGTGGAGCTGCTCGAGCTGGCCGCGCAGGATCTCGCCGTCGGCGGGCGCCTCGGAGGCCACGGCACGCAGCGCCCGCTCGACGAGGTCGGCCTCGTGTCGATCGAGGATGGTCGCGCTGATCGCCTGCGCCATGGGCTGCACCTGCACCGACGCTAGCACACCCTCGCCGGCGGGCGACGCGGGCCGGGTCGGGCCCGCCGTCACCCCGGCTCCTGCGCGACGGAGGTCACCGCTGGCGCGAGCGTCACCGCCGCGGGCACGCGGCGCTCGTCGGTGAGGAACGCGAGGTAGCGCTCGGGGAAGTCGTCGAACGCCATCGGCGACGGGCACGCGGGGCAGGGCGCCGGCGGCGGCGCGCCGGCGCGGAGCGTGTCGCCGTGCTCGGCGAGCTCGAGCAGGCGCGCCTCCTCGTGCCCGCAGGCGTCGCACGCGTACGGCGCGACGAACGAGCGCACCGCGGCGTGGCCGCGGGTGGCGACGATCATGTTGAGCTGCTGCACCATCGGCTCGCTGACCCGCACCAGCTCGATCGCGACGCCGGCGGCGGCCGCCGCGGCGAGCAGGTGGATCCAGTCGCGCACGCCGACCGAGTTCACGAACGTCACGCCGCCGAGATCGAGGCGCAGGCGCGCGTCGACGGCGAGCGGCAGCACGGCGTCGAGGCCGGCGGCCTCGTCGATGACCCCGCTGAGGCTGACGACGCCGGGCGCCGTGCCCTGCACGCGCAGGCGCGGGGCGGTCACGCCTTGGCTCCCGGCTGCTTGCCGTCGCGGATGATCCGCAGGAACGCCGCCGCCATCGCCTCGGCGACCGTCCGCAGATCGCCGGCGAGGTCGGCGAGGGCGCCGTCGGTGCCGCCGCCGACGATCACGCACGCCACCCGCGAGCCCAGCACCACCGGCTGCATCACCACCTCGCGGGTGCCGAACACCTTGAGGAAGCGATCGAGCATGGCGTTGCCGTCGGGGACGGTGCCGACGAAGGGCTGGCGGCCGTCGACGACCAGCTTGAGCGTCGACGGCTGGTGCAGCGGCACCGCGATCGCCTCGATCGCCGCCGGGGTGAGCTCTGGGCCGGCGCCGCGGTGGCCGAGCGCCATGCCGTCGCGGACGATCAAGACGAGCGCGGTGCGCAGGTGGCCGCGCGCGAAGGCGACCACGAGCTCGGCGACCTCGTCGCGGCTGGCGGCCGAGGCCAGCGCCACCAGCACCGCGGCGCGATCGAGCACCGGGGTGGCGACGGTGGCGGCGGCGGCGCTCGCGGTGGCGTCGGACCAGCCGTCGTCGAGCTCGGCCGTCGACGGGCGGACGCTCGGGGCCCGGGCGGTGACCCGCGGCAACGGCGGCACGGCGCCTGGCGTGAGCGCGGCGATCTGGCCGGAGGCGCGGGTCGAGGTCGCCACCGCCTGCTGGGCGGCGGCCGGTACGATCGACGCCGGGCTCGGCGGCGTCGGCGCCATCGCCATCGTCGCCGCCGTCGCCATGCGTTGCAGGTCGCCGGCGACCGCGGCCGGGTTGGCGGCGGCGGGCGCGCGCGGCGTCGCTGACCTCGGCGGCGGCCGCGCCGCCTCGACCGCCGCCCGTGCGGCGGCCGCCAGCGAGGCGCTCGAGGTGTTCGCGAGGCCGGCGTCGGACAGCGTGCGCGCGGCCGCCAGCGGCGGCTCGCTGCGGGCAGCCGCGGGGGCCGGCGCGCCGGCGTCGGTGCCCAGCCGCGCCGCCGGCAGGACGCCGCTGTCGCGCCGGGGCGGCAGGCTGCCGGTCTCGGTGCGCGGCAAGGCGATCACCGGTGAGCTCTGCGACAGATCCTTGGACACGCCGTCGTCGTCGAGGCGGGCCAGCGTGAACCCGCCCAGGCCGAAGCCGCCGAGCTCGTCGGGCGGCGCCGCCGGCGCCGGGTCGCCGTCGCCGAGATCGACGTCGACGTCGAAGTCGTCGTCGGGCGCGCCGTAGAGCTGCTCGAGCAGCGGGGTCAGGAGCGCCTCCGACGCCGCCGCCGGCACCACCCGGGCGTCGAGCTCGCGCTCGAGGGCGGCGAGGGCCTGGGCGGCGCGCGGATCGCGCAGGCACACCACCAGGGCGCCGTCGCGGCTGCGCGCGATCGGCACCGCGCCATAGCGGTGCGCGGTGGTGGCCGACAGCCGCGGCGGCAGCGACGGATCACGGGCCGCCAGGTGCTTCTCGAGCGCGGCCGGCACGCCGAGCTGGCGCGACAGCGCGCGCGCGACCGCGTCGGCGGTCACCAGGCCAGCGCCGATCAGGATGGCGCCGAGCCGGCGGCGGTGGCGGGCCTGGGCGGCGAGGGCGCGCGCGACGTCGCCGTCGAGCACCAGCCCTTCCGCCACCAGGATCTCGCCGAGACGCACCGACCGAAGATAGATCGGTTCGTGCAGCGACGGGCCGCCGCCGAGACAGCTTCGGCGCCCCGCGCGGCGTGCGCCGCGGATCCCGCGCCGACGTCGACCACGCCGCGCACGCCGCACCGCGCGCGCCGCGATCCGCCGGGTCGCCGACCTCCATCGGCCTCGCCCTCGTCGGTCGACCACCCGCGCCGCGCCGGCGGTGCTCAGCCAGCGCGGCCGGCGATCAGGTCTCGTCGACGACGGTCAGCGCCGTCGGACCGGCGATCGAGAGAAAGTGGAGACAAGGGGGATCGAACCCCTGACCTCGTGAATGCCATTCACGCGCTCTCCCAGCTGAGCTATGTCCCCGAGGCTGCGTTGGGATCTGTCGCAGCGGCGAGGTTTCTATCGGCACCAGGGGGCGGCTGTCAAGGCCGGCTGTGGTCGTCGTCGCGCCGGCGGCCGACATCGTCGGCAGCCGGGACGCTTCGCCGGCTCGTGGCTGCGGCGAACGCCGGTCGACGCGCGCGGGCATCCGTCGGTGCCGGCGCGTGACGCCACCGCCAGCGTCGCGCTACGGTCGGCGCCGATGTCGCGACGGGGCAGCCGAGGCCGACGCGGTCGCCGTCCGCGCGCGACGATGGCGGCGATCGCGCTGGCGTCCGCGACCGCCGGTTGTCCGGCCCCGACCACGGGCCCGCGGGTGCCGCAGACCGCGACGGTGCGGGTGCTGTCGTTCACCGAGCCTGCGGCGGTCGCCCACGTCGCCCGGGTCGGCGGCCACGTGTTCGTCGCCGGCGCGCGCGGCCTGCAGCAGTGGGAGCTCGCCACCGGCACCCTCTTGCCGCTGAGCGCCGACCACGGCCTCCCCGGCGAGGTCGTGCGAGGCCTGGCCGCCGCCGGCGACGTGCTGTGGATCGCGACCGACCTCGGCGTCGTCGCGTACGACGTCGCCGGCGGGGTGATGTCGACGATGCCGCCGGCGCCCCCGGCGGTGGCGCTCGCGCAGGCGTCGACGGTGGCGCTGGCGCCGGCCGGCGTCGGCGAGGTCTGGATCGGCCACGCCGGCGGCCTGCACCGCGTGAGCGCGAGCGGCTGGGTCAGCGCCGAGCTGAGCGCTCCGGTCGCGGCGGTGATCGCGAGCCCCGACGAGGCCGGCGCCGCGTGGGCGGGGACCGACGCCGGGCTGTGGAAGATCGATCCTTCCGGCCGCGCCACCGCGATCGGCGCCGACGGCGGCAGCGCGCTGGCGCGCGTGCGCATGCTGCTGCCGCTCACCGTGGGCGATGTCCAGGCGGTGCTCGCGGTCGGCGACGACGACTTTGGGCGCCAGCGCTTCGCGATCGGCGTCGGCGGACGCTGGACCTCGTACCGCCTGCTGCCCGACGCGCGCTGGGACGCCGCCACCGCCAGCGGCGGCAGCGTGGTCGCCCGGGTCGGGCGCGAGCTGGTGCGCATGACCCACGGCGGCGGCATGGCGCGCGCGCTGGCGCGGGTCGGCGCGCGCCTGGTCTCCCTCGCCAGCGGCGACGCCAGCGACATCGTCGTCGAGCCGATCGCGGCGACCCTGCCGGTCGACCCGACGGTGGTGGTCGGTGACGGTGACGACCTGTGGATCGGCACCCGCACGCTGGGGGTGGCGCGCATGGCGCGCGGCGGCGGCGGGCCCCGCGCCTGGCTGCGCACCGGCGAGATGCTCACCGACGCCCACGGCCTCAGCGTGGCGTGCCTGGCGCGCGACGACTGCTGGATCGCCACCGGCGCGCGCTCGGCGTGGCACTGGGACGGCGCGGCGTTCGCGCGCGGCGGCCCCGACGTGGTGGCGCTGGCGGCGGTGCGTCGCGCCGACGGCGACGTGTACATGCTGCACCGCAGCGGCGATCAGCCGACGATGTCGCTGGCGCGCTTGCGACCGGGTGACCTCACCTGGGACGACGTCCCCGGCATCGCGATCGCGCCGCCGGGGGGCGGGCTGCCGAGCGTGAGCTTCGCCCGGTTCGCGCGCGACGGCCGCCTGTGGATCGGCCTGCTCGCGCGCGAGCGCTCGGACGCCGCCGGTGACCTCGACAGCGACGGAGTCGCGCTGGTCGACCTCGGGCGCGGCCAGGTCACCTACCACGCCGCGAGCGGCGCGCCGGCGCCGGGGGTGATGCCCATCCCGCGCGCCGCGCTCGACGTCGACTTCGCCGACGACGGCGCCGTGTGGTTCGCGACGCTCGCCGGTGCGGTGCGGCTGCGCCGCGATCGCTTGCAGATCTGGGACGAGACCTCGGGCCTCGAGTCGGAGCTGGTGCGCGCGGTCGCGGCGGCGCCCGACGGCGGCGTGTACATCGCCACCGGGGTCGGCGTCGGTCGCTGGACCGGGACGGCGTGGCAGTTCCCGCGCACGCTGGGCTATCCGGCGTGGGACGTGGCGACCGGCCCCGACGGCGCGCTGTGGCTGGCGACCGCGCGCGGCGTCGCGGTCTACGACGGAGATCGCCTGCGTCGCATCGACATGCGCCGCGGCCTCATCGACAACCAGGTGCTTGACGTCGCCGTCGATCACGTCGGGCGGGTGTGGGCCCGCACCGAGCAGTCGCTGGTGCTGGTCACGCCATAGCGATTCAGAAGCAACAGGAGTCGCGGTAGCCGCAGCGGCCGCACCGGTAGTGCGCGTGCTCGGGCCGCATCTCGGTGCCGCAGCTCGGGCAGGTCGTCGACAGGTCGCAGGCCGGCGGCGAGGTCGTCGGGGCGGTGGCCGCGCGCGCCACCGCGCGCATGAGCGTGGCCTGCGAAGCCGCGTTCAGATCCGGCGGGGGCATCGAAAACGGCGGCATCGTTCCCCGTGCAGCTCGCTCCATGCGCCTAGCCTAGCCGACCGTCCGGGTAGGCAGGGGTAGGTCCTGACGGCGCTTTCGTCGGGGAGATCTTCCCTGGCACCCAGCGTGCACCACGTCGGCGCACCTCCGGCGTCCGCGTGGCGCGCACCTCCCCGACGGCGGTCGCCGCGGCCTGGGTGGGCGTGGGCGCCGACGTGCGCGCGGCGTACGGCCGCGCGCGCCGAAACCCCGACACCTGGTGATTCGAGTCGATATGAACCCCGACACCCTCATCCCCTCGCGCGCGGCCGCGCCGCCGCCACGGCCGCTGCTCCCGCCATCGCCCGTGCGCGTCGGCGGCGCCTCGACGCCGCCGCGGGTGGCGGTGATCCTGGCGGCGGGCGCTGGGTCGCGCCTGCGCGGCGGCGCACACCTGCCCAAGCCATTGTCGCGCGTGCTCGGCGTGACCTTGCTCGAGCGCGCGGTCCTCACGCTGGCCGCGCGCGGCGTCGAGCGCTTCGTGATCGTCACCGGCGCGCACGCCGAGGTGATCGAGGCGGCGGTGCCGCGGATGAGGCGCCTCGCCGGTCACCGGCTCGAGCTGGTGCGGTGCACGAGCTGGGCCGAGGGCAACGGCCACAGCCTGGCCACCGGCGCCGCTGCCGCCGGCGAGCCGTTCTACCTGGCGATGGCCGATCACGTGTTCGAGCCCGCGGTGGTCGAGCAGCTCGCCGCCGACCTGGTCGCCGAGCCCGATCGCATCCACCTGGCGACCGACGCCGACATCGGCGGCGTGTTCGATCTCGACGACGCCACCAAGGTGGCGACCAGCGTCGACGGCCGCGTGATCGCGCTCGGCAAGCAGCTCGGCGACTACGATCGGATCGACGCCGGCGTGTTCGCGTGCCCGGCCTGGGTCGCGACCGAGGCCGCGCGGGCGGTGGCGGCGGGCGCCTCCACGGTGAGCGAGGTCCTCGCCGACGCGGTCGGCCGCGGCGACCTGCACGCGACCGCGATCGACGGCGCGCTGTGGCAGGACGTCGACACCCCAGCGATGCGCCGCGAGGCCGCCCGCCGGCTGCTCGCGCGGTCGCGCAAGCCGACCGATGGGCCGGTCTCGCGCTGGCTCAACCGGCCGGTGTCGATCGCGGCGTCGCGGGTGCTGGCGCCGCTCGGCGTGACGCCGAATCAGATGACGACGTTCGTCTTCTTCCTGGGGCTGCTCGCTTTCGGGCTCCTGGTCGACGGCACGCCGACGTCGCTGCTCGCCGCGGCGGTCGTCACGCAGCTCGCGTCGGTGCTCGACGGCTGCGATGGCGAGCTCGCGCGCGCCACCCTGCGCGCGTCGAGGTTCGGCGCCTGGTACGACACCATCACCGACAACATCCGCTACGCGCTCCTGGTGATCGGCGCCGCCATCGGCCTGGCGCGCACCGGCGACGCGCCGGGCTACTACCTCCTGGCGGCCGGCTTCGCCGTCGGCGCGGTCGTCCTGGTCGGCACCATGGTCGCGCACCTGCGACGCACCGGCAGCGCCGGCACCCACCTGGTGGTGGTCGCCGCCGTCGAGACCCGCGCCGCCGAGCTCGGGCGACGACCGCTCCTGCGCGGTCTCTTGCGCCTGCGCGCGCTGGCCAAGCAGGACGTGCTGGCCTTGCTCGCCGCGGTGGCCCTCGCCGTCGGCGCGCCGCAGGTGGTCGCGCTTGGCGGCGTGGTGGCGGTGGTGGCGATGCTGGTGGTGGTGCGGCGCACCCTCGACGCGCCGCCGCTGCCGTGGCGTGCGATCGGTGCCGTCGCCGGGGTCGCGCTCCTGGGCTGGATGCTGTGGACCGCGCCGCTCGACGCGATCGGCCGCGCGCTCCTCGGCATGGGCTGGGCGACCGCGGCGGTGTTGCCGGTGGCGCTGGCATGGACCGTCGCCGGCGCCCTCGCGCTGCGCCGGCTGTTGCCCGGGCGGCCGTCGCTGTGGGCGCTGGTCGTCGATCGCATCGTCGGCGACGGCTACAACGCGCTGGTGCCGGCGGCCGGCGTCGGTGGCGAGCCGGTGCGCATCGCGCGGCTCCGGCGCGAGGTGCCGGGCCCGGTGGCGGCCCACGCGGTGGTGCTCGATCGCCTGATCAACCTCGCCGGGGGCCTGGTGTTCTCGAGCGTCGCCCTCGGCGCCACCCTCGCGGTCGGACGGGTGGCGGTCCCCGCCGGGTGGTCGGCGGCGCTGCTCGGCTACGTGGTCGTGGCGCCGGTGGCCGCGGTGGCGCTGGTGGCGGCTGCGCGCGGCGCGTGGGCGGCGCGGCTGGTCGGTCGCCTCGGCGGCGCGGGCCTGGCGCCGACCGCCCCCGCGTGGTCACGCCTGCTCGGCGCACTCGGCTGGCACGTCGTCGGGCGCGCGCTGGCGATGGCCGAGATCGCGCTGTACCTCGCGCTGCTCGGCGCCGCCGTCGACGTCGTCGCGATCGCGTGGATCACCGGCGTGCTCGCCGCCGTCGGCACGCTGGCCTTCGTGGTGCCGCAGACCATCGGCGTCGCCGAGGCCGGCGCGGCGGTGGCGCTGGTCGCGCTCGGCTATCCACCGGAACTCGGGCTCGCCGTCGGCCTGGCCCGGCGCGCCCGCATCCTCGCGTGGTCGGGGCTCGGCGTCGCCATCCACGTCGTCGGCGCGACCCGGTCGGGCGCCCGCGCCGACGCCGCCGCGTGAGCGCGCCAGCGCGCTACGGCACGATCTCGACGTCGGCCGCGGCCCGCGTCCGGTACAGCCCGTCGATGTGGTCCATCAGCTCGAGCAGGTTGGTCTCCATCTGCGCCGGCCCGCCGCCGGGCGCGTCCTTGTAGAACGTGCCGCGCTCGCAGCGATCGCCGTCGGGGTTCACCGGCAACGCGTCGTCGCCGGCGGGGCGGCACCGCCCGTCGACGTAGACGATGATCATCTTCTGGAAGCGCTGCGCGAGGTCGAGCGACGACGGCTGCATGTACACCTCGAACACCGACGACAGCGCCAGCAGATCGTCGGGCTCCTGGCCGTAGCCGTGCAGGAAGTACACGACCGGGTAGCGCAGGTCGGCGTTGTCCGCCTGGTCGTAGCCCGGCGGCAGGAACACCGCGTACGGCGTCTCGCGGCCGGTCGACGGCGCGGTGAACAGCTGCCCGCGCAGGGCCTCGCCGCCGGCGGTCTCGTCGACACGGTCGCCGTCGGGCAGCCGCTTGTCGATCCACGCGAACGCGGTGGTGGCGCGGTTCACCAGCTGGGCGGCGGTGCCGACGTGGCGGCCGTCGCCGAGCGCGATCTGGGCCTCGGTGGCGTCGGGGTTGCCGTAGCGGAGCAGGGCGTAGCGGGGCACCCGCGACCAGTCGACCCGCGCGAAGTCGTACACGGTCTCGCTCGAGGAGCCGTCGAGGGGCGAGAACCCGTCGTAGACGCCGACCGGCAGGCCGTAGGTCGCGAGCACGCCGGCGCCGGCGTTGGCCGAGATCGAGGCGTTGAGCATGTCGCGGATGCCGGCGTCGAACCACAGCGACACGTGCGCGCGCTGGGCCGGGGTCAGCGCCGCGAGCCGGGTGGCGACGTCGCTCTCGTACCAGCGCGCGACGTTGGGCGACAGCGTCCACGCGCCGTCACCCTCGCCGACGTCGTAGCAGCCGCCAAGGCCAGGAGCGGGCGCGTCGCCGTGCTGGCAGGTGCCGTCGACGCCGTCGAGGCCGACGTCCTCGAAGGGCTCGCCCTGATCCCAGTCGAGGTTGCCCTCGGTGCCGCCGGGGTTGCGGCTGGTAGTGGTAGTCGTCGCCGGCCGGATCGGGGTTGGTGACCGGGTCGTAGCCGGGCTCGTCGACCGAGGCCACGCCGTCGACGCCGACGTCGGCGAACGGCTCGTAGGCGTTGGTGATGACCGGCTCACCGGGATCGCGCCGGCCGTTCTCGTTGACGTCGACCGCGAGCAGGATCTCCGCCGGGTTGTCGGCGCCACCGTGGGATCGATGGTGCCGAGCACCGGGCCGTCGTTGCCGTCGCAGAACGTGATCACCGGGCGGCTGCCGTCGGGGTTGAACTCGCGATCGTAGAAGTCGGTGAGCACCACCGGATCGGCGCAGCGCTCCGCCGGCGGGCGCTCGAGGTACGCCGCCGACACGCCCGGTGGGCGGTACGGATCCTCGGGGTTGTACAGCGCCGGGTTCGACAGCGCCCGGGCGAGGTCCCGGGCGGCCTTCATGTAGAAGCTGCGCGACAGGGTCAGGCCGACGCCCTCGCCGTCCTGGTAGACCATGTGGTCGAAGTCCGACTTGATCTCGAACTGGTCGGTGCGTGGCGGGCGCTGCTGGTCGGGGCACAGCTGCCCGACCGCGCCGTGGCCGGCGGCCTCGTCGGCGGTGGTGCAGAAGCCGCCGAAGAGGTAGTCGCGCACCATCGTCAGCGTGTAGCGCATCGACGGGCCGGGCTCGCCGCCGAGGTCGGCGACCACGTCGAACCGATCCGGGTGGGCCAGCGCGATCGACATCGCCGCGTTGCCGCCCATCGAGATCCCGACGATGGCGCGGAACGCGAAGCGCTCCGTGCGCGGCGTGCCGGCGTCGACGGGCACCACCACCTGGTAGGTGGCGAGCTCGCCGGCGCGCATCGCCAGCCGCGACGCGTAGGGATCGGCGTCGTCGAGCACGCGGTTGGACACCGGCGGGAAGAACGGCGCCCCGTCGCCGACGTGGCGGCGCGACGACCCGGACGTGGCGCCCGAGCGCGCCGGCGGGCAGCCGCGCCGCCTTGTACGGCAAGGTCAGCTCGAACGGACGATCCGACCAGGCGCCGGCGGGGCGAACGCCACCGCCGGCCCTAGCGCCATGTAGCCCCGGCACGATGTCGTCGGCGCAGGCGATGGTGGCCGTCGACGGCACCGTGGTCGCCGGCCCGGCGCCGAGGGCGGCGCCCCGGAGATCGAGGCCGTCGGCCGCGGTGACGGTCAGGCCGCGGTCGCGCTCACGGTGCCGGTGACGCCGGCGCCACAGCGGAGCTCGGTCGAGGGCGGGGCGTCGTCGTCCCCGCCGCAGGCTGCTGCGAGGGCGGCGACCAGGAGCGCGGCGACGTTGCGCGAGGGAGCTAGGTGGGCGAACATGCGCGCGCAGCCTACATCAAGGCCCCGCCGAGCAGCGGAGATCTCGATAGTTGCGATCGTGTCGCCCGCGGCCGGCAGGGGGCCGCGCGTGACCGCTGCCGCAAAGTTGCCCGGTCGGGATCCGCGTCCGTAACGTCGGCGCGTGTCTGCGCAGCGCGAGTCGTCCACCGCCGGTGCCGAGGCCGCCCGGCCGCGTGCGCGCTGGGGCCTGCGCGCGCTCCTGACGCTCATCGTCGGTCGCGATCGCGCGGGTGCCGTGGGTGCTCGGCAGCTCCGATGGTCAGGCGACCTGGGCTGCGCGCGCAGCTCGAGGCCTCGCGCGCCGAGCTGCGCGAGCTGTCGACCCGCAACGCGCGCCTGGCCAGCGAGGTCGAGGCGCTGCGCACCGACGTCACCGCGATCGAGGCCCACGCCCGCGACGAGCTCGGCATGGTCTACCCCGGCGAGCTGGTGCTGCGCATCGAGCGGACGCCGACGGGAGCTGCGCCGTGAACCTCGCGCCGCGGGCTCCGTCGTGCCGGCGCCGTCACCGGGGCACCGCCGCCGCCGCCGCTGCGTGCGCCGCGGTCGCCGCCGGCGCGCTCGACGGCGCCGCGCTCGCGCGGCCGGCGCCGTCGCCGGCGGCGGTGGTGGCCGCGGTGGTGGTCGCGCTGGTGGTGGTGGTCGCCCTGGTGCGGCGGGTCGGGTGGCAGGCGCCCAGCGCCCGCGCACAGCGGGTGTCGTTCTGGCTGCGTGGACCTCGGTCGATCTCGTCGACGTCGAGCTGGCGCTGGCGCTGGTCGCCGGCAGCTACGCCGCGATCGTGGTGACCGGCGCGCTGGCCTCGCCGCTGTACCCGCTGGTGTACGGGCTCATCGCCTTCGCGGTGACGGTGCTGCCGGTCACCGGTGCGGTGGCGGCGGTCGGCGCGGTCGTGGTGATGGAGCTCGGGCTCGGGGCCCGGGTCGGCGGCGCCGCGTTGATTCCCGTGGCGACCCACCTGGGCTTCGTCGCGCTGGCGGCGGGCTCGCACGCGGTGCTCTTGCGCGCGCTCGCGGCGCGCGGTCGTCGTCGTCGGGCCCGCCAGCTCGCCGCCGAGCTGCGTGCGCTGCGCCAGGACGCCCGCGACTACCGCCTGATCGCGTCGGCGCTGGGCCCCAGCAGCCGCGCCGCGCGTCCGCGCGAGGACGAGGAGCAGCTGCTCGCCATCGGCGGCGCCGAGGTCATCGGCGACGCCGCCGCCTGGGTGCTGGCGACGATCAAGCGCTCGCTGGGCGCCGCCACCGTCGCGCTGGTGTGGGTCGACGACGACGGCGATCGGCTGGTGCTCAAGGAGCTGGCGACCGACGTCGACGAGGTCCGCGATCCGGGCCGGCTCGAGGCCGCCGGCCTGCTCGGCGCGGTGGTGCGCGATCGTGCGCCGGTGCTCCTGGCCGCGACCAAGGCCGGGCACCTGCCGTACTACACCGGCGAGCGCGCCGGCCACGCCGCGATCGCGGTGCCGATCCTCGACGGCGCGCACCTGCGCGGCGTCCTGTGCGCGGATCGGCCCCGGCCCTTCGTCGAGGGCGATCGCGACCTGATGCTCGACGCCGCCGGCCAGCTCCTGCGCACGGTGCAGGCCGAGCAGGTCTTCCGCGCCGTCGAGCGCGCCAAGTACGAGCACGAGCGGTTCTACCAGGCGACCGCGCTGCTCGGCCGGGCGCTCACGCCGGAGCAGGTGATGGACACCGCCTTCGACGCCGCCGCCGCGATCGCCGACTTCGACGTCGCGATGATCGCGCTCTACGATCGCGAGCAGGGTCGGCACCGGGTCGCGGGCGTGCGCTCCCGGCCGGGCGCCGCGGCGCTGCTCGACGCCACCGTCGTCGACGGCCTCGAGTTCAAGGACAACACCGGGCTGGCCTCGATGGTGGTCAAGAACCGCCACTACCTGCCGGCCGGCGGCGAGCCGCGCGAGGTCACCGCGCCGATCTACACCAAGGCGGTCAAGCTCGACGACGCCCGCTCGCTGCTGGTGCTGCCGCTGCTCGCCGCCGATCTCCCGGTCGGCACGCTGACCCTCGCGGCGCGCGCCGAGAAGCGGTTCGGCAAGGACGTGCGCGAGATGCTCGGCGTGATCGCGACCCAGGTCGCGGTGTCGCTGCAGAACGGCCTCCTGTATCGCCAGATGGAGACCATGGCGACCACCGACGGCCTCACCGGTCTCACCAACCACCGTACGTTCCAGGAGAAGTTCGGCGAGGTCCTCGAGCGCGCCGGCCGCCACGGCCACAAGGCGGCGGTGCTCCTGTGCGACGTCGACCACTTCAAGAAGGTCAACGACACCTACGGCCACCCCATCGGCGACGAGGTGCTGCGTCGGGTCGCGCGGGTGCTGCAGGAGGTCGCGCGCAAGATCGACATCACCGCGCGCTACGGCGGCGAGGAGTTCGTCGTCGTGCTCGACCGCGCGGATCTGGCCCAGGCCCGGGCCGTGGCCGAGCGCATCCGGATCGAGGTCGGCAAGCTGGTCGTCGAGAGCGACAAGGGGCCGTTCAAGGTGACCCAGTCGATCGGCGTCGCCGCGTTCCCCGACGACGGCGGCGACAAGGCCACCCTCATCGAGCACGCCGACCACGCGCTGTACTTCGCCAAGGACTCGGGCCGCAACCGGGTGGTGACCTACCCCGAGTGCCTGGCCGCGCGACGGGGCGGGGCGGCGGTGCCGGCCAAGGCGTCGTAGGGCACAGCGGGCGGGCTACACTCGGCCGCGATGTCCGACGCCCGCGGCGACCGCACGTTCTGCTTCGACCGGCTCGAGGATCTGGCGCGGCTGCCGTGGTTCGACGTCGACCACGGCCGGCTGGTCGTGTCCGACCAGGCGGTGGGGCCGATCATCGACGTCCACGCGCATTACGCGCTGCCGACGTTGCGCCCCGGGCGCATCGATCTCGACGCGTCGCCGGCGCGCAGCGGCCCCACCGAGCTGCTCCTGCGCTGCTGCGAGCGCCACGACCTCGACGTCTACGCCAACGCCAACTTCGACGAGCTCGGCGTGCGTCGGCTCAAGCGCGAGCTGGTGCTCGGCGGGCTCACCAGCCGCGGCGCCCGCCGGACCCACACCGTGGCCAACCACGCCCGCGACTGCGCCGACGTCGGCGTCGTGCACTCGACGATCCTCGCGGTCGACGTCGGCATCCCGACCCACCACCTCGACGACAGCGTCGCCGCGGCGCGCGCGGGCGGGGCGACCACCGCCTTCGGCAGCGTGCACCCGCGCCGGGGCCGGCCCAAGGAGCGGCTCGAGGAGCAGCTCCACGCCGGCGCGCGCGGCCTCAAGCTGCACCCGCAGCTCCAGCTGTTCTTGCCGAGCGCGCCGCGGGCGCGCGCTGTACGAGCTGCGGTGCGCGCGAGCGCCTGCCGGTCCTGTGGCACTGCGGCCCGGTCGGCATCGAGCTGGCCCACGCGCGGCCCTACGTGCAGGTCGCCGGCTACGGCGCGGCGCTCGCCGAGCACCCCGACACCACCTTCATCCTCGGCCACGCCGGCGCGATGCAGTGCGACCAGGCGATCGCGCTGCAGCGCCGCTACGCCAACGCCTACCTCGAGGTGTCGTGCATCAGCCTGCGCCAGATGCGCCAGGTCGTCGCCGAGGCCGACCTCGATCGCGTGGTGTTCGGCACCGACTGGCCCTTCTATCACCACGCGCTGTCGCTGGCGAAGGTGCTCGTCGCCACCGAGGGCCGCCCCGACGTGCGCCGCAAGATCCTGCACGACAACGCCGCGCGCCTGCTCCACCTGTGAGCGCGGCGCCGGCCCGCCGCGGGTGATCCCGGCGGCCCGTGGCCTGGGCGAATCTGGGCCGCTGGCCTTGGCACGGCGATCGGGCGCCGCAACCATCCGACGAACATGGCCGTCAAGAACTACGTGCTCGACACCAACGTCCTGCTGCACGACGCGCGCGCCTTCTTCGCGTTCGCCGACAACAACGTGGTGATCCCGATCTTCGTGCTCGAGGAGATCGACACCTTCAAGAAGGACCAGACCGAGCTCGGCCGCAACGCGCGCCAGGTCGCGCGCCTGCTCGACCAGTACCGCGCGGCCGGCGGCGGCCTGTCGCACCCGCAGCAGCTCGAGAACGGCGGCACCGTGCAGGTGGTGCTCGGCAAGAAGAGCCATCCCAACCCGGCGCGCGACTCGCGCTCGATGGACCAGCGCATCCTCGAGCTCGCGATCGAGGTCCGCGACGAGACCAAGCAGCCGACGATCCTGGTCACCAAGGACGTCAACATGCGGATCCGGGGCGACGCCCTGGGCCTCGACACCGTCGACTTCGAGCCCGAGCGGATCTCGATCGACGAGCTGTACCCCGGCAACCGGGAGATCCCGGTGGACGCCGGCGCCATCGATCGCTTCTACGCCGACGGCGTGGTCGGGGTCGAGGTGCCCGCCGGCGCCGAGCCGATGCACGCCAACGAGTACATCTGCCTGCGCGACGAGGCCTCGGGCAAGTCGGCGCTGGGCAAGTTCGACAAGACCTCGGGCAAGGTCGTCGGCATCAAGAAGCTGCGCGAGGGCGTCTGGGGCATCCGCCCGCGCAACAAGGAGCAGCACTACGCGCTGGACCTGTTGCTCAACGACGACGTCAAGCTGGTGACCCTGGTCGGCAAGGCCGGCACCGGCAAGACGCTCCTGGCGATCGCGGCCGGCCTGCAGAAGGTCACCGAGGAGCAGGTCTTCTCCAAGTTGTTGGTGTCCCGGCCGATCTTTCCGCTCGGGCGCGACATCGGCTACCTGCCCGGCGACATCGAGGAGAAGCTCAACCCGTGGATGCAGCCCATCTACGACAACCTCGAGTTCCTGCTCGGGCTGGGCAAGACCGACAAGAAGGAAGGCCGCAGCTACGCCGAGCTGATGGACCTCGGCTTCGTCGAGATCGAGCCGCTGACCTACATCCGCGGCCGCTCGCTGCCCAACGTGTACATGATCGTCGACGAGGCGCAGAACCTCACCCCGCACGAGGTCAAGACGATCGTCACCCGCGCCGGCGAGGGCACCAAGATCATCCTCACCGGCGACCCGTACCAGATCGACCATCCCTACCTCGACGCGTCGAACAACGGCCTCACCACGGTGGCCGAGCGCTTCAAGCAGGAGATGCTGGCCGGGCACTGCACCCTGACCAAGGGCGAGCGCTCGGCGTTGGCCGAGCTGGCCACGCAGATCCTGTAGCGCCGCGGTGGGCGCCGGCCGAATTGGCCACGCGGATCCTGTCGCGCCGCCGCGGGCTCAGCCGCGCGCGGTCAGGACGACCTTGGTCACCGCGGCGACCGCGTCGGCCTCGGCGACGCCGTCCTCGAGCATCGCGTGCAGGACGCAGGTGCAGGCCCTCGCCGTCGAGGTCGCAAAGCCCATGGGCATGATGTACGACGACTCGTGCCCGGCCCAGATCGCCAGCGAGGCGTGGTCGACGGCCTCGAGGATCCACGCCGGCGCGCCGGCGCGCTCGCGCTGCCAGGCGTGGGCGTCGCGGCTGACGTCGAGGGTGGAGCGGACCAGCGAGGCCTGCTTCTCCGACGGATCGTCGAGCCAGCGTCGGATCACCGCGAGCATGCCGTCGATGTAGCTGCGGCCGGGCAGGCCGGCGGGCGCCGGGGTCGGGTAGCGGGCGGCCACGAGCTCGCAGGCGGCGAGGGCGGCGCGCACCGCCGCCACGCGGTCGCCGGCGACGACCGGCTTGATCCACTCCTTGAGGCCGCGGGTGAGCGGGTCGCGGGCGCCGGCCCAGGCGTTGGCGAGCTGGATGGTCTGCTCGCCGAGGGACTGGAGGGCGGCGACGTCGGGGGCGATGGTGCTCATGGGGTCCTCCTGGTGCAGTGCCGGCACGCGCGCGGCGAGCTGGCACCGTACCCGATCGAGGCGGTGCTGGCCGTCGCCGCCGACCTTGAGCGGCGGTCGCTCGTCGCGCGAGACTGGTGGCCATGACGCGCACGACCCACGCCGTGGGGCTGCCGGCGACGCCGTGCTCGGCGGTCCTCGCTTCCGCGCTGCTCGCGCTCGCGGCGTGTCGCGGCGAGCCGGCCGCGCCAACACCAACGCCGCCGCCAACGCCGCCGCCAACGCCGCCGGCGAGCGCGTCGGTCGGCGCCTTCCTCGCCGGCGGCCAGCCCACGTTCGTCGTCGGCACCGCCGGGGACGAGCGCGCCGACCGCCTCGTCGCCGGCCAGGTGGCGCTGGTGCGCGACGCGCTGTTCCCCGACGCGCCGGTGCTGCTCGACACCGAGGTCGACGCCACGCGCTGGCCGACCCGCGCGATGGTCTACGGCGGCCCCCACGTGAACCACCTGGTCGCGAGGCTGGCGCTGCCGCTCGAGCTCGCGCCAGGGCGCCTCGCGCTCGGCGGGCAGGTCTTCGCGGGCGCCGAGTTCCAGCTCATCGCGGTGGTGCCGGCCGACGCGGCCCACCCGGAGTTCGTGCTCTACGCCGGCACCGGCACCCCGGGCGTCGGCGAGATCAACCGCAGCGGCGGCGCCGCGCCGATCACGGTGAAGGACGCCTTCGGGGTGCTCGCGACCGGCCGCTGGGAGGGCGGGGCGGCGGTGCTCGACGCGCGCGCGCCCCGGCTGGCCTGGCGCGAGGTCGCCGGGCGCCACGGCGTGGTGGCGTTCCCGGCACGGCTACCGCCTGCGCCCAACGAGGACGCGGTGCGCGCGGCCATCGAGGCCGGGCTCGCCCGCGCCGCGGCGACGCTCGGCCTCGCCGATCCTCCGCCGGTGACGACCTACGTGTATCCGGACGCGCGCAGCAAGGCCTCGCTCACCGGCGACGGCGGCGACGGTACCGCGGTGGTCGAGGCCTCCGTCGTGCACGTCGTGGCCGCGCCGGCGTCGGCGCTCGAGGCCCTCCTCGCGCACGAGGCGACCCACGTGCTGGTGCACCAGCGCTGGGGCGCGGTCGGCTCGCCGCTGCTCGGCGAGGGCGGCGCGGTGTGGGCGGCCGGCGGCTACGCCGGGCGCAGCCTCGCGGCGTGGGCTCACGCGCTGGCGCCGACGCCGGTCGCCGAGCTCTTCGCCGGGTTCCGCGCGCTGCCCGAGGCCGTCGCGTATCCGACCGCCGGGCTGCTGGTCGAGGTCGCCGTCGCCACCGTCGGCGTCGAGGCGGTGCGCGCGCACCTGGTGCCGGCCACCGGCGCGACCTGGGCCGCGGCCTGCCGCGCCGCCGGCACCAGCGCCGAGGCCCTCGACGCCGCGCTGCGCGCGCGCCTCAGCGCCAGCCGGTGACGATGCTGCGCAGCTCGCCCAGGCGCGCCTTCGACAGCGTGCCGACCGCGGCCAGGACCAGGTTGTCGGGGCGCAACACGTCGGCCGCCGCGGCGCGGACGTCGTCGACGGTGACCGCCTCCATCTGCGCGAGCCGGGCGGTGAGCGGCGGCGGCGGGTAATACAGCGCCGTGCCGCCGAACCAGCCGAGCATGGCGCCGGCGTCGTCGATCGCCGCCAGCGTCTCGTAGCGGTAGCGCGCGCGCGCCTTGTCGAGCTCGGCCTCGTGGATGTCGCCGGCGCGCAGGCCGTCGAGGATCTCGAGCAAGGCCCGCACCAGGTCGGGCACCTTGGCGTTGGCGGTGGCGCCGGCGATGTCGAGCAGCGCGACGTCGGCCAGCGGCTCGATGCCCGCGCTGATCGAGTAGGCCAACCCGCGCTGGTCGCACAGCTGGTAGTGCAGCCGGGTCGACATGCCGTCGTCGAGCACCCGCAGCATCGCCACGAACGCGGCGTAGCGCGGATCGAGCTCGCCAACCCCGCGCAGCAGGATCGACAGGGTCGTCTGCGAGCCGGCGTCGGGCACGTGGCGCAGCGCTGGTCCCGGCGGCGGCGCCGGCAGCGCGGCCAGGGTCGACGGCTCGCCGGCCGGGAGCTGCTCGAGGTGGGCCCGGGCCGAGGCGACCACGTAGGCGTGGCTGAGCGGCCCGGCGACGCACAGGGTGGCGTTGCGGGCGCCGTAGAAGCGCGCGAAGTGGCGGCGGACGTCGTCGTCGGTGAAGCGCTCGACGTTGCGGCGCGGCCCGATGATGCGCTGGGCCAGCGGGTGGTCGCCGAACATCAGGCCGCGGGCGATGTCGTCGGCGTTGATCTCGACGTCGTCCTCGTCGTAGTCCTCGTTGAGCTCCTCGAGGATGAGCGCCCGCTCGAGCTCGAGATCGCGGAACCGCGGGTGCGCGAACAGATCGCCATAGAGCTCGAGCGCGGCACCGACGGCGTCGGCCGGCAACGCCATGCTGAACAGCGTGTAGTCGCGCCCGGTCTCGGCGTGCAGGCTCGAGCCCAGGCGCTCGGCGGCGGTGTTGAGCGCGAGCGAGTCGGGGTAGCGGCGCGAGCCGCGGTACAGCATGTGCTCGACGAAGTGCGACAGGCCGTTGTCGACCGGCGCCTCGAAGCGCGAGCCGACCTTGATGAACAGCCCCACCATCGCCGTGTGCAGGTGAGGCAGCGCGACGGTCGTCACGCGCAGCCCGTTGGCCAGGGTCGAGGTCTCGACCGCGGGGTCGACGGGGATGAGCACGGCCTGAGCCTAGCAGGCCGGCGCGGCCGGGGCGGCGGCCCGCGCAAGCCTTGCGTGCCGTCACGGTGGTGCGGGCGGGGTCGCCGGCGACGGTTGACGGGGTGCGCGCCCGCGCGGTAACACGGGCGACGAGGAACCGCGCGATGCTGCTCAAGAAGATCGTGGTGGCCGAGGACGACGACGCCATCGCGCACATGGTCAGCATGGCGCTCGGCGACGCTGGCTTCCTGTGCCTCCGGGCGCAGGACGGAGACGAGGCGCTGCGCCTGGTCAAGGCCCACGATCCCGACCTGCTCGTGCTCGACGTGATGATGCCGCGCATGGACGGCCTCGAGGTCGCGCGCCGGCTCAAGGCCGACGTGATGTGGTCGCGCACGCCCATCCTCATGCTGACGGCCCTCGCCGGGGTCGACGATCAGGTCCAGGGCCTCGAGGCCGGCGCCGACGCCTACATGAGCAAGCCGTTCGACCTGCGCGAGTTCTCGGCGCGGGCGCAGGCGCTCATCCGCTCGGCACGCCGCGAGCGCGATCGCAGCCCGACCACCGACCTGCCGGGCTCGCGCGCCATCGACGATCAGATCGAGCAGCTGCTCAAGGCCAAGACGCCGGCGGCGGTGGTGCACGTCGACGTGGCCGGCTTCGACGCCTACGCCGACGCGGTGGGGTTCGCCCGGGCCGAGGGCGTGGTGAAGACGCTCGGCCAGCTCGTGGTCACCGCCGCGCGCGAGGCCACCGGCGGTGGCGCCTTCGTGGGCCACGTCGGCGGCTCCGACTTCATCGCGGTGGTCGCAGCGGATCACGCCGAGGCGCTGGCCCGCGGCGCGGTGGCGGCGTTCGAGGCGCGCCGCGCCGAGTTCGCGGCGGCCGACGCCGGCACCGCCGGTCAGGCGATCGCCCTGGTCATCGCCATCGCCTCGACCGACGGGGCGACCTCCGGCGACGACATCGCCCGCCGCCTCGGCCACGCGATGACGCTGGCCAAGGGCGCGGGCGCCTCCGGCCACGTCACCTGGACGGCGACCAAGGCGAGCTAGCGGTGGGCGCCGGCGGCGACGCCGACGGCGACGGCGGGCCACGCGCGCGCGCACGCGCGGTCGGGCCGGGCGAGGTCCTCGGCCGCTACGAGCTGCTCGAGGAGCTCGGCACCGGCGGGATGGCCACGGTCTACCGCGCGCGCGATCGCGAGCTGCGGCGAGAGGTCGCGGTGAAGGTGCTGTTCCCGCACCTCGCGCGTCAGCCCGAGATCGTCGCGCGGTTCCACCGCGAGGCGCGCGCGGCCGCGGCCATCGAGCACCCCGGCATCCTGCGCGTCATCGACGTCGGCGGCGGCGACGCCGGGGCGCCCGATCCGCCGTACATCGTGCTCGAGCTGGTGCGCGGCGGCACGCTGCGCGAGCTGGCGGCGGCGCACGGCCCGCTGCTCGCCGAGACCGTGGCGGCGATCGGCGTCGTGCTCGCCGAGGCCCTGGCCGCGGTCCATCGCGCCGGCGTCATCCATCGCGACGTCAAGCCGGCCAACGTCCTGGCCACCAGCGACGGGCGGCTGCTGCTGGCCGACTTCGGCGTCGCCTACGTCGGCGACGACGACGGCCTGGAGACCCGCACCGGCGCGCTGCTCGGCACGCCGGCGTTCATGGCGCCGGAGCAGGCGCTCGGGCAGGCGGCGACACCGCAGGGCGACGTCTACGCGCTCGGCGCCACCCTCTACCAGCTCGCGACCGGGCAGCTCCCGGCGGGCGCCGGGCTGCGCGTCGACACCGCGGTGGTGCCGGCGGCGCGGCGGCGGCCCGCCGTCGGTGGCGAGCTGTCGCGCCTGCTCGAGGAGTTGATGGCGCCGGAGCCGGCCGGGCGCCCGGCCTCTGCCGCGGCGGCCGCGACGCGCCTGCGGGAGCTCACCGACGCCGCGACGATCGACGATCCACGCGCCGAGATCGCCCTGCTGCTTGCCGATCCGACGGCCTACCTGGAGGTGCGCACGCCCGTGGTGGTCGCGCAGCTGGTGGCTCGCGCCGGCGACGCCGAGCGACGCGGCCAGCTACCACGCGCGATCGCCCTCGCCGATCGCGCGGCCGCGCTGGCGCCGGGCAGCGCCGAGGTCGACGCGCTGGTCGCGCGCCTCACCGCCGGGCAGCGCCGAGGACGTTGGCGGCGGCGCGCGATCGCCCTCGTCGGTGGAGGCGCCGTGCTCGCGGCGGTGACGGCCGGCGTGCTCGCCGGGCGCGGGGCGACGACGCCGGCGGTGGAGCCCGCGCTCCTCGACGCCGCCGTCGCTGGCGAGCTCGCGCCGGCAGACGCGGCGCGGCCGCCGGTGATCGCGCGGGCGCCGGTCGATGCCGCGCCCAGCTCGACGCCCGACGCCGCCCGACTGGCGAGCGCGCCATCGACGCCACGCGCCGGCCGCCCCGACGCCGCGCCCGCCGCGCCCGACGCCGCGCCGAGGTCGGCGCCCGACGCCGCGCCGAGGTCGGCGCCCGACGCCGCGCCGGTACCGGCGTCGCTGGTCGTCGACAGCGATGCGTGGTGCGACGTCTACGTCGACGGCACCGCCCTCGGTCGCGCCGATCGTTCACGGGCGCTGGTGATCGCACCCGGTGCTCACACGGTGCGTTGCTCCCAGGGGCCGGGCCTGCCGAGCTGGGAGGAGCGCGTCGTGCTCGCGCCGGGGCAGCGGCACACGGTGCGCGCGACCTTGCTCGGCGCGGTGCGGGTCACGGTCGCGGTCGCTGGCGACGAGGTCGTCGTCGATGGCGCGCGGTCGCCGGCGTCGGCCACCCTGTCGTTGACGCCGGGCCGGCACCGCGTGGAGGTCCGGCGCGCCGGGGCCCGGGTGGCGATGGGGTGGGTGAGCATCCCGCGGGTGCCTGCGTGTACGCTGAAGGACACGCCGGCCCTCGATTGCTACTGAGCCGGCGCCCCCGACCATGACACCGATGTCCGACCACGCCGTGTCCGGTGCCCGGCCGTGCCGGGTTCTGGGGACTTGGCCGCTGGCCGGTTGGTTGCAATGCGAGGAGGTGTGCGCTCGTCGGTGTCGACCCTCGCGCTGGCGCTCCTGGCGTCGGGCTGCTTCTACCTCGACGGGATCAACGAGCGTCCGTCCGCGGAGATCGTGCGCCTGGCCAGCTCGAACCTGGTGCGTGGCGGCTGGCTCGATCTGGCCGCCGTGGTGGACGACCCCGACGGCGATCCGGTGACCTATCGCTGGACCGCGCGGGCGTGCGGGGCCGCGGCCGCTTCGTGCGATCCGACGCCCTTCGCCGAGGGCACCCAGCAGACCTTCTCGCTGGCCATCCCGGGCGCCCGGGCCGGGGGCGCGCCGCTGGCCGCGGTGCGGGCCTCGCTCGAGGTGGTCGATCGCTTCGGCGCGGCGGCGTCGCCGACCCAGGTCCTCGTGGTCGACATCGGCAACCGCGCGCCGACCATCGCGCTGCAGGTGGCCGGGCTCGACGGCGACGCCTACCCGGCCGGCCTGCCGGTGTGGTTCACCGCGATCACCTCCGACGGCGACGACGGGCCGGACGCCGTGACCCTGGCCTGGGAGCTCGACATCCCGCGCGAGCCGCCGACGCCGAGCTGGACGTTCGAGCCGTCGGCGACGCCGCCATCGACCGACCCCGCCGCCCGCCAGGAGCGTCGCCGCCTGCTGGCCACCACGCCAGGCACGTGGACGGTGCGGGTGACCGCGACCGACCCGCTCGGCGCCGCCGCCACCGCCTCGCTCGGCATCACCATCGATCCCGATCGGCCGCCGTGCCTAACCGCGGCGAGCCCGTGGCCCGAGCCCGGCGCCGTGCTGCTGCTCGAGCAGCCGCGCCGGCTCGAGGTGGTGAGCGTCGACGACGATCTCGCGCCGTACCCGCCGCCCACCGACGGCTATCGCACCAGCGCCACCTTCCAGTGGTCGCTCGCCTCGACCCAGACCGGCGGCGCGCTGGTGACGTTGCCCGACGCCACCGCCAGCGCCCTGGAGCTCGATCCCCAGAGCCTCGCGCCGGGTGAGATCGTCGCGGTGCGCGTCGAGATCGACGACGGCGTCGGGCGGCCGTCGCCGTGCGGCCCCGACCTCGACACCTGCTCGCTCACCGCCGACGCCTGCGTGCAGCGCCTGACCTGGCACCTGGAGGTGCGGTGATGCGGCGCGGGGCTGTCGCGTGCCTGGTGGCGGCCGCGCTGGTCGTCGGGTGTGCCGGCGCTGACGGCAGCATCGGCGACGGCGGCAGCGGCAACGACGGTGGCCTCGGCTGTCGGGCCTCGATCCAGTTCCAGCCGGCGGAGGCGATCGCGGGCGCCGGCGTCTACGTCCGCGCCAACGGCGACGTCGACGGCGATCCCGGTTTCGTGACCTACGCGTGGACCATCGTCGACGAGAGCGGGTCCGATCTGCCGCTGACGTCGGTCGGCGCCGGCGGCCGCGACGTCGAGTTCGAGATCGCCGACCCCGGCGTGTACGTCGCGATGCTCGAGGTCAATGGCGGCGCGTGCGCGTCGGCGTCGGCGTCGTTCACCGCGATCGCGCCCGGCGCCCTCGACGTGCCCTACCGGCTCCGGGTGGTGCCGCCGCCGACCTCGTCGACGCCGCCGATCGAACGGGTCCAGCTGGTGCGCGGCGGCGGCGACGCCGACCTCGGCACCGTGACCCTCGACTTTGGGATCCTCGTCGACGGCGAGGTGGCCTCGGCCGCCGGTCCCGAGGCCGCGTACGTGCGACTGTCGCCGGTGGGCTCGCCGGACCTGTGGATCGAGACCGTCACCGACGGCGGCGTCTTCTACGCCACGCTGCGATCGACGCCGCACGACCTGCTCGTGGTCCCCCAAGGGCCGGGCCTGGCGCCGCGTCGGGTCGCGGGCTGGCAGCCGACCCTGGCGCCGCCGGTCGCCGTCGACGCCGGCGTCGAGCTCGCCGGCGTGGTCACCGACCCCACGGGCACGCCGCTGCCCGGGGCCCAGGTGGCGCTGAAGGTCTCGGGGGTGCCGTCGACGATCGCCACCACCGACGGCGCCGGCGCGTTCGCGGTGCGGACGGTGGCGCCGATCGCCGGCGACCAGCTCGAGGTCACCGTGGTGCCGCCGTCGGGCTCGCCGTGGCCGCGGCTGGGAGCGAGCCTGGTCGCCACCGGCGCGGCGGCGCCGCTCACGATCGCCTACGCGCCGAGCCTGACCACCCGCTCGCTCGCGGGGGTGGTGGTGGAGCAGGGCGGCGCCCCGGCCGCCGACGTCGAGGTCGTCGTCGTGGGGACCCACGCCGACGCCGGCACCGTCGGCCACGGCGTGGTCACGGCCAGCGCCACCGGCACCACTCGTCGCAGCGCGGTCACCGACACGGGCGGCGCGTTGCCCGCGGTCGCGGTGGTCGCCGCCGAGCACGCCGCGGTGATCCGCGCCGCCTCCGGCACCGTCGTCGCCGCGCTCGACCTCACCGCCAGCGTGCCGGCGACGATCGCGGGGCCGCCGGCGACGCCCTTCGCGGTGCGCGTGGTCGACGCCGACGGCGCGGCGCTGCCGGGCGTCGTCGTCACCGCCATCGCGCGCGGCGCGCTGGCGCTCGCGGGGCCCACCACCCGCACCGGCGTCACCGACGGCAGCGGGGCGGTGAGCTGGCCCGGCGTGCCGGGCGCGACCTGGGACGTCATCGTCGAGGATCCCGCGGCGCGCGCCGCCCGGCGCGAGCTCGCCGAGGTCGCCAACGACGATCTTGGCGCGGTGGCGCTGCCGCGCGCGCTCCGGATCTCCGGTCGCGTCGCGGTGCCCGGCGGCAGCGCGGTGTCGGCCGCGGCGGTCACGCTGTACTGCGAGCTGTGCAGCGGCATCGACCGACAGCGCCCCGTCGCCAGCGCGCGCACCGGCGTCACCGGCGCCTTCACCCTGGCGGTCCCCGATCCCGGCGTGGCCCCCTGATACCATCGCGCGGTGAGGTCGCCCTTGCTCAAGCGCACGCTCGACGTCGCCGTCGCCCGTCGCCGCGGCGCCGAGGAGCCGGCGTCGTGAGCCGGCGTGCGGCGCTCGCGCTGGTCGCGCTGGCGCTGGCCGGCGTCGTCGCGGGGCGCGACGCGAAGGCCGAGCCGCCCGCGCCCGAGGTCATCGCGCTTTTGCCGCTCGACGCCGCCGGCGAGCTCGCGATCTATGGCCAGCCGGTCGCCTCCGAGATCGCGCGCACGCTCGGTGATGGCGGCCTCGAGGTCGACGTCGTCGGCCCCGGCGTGGTGGTGCCGACGCGCGCACGGCTGGTCGTCGACGGGCGCCTCGAGCTCGCCGCCGGCGACGCCGTGACCTTGACCATGCGAGTCCGTGATCCGCGCCGTGGCGTCGAGATCGATCACCTCATCGTGCGCGCCGCCGACCTCGCCGGGATGGACGCGGCCGCGGCCGACCTGGCGGCGAAGCTGTTGCCGATGCTGCGGCGCCACCTGCCGGCGCCGACCCCGGTGGTCGACGACGCCCCCGGCCGCCGCCGCCACCGCCGGCCGGGCCGTCGATCGCGGTCGAGGTGCTGGCACCGCTCGGCGGCGCCGCCCTCGCCGAGCAGGTCGGCGCCGCCCTGCCCGGGGCGATCGCGTGGTCCACCCGGCGCCGCCTCGGCGCGCGCGGCGCCGACGTCCCCGTCGTCGAGATCCAGCTCCTCGCGGCGAGCGCGCACCTCGAGCAGGGCGTCCCGCTGGGCCGTGGACGCGCGCGCGTCACCCTCCGGCGCGGCACCGTCCCGGTGTTCGCGCGCGAGGTCCGCACCGACACCCTCGTCGGGCGCCGGGGGGATGACGTCGGCGCGCTGGCGCCGGCGATGGCGCGCCAGCTCGCGCTGATCCTGGCGCCGCACGTGCGCGCCGCGTTCGAGGGGCGCGCGCGGTGAGTGCGCCGGCGACGGGGCTGCGGGCGCGCGCGCGCGCGCGGCGGCTGGGCGGGGTCACCCGTCGGCGGCCCGCGCCGACGGCGACGTCGGGGCCCGGCTGGCCTCGGCCAACGTCGCCGCCACCGCCGGCGACTGGGCCCAGGTCGAGGTGCTGCTGGCGCCGCTGGCGCCGACCCCGGCGGCGCTGGCGCCCGCGGACCGCGCCGAGCTCGCGCGCCTCCGCGGCCTGGCCGCGTACTTCGCCGGGCACCACCAGGCGGCGGCGGCGCACTGGCTGGACTACCTCCGCCTCGATCTCGACGGCCGCCTCGATCCGGCGACGGTGCCGCCGGAGGCGATCGCGTTCTTCGAGGACGTCCGCGCCCGCCACGGCGCCGAGCTGCGCGCGCGGCGCCCACGACCGCGGCGGTGGTGGCTGCTCAACCTGGTGCCGCCGGCGGGACAGCTCCAGAACGGCGAGCGCGGCCGCGCGGCGCTCGTGGGCGGCAGCCTCGCGCTGTTGCTGGCGGCGCACGTCGGCAGCTACGCGCTCATCCGCGGCTGGTGCGATCAGGGCGATCGGACCTGCGGGACCCACACCGACGCCGCGCGGACCCTGCGGGTGGTGAACTGGGTCAGCGGCGTCGGTGCCATCGCGACCTACGTCGTCGGCGTCGTCGACGGCTTTCGGGGAGCCAGGCGACGTCGCGCGCTCGACGTCGAGCTCGCGCCCACCACCGGCGGCGCGATCGCCACGGTGGGCGTGGGCTTCTGACCGGCCCGTCGGGGCAAAGGCCCCCGGCCCATTGAGAAAGCGATCTCGGCCGACTACAGTTCCAGGCAGTGCGCCAGCCCGTCCCCTTCGGGAAATACCTGCTGCTCGACCGCATCAGCGTCGGCGGCATGGCCGAGGTGTTCAAGGCCAAGAGCTACGGCGTCGAGGGCTTCGAGAAGGTCATCGCGATCAAGCGCATCCTGCCGTCGATCGGCGAGGACCGCGAGTTCATCAAGATGTTCGTCGACGAGGCCAAGATCGTCGGCCAGCTCGCCCACGCCAACATCTGCCAGATCTTCGAGCTCGGCCGCATCGACGGCTCGCACTTCATCGCGATGGAGTTCATCTGGGGCAAGGACCTGCTCCAGATCCAGAACCGCCTGCGCAAGCTCGGCCAGCCGCTGGCCCCGGCGATGTCGGCCTACCTGATCGCCAAGGCCTGCGAGGGCCTCGATCACGCCCACCGCAAGAAGGACGCGATGGGCCGCCCGCTCGAGATCGTGCACCGCGACTGCTCGCCGCAGAACATCCTGGTGTCCTACGAGGGCGAGGTGAAGGTCATCGACTTCGGCATCGCCAAGGCCGCGTCGCGCAGCTCGCGGACGATGGCCGGGGTGCTCAAGGGCAAGTTCAGCTACATGTCGCCAGAGCAGGTCCGCGGCCTGCCGCTCGATCGCCGCTCCGACATCTTCGCGCTTGGCACGGTGCTCTACGAGTGCGTCACCGGCGAGAAGTTGTTCCAGGCCGAGACCGACTTCGCCACGCTCGAGAAGGTCCGCAACGTCGACGTCGCGTCGCCGCGCTCGGTGAACCCGGCGGTGCCGCCGGAGCTCGAGCGCATCATCCTGCGGGCGCTGGCCCGCGACGCCGAGGATCGCTACCCGTGGTGCAGCGATCTGGCGGCCGACCTGCAGCAGTTCCTGATGTCGCAGGACGTCGTGTACACGGCCAAGACCCTCGCGAGCTGGCTGCGCGAGACCTTCGCCGCCGACATGGCCCGCGAGCGGCGGCAGCTCGACGAGTACAAGCAGCTCGGGCGCGAGGGCGCGCCGCCGCCGGGGACCCCCAAGCTCGACGTCGTCAGCGCGTTCGGTCCGGCCGGCGCGCCCGAGGGCGAGGCCACGGTGCTCGGCGCCCCTGCGTTCACGATGTCGGACGACGCTCCGATGGGCGACGCGCTCGACGACGAAGGTGGGCCGACCGGCGTCGACGCCGAGCCCGTCGGCCGCGCCGCGCCGAACCAGGACTTCACCGAGGAGGCGCCGACGGAGATCTTCGGCGGCCTCGGCGACGTCGCCAAGCTCGCCGCCAGCAGCGCCGGGGCGCCGGCGCGCCCGCGCGTCGACCCAGCCGCCGCCGCTGCCGCCGCCGCGGCCGCGGGCCACGTCCGAGGGCCCGCGCACGTCTCGCTCGTGGGCGCCGCGCCGGTCGCGGTGTCGTCGGTCCCGACGCGCCGTCCACGCGCGCGCCGGGGCCGTCGACGCCGCCGCCCGCCGTGGCCCCGGCGCGGTCGCTGGCACCGTCGACGCCCCCGCGTCGGCGGGCGGCGAGGGCCTCCGACGCCGCCACAGCGGCCCGTCCCACGCCGAGCTCGCGGGCCAGCGCACGACGCCGACCCCGCCGGTGACCGGCATCGGGGTCGGTCCGCCGACCGGGCCCGTGGCCGTCGGCGCCGGCGTGCCGATGGCGGTGCCGGTTGGCGCCGGCGTCGACGCCACGGTGCGGGCCCGGCGCCGCTCGACCCTCCGCCGCGACGTGCTCATCGGCGTCGGCCTGGCCGCGGTGGTGCTCACCGTCGGCGCGGTGGTCGCGATGTTGGTGATGCGCGACGAGCCCACCGGCGCGGGCACCGCCGACGCGCGGCTGGTGGCCGCCCTGGCCGACGCCGCGCCGGGCTCGACCGACGCGCTCGGGGTCGCCGTCGCCGGACCGTCGGACGCCGCCACGGTGGACGCGGCGCCGCCCGACGCGGCGCCGCCCGACGCGCGCCCCGACGCCCGCCCCAGCCGCCCGGATCCCGTCGACGCCGGCCGGCCGCGGCCTCGGCCGGACGCCGCCGAGGTCGCCCGCGCCGAGGGCTACCTGCAGGTGTTCTCCAAGCCGTCGGCCAACGTCAGCATCGACGGTAAGGACACTGGCCTGTCGACGCCGCTGTCGGGGCGCCGGCGCCTCCGCCTCAAGACCGGCCGGCGCCGGATCACCTTGACCACCGGCGGCGAGTCCTACGACTTCACGGTGACGATCGAGGACGGCGAGACCACGACGCTGAGTCGGACGCTGGGTGATTGACCGCGCGGCGCTGCGCGGCGCGGTGTGTGTGATTGACCGCGCGGCGCGGCGCGGCAGCTCAGCTCGGCGTGCCTGAGCCGCCGCCCGGCACCGGCGTGCCCTCGCCGCGGAACAACCGCATGCGCACGCGGTCGTGCTGGCGCGCCTTGTACGCCTCGTGCGAGCTGGCCCCTGACTCGTTGGCGACCGCGGTCGCCTTGTCGGCGATCTGGAACTCGGTCAACACGAAGATCACGTGGCTGTCGTCGGGGACGTCGTCGCGCGGGATGAGGCGCTCGAGCCGGAGCGGGATGTCGGCGATGAAGTTCACCACTCGGTACTCCGGCCCCGAGAACTCGTTGTACGGCAGCCCGGCCTCGACCCCGTCGCCGTCGCGCTGCATCGCGTTCACCAGCGCCGGCCGCGACAGCTCGCCGAGCACCCGGCGCAGATCGACCAGCTGGTTCACCGACTCACCCGGCACCACGTAGTTGAAGGGGATGAGCTGGCGCGTGAGGATCGCCAGGGTCGGCACCAGGTCGTCGAAGGTCGGGACGATCAGCCGGAACCGCAGCTTGTCGTAGATGCTCGCCGCCAGGGTCGAGCGCTTGGCCATCAGCTTGGTGATCTGCGAGTCGCGCGGCTTCCGGCTCCACTCGAACTCGGCGATCGGCGCGCCCGCCGCCCGCAGCTCCTCGACCACCTTGAGCACCTTGAGCTCGACCTCGCGGAAGATGGCGTCGTCGGAGATGGACACCTTGGTCAGCGCCGCGCGTCCGGCGATGTGGTGGCTGATGTGCATCACCTTGAGCACCACGCAGGCCCACGACTGCAGCGGCCCCTGGCGCGACGCCATCAAGAACAGGTCGCGGGCGGCGACCTGCTCGGCGACCTCGTCCGGGATCTGCATCGAATAGACCCGGGTGAGGTAGTCGACGGCGTCGAGGCGCAGCTCCTCGAGCCGACCGATCTCGTCTTCGGAGTCGGGATCGAACTCGTTGACCCGCAGGAACCGGTCGATCTCGGCGTGGTCGGTGAAGCCCAGGCGATGCCAGTCGACCACCGAGTCGCCGCGCAAGAGCAGGCGCACGGCCTCGAGGTCGGCGAGCTCGAGCTCGTCGAGCGTCGGCGGTCGGCCGATGCGCGGCAGGACGGTCCCGGAGCCGGTCACGGCGGCAGTCTAGCCCGCGGGCGCCGCGGCGCGGCGTCCGGGCGGCCTACTTCGAGAGGCGAACCGTCGCGGTGAACAGGCTGCAGGCGAGGAGGGCGACGATGGCGTTCCCGATGATGGCGATCATGGCTGGTCCTCGACCGTGGCGCAGGGCCGACGGGGCAGGTGGGGCAAGCGGCGCGCCGGCGGTCGCCGGTCACGCGAGCACAACGCGCGTGCCGACGGACCCATTCCCGACGTCTCGCCAGCGTAGCCAGCGGCGATGCATGGGTAAAGAAAACGGCCGTGCACGACCGGGGCGTCGTAGCCGCGGCCGGGGGTGTCGGTCAAGGCCGCGGGCGCCGCTTCGGCACGCGCGAGGTGATCACCTGATCATCGGTTGCTGCGCAGGCGGCCGCGCCCGACCCACCACGACCACACCAGCAGGACCCCGGCACCGCGCGCGGTCCACCAGGCCCAGTCGGCCCGCGCCAGCTCGCCACGACCCTCGAGCACGATCGCGATCACCGCGCCCGCGACGCCGACCATCGCCAGGATGACCTGCTGGCCCAGCCGGTACATCAGCCGGCCCTGCGCCTCGAGGCCCGCCACCCGCAGCGACAGCTCGCCCTCGTGGCCCGCCCGCATGAAGCGGCGCAGGTCGCCAGGCAGCGAGGTCACGCTCATCACCAGGTCCTTCGAGCCCTCGACCAGGAGCTGCGACCAGTCGCCCTCGTCGCCGAGCACGAACCGCTCGAGGTACGGCCGGATCACCGTCATCGGGTTGAGCGTGGGATCGAGCTCGGTGCACAGGCCCATCAGGAGCAGCAGGGTCCGCTCGAGGACGATGAGCTCCTTGGGCACGTGGAAGTTGGCCGACACCTCGCGCAGCGAGATGTCCATCTTGCGCAGGTCGGCCAGGCTCTCGAGCCCCTTCTGCGGATCGAACTTGATGTCCTTGAGGTTGAGCGAGTCGAGCGAGATGGTCTCCTGGAAGCGATCGTGGAAGTACTCCACGACCCGCTCGAAGACGCGCTCGTCGGCGCCGCGGGCGACGAAGCCCATCTGCTTCATCGCCCGGACGATGCGCCCGGTGTCGCGCCCGAGCGCGCCCTGGATCAGCTCGACGATGCCCTGGCGCATCGCCGGTGGGATCTCGGCGACCGCGCCGAAGTCGAGGAACACCACCGTCGGCGGGCCGCCGCCCGGGGCGGTGCGTACCAGCAGGTTTCCGGGGTGCGGATCGGCGTGGTAGACGCCGTCGGTGAAGATCTGCTGGCAGTAGATCTCGACGACCTGGCGCGCCAGCGCGCCGCGATCGACGCCGGCGCGCCGCAGCGCCTCGCCGTCGCTGATCTTGCAGCCGGGCTCGAACCGCGTGGTGAGGACCCGCGCCGTCGACAGCGCGTCGAGCACCTCGGGGAACGCGACGTCGGTCCGGCCCTCGAAGTGCGCGGCGATGCGCCGACCGCTCTCGGCCTCGGTGCGGTAGTCGAGCTCCGCCAGCACGATCGCGCGGATCTCGCGGTAGACGTCGTCGAGGCCCTGGTACGGCACGAAGCGGCCGATGATCCGGAAGATGCGACGCAGCGTGCGCAGGTCGCTGGTGACGATCTGCTCGATGCCCGGGTATTGCACCTTCACCGCCACCTTGCGGCCGTCGTGGGTGCGCGCGAGGTGGACCTGGCCGATCGACGCCGACGCGATCGGGCGCGACTCGAAGTGCGCGAACAGCTCGCTGGTCGGGCGTCCGAGCTCCTCGCGCAGGCGGGCCTCGATGTCCTCGGTGCGGCGCGGCGGCACCGCGTCCTGCAGGCCCTCCAGCTCGCGCCGGAACGCCTCCGGCAGGAAGTTGGTCATGATGCTGATGAGCTGCCCGACCTTGATGAACAGGCCCTGCAGCTCGCAGATCGTGCGCTCGATGCGGCGTGCGTTGGTGCGGTGGGCGCGGGCCAGCGCGGCGTCGAACCACGCCTGCGATCGCAGGCGGCCCCAGAAGCGCAGCCACTGGTAGCTGGCGATGACGCGCAGGGTGGTCCAGTACGCCTTGGTCGCCCGGAACCGTCGCTTGGGCTGGTGCGGCGCCGGACGCGCGACGTACTTGGCCGCCGACTGCGCGGTCATGGTCGTGATCGAGTCGGCCGGCATGCGCCGCCGCCCGCCGGGGGGAGGCGTGATCGTGCCGCTGCCGGTCGCGGAGGGCGTGCCCGCCGGTGCGGGCCCCGGCGGTGGCCCGTCGTCGGCGCTGCCGTTCCCCGTCGACGCCGGCTCCGGAGCGCTCACGGCGCCGAGTGTACCGACGCGGAGGGCCGATTGACAGTCCTGGGCTTCGGCGGTAGGCAGGCGCCATGGCTTCCGGCGATGGCGCTCCCCGGCCCGACCCGTCCGACGTCGAGCCGCTGCCGAGCGACGCCGAGCGTGACAACCTGACCGACGTCGTCCGCCAGAAGCTCGAGGCGATCATCCCCGAGATCGTCAAGCGGACCTTCGCCGTCGGCGTCGGCGCGATGTCCTCCACCGAGGAGGGCATCCGGCGCCTGGCCAAGGAGGCCAAGGACGTCAGCCTCCCCGACGTCGCCGGCTACCTGGCGTCGTCGGCCGACGCCACCAAGGACAAGGTCTTCGAGGTCATCGCCCGCGAGACCCGTGACTTCCTCGAGAAGATCAACCTCGGCGAGGAGATCGCGAAGATGCTCACGACGCTGTCGTTCGAGGTGAAGACCGAGATCCGGTTCATCCCCAACAGCGAGCGCTACAGCGGCGTCGAGCCCGAGGTGAAGGCCGCGGTCAAGCTCAAGCGCGCCGACAGCAAGGGCGGCGACGGCAAGCCCTGAGGTCGCGCGCGCCTCAGCGCGTGACGGCGGCGATGCCGTCGAACCGGACCTTGGCGCCGGCGCCGACGCCGTGGGCCTCGGCCCACCCGCCGTTGACCTCGAGGATGTACAGCGACGGCGTGTCGACGTAGCGCGGCGTCTCGTCGAGCGGCACCGTGCGCGCGACCACGCCGGCGACGGTGAGGTCGCGGGTGATGAAGATCATGTCGAGCGGGATGAGCGTGTTGCGCATCCAGAACGTCCACACCTGCTCGACCCGCGGCACGAACAGCATGCCGGCGTCGGGGGCCAGGAAGCGCCGGTACATCAGGCCCTGCCGGATCGTCGGCTCGGTGTCGACCACCTCGACGGTGACCGCCACCTCGCCGTCGGAGCCGGTGAGGTAGACGGTGCCGCCGGCGGTCGGCGCCGCCGGCGCCGGGTGGCTGGCCGAGGCGGGCGCGGTGGTCGGCGCCGGGACCTGGCCGGGCGCGCGGTCGTCGCCGCAGGCGCAGGCGACGACGAGCAAGGCGACGAGCGACGCGCGCATGCCGGCATCCTAGCGGGTCGGCGCCCCGGCGGACAGCCGCCCCGTGGCGCCCTTCCCGCGACCGGCGCCGCGTGCCACCTTGGTCGGCATGCGCTGCCTGGTCATCACCCGCGCGCTCACGCCGACCGACGGGTATCGCGCGGCGCTGGCGGGGCTCGTCGACGAGGTCGTCGAGCTGCCGGTGACGATCACCGCGCCGGCGCCGGCCGACGCGGTCGCGGCGCTGGCGCGCGCCGCCGGCGAGCTGGCGCGCTACCAGCACGTCGTGGTCGCCAGCGCCCGCGCCGCCGAGGCGCTCATCGCCGCCGCCACCGCCGCCGGCACCGTCGCCGCGCTCGCTGCCGCTACCATCGACTGCGTCGGCGCCGCCAGCGCCGCGCCGCTGCGCGCCATCGGCGCCGCGCCCCGGCTGGCCGCCGTCGCCACCGGGGCCGGGGTCGCCGCCGGCATGCAGGTCGCGCCGGGCGCCCGCGTGCTGTTGCCGCACGCCGAGCACGGGCGGGTCGACCTGCGTGACGCCCTGCGCGCCGCCGGCGCCGAGGTCGACGCCATCGTCGCGTACCGGACCGTGCCCGCGCCGCGCACGCCGACCCTCGCCGCCGCGCGCCGACGGCTGTCGACCGACGCCGAGCTGATCGCCCTGTTCGCGCCGTCGCAGGTGACCGCGCTGGCGGCGTGGCTCGACGAGGACGGCGACGCCTTCGCCACCCTGCGGGCGCGTGCGGTGGCCATCGGGCCGACCACCGCCGCCGCGCTGACCGCCGCCGGGGCGCCGCCGGTGGCGGTCGCGGCCAGCCCGACGCCCGCGGCCTTGGCGGCCGCCATCGCCGGGGTGTATCCAGCCTCGGTATGAACTTCCCCGACTATCGCCCGCGCCGGATGCGCCGCCTCGGCGGCCTGCGCCGCCTGGTCCGCGAGACCCGCCTGTCCGTCGACGACTTCGTGTACCCGCTGTTCGTGGTGCCCGGCACCGGCGTCACCCGCGAGATCGCGTCGATGCCGGGGCAGCACCACTACTCGGTCGATCGCGTCGTCGACGCCGCCGCCAAGGCCGCCGACCAGGGCATCCCCGCGGTGATCCTGTTCGGCATCCCCGAGCGCAAGGACGCCGTCGGCTCCGAGGCGTGGAGCGCACAGGGCGGGGTGCAGAAGGCCATCCGCGCGATCAGAAGGCGCGCCCCGAGCTGGTCGTCATGGCCGACGCCTGCTTCTGCGAGTACACCGATCACGGCCACTGCGGCGTCCTGCACGACGGCGCCCTCGACAACGACACCTCCCTCGAGAACCTCGCGCGCACCGTGGTCAGCTACGCGCGCGCCGGCGTCGACGTGGTCGCGCCGTCGGGCATGCTCGACGGCTTCGTCGGCGCCTGCCGGGAGTCGCTCGATGAGGAGAGCTTCGACCAGGTCGCGATCATGGCGTACTCGGCGAAGTACGCGTCGGCGTACTACGGGCCGTTCCGCGACGCCGCGATGTCGACCCCGCAGGCCGGCGATCGGCGCGGGCACCAGATGGATCCCGCCAACGTCGCCGAGGCGGTGCGCGAGGCATCGATGGACGTCGCCGAGGGCGCCGACGTGGTCATGGTCAAGCCGGCGCTGGCCTACCTCGACGTCATCCGGGCGGTGTCCGACGAGATCAACCTGCCGGTCGCGGCGTACAACGTCAGCGGCGAGTACGCGATGATCGAGGCCGCGGCCCGCGCCGGCTGGATCGACAAGGAGCGCATCGTGCTCGAGACCCTGCTCGGCATCCGCCGCGCCGGCGCCGACATCATCATCACCTACCACGCGCCCTACGCCGCCGAGCTGCTGGCGAAGGGCAGGTAGCGCCACCGGTGCGCTACAAGTTCGTCGAGCTGTCGGTGGTCACCGAGGACGCGCTCGAGGGTTGCGTCAACCGCTGGGTGGCCGAGGGCTGGAGCTTCGACGGCGTGCGCTTCGTGATGAGCGAGGCGTCACGACGGCCGGTGATGGCGTTCGTGTCGTTCGTGCGCGACGACGCGGCGCCCGCCGCGGCGCCGCCGCCGCCGACCGTCGACGACGACGGCCCGCCGCCGCCGCGCCGCCGGCGCACCGCGGCGCCGCCGCCGATCGAGCTCGGCGAGCTCGAACTGCCCGAGGGCGACGAGGTGCCGCTCGAGCCGACGGCGGCGGTCACGGGGCCGGACGGAGCGTGATCGCGTAGGCGGCGTCGACGCCCGGCAGCGGGCCCGGGCCGTCGTCGCGGTCGCTGCGCTCCAGCGAGATCAGCGCGCCCTCCGCGAGGGTCACGGTGGCGCCCGCGGTCCGGACCACGCCGTCGGCGAGGGTCCACGTCATCGGGATCGGGCCCGGCTCGAGCTCGACGGCGACCTTGCCCGCGGGGCCGGTCCAGCGCAGCACGTCGACGTCGCTGCGCGCGTCGAGGTAGCCGCGCACGGTGCCACCCGCCGCGATCGGGGTGGCGTCGGCGCCGCCACCGTTGGGCTCGCTCTCCCAGCCGGGCTCGTCGGTCTCCTCCTGCACCACCAGCACGTACGGGTCGCTGACGTTCTCCACCGGCAGCGCACCGCCGGTGGTCGCGACCTGCGCCACCTCGACCAGCAACGGCCCCTCGACCCAGCGCCGCCGCAGGCGCTCGCGGTCGCCGACCCCGCCGTCGTTGGCCAGCGCGATCACGCCGCCGTCGTCGCGGCGCAGGCCGAGGGTGACGTCGACGTTCGGCGGGGCGGTGACCGTCGTGGTGACGAGGTGGCGGCTGCCGATCGGCCAGGCCACCCGGAACATGTCGCGATCGCCCTCGGTCACCGAGCGTCGGCGCCCGAGCAGCCCGGTGACCTCGCCGCCGGCGACGATCGGCGTGGCCTGCGCCTGCTCGTCGTTGGGCTCGGCCTCCTCGCTGCGCGGCGGCGACGGCCGGGTCAGCACCCAGCCGACGGCGGCAGCGGCGGCGCCGAGCCCGAGCAGCGCCCCCCCGGCGACGGTCCAGCGGCGACGGCGCAGGCCACGCTCGAAGCTGTCGAGGTCCGCCCGCCGCAGCTCGAGCGCGGTCGCGCCGGGCTCGTCGTCGTCGTCGTCCTCGATCACCGCGGAGCGCGCGATCACGCGGCCGCCGCTCGAGGCGTCGCCGACCAGCTCGGCGAACACCTCCTCGATCTCCTGCACCATCGCGGTCACGCTCGGCCAGCGATCGGCGGGGTCCTTGGCCAGGGCGCGCAGGCAGATGTGGTCGACGCGCGGGTCGAGGCCGCGATCGGGGGCGCGCTGCGACGGCGCGTCGGGCGTCACCGTCAGGTGCTTGGTCAGCACGCCGACCGCGCTGCCGGCGGTGAACAGGTACTCGCCGGTGAGCAGGCGGAACATCATCGCGCCCATCGCGTAGATGTCGGTGCGCGCATCGACCTCGTCGCCGCGGATCTGCTCGGGCGCCATGAAGTACGGCGTGCCGACGATCTGCGCCCGGTCGGTGACGTCGGGGCGCGGCTCGCGGTGCTCGAGCTTCGCCAGGCCGAAGTCGAGGACCTTGGCGAAGTCGCGTCCGCCGGTGGTGCGCGAGATGATCACGTTGTCGGGCTTGAGGTCGCGGTGGATGATCCCGACGTCGTGCGCCTCCTGCAGCGCGCCGCCGATCTGGATGAGCAGCGGCGCCACCCGCGCCCACGGCATCGGCCCGTCGCGGTCGACGATGCGCTGCAGATCCTGGCCGCGGACGTGCTCCATGATCAGGTACAGCGCGCCCTGAGCGGCGCCGAAGTCGAACACCTGCACCGTGTTGGGGTGGACCAGCTGCGACACCGCGTGGGCCTCGCGCTCGAACCGCGAGATCACGTCGGGGTCGTCGGCGAGGTCCCGGTGCAGGACCTTCATCGCCGCGATCTTGCCCATGCGCAGGTGCTCGACCTTGTACACGACGCCCATGCCGCCGCGCCCCAGGACGTCGATCACCCGGTAGCGCCCGTCGACGATCTTGCCGAGCCAGGCCCGGTTCGACTCGCTGAGGCGGCGATCGGCCTCGCGGCCGGCGGCGGCGTTCGCCGCGTCGGTGGCGGCGCGGCCGCCCTCGACGCCGCTGCGGGCGGCGGCGTCGAGCGCGCTCGCCCGGTGCATGTCGGCGCCGCACTCGCGGCAGTAGCGCGACAGCTCGCCGAACGCCGAGCGGCACCGCGGGCAGACGTATCGAGGCGCTGGCGTCAGGGTCACGACCGCGCCGCCAGGGTAGCACCGGCCTCCGGCCGGGGCGCGTTCACGGCGACCCCGGCGCCGGTGGCGGCGTCACCGGGCGCCACCGCAGGCCGTCGTCGGTCACCTCGAGCAGCATCGCCGAGGGCGTGATGCGGCCACCGGCGAGATCGAGCGCCGGCTCGGCGTCGAGCGGGCCGACCGCGATGCTCGCGGGCGGCGCGTCGTCGGCGCGGGCCCGGCGCCCCGGAGCCGCAGGGCGACCGTCGAGGCTGGGGTGGACGTAGGCGTCGAGGGCGCGGCCTCCGGGGCGCGCGAGCTCCTTGGCGAGCGCGCGATCGCCGGCCTGGACGCCGCCGACCCCGCGGTTGCTCGGGGCGCGCGGGGCGCGGATCCCGGCGAGCACCGCGGCGCGCTCGGCGGGGCCCGGCCAGGCCGCGCGCAGCGCCGCCAGATCGTCGTCGGCGTGGCCGCACCCGTCGACGCCGGCGGCGAGCTGCCCGACCGCCGCCAGCCCCGGCAGGGTCGCGACGGTGACGTCGGTGAGCTCGACGAAGCGCACCTGGCCGCCGTCGACGATCGCCACGCCGTCGGCGCGCAAGGCGGCGACGGCCTCGGCGTGGACGGGCGCGCTGGCGCGGGCGCCGGGGATGCTCACCGTCGGCCACGGCGCGCCGCGCGCCAGCGGCGCGAGGATCTCGACGAGCTCGTCGGACTCGTCGCCCATGCCGCCGACCACCACCACCAGGTCGACGCCCGCGGCCTCGAGCTGGCCGCGAAGCTGGATCGCGGCGTCGACGGTGGCGGGCGCCGCCGCCGCGGCGTCGCCGACGAAGGCGATGGTGCTCGGCGCGGTCGCCGGGCCGCGCAGGGTGCGCTCGACCACCTCCCAGCCCATGGCGCTGGCGCCGAGCGGCCCGGCCGGCGGCAGCGCGTCGCGATCGAGTGCGCCGCACCGCCATGGCGCCTGGCTGGCCTCGGCCGCGGCGAGCGCGGCGGTCAGCGCCGGCACCACCCGTGGCCCGAGCTCGCCGGGCGCGGGCGCATCGCCGCCGCAGCCGAGGAGCCCGGTGATCGCGGTGACGGCGCACGACAGCGGCGCGCGCCGCGGGCGTCGAGCGGCGGTCACGGCGCCTCGGCGAGGGCGCCGCCGGCCCGGGTCCAGGCGGCACACACCGACGGCGGGTGGTGGTACGGGCTCAGCCGGAGCCGCGGCGCTCGCTGGCGCACGGCCGAGAAGATCGCGAGCGCCGAGTCCAGGTCGCCGAGGGCGACGTACGCGCTCGCGAGCAAGATGCCGGCCTCGACCGCGGGCGCGTGCGGCAGGAACGGGCGGTCGAGCGGGGCCAGCTCGCGCTTGACCGCGGCGTAGTCGCCGGCGCGCCAGGCCGCGCGGCTCACCGGCAGCGCCGCCTGCGCCGCCTCGATCGCCGCGTGCTGCCGCGTGATGCGCGCGACCGCCTCGTCGGCGCGCGCCGGCAGCTTGCTCGCCGGCACGTTGAGCCCGGTCAGCGGCACCGCACCACCGCGCCGGCGGCGATGGCGTCGTCGGTGGCGAAGTTGAACTCGCGCACGCCCGCCGCCGAGTCGGCAGAACGGCGCCCAGCGCGCGACCACCTCGGGATACGTCGACGCCGTCGCCACCGACACCGCGATCACCGGCGCGATCCGCACCACGGTGCCGGCGGCCAGGCTCGCGCCCTCGGCGAGCTGGTTCCAGCGGGCCAGCGCCGGGGCCCGGCGCGCGTCATCGAGGTGCGCGGCCGCCAGGCCCGCGATGGTGTCGCCGGGCGCGGTCACCACCTCGACCGGGACCGGCACCGCCAGCGGCGCCCCGACCCGCAGCCGCGCGGTCACCTCGAGGTGGTTGGCGACCGCGAGGATCGCCGCGCCGTCGCGGTCCCCGTAGAACTCCGCCGCCACCAGCGGCAGCGTGTCGCCGGGGGCGATGCGGTAGCCGAGCCGACCGCGATCGGCGGCGGCGGCGAGCGCCGTCGCACTCAGCACCAGCGCCGCGACGGCGAGCCCGCGCGCCCTCACCGCGGCCTCGGTCGGGTCGGGCGGGCCTGAGGCCGCGCCGGCGTCCGAGCCGGCGTGCGCCGCGCGGGGCGGCGCACCGTGGGCGCGGGCGCCGGGGCCGGCGTCGGCGTCGGCTCGAGCGTGATGGCGGCGCCGTCGACCGGCGGCGTCGGCGCCGGCGCGGCGACCTCGCCGAGCGGCACCTCGACCGCCTCGTCGACGGGGATCGCCAGCCCGGGCCGCAGCGTGCCCTCGCTGGCGAGGTCGATCGTCAGGCGCAGGGGCTCGTCGCCCGCCGCCACCGGCACCTCGACGGTGCGCCGCAGCGGCTCGTACCAGGGGTGGGTCAGCACCAGCTCGTGGGCGCCGGCGGCGACCTCGAACGGGGTCGCGCGGGTGGAGGTCCCGAGGTCGACGCCGTCGATCGCGACCTCGGCCCACGGCGTGACCACCACCCGCACCAGCCCATGCCCCACCGGCTCGGCCGCGGTCGTCGTCGTCGCGGGCGGGGCGGTCGCCGCGCCCAGCGGCGCCACGTGGATGAGCGCCATCATCAGCGCGAGCACGCCGCCCATGATGGCGTGGGCGAGGGCGCCGCGCCGGGCCGCCTCGTGAGCCTGGCGCTGGGGCATCGCGGCCACGCCGCCGCCCTCGATCATCGCCGGGCGGATGTACTCGTCGGCCTCGAGCTGCGTGATGAGGTTCTGGCCGCGCATGAACAGCACCAGCCGCGCGTGGTGGTTCATGTCGACGTGCTTGGCCAGCAGGCGCTCGAGCGCGATCACCACGTCCTGGGCCGAGCGCCAGCGGTCGCGCGGCTGCTTCTCGAGGCAGCGATCGACGATGCGCTCGAGCTCGCGCGGGATCTCCGGGTTGAGCTTGCGGCAGCTCTGGTGCCGCAGGAGCCGGATCTTGTGCATCACCGAGTGCTGCTCGTCCTCGACGAAGGGCTTGCCGCCGGTGAGCATCTG
>JAWKQW010000040.1:0-61768 GCA_041389945.1 Kofleriaceae bacterium
GTCGACGGTGTTGCCATCGAGCTCGATCGCGCCGTGCAGCTCGCCGCGGGCGTGCGCGGCGCGCAGGCGCGCGCGGCGGACGTCGACGCCGGTGGTGTTCTGCGGCGCGCCGTCGCCCGGATCGAGCTGGTCGCTGTCACCGCTGGCCCACGGCACGCCGTCGAGCTGGAGCCAGGCGTCGATCTCGGTCGCCGTCGACGGCGCCGGTTCGGCGGCGGCTACTCCGGCAGCGGCGGCAGCGAGCCATCCGGCAGCTGCAGCGGCAACACGGGGCGCTTGTCGATCTGGACGGCGTCGGTGCACGCGTTGATCAGCTCCAGGTAGGTCTGCGGGTCCTCGAAGCACGAGGCGTCGATACTACCCGCGTCGACGATGCCGGCGTCGCTGCCGGCGGCATCGATGGTGGCGTCGCTGCCGCCGCAGGCGACGGCGAACGCGAGCGCCAGCGCCGCACCCACGGGGGCCCAGGACGAGGTCGGGGTCTTCATGGTCAGCGCTCCTCGCAGAAGCCAGCGCGGCACACGCCGGTGGCGCACGGGGTCGACTCGTCGCAGGGCGCGCACGAGCTGGTGTCGACCAGGTCCTCGTACGCGCACACGCACGGCTCCGCCGGCGCGTACGGCGTCAGCGGCCCGCCCTCGAAGGAACGCTGGACCTCCATCGCGCAGTTGGGCACCAGGCCGCGGGCGGCCACCACCTCGACCGGGCTGAACATCGGCGTCGGCGACGCCGCCCGCCCGCGGATGAGGTCGATGACGTACTCCGCCTCCGCCGACAGCGGCGCGCCGCCGCCGTCGACGTGGGTCAGGTACACCGTGGGCGACCACACCGTGTAGTGGCCGTCGCGCACGTTGCGCTTGTCGAACGAGGTGAGGCTGGAGTCGGGGTAGTAGGCGAAGTACTGGCCGGCGGCCTTGTAGGCGAGGACGTCGAGCTCGTCGCGGCGCTCGTCGTACACCTCGGCGCCGAGGATGCCGACCGCGCGCTCCGGCGTCGGGCTGTTGATGAGGCTCGAGACCACCTCGCTCGAGCTGTCGTAGCGGATGCCGAACCAGCGGTCGGCCGGCACCGCGATGCTCGCGGCCCACGACAGGAGCGTGCTCTTGGTGACGGTGCGGATGAAGAGCTGGCTCTCGTCGGTCCACGGCATCGCCATGCCGGCGGCGCCGAAGCCGAAGGCGAAGTAGGCCTCGGCGTAGGTCATCGCGATCTGCGAGGAGAGCTCCGGCACCGCCATCACGTAGGCCTGGATGGGGCCCTCGAAGGAGCCGACGGTGGCGGGCAGCGCGTCGGTCGTGCACGCCGACACGAACACGTTGGAGTTGGCGATGTTCGGGATCACGCCGCCGGGCGGTGGCGTGCACGGCAGCGCGGGATCGGTGGACTCCCAGCCGGCGTCCTCCGCGATCGACGGGACGTACAGGAGGTTGGTCGTGATCGGCGTGTCGTTGACGATCGCGTCGATGTTGGTGCACGAGCCCGAGGTCTTGTACACGAGCGTCAGCGGGTAGGTCAGGTTGTCGCGCAGCTCGCGCCCGAGCGCCTTGATGAGAGGCTGCTGGGTGTCGCCGATCTGCAGGTAGACCGGGTTCTCGAGGCTGGCGCAGGTGGGCGCGCCGGCCTGCGCCGGCGCGGCGGCGAGGGCGAGCAGGGCGACGCCGAGCGCGGCCGCGGTGGTCGTCTGCATGGCCCCATCGAACGCGATGCGGCGCGGACGCGCAAGCGGCGCCGGTTCGCGCAGCCGTAACATGTACATGACAGCTGCCGCGGGTTTACAGCGACGTGACAGCGCCGGCGTCGAGCTCGACCCGCAGCCGCGTGAGCTCGCCGGGCGCGCTGTGGGCGCTCACCGCGCCGCCCATGGCGCGGACCTGCTCGGCGACGATGGCCAGGCCGAGGCCGCTGCCGCCGGCGCGTCGATCGGCGCGGTAGAAGCGCTCGAAGATCCGCGGCAGGTGCGCGGCGGGGATGCCGGGGCCGTCGTCGGCGACCTCGAGCACGACCCGATCGCCCTGCCGACGACCGCGCGCGGTGACCTGGCGGCCGCCGTGGGCGAGCGCGTTGTCGAGCAGGTTCTGCGCGATCTGCTCGAGGCCGGCGGCGTCACCGAGCACCACGGCGTCGTCGGCGACGTCGCAGGTGATGTGCGGGGTGGCGCTCGGGTCGCGCGCCCGCGCCGCCTCGAGCGCCGCGGTGGCGGCCGCGGCGACGATGGGCGCCAGCGGAACCGCGGCGCGCTCGGCGAGGCGCGCCGGTCGGGCGTCGAGGCGCTCGAGCACCAGCAGGTCGGCGACCAGCGCGGCGATGCGGCGGGCGTTGCGGTGGATCGCGGCGAGGAACTCCTCGGCCTGGGCCGTCGCCACCTCGCCGCCGCGCAGGGTCTCGGCGAAGCCCGCGATGGCGGTGACCGGCGTGCGCAGCTCGTGGGCGGCGCTGCGAGGAAGTCGCGGCGCACGATCGAGGCGCGCAGCTGGGTCACGTCGTAGAGCGCCAGCACCGCGCCGGCGCTGCCGGGCAGCGGCCTCGCCGCGACCCGCACCTGGCGCTCGGCCACCACCACCTCGTCGTCGCGCTCGATGCCGGCGCGGGCGTCGGCGAGGGCGTCGGCGAGGGCGGGTGGCAGCGGCGCGCCGTCGCCGAGCAAGGTCGTCGCCGCGCGGTTGGTCAGCACCACCTCGCCGCGCGCGTCGACGGCGACCACGCCCTCGACCAGGGCCTCGACCACCGCCGTCGACAGATCGCGGGCGGCGGTGAGCTCGGCGATGCGCGCCTCGACCTCGGCGGCGAGGGTGGTCAGCGCGCGGCCGAGCACGCCGAGCTCGTCGGCGCCGTCGGGCAGGGCCGGACTCGGCGGCCGGTAGTCCCCGGCGCCGAGGCGCTCGGCGGCCAGGGTCATCGCCTGGAGCGGCCGGGTGACGGCGCGGATGGCGGCCAGGCCGATGAGCAGCGCCGCGACCAGGCCGACCACGCCGGCGGCGAGCAGGCCCGCGCGCAGCTTGGCCTGCGCCGCGTCGAGCTCGGCGACCGGGATGGCCAGCCGGATCACGCGGCCTTCGCCGTCGCGGATCGCCAGGAGGTAGGAGGTCGGGCCGTCGGGCACCAACCGCCGACGCGCGTGGCCGACCCCATCGCGGCGGGCGGCCGCGACCTCGGGCGCGACGTCGCCGCGCTGGCCGAGCTGGCTCGGATCGAGGGAGTCGCCGACGACGAGCCCGTCGGTGTCGACGATCTGCACGCCGGCGGCGGTGACCGCGCCGAGGCGCGGTGCCAGGCGCTCGGGGTGGCCGGCCTGCACCATCCAGTCGGCGACCGCCAGCGCCTGGCTGCGCAGGCGGGCGTCGGCCGAGGCCACGACCTGCTCGTCGAGCGCGCGCCCGGCGAGCACCACCGTGGCGCCGCCCATGATCGCCAGCAGCACCAGGTACCCGGCCATCAGCCGGGTGCGCAGCGACGGCGCGGTCACGCGACCCGGGCGCGGTAGCCGAAGCCCGGCACCGTCTCGACGACGTCGGCGCCGCCGCCGAGGTTCACCCGGAGGCGGCGCACGTGGACGTCGACGGTGCGGGTGTTGAGATCGCCCGGCAGGCCCCACACCAGCGTCAGCAGCTCGGTGCGCGAGAACACGCGCCCGGGCTCGGCCAGCAGCACCGCGAGCAGCCGGCGCTCCAGCGGTCGTAGCTGCGCCTCGACGCCGTCGACGGTGACCGACTGCCGACGCTCGTCGAGCTCGACCGCGCCGACGCGCAGGACCCGGGGCTCGTCGCCGCCGCGAGCCGGCGCCACCCGGCCCGCGAGCGCGCGGCACCGCAGCACCACCTCGCGCACCACGAACGGCTTGACCACGTAGTCGTCGGCGCCGGCCTCGAGCCCCGCGACCCGATCGTCGTCGTCGCCGAGCGCCGTCAGCATGAGCACGCCGACGTCGGCGGTGGCGGCGTCGGCGCGCACCGCCCGACACACGTCGACGCCGGAGGCCTCGCCGAGCATCACGTCGAGCACGATCACGTGCGGACGCAGGCGGCGGGCGGCGGCGATCGCGGCGTCGGCGTCGGCGACGTGCACGACGGTGAAGCCGGCGGTCTCGAGGTTGTACGCCACCAGCCGGGCGACGTCGGGATCGTCCTCGACGACCAGCGCGCGATAGCTCTCCACGGCGCGACTATACGCGCGGCGCGGCGCGCTGGGCGGCCGCGCGCGCGAGGCGCCGCGATCACCGACGGCCGAGGGCGATGAGCGCGTGCGCGGCGGCGACGCGGACCCGGGCGTCCGGATCGGCGAGCGCGGCGACCAGGCCGGGCGTGACGATACGCGCGACGGTGAGGTGCAAGCCGGCGGCGCGCAGGCGCGGGCTGGAGGCGTCGGTCTGGCGCACGAGGCGGGCCGAGAGCGCGTCGGCGCCGCGCGGGTCGCCGAGCGCGACCAGCTCGGCGGCGGCGGTCAGGGCGAGGTCGGCGTCGTCGTCGCCCATGAGCGCGGCGAACACGGCGACGGCGTCGGCGCGCTCGGCGGCGGTGCCACCGTAGGCCGCGACCCGGGCTGCGGCTCGACGCACCGACGGCGCCGGATCGGCGAGCAGGCCGTGGGCGGTGGTGGCCGCGGCGGCGTCGCCGAGGATCGCGCCGAGGGCGATCACGGCGGCGGCGCGAGTCGCGGCGTCGTCGGCGCGCACGGCTCGCGCGAGGGCGGCGTGGCCTGGGCGCGCGCGCGCCGAGGGCGGTCGCGGCCCGCACCGCGAGGCGCAGGTCGTCGCTGGCGGCGAGGCGCGCAGGCCGGCCTGGTCGCCCGCGGCCCAGCATGGCCACGCCCGCGAGGCGCACCGACAGCTCGCCATCGGCGAGGGCCCGCGCCGCGAGCGCCGGCAGGTCGGCGCGACGCCCGCGCGCCAGCGCCGCCGCCGCCGCCGCGCGCACGCCGACGTCGGCATCGGCGAGCGCCGCGACCACGCGGGCCTGCGCGGCCTCGGCGTCGAGGGCGCCGAGCGCGCCGATCGCGGTCGCGCGCACGCTGCCATCGGGATCGGCGCTCATCCGCACCAGATCGTCGAGCGCCAGCTCGCCGACCTTGCGGCCGAGGCCGTCGGTGGCGATGCGCCGGGCGGCGGGATCCTCGCTGCCCAGCATGTCGGTCAGCGCGTAGGCCGCGCCGGGGTAGCCGCGCAGCACCGCGACCGCGGCCCGGGCGACGACCTGATCGTCGGCGTCCTGCATCAGCGCCGCGACCGGATCGGCGAGGTCGGGCAGGGCCAGGTCCTCGACCACGCCGATCGCGGCGACCTGCACGTCGGTGCGCGCCGCGCCCAGGGCCTGCCGGAGCGTGACCTGCGCGAGATCGTCGAGCAGCGCGTCGTCGTCGTCGTCGCGGTGGCCGCGGTAGGCCTGGTAGCTGGCGGCGACGCCGGCGCCGTCGCCGAGGGCGAGGGCGGCGCGGATGCGGATCCGCCACAGGTCATCGTCGTCGGGCGACGCCTGGAGATCGCGGTCGGCGCTGGCGGCGGCGCCGGCGTAGTCGCCGGCGGCGTAGAGGTCGACCGCGCGGCGCGACGCCGTCGAGGCGCCACAGCCGAGGGCCAGGAAGAGCAGCAGGGCGGGGCGGAGGTGGGTCATGGTGAAGAGCCAGTGGCGGGGGACCTCGTCATGGTTACACGGGCCGCGGTGACCGGCGAGGCGAGGCGCCGGCGCCGTGGTACAAGCCGGGGGTGACGCCCGCGTCGACAGCCGGCCTGCCGAGCGGCCTGCGCGCCGTGCTGTTCGATCTCGACGGCACGCTGGTCGACAGCGAGCGCGAGACCGCCGAGGCCATGGCCCGGGCGCTGGCGGCAGGCCAGGGCCTGACCATCACCCAGGCCGATCGCGACTTCATCATCGGCCGCTCCTGGGTGGCCATCGACGAGCGCCTCCGCGCCGCGTACCCCCAGCTGACCTGGACCCGGGCCGAGCTCATCGAGGCCACCGCGGCGGCACGCGACGGCGTGTTCGCCGAGCGCGGGGTCACCGTCTTGCCCGCCGCGCGCGAGACCATCGATCGCTTCCGCGCCGCCGGTCGTCGGCTGGCGTTGGTCACCGGCAGCTCGCGCCACGAGGCCCAGCAGATGCTCGCGCACCTCGAGCGCGCCGACGCCTTCGAGGTGGTGATCGCCGCCGAGGACGTCGCCCGCTCCAAGCCGGCGCCCGACGGCTACCTGGCCGCGTGCGAGCGCCTCGGCGTGGCGCCGGGCGAGTGCCTCGTGCTCGAGGACTCGCACGCCGGGCTGGCCGCGGCGCGCGCCGCCGGCTGCGTCGCGGTCGGCATCGCCGCCGGCAACTTCCACGGCCAGGATCAGTCGGCCGCCCACGCCATCGTGCCGACCCTGGTCGAGCTCACCGACGTGCTGCTCGCCGGCCTGTTCGCGAGGGTCGCGTGAAGCTCCCCGAGCGCGTCACCATCTACGAGGTCGGGCCGCGCGACGGGCTGCAGAACGAGGCTCGCCACGTCCCCACCGCCGACAAGATCCGCTTCATCGACGGGCTGGTCGCCGCCGGGCTCGATCACATCGAGATCACCAGCTTCGTCTCGCCCAAGTGGATCCCGCAGCTGGCCGACGCCGCCGAGGTCGCGCGCGGGGTGGCGCGGCCGCCGGGCGCGGTGATGTCGGCGCTGGTGCCCAACCGGCGCGGCCTCGACGCCGCGATGGCGGTGGGCATGCGCGAGGTCGCGGTGTTCCTCAGCGCGTCGGAGACCCACAACAAGAAGAACGTCAACAAGACCATCGCCGAGACCCTGGTCGCGTTCGCCGACGTGGTGCCGCCGGCGCTCGCCGCCGGCCTGCGGGTGCGCGCGTACGTGTCGACGGTGTTCGGCTGTCCCTACGAGGGCGACGTCGATCCGGCGGCGGTGGTCGCGCTGGTGCGCGCGCTGCGGACGATGGGCGTCTACCAGGTGTCCCTCGGCGACACCATCGGCGTCGCCAACCCGCAGCAGGTCGAGCGCGTGCTCCAGCAGATCATCGAGCAGGGCCTCGACGGCGCCGGCCTCGAGACCCTGGCGGTGCACTTCCACGACACCCAGGGCACCGCCCTCGCCAACTGCCTGGTGGCCCTCACCCAGGGCATCACCACCATCGACTCGTCGGCGGGCGGGCTCGGCGGCTGTCCGTACGCGCCGGGTGCGTCGGGCAACCTGGCCACCGAGGACGTGGTCGCGATGCTCCACGGCATGGGCGTCGCCACCGGCGTCGATCTCGATCGCCTGGTCGCCACCTCGCGCGACGCCGCCGCCTTCGTCGGCCACGAGCTGCCGTCGAAGTACCTGCGCGCGCACCTCGGCAAGCAGGTGGCGCGGGCGCCGCCGCGCCGAGCAGGCCGGCGGTACGCGCGTCGCGTCGCCCGCCGAGGCGGCGGCGCTGAGGTAGAGTGCCGCGCATGTCCGACGACGACGTCCTGGTCGCGCGCGACGCCGCGGGCGTCGTCCGGGTCACCCTCAACCGTCCCGACGCCCGCAACGCGCTGTCGCGCGCGGTCAACCAGCGCCTGCGCGAGCTGGCGGTGCAGCTCGACGCCGATCCGGCGGTGCGCGCGGTGGTCATCACCGGCGCCGGCGAGCAGGCGTTCTGCGCCGGCGCCGATCTCAAGGAGCGGCGCGGCGTCACCGCCGCCGACACCGGGCCCTACGTCGACGCCATCGCCGGCGCCATCGACGCGGTGGCGGCGCTGCGGGTGCCGACCATCGCGGCGATGAACGGCTCCGCGTTCGGCGGCGGTCTCGAGCTGGCGCTGGCGTGCGACTTCCGGGTGATGGTCACCGACAGCGAGGTCGGGCTGACCGAGGTCCGCCTCGGCATCATGCCCGGCGCCGGCGGCACCCAGCGGCTGCCGCGCCTCGTCGGTGAGGCCCACGCCAAGGAGCTCATCCTGCTCGGGCGCCGGATCTCGGCTCGGCGCGCCTACGAGATCGGCCTCGCCACCGCGGTGGTCGCGCCCACCGCGCTGGCCGCCGCCGTCGACGATCTGCTGCGCGACCTGCTCGGCTGCGCGCCGCTGTCGGTGCGCCAGGCCAAGACCGCCATCGAGCGCGGCCTCGACGGCTCGCTCGCCGACGGCCTGCGCCTCGAGCGCACCTGCTACGACGTCACGCTGTTCTCCGCGGACCGCGACGAGGGCCTGGCCGCCTTCGCCGAGCGCCGGGCGCCGCGCTTCGCCGGCCGCTGATGTCGCGCCCGATCGACTGGCGCTACCGCGATCCGCTCGACGAGCTGTGGCTCGGCGCGGCGGCGGCGATCGGCCTGCGCGTCACCCGCAGCGCCGAGGCCTACGCCACCACCGACGGCGCCGGCACGCTGGCGCTGGGCACCGCCGACACCCTCGACGGCGACGACTCGCTCGCGCAGATGATCTTCCACGAGCTGTGCCACGCGCTGGTCGAGGGGCCCGAGGCGTTCGCCCGCGCCGACTGGGGCCTCGACAACACCCGCGACGACGATCACTGGCGCGAGCACGCGTGCCTGCGGGTGCAGTGGGTGCTCGCCGGGCGCCACGGCCTGCGCGGGTTGCTCGCGCCGACCACCGACTTTCGCGTCACCTTCTGGGACGCCCTCGCCGGCGACGTCCTCGCCGATCGCCAGGATCCGTCGGTGGTCGCCGCCATCCGCGGGCTCGAGCGGGTCGAGGCGCGACCGTGGGCGCCGCACCTCGCGCAGGCGCTGGCGGCGACCGCCGACATCGCCGCGGTCGTCGCCGGCCACGGCGCCGCGCCGACGTCCTTGTGGGCGCGGGTCGAGCCGGCGCCGGCGCCGCACCCGAGCGGCCTGCCGGCGGGCGGGCGCGGGCACCTGCGGCTATTGCGCCTGGCGCTACGAGGGCGGCCCAAGCCGGCGCGCCGCGCTGTCGCCAGGCCGGCGGCGTCCGCGTCAGCGACGGCGATCCGGGTGCGAGCGGTTCGAGCCGGCGCTCGATTGCCTCACCTGCGGCGCGTGCTGTCGCGAGGCGTACCAGTCGGTCGAGCTGCGCCGACGCGAGCCGTTCGTCAAGGCGCGACCGGACTACGTCGTCGATCGCGGCAGCTACCTCGAGGTCCGGCGCGCGGGCGATCGGTGCGCCGCGCTCGTCGGCGGCGGCGCGCCGGGCGAGCGGCCGGCGCCGTATGCGTGCGTCATCTACGACGAGCGCCCGCGCACGTGCCGCGAGTTCACCCTCGGCAGCGATCACTGCCTGGCGGCGCGCCGCCGGGTCGGCCTGAGCCTGTAGTCATCGGTACGCCTCCCACATCGCCGCCGGAAACGCGCGCATCTGGTCGGCCGAGATGTCCCACGCACGATCCATGTAGTCGAAGAAGGGCGGCCAGTTCCAGGCATCGAGCCCGCCTACGGTGAGGCGTAGCGCGAGCGCTTCGCCGAGGTGCGCGATGTAGTTGATGTCGCGGTAGAACGCGCCCCAGTTGCGGCCATCGCGGTTTGGTTGGCTGGCGTGCTTCTCGCCCCACTCGGGCAGGCCGACGTCGGCCTGGAGGTACTCCTCTCGGGGGCGGCCGTCGTCATGGTAGAGGGGCCGGCCGACGTCGGCCTGGGTCACGTACCAGGTCTGCCGGTCCTCGGCGAAGATGAAGCCATCCTCGGACTGGGCGTCGGCGTACCGCAGCACGTCGGCGTCGTGGAGCGCGAGGCCGGCGAGGACGAGCCCCCCTTTGCGCCCCGCGTTGAGGCCTCCGTTGTCGGCCCACAGCCCACCCGTGGCGGCGCAGCCGTACAGGTCGAGTCCCCACTGCACCAGGCGCACGTAGAGCAACGCCTTGTCGGCATCGGGGACGTCCAGGTGCAGGGCGAGGAGTGCGTCGCCGAGGATCCACGCCATGTCGCGGCCGTACTCCGGCTGGTGGTTGGCGGGGTGGAAGTAGCGGCCGATGCTCTCGGTGGCGAGCTCGAACCACGGCCGCTCGAAGGCCTCGGCGAGCTCGACGGGATCGGGCGCGCCGTCGACGGCGGCGAGGCGCCGCAAGATCCCGTAGTCGAGGTCGGCGCGGCGCCAGCGGTGCGTCTTGTCTGCCCCTGCGTACGGTGGTCGGAAGGCGCCGGCGGGCGGCGGCGCGCCGACCACGGTGAGGATCGACACGTCGGTCAACGTCGGACGGTTGGCTGGGTCGGGGTGGCTCACCGTCGAGACCAGCGATGAACCTGGGGGTACCACGAGCGGGTTCGCGGGAGACAGGTCGGCGCCGCCGGGCCGACCGACGTTGAGATCCTCGTCGAAACCGACGCCGGTGCCGGCCATCGCGCTGTCGAAGCCGTGCGCTGGGAACATCGCGCTCTCCGGGTTGATCATCGACCCGTTGATCGTGCGGTCGCCGTCGATGGTGGATCCGGGCGAGATGTTCGTGATCGTCACCGGCCCGACCACCCACCAGTCGCCGTTGGCGTACTGACCGGCGGCGTGCTCCGCCGCGAAGGTCCACGTGATGGCATGGCGCGTGATCGAGCTGGTCGCGGTTGGCTCGGCGTCGTTCGGCACGCAGGTCCCGTCGGGAGCGCAGCTCGCGTCCGGGCCGCACTCGTCGCCGGCAGGCGTGCACGCGGCCGTGCACGCGCCGTCGTCACCGCAGTGGTACCCAGCAGGACAATCGTCCGGGGCGCTCGTACACGCCTGTTCACACGCCGGAGGCGGATCCTCGACCTCACACGGGCCAGGCGTCGAGGCCCCGCTGGCTCCTCCGCAGCCTGACAGGGCGGCGGCCGCGAGCGCAGCGAGGCGAACCAGGTGAACACGAACCTCGCGCGAAGGCATGGACATCGCCTGAAGCAAGACCGAGGCCGCCGCCGGCATGTCGGTCCCGGCGTTCATCCTGCGCCGGGCGGGGGAGGCCTACAGCAACCCCGGGTGTAGGCGGGGGGCAGCGGGTGGGGACTATCTCCCGGGAGGTAACCGTGCGCGCCGGCCGGCCCTCGCGCGCCATGATCCGAAGTATCCCCTTCGGCGGTTTGGTCAACACGGGGGGCAAGAGCGACGATGCGTCCGCGTGCTGACCTTAGGCTCCGAGCTCGCGGTAGGCCAGGGCCGCTATCGTGACGCGGCGGTCCTGTATCCGCGATACCGGTTGCACGTGGTGCGGCGGGATCGCCTCGTGTACGACGCGGCCTTCGCGCCCGAGACGCGGCCGTCCCGCGAGTTCGTGCACCTGGTGTGCTTCGTCGCCGGGCAGGCCGAGCTGGCGGGGTGTCGCCGTACCACGCCGGTCGCGGTGCTGATGACGTCGGCCGAGTTCGCCGGCGGAGGCAGCGCTGGCCCCAGCTATCGCAGCTGGGGAGATCCCGCGCTGTCCGTTGAGCTGACGCTTCCCGCGGCGGCGCTGCGACGGCCAGTCGGGCTGGCGTGCGGGCCGGTAGAACTCGGCGCCGCAACGTGGGAGCAGATCGTGGCGGTGGCCGAGGCGTTCGCCGCGGGCACGGCGCTCGCGCCGCCGCTGCACATACTGGTGCAACTCCTCATCGAGGAGGGAGCGCTCGACGCGGAGCTGTTGTCCCCGACACCGGAGCCCAGCGCGGCCATCCAGCGGGTGTGGCAGGCGGTGCGGACGCGCTATGCGCGGGGCCGCGGCACGACCACGCTGCTCGAACTGGCGGCGGCCTCGGGTGTCTCTGCCGTCCAGGTGGCGCGCGATTTCGCCACGCTGCTGCACGCCTACCCGTACCTCGGCGCCAGCTACCGCGACGTCGTGCGCGTCCTGCGCCTGCGCGCGGCGCTGGGGTTGTTGTCGGCACCTGGCGCCGCGGTCGAGGAGGTGGCCCGCGCCGTCGGCTACGGCAGCGTCGCCGCCATGCGCCGCGCGTTTCGCGACGCCTCGATGGCGGCACCGACGGCGATCCGCCGGGCGTGCGCGTATCGTCACGGAGAGCCGAGGACCGCGGCCGAGGGATAGTTTCGATCGTCACCGCGAACCGCGGCGTGGCGCGGCGGCCGCTGCGCTACCTTCAGGAGTGGCGCTGGCGGACAGCGCTCCAGGAGGCGTGGTCACCATGTACGTGGAGACTCGAGGACGATGGGGGTGGCCAGCCAGCTGCCTGGCGGCGGCCGCGATGGCCGCGTGCGTGACACCCGCTGCGACCGAGTGCGACGACGGGACCGTGTGCGCCTCGGGGCAGGTGTGCCTGGTCGGCGGCGGGTGCGCGGACCAGGCTCAGGCGGCGGCGTGTGAAGGGCTGAGCGACGGCACGACGTGCGTGCTGCAAGGCATCGGACCAGGGACGTGTCGGGGAGGGGCGTGCGTGGTGACGGGCTGCGGCGACGGCGTGCTCGACCTCGGAGAACAGTGCGACGACGGCAACGACGAGGACGATGACGGGTGCACGCGCGACTGTCGCCTGCCGGTCTGCGGGGACGGGGTCGTGCAAGGTTCGGAGGCCTGCGACGACGGCGCCGGCAACGGTGACGACCGGGCCTGCACGGAGGGGTGCCGCTTCAACGTGTGCGGCGACGGCAAGCTGCACCTGGGCGTCGAGGCGTGCGACGCAGGCGCGGCGAACGACGACGAAGGCGCCTGCACGACGAGCTGCCAGGTCGCCGCGTGCGGCGATGGCCTGGTGTGGCTCGGCGTGGAGGCCTGCGACGACGGCAACCTGGCGAGCGGCGACGGCTGCCGCGCGGACTGCCGCAAGGTGGAGGCGTGCGGTGACGGTGAGCTCGATGTTGGCGAGGCCTGCGACGACGGCGCGGCCGGGCTGGCGAACCCCGCCGATGGCTGCGATCTCTGCGCGCAGACCTCCTGGCACGCGCAGGCGCTGGCCGGCGCACCGCAGGTCGGCTCCTCGGTCAACCTCAGCGCACCGGGGAGCGTGGCGACGGACCTGTACGGCAACGTCTACATCGCCGACACGAACAATCACCGTGTGCGCAAGCTGGACGTGGGCACCGGCGCGGTCACCCAGGTCGCCGGCTCTGGCACGGCCGGGTACGCCGGCGACGGGGCGGCGGCCAGCGGCGCGCAGCTCAACGCGCCCAGTGGCGTCGCCGTGGACGGGGAGGGAAACGTCTACGTCGCCGACTCGAGCAACCACTGCGTCCGCAAGGTGGCCGCGAGCAGCGGCGTGATCACCACGGTGGCGGGAACGGGCGTCGCCGGCGTCTCGGGCGACGGCGGCACGGCGGCGCTGGCGCAGCTCCGCGCTCCCGAAGCCGTCGCGGTCGACGTTGCGGGGAACCTGTACATCGCCGACTTGGGCAACAACCGCGTGCGCAGGCTTGCAGCTGGCACCGGGAAGATCGCGACGATCGCCGGCACGGGGGTAAGCGCGTATTCGGGTGACGGTGGGCCGGCGGCGAGCGCCCAGCTGATCGGGCCGCGCGGGGTGGCGGTGGATGCCAACGGGAACGTGTACATCGTCGATTCCGTCTTTCTCGGCTCGCCCAGCCGTATCCGGAAGATCTCGGCGGGCTCCGGCGTCATCTCGACGGTCGCAGGCGGTGGAGCCGCGTCCGGGGACGGCGTCCCCGCAACCAGCGCGGCGCTCAACTATCCACAGGGAGTCGCGGTGGACGCGGTCGGGAACCTCGTCGTCGCCGAAACGCTGGGCCAACGGATCCGGCTGGTATCCGCGGACACCGGGCTCATCACGACGATCGCCGGCACCGGCGCCGCGGGCTTCGCAGGCGATGGCGGACCTGCGGTGGCGGCGTTGCTGGGCTATCCCGAGAGCGTGGCCGTCGATGTCGTCGGCAACATCCACGTCGCCGACTCCGGGAACGGACGGGTGCGCGCCGTGGCCGCGGCGACCGGCGTCATCTCCACCGAGGTCGGAGGAAGCGCCGCGTCACCGGGCGACGGACAAGCTGCGACCACGGTCTCCTTGCGCGGCACCTCCAGCGTCGCCGTCGACGACGTCGGGTCGATCTACGTCGCGGAGGCCAACCCGGGGCTGGACGGTCAGCCGGCGGTGAGCAGGATCCGGAAGATCGCGGCAGACACCGGCTTGATCTCCACGGTGGCGGGCATCGGGGCCCCCGGGGGGGCGGGCGACGGGGGACCTGCGGTGAGCGCGCAGCTGGGCACCGCCCTCGACCTGGCCGTGGACGGCACGGGCAACGTGTACATCGCCGACACCAGCAACCACCGGGTCCGGCTGGTGACGGCGAGCACCGGCGTCATCACCACGATCGCCGGCACCGGGTCGGCCGGCTTCGCGGGTGACGGCGGCCCGGCGACGAGCGCACAGCTCAACAGTGCGCGCGGCGTGGCCGTGGACGGCGGCGGCAACGTCTACGTCGCCGACACGAGCAACCATCGGATCCGGAAGATCGAGGCGGGCACCGGCGTCATCACGACGTTCGCAGGCACCGGAAGCTCCGGGTTCTCTGGCGACGGCGGGCCGGCGCCGACCGCGCAGCTGAGCTTTCCCGACCGGCTGGTGGTGGACGGCGCGGGCAACGTCCACTTCGCCGACCGAGGCAACGGTCGCGTTCGCAGGGTCGCCGCGGGCACTGGGGTCATCACGACGACGGGGGCGATCCCGGGCGCGTTTGGCGTCGCGCTCGACGCCACGAGCGGGGTCGCGTTCACGATCCAGTCGCCGGGCTCCTTCGTCGTGGCGCTGGATCTCGACAGCGGAGCCGTCTCGACGGTCGCCGGGTCGGGAGTGTGTTGCCCCAGCGACGGGGGGGCAGCGATCAGCTCGACGATCAGCGCCACCGATGTCGAGGTGACCTCCGCTGGGGATCTCCTCATCGCCGAAGCCACCGGCGGCTTCGGCCGGGTTCGCAAGGTCGATCGGTCGACGGGCCTCATCACGACCGTCGTCGGTGCGATCGATCCGGAGGGCGTGGGCCCGCTGGAGCAGGCGCGACTCGCGGATCCGCGGGGTCTGGCGCTGGCACCAACGATGACGCTTTTCGCGGGTGGGGGAACCGGCACCGTGGAGGCGCTGTGGACCGACGCGCAGCGGCTCGACGCCGTGGTGGGGCGCTACCCGCAGATGCATCCGACGGGATCCCTGGCGCGCTATCGCGATTCGACCTTCGGCGTCGTGGGTGGGGTGGCGTACGACGCCGCCGCAGGGCGCTTCTATCTCAGCGAGACGACGCGGCACCGGCTCTGGGTCGTGACCCCGGTCGACCCGTTCGACGCGAGGGCCTGGACGATCTCGGCGCTCGCGGGTGATGCCGTGGCGGGGTTGGCGGGCTTCGCGGACGGGCCTGCGTCGATGGCCAGGTTCGACTCACCGGCGGGGCTGTACCTCGACGAGGCCACTCGCACGCTGTACGTCGCGGACGCGGGCAACCACGTGATCCGCGCGATGCCGGTCGATCTAGGTGGCACCGCCGGGGCTGTGACGACGGTCGCAGGAACGCCGACGGCGCGCGGCATCTTCGGCGACGGCGGCCCTGCCACGGCGGCGTTGCTCAATGAGCCACAGGCGCTGACCCGATGCGCGACGGATGATCTGTACATCGCGGACACGGCAAATCACCGGGTGCGGCGCGTCGAGGCCGCGACCGGCGTGATCACGACGGTGCTGGGTGACGGCGTCGCCGCCTCATCGGGACAAGGGACGCCTGCCTGGACGTTTCCCGTCGACGCCCCCCGGTCGCTGGCGTGCGACGCATTCGGCAACGTGTACGTCACTTCGCGGACGACGGTGCGCGAGCTGGTGGCGGATGCGGCCGGCGTGGTCGACGGCTGGGGCGCGGTGCAGACGATCTACGGCGCGGCGCCGCGGACGTCGTTCCCCGAGACCGCCACGTCGTGCCTGACGGGGGTGGCGGTGGTGGACGGCGAGACGGTGTGGGCGACGGATGCGTGTGCGGGCATCCTCGTGGAGCTCTGGCGCCAGCCGGTCCCATGATGGCGTGGCGCGCACCGGCCTCGGTCTCGTTCCACGCTCGGTCGCCAGCCGATCACGAGCCGCGCTGCGCCTTGAGGCGAGCCTTGGCCGCGCGGCCCCGTCGCTCGAGCAGGGGGCGCATGGCCCGTCGGAACGGCGGCGCGACGTAGCCCAGGGTGGCGAGCGCGCCCGACAGCCGCGGGGTGGTGCGCTCGGGCTTGCCGTCGAGCGCCGACGCCAGCACCAGCTCGGCGACGTCGTCGGCGGTGCACATCGGCTGCGACATCGTCAGGTCGGACACGGTGTCGAGCTCGTCGAGGATGAACCCGGTCTCGACCGGGCCCGGCGACACCACCGAGCAGGTCACGCCGGTGCCGCGCAGCTCCTCGCCGAGGGCGAGCGACAGCGCGCGCAGGCCGAACTTGGTGGCGGAGTAGGTCACGCCGCCGGCGGTCGGCACCATGCCGGCGAGCGACGCCACGTTGACGATCGCGCCCTGGCCGGTGGCCCTCAGGTGCGGCAGCGCGTGGCGGATGAGCACCACCGGCGCCCGCAAGTTGACGTCGACCATCTGCGCCAGGGCGTCGGGGTCCTGCTCCTCGAGCGGCCCGCGCGTGTGGTAGGCGGCGTTGTTGACCAGCACGTGCAGCGCGCCGAAGGCCGCGAGCGCGCCGTCGATGATGGTCGCCGCGGCGTCGGGCGCGCGGACGTCGCAGCGAATGGCGGTGGTGGGGCCGAGGCGCGCCAGCTCGGCGCGCGCTCGCTCGAGCGCACCCTCGCTGCGCGCCACGATCACCAGGTTCGCGCCCTCCTGGGCGAACCGGCGCGCGCACGCGAGCCCGATGCCGGCGGAGGCGCCGGTGATGACGACGGTGCGATCGTTGAAGCGGCGCTGCGCCATGGGGCGCACCCTACACCGGCGCGTCCGCGCGCGCCGCGATCCACGCGCGCACCCGGGCGCCGAGGATGGGCAGCGTCACCGCGCCGGCGCCGAGCACCACGTCGTGGAAGCCGGGCAGGTCGAAGCGTGATCCGAGCGCGCGCTCGGCCTCGGCCCGCAGCGCCTGCAGCTCGAGCTGCCCGACCTTGTACGCGAGGGCCTGGCCCGGGGTGGTGACGTAGCGATCGACCTCGTTGGCGATGTTGGTCGGCGTCAGCGCGGTGTGCGCGCGCATGAACGCCTCGGCCTGGGCCCGGGTCCAGCCGAGCGCGTGCAGGCCGGTGTCCACCACCAGCCGGGCCGAGCGCCAGGCGTCGTAGCCGACCATGCCGAGGCGGTCGAGGTCGCCGTCGTAGAGGCCGAGCTCGTCGGCGAGGCGCTCGGTGTACAGCGCCCAGCCCTCGACGAAGGCGGTCGAGCCGCCGTGCTTGCGGAACGCCGGCAGCGCGCCCTGCTCCTGGGCCAGCGCGATCTGCAGGTGGTGGCCCGGGATGGACTCGTGCCAGGTGAGCGCCTCGAACTCGTAGCGCGGCCGGCTGGTGGGCTCGTGGGTGTTGACGAAGTACTCGCCGGGCTTGCTGCCGTCGGGGTGCGGCTGGCGGTAGTAGGCGATGGTGGAGAACGGCGCCTCGTACGCCGGGATCACCGACACCACGCACGGCGTCGTCGGCAACACCCCGAACGCCGGCACCACCGCGGCGCGCGCGCGCGCCAGCCGCCCGGCGGCCACGATCTCCTCGGCGCTGCCGAACCGCAGGCTGGCGTCGTCGCGCAGCCGCGCGATGGTGGTCGCCAGATCCGGGCGTGCCGAGCGCGCGCTGTCCCAGCTCGGCCAGCTCGGCGTCGGTGCGCGACCTCGCGCAGCCCCAGCTCGTGCAGCTCGCGCGGATCGTAGGCAAGATCGAGGTGGCCGAGGATCATGGCCTGCAGCAGCGGGCGCCGTCGGGCAGGCCGCCGAGGCCCTCGTCGGCGCTGGCGCGGCCGCGCGGCAACAGCTCGTCGGCCAGCAGCGCGCGCAGGCGGACCAGCGCCGGCCGCACCTCGCGTTCGATGGTGTCGACCACCGTCGCGGTGAACGCCTGGTGGCGCGCCTCGGGCCAGCCCGCGGGCGCCGGGGCGGCCGCCGGTGACGCCATCGCCCACGCGCGCACCGGCTGCGCCAGCTCGCCGTCGAGCTGGGCCACGGCGCGTCGGATCGCCCGGCCGGCGCCACCCGTCCCGCAGCCAGCCCGAGCCGGAGGTTGGCGATGGTGTCGTCGACCAGGCGCCGGTGCCTGCGCCAGCCGCGACAGGAAGTTCGCGCCGTCGGCCTCGGTCGCGATGGGGCCGAGCTCGGGCAGGTACCAGCTCGCCGACCACGCTGTCGCCGCCAGCCGACACCGACCAGGTCTCGAAGGGCGCAGGCGTCCTCCGCCACCGCCGCCCGCAGCTCGCCGAGCAGGAGCGTGGGTGATCCGATCGTCGGCGTCGAGGTCGCCCGGGACGATCGCCTGGCCTCGGCGAGCAGCCGGTCACCGTGGCGCGCTGGGCGGCGACGCTCGATCTCGGCGCGGAGCTCGCCGTCGAAGCGATGGTCGCCGAGCTCGGTGGCCCAGGTCGGCGCCATGCGCAGGGACGCGTCCCAGTGGCGGGCGAGCAGGTCGCGCAGCCGCGGCGCGTGGACGCCGGCGGCCGCCTCGGCGACGACGGCGGCGGGATCGAGTCGGACATCGGCGGCCTCGGACGCGGGGGTGGGCAGCAGGCCGCGAGCACGACCAGGGCGGCCGACGCGCGGCGCATCTCGCGAACATCGTCGACGTTGTATCGTGCGCGGGCGATGCGGGTCCACCTCCTCGACGGCACCTACGAGCTGTTCCGCGCGTACTTCGGCGCGCCGTCGGCGATCGTCGACGGTCGCGAGGTCGGCCGCGCGCGCGCTGGCCCGCAGCCTGGCCAAGTGGCTGCGCGGCGGCGAGGGGCCACCCACGCCGCGGTCGCCTTCGATCACGTCATCGAGTCGTTCCGCAACCGGCTCTTCGCCGGCTACAAGACCGGCGACGGCCTGGATCCGGCGCTGGCGTCGCAGTTCGAGCTCGCCGAGGACGCGTCTGCCGCGCGCTCGGCCTGGCGACCTGGCCGATGATCGAGTTCGAGGCCGACGACGCGCTCGCCACCGGCGCCGCGCAGCTCCGCGATCGCGCCGAGGTCACCCAGGTGGTGCTGGCGTCGCCGGACAAGGATCCTCGCGCAGGTGTGCGCGGCGACCGCGGGTCGCCTGGGACGGGCGCGCGAGGTGGTCCTCGACGAAGCCGGCGTGCACGCCAAGTTCGGCGTGGCGCCGGCGTCGATCCCCGACTACCTCGCGCTGGTGGGCGACACCGCCGACGGCATCCCCGGCTTGCCGCGCTTCGGCGCCCGCACCGTGGCCCGGCTGCTCGCGCGCTACCCGCACCTCGAGGACATCCCCGCCGACGCCAGCGCCTGGGACGTCGAGGTCCGCGGCGCCGCCGGCCTGGCCCAGACCCTGCGCGAGCGCGCCGGCGACGCCCGGCTGTACCGGACCCTGGCGACCCTGCGCGAGGACGCCGACGTCGACGCCTCGCCGGCGGCGGTGCGCTGGCGCGGCGTCGACGGCGCGGCGCTGGCCACGCTGGGCGCGCGGATCGGCCTCGACCCGGCGACGTTGCGGCTGCCGGTCGCCGGCGTCAGCGCGGGCTGAGGCGCGCGCGCACGGTCGCGCCGCGCTCCGACGACGGCATCCGGCTAGCCGTGACGTACCGGCTCGCGCAGGCGGCGTCGACGCCGCTGGTGACCGTGGCCTTGTCGACCCGGCCGGTGGGCTCCACGGTCAAGGTCAGCGTGGTCGTGCCGACGAGCTTGCACTGGGTGAGCTGGAGCGCGAGGCGCTCGAGCGCGGCGCGGAGCGGGACCTCGTCGAGGCCACCGGCCGAGATCACCTCGACCTTCGGCGGCTGCGCGGTGCCATCGCCCTTGCGGTCGGGCTTGGTCTCGGGCTCGGGCGGTGCGTCGGTCGGGAGGGAATCGTCGCCGAACTCGTAGTCGGTCGGTGCAGGGCCTGGATCGGCCGGCGGCGGCGGCGGCGGCGGCGGCGGCGGCGATAGGTCCTTCATCTTCGGCGACGGCTGCGCCGTCGGGGTCGTGGGCGTCGTCGGCCCGGCCGGCTTGGCTTCGTCGCGCGGACGCTCGTTCTTGCTGGGCTCACTGGCGCTCGGGCGGCCTTCGCCACCGCCGCCGGTGGCGTTGCCCACCAGGCCGCCGATCCCGTCGACGCCGGGCGTCGCCGCGCGATCGATCGTGGCGGCCGCGCTCTCGCTCTCGCTGCCGGACAAGGTGGCCGCCGGCGCGATCGCCGACACTCCCGATAGCGCCGCCTCGCGCTCGCCGCTGTGGCGACCGGCGGCGACGCTGGTCTCGACGCCGGCGCTGACGCCACCTCCCGGCGCCTGCGCCCACGCCGTCGACGTCGCGACCACCGCCCGTCGCCCGGGCGGCAGCTGCCATTGCACCCCGTTGTGGCGCAGCACGACGGTGACCCGCCCATCGGCGCCGGTGACCAGCTCGTCGTCGCCGCTGATGTCGTCGCCGACCGAAAGCGGGCGCGTCACCCCGGCGCGGGTCGCGGTGACGGTGCCGCTGACCTCGAGCACCGAACCGACCGCGGCGCCGGCCACCACCGCGGGCGGGGTGTAGCCGTCGCGGCTGCAGCTCGCGGTCGCCGCGGTGGCGAGCGCGAACAGGAGAGCGTAGGACGTGCGCGTCATCGGCCTCGTGGAGTGTACGCGCGACCGGCGGCAGCGGCCTACTGTTCCAGGTTGGCGGTTGTCAGCGGCTGCAGCGCACGGCGCGGATGGCCGCCGGCTACGGTCGGCGGATGGACGCCCTGCGACGCGTGCCGATCCTGCTGGTGTTCGCCGGGCTCGCGGCCTGCATGGGCAGCAGGCCACCACGCCCCGCGCCTGGTGCGGTGGTCGGCCAGATCCGCGACGCCTCCTCCGGAGCCGACATCGCGTCGGCCGCGGTGAGCCTGACCTCCGAGGGCGCCGACGGCCGCGCCTACCTGGCGACCACCGACGCCGAGGGGCGCTATCTGCTCGCCGGGCTGCCGGGTGGTCGCTACCGCCTGACCGCGGAGTTCGCCGGCCGCAGCCGGACCGTCGAGGCGATCGCGATGGCACCGGGGACCACCGTCGGCATCGATCTGACCCTCGACCTCGCCAGCGAGGGCGCCGATCCGCCGGTCGGGCTGCGCTCGCTTCGCGTCGGCGAGATCACGACGCGGCAGGTGTCGGACCTGCCCGCTGGCCAGGCGCGGATCGAGGGCGCGGTCAGTGACGAGGGTAGCTTCGAGCGGGTGCCCGGCGCGGTGGTGACCCTGGTGCCAATCGGCAGCGAGGCGGTCGAGCAGACCCTCACCGACGAGCGCGGCGAGTTTCGCTTCGACGGCCTGGCCCCGGGGCCGTACCGGGTCGCCGCGTACTACACGACCACTGGCCACGGCCAGATCGAGGTCCAGCGCAGCCTCGAGCTCGACGGCGGGGTCGCCGCGGTGGTGCCGCTGTGGATCGAGTTGAGCCGGTGACGCGGGCCAGCAGCACGTGGATCGAGCTGAGCCGGTGACGCGGGCCAGCAGCACGTGGATCGAGCTGAGCCGGTGACGCGGGCCAGCGCGGCGTGTCACGCCGAGCCGGTGCCCCGGCCCGCTCAGTTGAAGTAGTAGCGGAGGCCGATCGCGCCGTTGAGATCGGCGTTGACGCGATCGCGGTAGTCGACGAAGAAGTCGACCACCACCGCCAGCTCGAAGAACGCGTCGAGCGGGACGTTGTTGAAGTCGAAGGCGATGCCGATCGGCGCGCGCACGCCGAGGGCGAGGCCGTCGTCGTCGACGTCGTCGTCGAAGTCGAACACGCGGCCGCCGACGCCGAGGTACAGCGGCAACCAGAACGGCTCGGTCTTCACCAGGGTGACCGGGTGGAACAGGTAGTCGAGGTGCAGGTGCAGGCCGTCCCGCTTGCGGTAGTAGCGGATCGCGCCGACGCCGAAGTCGAGGGCGCGGTCGCCGTCGAGAAAGTACTTGCCCGACAGGCCGGTGGGCGCCCCCAGCATCAGGCCGAGGCCGAAGGTCTTGTTGGCCTCGAACTTCTCGCCGCGCCGCGGGGCCGGACGGGCCGACGCGACGGCGCTGGCGCCGAGGATGCCGAGCACGAGCGCGCAGGCGAGGACGACCGAAGAGGACGGTGGACGCATCGAGGGGACCCTAGCACGCAGCACGGCGGCGTCCCGTCCCCTGGGGTCGCGTGGCAGGATCTCCGCATGGAGGCGCGGGCCGTCGCTGGCTGGCTGGGCGTCGCGACGGCGGTCGCGGCCTGCGGCGGCTCGTCGGCGCCGCCGCGCCGCGAGGCGGCTGCGCCGGGCCCATCGACGGCGAGCCTCGCCGCCGCCGCGATCGCACCGCCGCCACCGCCGTGCCCACCAGGCGCGACCGTGACGCCGCTCACGTGGCCCGCCGTCGGCGAGGCCTGCGTCCGCGTCGACGGCACCCTCGACGGTCGCTGGTGGCAAGGTCATCCCGACGGCGCGCTCGCCGTCGAGGCGATGTACACCGCCGGCGTGTTGCACGGGCCGTGGCAGCGGCGGCGCGCCGACGGCACCGTCGCCATGCGCGGCGCCTACGTCGACGGCCAGCGCGACGGCGCGTGGAGCCAGCTCGGCCCGACCGGCGACGAGCTCGTCCGCGCCATCTTCGTCGCCGGCACCGGCGCCTGGCGCGTGCTCGACGACGACGGCGCGCTCACCGTCGAGGAGGCCTACCTCGCGCGCGCTCGACGGCCCCCGGCGCGGGATCCTCGCCGACGGTACCGTCGCCTTCGAGGAGGCCTGGCGCGAGGGCCGGCGCGACGGTCCGCGCTGGCTCGGCACCGAGGCCACGCTGCGCGTCGAGGAGCGCTGGGCCGACGGCGTCCGGGTCGGTCGCCGGTCGGTGTGGCGGCGCGGCTACCAGGTCCTCGACGAGGGCTACGACGACGTCGGCGCCCGCCACGGTGCCTACACCGCCTGGCGCAACGCGCGCATCCGGCGCGAGCGTGGCGCCTACGCGCACGGCGTCCGCACCGGGACCTGGACCTGGTGGGCCGCCGACGGCGAGGTGTCGCGGCGCGGCGCCTACGTCGCCGGCGAGCGCGACGGCACCTGGACCGAGTGGAGCGACAAGGTCGTGCGCGCGCTCGAGCACTACCGCCGCGGGCGCGCCGACGGCGAACAGCGCGTGTTCGACGCCCGCGGCGACGAGCTCGGGCGCGACGTGCTCCGCCGCGGCACCGGCGTGGTGCGCACGTTCTACCCGTCGGGCGCGGTCGCCAGCGAGACCACCTGGCGCGCCGGCGTGCGCGACGGCCCCTACCGCGAGCTGACCCCGAGCGGCGCGGTGCGCGTGAGCGGCGCCCACAGCGACGGCGAGCGGGTCGGGACCTGGCGCTGGCGCGACAGCCGCGGCCGGGTCGCGCGCGAGGGCGCCTACGTCGGCGGTGCGCCCGACGGCGAGTGGCGTCGGCTGGAGGCGGGCGTCGTCGTCGAGCGCAGCGCGTACCAGGCCGGCGAACGCTCGGGCCCGTACCTGGAGGCCTTCGCCGACGGCAGCCCGGCGGTGGAGGGCGCGTACGCCGGCGACCGCCGCGACGGCACCTGGACCACCTACCAGGCACCGGGTGAGGTGGCCACGGTGGCCCACTACCGGGGCGGCCTGCTCGAGGGGCCGTGGGAGCGCTGGCGCGACGGCCGGGTGGTCGAGCGCGGCCACCACGCCGGCGGCCGCCGGGTGGGGACCTGGGTCACCCTCGACGGCGCCGGCGCGGTGACCGCCATCCAGATGTACACCGCCCCGCGGTGAACGTATTCCCGCCGCGGCCATCGGCGTGCGCGGGCGCACGTCGATGCAACCTCGAGCGGCGCCGCGCGTTCTCCTGGATGAACCATGGGACGCGCCGACGCCATCGCCTACCTCCTGTCGACCCGCGCGACCGCCGCGGACACCGGCGCACGCTCGCGCCGCCTCGAGGTGCTCGGGCTGCACCCGGCCGAGCAGGCCATCTACCTGGCGGCCGCTGACGGCGACGACGGCCCGCCGCAGCTCGCGCGGCTGCCGCTGGTCGGGCCCTACGCCGGTCACCTGGTGCCGCTCGCGAGCTGGTACGCCGCCGAGGCCCGGGCGGCGCTGCCGGGCCGGGTGCGCGAGCTCCTGACCCAGCTCGCCCCGCTGCCGCCGGCGAGCCCGGCCGGCTTCGCGCTGTCGACCCGGGTCATCCAGCACCGCGCGCTGCGCACCGACGACGGCGGGCCGATCCGCAAGTTCATCCTGCAGCTCACCGTCGACGCCGGCGCGGCGCCGGTCCGGGCCGTGGTCACCGCGCTGTTGCGTCCGCGCGCGCACATCGACGCCGGCTGGCGGGTGCCCGGCCTGCCGCTGTCGCTCGCGCGGGTGAGCTACGTCGGGGTCGCCAGCGGCCTGGGCCTCACCGCGCAGACCGTGCTGCTGGTGCCGCGCCGGCTCACCCAGCAGCTGCCGGCGGTGGCGGCCTGAGTCGAAGTCGAGGCGTCGAGGTCGCGGCGACCGGCCTCATGATCATCGGCGGTTAGCGATCGATCGGGTAACCGGGCCCGAACTCTGGCGTAATCGGGCCATGCGCACCGTGTCCTTGCTCGGGATCCTCGCCCTGGGCGTCGCCGCGTGCGGCGGCGGCGACGCCGACGATCCCGATGCTGGCTACAACTGCGACAACGACCCCCGCGATGAGGCGTTCGTCGCCGGCCTCGAGAAGGTCGGCGCCGGCGGCACCACGTTCCGGCTGGTGTCGTCGGATCCGGCGCCGCCGGCCCGCGGCGACAACGCCTGGGTGCTCGAGGTCGAGACCGGTGGCGCGCCGATGGCGGGCGCCACCGTCGACGTGACGCCGTTCATGCCGGATCACCAGCACGGCTCGCCGGTCGCGGTCGAGGTGACGCCGACCGGCACCGACGGCCGCTACGACGCCGCGCCGCTCAACTTCTGGATGCCGGGCCTGTGGGAGATCACCGTCGAGGCCGCGCCCGCCGGCGGTGGCGCGACCGACGACGTGGTCTTCCGCTTCTGCATCCCGGCCTGAGCGCCGACGCGGCGCCGACGCGCGCTCAGGGCGTCACGCAGCGATCGAGATCGTCGGTGTCGGGCGTCCACTCGAGCACGGTGCCGTCGAGCTGGAAGGTGGGCACGCCGTCGCGCAGCGTGGGATCGGTGAGGTCGCCCGAGGCCTCGAGCGCGTCAAACAGCGACATCGGCAGCGGCCGGATGAGCACCCGCGCGGTGACCCGGGTGATGGTCGCGGTGAGCCCCGGCACCGGGTAGGTCCACGTCGTCGAGTGGTCGTAGTCCGGCGAGGAGACGTCGTTGGTGATCCGCGGCCGCAGGGTGGCCTCGTCGACGCGGGCCACCTCCCAGAAGAACTCCACCGGCTGGTCGAGCTCGTCGTACACCCGATCGCGCATCTCCCACAGGTTGGGATCGCCGATGTCCTCGGGGTCGACGCCGTCGGGCACCACGCCGCTGTCGAACACCACGGCGTCGGCGGCGTCGTACGCGATGATCTCGGCCCACGCGCGGCGATCCTGCGACGCCCCCGACGGGAAGTTGTGGCCGGTCAGGGCGTCGAGGCGGAGGGTGATGATGCCGCCGTCGAGCGGCTGCACGCACAGCTTGGCGAGCACCGCGCCCTTGAGGTCGCGCTGGATGGCGGCGAGCTGGGCGTCCTTCTCGGGGAACGGCGTGAGGGCGACGTCGACGCCGGGGAACGTGTGCTCGCGACGCTGGCGCAGCGGCACGTCGAGGCCGGGCACGTCGGCGACCACGTCGGAGGTCGACAGCATGTGGCAGCCGCCGCACGACAGCGCCGCGCGGGGATCCTCCTGCCCGGTGAAGATCGACGACTGCCACTCGAGGTAGGTGCGCTCGAGGTGGACGCCGGCGGGGGTGACGATGTCGTGGCACGCGCCGCAGGTCGCCGACGACGCCGGGGCGTCGCCGTCGAGCAGCGGCGAGTAGGCCGAGGCGTGGGCCGGGCTCGCCACCGGATCGCGCAGGCCGCCGCGCATCACGCCGTCGCTGGCGATGGTCAGCGGGTTGTTGTGGGTGCCCTCGACGTCGGTGACGCTGTGGCAGAAGTAGCAGGTGACGCCCTTGGCGTAGGCCGGCACCTCGGCGAGGTTGAGGCCGTCGGTGGTCAGCCCGAGGCGCACCGCCATCGGCGCGTGGCAGCCGACGCAGAAGTCGCCGAGGGCGCCGCCGGTCTCGCGCTGGCCGCGGGCGTTCATCGCCAGGAACACCGGGTCCTCGCTGGCGTAGGCGTGCATCGACCCCGACCACTCCTGGAAGTGTTTGGGGTGGCACGCCTGGCAGGTGGCCGGATCCATCAGCTCCTCGAGCGGCAGGTAGGTGGGATCGCCGCCGCAGGCTGCCAGCGCCAGCGCCAGCGCGAGCCCGCCGGCGAGCCGCGCGCGGGTCACGAACCGCCTCCGGCGTCGTCGAGGGCGGCGTCGTCGGCGGGCGCCGCGTCGTCGGCGGGCGCCGCGTCGGCCGGGGCGGCGTCGGGGCTGGGGCCCGGCGCGCCGGCGGCGACCCACTGCGCCACCGCGCAGCGCTCGGGATCCGACAGCCGCGAGCCGCGCGGCATCACCAGGCGCGGATCGTCGGCGAACAGGCGCATGGTCAGCACGCTGCACGAGGCATCGCCGGGCACCACTCGCGGCGACGCCGGATCGAGCAGCGCGGCGTAGCTCGCCTCGAGGCCGGCCAGGACCAGCCCGCTCTCGGTGGCGGCTCTGGCGTGGCACGCGACCTGATCGGAGCCGCAGCTGTCGTTCAAGGTGTTGGCGTACACGTTCTCGAAGGTGGGTTCGTAAGAGGCGCGCAGGCGAGATCGACGTCGACGCACTCGAGCGCCGCGAGGTTGTCGCCGCACGCACCGAGCACCAGGCTAGCTCCGGCCGCGAGCACGCGCACGCACGACATCGGCGCCACTGTACTCGACGACCCACGGGCTGGCGCGGCGCCGGCGCATTCCACCTGGCCGGGTGTGGCGCGAGGTCGCACGTCGGCGGGGGGACGGCTACGCTGGCGCCGTGAACTTCTTCGGGCACGCGGCGGTGGCCGGCTGGTACCGACCGGGGCCGCGCCACGGCGCCTTCGTGCTCGGCGCGATGCTGCCGGACCTTGTCGGCATGGCCGGCGTGCGCCTGGCCGCGCCGGTGACCGACCCGGCCTGCGCCGACGGGGTTGCGCTGCATCATCTGACCGACGCCGTGTTCCACCAGCTGCCGCCGGTGCGCGAGCTCATGGCGCGCTGGGCAAGCTGTCGCGTCCCGCGGGGTCAGCCGCGGCTGCGGCCGCGCCGCCGCGCACCTCGGCGTCGAGCTCGTGCTCGACGATGCCTCGCCGGTGATGCGGATCACCGGGTGAGCTACCTCGCCGCCCGGGTGGTCCCCGACGACGCCTGGGTCGGCGGCGGCGCGGCCGCGCGCGCCTGCGCACGGTGCTCGCGCGCCTGCGCGAGCGCGGCATCCCGTCGGACCTGGCGGGAGCCGCGCGCGGCTGCGACCCGCTGCGCGCGCGCTGGCGCACCGGCCCCGGCTGGCGGCGACGCCGCGCGACGTGCCCCTCGTCGAGGCGGCCTTCGTCGCGATCGCGCCGGCGGCGGTGGCGGCGGCGCCCGAGGTGATGGCGATGCTGCGCGCCGGCCTGGCCTGAGGTCACGCGGGGCACCGCGGCGGCGCGGGCGGGCGCCGCCGGGCACGCGCGCGCTCAGCGGGGCAGCGCGATCCGCCAGGCGCGGTGCGCGTGGGGATCGCGCACGTCGGGTGGGATCGTCGCGGCGGTCTCGTCGGTGATCGTCGCGCCCGTCGGCGCCGCCGCCGGGTCGAGCTTGAAGCGCTCGCGGTTGGTCGAGAACCACACCACCGCGCCCGGCGCCATCACCGCGGCGACGTCGGCGAGCAGGCCGGCGTGATCGCGCTGGACGTCCCAGGTGTAGGCCATGCGCTTGGAGTTGGAGAACGTCGGCGGATCGACGATCGCGAGGTCCCAGCGCGCGCCCGAGGCGCGGGCGTCGGCGAGGAACGCGCGGACGTCGCCGGCGACGCGGCGGTGGCGTTCGTCGGCGAGGCCGTTGGCCGCCCAGTTGCGCCCGGCCCAGTCCTGGTAGGTCCGCGACAGGTCCACGCTGGTCGAGGTGCGGGCGCCGCCGCCGGCGGCGTACACCGTGAACGAGCCGGTGTACGAGAACAGGTTGAGCACCCGGCGATCGCCGGCCTCGGCGGCGAACCGCGCGCGGGTGGGGCGGTGATCGAGGAACAGGCCGGTGTCGAGGTAGTCCGACAGGTTGATCCAGAACCGGTGGCCGCCCTCGTCGACCCAGCGCTCGACCCGCGCCTCGGCCAGCCGCTCGTACTGGTGGCCGGCCTGGCGTTCGGTGAGGCGCTGGCGGCGCCGCACGAAGGTGCGCTCGGCCGGGATGCCCAGGGCGGCGGCGATGGCGGTCTGCGCCGCCGGCAGCCAGGCATCGTCGGCCAGCTCGTCGTCGAACCGGCGCCGGTCCGACACCACCAGATCGCCCTGGTAGTGATCGATGGTGAGCGGCACCTCGGGGATGTCCCGGTCGTACACGCGGAAGCAGGTGACGCCCTCGCGCGCGGCCCACGGGCGCAGCGCGCGCCAGCGCTTGCGCAGGCGGTTGCCGAGCATCTCGGCGGCGGCGGCGGCGCGGGTCACTGCGTGGGTGTAGCGCGGCGGCGGCCGGGGCGAAACCGCCGGCGCGCGGTGGCGGCGGTCACCGTCGGCGGCGCCGGCGCCGTGGCCGCGTTGAAACCGTGGCGGGGCTTGGGTATCGTCTGGCTCGCCCGTCCTACCTGGAGACAACTGGCATGAAGCGTTCGGCAACCTTTGGATTCGTCGCGGTCGCCCTGGCGGCCACTCTCGCCGCCTGCGGCTCGGCCCGCCTGGTGCGGCGCGACCAGACCGGCGGCACCTACGCCCTCGAGGGCGATCGCAACAAGGCGATGGAGGCCGCCATGCAGGAGATGGCGCGGCACTGCGGCGCCGGCAACTACCAGATCGTCTCCGAGGGTGAGGTCGTCATCGGCCAGGACACCACCTACGGCGAGGACACCCAGTACGGCGAGCAGAGCCACGCCAGCGGCAACCACTCGAACACCCAGGGTGGCTCCAGCACCCGCGGCGGCTCGAGCACCCGCAACGCCACCGAGTGGCAGGTCTCGTACCAGTGCGGCGGGGTGACCTCCGGTCCGCCGCCCGCGGGCCCGGCCCCCGGCGACGGTGGCGGCGGCGTCGGCTACTGACGCCCCCGGCGGCGCGACCTGGTAGCCTGGCGGCTACCTCGGTCACCTCCATGTCGCGTGCGCCCGTCCCGACCTCGTTCTTCGCGCTGGCGGTGATCCGCCGCGGGCACCGGTTCCTGCTCACGCGCGAGGTCAAGTACGGCCGGACCTGGTCGCTCCCCGGCGGCCGGGTCGAGCCCGGCGAGCCGCTGGTCGCCGCGGCGATCCGCGAGGTGCTCGAGGAGACCGGCGTGCCGGTCACCATCGAGGGCATCCTCCGGTTCGAACACTCGCCGTCGCCCAGCGGCGCCCGGGTGCGGGTCATCTTCACGGGCAGCCCGCTCGACGACACCGCGCCCCGCACCGAGCCCGACGACGAGTCGCTCGGCGCTGCGTGGCTGACCCTCGACGAGCTCGCCGCGCGGCCGCTGCGCGGCTCCGACCTGCGGCCGCTGCTCGAGGAGGTCGCGCGGGGCCGGCAGGTGTTCCCGCTCGACCTGCTCGGCCTCGAGCTGAGCATCTAGCGACGGCGATGGATCTCCGGACGCTGGGCTGGGACGACACCTGGGCCGAGGCTCGCGCGGCGCTCGGCGATGGCGACGTGGTGCGGGTGGTGATCGAGCACCGCGGCGCGTACCACGTGGCCGGCGACGGCGGCGTGGCGTGGGCCGAGCTGAGCGGGCGCGTTCCGCGCCGCGCGCGACAAGCGCGACCTGCCGGCGGTGGGCGACTACCTCGTGGTCGAGCGCTGGGCCGACGCCAAGGCCGGCGGCGGCGCCGCGCGCATCGTCGGGGTGGTCCCCCGTCGATCGCTCTTGGTCCGGCGCGCCGCCGGCGAGCGCACCGCGCCGCAGCCGCTGGCGGCCAACGTCGACACCGCGTTCATCGTCACCTCGGCCAACCTCGAGCGATCGCCGCGTCGGCTGGAGCGCTACCTCCTGGTCGCGCGCGACGCTGGGGTGACGCCGGTGGTGCTGCTGTCGAAGGTCGATCTCGCCGACGACGTCCGCGGCGCCCACGCCGAGCTGGCGGCGGTCGCCGGCGGCGCCGAGGTGCTGGCGCTGAGCGCGCTGCGCGGCGACGGCATCGACCTCGTGCGCGCCCGCCTCGGCGGTGGCACCGGCGTGCTCCTGGGCAGCTCCGGCGTGGGCAAGTCGACCCTGCTCAACCGGCTGCTCGGCGGCGACGCCCAGGCGACCCAGGCCACCAGCGAGCTCGGCGATCGCGGCCGCCACACCACCACCCGGCGCGAGCTGTTCGTCGTGCCCGGTGGCGGCGTGCTCATCGACACCCCCGGGATGCGCGAGCTGGCGGCGTGGGCCGACGCCGCCGACGACGACGGGCCCGACGTGCTCGCCGAGCTGGCGGCGCGCTGCCGGTTCGCCGACTGCCGCCACGCCGGCGAGCCCGGGTGCGCGGTGCGGGCCGCGCTCGACGCCGGCGAGGTCACGCCGGAGCGCATCGACCACGCGCGCCAGCTCGCGGCGGAGCGCGCCGCCTCGGCCCGGCGGCGCGACGAGGCCGCGCGCCGCGAGGCCAGTCGCACCGCCAAGGTCGCGCAGCGCAGCTACCGCGAGGCCAGCCGCCGCAAGGGCCGCGAGTAGCCGCGCGGCTTGAACGCAGCGCCGCTCGCCGCGACCAGGTCGCGCTTCGCCGCCAAACAAATTCAGCGCCGCTCGCCGCGACCAGGTCGCGCTTCGCCGCCAAAGACGCGATCCGCGGGCTTCGCTGCCGAAGAAACTCAGCGCCGCTCGCCGCGACCAGGTAGGGCTTCGCCGCCGAAGAAACTCAGCGCCGCTCGCCGCGACCAGGTCGCGCTTCGCCGCCAAACAAATTCAGCGCCGCTTGCCGCCGAGGAACGCCGGCAGGCGGTGGCGCAGGCCGCGCGGCTTGCGGCGGATCCGTCGGCGGGCGCCGGCGGCATCGGCAGCTCCGGCGGCGTGAGCGCGTCGGGCAGCAGGTCGGCGATCGGGGTGGCCGTCGACGGATCGCCGGTGCGCAGGCCGAGGCCCATCGCGGCACGGGCGTCGATCACCGATCGCGCCAGCACCGAGTGCAGGTCGCGCCGGAGCTGCACCTTCTTGAGCGCGGTGCCGAGCTGGCGCGCCATCTCGCGCACGTTGGGGAAACGATCGTCGGGCTTGGCCGACAGCGCCCGGTGCACCAGCGTCGCGAAGTGCGCGGGCACGTCGCTACGCACCGGGCGCAACGGCTGCACCACGCAGTCGCGCAGCTTCACGTAGGTCTCGTAGTCGGTGGCGCCGTCGAACAGCTTGCGACCGACCAGCGACTCCCACAGGACCGAGCCGGTGGCGAACTGATCGGAGGCCGGCAGCGGTCGCCCGCCGGCGACGATCTCCGGCGCCAGGTACGACATCTTGCCCTTCACCACGCCGGGGTCGGTGGTCTCCTCGGGACGGTCGTCGGTGAGCGCGAGGCCGAAGTCGATGAGCTTCACCATCCCGCGGGTGGTGAGCAGCACGTTGTGCGGCGAGACGTCGCGGTGGATGATCGGGTGGATCTTGCCGCTGTCGTCGGTGCGCTCGTGGGCGGCGGCGAGGCCGCGCAGGATGCCGATGCCGATGGCGGCGATGAGCTCCCAGCGGGTGGCCTCCTTGCGGGCCACGTGCCACTTGATCCAGCTGCCGAGGTCGATCCCGTCGATCCACTCCATCACCACGAAGTGGTGGTCGTCCTGCGAGACGAAGTCGTGGACCTCGGCGACGTTGGGCGAGTCGAGCATCGCGCCGACCCGCGCCTCCTCGAGGAACATCTTGACGTACAGCGGCTGCTTGCCGAGCGCCGTGTGCATCTGCTTGATAGCGATGGGCCGGGTGAAGCCATGGTCACCGCGGACCCGGCCGCGCCACACGTCGGCCATGCCGCCGCGGCCGGCGATCTCGATGAGCTCGTAGCGCCCACCGACGACGTAGCCCGGTCCGGGTTCGCCCGCCATGCGCGCGCACTATCGCACAGCCGGTCGCCGCGGGCGGTCTCGGCGGCCATGTTACGGTGCGCCGTGGACGCGGCGTCACGGCTGGCTCGCTTCGCGCGGCTGCTCGCGCGCCCCGACGACGAGCTCGAGCTCGACGCCATCGGGCTGGTGCTCGGCGACTGGGAGGCCGCGGCCGACGAGCGAGCCGACGACGGCGTCATCGCCGCCGGTCGCGCCCGGCTCGACGCCCTGGCGGCGGCGGCGGCCCGACGCGCGGCGACCGCGGCGGCGCCCTGGGCCGGCGCCCGTGCGGTGGCCCACACCCTCTTCGTCGAGGCCGGGTTCCACGGCGACCACGTCGACTACCTCGATCCGCGGGCGAGCTTCCTCGGCGAGGTGCTGGTGCGCCGGACCGGGCTGCCCATCGCGCTGGCGGTGCTGTTCCTCGAGGTGGCCCGACGGATCGGCGTGGCGGCGCGCGGGATCGGCCTGCCTGGGCACTTCATCGTGCGGGTCGACGCCGATCCCGTCGACGGCCCGGCCGGCGAGGTGCTGCTGCTCGACCCGTTCCATCGCGGGCGCGTGCTCACCGAGGACGACGCCCGCGCCCAGGCACGTCGCGCCGGCGGGCCCGACGCCGAGCACGATCCGGGGTTGCTGTCGCCGGCGCCACCGCGGGCGATCGTGGCGCGGATGCTGCGCAACCTCGCCGGCGTCTACGGCCGGGCCGGCGACCTCGAGCGCTCCGTCGAGGTGCTCGAGCGCCAGGCGCTGGTCGAGCCGCACAACCCAGCGTTCGCCGATCGAGCTGGCCGCGCTGCGGGCGCAGCTCGACGCCTCAACTGAGGGCGTCGGTCCTGGAGCGCGGCGGCGTCGAGCGCCGAGCTCAGAACTTGTAGGTGAGGCCGGCCTTGCCGTACGTGCCGAAGTCCGAGTCGAACATCGGCCCGGTGAACAGGCCGGTGAACAGCGCGCGCTCGTCCTGGAACGGGGCCCCCTCGAGCACGAACCACACGTTCCAGCGCTGCCGCACCGCTATCTCGGCGCCGACCGACATCATGACGCGCGCGCCGCCGTCGCGGTCGAACATCTCGAGGCCCGTCGAGCCGGTGAGCTCCTCCATGCGCGCAGCGTCGGCCGCGAACCCCGCGTTGCCGGCCATGTCCTCGATGTACGCCTTGTACGAGGCGCAGGAGTCGATGGGCTCGCCATCGAAGTCGCCGGCGTCGGTCAGGGCGGGGCAGTGCCGATCGCTCCATGCCTCGAGCCAGGCCCGGCCGGTGACGGTGACGTGGGTCAGCGCGGTGAGCGACGCGGCGACGCCGAGGTCGAAGGTGGCGCCGTTGCGCTTGGACTCGTCGAGCAGCTTGCTGCCCCACCAGAGGTCGCCGAACGCGCCGAGCGAGAACGGCTCCGCGTCGACCAGCATCAGGCGCGCGCCGAGACCGAGCTCGCTGCGCGCCAGCATCGTGCGCACCTGGACGCCGGCATCGAAGCCGAAGTTCTTCACGCGTCCAGCGCCGACGCCGATCTTGAGGTTGAGGAAGTACGGGAAGCCCGCGCCCATGTCGACCGTCGACCGGCCGCGGGGCAGGGTGCGGGCGCCGAACGACGACAGCCCGCGCTGCTCGGCAGCGGCCTGGGCCCCGGTGGGCGCCGACCGCTCGAGCGTGACCGAGATGGTCTCGCTGCGACCGCCGCCGATCTCGAGGGTGCGCTCCTGGGCGTCGAAGCCGGGCAGCTCGATCCGGACCACGGTGGTCCCGGCGGCGACCTCGGTGTCGAGCGGGGTCACGCCGCTGGCCGGCATGCCGTTGATGAGGATGCTCGCGCCCGGCGGGTTGCTGATGAGGCGGAGCTGGCCGACCGCCTGCAACTCGGCCTGCACCGTGAGCACCTGGCCGGCCTCGACCCGCACCTTCTGCTCGAACGGCTTGTAGCCGGTGAGGTCGACCCGCACGAAGTGCTCGCCGGCGCCGACGCGCTTCTCCTGCGGCGCCCTGCCCACCGGCTCGCCGTCGATGAACACCTGGGCGCCGGGCACCGCGGAGATGACCTTGAGGGTGCCCTCGTCGGTCGCCACCGTCGCGGTCAGGTCGAGCTTGAGCACCGCCGACGAGCCGGCGTTCACGGTGACCCGCTCCTCGCGGCTCTGGTGGCCGGCGGCGCGCACCTCGATGACGTGCTCGCCAGGCTTGATGTCCTTGAGGTCGACGCCCTGCTCGATGGCGCCGCGGTCGACGCCGTCGAGGTAGACCCGCGCGGTCGGCACGTTGGACAGGACGCGGATCGAGCCGACCGCGCCGCCCAGCGTCGACTGCAGCTCGGCCCGGACCTTGACCTGGGTGTCGGCCACCACCTGCACCGTCTGCTTCCACGGCATCGCCGGGCTCTTGCGCACCTCGACCACGTGCAGGCCCTCGATGACGTTGCTGATCACCGTGGGCGTGCTGTCGGGGTGCTTGTTGCCGTCGACGTAGACCTCGGCGCCGGGCACGTCGGCCTCGACCACGATCGTGCCGTACTTGGTGGTCACCACCGCCTTGAGCACCGGCGACACGGTGAGCTTGTCGTTGGCGGCGACCTCGAATCACGCACGAATGGCCTCGAAGCTCCTGCGGATCTCTATGTGGTGGCGGCCCTGGGTGGGGGTGATGCGGGTCGGCACCCGACCCTGGGCCTGGCCGTCGAGGCTGATCTCGGCGTCGAAGACGTTGCGATCGTTGTCGGCGCGCACGTCGATGCGCGGGGGCTCGGCCTTCTTCACCAGGGCCAGCGTGGTCTCCTGCTGGGCCCGGGTCCGCGCCACCTTGATCGGCTTCTGCGCGGCCTCGTAGCCGTCGAGCTCGACGATGACCATGTAGTTGCCGGCCGCGAGCGTGCCCGCCCACGGGGTGATGCCCACCGCGCCGCACTCCTTGCGGTCGAGGTACACCGTCGCGCCCGGCGGCGCCGAGTCGATCTTGACCTTGTACTTGCGGCTCGACATCGCCATCGGGCAGGTGGCGGCGTTGGCCGGATCGGCGGCGATCAGGCTGGCCAGGGCGAACACGACCAGCGCGGCCGCGGCCACGAGGACGGGGCGGAAGCGGGAGATACTCACGACGAGGAAGCTAGCAAAGCTCCGGCGAAAGAGCCGGCGCCCGCGGGCGAATCTTCGTCACGGCGTGATCAGGCCCGCACCGCACAGGGCCAGCACGACGGCGCCGAGCAGGATGCGGTACACGCCGAACGACGTGAGCCGGTGGCTGCCGAGCCAGCGCATCAGCCAGTCGATCGCGAGGTAGCCCGAGATCGCGGCGGTGGCGGTGGCGACCGCCAGCGGCGCGGCGGCGTCGGCGCCCAGCGCGTGGATGGCGTCGCCGAACTCGAGCACGGCGGCGCCCGCGATCGCGGGGACGCCGAGCAGGAACGAGAACCGGGCGGCGTCGCGCCGCATCAGGCCGAGCGCCAGCGCCATGCACAGGGTGGCGCCGCTGCGCGACACGCCGGGGATTAGCGCCGCCGCCTGGGCCAGCCCGATGAGGAGCGCGTCGCGCACGCCGACCTCGGCGAGTCCGCGATCGAGGCCGCGGCGCGCGGCCCGGTGATCGACGACGACGAGCAGCAGGCCGACCCCCGCCAGCGCGCCGCCCACCACCCACAGCGAGCGCGCCTCGCCGACGATGAGCGGCTTGGCGAGCACGCCGAGCACCACGATCGGCAGGGTGCCGAGCACCAGCAGCCACGGCAGCCGGCCGTCGGGGTGGCGCGGCCCGCGCAACGCGCCGCGCGGCAGCTCGACGAGCAGGTCGCGCGCGAAGTAGACGATCACCGCGAGCAAGGTCCCGAGCTGGATCACCGCGGTGAAGGCCGCGCCCGGATCGGGCTGGCCGAACACCACCGGCGCCAGGCGCAGGTGCGCGGTCGACGACACCGGCAAGAACTCGGTGAGGCCTTGGACGAGGCCGAGCACGCCGGCGAACCACAGGGGCACGGCGTGTGGGTAACACGTCCCGCGGCTCCGCGTGGTACCACCGGGCCATGGCAACGTCGGCGTCGACGAGCGCGTGCGCGATCGCGTGGGCGCTGCTGACGCTCGGCTGCGGCGACGGTCGCCCGGCGCCGGCGACGCCGACGCCGGTGCGCATCGATGCTGGCACCGTCGCCGCGGTCGACGCCGGACCCGAGCCGGTCACCGAGGCCGAGTGCGCGGCGCTCGCTGATCACATGCTCGCGGTGGGCGTCGCCGAGCAGCGCCTCGATCGGCCCGAGGAGCGGGTCGCCACGCCCGAGCAGGTCGCGACGATCCGCGCCGGCCTCGTCGCCGAGATGACGCCGGCGTGCCTCACGTTTCCGCGCGAGGTGCTCGCGTGCGCGATGGCGGCGTCGTCGACCGACGGCATCGCCGCGTGCACCATCGCCGCGCCGTCGAGCTGACGGCGTCCGTCAGCCGCGCTTGCGCGTGGCGGCGGCGGCGACCACCCGCGACGGGCTCGGCAGCGGCGGCAGCGCGACGGTCCGGGCGGCCGTCGGCAAGGTGACCGGGCGCGGGGCCAGCGGCAGCGGCGCGCCCCCGGCCTCGACCGAGGGCAGGCCCGCCAGCGGCGGCGGGGTGCCGAGCGCGGGCCGCCGTGGCGGCAAGACCGGCGCCACCGCCAGCACCCGGGCGCCGAGGGGCATCGCCTGCACCAGGGTCGGCGGATCGACGAAGCGCGGCGCCCCGCGGTCGGTGGACTCGGTGGATGACGCCAGCGCCTGCACCTCGACCTGGGTCGGGTCCGGCCCGGCCTCGAAGGTCTCCTCGAGGGTGTCGGCGGTGGGCGCGCGGGTGCGGTCGGCCTCGACGCCGGCGAGGATCGGCGCGTCGCGCAGGGTCGGCGAGATCTCGTCGCGCTGGGTCTGGCTCGGCAGCATGCGCACCGCCGGGGGCCGGGGCGGCGGCGTGCGCGGTGGTACCGGCGAGACGATGGCAGCGACCGCGCGGGCCCGGGCCAGGGCCCAGGCCCAGTCGTCCTCGTCGTCGTCCTCCTCGGGTGCCGCCACCACCACCGGCGCCGGCGCCACCTGCTTTTCCGCAGATCACGCGGCGACGAGCCGCGGGCGAGCCGTGTCGACGCGGGCGCGACGCTGGGGCGCGTCGACTCCATCACTCGCCGGGGTGGGGAGGCGACTCCTCAGGACAACGCCGGCATCGGCGGGTTCTCGCCAGCGCCAGCTCGTCGGGGTGAGCAAGGACGTGGCCTTGCGCCGAGATCAGGCGGCCGCCGGGGTCGAAGGTCAGCCCGTAGGTGGCGCGGCGAACCCAGCCGAACCGGGTCAGGAGCGTCTCGAGTAGGCCCATGCTCGAGCACATTGCATCCGGCGCGCCACGCCGCGACCGACCGGCGGGAGGTCCGGATCCCCCGTCGCGCCGCGGGGCGATCGTCGTCGTCGCCGAGCTACAGCCGCGGCCCGGCGGCGCGGACGTCGGCCGAGGCCTGCGCCTCGTACTTCTTGAAGTTGTCGCGGAACAGGCCCGCCACCTTGCGCGCGGCGGCGTCGTACGCGGCCTTGTCGCTCCAGGTGTTGCGCGGCGCCAGGATCTCGGCGGGCACCCCCGGGCACGACGTCGGCACCGCGAACCCGAAGGTCGCGTCCTCGGTGGTGGGCGCGGCGTCGAGCGCGCCGGCGTGGATGGCGTCGATGATCGCGCGGGTGTAGGCGAGCTTCATGCGCGAGCCGACGCCGTGGCCGCCGCCGCTCCAGCCGGTGTTGACCAGCCAGGTCTGGGCGCCGTGGGCGCGCAGCTTCGCCGCCAGGAGCTCGGCGTACTTGGTCGGGTGCCACACCAGGAACGGACCGCCGAAGCAGGCCGAGAAGGTCGCCTCGGGATCCTTCACGCCCTGCTCGGTGCCCGCGACCTTGGCGGTGTAGCCGCTGATGTAGTGGTACATCGCCTGCGCCGGCGTCAGCTTGCTCACCGGCGGCAGCACGCCGAAGGCGTCGCAGGTGAGGAAGATGACGTTCTTGGGGTGGCCGCCGACGGCCGGGAGCTTCGCGTTCGGGATCACGTCGAGCGTGTAGCTGCCGCGGGTGTTCTGGGTGATCGACACGTCGGTGTAGTCGACCAGGCGGCTCTCGGGCGAGAACACCACGTTCTCGAGCACCGCGCCGAACGACAGCGCGTTCCAGATGTCGGGCTCCTGCTCGCGCGACAGGTCGATGACCTTGGCGTAGCAGCCGCCCTCGATGTTGAAGATGCCGTCGTCGCTCCAGCAGTGCTCGTCGTCGCCGATGAGCAGGCGCTTGGGGTCGGCCGACAGCGTGGTCTTGCCGGTGCCCGACAGGCCGAACAGCACCGAGGTGTCGCTACCGTCCTTGGCCTGGGTCGCCGAGCAGTGCATCGACAGGACGCCCTGCTTGGGCATCAGGTAGTTCATGATCGTGAAGACGCCCTTCTTCATCTCGCCGGCGTACTCGGTGCCGAGGATCACGAACTCGCGCTTGCCGAACGACAGGTCGACCGAGGTCGACGAGGTCATGCCGGCGGTGTGCTTGTTGGCCGGGAAGCCGCCGCCGTTGTAGATGACGTAGTCGGGCTCGCCGAAGCTCTCGAGCTCGGCCGCGGTCGGGCGGATGAGCATGTTGTGCATGAACAGCGCGTGGTAGGCGCGCGCGCAGATCACGCGGATCTTCAGGCGGTACTTCGGATCCCAGCCGGCGAAGCCGTCGATGACGTAGAGGCGATCGCGGGTGTTGAGGTAGTCGATCGCGCGCTCGCGGTTGATGAGGAAGCTCTGCGGATCGAGCTTGATGTTGACCGGGCCCCACCACACGTCGGCCTCGACCTCGGGCTCGGCGACGACGCGCTTGTCGGTGGGGCTGCGGCCGGTCTTCTTGCCGGAGTAGGCGATGAGCGAGCCAGTCGACGAGATCGCCGAGCCGCGCTCGTGACGGAGCGCCGCCTCGACGTGGAAGGCCGGGGACGCGTTGCGGATGATCTCGGGGACCGAGATGCCGTGCTTGTCGAGCGAGAAGGTCATGGAGGGCTCCAGCGGGCAAGCGAGGAAGAGAAGTCGGCCAAGGTATACACCGCGGCTCGCGAGGTGTCGTCGGCGCGTCCGGTCGCGATCCCGCGACGACGCGCCGCGGCGTCGAGTTCCCGCCGCTCGACCGCGGCAACTCCGGGCCGCGGCGCGCCGCCGGCGCCGTCAGTCGCGCGGGGTGGCGAGGGTCTCTTCGACGAAGCCGAGGACCTCGTCGACCATCGTGCCGAAGTCGGCGTAGAAGTCGCCGTCGAGGGCGTTGTCGCGCGCGTCGAACAGGCGCACCGGGTGCTCGCCGCCCTCGTCGCCGCGGGCGGTGTCGAGGCAGAACCACTCGCGGTAGCCGGCGCCCATGCCCACCACGACCAGGTGCGGCGCCAGCCGGCCCTCGCCCCGGGCCAGGAGGGTCTGCTCGACGACGCCCGGCACCGCCTTCGCCGGCTCGCCGCCGTGGTGGAGGCCGACGAAGTGGTGGACCACCCCGAGGTGGGTCGGGATCGAGAGGCCGCCGACCTCGCGCAGGAACGCGCGGTACGAGGGCGGGAACCGGCAGCCGAGCGCGGCCTCGGCGGCGGCGATCTCGTCGTCGGTGGCGGGGGCGCCGCGCGCGTGCACGGCATCGTCGTCGGTGAGCCGCCGGCTCACGCGATCGATGAGGTCGATGGTGGCGCTGGTCACGGCCCCAGTATGCGCCGGCCGCGGCGCCGACGACAAACCTCTGGTGCGTCGGCGTGCTCGGGCGATCGCGCCGGCCTCACGGTCACCATTGACAGCGGCCGGCGGGAGGTCGCGTGCCTACTCGGCCCGGGCCAGCGCCGGCGGAAAGCCCAGGGCGTCGGCGACCGCCAGCTCGACGTCGCCGTCGGCGACCTGGAAGGCGGCCTGGCACAGCCCGATGAACGGGATGATGCGCCAGCGGCTGATGGTGGCCGGGAGCTCGGCAGCCAGCGCGTACACCAGCAGCCAGTAGCGATCGACTGGTTCCTCGAGCCCGGCGGCGAGCTGGCCGAGCGCGGTGAAGGTCACCGGCGCCTCGGTCGCCACCGCGCGGAACGCCTGGAACAGGGCCACGTCGACCGCGCCCTGACCCAGGGCCAGCTCGGGGATGCCGTCGAAGAACGCCGCGACCCGGAACCGATGATCGTCGGTGAGCTGCTCGCGGGCGGCGGCGCGCAGCGCGAACAGGCGCGCCACCGTCGGCACCAGGCCACGCAGGCGGGCCAGCCGCGCCGGCAGCAGCGTGGCCAGCGCGTCGCCCTCGGCGGCGGCCAGGAGGGCCTCGGCCTCGTCGGCGGGCAGCCGCAGCGCCAGGCACAGCTCCTCGAGCAGCGGCGAGCTGTCGCCGCCGACCGCGGCGCCGGCGAGCGCGAACGCCACCAGCCGGTGCGCGCGCGACGGCAGCCCGCGGGCGATGGCGGCGGCCTGGGCGGCGGGGCCGCTGGCCGCGCGGGTGGCGTCGGCTGCGAGCTCGACCAAGGTGTGGGCGGTGGCCGGCGTCAGCCCCTCGAACAGCGGCTGGCTGGCGACGAGGCGCTCGAGCTCGACCCGGCCGTCGCGATCGAGGCCGGCGGCGGCGCGCGCGGCGATCATGGCCTCGATGAGGAACCGGCGCGGATCGCCGGGCCGCAGCGGGCCGCCGAGGAAGTCGTGGACGCCGAACACGCGGCGGCGAGCATACCAGCGCTCGGGCGGCCGGCCGGCGCCTGCTACCATGACGGCGTGGGTCGGCGCGCCATCCTGCTGCTCGCGATCCTCGGCCTGGGCGTCACCGCGTCCGTCGCCGAGGCCCGGCGCGCGCCCAAGCCCAAGCTCCGCACCGTCGTCATCACCTCGGAGCCCGACGGCGCCACCGTCTACGTCGACGACACCGAGACCGGCCCGCGCGGCGAGACCCCGCTGACCCTGTCGCTCACCGCCGGCGAGCACGTGCTCATCCTCGAGCGTGCCGGCTACCAGACCCGGTTCGAGGCGCTCACCGTCGAGTGGCCGAAGCGGCGCGCCGATCAGAAGAAGCCGCAGGAGGTCGCCTTCACCCTCGAGCCGGCGGTCGCCACCCTGGTGGTCGCCGAGCCGGAAGGGGCCCAGGTCCTCGTCGACGCGGTCGAGGTCGGTGTTGCGCCGCTGTCGGTGGAGGTCGAGGCCGGGGCGCACGCGGTGCAGGTGGTGGTGGCGGGGCGCGAGCCGTACCAGGAGTTCGTCGACTTTCCCGGCGGCGAGATCATGACCATCACCGCCATCCTCGGTCCGCCGCTGCCGGCGGTCGACGACGGCGAGGAGCCACCGATGGTGGCGCCGCCGCGGTCGGCCGGGGCCGCGCGCGCGCTGCCGCTGGTGGCCTCGATCGGCTACCAGTACGGCACCCGCGTCGTCGAGTACCGGGCGTCGCGCACGCCGGCGACGCTGTTGCCCCTCGAGCAGGACGGCGCGGCGATGCTGCTCGGCCGGCTCGAGCTCGGGGTCGGCCGGCTGGCGCGCGTGCGCGCGCTGGCGCCGCTGGCGCTGGCCGTCGGCGTCGGCGTCGGCGTGCCGCAGGACGTCGACTCGCCGGGGCTCGGAGCGCTGACCACCACCTGGCAGCGGCTGGCGGCCGACCTCTGGTACCGGCCTACCCTGGTCGCGCCGGTGCAGCTCGTGCTCGGCGCCGGCGTCGTCCGCGAGCGGTTCGCCTTCGACGGCTCCGACGAGGCGCGGGCGGTGGTGCCGGACGCGACCTACGCCAGCCTGCGCGGCGAGCTCGGGCTACGTGCCCGGCTCGGGCCGGTCGTGGCCACCGCCACCGGCGAGGTGCGCGCGGTGCTCGCCGGGGGATCCCTCGCCGATCGCTTCGCGGCCGCCGACGCCCGCGCCTGGGGCGGCCGCCTCGGCGTCGAGGTCGCGCTGCCCGCGGCGCTGGTGCTCGGCGTCGAGGTCGGCCTGGTGCGCACCCGGTGGACGTTCATGGCCGACGCCGCCGGCACCTACGACGCCGACGGCGCCCGCGACGACGTGCGCGGGGTGGCGGCGCGCGTGGGCCGCGCGTTCTAGTCGGCGGCGCTCGCGGCGCCGCCCGAGACGATCACCAGACCGCGCAGCGGTTGGTCGGGTTCATCGGGGTGCCGGCCGCGCACTGGAACGCGGTCGCGAACTCCGGCAGGTTGCGCAGCGCGCCGTAGACCCGGAACTTCGCCGGCGAGTGGACGTCGGTGGTGAGCCGCTTCTGCTGCTCCTCCTTGCGGTAGCGGTTGCACCAGGCCTGGCCGACGCCGAGGAAGAACTGCTGGTCCTCGGTGAAGCCGTCGGCCACCGTCGGCGGCTTGCCGGCGCGCAGGGTGCGGTACGCGTTGAACGCCATCTTCACGCCGCCGAGGTCGGCGATGTTCTCGCCGAGGGTGAGGTCGCCGTTGATGAACTGGCCGGGCAGGGCCTCGAAGGTGCTGTACTGCTTGGACACGCACTTGCCCTTGGCGGCGAAGCGCTCCTTGTCGACGGTCTGCCACCAGTCCTTCATGTTGCCGGCGGCGTCGAACTGCGCGCCCTGGTCGTCGAAGCCGTGGGTCAGCTCGTGGCCGATGACCATGCCGACGCCGCCCATGTTGGCGGCCACCGAGCGGTCGAGCCCGAAGAACGGCGGCTGCAGGATGCCGGCGGGCAGCGCGGTGTTGTTGGTGGTGGGGTTGTAGTAGGCGTTCACCTCGTAGGCGCCCATCAGCCACTCGTTGCGGTCGACCGGCTTGCCCGCCTTCTGCAGCTGGCGCTTGGTCTCCGCGGCGCGGGCGCGCAGCACGTTGCCGGCGAAGTCGGTCGACTTGACCGCGAAGCCGTAGGTCTTCCAGGCGTCGGGGAAGCCGATCATGCGGTCGAGCTTGGCGAGCTTCTCGCGGGCCGCCGCCTGGGTCGCCGGCGACATCCAGTCGAGCTTGCCGATCGCGGCGTTCATGGCGTCGGCGATCGCGGCGATCTGGTCGGTCGCGGCCTGCTTGGAGGTGCCGGGGAACGCGCGCGCCACGAACGGCTGGCCGACGTACTCCGGCATCGCGTAGGTGGTGGCGTCGACGCAGCGCTTGTAGCGATCGCGCTGGGTCTTGACGCCCGAGAGCGCCTGCTGCAACGCGAAGACCTCGTCGTCGTACTTCTTGCCGACGGAGAACGCCGACTCCGAGATGAGGTGGTAGGTGAAGTAGCTGGCCCACGCGGCCGGCTTGATGGTCTTGCGCAGGCCGTCGATGGCGGCGAAGAACTTGGGCGAGGCGACGTTGACCTTGGCGCCCGGGTTCACCCCGAGGGCCTTCCAGTAGCCCTTCCAGTCGATGCTCTTGGACACGTCCTTGAGCGCGGCGGGCTCGGTCGGGTTGTACATCGCGCCGATGTCGCGGGCCTCGACGCCGGTCTTGGTGACCGCGGCCAGCGCGGTCTCGATCTGGAGGACCTGCTCGGCGGCGGTCTTGGCGGCGGCCGGCTTGCGGCCGAGCAGCTCGAACATGCGGGCCACGTGGGCGCGGTACACCTCGACCTTGTCGGCGAACTTGGCGTCGGAGTAGTAGTCGCGGTCGGGCAGGCCGAGGCCGCCGGACTCGAGCCACACGATGTTCTGGGTGGAGTCGGCGAAGTCGGCCTCGGCGAAGGTGGCCCACACCGCCGGCACGCCGAGCTTGTGCAGCTCGACGACCGCGGCCTGCCAGGCCTTGGCGCTCGATACCTTGCCGACCTTGGCGAGCAGCGACTTGATCGGCTTGGTGCCCTGCTTCTCGATCGCGCCCTCGTTCATGCAGCTGCCGTAGTAGCCGCCGATCTTGGTCGAGACCTCGTCCTTGCCGAGGGTGCCGGCGGCGGCCTCCTCGAGGATCTTGCGCAGCACGTCCTCGTTGGCGGCGTCGAGCGCGCCGAACCGACCCCAGCTCGACTTGTCGTCGGGGATGGGGTGGGTCGCGAGCCAGCCGCCGCAGGCGAACTGGAAGAAGTCGACGCACGGATCGGCCTTGCGATCGAGCGAGGCCGCCTCGAGGCCGGCGTCGGCGAGGGTGATCGTCTGCGCCGGCGCGACCGGCGTCGTCGGCGCCGCGGTCGGGCCAGGCGACGTCATCGCCGGATCGAGCGCCGACGCCTGCGGCGGGCGATCGACGGGCTTCGCCGTCGGCGTCGCCGGACCCGCGGCGGGCGTGGTCGTCGCCGGGGTGGTGCCGCTGGAGCCACACGCGGCGGCGACGGCGAGGAGGAGGGACGGGGCGATCGCGCGCGCGCGCGTGGGTTCACTTGCCGACATCGAGCGGACCCTATCACCGTCACACCGCGCTCGGATCCAGGTTCGAATCGAGATACACCTCGATCTCCCTGCGACGCGTGCGGCGCCGCAGGGGTGTCCCATGCGTTGGCCCAAGCGAATCGGAGTCGGGCTGGTGGTCGCCGTCGGCGGCTGGCTGCTGATGCTCGTGCTGGTGACCCGCCTCGGCGACGGGTGCGTGCGCGATCGGTTCGCCGGGCGGGTCGCGAACCGCCTCGCCGCCGAGGTCAAGCTCGCCGAGGTCGACCTCGGCCTGGTCGTCGGCGAGCTGCACCTGCGCGGCCTCGAGGCGACCAAGGTCGAGCACGGTCGCCTCGAGCTGAAGGTCGAGCAGCTCGACGCCGAGCTGGCGCCGATGGGGCTGGCCCTGGTGCGGCGCGATCTCGGCCGGGTCGCGCTCCGCGGCGTCACCGTGCAGGCCACCACCCGCGGGGTCCTGTCGGCGCACGGCGACGGCGATCCGCTGCGGGTGGAGGAGTTCGTGCTCGACGACGGTCGCCTCGAGCTGTCGGCCGGGGTGCTGGTGCCGGCGTTCGCGGTCAAGGTCACCGTCGATCACGCGCGGTCGGGGCCGACCACGCTGCACACGCCGCTGTCGTGGCTGCTCACCCTGCGCGAGCTCGACGCCACCGTCGAGCTGCCCGTCGGCGGCGACGTCCGCGCCCACGTGGAGGGCGGGGTGCTGTCGATGCGCGGCGGCATGCTCGGCGACGAACCCGTGCGGATCGAGCTCGACCTGGCGCCGCCCAAGCCCGGCGAGGATGCCGCCGAGCGCGAGTTCGATCGGCTGGCGGACCTCGGCGAGCGCATCGCCCGGCAGGGGGCGATCGCGGTGGCCAAGCGCCTGCTCGGCGGCAAGCCGTAGCGGCTACCCGCGGTAGCTGTCGTCCTGCTCGATCTTCGAGAGGACCCAGTCGAACTCGCCGGCGGTGACGTGGGCGCCGCAGTGGGCGCACGCGCCGGCCTGGGTGACCGCCAGCGGCGCGCCGCAGTTGTTGCAGCCGGCGTCGGCGCGGGTCGGGCCGCGCCGTCCCGCCGATCGGACGAGCGTCCAGTACTCGCTGTAGCTGCGCTCGCGGTGGCGGCTGCCGCGGACGACGTCGCCGCCGGGCTCGCGCACCACGTAGTCGAGGCCGGTGCCCCACAGCCGCAGCGTGACCGCGTCGAAGTAACGGTCGCGCACGATCTTGGCGAGCTCGATCTTGGTGATGCGCATGCGCTCGAGCGCGTTGCGCAGGCCCTGGGCCCGGTACGCCTCGGTCCAGTAGGTGAGGTAGTCGTAGAGCGCGTCCGACACCACCGCGCGGGCCGGGGTGAGATCGTTGGTCGCCCACGCCGCGTTGAGCTGCTCGTAGACGTAGCGCAGCCGCGCCTGCAGCGCCTCGATGGTGATCGTGCCGTCGGCCAGGGTCAGCGCGTGCCAGGACGCCTCGAGCTCGGGCTGGCGGTAGGTGGCGAGGTCGGTGCCGCGCTCGGGCACCTCCTCGGTCAAGGTCGGCGGCCGCGCGTCGAGCGAGGCCAGCGCGATCTCTTCCACCACCCAGTCGAAGCGCCCGTTGTCGACGATCTGATCGCAGTACGCGCACTGCTGGCTGCCGGTGGCGCTGGCCTGCCACGGCGCCCCGCAGTTGGGGCAGGTCTTGGTCGAGCTCTGCCCGGGCGGCTTGGTGCGCACGGCGGCGTCGCGGCCCAGGCGCCAGCGCTCGACGGAGAAGTACGTGTGGGCGGCGCCGAGCGGCCCGGCGGTGACGTTGGCCTCGAACTCGACGTCGACCCGGACCCGCCCCCCGTCGGCGTCGGCCGGCACCACCACGTCGGTGACGCGCATCGCGCCGATCACCACGGCGTACACCGGCGCGCCGGCCGGCTCGCGCTGGGCCAGCGCCGCCTGCGCCGCCGGCTGCACACGTACGGCGCGACCGCGGCCGGCCCGATCGAGGTGCCGCTGCGAGAGGTCAGGCCGCGAAGAGGCGGAACACGAAGTCCTCGAACACCACCTGGGAGAAGTCGGGATCGACCTGTCGGATCGCCGCGAGGTCGATGTTGCGCTGCAAGGGCACCGGCGGGCCGCTGTCCCAGTCGCGGTTCTTGTGCTTCACGTACGCCGCGCGGATGAAGAACACGATCGCAGGATGAGGATCGGCACCCCGAGCTGGGAAGTAGAAGCACAGCCGGATGAGGTGAAAGAGCAGCTCGAGGATCGCGCCGCCGTCGCCGCCGCCCCGCTGCTGCCGCCGTGGCCGCCGCCGCCCGAGTGATCGCCGCCGCCGGGGCGAGCCTCGGCCAGCGGCGCCGAGCGCGACCACGCCGGCGACCACGATCCGCGGCAGTCGCCCACCGGCGCGCGCCGCCGCCTCACGCCGCACCTCCGGTCGTCGGCGGCGGGGCCGTCGCGCGCGCGCGCCGGCCGGCGTGGGCGTCGACGTCGTCGGGCCGCTCGTTGACGTCGTCGGCGCTGCGCGGCAGGTAGCGCGCCAGCTCGGGGCCGAGCTGCGCCACCGCGGCCGCCAGCGCGGCGCCGTCGCGCCGCATCGCCGCCTGGACCCGCTCGCCGGCGGCGGCCAGGCTCGACGGCGGCATCGCCGCGAGCACGCCGAGGTCGCACACCAGGGTGGCGTGGCGCTCGACCCACGACGCGTACACCAGGATGCCGGTGCGGCCGGTGGTGCCGTGGACGCCGCGCTCGACGAAGGTGGCCCGCGCGGCGCGCTCGACGGTGCGGCGCCGGTGCTGGGCCGGGGTCAGGTAGCGCTTGAGCGGCGCCACCAGCTCGGCGAGCAGGGCGGCGGCGACCCCGAGGGCGAACGGATCGACCAGGATGGCGGTGAGCGAGAACGGCGTCGACGCCCCCAGCATGTAGGCCAGCGCGGCGAAGCTCACGCAGGCGCCGACCACCAGGTTGGTGTGCAGGTACGCCGCCGACTGCCGGCGCACCGCGATGACGATCTCGGCGGAGGACTGCGCCTCGACCGCCACCACGGCGTCGCGGAGGGCGGTCCGGGCGCGCTCATCGACAAACGCCGCCGGCATCTGCCGGATATATCACGGTCGGTGATCGGGCCCCGGGGGTGGGCGGGAACATGACACCGCGCCGGAGCTGACCTACGCTTGCGCGCGTGACTCGGGTTCGACACGAGCGGCCGCCGCGGCTGATCGCGCGCTGTCAGGTCGACTTCGAAGGCCCCGGCGGCTGGGTCTACGCCGAGTCCGAGGATCTGTCGGCGACCGGCATCTTCGTGCGCACCGAGGCGCTGTTGCCGGTGGGCTCGGCGGTGTGGCTGACGATCACGCTGCCCACCGGCGAGGCCTTCTCGGTGTGGGCCGAGGTCGCGCACCTGCTGACCTTGTCGGCGGCGACCGCGCTCGGGCGCCACCCCGGCATGGGCCTGCAGTTCGCCGATCTGCCGCCGGAGGGCGCGGTGGCGCTCGGCGCCTACCTCGCCTCGGTCGGGACCCAGGCGCCGTCGACGCCGTCGGTGGACACCACCTGCCACGTGCTGGTGGTCGAGGGCTCGCCGCCGCTGCGCGAGCGCCTGAGCCGCGCGCTCGAGCAGGTCGGCTTCGACGTCGACGCCCAGCCCGACGGCCGCGCCGCGCTCCTGGCGTGCGAGATGGTGCGGCCCGACGTCATCATCACCGGCGCCCAGCTCCCGCAGCTCTCCGGCGCCGCGCTCATCCGACGCCTCGCGCTGCACCCGGGGCTGGTCGACATCCCGGTCGTGATGATCGGTGACGACGGCAGCGACCACGCCCGGCTCGAGGCCTACCGGCTCGGCGTGCGCGAGTACATCGCCAAGCCGTTCCTCGACGAGGAGCTGCTCATCCGGGTCCACCGCCTGGTCGCCGAGCAGCAGCGCAGCGCCGCCACCGTGAGCCTGCGCGGCAGCCTCGGCGACGTGTCGCTCATGACGCTCTTGTCGCTGTTCGAGTTCGAGCGCAAGTCGGGGCTGTTGCTGCTGGTGCGCGAGGGCGCGCTGGCCCGGCTGTTCGTCAGCGAGGGCCGCGTGCTCAAGGTCGAGAGCGCCGATCTGCACCTGGCGCCGCGCGATCGCCTGCGCGCGGTCCTGGCCTGGACCGAAGGCCAGTTCGAGTTCACCGCGTGCACGGTGGCCGGCGTCGACGAGGTCGGCGTGCCGACCACCCAGCTCTTGCTCGAGCACGCCCAGCGGACCGACGAAGAGGCGCGCTGATCGCCGCGCGCGCCATCGGCGAGCGGTCGCCCCGCGCCAGGCGGCACCCGGTGCGTGTACGATGCCGACGTGCCTCGCATCGACGCCTACCTGCGCAGCATGGAGAAGCTGTCCGCGCAGGGCGCCGTCCTGACCTCGGGTCAGGCCATCGTCCTGCGCTTTCCCGACGGTGATCGCAACGCCACCCAGCTGGTGGCGCACGATCAACTCGTCGCCATGATCCGGGAGATCGCGACGCCGCCGGCGCTGGCCGCGGTCGACGGCAACAAGCCCACGGTGTTCGAGTTCGACGCCGGGACCCAGACCTATCGGTTCGACGTCGCGCCGCGGCCGGGCCACTGGGTCGTGCAGATCGCCCCGGCGGCGCCGGCCCTGCGCGCACCGGCCGCGCTCGAGCCCGCCGAGTTCGGCGGCGACATGATGATCGAGCGCACCAACTACGACGCCGACGATCTCGAGGCGCCGACCGGGTTCGACGCCCTCGCGGTGGCGGCCCGTCGCGCCGGCGCCTCGGACCTCTACCTGTTCGCGGACAGCCCGCCGCTGGCGCGGGTCGGCGGCGAGCTGGTGCCACTGGGGTCGCGCCCCGTCGACGGCGAGGCCATCGAGAGCGATCTGAGCGCGTTGGTCTCGACGGAGATCCGCACCGCGTGGGCGGCCCAGGGCGAGGTGGTGTTCAGCCACGGCGGCGGCGCCGGCGGGCGGCTGCGCATCCACTGGTCGCGCGATCGCCGCGGCGCCGGGGCGTCGATCCGCCTGGTCGCCGCGGAGCCGGCGGCGCTCGACCGGCTCGGGTTGCCCAGCGGGCTCGAGGCCTGGGTCGAGGCGCCGCGCGGGCTCTTGCTCCTCGCCGGCGAGCGCGGCAGCGGTCGGACCACGACGATGGCGGCCCTGCTCGGGCACGTGGCCCGGACCCGACCGGCGATGGTCGTCACCATCGAGCAGCCGGTCGAGGTGATCATCCCGAGCGGGCGCGGGCTGGTCAGCCAGCGCGAGGTCGGGCCGCACCTGCGCACGGTCGGGCGCGGCATCACCGCCGCCGCGCGCGGTGGCGCCGACGTCATCGGCGTCGGCCACCTCCCCGACGGCTCGGCGGCGCTCGCCGCGATCGAGGCGGCGCAGGGCGGGGCGCTGGTGCTGGTGACGGTGGCCGCGGCGTCGGCGGCGGCCGCCATCGAGCGGGTGATCTCCCTGGCCGAGCGCACCCCCGCCGGGGCCGGGGCGCGGGTGCTGGTGTCCGACGCCCTGCTCGGGGTGATCGCCCAGGGCATCGACGGCAGCGGGCCTCAGCGCCGGGCGCGGTTCGAGGCGCTGCCGTCCTCGGCGGAGGTCGGCGAGCTGATCCGGGCCGGGCGGACCCACGAGCTGACCGGGGCAGCGGCGGGGTAGTGTGGGCGGTGATGCGCTTGCGCTGGGTTCCGCGCGAGCGATATCCTGAAGTTCGCTCGACGGCGCTGCGGCGGCGGCGAGACCACCAGGGCGAGCAGGGACGAACATCGGCGTGAGTGACGACAAGAACGGCGGCACGATGATCCTCGCTCGGCCGGTGGAGCTGTCCGCCAAGCCGAGCAAGAACACGGGCGAGTCGTGCCTGGTGCTGCTGCACCCCGCCGGACCCGACATCGGCCGCCGCACGCCGCTGTCGGAGCGCAACTACGTGGTCGGACGTGAGCCCACCACCGACATCCCGATCATCCGCAACTCGGTGTCGCGGCAGCACGCGCGGCTGTCGGCCGACGACGAGGGGTGGTGGTGGGTGCAGGATCTGGCCTCGACCAACGGCACCTTCGTCAACGAGGAGCGCGTCGTCTCGCGCAAGCTCGCCGACGGCGACCAGGTCCGCTTCGGCGACGTGATCTACAAGTTCCTGTCGGGCTCCAACATCGAGAGCGCCTACCACGAAGAGATCTACCGGATGACCATCCTCGATGGTCTCACCGGCATCCACAACAAGCGCTACTTCCTCGAGTTCCTCGAGCGCGAGATGGCGGTGGCGGCGCGCCACGGACACCCGCTGACGCTGGTGATGTTCGACGTCGACCACTTCAAGAAGATCAACGACACCAAGGGTCACCTCGCCGGCGACGCCGTGCTCAAGGACCTGGCCAACCGGATCAAAGGCCGCATCCGCCGCGAGGATCTGTTCGCCCGCTATGGCGGCGAGGAGTTCGCGTGCGTCTTGCCGTCGACGGGGCTGCCGGGTGGCGTGGTCTTCGCCGAGGCGCTGCGGGTGCTCATCGCCGAGCGGCCGACGGTGTTCGACAACGACAGCATCGCGTTCACGATGAGCCTGGGCGTGGCGTCGATGAAGAGCGACCAGAAGGTCGACCCGACCACCCTCATCAAGTGGGCCGACGAGAACCTCTACGCGGCCAAGCACGGCGGCCGCAACCGGGTCGTGCCGAGCCTGGCCGACCTGCTGCCGAGGTTGACGGCGGGTCGGTCGTCGCCGGCGGTCGGGCTTGCTCGCCCGCAGCCGGTGGCCCAGACTGCCGCGCCGTGACCGAGGTGGCAGGCAAGACCCTGGCCGACCTGAGCTGGGACGTCGTCGTCGGCGCCTGGGCCCAGCGGTGCGCGACCGCGCGCGGCGCCCAGGCGGTGCGCGCGCACCCGCTGTTCGACGACCCGGCCGCCGCGCGCAATCGGGTGGCCGAGATCTCGGAGGCGCGGCAGCTCGCCGCCAGCGGCGCCGCCTTGCCGCTGGGTGGCATCGCCGACGTCGCCGGGGCGGTGGCGCGGGTCCGCAAGGCGGCGGCGCTCGAGGCCGCCGAGCTCGTCGCGGTGGCCGAGACCGGGCGCGCGCTGACCCGGCTGCGCGCGCACCTGCGCGGCCGCGGCGAGGTGGCCCCGCGGCTGGCCGAGCGCGGCCACGCGCTGCTCGACCTCGGGCACGTGTACCTGCCGATCCTCGACGCCTTCGACGCCGACGGCCGCCTGGTCGACCACGCCAGCGACGCGCTCGGCCCGCTGCGGCGCGCGCTGGCGGCGATCACCACGCAGCTCGACCGGCGCATGGAGGGCATGCTCTCCGACGAGCGGTTCGCACCATACCTGCAGGACGGCTACTACACCCAGCGCGACGACCGCTACGTCTTGCCGATCCGCACCGACGGCAAGGGCTTCGTCCGCGGCATCGTCCACGGCACCTCGCAGAGCGGCCAGACCCTGTTCATCGAGCCCGACGAGATCGTCGAGCTCAACAACCGGAAGAAGCTCGCGGAGTGCGACGTCGCCGACGAGGAGCGCCGGATCCTGGCGCGCTTCTCCGGGTGGATCGCCGAGGAGGCCGACGGCTTCGACGCCGGCCTCGCGATCGCCGAGACCCTCGACGTGATCGCCGCCGCCGCGGTGCTCGCCGACGACCTGGTCGCGAGCGCGCCGGTGATCGACGACGCGCCGCGGCTGGCGCTGCTGCACGCGCGACACCCGCTGATGCTGCTCGCGCAGCGCCGGTGCGTGGCCAACGACCTCGAGCTGGCGGCCGGGCACACGCTGGTGATCTCCGGGCCCAACGCCGGCGGCAAGACGGTGGCACTCAAGGCCGCGGGGCTTGCCGCGCTGATGGCGCGGGCCGGGCTGCACGTGGTGGCCGAGAGCGGCAGCGTGGTCGGTTGGTTCACCGATGTGCGCACCGACGTCGGCGACGCCCAGAGCCTCGAGCACGACCTGTCGACCTTCACCGGCCACATCGTCAACCTCGGCCAGATGCTGGCGGCGGCGGGCCCCGGCCTCCTGGTGCTCATCGACGAGATCGCGGTGGGCACCGATCCCGAGCAGGGCGCGGCGCTGGCGCAGGCCACCCTCGAGGCGCTGGCCACCGCCGGCGCGACCGTCATCGTCACCACCCACTACGAGCGGCTCAAGGTGCTCGGCGCCACCGATCCGCGGTTCGCCAACGCCGCGGTCGGCTACGACCTGGCGCGGATGGCGCCGACCTTCAAGCTCCTGCCCGGCACGCCGGGGAGCTCCGGCGCGCTCGCGGTCGCGCGTCGCACCGGCCTGCCGGCCGGCATCGTCGAGCGGGCCCAGGCCTGGCTCGGCGACGGCGGGGTCCGGGTCGACGAGCTGCTCGCCACGCTGGTCGACCAGCGGCGTCGCCTCGAGGAGGAGCGCGTCGCGGTGCTCGACGAGCTCGAGGCGGTGGAGGCCGAGCGCGCCGCGGCGCAGCGGACGCGGTTCGACGAGCGCGCCGAGCAGCAGGTGCGCTCGCGGCCCACCTTGCGAGGCGCGCGCAGCACTGGCGGCTGGCGGCCCGCCGCGAGCTGGATCAGATCCGCAGCGAGCTGCGGCGCGGCGAAGCTCGACGCCACCGCGGTGCAGGCGCGAGCCCGGCGCATCGCGGTGGTGGCCGGCGAGGTCGCGCGCCGCGAGCCGGCACCGGTTCACCGCCAGGGCGGCCGCCGCGACGGCGAGCTGGTGGTCGGGGCGCCGGTGATCGTGCCGTCGCTGGGCGGGCGCGCCACGATCGCCGCGCCGCCGGTGCGCGGCAAGGTCGAGGTCCAGCTCGGGCGCATGCGGGCACTGGTCGAGGTCGCCGAGGTCCAGGTCGACCGGCACCGCGCTGCGCAGCGGGCGGCGCGCCCCGCGCCGGCGGCCGAGGCATCGGCGGCCACGGCGCCCCCGGTCGCTCTGGTCGACGCCCGCGGCGACGGCCGCGCCAACGCGCGCACCGTCGACACCACCCTCGACGTCCGCGGCCAGCGCGCCGACGAGGCGGTCGCGGCCGTCGAGCGCTTCATCGATGAGGGCCTGGTGACCGCGCGCGAGAGCCTGTTCGTGGTGCACGGCCACGGCACCGGCGCGCTGCGCACGGCGGACGCGCGCACCTCACCGGTCACCCGGGGTCGATCGCTTCCGTCCGGGCGAGGCCTCCGAGGGCGGCGACGGCACGTGACCGTGCTGTGGCTGCGCGATTGACGCGTGGCGGCCGCGTGTCCGGTGGGCCAGCGCGCAGACAAGGTGAGGTCGTCGGCGATCGGGCCGCTGATGGCTGCTCGACGCGCATCTGGCGAGGGACCATCCTCGTCGTCGATGAGGAACTCGGGGAGGTGCGCGGGGAGCGAGGCTCGCTAGGGCGCTGCTCGCGCTGACGGCGGTGGCCGGATGCCTGGCAGCCAGCGAGCAGACCTGCGCCGACGGCATCGTCTGTAGCGCCGAGCAGGTGTGCGCGCCGCGCGGCGGCGGGTGTGCGGATCCGTTGGTGGTGGCGGCGTGCGAGGGCGCGACGACGGGGCGGCGTGTAGGCTCTCCGGCATCGGCGCGGGCAGCTGTCGCCTGGACTGTGTCAGGTCACGCGGTGCGGCGACGGCGTGGTCGACCCTGGCGAGGGCTGCGACGACGGCAACCAGGTCGACGACGATGGCTGCACCAACGCGTGCGCGCTGGCGAGCTGTGGCGACGGGGTGGTGCAGGCCGGCGAGGAATGCGACGAGGGCGCGGCCGGCGAGGATCGCGCGTGCCAGACGACGTGCGTGGCGGCGCGCTGTGGCGACGGCCGGGTGCAGCTGGGCGTCGAGGCGTGCGACGCCGGCGCGGGCAACGCCGACGATGGCGCCTGCACCACGGCGTGCGCGGCGGCGGCGTGCGGCGACAACTTCGTGGAGCGGCGTGGAAGCTGCGACGACGGCAACACCGCGAAGGCAGCGACGGCTGCCGCGGCGGTGCCGGAAGGTCGAGGCGTGCGGCGACGGCGAGGTGGATGCGGGCGAGGCGTGCGACGACGGCGCGGCAGGGCTGGCCAACCCGGCAGACGGCTGCGACGCGTGCGTGACCGCGGCGTGGCAGGCGAGGCGCGGTGCTCGGCGGGCAGAGCAACGCGACCGGGGTCGGGCTCGCGTCCCCCAGGGCGTCGCCATCGATCGCGCCGGCAACCTCTACGTCGCCGACACGTTCAACTCCCGCATCCCGGAAGGTGGCGGCGGGGACGGTCATCACGACGGTGGCGGGGACGGGCGCCAATGGCTTCTCGGGCGACGGCGGGGCGGCGACCAGCGCAGCTGGGCTCCCCCAGGGCGTGGCGGTGGACGGGGCCGGCAACCTCTACGTCGCCGACACGGACAACCACCGCATCCAGGTGGCGGCGGGGACGGGGTCATCACGACGGTGGCGAGGACGGGCGCCAATGGCTTCTCAGGCGACGGCGGGGCGGCGACCAGGCGCAGCTGCGCAGACCCTCTGGCGTGGCGGTGGACGGGGCCGGCAACCTCTACGTCGCGACACGTTAAACTCCCGCATCCGGAAGGTGGCGGCGGGGACCGGGGTCATCACGACGGTGGCGAGGACGAGGCCTGCCCGGCTTCTCGGGCGACGGCGGGGCGGCGACCAGCGCGCGACTGCGCCGGACCCTCTGGCGTGGCGGTGGACGAGGCCGGCAACCTCTACGTCGCCGACACGTTCAACCACGCACCCGGACGGTGGCGGCGGGGACCGGGAGGTCATCACGACGGTGGCGGGGACGGGCGCCTATGGCTTCTCGGGCGACGGCAGGGCGGCGACCAGCGCCCAGCTGAACTACCCTTCTGGCGTGGCAGTGGACGGGGCCGGCAACCTCTACGTCGCCGACACGAACAGCCACCGCATCCGGAAGGTGGCGGCGGGGACCAGGGTCATCACGACGGTGGCGGGGACGGGCGCCAATGGCTTCTCGGGCGACGGCGGGGCGGCGAACAGCGCCCAGCTGAACAGCCCCTTTGGCGTGGCGGTGGACGGCGCCGGCAGCCTCTACGTGCCTCCGACAGGAACAACTCCCGCATCCGAAAGGTGGCGGCGGGGACCGAGGTCATCACGACGGGGGTGGGGACAGGCGCCAATGGCTTCTCGGGCGACGGCGGGGCGGCGACCAGCGCCCAGCTGGGCAATCCCCAGGGCGTGGCGGTGGACGAGGCCGGCAACCTCTACGTCGTCGACACGGAGAACCACCGCATCCGAAAGGTGGCCGCGGGGACGGGGGTCATCACGACGGTGGCGGGGACAGGCTGCACTGGCTTCTCAGGCGACGGCAGGGCGGCGACCAGCGCCAGCTGGGCTACCCGTATGGCGTGGCGGTGGACGGCACCGGCAACCTCTACATCGCGGACCAGTACAACCACCGCATCCGGGACGGTGGCGGCGGGGACCGGGGTCATCACGACGAAGTGGCGGGGACAGGCGCCTATGGCTTCTCGGGCGACGGCGGGGCGGCGACCAGCGCCTGGCCCGAACTCTCCCCGTAGCGTGGCAGTGGACGGCGCCGGCAACCTCTGCATCGCGGACCAGTCCAACCACCGCATCCGGGTGGCGGCGGGGACGGGGGCATCCCCGACGGTGGCGGGGACGGGCGCCTATGGCTTCTCGGGCGACGGCGGGGCGGCGACCAGCGCCCAGCTGGGCTCCCCCAGGGCGTGGCGGTGGACAGGGCCGGCAACCTCTACGTCGCCGACACGGACACCACCGCATCCGAAGGTGGCCGCGGGGACCGGGGTCATCGACGATTGCGGGGACAGGCGCCTATGGCTTCTCGGGCGACGGCGGGGCGGCGACCAGCGCCCAGCTGGGCTACCCCAGGGCGTGGCGGTGGACGGGGCCGGCAACCTCTACGTCGCCGACGTGTCCCACTCCCGCATCAGGTGGCGGCGGGAACGGGGGTCATCACGACGGTGGCGGGGACGAGCGCCTTGGCTTCTCGGGCGACGGCGGGGCGGCGACCAGCGCGCAGCTCCGCGGACCCTCTGGCGTGGCAGTGGACGGCGCCGGCAACCTCTACGTCGCCGACACGGACACCACCGCGTCGGAAGGTAGCGGCGGGGACCAAGGGTCATCACGACGGTGGCGGGGACAGCATCCCTGAGGCATGGGGCCGGCTGCGCAGGCGCACCTGGCGACGCGCGCCCTCGCGCTGGCGCCGCAGGCCGAGCCTGTTCGCCGGCGGCGTGACCGGCACGCTGCAGGCGTTGCGCTCGGCGGCCCAGGTGCTCGAGGCCGTCGCCGGGCGGTACCCGCATGCCCCCGCGACCGCTGACCTGGCTCGCTTCCGCGACCAGAGCTTCGGCGACGTGGGCGGCGTCGCCCGTACGACGCGGCGACGGGGCTCATCTACCTGGCCAAGCCACCGCGGCACCGGCTGCACGTGGTGGCGCCGGTGGATCCGGCGGACGCGAACACCTGGACCATCGCGACGTTGGCCGGCGACGCCGTGGGCGCCGGCGGGCTGGGCACGGCCGGCTTCGCCGACGGCCCGGCGCTCTCGGCGCGGTTCGACTCGCCGGCGGGGCTGTTCTTCGACGAGGGCGCGCGCGTTCTGCAGGCATCGCGGATGCGGGCAACCACGTCGTCCGGGCGATGCCGATCGATCCTGAGCGGGGCCGGGGGCGCGGTGACGACCATCGCGGGGACCCCGCGGACGCTCGGCTACTTCGGCGACGGCGGCGCGGCGACCGAGGCGCTGCTCCTGGGGCCGAAGGCGGTCACGCGGTGCGAAAGCGGCGATCTGTTCATCGCCGACACCGGCAACCATCGGAGTGCGCCGGGTCGAGGCGGGCACCGGCACGATCACGACGGTGCTCGGCGACGGCGTGGCAGCATCGTCGGGGCAGGGCGCGCCGGCGTCGACGTTCCCGGTGGACGCACCGCTGGGCCTCGCCTGTGATGGCTTCGGGAACCTGTTCGTGACGTCGCGGACGACGGTGCGGCTGGTGGTCGCGGACGCCGACGGCATCGTCGACGGCACGGGAGCGGTGCAGACGCCGTACGGGGCGCCGCCGCAGGACGACTACCCCGGCGAGCGTGACGACGTGCCCTGACCGGGCTCGCGGTGGTGGACGACGAGACGGTGTGGCGGCGGACTCGTGCACCGGCGTGCTCGTGGAGCTCTGGCGCCAGCCGGTGATGTGATCGCGAGCTAGGGTGTCAGCGGCACGCGGGCGGCGTCGCGCCCGGCGGCGTGGCACGCAGCTCGACGGTGCTGAGATCCTCGCCGACGACCTGCTCGGTGCCGGTCGCGCTTGCACGAACCGAAGCGTGCACGCGCAGCTCCAGGGACAGGGTGCCGCTCCTGGCGGGAACGGGCTCGCTGGCGTCAGCTCGACCGGGCCGGTGGTCTCGCGCAACAGCGCGACCAGATCGGCGACGGTGCCGGCCGGCAGCGACGGATCGACGGTGGCCTGCTGATCGCCGATGCGCAGGACCCGGGTGCCGATCACCCAGCGATCGTCGGCGCGCTCGAGTAGCTCGTAGGTGGCGGTCTGCTTCACGACCGCGCTGCCCTGCCGCAGGATGGTGGTCGCCCGCCAGGTCGCGCCCACGCCGATCGGCTCCTCCGGCAGCGGGATCCACGCGCCGAGCAGCGTCTGCCACACGTCGTCGCGCGCCGCCGCGCTGCGATCGCCGCCCGGATCGTCGACGAAGGTGACCTGCTCGATCTGGCCACGGTCGTCGATGTCGACGTCGAGGCGTCGTCGCTCGAGCTCGCGACGCCAGCGCGCGAGATATCCCTCGGCGGCAGCCGCTGCCTCGACCGCGGCGCCGCCCTCGACCGCCGCCGGCAAGGCGCGCAGGGCGAGGCGGTGGTGGCCAGGGCTGAGCTCGGTGGCGCTCGTGATCTCGAAGCCGGTGGTGGTCGTGGGCAACTGTCGCGCCGGCGTGCCGAGCTGGTCCACGCGGCGGGTCGCGACCCGGACCGCGGCGGTCAGCGTCATCGGCGCCGGGCGGTAGCGCAGGCGCGCGCGCGGCGCGGCGCCGGGCACCAGCAGCGTGAACGCCTCGCGCTTGGGCAGCTCGATGTCGGGGTCGTCGAGGATGACGTCGGTCGGGTTGCGCGGGATGCGGACCAGGCTCGGGCCCTGGGTCGACGGCGCGGCGGCGTCCTGGCTGGTGCGCGACGCCACCCGATCGCCGCCGCGGCACGCGAGCCCACTCGCGAGCGCCAGCGCCACCGCGAGCGAACGCAGGATCACGCGTGGCCTCCGGCCTTGGGTGTCGGCGTGGAGTACAGCGGCGTCACCTTGCCGGCGTCGTCACTCGGCGCCGGGCGCGCCTCGGGGACCAGCGCGAAGCTCTCTGCGTCGGCGGGGAAGGTGCCGGTGCGGACGTCGGCGATGTACGCGCCGACCGCGGCCCCGATGCGCGCGCCCAGCGTGTCGTAGCGGCGGACGAAGCGCGGCTTGAAGCTGTCGTCCATCCCGAGCAGATCGTAGATGACCAGCACCTGGCCGTCGCAGCCGACGCCGGCGCCGATGCCGATGGTCGGCACGGACACCGCGGCGGTCACGTCGTGGGCGATCTCGGCGGGGATGCCCTCGAGCACGATCGCGTACGCGCCGGCCTGCTCGAGCGCGCGGGCATCCTCGACGAGGCGCTCGCGGCCACCGGCGTCGCGGCCCTGGACCTTGAAGCCGCCCATCTGGTGCACGCTCTGCGGCGTGGCCCGATGTGGCCCATCACCAGGATGCCGGCGCCGGTGAGCCGACGCACCAGCTCGGCGTGCTGGGCGCCGCCCTCGAGCTTCACCGCGTGGCAGTTGCCCTCCTTGATGAGGCGTCCGGCGCTGGTCATCGCCTGCTCGATCGAGGCCTGGTAGGTCATGAACGGCATGTCGCCGACGACCTGGGCCCGGCTCGCGCCGCGCGCGACCATCGCGCAGTGGTAGATCATCTGCTCGAGCGTGACCGGCAGGGTGCTGTCGTGGCCCTGCACCACCATGCCGAGCGAGTCGCCGACCAGCAGCACGTCGGCGCCGGCGGCGTCGAGCAGGCGCGCGAAGGTCGCGTCGTAGGCGGTGAGCATCGCGATCTTCTCGCCGCGCTGCTTCATGGCGCGGAGCGCAGAGACGGTGACGCGGGTGGGCTTCATCGGGGACGGCTCCGGGCCAGAGGGCTTGCCGACACGTTCTAGCACGTGCGCGGTGGCGGCTCCTCGAGCTGGGCGGGCTCACGGCGCCGCGAGGTCGACGGTGACCTGGGCCCAGGCACCGGCGTCGACGGCAGGCACCACGACGCCGGCGCTCACGCAGGCGAGGGCGGCGGACACCTCGGCCGGCGGATCGCCCCAGCTCACCAGCGACTGGCCGACGACGGGCTGGCTCGCGCGGCGGCGGCGGGGTGAGGGCGGGGCTGGCACGGCGCGGCGTGGCGGTCGAGACGGCGGTGATGGTGACGCGCAGCGCGGTGCGCGGCACGCGGTCGAGGCAGCGTCGCAGGGTCGGCACCTGGCGGGTGATGGCGCGGACCGCGGCGGCGCTGGCCGGCCCGCTGCCGCACGCCGCCGGTGCCGTCGTCGGCCTCGACCACGCGCTCGTGGGCGATGGCCCGCGGGTGTCGCGGCCGGTCACCGACGGCGGCGGCGTGCGCGCGCCAGGTCGCCAGCGCGGCGGCGAGGTCGCCGCGCTGCTCGAGCGCAGCGCCTGCAGGTAGTGGGCGTCGGCGGGATCGAGCAGCGGCGTGCGCGGCGCCCGGTGGCGAGGCCGGCGCCGTCGGCGGCGGTGGCGGCGCGCACGGCGGCGGCGACGTCGGCCGGGCGGCCCGCGCGGTCGTGGGCGAGCGCGGCGAGCCAGCCGGCGGTCCGCGCGGTCATCGGATCGGGATCGGGCGCGCTGGCGCGATCGAGGTGCCCGAGGGCGTCCTCGAGGCGGCCCTGCGCCAGCGCGATCTCACCGGCGGCGAGCCAGTGCTCCGTCGGCACCGGGCCGGCGGCGGCGGCGCGCGCGAGGAGCGCGGCGGCGCGCTCGAGCTGACCGGCGCGCGCGAGGCAGCTGGCCCGGGCGTGGACCAGCCCGGCGCGCGGGCGCAGCGCCGACGGAGGCTCGTAGCGCGGGTCGGCCGCGATCATCTGCTGGTACGCGGCGGCGCAGTCGCTCCAGCGCTGGCGCGTCTCGGCGATGCGACCCGCGAGGAAGTGTGCGGTCGGTCGCCCGGGCGCGAGCGCCTGCGCCCGTTGCACCGCGCGCTCTACCTCGGGCTGGATCGCCGCGGGTGCGGCGGCGAGCGCGGCGGCGGCGTCGTCGACCAGCTCGGCGTAGGTGGCCGCGTCCGGATCGATCGCGTGCTCCCACAGCGACGACCGCGCCTCGGCGCGGGCGTCCGGATCGTCGTCGGCGGGCGCGGCCCGCGCGGCGTCGACGGCGAGGAGCGACGCCGCCATCGCCGCGACCACCGCGGCGCCAGGCGCGCGCCGGCGCACCGGCGCGTCGGTCATCGCCGCCCCGGCCGGGCGAGCGCGCGCTGCGCCAGCCGCTCGGCGACCGCGGCGCGGTTGGCACGGGCGCGGGCGGCGTAGCGCGGGTACGCGCCGGAGGCGAGGAAGCGGTCGTAGCTGGCCAGCGCCAGGGCGTCGAGGCCGAGCGCCTCCTCGACCAGCGCGTAGTAGTAGTGCTTCTCGCCCTCGGGCACGAAGAACGGATCCTGGAGCTGCTCGACGGCGATGCGGAAGCGCTCGAGCTGCGACGGCCCCTGCGCCTGCGCGATCTCCCGGGCCTGCGCGCCCTGCTCGTCGCGATCGAGCGCGACCGCCAGGCCGTACGCGACCGAGGGCCCACCGCCGGCGGCCACCGCGGCGCGGTACAGCGGGATGGCGCGGTCGAGATCGCCGAGCATCATGTAGGTCTCGGCCAGGTTGCCCAGGCTCGGATCGCGCAGCCCGTTGATGCCGTCGCCGCGATCGAGCCGGGTCTGGTAGTCGGCGGCCGCCGCGCGCAGGTGCGCCTCGGGGTCGTCGGTGCCGATCAGCAACATCCTCGTGTGCAGCAGCGCGCGCTCGAACAGCAGCGCGGTCGCACGCGGATCCTTGGGCGCCAGCCGCGTGAAGTCGTGCCAGGCGTCGAGGGTGAGCTGCGCGTGCTCGGCGCGCTGTCGACGGCAGGGCAGGGTCTCGGCGAACGGCCCCGGGCACGCGACGAAGAACGTGAACGCGGTGGTGCCCAGCCGGTACGCGGCCTCGGCGCCGTCGGGCCAGGCGATGCGGGCCCGGCGGTACGCGGCGAGGGCGGCGCCGACCTGGGCCACCCGGCTCGAGGTTGACAGCGCGGTCATCTCGTCGGCGGCCGCCGCGACCGCGGCGTCGCCTTGCTGCATCGCGAGCGCGTAGGTCTGGCGGACGGCGAGGTCGACCTCGGGCGCCGCCTGCTCCCACACCGTCTCGGCGCCGGCGGGGCGTGCCGCGAGCGCGGCGACGACGAGCGCCAGCGCCGGCGACCTCACGGCGTTCGCCTCGACGGTTTCGGCGCCGCGCGCGCCGCCAGCCGCTCGGCGGCGAGGGCGTCGAGCGCGGCGACGTGGGCGAAGGCGCGGTCGGCGTAGCCGGCGCGGGGGCCGGCGGCGGCGTACGCGAGCCAGGCGCCGCGC
>JAWKQW010000041.1:0-56308 GCA_041389945.1 Kofleriaceae bacterium
AACCAGAAGAAGCTCGACGCCCTGCGCGCCCAGCAGGACGCCAAGGCGACCCGCGACGAGCTGCGCCGGGCCTCCGGCATGACCGACGACGCCGTGCTCGATCAGCTCGTCGCTCTCGGGCTGCGCGGCAACACCGTGGCGGCGCTGTCGCTGGTGCCGCTCATCTGGGTGGCCTGGGCCGACGGATCGATCCAGGAGAACGAGCGCGAGACCATCCTCCAGGGCGCCCACGGCAAGGGCCTCGAGCGCGGCACCGACGGCCACGCGCTGCTCACCTCGTGGCTGGCCAAGCGACCGGAGCCGGGCCTGTTCGACGCCTGGCGCAGCTACGTCAAGGCGCTCGCCAGCGAGCTCAACGACGAGCAGAACCGCAAGCTCAAGAACGAGATCGTCGGGTTCGCCAAGCTGATCGCGTCGGTCGACGGTGGCTTCCTCGGCATCCGCAAGGTGTCGGCGGCCGAGGAGAAGACCCTGGCCGACATCGAGGCCACCTTCGATCGCTGATGCAGGCGGGTTCGACGTGAGGCACTCCGGGTCGCCGTGATGCAGAGCCGGCTGCTCGGTCGCACCGGGGTGCGGGTGTCGCGCCTGGCGCTCGGCGCCATGGCGTTCGGCACCGACGCCGACGCCGCCACCTCGGCGGCGCTGTACCGGTGTGCACGCACCGCCGGGGTGACGTTCATCGACACCGCCGACGTCTACGGCCAGGGGCGCTCCGAGGAGCTGCTCGCCGAGCTCATCGGCCCCGAGCGCGACCAGATCGTGCTCGCCAGCAAGGCGTACTTCCCCACCGGCGACGGCGGCAACGATCGAGGCACCTCGCGCTACCACCTGGTGCGCGCGGTCGAGGCCAGCCTGCGCCGGCTCAAGACCGATCGCCTCGACGTGTTCTACCTGCACCGCTGGGACGATCTGACCGCGCTCGATGAGACCCTGCGCGCGGTCGACGATCTGGTGCGCGCCGGCAAGGTGCTCTACCCGGCGTGCTCCAACTTCGCCGCGTGGCAGGTGGCGCACGCGCTCGGCGTCGCCGAGGCGCGGCGGCTGGCGCCGCTGGTCGCGGTGCAGCCGATGTACAACCTGCTCAAGCGGCAGGCCGAGGTCGAACTGTTGCCGATGGCGCAGGCGCTCGGGGTCGGCGTGGTGACCTACAGCCCCACCGCCGGCGGCCTGCTCACCGGCAAGTACGCCGGCGGCGCCCGCCCCGCCGGCGGCCGCATGACCACCAACGCGATGTACCAGGCGCGCTACGCCGACCCGACCTACCCGGCGGCGGTCGACGGCCTGGTCGCGATCGCGGCCGAGCTCGGCCAGCCCGCCGCGACCGTCGCGGTGGCCTGGGTGCTGGCGCAGCCGGGCGTCACCAGCGTGCTGCTGGGCGCGCGCGATCCGGGCCAGCTGACCCAGACCCTCGCCGCCGCCGAGCTCGTGCTCGACGAGGCGACCCTGGCGCGGCTGTCGGCGCTGACGCCGACGCCACCGCCGGCCACCGACCGCGTCGAGGAGCGCGGCGCGGCCACCTACGGCACCCGCTAGGGCGCGCGCCCGCGCACCACGCGGAGCGAGGCGCTCGATGCGAGCCTAGACGCCCGGCTTGAGCACGCCGAACTGGATCAGCAGGACGCCGATCGCGCAGGCCAGGCCGATGATGCCGATGAGCACCGAGAAGCCGGCGATCTTCTTCTGGATCTGCATCGCCTTGTCCTCGGCCGAGCTCTCGCCGGGGATCCACGCCACGATCTGCGGGATGCCGAAGAGGATGCCGAGCAGGATCTCCGAGATGATCGCGCCGAGCACGATGGCGCCGCCCAGCGGCCAGAACTTCATGAACAACTTGATGACGTCGAGGCCACGCACCAGATCGAGCACGCCGACGGCGAGCAGGCCGACGCCGAGGAAGCCCTGGTAGGGCACGAGCTTGTCGATGAGCGCCTTCGCCTCCGGCTTCTTGGCGATGATCAGGCTGGAGATGGCCAGGATGGCCGCGGCGATGAGCGCCAGTGGTCCAAGGTAGTTCACGAGGTAGCTCCTTTGGCTCGCCGCGGAGGTGCGGCGCCCCGCCACACTAGGCCGCCGCGGCGCGGCGGGGCAACTCCTGCGGGCTCGGCCCTCGCGCGACGGCGCCCGCGCTTTGCGTGTACGCTCGCCGCGACCAGGCCGGGATCGACGTGACGCGCTCGACGAACGACACCTCGCCGCCGCCCATCGAGCTGCCGCACCGGCGCGACGCCTGCGCCGGCGTGGCCGCGAGCTACGTCCTGCGCCGCATCGCGTTCCGCGCCGGCGCCTACGCCCCGGGCATCCAGGAGCACGTGTTCTTCGAGCTGTCGACGCCACGCGTCGGCGGCGACCTCGCCTCGACCCAGGACTGGGTGCGGGGCAACCTCGGCCGCCTCGCCGAGCAGGGCTATCGCTTCGGCGCGCGCTGGACCTCCGCCGACGCCAGCTCGCTCGCGGCCTGGGTGTTCGCCGGGCGCGGCCACCGCGGCGCGGTGGTGCCGACGACGCAGCCGCTGCTGTACCCCGAGGCGATCGCCACCGTCGGCGATCATCACGCCATCGGCCTGGTGGTCGAGCCCCGCAGCGGCGCCGACGATCTGGTGATGATCGACCCGTGGCCCGAGGGCGGCCGGCCGGATCGCCTGGAGGCGCCGGCCACCATCGACACCGCGCGCCGCGATCACAAGCACGCCGCGCTCGCGCTGTTCTGGGTCGGCTGGTCGTAGGCGCCGCCGCGCGCCGCGGGTCAGCCGCCGGCGAGCGCGGCCCGGGCCGCGATCAGGTCGAGGCGGATCTGCGCGAGCAGCGCGTCGACGCCGTCGTAGCGGACCTCGCCGCGCAGGCGCGCGACGAACTCGACCCGCACCGCGCGATCGTAGAGATCGCCGGCCCAGTCGAGCACTGCACCTCGAGCACCACCGGCCCGCCGGCGACGAAGGTCGGGTTGGTGCCGAGGCTGGCGACCGCGGCCCGGCGCACGTCGCCGTCGACGAGCCACACCGCGTAGATGCCGGTCGTCAGGGGCAGCGCGCCGGCGGTCGCGACGTTGGCGGTGGGCACGCCGAGCTCGCGGCCGCGCTTGGCGCCGTGCACGACCACGCCGTCGACGTCCCACCGACGGCCGAGCAGCGCCGCGGCGCCGACGACGTCGCCCTCGCCGAGCCGGGCCCGGATCCGCGACGACGACACCGCGCGTCGCCGTCCACGCAGGCCGGCACCACGTCGACGGCGAAGCCGGCGGCGGCGCCGGCGGCGGTGAGCGAGGCGGCGTCGCCGGCGCGGGCCTTGCCGTAGCTGAAGTCCCAGCCGACCACCACGCCGCGCAAGCCCAGGGCGGCGACCAGGATGTCGTCGGCGAAGGACGCCGCGCTGCGCCGCCAGCGCGCGATCGAACGGCTCGACGACCACGAGGTCGAGCCCGGCGTCGGCGAGCAGCTCGAGCCGCCGCGGCATCGGCGTGAGCAGGCGCGGCGCCGACGCTGGCGCCAGCACCGCCGCCGGGTGTGGATCGAAGGTGAGCGCCCTCGCCTGAGCGCCCAGCGCCGCCGCGCGCGCCCGCGCGACCCGGATGAGCTCGAGGTGGCCGCGGTGCACGCCGTCGAAGTTGCCGATGGCGAGCACCGCGCCGCAGGCGGACGCCGGCGCAGCAGCATGGCCTCGGATCACCTCCATCGCCGGCGGACCATACGCGATGGACCGCGGCCCGTCACCGCGCGGCGGCCAGCGCCGCGGCGGCGCCGAGCCCGCGGGCACCGCCAGCAGCACCGCGGCGAGGAGGCCCACGCACACGCGCCCGACCGGCCACCGGATCATCTGCAGGAGCCGGGCGACGGCGACCGCGGCGGTGACCGCGGCGACCACCGCGAGCAGCGGCCCGACCCCCGCCGGCCGACCGAGGTCGTCGACGATCGCCGCCGCCACCAGCGTGCCCAGGGTCAGCGCCAGGTAGCGACTGCGCCGGCCTCTGCCGAGCAAGACCACCGCGCCGATCGCCGCGGCGACCGCGCCGAAGGGCCCGAGCTGATCGAAGACGTCGGTGGCGTACCGGGCCAGGCCGCCGTCGCGCGCCGGCGCCGTCGACGACGCCGCCGTCGGCGTCGCGGCGAGCGCGGCGGTGCGGACGACCTCGTGGGCGGCGGTCAGCGCCCAGGTCAACGCAGTCACCACCGGCACCAGCAGCGGCCAGCGCGCGCCGTGGCGCAGCCGCACCGCGACCAGCACGCCGAGCGGCAACAGGAGCACCCGGCTCACCGGCGCGACCGCCGCCAGCGCACCGACGAGCGCGGCCGCCGCGACCCCGGCGCCGGCCGCGCCGCCCTGGGCGACCCGGTCGAGCGCGATCACGCAGCCGAGCACCAGGGCGCCGGTGACCGCGGCGGCGCCGGCGCGGACCGCCGGCAGCGCCCACGCCGCGGTGGTCGCGAGCAGCGCCGCGCCGGCGACGCCACCGACGGCGTCGGCCACCGGCTCGCGCCCGCTGTCGATGACCAGGCGCACCAGCAGGCCGGCGGCGACGGCGGCGGCGACCACCGACACCATCGCGACCCGCGCCGTCGACGAACCGAGCGGGACCAGCTCTGCCACCGCCGCGAGGATCGACCAGCCCGCCGGCGCGCCCGGCGCCAGCGGCGTGGCCGCCGCGGGCGCGTCGAGATCGAGCGCGACGATCGCGTAGGCGACCGCCACCGCGGCCGCGGCGGCCAGCGGCGCCCAACGGGCCAGGCGCGCCTCGATCGAGATCACCGCCGCACGCTACGGGACCGAGCGGGCGGTGAGCAACCGCTTACGCCGCGCTAGAGTCGTCGCCATCACGGCGCCCCACGCTCCCCTGCTCCGCTGGCTCGACCGCACCCGCGGGCCGATGGCGGCCGACCCGGCGTGGCTGGGCCGGCCGGCGCGGCACCCGCAGGTCCGACGCGCGCTGCGCGAGCTGCGCGGCTTCGGCGTGCCGACCGCGCTCGAGGTGGTGTGGGCCGCCGACGGCTCCGGCGTCGAGCCCGACGCCCCGCGGGTCATCCACGTGCACCGCGGCTTGCTCGAGGCCGCGCCGGCCCGCGTCCGCCAGCTCGCCGAGCGCGTGGTGTGCATCGATCTGCTGAGCGTGGTCCGCCACGAGATCGGCCACGCCCTGCTCATGCTCGACGATCGGGCCGCGTCGACCGACGAGTTCCGCGCGTGCTTCGGCGACATCCGCCAGCGCTACGCGGTGGGCACGGTGGCGGCCGAGGTCGGGCGCCGTCTCGAGCGCCACCGCGGGCTGGCCAACCCGCGCTACCGCCGGGTGGTGTCGCTGTACGCCGCGACCCACCCGCACGAGCGCTTCGCCGAGGCGGTGCGGATGGCGCTGGCCACCGGTGGCCGCCCCGCCGCCATCGAGGCCTGGACCCAGGCGGCCGGGGTCGACCCCTGCGTGGGCGCCCAGATCCGCTACGCCGCCGCCTGGCTGGCGCGCCAGCGCCACCCGTGAACGGGCGGCGCCGGGACCGCCCCTCGGCGCTCCTTTTGCCGACCGCCTCGGCTAGATTGCGCCCGGTGACCCGCCGCAAGAGCCAGCGCTGGGGCGATCGCGTCGACGCGCGGCTCGGGCACACGGTCAACGAGATCTTCATGAAGATCCCGCCGGCGACCTCGCGCGGCCTGTTCGCCAAGGTCGAGCGCGCCGCCGCCGAGGCCGAGCTGCGCTACGAGGACGACGACGGCAACGCCGCGGTGGTGCCGGTGATGATCCGGCCGCGCATCATCCGCCCGGAGCAGGAGCAGTACTTCCACAAGGTCTGCCTCGAGCTCAACCGCGCCATCGAGAAGCTGGCCCAGCTCTACGTCGACGATCCGCGGGTGCGCGCGCTGTTGCCGTTCACGCCGCGCGAGGACGCCTGGCTGCGCGACATCTGGACCACCGTCGGGCGCCAGCCGCAGACCGTGGTGGCCCGGCTCGACGCCAACGCCGACTTCGCCGACGAGCTCGACACCACCTTCCACTTCTTCGAGACCAACTCGGTCGGCGTCGGCGGCATGTACTACGCGCCGATGGCCGCCGAGATCATCGCCAAGCACGTGATCCCGGCGATGCAGAAGCAGGCGCCGGCGCTGGTGGTGCGCCCGCAGACCGACATGCGCCAGCTGCTGCTCGAGCAGATCACCGCGCACGCCGGCGCCATCCGCAAGCGCCGCCTCAACACCGCCTTCGTCCAGGAGACCGACGCCGTCGGCGGCCCCAGCGAGTTCCCGCACCTCGTCGAGTTCTTCCGGGCCCAGGGCATCCCGGCGGTGCTCGTCGATCCGCGCGACCTGCGCCGGCGCGGCGACGAGCTGTACGCCGGCGACCTGCCCATCGACATCGTCTACCGCGACAGCGAGATCGCCGGCTACCTCGAGCTCGAGGACGACGGCGCCGATCTGGGGCCGCTCAAGCACGCCTTCAAGCAGAACCAGGTGGTGTCGTCCCTGGCCGGCGAGTTCGACCACAAGTCGACCTTCGAGGTGCTCACCGACCCCGAGCTGCGCTCCCACTTCACCACCCGCCAGCAGAAGATCTTCCGCGACCACGTGCTGTGGACGCGGATCGTGCGGCACCCGCACCACCGATGACGACGGCGCGCCGATCGACCTGGTGCCGTGGCTGCGCCGCAACAGAGGATCGCCTGGTGCTCAAGCCCAACCGCAGCTTCGGCGGCACCGGCATCGTCATCGGCCCGATGGTCGACCTCGCCGAGTGGGACGACGCGCTGGCCGCGGCGCTGGCGCCGGAGGCGGCCGAGACCGGCGGCGTGGTGGCCCAGCGCTACGTCGACGTGCGGGTCAAGGACTTCCCGGTGCAGGACGAGCGCGGCGACCTGTCGCTCGAGGAGTTCTACGTGGTGTGCGGGTTCCTGGCGACGCCGCGCGCGGGGTCGGCATCCTCGGCCGGGCGTCGAAGAAGCGCGTGGTCAACGTCGGCCAGAAGGGCGGCCTCACCGCCGTCCTGGTCCTGGTCTGAGCCGGGGCGCCCCCGAACTCAGAGCTGGATGCCGAGGGCCTTCGCGAGATCGAGGCCCGGCACCGCCGCCGCGGCGGCGTCGCAGTGGAGCGCGACGAGCTCGTGGACGGCCTTGGTGAAGCCCTCCTCCATGCCGTCGCGCGCCATCGACTCGATGAGCTTCGGATCGGTGGCCTCGCGGTGAACTCGCCGGCGGTGCGCATGTCGCCCTTGGCCGCCGCCAGCACGGTGATGAGCGCCGCCACGCCGGCCTCGGTGTCGCGCGCCTTCTTGGGCGCCAGCGGCTCGAACGCTGCCGACCACGACCTGGCCGCCGTGATCGACTCGGATGCGCTGGAGCTGCCATCGGCCTTCTTGCCCTGGAGGATGAGGCCCTCGCTGCTGGCGTGATCGAGCGCAGGCCGATGGCGTCGGCGGTGGCCGCGACCCCCTGGGCGTTCATCACCGCCCCGAGGTTGCCGCTGCCGTGGACGTCGAGCGCGATCGCGGTGCCGGCCGGCGCCTCGATGCGCCCCTTGTCGGCGTCGCCGAGGGCGACCACTGGCACCGTGGTGCCGAAGGACAGGTTGGCCAGCTCGGTCGGCGCCACCGGCGGCTTCTCGGTGCTGGCGCCGCCGCCGCCGGTGCTGCTCGAGACCTTGCTGGGGATCTGCTGCACCGTCGCGCCGAGATCGGATCTGGCGACTGGATGTAGCCGGCGGTCCCGATCGGCGTGCCGTTGATCGCGGTCTGCAGGAGCCCCGTGATCTCGCTGGCCACCGACTCGGCGGTGTCGAACACGCCCCAGCCGCCACCCTCGCGCACCTGGGCCGAGACCTTGCCGGTCGCGAAGTCGAGCTTGAGGCCGTGGATCTTGGAGTTCTCCATCGGCCAGACCACGTCGACGAACAGCCCCGGCGAGAAGTACACCGACATCCCGGTCGGCGTGATCTCGACGCCGAGCGTGGTGGGCTGGGTGGTCTTGATCGTGACCTTGAAGCTGTCCTTGAGCGTGCGGTTGGCCGGCAGCTGCACGCTCGCCCGCACCGCGCGGAGCTCGATCGCCTCGGGGAACAGGCGCTCGACCTGGCCCAGGTGCGCCATGACCTGGCCGACGAAGGCGTTGCCGCGATGGCCGTGCAACCAGGCGACGATCTCGTCGCGATCACGCGGGTGGGTGCGGATGATGGTCACCAGCCGGTCGATGGCCGCCTGGTCTTCGCCACCGACCTGCTGCGCGGCGAGCAACCCGGGGCCGGCGGCGGGCACGTCCTGACCGACGTCATGGCCCTCGGCGGCGTCGCCCCCCTGGGCCACCGCTAGCTCGGTCGCGCGCGACATCTGCCGTCAGCATACGCCAGGGCCGCCCGGTTTGCCCCCCGGGGCCAGGGCCGCGATCGTCGTCGGCCGCGGCGTTGGGCGCCGGGCCGAGACGGGCTATCGTCTCGCCGATGTCAGCGGCCAGGGTCGATCCGGGGAGCGAGCTGTCCTCGCAGGTCACCGCCGTCGCGCGCGCCTTGCTCGCGCGCGCCCTCGTCATCCAGGCGGCCCGACGCCCGCCGGGGCGCGCGTCGGCCCAGGCGGTCGCGGCCGCCGAGGTGGCGCGGCTGCTGCTCGCGTCGCCGACCGCCGACGTCGCCGAGTTCCAGGCGGCGGTCACCGCCCACGATCGCGCGGAGCGGGGCGTGCTCGACGAGCTCGACCGGTGGATCGCCGCCGACGCCGGCCCGCTCGCGCGCCTGCGCGACGGCCTGGCGCTGACCGCCGAGGACGTGGCGCTGCTCGCGGTGCTGGTGGCGCCGGAGCTCGACCCCGAGCTGGAGCGCGCGTACGCCTTCGCCCTCGACGACTTCACGCGCAAGCGCCCCGACGTCGGCCTGCTGGTGCGCCTCGTCGGGGGCGCGGATCCCGAGGTGGCGGCGCGGGTGCGGGCGCGCCTGGCGTGGGACGCGCCGCTGCGACGGCACCGCCTGGTGGTGGTCGCCGCCGGCGACGAGCTGGCGCCGGCCAGCCACCGCACGGTGCGCATCACCGATCGCACCCTCGCCCACCTGCTCGGCGACGAGCGCGTCGACGAGCGGGTCGCGCTGGTGGCGCGACCGTCGACGCCACCGTCGACGCCGCTGGTGCTGGCGCCGGCGCTCGTGACCGCCACCGAGCGCGCCCTGGCGGCGCCGCGGGCCCGGCTCCTGCTCGCCGGCAAGCCCGGCACCGGTCGCGCCAGCCTGGTCGAGGCGTGGGCCGCGGCCCATGGCCGCGCCGCGATGCGCATCGATCTCGCCGCGCTCGGCGAGGCTGGCGCGATGAACCCCGAGCTCCTGGCGCTGGCGCTGCGTGAGGTGGTGCTGCGCGATGCGGTGGCGATCCTCGAGGGCGACGAGCTGCCGGCGGAGCTGCCGCGGCGCTCCATCAGCGTCCTCACCGACGCCTTCGACGAGCTGCCCGGCCCGGCGGTGTTGGTGCTGCCGACGCGGGTCGGCTGGCTGGCCAGCCCGCACCGCGACCTGGTCGAGCTCGAGGTCCCGGCGCCGAGCTTCACCCAGCGGGCGCAGCTGTGGCGCCAGCGCCTGCCCGCGGCGATCGGCGACGACACCGTCGAGGCCCTGGCCAGCCGCTACGCCTTCACGGCGGCCAGCATCGCCGCCACCGCCCACCGCGCGACCGCCGCCGCCCGCGTGCGCGGCGCCGACGCCGAGATCGCCGCCGACGAGATCGCCGACGCCGCGCGCCTGCAGTTCGGCTCGCGCCTGGGCACCGTGGCCCAGCGCATCCCGACCGGCTTCGCCTGGAGCGACCTGGTGCTGCCGGCCGACACCACCCGGGCGCTGCGCGAGTTCCTCACGTTCGCGCGGCGGCGCGCGTTCCTGCTCGAGGAGTGGGGCTTCGCCGCCAAGCTGCCGTACGGCCGCGGGGTGTCGGCGATCCTGGCCGGGCCGCCGGGCACCGGCAAGACCATGGTCGCGCAGCTCCTGGCCAAGGAGCTCGGCTACGACCTCTACCGGGTCGACCTCTCGCAGATCGTCAACAAGTACATCGGCGAGACCGAGAAGAACCTCGCGCGCATCTTCGAGGAGGCCGAGACCTCGCACGCGGTGTTGTTCTTCGACGAGGCCGACGCGCTGTTCGCCAAGCGCACCGAGGTGCGCTCGAGCAACGATCGCTACGCCAATCTCGAGGTCAACTACCTGCTCCAGCGCATGGAGACCTTCGACGGCGTGACGCTGCTCGCCACCAACCTCGAGCAGGGCCTCGACGAGGCGTTCAAGCGCCGGGTGCGGTTCTCGATCCAGTTCGAGGTGCCCGAGGCCGACGAGCGCCGCCGGCTGTGGCAGAGCATGTTCCCGCCGCAGACGCCGCTGGCGCCCGACGTCGACTGGGATCGCCTGGCCAAGACCTTCGAGATGGCCGGCGGGTACATCAAGAAGGCGGCGGTGCGGGCGGCGATGCTCGCCGCCGACGCCCAGCCGCGCCGCGCGATCACCACCGCCGACCTGCTCGAGGCCGGTCGCCACGAGTACCGCGAGATGGGCCGCATCGTCGCCGGGTAGGCGACGGCCGAGCGACGCGGCTCACGGCGCCGGCTGGCGCCACAGCTCCACCAGGACGCCGGCGCAGGCGTCGGTCGCCCACACGGTCTCGTCGTCGACCACCGCTACGCCTCACGCACGAGGTCGCGCTCGCCGGGTAGTAGTCCCGCGGCGGCGCGCCGTACGGCGTCTGCACCGCCCCGGTGCCGTCGACCACGCCGTCGGCGTCGCCGACGATCAGTCGGAGCGTCGTCCGCGACGACACGTACAGGTTGCCGAAGGCGTCGCACGCCAGCCCCAGCGGCGCGTCCACCGGGAACGTCACCGCTGGCGCCCCCTGCCCCAACGACGACGCCACCCCGGCTCCCAGCACCGTCGTGATGACGCCCGTGCCCGCCGCCACCCGCCGCTCCCCGAACGCCGACGCACCGACAAGCGCCGAGGTGGGCGATGTCGGCGCGGGCGTCTCGGCGGCGACGATCAGGTCGCCGGGATGCGCGGCGGACCGCAGGTGCCGGCCGCCTTGCGCGCCATCGTGAGGTCGTAGAGCTCCTGCAGCACGAGGTACGCCGGATCCGTCGGGCTGGTGCCGAAGGAGGGATGATCCTCGTAGGGCACCTGCCCGGTGCCGACCCGATCGAACTTGGCGAAGTTGGGCACCATGCGGGCGTTGTTCAGGTCCGCGATGTCGGCCGCGAAGTAGCTGCCGAGGTAGTACTTGTTGGTGCTGATGGTCTCGTACATCTGAGCGTCGTCGAGCGACGCCAGGAACCCGAACGCGCCCGCGGAGTGACACAGCGAGCAGGTGCCCCCCCCCGCCGCCTTGTCGCCCCAGGCCTGGCCAAACCCGACCTCGACGAAGTCGGTCTGGGTCAGGCAGCCCGACCACTCGCTGACCAGGTTCGCGGTCACCTGCGCCGGCGTCAGCCCACCGCCACCGCCGCCACCACCACCGCCGCCCGCGAGCTCGGCGTCGAACCAGGCCTGGATCGCGCCCTGCTCGGCGGGCGTGTAGCTGGTGCCCTGGTGCGGCCCCGGCACGACCTTGTAGTAGAGGGGCGCGCCGCTGGTGGTGAAGCTGCCGACCGCGTTCGAGCCGACCACGTACTCGTAGGCGTTGCTGGGATCGGACGACACGAACGGCGTCGACACCGGGCTGGTCGTGCCGTGGCAGCTCGCGCACTTCGCCGACAGGATCGGGTAGACGTCGTCGTCGAAGGCGGCGCGGGCCAGCGGGTTGCCGCCACCACCGCCGTCGCCGCCGCTACCGCCTGCATCCGGCGCGGCCGAGCCCTCGAGGAGCCGACGCAGGCCGCCGCCCCGAGCGTGGAGACCAAGATGGAGATACGGAGGAGTGAGCGCATCGGGGGGCCTTGCTGGTGCGGCGGTCGAGGGCGCGACGTGCGAGTCGTCGCAACGAAGCGAGCGCTGGGCCACAACGAGCGTTGCGACCCAGCGCCAGCCGGAGCGTAGCTGACCAGGCGCTAGGCGGCGCGGCGGCGGCGCACCGCCACCAGCGCCAGGCCGAGGAGCACCAGGCCGCCGGAGGAGGCGCCGCCGGTCTGGCAGCCGCCGGTGAGCTGGGCGTTGCTGTCGCGGCCCGAGAGATCGGCCGGCTCGTCGTCGTCGTCGCTGTCGTCGCCCGGCAGGTTGTCGTTGTAGCCACCACCCGGATCCTCGGCCTCGGCCGAGAACGCGACCGGCAAGAGGCTCAGGTACGCCGACGGCTTGACCGCGGAGTCCATGTGGGTCGGCAGGGACGACTTGCCGGTGAGCGCGTGGGCGACGAAGAACTGCACCTTGCTGCCGTTCTGGCCCTCGAACGGGTTCCGCACCAGATCCGAGCCCGCGAAGTTGCGGCCCTGGTTACCCGGGTTGTTGCCGAGGTAGTTGGAGTAGAGGTGGCGGTCGTAGGAGGCGCCGGCGAGGTGCTTGCCGAGGTTGACCAGGCTCTTGGTGACCGGGTCGTAGCCGATGGTCTTGATCTCGGCGTCGCGGCTGGCCGCGGTGTGGATGCCCTGGAGCAGGGTGAAGCCGGGGATGAGCTGGTCGCCCTTGCCGAACACCGCCTCGGCGAGGCTGATGTGGGTGGCCTCGAAGCCGTCGAACACCTCGCTCGCGGTCATGTCGATGTTGACCATCGGCATCGAGAAGGTGAAGCCCTCGCGCGCGGTCTTGATGACGGCGAGGTTCATGATGTCGCTGCGGCCGCCCTTCTTGTCGTTGTTGTTGCCGCCGCGGTTGCCGGTGTCCTGGAAGATGATCTCGTCGGTGGCGACCAGGTTGCCGTCGGGCCCCTTGGCCATCACCCGGCCGTGCTGGGCGCGCATCGCGTAGTACTCGCGATCCTCGCCGTTGACCTCGAGGGTCTGCTTGTAGTTGAGGCGCTCCTTCCACAGCAGGCGATCGTTGGAGTCCGGGTTCAGATCGACCGCCGCGATCCAGGTGCCCTCGCGCTGCGGCTGGGTGTTGCCCTCGGTCCAGGTGCAGACCGCGAACGACAGGTCGGCGCCGCCGACGGTGCAGCGGCCGCGCGAGCGCTCCTCGCGCTTGGCCAGCGACAGGTCGAACAGCTTCTTGATCTGGCACTCGGCCTCGGTGCCGGTGCCGGTGCACGCCACCTCGGTGGCGCGGAACCAGCCGTCGTCGGCGCCGTTGCCGTTGCAGCCGTCCCAGCTCGCGAAGCGGGTCACGCCGCCGACGTCGTAGTACGGGGCGCCCGACTGGCCCGCGCCCGACTGGTGCATCGAGCAGTCGTCGTTGTTCTTGGCCATGACCACGACCTGCTCCTGGGTCTGGCCCTGGTTGTTCTTGATCCGGACCGGGTTGAGGTCCCAGTCGAACACCTTCATGTAGCGCTTGGTGTCGCCGTTGCCCTGCGCCTGGTAGTTGAACTCGAGCGCCACGTACTGACCGCCGGCGATGACCATGAGCTCCGGCTTGTTGCAGTTGCGGTACTCGTTGCCGTCGTTGTCGGTGGCGAAAATGTCGTACATCGCCGTGGACGGGCGGCGCACGGCGACCGAGCCGTCGGCCTCCTGGTAGGTCTCGAGCGCGGTCAGCGCGCACTGCATCCGGTGCTCCGGCGAGCGCTCCATCGCGGTGCCCTCGTTGATCGGGCTGGTGCGCATGTGCACGTAGAGGGCGCGGCGACCGTCCGGCGAGAACCGCACCGAGGCCTGCTCGTTGGTGAACTCCTCGTCGGTCTTGCGCAGCTTGCGCACGCCGTTCTCCTCGCGGACCCGCGCCTGGTCGGTCGTGGTCGACGCCAGCGAGATCTCGTAGCCGCGGGCAGCGCCCAGGTCCTGGGCCGACGCGACCAGCGGCAGGCTGGTGCCAGCGAGCGCGCCGAGGAGGATGGAGGAGGTCAGCTTGGTCATGGTCTGGGTGCCCTCTCGCGGTTGTTACGCAGCGATGACAGTGCAGACGACGTGCCTGCCGACCACCCGTGCAACCCTTCGACATCGCTGGGGAGATGATCCCGTCTGGGCCTGCGAACGTGGGGGGAAGGACCCCACGCTCCAGCGCTGGGCCCCAGGTCGGCGGCCGACGCTTACCCGCCCGCCGATGTGGGTCACCACGCGCGGCGCCGAAAACGACATCGGCCCGGCGCGGGGAGCGCCGGGCCGGGACGTCGAAGGAGCGCGACCTCAGAACGTGATGCGCGGGGGCCCGCACTCGCCGGCGGCGCGGCGCTGCATGGTGCGGTCGTAGAGCTGCTGCAGGCGCTGCATCGCGTTGTCGCCGGGCGAGTAGTTGAAGCTCGGGTGGTTGGCGTGGATGCCCTGGCCGCTGCCGACCACCTCGAAGCGCAGCGTGTTGACGATCATCATGCCGGCGAGCACGTCGACGCTGAAGTAGCCGAACATGTCGTTGGGGTTGCCGCTGAGCTTGTCGTACATCGTCGAGTTGTCGTCGGAGGCGCGGAACCCGTAGGCGCCGGTGTTGTGGCACTGCTCGCAGTTGCCGTCGTTGGAGCCCTTGTTGGCCCAGGTCTCGCCGAAGTTGAGCTCCTCGAAGTCGGTCTCCGACAGGCAGCCCGACCACTCCGAGACCAGCCGCTGGGAGATGGCGCCGGGCGACTCGTCGGGGGGCGTCGGGGTGCCGCCGGTGGCCGCCTGCGCCGACAGGAACGCGGTGATTGCGGCGACGTCGGCCGAGCTGTAGGTGGCGCCGTTGTGCGGCCCCGGGTTGATCTTGGTGAGCAGCGGCGCGCCCGCCGGGGTCAGGTTGCCCATCAGCGCGGCGGTGCTCGACACCGTCGAGTACGAGCCCTCGAGGGTGGGCGTCACGAACGGCGGGTAGTTCACGTTGCCCACCACCGCGTGGCAGGCGATGCACTCGCGACGGAGGATCGGATCGATCTCGGTCTCGAACTGGGTCTGCACCTGCGGGTCGAGGGGCGCGCCGTCCGGCGTCGGCTCGAAGCCGGCGTCGGCCGGGGCCCCCATGTTGTCGATCTCGCCGACGCACCCGCCCGCGAGCAGCGAGCCGGTGACGAGGAGCGCGCCGAGCACGACCGAGCGGGGAGTGGTTGACCGCATGTTGCACCGTGATTGCAGCTCTCGTTCCAGCGAGCGCCCCGGGCAACTCGTCGAAACAACTGAAGCTGGGTCCCGAGATCGGCGGTTGTGGGCGGGGGCCTTCCCCCCAGACGTGGGGCCCCCGGGGGCGTGGTCGGCCCGGGACGGCTCGCGCATGCCGCAGCGCGCCGCGACCGTGCGGGCGCCGCGACCGCACGCCGCCGCGCCCGAGCCGAACCCACGATCAGCGCAGCTCGACGGCGACGCAGCGAGTCACAGCTCCTCGGGATCCAGCGTGGGCACGCGCTGGGCGTCGAGCGGCGTCGACCGCAGGACCAGGGCCTGCGCCTTGATCTTGGCGTCGCCGAGCTCGATGTTGCCCTTGGCCTGCATGCCGGCGGTGAACCACATCGCCTCGAGCGCGGCGCGATCGAGGCGCTCGTGCCAGCGCTCGTCGCGCACCACGTGGGCCTCGACGATCTTGTCGGTGGCCACGCCCTGGGCGCGCAGCATCTCGAACAGCGACCAGCGCGGATCGCCGCCGTCGGGGCCCGGCGTCGACGACGCCAGCGGCAGCTCCTGCCGCTTGAGGTAGGCGACCAGCCGGTCGTCGAGGTACACGCGGACGCCGCCGCGGTGCGGGGTGCCGAAGTACGGCACGCCGGTGGTGACCTGGCCGTCGAGCATCATGCCGACGTTGCGCACCAGCGTCGGCGGCGCCTTGTCGACGTACACCATCACCGCCGAGATCTTGTCGGGCGACTTGCCGTTGCCGAGGCCCTCGGGCACCGCCGGGATGGCCTTGCCGCTGACGAGGCCGGAGAACCGGAACATGAAGTCCTTGGCCAGGGGCGTCCGCAGCTCGCGCCCGGTGACCACGATGGTGTCGGTGAACTTCGGGCCGTAGACGTGGATCTCGCGGACCTTGGCGAGGTCGAGCCCGATCGCCTCGAGGTAGTCGGTGAAGCGGTAGCGACGCTCCTTGGCCCAGCGCCAGCCGGTGTCCTTGGAGCCGTACTTCTTGGGCGCCGACGCCTGCACCTTGAGCCAGGTCGGCTCGAGCGCCAGCGGCAGCTCGGCCCACGCCAGCAGGCCCTGGAACACGCCGTCGACGTACACGCCGGTGTCGCGCCAGCGATCGGCGCCGGTCTTGAACTCCGCGGGGACGTAGGCGTCGTCGTCGTCGTCGCTGGCGGCGGGCGCCGCGGCGCTGCCGGTACCGCTGCCGCTGCCGGTGGCCCCGACCACGGGCGGCGGGCTCGAGGTGCGCGCGCTGCACGCGGCGAGCGCGAGCCAGAGCAGGACGACGCGTCGGACCATGCTCCGCGAGCATGCACGCTCCATGCGCGGACGACAACGCGCGCGGGGCGACGTGGGGCCGCCTCGCCGGAGCCTGTCCCCCCACGTCGTGTGGCCTGCCCACCCCGGCGCCGGCTCGGCTACCCTCGCGTGAGGGGCGCGTGGGCCGCTCGCCCTCGGCACGGACGTTGCGAAGGAGCCAGACGATGCACCACCGGGTAGCCACCACGACGCGCCTCGCCTTCGGGCTCCTGGCGCCGACGCTCGCCGCGACCGCGTGTGACATCGGCTCGGTCGATGGCGACGAGGACGCCGTGGTGTGTACCGCCGCGCTGACCATCACCGGCACGTTCACCGTGCAGACGCCGCAGCCCGAGGAGATCAGCGGGTGCTGGCCCATCGGGCTGTGGACCTTCACCGCCGCCGTCGCCGATCACGACTGTGCGGCGGCGCCGACGCCGCTGCCGCAGTACCAGGTGCGATTCGAGCGCGACCTTTCGTCGGCCGACCCCGACTACACGTGGATCGGCACCTACCCCACCGATCCCGGCGACGCCTTCGCACACGTGAGCGTCAGCTCCGGCGGCGGCGGGCTGTGCGAGGCCGAGCTGGTCGTGTACTCGCCGACCGGCGAGACCGTGTGGAACCTGCACCCCGCGCTGCAGGCCGACGGCTCGATCACGGGTCAGGGCGACTACGACCTCCACACTGTCGATCAGCGCCCGGCGCCGTGAAGCTGCTCGTCGGCGCCGGTGCACCCTGGTGGTGGCCACCATGGTCGCGCAGAGCTGGCGGTGCGGCGGCGGCGGCTGCGCACCCGCGCCGGCGCCGGCAGGCGCTGACCACGCCCCGAGCGCGAGCGCGGCCGTCCTGTCGCCGCCGCCGCGCCCGGCGCCGCCGCCGCCGGAGGCGCTCGACGACGACGACGGCGACGTGGCGCCGAGCCTCGGCAGCGACGCCTTCTACGAGCGCATCGACCGGGTCTACCTGGCGCAGCTCCGGGCCCGGGCCATGGAGTGCGAACGCGCCGGCGAGCACCGCAAGAAGCAAGCTCGGCCGGGCTCGGTTTACCGCCGCGCCGGCGAGGTGACCGGCGGACGCCGTGCGCGTGCTCGCCAGCCACGGGGTGCGGCGTCGACCGAGGCCTGCGGTTGCCGATCGAGGGCGCGCGGCAGGCTGATCCGGGGATGCCCGGACTACGTCAGCACCGACGAGGAGCTGGTGCTGCGGGCTGGGGCCCGACGGCGGTGACCGCCAGCGCGCGGCCGTTCAGTAGCCGCGGACGTCGAGGCCGTAGCCGCGATCGACCACGCGTTGACGGTGCGGTCGGGATCGACGGTCACCGAGCCGGCCAGCGCGGCGGGATCGTCGACGACGTGGACCTCCTGGGCCGAGTCGCCCCAGAAGTAGAGCTTGCCGACGGAGTCGAGGGCGAGCGACATCACCTGGTTGTTGGGCACCGCGAGCTGGGCGTCGCTGGCGAGCGCGAGGTCGAGCACCCCGGTCTGGGTCGACGCGTCGTCGAACACGAACACGTTGCGGCTGCTGCTGGCGTTACGCAGGCCGATGTAGAGCCGGTCGTTGCAGCCGTCGATGGCGACCGCACGGGCGAAGTCGGTCTGCACGGTCCAGCTCATCGTGCGCGACGGCGTCGACGCCGAGGTCAGCGTGCGGGCGTCGTCGAAGACGTGCACCGCCTTGCCCTCGGTCGCCACGTAGAGCCGATCGGCCTGGCGATCGAGATCGATGGCACCGGGGTTCACCACGTCGATGGCCGCGGTCGGGACCACGGTGCCGTCGAGGGTGCTGGCGTCGTCGAAGACGTAGACCTTGTCGGCCGAGCCGGACACGTAGAGGCGATCGGCGGCCTCGTCGAGCGCGACCCCGTCGAGCTCGGCCTCCAGCGCCACCTCGAAGCGCCGCGTCGGCCCCACGTCGCCGGTGATCGTGGCCGCCTGGGTAAACACCATGATGCCCGGCGCCGCGGCGCCGTTGGTCTCCGCCAACGCGTAGACCAGGCCGCGGGTGCCGTCGGTGACGACGCTGTCGGTCTGGCTCTGGTCAATGAGCACGTTGGCCCCGGCGATGATCCGTGGCGTCGCGGTGGCGTTGTCGGCGAGCGCGTCGAGGTCGTCGGTGAGGCGCAGCGACCGCTCACCCCAGTTGTTGGCGGTGAGCCGCTGGCGCGGCACCGCGCAGGTGACGGTGACGTCGGTGACGTCGCCGGCGCCGATGGTGCCGGTCGCCGCGGTCGCGGTGCACAGGCGCTGCGGGCAGCTCGGGCTGGACGCCACCGTCACCTCGTAGTTGGCGCCCTCCGGCAGGTCGCCAGGGAACACGAAGGCGCCGTCGGTGGTGACGGTGAGGTCGATGGCGCCGTTGAGGCTCAGCACCAGCGCGTCACCCGCGAAGCCGGTGACGGTCCCGCCGACGGTGAACCGCGTCGGCTCGGCGTCGATGGCCGCAGCGTCCCACGGGCCAGTCCCGGCATCGGGGGGCGCCTCGGCGGCGCCGCAGGCGGTGGCCAGGCCGAGCGCCGCGGCGAGCGCGGCAGAACTCCAGGGAGAGAGGGGGAAGTCGCTCATGCGGGCGAGCCTACGACAGGCCGCCGGAGACGTGCTCGGTCAACGCGAGGGGACGCACGTGGGCGTGGCCATGAGCGCCCTTTGATCGTGATCGTGATCGTGATCGTGATCGTGATCGTGATCGTGATCGTGATCGTGATCGTGATCGTGATCGTGATCGTGATCGTGGACGTTTCCGTGAACGTGGACGCTCCCGTGGCCGTGGACCCTAACGGGAACGGGAACGCTCCCGTGAGCGTGATCGATCCCCGTGAACGAGCTCACCGCGCCGCCGTCATAGGAGACCCGCTGAGAGCAGTGTCACCCATGTGCCCGGTTTGGAGTGCCACCCATCTACCCGGTTTGCACCACCGCACCCTCGGCACCCGGCGGGACGAGCCTCACGCGGGATTGGCCACGGGAGCGATCACGGCCACGGGAGCGTTCCCGTTCCCGTTAGGGTCCACGGCCACGGGATCGTCCACGTGGACGTCCACGGCCACGATCACGGCCATGCGTGAGCGCGGGAACGTCGGCGTGAGCGCGAACGTTGACGTGCGCGTGATCGTGAGCGTCGACGTGCGCGTGATCGTGAGCGTCGACGTGCGCGGGATCCCGCGCTACCCCCGGATCACGGGAAGATGCCGCGCTCGCGGTAGGCGTGCTGCAACCGCTCGAGTCCGATCGCGTACGCCGCGGTCCGCCAGTCGGTGCGGTGGGTGGTCGCGTACTCGCGCACGTTGGCGTAGGTCTGCTTCATCCGGCGCTCGAGGCGCCCGAGCACGTCGGCGGTGTCCCACTGCTCGCTGCGCTTGTTCTGCAGCCACTCGAAGTACGAGACGATCACGCCGCCGGAGTTGCAGAGGATGTCGGGGATGACGTCGATCCCGCGCGACAGCAGGATCTCCTCGGCCTCGGGGAAGGTCGGGCCGTTGGCGCCCTCGACCATCATCTTGACCTTGAGCGCCTTGGCCTCGGCGACGCCGACCTCGAGCTCGAGGGCGGCCGGCACGAACACGTCGGCCTCCAGCCCGAAGAACTCCTCGCGGGTGATCTTGGTGGCGCCGCGATAGCCGGCCACCGAGCCCGTCTTCTGCACGTGCTCGCTGAGCTTGGCGGGTTGAGGCCCTCGGGGTTGGCGATGAATGCCGCCGGCGTCGCCGACGCCGACGATGACCGCGCCCTTCTGCGAGAGCAGGCGCGCGGTGAAGCTGCCGACGTTGCCGAAGCCCTGGATGATGATGTGGGCGCCGTCGAGGTTGAAGTGCTTGTCCTTGGCCCACTCGGTGATGCAGTGGACGACGCCGGCGCCGGTCGCCTCGCGGCGGCCGTAGCTGCCACCCGACGACACGCTCTTGCCGGTGACCACGCCGCGCACGGAGTTCTTCTCCGACTGCCCGACGATGTTCATGTACGTGTCCATCATCCACACCATCGTCTGCTCGTTGGTGTTGACGTCGGGCGCCGGGATGTCCCACTCCGGCCCGATGTTGGCGCCCAGCGCCGCGGTGAAGCGGCGCGTGATCTTCTCGAGCTCGGTCTTGCTGTGCTGGCGCGGGTCGAGCTTCACGCCGCCCTTGCCGCCGCCGAACGGGATCTCGTGCAGCGCGCTCTTGTAGGTCATCCACGCCGCGAGCGCCTTCATCTCGTCGAGGTTGGCCTCGTGGTGGTAGCGCATGCCGCCCTTGTAGGGCCCCAGGATGTTGTTGTGCTGGACCCGGTAGCCCTTGAACATGAGCGTGGTCCCGTCGTCCATGCGGACCGGGAAGTTGACGATCAGCTCGTTCTTGGGTTGGGCCAGGATGGCGGCGACGTTCTGATCCATGTTGATCAGCTTCATCGCCTTCTCCATCTGGCGGGTCGCGACCTCGAAGAGGTTGCCGCGATCCTTGAGGCTGGTGGTGGCGGCGTCGGCGACCGGCGGCGGGGCCGGCTTGGTCTGCTTGTCGGTGCTCATGGTGAGGCTTGCTTTCGAGGCTTCGTGGTAGGGCTGTGCGGGCCGAGTGCATTCAATGACTGACGACGACAAAGCGCAAGATCGACGTCTGGCAAAACGGGTCGCCGACGGGGGGCGCGTGCGCGCCCTCGCGCTGGACCTGTGGACCCGGACCCGCCTGCACTGGGGCTTCATCACCGACGCGCTGGCGCAACAGTTCCGTCGCGATCGGTCGATCGGCGCGCAGGAGCGGCGTTTCCTGGCCGAGACGCTCTATGGCATGGTGCGTCATCTACGCCGGATCGACCTCGCGCTCGGCCGCGCTCGACGCGGTGCGGCGCCGCGAGATCTCGATCGCGTGCTGACGTACCTGGTGCTCGAGGACCTGCTGCCGGTGGCCGACGCCGCCGCCGCGGTGCCCGACGTCGCGTGGGACGAGGTGCGCGCGGTCGACGAGCTCATCGCCCGCGAGCGTCGCCCGGCGGTGCGCCTCGGGCTCACCACCGGCCTGCCCGACTGGCTCGCGCAGCGCCTGCTCGACGACTGGGGCGACGACGCCGCGGCCCTGGCGGAGGCGCTCAACCGGCGCGCGCCGATGACGGTGCGCGCCAACACCCTGCGCGGCGATCGCGCGAGCCTGGCGACGACGCTCGCGGACGCGGGGCTGGCGACCTCGCCGGGCGCGTGGAGCGAGACCGCGCTGCACGTCGACACCCGCACCAACCTGTTCGGGCTCGACGCGTTCAAGGCCGGCGCATTCGAGGCCCAGGACGAGGGCAGCCAGCTCCTGGCCGAGCTCGCGCTCGCCGGGTTGGCGCCGAGCGCGCGCAAGCTGGTGGTCGATCTGTGCGCCGGCGCCGGCGGCAAGACCCTGGCAATGGCCGCCGCCATGCAGAACCGCGGCCGCATCCTGGCGACCGACGTCGACGGCAAGAAGCTCGAGGAGCTGCGCCGCCGCGCCCGCCGCGCCGGGGTGTCGAACATGCAGGCGCAGACCCTCGACGACGGCGCGTTCCCGGCCGCCCTCGACGGCGCCCGCGGCAAGGCCGACCTGGTCGACGCCCCGTGCTCGGGCACCGGCGCCCTGCGGCGCAACCTCGAGGCCCGCTACCGCCTGCACCCGAGCGACCTCGACGCGCTCGCGCGCACCCAGCGCACCATCCTCGCCACCGCGCTGGCGGTGGTGCGGCCCGGCGGGCTGGTGACCTACGCGACCTGCAGCATCCTGCGCAGCGAGAACCAGGCGGTGGTGGCCGAGGCGGTCCGCCGGGGCGGGTGCGAGCAGGTGCCGCTCTCGACCGTGTGGGGCGAGGCGCGCGCGACCGCGCTGGGCGACGGTACCGACCTCGTCGTGACGCTGGTTCGCCACGGCACCGACGGTTTCTACGCCGTCCTGCGCCGGACGTGCTACGACGCCGGTGACCGCGGCACTAAGGTATGGTCGAGCGCGATGGTCGACCTGACCGCTTCGCCTCCCCCGCCGCTCGAGCTCACGGTGGTCCGCGACGTCGCCGCGCTGCGCGCGCTGGCGCCGGCGTGGCGCGCGCTGGCTGGTGGCGCCCACTTCCGCGGTCCCGACTGGCTCCTGCCGTGGTGGCAGGCCTACCACCGCACCCTTGGCGGCGAGCTGCACGTCATCGTCGGCCACGCCGGCGGCGAGCTGGTGTGCCTGGTGCCGCTGTACGCGCGCACGGCGCGCGGCGTGCTCGACGTGCGCGAGCTGCGCCTGATGGGCGACGCCGGTCCGCGCCCGCCGGCGCTCAACATGGTGTCGAGCCCGGGCGAGGCCTGGAAGGATCGCTGCGGCGCCGCGGTGGCGCGCCTCCTGGCCGACACCAGCAAGGACTGGGACGTGCTCGATCTCGAGCCGCTCGCGGATCCGTCGCGCATGCGCGCCACCGTGATCGCGCGGCTGGCCGACCTCGGCTTCACCGTCGAGTCGTCGCCGTCGGCCGGCGGCGCGCGCCGGGTCGCGCTGGTCGGCGTCGAGGCGCTGCACCCGAGCGCCGGCACCGTGCACGTCGCCGACGACGAGGCCACCCTGCGCAAGTCGATGAGCGCGCTGCGCCGGCTGTCGCGGCTGGAGTGGGCCGAGCGCGACGAGCACTCGCCGCTCGCCGACGCCGAGGCCCAGCAGCTCCTCGAGGAGGTCGCCGGCATGCCCGGGGCCCGGGTGGTGCGGCTCGACGAGGCCGTCGGCGAGGCGGTGGCGGTGGCGCTGGTGGTCGACGATCGCGAGCGCGCGGTGGTGGTGGCGATGGCGGTCGACCCGCAGGCGCCGGCCACCGCGGCCCAGCGCCTGCTCGCCGCCGAGGCGATCGCCGCCGCCAGCCGCGGGCGGACCTCGCTCGAGGTGTGCAGCGGCGCCACCGAGCACCCGCTGCCGGCGCTGCCGACCTCGCGTCGGAGCGCGGTCGCGCTGCGGGTGTGGCGCCCCGGCGCCGGCGCGACGGTGAGCCGCACGGTGCGCTCGGTGCAACGCGGCGCCCGGCGCGCGGTGACCAGCCCCATCACCGCCGCGGCCCAGGCCCGCGCCGCGTGGACCCGCATCCGCTCGGCGGCGGCCAACGTCGCCGGCGTCGATCGCATGTCGCTCGTGCGCGGCCAGCTCTGGACCCGCGGCATCGAGCCGCCGCCCGGCCTGACCCTCACCGACCTCACCGAGGCCGGCTTCGACGCGCTCGACGAGCCGGCGCGCGCCGAGCTGCTCGAGCAGCTCGCGCTCGACGAGGCGCGGGCCCGGGCCGGCTGGGGCCGCGGCGCGCGCGCGGTGCTGGCGTCGCTGGGGTCCCGCCCGGCGGGCATCGTCCGATCTCACGCGAGCCGGTGCACGTGCCCGAGCTCGGCGTCACGCTCCAGCTCGGCAAGCACGAGGCCTACGTGTACGACGCCTACGTCGCCGTCGCCGCGCGCGGCCGCGCGGTCGCGCCGGTCATGCTCGAGCACGTCGCGCGCAGCCTGCGCGAGACTGACGCGTACCGGTCGTGGGCGCTGATCCTGCAGGGCAACCAGGCGTCGCTGCGGGCGTTCCAGAAGGCGTCGTACACCCCGGTGTGCGACGTGATCCACGCCCACGTCGGCGCGGTGGAGAAGCTCCTGTGCCGCCCGCCCGACCCCGAGGCGCGCGAGCTGCTCGGGCTGAGCTGAGCGCGGGCAGCCCCGCCCCTCGCCCCTCCGCCCTCCTGCCCTTCGCCGCTGCGACGGTCGGATCGCGCAGCGACGCTCGGCGCTGGCGCGGCCAGACTACGCTCGGTCGTCGTCGCCTCGACGCGGGGAGCGCTGCCTGCATGGCCCCACGATGCTCGCGGTGGATTGGCCACGGGAGCATCCACGACCACGGGAGCGTTCCCGGTCCCGGTAGGGTCCACGGCCACGGGATCGCCCACGACCACGATCACGGCCACGCCGATGTACGTGGCGGTGGTCGGTGATCGTGGTCGTGATCGCGGCCGTAGCCCGGATGGACGGCCGTGGTCGTGATCGTGGGCGTGGCCATGATCGTCGCCGTGGTCGTGATCGTGGCCGTTGCCGTGGCCGTCGTCGTAGCCGTGTCCCCATTTGAAGGACGCACCCAGGTGACCGCCCCGCCGTCCCTTGCTAGCGTCCTCGGACGATGGCGCGCGTGCTGCACCTGCCCGACCACGGTCGGCTGATCGTGTGCACCGATCTGCAAGGCTGCATGCGCGACTTCGAGCGCATCGTCGAGATCTTCGAGGCCGCCCGGGCCGAGCGCGACGGCGACGCCCACCTCCTCTTCACCGGCGACCTCATCCACGGGCCCCACCTCGCCGAGGAGGACTGGCCCGACTTCCTCGGCGAGTTCTATCGCGACGCCTCGGGCGAGGTGGTCGACGCCTACGCCGCGCTGGCGGCGAAGTACCCCGACCACGTCCACGCGCTGCTGGGCAACCACGAGCACGGCCACTGCGGCGGGCCCCACACCGCCAAGTTCGCCGCCGACGAGGTCATCCTGCTCGAGCAGATCCTCGGCCCGGCGCGCGCCGATCGCCTGTCGCAGATCGTCAGCACCTTCGCGCTCGCGGCGGTCGCCCCGTGCGGCGCGGTGTTCACCCACGGCGCGCCGGCCGCCCAGATCGAGTCGATCGACGATCTGCTCGCGGCCGACCTGTCCGGCGTCCAGTACGACAGCCCGCTCGACGTGCTCGAGGATCCGGTGGTCGGCAAGATCCTGTGGGCCCGCTCGGCCGAGGCCGACGCCTCGCGCAAGTTCCTCGCGGCGATGGGCGGCACCATCAGCATCTACGGCCACGACGTCATCCCCGCCGGGTTCGAGCGGGTCGGCAACGATCAGATCATCGTCTCGACCAGCTTCGGCGTGTTCGACCGCAACAAGGTCTACGTCAGCCTCGATCTGGCGCGCCGCTACCAGACCGTCTACGACCTGCGCGAGGGCCGCGAGATCCTCGCGCTGTACCCGGCCAAGGCGCCGCGTCGCCTCGGCGGCCGGCTGTAGTCCCGCGCGCGCCACGACGACGCGCGCGTCGTCGACGATGAGCGCGCGGCGGTCGCCGACGACGCGTTGAGCACAGCTCGACGATCTTCGTGCGTCGGTGAACGCGCTCCGCGTGGTAGCACGCCGCGCAACGAGCACGCCGACTCCGTGTCTCGCCCCCACGCCATGACCACTCGAACTCGCCAGGTCTTGCTCCTCGTCGCGATCGTCGCGGCGATCTTCGTCGCCCTCGTCGTCGTGCGAGGCCGACGCGCCGACGCGCCGACGCCGTCCCGGGCCGGCGCGGGCGCGACCACCGCCAGCGCCACCACGGTGGTCAGCGCCGCCGCCCTTCCGCCGCGCCAGGATCCTCGCGCGCTACCACTGGCGAGCATCGCCGGCACCGTGGTCGATGCCGCCGCCGGGCCGCTGGCAGGCGCCACGGTGTGCGCCAGCTACGCCGCCGGCGAGCTGTCTCGCGAGGAGACCCGCGAGCCGACCTGCGCCACGACCAGCGCCGACGGCAGCTATCGCCTCGAGCGACTCCCCACCGGGACCTGGTACGTCGAGGCCAGCGCCGCCGAGCACCAGCCGCGGCGTTGGCGCGGCGCGCCCCCCGATGAAGACGCGCGCCTGCGGCTAGCCGCGGGCGAGGCCCGTACCGGCGTCGACCTCACCCTCACCGGTGGCGCGGGCCGCGTCGTCGGGCGCGTCGCCGACGTCAACGGCGGCCCGGTCGCCGACGCCGTGGTCGAGATCGCCGTCGGTGACGTGTGGGCGCGGTTCGGTGGCGCCAGCGCCAGCGCCAGCGCGTACGCCCGGAGCGCCGACGACGGCACCTTCACCGCCTGGGTGCGCCCGGGCCTGGTCGAGGCGACCGCGACCGCCGACGGGTACGCCGTCGGCAGCTCGTCGGCCACCGCGCCCACCGAGCTCCTCGAGATCCTCCTCACGCCGGCCTCGGCGCTCGCCGGCATCGTCGTCGAGGCCGGCACCGACCGACCGGTCGCCGGCGCCGAGGTCGCGGTGCGGCCGGACTGGGACGAGGGCGACTTCAACGGCGGCGGCTCCGCCATCACCGATGAGGCCGGGCGCTTCCGCATCACCCGCCTGGCGCCGGGCCGCTACAAGCCGACCGCCACCGCCCGCGGCTGGTACGGCGAGCCGATCCAGAGCGTGTTGCTCGGCCTGGCCGAGAGCGCCGACGACGTTCGCATCGAGGTCCACCCGATGGCGACGATCACCGGGACCGTCGTCGTCGACGACGGCAGCGGCGGCACCCGCCCCTGCCCCGAGGGCGACTGCCACCTGAGCCTCACCGGCACTCGCGGCGAGGGCATGCTCGGCGCGACCACCAAGGCCGACGGCACGGTCGTCTTCGAGGCCGCCCGCCCGGGCACCTACGCCGCCACGGTGTGGTCGCAGCGCTACCTCGGCGAGGACGTGTACCCCGACGTCGTGGTGGCGGCGGCGCCGCTGTCGGGCCTGGTATGGAAGGTCCGGTCGGGCACGGAACTCGTCGGCACGATCCGCGATCGCAGCGGCACCGCGCTCGCCGAGATCGGGGTCACCGCCCGCAGCGTCGGCGGCGACGGCCGCGGCCAGATGGTGTGGTCCAGCGACGAGACCGACGCCGACGGCGCCTACCAGCTGCGCGCCCTGGCCCCGGGCGACTACGAGCTGACGGTCCGCAGCGAGGTCCACCCCCAACCCGAGCCCGCGCCCCGCGTGACCATCGCCGCCGGCGCGCCGCAACGCCTCGACCTGGTGCTCGACGCCGGCGGCGTGCTCGCCGGGGTCGTGGTCGACTCGTCCGGGCGCGGCGTCCGCGGCGCCAACGTCTACCTGCAGGGGACACGCTGGCGCAGCCGGCAGGGCCGCTCCAGCGACGACGGCACCTTCCGCATCGAGGGCATCTCTCCCGACGACTACCGCGTCGTCGCGTGGCGCGCCGGCGGCGGCACGATGCGCAAACCGGGCAGCACCGACGACGATGTCCAGGGCGAGCGGGTCAAGATCGCTTCCGGCAAGACCGCCAGCGTCCGCCTCGTGGTGGAGAGCCAGGACGGCAAGATCACCGGCACCGTCACCACCAGCGCCGGCGCGCCGGTGGCCGACGCCTACCTGGTCGCGGCCCGCGAGTCGATGGCCGCCGGAGTCGACGCCGCCCGCGCGACGCAGCGGACCCGGTGGTCGTGGGATCAGCGGCCGGTGGTCACCGACACCGACGGCTCGTTCACCGTCAACGGGCTCGCGCCAGGGACGTACACCCTGCGGGCCTACCGCAAGGGCGGCGGCGAGGCCGTCGTCGAGCACGTCGCCATCGGCGCGTCGGCACGCCTGGTCATCCGCGCCACTGGCTCGGTCGCCGGCACCGTCACCACCGACGCCGGCCCACCGGAGCAGCTCGCGGTGAGCTTGCTCGACGAGGTCAGCGGCTTCGAGCGCAGCGAGAGCTTCTTCCTGCACCGACGGTGCAGCCACCCTGGCCGACGTCCCGGCAGGCACCTACCTGCTGCGCGCCAGCCCCGGGCGCCGAGGGCACCACCAACATCACCCTCGCCGAGGACCAGGCGCTCACCGGCGTGACCATCGCCTACCTCCAAGGTCGCCCTGCGCGGCCGGGTCGTGATCTCGACTCCGGCGCGCCCGTCCCCGGCCTCACCATGATGGCGGCGTTGTCCACCGGCAAGCTCGAGGAGAGTTCATTTCACCTCGGCGGCGGCGCCGAGGACAAGGCGCGCATCAGCGACGCCGATGGCCGCTTCGTCATCGCCGATGCCCCGCGCGGCGAGGTGACCATCACCGGCTTCTCGATGGACTTCGCCAACTCGGCCTACGGCTTCGTCCAGATCCCGGTGGACGTCGACGGCCCCAACGTCGACCTCGGCGACCTGCCGGTCGCGCGCATGCGGGCGCCGGCGATGGAACGCGGCGGCGACTTCGGGGTCGCCTTCAAGGATGCCGCGCCTGGCACCCGGGCGGCGGATCGCGTGCTCGAGGTGAGCCGCCTGCGCCCCGGCGGGCCCGGCGAGGGCTCGCCCGCTGTCGGCGACGTCATCGTCTCGATCGACGGCCACGACGTCCGCGGCCGCAACGGCTACCTGGCGGCGACGCTCATGCACGTGCCGGTGGGCACCGCCGTCGAGTTCGGCCTCGCCCGCGGCGCCACGGTGTCGATCACGGCCGCAGCGCCGCCTTGATGGCGCGCACTCTCGAGCCGACGCCGCCGCCACCATGATCGACGCCGAACGCCACTCGCCAGGGACGAGTGGATCTCGGCGAGGCGGCGCGCGCGCCGAGAACCTCGGCGCATGCTGGTCGGTCAGCGCCTTCGTCCTCGTGCTCGGCGCCATGCTCGCGAGCACCGCCTGCCTTGCAGCCATCCGTCGTCACCTGCGCCGACGGCACCACCCGCCTCGGCCGGCTCGGTGTGCACGCCGGCGGGCTGTCAGGCCGGCACCTTCGCTGACGCGTGCGCCGGCTGCGCCGACGGCGAGCCGTGCGAGGTGACCGGCGCCGGCGAGGGGACCTGCGCGGCCGGTGCGTGGCGCCCGCTGCGGCGACGGCGAGGTCACCGCGCCCGAGGTGTGCGACGACTTCAACGCGCTCGACGGCGACGGCTGCTCGCGCGACCGCCTGTCGGACGAGACCTGCGGCAACGGCGTGCGCGACTCCGGCGAGGAGTGCGACGACGGCAACCAGCCGGGACGCCGATGCCTGCCAGCGCGGCTTGCACCCCGCCCCGCTGCGGCGACGGCGTGATCGACACCCTCGACGGCGAGGGTCTGCGACGACGGCAACCGCGACGACGGCGACGGCTGCGCCCGGGCGACTGCACGTCGCTGGAGACCTGCGGCAACGGCATCCGCGACACCGGCGAGCAGTGCGTGACGGCAACCTCGTCGACGGCGACGGCTGCCAGCACAGACTACCTCGAGGCGCTGTGAAGCGACGGCGTCGCCGACGCCGGCGAGGAAGTGCGACGACGGCAACACCGACTTCTTCGACGAGTGCCTGCCGACCTGCCAGGCCGCGCGCTGCGGCGACGGCATTCGCCGACCGGGCGTCGAGCTGTGCGACGACGGCAACGACGTCGACACCGACTACTGCATCGACTGCGTGCCGTCGCGCTGCGGCGACGGCTACCTCAACAACGAGGTCGAGTACCGTGACGACGGCAACCACAACGACAACGACGCCTGCGACAGCCTCTGTCGGTGCACCGGCCCGATGGCGTGCTCGCTGAGCTGAGGCCGCCCTCGAGCGCCCACCTGTAGGGTTGTGTCGCCCGGCGGCGGCCGGCGACACTGCGTGCATGGGGATGAGGGTGGTGGTGGTGCCGTGGAGCCTCGCGCTGCTCCTGGCCGGGTGCATCCCCGACGACGATTACCGTTCGCTGCGCCGATGGCGCCGTGTGCGCGGCCGGCCTCGCGTGTGCCCCGAGCGGCGGCGGCTGCGTGGATCCCGCGCAGCTTCGCGGCGTGCGCGAGCGCCGCCGACGGCGACGCCTGCGCGCTGCCGGCATCGGCGACGGGCAGTGTCGCGACGGCGTGTGCGTGGTCACCCGCTGTGGAGCGACGGCGTCGTCGACCCGGTGAGGCATGCTACGACGGCAACACCGACGACGGCGACGCGTGCACCAGCGAGTGCGCGCTCGCGACCTGCGGCGACGGCGTGGTCCAGGTCGGCGAGGCGTGCGACGCCGGCGCCGGCAACGGCGACGACCGCGCGTGCACCGCCGCCTGCGAGGTCAACGTCTGCGGCGACGGCAAGCTCTACCTCGGCGTCGAGGCGTGCGACGACGGCAACGGCAACGGGGACGACCGGCTGTGCACCAGCGGCTGCGCCCTGGCCCGCTGTGGCGACGGCCTGCGCCTCGACCTCGGCGGTGGCATCGGCGAGGCCTGCGACGACGGCAACGAGCTCGGTGGCGACGGCTGCGACGCGACGTGCGCCAAGATCGAGGTGTGCGGCGACGCCGCTCTCGACGGCGGCGAGGCCTGCGACGACGGCAACGGCAACCCGGCGGACGGCTGCGACGCCTGCGCGGCGACGACCTGGACCGCGACCGCGGTCGTCGGCGAGGCGCGCACCGTGATGAACCTGCGCGAGCTGCCCTACGGCCTCGCGGTGGGGCGCGACGGCCGGACGTACATGTCCTTCGCCGGGGTGCAGCGCCTCGATCCAGGCGCCGCCTACCTGGTGCCGCTCACCGGCGCCGAGGAAGGCGGGGGGGCCCTGGGCGACGGTGGGCCGGCCATCGCGGCCGGGGCGATGTACGCCAGCGCGGTCGCCGAGGATGGCTTCGGCAACCTGTACGTGGCCGACCGCGTCAACCAGCGGATCCGCCGGATCGACCGCGCGACCGGCGCCATCTCGACGGTGGCGGGCATCGGGCCTCGCGCGCTGCTGGCGAACACCGGCGATGGTGGGCCGGCCACCGCGGCGCAGCTCGCCACGGTGGGGGGCATCGCCGTCGATCCCGCCGGCAACGTCGTGGTGTCGAGCGGCAACCGGATCCGGCGGGTGCTGGCCAGCACCGGGATCATCGAGACCTACGCCGGCGGCGGCGGCAACTCCGGCGAGGGGGTCCCAGCGACCAGCGCGTCGCTCGAGTCGAACCCCGCGAGCCTCGCGTTCGACGCCAGCGGCGCCCTCTACCTCACCCAGCTCAACGGCAAGGTCCGTCGGGTCGATCCGGTCACGCGCACGATCGCGACGGTGGCCGGACTCGGCGGGCCGAGCTACGGCGGCGACGGCGGACCGGCGCTGACCGCCGGGCTCGGCCTCACCTCGGCGCTCGCGGTCGATGGGGCGGGCGACGTCTTCGTGGCCGCCAGCGATCGGATCCGCCGGATCGATCACGCGACCGGGATCATCAGCACCGTCGCCGGCGGCGGCTCGATCGCGGTGCCGGCCGACGGCACGTCCGCCGTCGAGGCCGCGCTCTCCACCGACGTCGTCGCGATCGGTCGCACGGGCGCGCCGCTGTTCATCGACCGGCTGGGAGGCCGGGTGCACAGCCTCGACGCCGACGGGGGGTTGACCACGATCGCCGCGGCCTCCCCCTCCCTCGCGCACGAAGGCGCGCTGGCGACGAGCCGCGGCTTCTACCGCAGCGCGCTCGCGGTCGAGGCCGACGGCTCGGTCTACTTCACGCCCAACGACCCGCCGCTGGTGCTGCGCCGCGACGACGCCACCGGGCTCGTGACCACGATCGCCGGCAACGGCCAGTCCACCGCGTCGGGTGATGGCGGGCCCGCGCTGGCGGCTGGGCTCGACGAGGTCACCGCCGCGTCCCGGCTCGGCGCCGACGGCCTGCTCATCGCGGGAGGGCACCTCGTCCGACGGATCGATCTCGCCGACGAGACCATCGACGTCTTCGCCGGGACCGGCGTCGCGGGGTTCTCGGGCGACGGCGGACCGGCGACCTCGGCCCAGCTGAGCGGACCGAGCGGGCTGGCCGCCGACGCCGAGGGCAACGTGTACATCGCCGACACCGGCAACGCGCGGATCCGGCGGGTCGACGCGCTCTCCGGCACCATCACGACCGTCGCCGGCGGTGGCGCTGGCGACCCCGGCGCCGGCGGCCTGGCCACGGCGGCGCAGCTCGGCACGCCCACGGGCGTGACGGTGACGGTGGACGGCGATCTGCTGTTCGCCGACACCAGCCGCTTTCGCGTGTTCCGGGTCGACGCCGACACCGGCGTGCTCGCCACCGTGGCCGGCACCGGCGTCAGCGGCACCGCGGGGCTCGGCGGCCCGGCGACCGCCGCCCAGCTCCGCGGCCCGACCGACGTCGCCGTCGACGCCGGGGGCGTGGTGTACATCGCCGACAGCCAGGGCTTCCTGGCTTCCCGGGGCGTCCTGCGGATCGACGCGAGCAGCGGGGTGCTCACCATGTTCGCACCGACGACGTCGTTCACCGGCGATGGCGGCGTCGCCAGCGCCGCGACCTACGATGGCGCGCTGCGGATCGCCTTCGACGACGTGGGCCGCGTCTACGTCGCCTCGGTGCCCGACGGCCTCGGCGGCTATACCAGCGGCAAGATCCGCCGCTTCACCCCTGACGGCGCGGGCGACTGGACCGTCGCGACCATCGCCGGCGCGATCGACCCTCCCGGCATGGGCTCGATCGAGCGCGCGACCCTCGCCGCCGCCGGCGCCCTCGCCCCCACCGCGCACGGCTTCGCCGTCGTCGCCGGCGGCAACACCGGCACCGTCCAGGCGATCGATCCCGAGCAGGGACTCGTGCACGTGGTCGCCGGGCGCTACCCCCAGGCGAGCGCCACCGGCACGCTGGCCCGCTTCCGCGACGCCGGCTTCGGCGCCGTCGGCGGCGTCGCCTACGAGGCCGCGACCGATCGCATCTACCTCACCGAGACTACCGCCCATCGGGTGCACGTGATCGACGTGGTCGATCCGGCCGTGCCCGCGACCTGGACCATCGGGCTGCTCGCCGGTTCGACCGCCGGTCACGCCGACGGCGCGCTCGCCACCGCGACCTTCGATCAGCCGACCGGGCTCGAGCTCGACGCCGCCGCGCGCACGCTCTACGTCGCCGACACCGGCAACCACGCGATCCGCGCCATCTCCCTCGACGAGGGGCAGGTCACGACCGTCGCGGGTCGCCCCGGCGTCACCGGCTCCTACGGCGATGGCGGCGCCGCCACGGACGCGGCGCTGTACCAGCCCCGGGCCGTGGCGCGCTGCCAGGGCAGCGGCGACCTGTACATCGCCGACACCGGCAACCACCGGGTCCGCCGGGTGATCGAGGGCAGCGGCGTCATCGAGACCGTGCTCGGCGACGGCGTGCCGAGCTCCGCCGGCCAGGGCGCGCCCGCGCACGACTTCGGCGTCGACACCCCGATGCAGCTCGCCTGCGACGAGGCCGGCAACGTCTACGTGTCGTCCCAGCGCACGCTGCGCCTCTTGCTGGCCGAGGTGCCGGTCGGCGCGTCGAGCGGCGTCGTCGACGGCAGCGGCGCCGTCGTGACGATCCTCGGCGCGCCGCCGCGCGACACCTTCCCCGGCAACATGGGCACCTGCCTGAGCGGCCTCGCCCTGGTCGAGCCCCGCACGCTGTGGGCGACCGACGCGTGCACCGGCTTCGCCGTCGAGGTCACGCTCGCCCCGGCGCCGTGACGGCGCCCGCGAGCGTCGCCTACGGCGCGAAGAACGTGCAGTCGTCGATGGTCAGGTCGCGGATCGTCGCGGCCTGGGTGGTGGTGTCGCCGAAGAACACCGCGCCCACCGAGGTGTCGCCGGCGCCGAACTCGACGACGGTGAGCGCGGTGCCGGTGGCCAGGTGGGTGATGGGACGCAGGTTGACCCGACGCCCGTCGGCCATCGCCAGGCCGTCGGCCACCGTCGCCACGCCGTCGCCGTACACGCCCCGCAGCGCGGCCAGCACCTGCGCGGCCTCCGCCGGCGACAGCCCCGACGCGCTGGTCACCACCCGCACCGTGGCGTGGCCGAACGCGGCGTCGGTGCGCAGGGTGACGTCGTCCTCGGGCAACAGGCAGGTCTCGGCGGTCGCCACGCAGTCGTACAGGTCGCCGTCGTGGATGGCCGCCGCCATCGCGCCGTCGGTGCGATCGAACACCGCGCCGTAGGAGTTATCGCCGGCGCCGTACTCGAAGGAGATGAACCCGCGCCGGCCGGCGTCGTCGTGGAACCAGGTCACGTTGACCTGGCCCTGATCGACCCGGGCGATGGCCTCGGCCGGCGTCGTCACGTCGCGGTGCGCCGACTCCTTCACCGCCAGCAGCAGGCGCTCCTGGTCCTCGGGCAAGAGCCAGCCCAGGGTCTCCGCGGTGATCAGGTTCTGGTTGACGATCGTCAGCGGGCTGTCCTCGAGCAGCTCGCCGTAGGTGGTGCCGAACAGGCACGCGTCGGTGGGCGTCGCCGGCTGGCAGCCCTCGCCGGCGCAGTCGATCGTGAGCTTGAACTTGCCGCGGGTGGTGTCGAGGTAGCCCTTGACCAGCGCGCGGTAGCGACCGGCGCCCAGCGAGCGGATGAGCTGCGAGTAGGTGGTGGTGCCGTAGTCGTCGTTGCGGGCGATGTACGGGCCCCAGCCGGTCGGGCCCTCCTTGTAGAGGTAGAGCACGGTGTCGGTGCGGCGCTGGCCGAGCAGCGCGTAGCTGGTGGTGAGCTTCACCTGGGCCGGGCCGGACAGGTCGAAGGTCCAGGTGTGGTAGCGGGCGTCATCGGTGAGCACCGACGGCGCGCCGACCCCGAAGGCCAGGTCGCCGTGGTCGGTGGGCGACCGGAACGAGTCGGCCGCGCCCTCCTCCGGCAGCGCCGACTCCTCCTCCTTACCGTCGGCGCCGGCGACGCAGGCGGGCAAGAGGGCCGCGAGGGCGAGGACGGCGCGCAGGGTGGTCCGCATGGCCTGCGCCCCGAGCAAGGCTCGTGCCCCTCGAGGTCGTCACATGGGGCCGCGCTCATCCATCCAAAGGGCCGAAATCACGGCGACATCGACCGATCTCGGCTGACTGCGCCGACGACAGCGGCTGCTCCGGACGCCGGCGCCGGCGGCAGCCAAGCGTCCCGCCCATTGCTTTTGCCCCCGACAGTCCTTATATCTGCGCGCTCCTCGACCGAGACCCGGCTCGCGCCGGCAACGGCCACGGACCAAGGAAGAAGCCATGAAGGACACTGCCGCTCACCCGCACTACCAGCCGTCGAAGATCACGTGCGCCTGTGGAACCATCCACGAGACGTTCTCGACCCGCGGCGACTTCAGCATCGACATCTGCTCGGCCTGCCACCCGTTCTACACGGGCAAGCAGAAGCTGCTCGACACCGCGGGCCGCATCGACCGGTTCAACAAGAAGTACAACCGGGGCTGATCGCATCCGCTCGCGGCCGCCCTCGCGCGGTCGCTGCTCGCCATGTTCGACGAGCCCAGCTTTCTCGACAAGATGGCCGCCCTGGTGCGGCGTCACGACGAGCTGTCGGCGCTGCTCGGCACCGCCGACGTGATCGCGCGACGCGCGGAGTTCATGAAGCTCTCGCGCGAGCACGCCGAGCTCGGGCCCCTGGTGGAGGCCTGGGCCGAGTACAGCCGGCTGCGCGCCGAGCTCGAGCAGGCGCGCCAGCTCGCCGACGCCGAGCCCGACCCCGAGCTGCGTGACCTCGCCCGCGAGGAGATGCGCGAGCTGGAGGCCCGGCGCGGCCCGCTCGAGCAGGCCATCAAGGTCCTGCTGTTGCCCAAGAACCCGCTCGACTCGCGCAACACCATCGTCGAGATCCGCGGCGGCACCGGCGGCGACGAGGCCGCGCTGTTCGCCGGCGACCTGTACCGGATGTACCTGCGCTTCGCCGAGCGGCGCGGCTGGAAGGTCGAGGTCCTGAGCCTGTCGGAGGGCGCCGCCGGCGGCTTCAAGGAGGCCATCTTCCTCGTCGAGGGCAAGGACGCGTACGCCCACTTCAAGTTCGAGTCCGGCGTGCACCGGGTGCAGCGGGTGCCGGCGACCGAGGCCCAGGGCCGCATCCACACCTCGGCGGCGACCGTCGCGGTGTTGCCGGAGGCCGAGGAGGTCGACGTCAAGGTCGAGGAGAAGGACCTGCGCATCGACGTGTACCGCTCGAGCGGCGCCGGCGGTCAGCACGTCAACACCACCGACTCCGCGGTGCGCATCACCCACCTGCCGACCGGCGTCGTCGTCACCTGTCAGGACGAGCGCAGCCAGCACAAGAACAAGGCGCGGGCGATGACGATCCTGCGCTCGCGCCTGCTCGAGGCGCAGATCGAGGCCCAGCAGCAGGCCGAGAGCGCGCAGCGCAAGGGCCAGGTCGGCTCCGGCGATCGCTCGGAGAAGATCCGCACCTACAACTTCCCGCAGGACCGCCTGACCGATCACCGCATCGGGTTGACCAAGCACAACCTGCCGGCGGTGATGGACGGCGCCATCGACGATCTGGTCGAGGCCCTGCGCGCCAACGATCAAGCGGCCCAGCTCAAGGCCCAGGCCGGGCTGTGAACCGGCGCGCCGCGGCGCCCGGCCTCGCGCTCGCGCTCCTGGTGGCGACGGGCGCGTGCACCGCGCCGCCGACTCGCGACTCGTGCGCGCAGGTGGTCGGCGGGACCTGGACCGTCGTCGGCCCGGCCGAGTACGCCGGTCATCAGTGGGCCTTCGTCGATCGCGGCCGCAAGATCGAGGGCTACGCGCTGTCGCGCCCGGGGGCCACCGCCGTCGACGACGTGATCGCGACGCTGCCCGAGCGCGTGGTGGTGGCGCCGACCTCCCTCGACCTCGCGCGCACCGCCGAGGATCCGGCGACGCTGCGCGGCACCGCGACGCGGCGCTACACCCGCGACGCCACCGTGTGCAAGGTGACCACCGCGGCGGCGCTGGCGCGCTGCGCCGGCTCCACCGCCGAGCTCACCGTCGCGCTGCCGCGGCCGCCATCCGACGACGCCAGCTGCGCCGCGCCCGAGGGCACGCCGATCACGCTGTCGCTGCGGCAGCTCGCCGAGGCGCGCTGACCCGCGCTACTTGCGGCGCGCCGGCAGGAGCTGATCGAGCTTGGCGGTCATCTCGGCGACGCTGCCGCCGTCGAAGCCGCGGTGGACGTAGCGGACCAGCCCGGTGGGATCGACGATGAACGAGCTCGGGAAGGTGCCGGTCTCGTAGAGGTCGTCGACCGCCGACTTGTTGGCCGGCAAGAACACCCTCGTCATCTTCTTGATCTTGAGCTTGTCGAAGAACTTCTTGCCGTCCTTCGGCTCGTTGTTGATGTTCACCGCGACGAACTCGATGCGTCCGGCGTAGCGCGCCGCCAGCGTGTCCCACGCCGGCAGCTCCTTGGCGCACGGCGCGCACCACTTGGCGCCGAAGGTCAGGAGCATCCACTTGCCCTTGCGCGACTTGAGCTTGAAGGCGCGGCCCTTGGCGTCCTTGGCGATGTCGAGCTCGGGGGCCCGATCACCGACGCCGAGCCCATCGGCGTGCGCGGTCTGGGCGCCGAGGCCCAGGGCCAGCGCGACGGCCACGATCGCCAGGAGGCTGCGCATGCCGGTCCGACGGCGGCCGGGGCTCATCGATTCACGGCCGCTTCTTCGGCGATCCACAGGGCCAGGTACTTGGCCATCAGCGGGCCCTCGTAGCGGCGGCCGGCGAAGAACACGGTCGGGGTCCCGTTGACCTGGTGGGCCTCGCCCTCGGCCATGTCGAGCCGCACCTTGGGCTCGGCGGCGGCGTAGTCGGCCTCGAAGGTGGGCAGGTCGAGGCCGAGCTCGCGGGCGTAGCCGACCACGGCGTCCTTGCCGTGCGCCGGCGAGCGCTCGAAGAGGCGCTTGTGCATGGCGTCGAACTTGCCCTGCGCGGCCGCCGCCACCGCCGCCTGGGCCGCGCTCATCGAGTCGGGGTGGCGCGACACCAGCGGGAACATCTTGAAGTAGACCACCGCGGCGCCGTCGGACTTCTCGATGGCGGCCTCGAGCTCGGGGTGGAACTGCACGCACACCGGGCAGCCGTAGTCGAAGAACTCGACGAGCTGCACCGGCGCGTCGGTCGGCCCGTGGTGGGGCGCGCCGTCGAGCTTGAAGGTCTCTGGCGGGGCGTCGGGCTTGTACTTGCTGGCGTAGAGCTCGCGCACGTCCTTCTCGGGCGCCTCGTCCTCGAGCAGGGCGGCGACGTAGCGGCCGGCGAAGGGCGCGCGCTTGCACGCGGTGTCGGTGGCGATGCTGGTGCGCAGGCTGTGGGCCTTGCCGCACGGCGAGGTCAACGACGCGGCCAGGCGATAGAACGTGTCCTGCTGCTTGGCCGACAGCCCGCTGACGTCGACGCCGGGCAGGGGCGTGGTGTCGACCGGACCGGCTCGGTCGATGGCGCCGATGACGTCCGCCGAGCCGCCGCTCGAGCTCGACTTCTTCTCGCAGGAGGCGCCGCCAAGCAGCGTCGCCACGGCGCCCAGGAGCGCCGCGCAAACGACTGGCCGGTGGGGCATTCGCTCTTGGTTCCGGGGGCTTGGCACGCCGGAGTTGTAGGCCGTGCATGTCGGGGTTGCAAGGCCGGGGCGCTCGTCGCCAGGGCGCGGCATCCGACCGCACGGCCGACCCGATCCCCGCGGCCGCCGCGCCTTTTCGCTCGCCGGTGAACCTGCTATCCACCTGCTGAATGACGGCTCATTCAGCCGAGCGTGGAGCCGGGGCCAAGCGCGAGCGGATCCTCGACGCCGCCGAGCGCGTGTTCGCGCGCCACGGGTTCTTCGCGGCCAAGGTCGCCGAGATCGCGCGCGAGGCCGACGTCGCCGACGGCACCATCTACATCTACTTCAAGAGCAAGGACGACCTGCTCATCTCGCTGTTCGAGAGCCGCATGGAGCGGGTCAACCAGCTCCTCGCGGCGGCGGTGCAGCCGACCGATCCGCCCCAGGCCCGGCTGGCGGCCTACGTCCGCACCTACCTGGCGCTCGTCGGTGAGCAACCGTCGGTGGCCGAGGTGCTCACCGTCGAGCTGCGCCAGAGCAGCAAGTTCATGAAGGCCTACGCCAACCCGCACTTCGCCGAGCTCTTGCGGACGCTGGGCTCGATCATCGCCGACGGCCAGACCGCGGGCGTGTTCGACCGCGCCATCCCGGCGCCGATCGCGGCCCGGATGGTGTTCGGCGTGCTCGACGAGCTGGCCACGGCGTGGCTGCTCGGGCGCGGCGAAACCGCGGGCCGCGGCGCCCGGTCGTCGGCGAGGAAGTTCGATATAGTCCGCGCCGCCGAGTGGGCAGCGACCATGGCGACCCGAGGCCTGATGGCCCCGGGCGCCGCCGCCCACGCCGCTCCCGCATCCCCTCTCCCCGGCGCCTCCGGGCGCTAGACCTACCGTCGTGCGAGCCCGGCTCGCCCCTGCCCCCCGATCGCGAAGGAGTCCGCCATGAAGATCCTGGTCCCGATGAAGCGCGTCGCCGATCCGGCGATGAAGATCAAGCTCAAGGACGGCGCCGTCGATCTGACCGGCGCGTCGTACATCATCAGCACCTTCGACGAGTACGCCATCGAGGCCGCGCTCCGGCTGTGCGAGGACGGCAGCAAGAACGCGCGCCTGCCCGACACCGAGATCGTGGTGGTGACGCTCGGGCCCGACGAGGCGGCCAAGGAGCTGCGCAAGGCCATGGGCATGGGCGCCGACCGCGCCATCCACGTGGTGACCACCGACGGCGCCATCGACGCCATCGCGGTGGCCAAGGTGCTCGAGAAGATCGTCGCCGAGGAGAAGCCCGACCTGGTCATCATGGGCAAGCAGGCCGTCGACGGCGACGCCAACCAGGTCGGCCAGATGCTGGCCGGCAAGCTGGGCTGGCCGCAGGCCACCTTCGCCGCCTCGATCGAGCTCGGCGCCGACAAGGCCAGCGCGCTCGTCGGCCGCGAGGTCGACGACGGCGTCGAGTACAAGCGGGTGCCGACCCCGGCGCTCATCACCGTCGACCTGCGCATCGTGGCGCCGACCTCGGTCAAGAACGGCGTCACCCCGGCCGACTTCGCCTACCCCAACAGCGACGGCGCCCGCATCGCCCCGCTCAAGGGCATCATGGCGGCCAAGAGCAAGCCGCTGGCGACCAAGGCGCTGGCCGACTTCGGCGTCGGCGAGCCGGTCATCCGCGAGCAGGGCGTCGAGCTGATGCCGGCGCGCGCCGCCGGCCAGTTCGTCCCCGACGTGCCGACCCTGGTCAACAAGCTGGTCACCGAGGCCAAGGTCCTCTAGGGCCGCGTTCCTCCTCCCTCTCCCCTTCCTCTTCGCGAAAAGGAACGTCCACATGGGTAACGTCCTCGCTCTGTGTGAATTCGCCGGCGGCCAGCTGCGCTCGAGCGCGCTCGCCAACCTCACCTTCGCCCGCCAGGCCGCCACCGCGCACGGCGGCGAGGTCATCGCGCTGTTGCTCGGCACCGGCGCGGCCGCCGCCGGGGCCAACGCCGCCACCTTCGCGCCCAAGGTCGTCACCGTCGACGACGCCGGCCTCACCCCGTACCTCGCCGAGACCTGGGCGCCGGTGGTGGCGCGCCTGGTCGGCGAGCACGGCGCCAGCCTGGTGTGCGCGACCGCCACCTCGCTCGGCAAGGATCTCATCCCCCGGGTCGCCGGCCTGCTCGACGCCGGCACCGCCACCGACGTGGTCGCCCTCGCCGACAAGCAGCGCTTCGTGCGCCCGATCCTGTCGGGCAACGCGCGCTCGACCGTCGAGATCACCACGCCGGTCATCGGCGTCACCATCCGGCAGTCGGAGTTCGAGGCGGCCGCCGCCCTCGGCAGCGCCGGCACGGTGACCGCCGCCGAGGCCGGCACCGTCGACGCCAAGGGCGCCGCGGTCGATCGCGTCGAGTCGCAGAAGAGCGACCGGCCCGATCTCGCCGACGCCGCCGTGGTCGTCTCCGGTGGCCGCGGCATGAAGAGCGGCGAGAACTTCAAGCAGCTCGAGGCCCTCGCCGACCTGCTCGGCGCCGCCATGGGCGCGTCGCGCGCCGCGACCGACGCCGGCATGGTCCCGGCCGACTGGCAGGTCGGCCAGACCGGCAAGATCGTCGCGCCCAAGCTCTACTTCGCCGTCGCCATCTCCGGCGCCATCCAGCACCTCGCCGGTATGAAGGGCAGCAAGACCATCGTCGCCATCAACAAGAACAAGGACGAGCCCATCTTCGGCGTCGCCGACTACGGCCTGGTGATGGAGTGGGAGAAGGCCATCCCCGAGCTCATCGAGGAGATCAAGAAGGTCAAGGCGAGCCGGTAGCTCGGCTGCCGCGGGCGCGCCCTCACGGGCGCGCGACGCCACGTAGACGTCGCCGGTGCTGGCGCGGCCGGTGGTGAAGTACAGCCGACAGCCGTCGGGAGACAGCCAGCTCGGCGTCTCGTACGACGGCGAGCTGAGCTCGGGGACGAGCTCGGCCCCGGCGAACGGGCTGTCGACGTCGGCGCGGGTCGCGCGCCAGATGTCGCCGTCGGGGTTGGCGCGTGCCGACGCCCAGTAGAGGGTGAGGCCGTCGGCCGACAGGGCCGGGTTGGAGTCGGCCCCCTCCACCGCGATCTCCGCGACGAGGGTCGGCGTCGCGAACCCGGCGGCGAGGTCGCCTCGGGCGCGGTACAGGTTCTCGGCGCCGGCACGGGTGGAGACGAAGTAGAGCTCGCCCGCCGCCGGCACGAAGAACGGCTGGTAGTCGTCGGCGGTGCTCGAGACGTCGAGCAGGTGGGTGATGGTGGCGAACGGCTGCGCCACGTCGGCGCGCGACGCCAGGTAGAGGTCGTGGCCGCCGAGGCTGTCGGCGCGATCGGCGCGGTACACCAGCCGCAGCTCGTCGTCGGTGGGCCACGGGTCGTACTGGAACAGCGAGTCGTTCAGCGCGGTGAGGATCTCCACCTCGACGAAGGGCGCGGCCAGCTCGCTGCGGCGGGCGACCCGCAGGTCGGTGCCGCTCGGCCCGTCGTACAGCCAGTAGTAGGCGGTGAGCTCGTCGGAGGTGAGCCGCGCGGTCCCCTCGAAGTCGGGACCGGCGAGGCCGTCGACCGGCACCGGCGCGCCCCACGGCGTCGGCTCGACGCAGCCGACCCGGCCGTCGGCGCTGGCGGCACCGTCGGGCGTCGTCGTGGCGTCGGCGGGTGCGAGCAGCCGCGCGTCCGAAAGCCCCGGCCCCCCGCTGCCACAGCCGAGCAGCCCCAGTGCTACCAGCGCGCTCCGCACCGTGGCGACGCTACACCCTCCACGCGGCGCTGACGGGCAGGATGGGCGGACGCGGCCTGCCCGCCCGGCCCCGCGATGACGCTGCGGCCTTTTCGCAGCGTCGGCGCGCTTGCGTCGAAGGATCTGGCCACGTGCGGCACCACCGGGCGGACGCCAGCGGCCGTGCTAGATTTGCCGCTGCTCGACCACCGGGAGGAAGCCATGGCCTTTGCTCAAGCACAACGTCGTCCCATCGCCGGCGCCGTCGCCACCCTCGGGGTGAGCGAGCGGGTCGCCTTCCTGCGCCGCACCTATGCCCACCTCGGCGTGGCGCTCATCGCCTTCGCGGCGCTGACCGCTGGCTTCATGCGGTTCGGCACCGAGACCAGCCTGAAGTTCTCGATGTGGGCGATGCGCGGCCAGTGGACCTGGATCGCGGTCATCGGCCTGTTCATGCTGGTCGGCTGGGGCGCCGAGCGCCTGGCCCGGTCCGAGGCCTCGCGCGGCGCGCAGTACGCCGGGCTGGGCCTGATGGTGGTCGCCGAGGCCGTCATCCTGCAGCCGCTCTTGTGGATCGTGATGCTCAAGTTCGGCGGCAAGGAGATGTTCCTCGTCGAGGCCACCGCGGCCGGCAAGGGCGTGGCGGTGAACTTCTCGGCGGCCGGCCCGGCGATGGCCGTCATCGGCCAGGCCGCGGTCATCACCATCGCCATCTTCGTCGGCCTCACCGCGACGGTGTTCATCACCAAGAAGGACTTCTCCTTCATGCGCGGGATCCTGTCGATCCTCACGCTCGGCGCGCTCGGCGTGATCCTGGCGTCGGCGATCTTCGGGTTCAGCCTGGGAGCCGTGTTCTGCGGCGCGATGGTGGCCCTGATGGGCGGCTACATCCTGTTCCAGACCAGCATGATCATGCGGGACTTCCCGCCGAGCTACCACGTGGCCGCGGCGCTGATGCTGTTCTCGACGATCGCCACGCTGTTCTGGTACGTGCTCCAGCTCATCATGAGCCTGAAGAACGACTGACGCGATCGCGTCGCGCGTTCACGCCTCGGGGGCCCACGCGGCCCCCGCGGTCGTTTCGGCGACGGCGCGGGCCGGTCGAGTGGCAGCGCCGAGGACCCGGCTATACTGACGGCCACATGACCGTCGCGCCGGCCTCGACGTCCACCGCCTCCGGCGCTCCGCCTGCCCTCGCCGACCTGGTCGCCGCCGTGCATCGCCTCGAGGCGGCGATGGCCACGGTCATCCGCGGCAAGGCAGAGGCGATCCGCCACGCGGTGGTGACCCTGCTCGCCCGCGGCCACCTCCTGCTCGAGGACGTCCCCGGCGTCGGCAAGACCACGCTGGCGCGGACCCTGGCCGCCGCGCTGGGCGGCAGCTTCCGCCGCATCCAGTTCACCTCCGACCTGTTGCCGTCGGACATCGTCGGCGTGTCGATCTACGACCAGAGCGGGCGGGTGTTCGAGTTCAAGCAGGGGCCGATCTTCGCCAACGTGGTGCTCGCCGACGAGATCAACCGCACCACCCCGCGCACCCAGTCGGCGCTCCTCGAGGCGATGAGCGAGGGCCAGGTCTCCGTCGACGGCACCACCCACGATCTGGCGCCGCCGTTCCTGGTGCTCGCGACCCAGAACCCGACCGAGCACTACGGCACCTACCCGCTGCCCGAGAGCCAGATGGATCGGTTCCTCCTGCGCATCGAGCTCGGCTACCCCGGGCGCGAGGTCGAGCGCGAGCTGTTGCGCGATCGCACCGGCGGCGATCCGGTGGCCCAGGTGACGCCCGCGGTCGACCTCGCCACCATCCGCCTGGCCCAGGACGCCGTCGAGCGGGTCCGCGCCACCGACGCGCTGCTCGACTACGCGATGGCGATCGTCGAGGAGACCCGGCGCCACCCGGCGATCGCCGTCGGGGTCTCGACCCGCGGCGCGCTGGCGTGGTTCCGCGGCGCCCAGGCGGCGGCCTTCGCCGACGGCCGCGACTACTGCGTGCCCGACGACCTCAAGGGCCTGGCGGTCCCCGCCCTCGCCCACCGGCTCACGCTGACCGCGACCTCGAGCACCGAGCAGCCCGGCCGGGCCCGGGCCGAGGCCGAGCGCCTCATCGGCGAGCTCGTCGGCCGGGTGCCGGTGCCGGCCTGATGGCCACCGCGCGCGGCTGGCTCCGGCGGCGCATGCGCTCGCCGCGCCGCCTGACCTTCACCCGCGACGGCAAGATCATCGTCGTGCTCGCGGTGGGCATCGGCCTGGCCGCGGTCAACACCGGCAACAACCTGCTCTACCTGCTGCTCGGCTGGAGCCTGTCGTTCATCGTGGCGTCGGGGATCCTCAGCGAGGGCTCGCTGCGCCGGCTCACGGTGCGGCGGCGGGTGCCGGGCGCGATCCACGCCGGCGTGCCCTTCGCGATGGAGCTGTCGGTGACCAACGACAAGCCGCGCCGCGCCACCTACGCGCTGGAGCTCGAGGACCTCGTCGGCGGGCGCCCGCTCGACAAGCGCTGCTTCTTCCTCAAGGTGCCGCCCGGCGAGACCCAGCACGCCAGCTACCGCCACACGTTCCTGCGCCGCGGCCGCTACCGGCTCGACGGCGTGCGCCTGGCAACCCGGTTCCCCTTCGGCCTGTTCCGCAAGTCGCGCGACGTGACCCTGCCCGACGAGCTCGTCGTGTACCCGGCGCTGGTGCCGGTCGAGCGGCCGCCGCCGCGCGCCGAGACCCGCGGCGACGCGCTCACCGCGCGCCGGGGCCGACGCGGCGAGTTCTTCGGCTTGCGCGAGCACCGCCACGGCGACGATCGCCGCGACGTCCACTGGCGCTCGAGCGCGCGCAGCGGCCGGCTGCTGGTGCGCGAGTACGAGGACGAGCTGGCGCGCGACGTGACCATCGCCCTCGACAACGCGCTGCCGCAGGCGGTGCGCGACGCGATCCTCGACGAGCGCACCGATCCGTCGGTGCTGGCCCAGGTCGACGCCCTCGAGCGCGCCATCAGCCACGCGGCGTCGCTGGCGTCGAGCTACCTCGCCGCCGGCTGGGTGGTGGCGGTGGTCGCGCGCGGCCTCGAGGTGCCGGCCGCCGGCGGGCGCGCCCACGAGGCGCGCATCCTGCGGGCGCTGGCGCTGCTCGGCGCGACCTCGACGGACGTGCCGCTGCCGGCGCCGGCGTCGACCAAGGCCGAGAGCGTGCTGGTGGTGGCGGCCGGCGCGGCGCCCGGCGGCGCCGGCGGCTTCGGCCGGGTGGTGGAGGCGCGCTGATGGCGGCGCCCACCTTCGCCAACGCGCACAAGGCGGCGACCTACGCGATGGTCGCCGCGGCCATGCTCGGCATGGTCGGCGGCGGCGGGGTGTCGCCGGTGGCAGGCCGGGCTCGGCGCGCTCGGCCTCGTGGCGTCGTGGTGGTGGGAGCCGCCGCGGGTGCGGCTCGAGCGGTGGGCGCCGTGGTGGACGGTGGCCTCGGTGGTCATGCTGGCCTACGCGCTGGTGACGGCGGTGGCCACCGGCGACTACCTCGGCGTCGGCGCCCAGTTCCTCTTGTGGCTGGTGCTGGCCAAGGCGTTCGGTCGGCGCACGCTGCGCGACTGGCAGCAGCTCCACCTGCTCGCGTTGCTCATGCTGGTCGCCGGCTCGGTGCTCAACGTCGATCTCATCTACGGCGTGAGCTTCCTCGCGTTCGTGGTGGCCGCGACCTGGGCCCTGACCTTGTTCCACCTCCGGCGCGAGAGCGAGGCGGCGACCCAGGCGCGGGCCGGCGCCGGCGGCGTCGACCTGGCCCGCATCCTCGCCTCGCGACGGGTGGTCGGGGCCCGGTTCTTCCTCGGCACCGGCCTGGTGTCGCTGGCGATCTTCCTGGTGTCGGCGGTGATCTTCCTGGCCCTGCCGCGCATCGGCGCCGGGTTCTTCATGAAGGGGCGCACCGGGCAGTCGATGGCCGGCTTCAGCGACGGCGTGAAGCTCGGCGGCCACGGCACGATCAAGACCGACACCACGGTGATCATGCGGGCGCTGGTGCCGCCGCCGTACCGCGGGCGATCGGCGCCGGCGATCCACTGGCGCGGCGTGGCCTTCGATCGCTACCGGTTCGGCGAGTGGCTGCGCACCGGCGCGGCGCCGGCGAGCAGCTACACCATCGACTACCCGCGCGCCGGCCACGAGCGCCGACGCCTGGCCGGGCCGGGCATCAGCCACCGCGAGCTCGACCTCGAGCAGGTCGCCGCGCAGTCGGTGCGCCAGGAGATCTGGCTCGAGCCGATGGACACCGACGTCCTGTTCGCCGGCGGCCGCCCGCGGCTGTTCGAGGTGCCGCGCACCACCGCGCGCACCCGCGCTCGGTTCGAGCGCAACGACGAGATCCGGATCCAGCACGGCAGCACCATCCGCTACGAGGTGTGGTCGGACCTCGAGCCGCCGGCGCCAGAGGTGTTGCGCGCCGCCACCGGGCCGCTGCCGCCAGGCTACGACGCGTTCCTCGAGGTGCCGCCGGAGATCACCGAGCGCACCCGCGCGCTGGCCGCCGAGCTCACCGCCGGCGCGACCACCGACTACGACCGGGTCGAGGCGCTCCGCAGCTACCTGCGGACCCAGCTCCGCTACACCCTCGAGCAGCGCGATCCGCGCGGGCAGGAGCCGATCGACTTCTTCCTCTTCGATCGCCGCGCCGGTCACTGCGAGTACTTCGCCTCGGCCCTCGCGATCATGGCGCGCACCCTCGGCATCCCGACCCGCAACGTCGCCGGCTTCCTCGGCGGCGAGTGGAACGAGTACGACGGCTACATCGCGGTCCGCTCCGGCGACGCCCACTCCTGGGTCGAGGTGTTCTACCCGACGGTGGGCTGGGTCACCGTCGACCCGACGCCGCCGGCGCAGGACGCCCTGGGCCGCGGCAGCGACGGCGTGCTCGCGCGCATCAGCCGGTTCCTCGACACCCTCCGCTTCCAGTGGACCCGCTGGGTGGTCGACTACGATCTGGCGTCGCAGCTCTCGCTGTTCAAGTCGGTCGGCAGCGCGCTCAAGGGCGGCGCCCAGGACGTGCGCGCCCAGGTCGCCCGGCTCGGCCGCGCCGTGCGCGACCACGCGCTGCTCTCGGGCGCGGTGATCGCGGCGATCGCGCTCCTGGTGTGGGCCCGCGCGCGCCGACGCCGCAGCCCGGGCGCGGCGGGCGGCGGTCGCGATCGACGCCGGCGCGGCGCGGTGGCGGCGGCCTACCTCGACGCCCGCGCCCGGCTGGGCCGGCTCGGGGTCGGCACCGATCGGGCCCAGACCCCGCGCGAGGTGGCGCGCGCCCGGGCCGCCAGCGGCGCCGCCGACGCCGCCGCGCTGACCGAGCTCACCGACCTCTACTACGCCGTCGAGTACGGCGCCGCGCCCGATGAGGGCGCCGCCACCCGGGCCCGGACCCTGCGCGACGAGCTGGTGCGCCGGTGGCGCGAGGCCGCGCGCGGCCGCTGACCGGCACCGACGCCTTGCCAGATTGGCAGGGTGATCTCCGTCGGCGGGCCTCGCCGCGTCACGGCCTCGAAGTTGAAGCCCCTGGATCCGCGTGATAGCAAGGTCAGGCTGCGGCGCCGCCGCGGCCCCTGCCTTGCAAGAGGATCCAACGATGCTGCGTCTGCGCCGGCTCCTCGTGCCCGTCCTGCTCGCCCCGGCGCTCCTCGGCGCGCCGCGCCCGGCGCACGCCGAGCTGCCCGGCGGCGGTGCCATCGTCTTCGATCGGCTGCTCATCAAGGAGGACGGCGACGATCTGGCCTCGCCGTCGACCGACGAGGCCCGCGACCACTACTTCAACCTGGCGCACTGCGTGTGCGCCAACGCCAACGCCGGCCCCGAGCAGACCTTCTCGGTGGAGATGCGCCTCGAGGGCGCCACCGGCCAGTCCGATCGCCCGGCCGACATCTTCTTCGGCTCGCAGTGCAACGACGACGTCCAGAGGCCCACCACGTGCAGCCGCGAGGACGCCGCCACCATCGCCGACATCGACGAGCTCGCCCTCGGCGTGTACGCGCCGGAGCTCAAGGTGTCGCGGCTGATGGCGCCCCTCGACGCGACCTGCAGCGAGCGGGTCTACGAGGGCCAGCTGTGGGTGCTCGTCGACGGCGACGCCGACGGCACCTACGACTACGACACCACCTTCTCGGTCACCACCGACTCCGAACCGCCGCCGGTGCCGACCGACTTCGAGGCCGCCGGCGCCGAGGCCGCCGTCGATCTGTCGTGGAGCGCCCCGACCGGGCGCGCCACCGACATCCTCTACTACCAGGCGCTGTGCGCCGGCCCCGACGGGCTGCCGGCCATCGCCGCGGAGGACCGCCCGACCCAGCGCTACCAGACGGTGCGCGGCCTGTGCAACCTCAACGTCGACGTCGATCTCACCGGCGTCTCGATCGTCACCGACGCCGCGGCCCGGCCCGGCCCCACCCCCGACGCGATGCTGCCCGACGCGATGCTGCCCGACGCCGGCGTGCCGCCGGTGGTGCTGCCCGAGGAGCTGACCCAGCTCGATCCGACCTACCTGTGCGGCGAGACCACCGGCGCCGCCACCTCGCTGCGCATCGAAGGCCTGACCAACGACGTCGAGTACACCGTCGTGCTGCTGTCGGTCGACAAGTACGCCAACGCCGCCGGCGTGTACTTCACCCAGCCGCTGGTGCCGCAGCCGGTCACCGACTTCTGGGAGGACCTCGGCGATCGCGGCAGCAAGGTCGAGGGCGGCTTCTGCCTGAGCGTGGCCGGCGACGACGCCAACGCCGCCGGGTCGCTGATGCTGGTCGCCCTCGCCGGCGTGCTGGCGTGGGCGCGTCGCCGTCGGCGCACGGTCGTCGCGACCGTCGCGGTCGTGATGGCGCTGCCGCTGGCCGCCGGGGTCGCGCGCGCCGACGACTGGGACCCGTACTGGACCGACGACCTCGACGGCACCGCCGCCGACGAGCCGGTGCGCTGGAACGTCGGCATCAAGTTCGGGCCGTACACGCCGGCCATCGACGCGCAGTTCGCGGGCCAGACCGGCGCTGACCCAGACGACGGGCCCTACGCGCAGATGTTCGGCGGCGACACCGTGCTGCCCACCCTCGACGTCGACTACTTCTTCGCCCACCCCTACGGCCAGCTCGGCGTCGGTGGCTCGATCGGCTTCGCCGGCAAGACCGCCAAGGCCTTCGCCGCCGGATCCGATCCCAACGATCCCGATCGCCCGCGCGCCGACAACGACACCACCTCGTTCCGGGTGCTGCCGCTGGCGGCGACGCTCACCTACCGCTTCACCTGGCTCGACGACGCCTACGGCGTGCCGCTGGTGCCGTACGCGCGCGCCGGCCTGGCCTACTCGATCTGGTGGGTGCGGGCGCCGAGCGGCGACTTCGCCGAGAGCTACCCCGGCGGCTGCGATCCCGCCGACGCCGGCTGCGACGGCAACCGCGCCCTCGGCGGCAGCCTCGGCCTGCAGGGCGCGATCGGCCTCGCGGTGCGCGCCGAGCGTATCGACGCCGACGCCGCCGGCTCGATGGCCGCCAGCGGCATGGAGCACGCCGGCTTCTACGCCGAGCTGCAGCTCGCCAAGGTCGACGGCTTCGGCAGCGAGCAGCGCCTCGCGGTCGGCGACAACACCTGGTTCGCCGGCGTCAACTTCGAGTTCTGATCGGGCGCCCGTGGCCCAGCTCCGCCTCGACGTCGAGTACGACGGCACCGACCTGTGCGGCTACCAGCGCCAGGCCAATGGGCCGACGGTGCAGGGCCACCTCGAGGAGGTGCTGTCGCGCATGTTCGACGCGCCGATCGTGGTGACCGGCGCCTCGCGCACCGACGCCGGCGTGCACGCGCGTGGCCAGGTGGTGACCCTCCGGCCGCCGCGGGCGCTGCCGCTGGAGGGCCTCCGCCGCGGGCTCAACTCGATGCTGCCCGAGACCATCGCCGTGCGCGCGGTGACCGAGGTCGGTGACGACTTTCACCCGCGGCTGTCGGCGACCGGCAAGCACTACCGCTACCAGCTCTGGCTGAGACCGTCGCGGGCGCCGCGGCTGCGGGCCTGGGCCTGGCACCGGTTCACCCCGCTCGACCGGCCGGCCATGGCGGCGGCGGCGGCGGGGCTCGTCGGCGAGCACGACTTCGCGGCGTTCCGCGCGGTCGGCTGCACCGCCCTCACCACCCGGCGGCTGATCCGCTCGATCGACCTGGTCGAGCTCGAGCCCGACCTCCTGGCCATCGAGGTCCGGGGCAACGCGTTTTTGCGCAACATGGTGCGCATCCTGGCGGGGACCCTGGTCGACGTCGGCGAGGGTCGCCTTGAGCCCGGCCAGATGCCCGAGATCCTTGCGTCGGGCGACCGGGCCCGGGCCGGGCAGACGGCCCCGGCCCACGGCCTGTGCCTGATGGAGGTGTGCTACGACGGGGTCCGCGTCGGGCCCCCGCCCCGGCTGCCGGCGCTGTAAGGCCGGGCCCGTCCCAACCGTTGGAGTCTCGGCGCTTGGCCACCTCACCCGCCCCGTCCCCCGCCCCCAGCGCGGCCACGGATCTCGCCGCCCTGGAGGACGAGCGAGCGCGGATCGAGCGGGCCCAGGCCGGAGACCTCGACGCCATGCGGCCCATCCTCGAACGCTACGCCGGCCCCCTCTACGCCACGGTGATCCTGCCGCGGGTGGGCAACGTCGCGATCGCCGAGGAGCTGCTCGGCGACTCGCTGTCGGCGGCGATCGAGAAGCTCGGTCGGTTCACCTGGCAGGGCAAGTCGATCTATCCGTGGCTGCGCCAGGTCGCCCTCAACAAGGTCTTCGATCGCTTCCGCGACGGCAGCCGCCGGCGCCGCCTGGCGGAGGCGCTGGCCCAGGCGCTCGAGGTCGAGGCCGATCCGGTCGCCGGCGCCGACGCCACGTTGCTCGCCGAGGAGGAGCGCCGGCAGCACAAGGCGCGCATCGCCGGCACGCTCGACGCGCTCAACCCGCGCTACCGCGAGGCGATCGAGCTGCGCCTGGTGCAGGAGCGCTCGCGCGAGGAGTGCGCCGCGGCGCTCGGGGTCTCCATCGGCACCTTCGACGTCCTCCTGTTTCGCGCCATCCGCGCCTTCCGCAAGCAGTACGGTGAACCATGAGCCACGATCTGCCGCCCACCGATCGCGATCCCGACGGCGTCGTCGATCCCGACGACGATGCCGACGGCGTCGTCGATCCCGACGACGATGTCGACGCGTCGGAGGCCGCCGCCGCCGCGCGCTTCGCGGAGCTGCTCGCGCAGACCGCCGACGGCCGGTTGCCGCCGGCGATGACCGCCGAGGAGCGCGGCCTGCTCGAGCAGGCCGTCGAGATCCGCGCCGGCGCGAGCGAGGCCGCGCGTGCCCGGCTGGCGCTGACGCCGGCGCGCGGCCGCGCGGTGGTCGACCGCGCGCTGCGCGCCGCGGTCGGCGAGGTCGAGGCGCCGGCCGATGCGCTGGCGGCGCGGCGTGAGCGCCGCAGCGCGCGCGCCGTCGGCCTCGCCGCCGTGGCCGTGGCCACCGCCGCGATCGCGGTGCTGGCCATCCGCGCCGGCGGGACCCGGCGTCCGGTGCCCGAGGCCCCCGAGGCCGCGACGGCGACGGCGCCGCTGCCCACGGCCTGGCGCGCGCGCTCGGCCGATCCGCTGGTCGGCCGGATCGAGCCGGCCGCCTCGGGCGAGGCCGCGGCGCGCCTCGACGTGATCTTCGCCGACCGCCTCGCCGGGTTCCGCGATCGCCGGCTCACCCCCGGGGGCGCGCGATGACCGCGCGGTGGACGCGCCGGCTCGGCGTGGCGGCGCTGCTCGCCGCCGCGGTCGCGGGCTGCGTCGATAGCGAGCGGCTGTCGCGACGCGATCGCGCCGACGAGCGCTCGGTCACCCGGCTCGCCGATCCGTCGGAGCTCGCCGCCGCCGAGGTCCCGGTCGACGAGGCGCTGCTGGTCGCCCTCGCCCAGGCGAAGAATTTTCATCACAAGGCCCGGGTCTACATGGGCGATGGCAACCCGCAGGCGGCGATCGAGGCGGTGCGGCAGGTGCTGAGCGTGACCTTCCCCGCCGGCGCGCCGGAGGGCGTCGAGGTCGGCCTCGACGCGCGCGCGCTGCTCGCCAAGCTGCTCGCCGGCGAGGGCCGCCTCGACGAGGCGATGGCGGAGGTGTCCGCGGGGCTGGCCAGCGATCCGCCGGAGAGCTTCTTCCTCGCCAACCTCTACACCGTGCTCGGCGAGCTGCACCAGGCGCGGGCCGAGGTCGCCGCCGATCCGGCGGGGGCCGCCGCCGAGCGCCGCGCCGCCATCGGCGCGCTCGATCGCTCGATCGCGATCAACCTCGAGATCCAGCGTCGTCTCGGCACCGAGGCCACGCCGTGAGCGGCGTCCGCGCCTCGCTGGCAGCGGCGATCGCGTGCGGCGCGTGCAGCCACCCGGCGACGCCGTCGGCGAGCTGGCAGAGCGCCAACCTGCGACGCGACGAGATCACCGCGCTGTGGACCCAGATCCGCGACTGGCGCCGCGAGGCCAGCATGCAGGTCGAGCCCGACGCCGGCGCGGTGCTCGCGGCCCGTCGCCAGAGCGTGCGCGCCGCGGCCACGGTGTGCCCCGACGATCACCGCCCGGCGCCGGCGTGCGAGGACGTGTGCGGCCTCGCCGACGCCATCTGCGAGAACGCCGAGGCCATCTGCGCCATCGCGCGCGAGCTCGGCGACGACCCCTGGGCCGAGGAGAAGTGCGGCAGCGCGAAGGCGTCGTGCCGCGAGGCCCAGGAGCGGTGCTGCGGCTGCGAGCCCGACGCCGAGGCGCTCGCGCCGGAGGACGCGTGACGCCGCGAGCGCGCGCGGCGTGGGCGCTCGCGGTCGCCGTCGGCGCGGGGAGCTGCGCGGGCGCGTCGCGGCCGACAGCCTCGCCCACCAGCGAGGGCTCGGCGCTGCACCCCGCCGACGTGCTCGGCCCCGATCCGGCGGCGGCACGCGCCGAGATCCAGGCGCTCACCGACGACACCAGCGCCAACCTCGCGCGGCTGGGGGTGTCGATCGACGACGGCACCGCGCCGGCGATGCCGATGACCGACGGCGCCGTCGCGCCGGCGACGCGCGTGTGCGAGGCGCCTCCCGCCGACGAGACCTGCGGCGACGTGTGCCGGCTGGCCGACCACATCTGCGACAACGGCGCCCGCATCTGCGACCTCGCGGCGCAGCTCCCGGGCGACGACTGGGCCGCCGATCGCTGCCAGGCCGGGCACCAGGCCTGCGCCACCGCCGAAGCGCGCTGCTGCGGCTGCGAGTAGACGGAGCCAGGCTCTATAGTCGCGGCGTGGATGGCGCCCGGCTGCTGCTCAGCGTGCTCGGCGCGCTCGTGGTCGCGCCCGCCAGCGCGACCGCCGACGACGACGCCGGCCCGCGCTCGGTCGGTCGCGCCGGCACGGGCCTGGTGAGCGACGACGGCCTCGGCGCGGTCTCGCGCAACCCCGCGGCCATGGCGCGACGCGATCTTCGTCGGGCCCAGCTCGCGGTGGTGGTCGACGACGACGACGCCTCGGCGGCGCGTGCCGGCGCCCGCACCGCCACCACCTCGCACCCGCCCCGCTTCCGGTTCGGCCTCGGCGCGCAGGACGCGGTCGGGCCGATGGTGGTGGGCGTGGCGCTCACCAGCGACGGCGACGGGCGCGCGTTGCCGGCCCCCCCCGCGGGCGTGCCGACCTCGACCGTCGAGGCCGACTACCTCGATCGCTACGCCGGCCTGACCGGCGCGCGCCGGGAGCGCACGCTGGCGGTGGCGGCCGCGACCCGCGTCACCGACGCCCTCGCGATCGGCGTCGCCGCCACCATCGCGTCGGTGCACCTCGAGGAGCGGCGCCGGGTGTGGGCGGGCTTCTCCGGACGCGATCCCATCGGCTCCGCCGCGCGCGATCTCGAGTTCGCGCTCGCCGGCGACGACGGCCTGGTGCCCGGCGCGGCCTTCGGCGCGCTGGTGGCGCCGGCGTCGATCCCGCTCGAGCTCGGCCTCGCGATCTCGTTCCGCAACGCGGTGCACCTCGACGGCACCGCCCGCGGCACCGCCGATCCGACGGAGCTCCGGGTCGACGACGAGCGCGGCGCCGCGGCGCTGACCCTGGCGTCGCCGGTGATCGTCCGCGCCGGGGCGCGCTACCTCGGCGAGCGCGCGCTCGCCGAGGTCGGCCTCGAGCTGCACCGGCTGCGCCCGGCGGCGGCGACCCCGAGCTGGACCCTCGATCGGGTGCGCGCCATCGACCGCACCGGCGCCGCCGTCGACGTCACCGAGGTCGCCTCGCGCGCCGGCCGCCGGAGCCACGCGGTGCTCCGCGGCGCGGTCGACGTCGAGCTGGTGCCGGGGCTGGCCTGGGCCACCGCCGGCTACGCCTACGCCACCCAGGCCTCGCCCGCCGACGGCCTGGCCGCGACCTGGGCCGACCTCGGCGGCCACACCGCGGCGATCGGCCTCGAGGCCGCCGCCGGCGACGTCGTGGTGATCGTGGGCTACGCACGCACCTGGTCGCCGACGATCACGGTCGAGCGATCGTCGCTGGGCTACGACGATCCGTTCGGCCCGGCCCCCGGCGACGTCGGCGCCGCCAGCTTCGCCGGCCACCGCGATCAGCTCGGGCTCAGCGTCGAGGTCGCCTGGCCGTAGCGCGCGTCAGGCCTTGCCGGCGGGGCGCGCCGGCTTGCCCTTCGGATCGTCGATGGCGTCGTCGAGCTCGACGAAGCCACCCCACAGCGCGCCGATGGCCGCGCCGAGGATGGGCTGCCAGTCGTGGATCCACCGGGTCTCGTCGGAGAGCGTGAGCCGGAACCCGCCCCAGGCCTTGGCGACCAGCGCGTAGATGCCAACGCCGACGCCGAAGCCGACGATGGCCTTCAGGATGCCGGTGGCCGACGTCGCGTGCTTGTCGGCGAGCAGCCGCCACAGCGGCTTGCCGACCAGGAGGCCGACCACCGCGCCGACCACGCCGTAGGTGACCCAGTGCATGCCGCCGTCGAGCCCGAGCTGGTACGCCCCGAGCCCGATCGCGCCGCCGAGCACCGCGCCCTTGAGGATGCCGAGGAGCAGCTTGAGCACGTCTGGAGGATGACCAGGAACCCCCGTCGGGGCAAGCACTGTCGACCCGCGGCCGCCGCCGGGTGGCGGGCCCCATCTCCTCCCCTACCTCCGCGCAGGGCTCCGGTTGCCACGGCCGGTACCGTTCGCCCTCCCCACGTGGCTGTGATCGTGGCTGACCTCTTGATCGCCCACGTGGCCGTGATCGTGACCGTGGCCGTGGCCGTCTACGTCGTCGTGGACGATCCCGTGGCCGTGGACTCTAACGGGAACGCTCCCGTGATCGTGGTCGATCCCCGTGGCCGCTCTGCTCGGGGCACCGGGGTCCGCCGAGCCCTGTACCTACGACTCTCAGGCTTGGGCAGTCCGCATCGTCGCCGCTCCTTCCATCCAGCGCGACCACCTGCACTTCCTCGTCGAGGCCGACTCCGCCCGCGCGCTCGGCAACGGCATGCGCGGGCTGCTGATCGCGCTGGCGCACCGGCTCAACCGCCGCCGTGGGCAGCGCGGCCGCGCCTTCGTCGACCGCTACCACGCGACCGTCTTGCGCACGCCGCGGCACGTGCGGGCGGCGCTGCACTACGTGCTCAACAACTGGCGCAAGCACCGCGAGGCATCCGCCCCCGGCTTCGCCGGCACGCGCTGCGATCCGTACTCGTCAGCGACGATGTTCGCGCCGTGGGCCGGCGAGGTCGTGCGCGTCCCCCGGCTGGGCCTCTTGCCGGTGGCCCGACCGCAGTCATGGCTGCTCGAGCACGGCTGGCGTCGCGCCGGTCCGCCGCTGCCCTGGCACCGCGCGCCCGGCGCACGCCCGGCCGAGGTCCCGCCAAGCTAGCCGAGGCGCACCGCGTCGCCTCGCGCGCTCCCGCATCGACACCACGGGCCGCGCGCCGCGCAACGCCGGCGCCGGCCCGCGCAACGCCGACGATCGCTCAGCGCAGATCGCCGAGCAGCAGCACGATCCAGATCGCCTGGTCGCCCAGATCGGGGTGCGGGCCCTGGGCCACGCCGACGCCGACCTCGTCGGGGGTGTAGCTGCCGAGCAGGCTCTCGCCGGAGACGGTGGCGAGGTCGCCGACCGCCATGATGACGGTGCCGATCTGGCGGTAGCGCGAGACGAAGCCGTCGACGCGGCGCTTGGCCTGGGCCCACGCGGTCTCGCGGGGCACGCCGCGCGCAATGGCGCTCGCCAGCTCCTGGGCCGGCCCGTCGAGCTCGGGCCGCTCCGCCAGGGGCCGCACCGTGCGCGCGGCGGCCAGCACCTGGGCGGCGGCGGCGGCCGGCTCGATCGGCGGCGGCACCCGCAGGAACACCTGGGTCACCAGCAGCTCGCGGCGGCCGCTGATGTCGTCGCCCAGCACCACGCCGATGCCGAGGTGGGTCGCCGACGACGACAGCA
>JAWKQW010000042.1:0-50782 GCA_041389945.1 Kofleriaceae bacterium
CGCCGCCCCGGCCCCGGGCGTCGGCGGACTCCGCTATCGTCGGCGCATGGCGATCGTCAGGCGACTCGGTGATCTGCGCCCCGTGATCGGCGCCGGGGTGCTGCTCACGGAGACCGCGACCGTCATCGGCGACGTCGTCGTCGGCGACGCCGCGTCGATCTGGTACGGCGCGGTGCTGCGCGGCGACGTGATGCCGATCCGGGTCGGCGCGCGCACCTCGATCCAGGACAACGCCGTGGTCCACGTGACCGCGGGCGTCGCCGGCACCACCATCGGCGCCGGCGTCACCGTCGGCCACGGCGCCATCGTCCACGCCTGCACGGTCGAGGACGACTGCATCATCGGCATGGGCTCGGTGCTGCTCGATCGCGCGCGCATCGGGCGCGGCTCCATTGTGGGTGCGGGTGCGGTGGTGACGCCAGGCACCGACATCCCGCCCGGCAGCCTGGTGATCGGTTCTCCGGCCCGCGTGAAGCGCGCGATCTCCGACGAGGAACGCGCGTGGATCGCGTCGAGCGCGGCCCACTACGTGGAGCTTTCGCAGCGGTACCTTGCGGCGAGTGACCCAGTCGGATAGCGTCGAGATCGGGTGGCGCGCGATTCGATCGGCGCGGGGATGAAGCAAGCGGCGCCGGCGCCGTCGAACCTGCCAGCGCGCGGGGTCGCGTCTGGAACACCGATGTCATCCACGCCGCCTGCCCAGCGCACTGACTCCACCGCCCAGCGCACTGACCACACCCCGCCATCAACCTCCATGACCACCCCGTCGTCTCCTCGCCGATCCGCCGCAGGTCGCTGGCTCGCTCGCGGGCCGTGGCTGGCCCGCGCGGCCTCCTGGATGATGGTCGCGCTGGCGACGGTCATGCTCGTCGGCGGCACCGCGTGGGCCAACGTGCCCCAGCTCATCAAGGACCTCGAGCAGGGCAGCGACTTCAAGATCCGCCTGTCGGCGGCCATCGGCCTCACCAACCAGAACGATCAGCGCGGCGTCGAGCCGATGATCAAGGCGCTGGGCGACTCCAACCAGAACGTGCGCGCCGCCGCGGCCGCCGGCCTCGGCAAGCTGGTCAACGCCAGCACCACCAAGGCGCTGCAGAAGAAGGCGCTGGCTGCGCTGAAGAAGGCGGCCGACTCGGACTCCTCCAGCGTGGTCAAGAAGGCCGCGACCAAGTCGGCCGCCGACATCGGGGTCATCGGTGGCGGCGGCGCCGGCGCCATCGTTGCCGGCGGCATCTACATCGACGTGCAGCCGGTGGCCCTGGGCGCCGGGGTCACCGCCAGCGGCGTCGCCACCCTGATGCAGAAGACGATCACCAAGGCGCTCGCCAAGCAGAAGAAGATGCAGACCACCGTCATGACCTCGTGGCCCGGCGGCAAGCCCACCGCCGCCGACCTCAAGAAGAACAGCGTCGACGGCTTCCAGGTCACCGCGACCCTGACCTCGCTGTCGGTCAAGAGCGGCGGCGGCAACGCCACGGTGGCCTGCAAGGTCAAGCTCATCGTCGCGACCTACCCCGCGGCGAGCATGTTCGCCTTCGTCGACGGCGGCGCCTCCGTGATGGGGGCCGACACGCCCAAGGAGATCGATCTGTCGAGCGAGGACTGCGCGATCGCGGTGGCCGAGAGCCTCATCGACAGCAAGGTGGTGCCCACGCTCAAGACCCGGACGGGCAAGCCCTAGCGGCGGCCCACACTCGCTCGAAGGACTCCATGGCCAACACAACCCCACCCCCAGCAACCGAGCGGCGGTCCTGCCGGGCCCCGCGCCCCAGGACGTCGGCCGCCGGCGGCGCGCGTGGCTACAAGCGCAGCTGAGAACCTGCTGCTCAACAAGCAGTACCAGCTGCAGTTCACGCTGTTCATGGTCGCGGTCACCGCGCTGCTCATCACCGGGCTATCGGTGTGGGTCATGCAGGTGGCCGACAAGACCACTGCGGTCGGCGTGACCCGCGTGCGCGGCGAGCCGTGCCCGGACATCCCGAGCCTGGCCAACGCGATCTCGCCGCCCGCCGCGGCGGCGACGCCGCCGGCCGATGCGCCGGCCGCCGATGCGCCGGCCGCCGATGCGCCGGCGGCCGCCGATCCTGCGTCGGATGCCGCCGCGGCGATGCCTGCGCCGCCCGCCGCGGATGTGCCGCCGCCCGCCGCGGATGACGCCGACTCCGCCGACGCGGCCGACGCCGATGCGGCCGATGCCGACGCCGCGGCTGCCGACGACGCCGACGCCGAGGACGGCGACGACGAGCCGCGCCGGCGTCCGCGGGTGGTCATCGACGAGGGCTCGATGACCATCACCGCCATCGCGCCGCCCAACTTCGTGTCCACGGTGGTCGCCCACTGGCAGTGCGAGCTGCGCCACGCGGGCGCCATCGCCGACCTCGAGCGCGGCCGCACCCACATCCTCCTGGCGCTGATCATCAGCGGCGTGGTGCTGACCCTGGGCCTGGCGATCTACGGCATCAAGATGACCCACAAGGTCGCCGGCCCGCTGTTCAAGGTCAGCCTGTACCTCGCCAAGATGAAGAACGGTCGCCTCGACAAGGTGTGGAACCTGCGCAAGGGCGACCAGCTCATTGAGTTCTACGAGCACATCAAGCGCGCCCACGCCGGGCTCGTCAGCATGCAGCAGGCCGACATCGCGCAGCTCCGTGCGGTGCTCGACGCCGCCCGCGAGGGCAAGTGGGCCGAGCGCTCGCCCGAGGTCGCGGCCCAGCTCGACGCCGTCGCCGCGCTGCTCGCGCAGAAGGAGAAGTCCCTTGAGTAACAAGCCCGACGACGTCCCGCCGGCGAAGGTGGCCCTCGGCGGCAAGCTGGGCGGCGACGTGCCGCGCGCCGGCGCGCCGACCACGAGCGGCGGCGGCAGCCAGAAGCGGCGGGTCTCCAACTTCCTGCTCAATAAGCAGCTCCAGCTCCGCTACATGGTGTTCGTCACCGCGGTGTCGGCGCTCATCTCCGGCGCGCTCGGCTACCTCATCTACCGGCAGGAGCACGCGGCGACGACGGCGCTGGCCAAGGACCTCGGCACTTTCGGCGACGCCGATCTGCAGCGCGCGGTGGCGAGCAGCATGCGCGCCGGCGACGACCAGCTCGTGTTCACCATGGTCGGCGTCGGCATCGGCCTGGTGGTGGTGCTCTCGCTCTACCTCCTCGTGATGACCCACAAGGTCGCCGGCCCGCTCTACAAGGTGTCGGTACACTTCGACGACATGGCGGAGGGCCGCCTGGCCAGCGTCGCCGGACCGCGCAAGGGCGACATGCTGCAAGACTTCTATGGCGACTTCCGCGAGATGCACGAGGCGACCCGGGCCCGGGTCGCCGCCGACGTCGCCGTCATGCAGGGGCTGCTCGAGGCGTGCGACGCCGCCGGCATCGCGCGCACCGGCGACGGCGCGGCCCTCGGCGCGCTGGGCGATCACGTCGGGGCCCGACGGGCGGCGCTGCGCTAGCGACCGTGACCGCCGCGGCCGATCCGGGTGCCGCGCGCGCGCGCGCTGCGTTCGCGCTGGCTCGGCGCTACGCCGAGCTCGGCCTGGTGGCGGCGGCCACCGACTGCGCCGCGCGTGCCGAGGCGACGCCGACCGCCGACGGCCTCGCCGCGCGGACCGAGCTGGCGTTGCTCGCCGGTGATGGCGCGGCCGCACGGACGCACGCCCGCCCTGGTGGCGGCGCGCCCGGGGCCGGGGCGCGGCTCCTGCTCGGCCAGGCCCAGCTCGCCGTCGGTGAGCTCGACGCGGCTCGCCTCGCGCTGGCGGCGGCGGCGCGATGCCTGCGACGCCAGCCGTCGTCACCGCGCGCTGGCGCATCGCGGGCTCGCCGAGGTCGCCAGCCGACGCGGCGCGAGGCGGCCGTCGCCGAGCGCATGACCGCGTGGAGCTCGCCTGCGAGGCCGCGCGCGCCGACGAGGCCGACGCCGCTGCGCTGCTCGGGGAGGTGGCGCCGGCGATCCGGCGGGCGGGGCAGGCCGCCGCCGCCGAGGTCGCCGCGCGGCCTCGGCCCTCGCCCAGGCGCGCGCGACCGCGGCGCGCTCGCCGATGACGACGCGCTCGCGGCCGACGTCGTGCCGCACGATCTCGATGCCCTCGACGCCGCCATCGGCGCCCGGGTCGACGCCGACGCCGAGGTGCTCGCGCTCATCGTCGCCGCGCTCCGCCTCGACCCGACCCGCGACGCCTGGTGGCGCGACGCCGCCTGGGCCCTGTCGGCGCTGGGGCCGGCGCAGCCGAGGCCGGGCTGGCCGCGGTGGTGGCCGCGTCGGGCCGCGCCTGGGCGACGACGTGGTGGTCGCGCGCCTGGAGCTCGCCGCCACCGGCGAGGTCGCGCGCCGAGGCGCTCGCCGGCCTCGCCGCCCACGGCCACCGGGTGAAGAACGTGCTCGGCGTGCTCGCCGCGCGGGCCCGCGCCGCTCGCCGCGCCGCCGACGACATCCTCGCGCCGAAGCTGGCCGAGCTCGAGCGCGAGCTCGGCGAACTATTCGACGGCTGGGCCCGCTACCTGCGCTCGACCCAGCTCGAGCGCCCGACCGTCGAGCCCATCGAGGTCGGCGCCTGGCTCGCCGAGCTGGTCGCTGCCACCGAGGTCGCCGCCGCGGCCGCCGAGGTCGAGGTCACCGTGGAGCTCGCCGGCGCGGTGCCGGTGCTGCACGGCGATCGCCGCCTGCTCGGCGAGGCGGTGGGCAACCTCATCGACAACGCGATCGCCGCCGGCGCCGGGCATCGCGCTCACGTGGTGGTGCGCGCGCGCGAGGCCGAGGGCGGCCTGGCCATCGACGTCGCCGACGACGGCCCGGGCATCGCCGCCGTCGATCTGCCGCGGGTGCTGGCGCCGGGCTACACCACCAAGCCGACCGGCTCCGGGCTCGGCCTGCCCCTGGCCGAGCGCATCGTCGCCGCCCACCGCGGCCGCCTGCTGGTGCGCAGCGAGCCCGGCGCCGGCACCACGGTGACCCTGGCGCTGCCCACCGACGGCGTCGGGGTTCGCTGGCGGCGCTCGCGCTAGCCGACTAGGATTGCGCCGCGATGGCGGCCCCGCAGCTCCCCGGGACGATCGTCTGCGTCGACGATCAGCCCGAGGTGCGCCGGCTGCTCACCGAGCTGCTCGGCGCCAGCGGTCGCCAGGTCCAGGCCTTCGAGCGCGCCGCCCAGGCGCTGGCGTGGATCGACGCCAACCCGGTCGACCTGGTGGTGCTCGATCTCGACCTCGGCCCCGGCCAGCCCGGCGGCCTCGAGGTCTGCCGCGAGCTGCACGCGCGTCAGCCAGAGCTGCCGATCATCATCCTCACCGGCCACGGCGGCATCGACGACGCCATCGAGGCGGTCAAGGCCGGCGCCACCGACTTCGTCACCAAGGATCCGTACCTCGAGGACAAGCTGGCGCTTTCGGTCGGCACCGTCGAGCGCATCCTCGGCCACGCCCGGGCCGCGCGCGCTCTCGAGGAGGAGAACCGCGCGCTGCGGGCGACCAACGAGCGCCTGCGCAAGCTGGCCGGGCGCCGCTGGCAGATCGTCGGCGACGCCGCGCCGATGCAGGCGGTGATGACCCGCATCGAGCGGGTGGCGCCGGTGCCGCGGCCGGTGCTGGTGCAGGGCCCGCGCGGCACCGGCAAGGAGCTGGTGGCCCGCGCCATCCACACGCTGTCGCCGCGGGCCAGCGAGCCGTTCGTCACCATCAACTGCGCGGCGGTGCCCGAGAGCCTGCTCGAGAGCGAGCTGTTCGGCCACGAGGAGGGCGCCTTCACCGGCGCCACCCGCCAGAAGGAGGGCAAGTTCGAGCTCGCCGACGGCGGCACCCTGTTCCTCGACGAGATCGGGAACATGTCGCTCGAGTTCCAGACCAAGATCCTGCGCGTCCTCGAGTACCAGCGCTTCGAGCGGGTCGCCGGCTCGGAGTCGATCCAGGTCAACGTCCGGGTCATCGCCGCCACCAACGCCGATCTAAAGGCGGCCATCGTCGCCGGCACCTTCCGCGCCGACCTCTACGATCGGCTCGCCTTCGAGGTGCTGCACCTGCCGGCCTTGGTCGAGCGCCTGGGCGACATCCCGGCGCTGGCGGCGCACTTCCTCGGTCGGTTCCGCGCCGAGGTGGCCGGCGTCGTCGCCCGGGAGATCTCGGCGGAGGCCCTCGATCGCCTGGCCCAGTACGACTACCCCGGCAACGTGCGCGAGCTGAAGTACGTCGTCGAGCGTGCCGCCTACCTGGCGACCACCGAGGCGATCGGCGCCGCCGACGTGCTCGAGGCGCTGCCGCCGGAGGCACGCGGTCGCCGCGCCGCCAGCCCGTCGTCGCCGCAGCCGGCGGTCGTCGACGGCGCCTTCGTCGACGACGCCAGCCGGTCGCTGCCCGATCGGGTCGACGCCTTCGAGGCCTGGCTGTGTCGCGACGCGCTCGAGCGCACGCGCTACCGGCAGAAGGAGGCGGCCGTGCTGCTCGGGCTGACGTATGATCAGTTCCGGCAGCGCTACCGCAAGTACAACCTCGGCAAGGAGTAGCGGCGCCCGTGGGCATCTTCTCTCGCATCGGCAAGAAGGCGAACGCCGCCCTCGACAAGGCCATCGACCCCGCCAGGGAGGTCGACATGGCGATCCTCGAGCTCGAGGAGCAGCGCAAGAAGGCGCTGGCCGAGCTGGTCTCCTACAAGGCCACCGCCAAGCAGATGCAGCAGGACATCGAGCGCTACCGGACCAAGGCGGCCGAGTGGGAGCAGCGCGCGATGAAGGCGGTGCGCGCCGGCGACGACGAGGCCGCGCGCCAGGCCCTGCGCGAGCAGAAGAACTGCCTCGTCGAGGCGACCAAGATCAAGCGCGACCACGACGAGGCCGCCGGCTACGCCATCGAGCTCAACAAGAGCCGCAAGGTGTTCGAGGTGAAGCTCCAGCAGCTCAAGCTGCGCAAGGGCACCCTGGCGCTGCAGATCGCGGCCGGGCGCGCCGGCGGCGATGCCTTCGGCAACGACGGCTCGGTGTGGGACAAGTTCCAGGCCGCCGAGGATCGCATCGACGAGGAGACCGTCGCCAGCGAGGTCGACGCCGCGATGCGCGGGGAGGCGGCCGCCGACGCCGAGCTCGAGGCCAAGGTGCTCGCCGCCGGCGAGCGCGCGGGGGTGCCGCAGCTCGCCGCCGGCGCCGACGCCGACGCCCAGCTCTCGGAGCTCAAGGCGAGGGTCGCCGCCGATCGGGCGGCCCGGCAGCGCGCGCTCGGCGCCGGTGGGCCGCCGCCCGCGGCGCCGGCCAAGGGCCCCGCCGCCGGCAGCGATCCGTCGGAGTCGTAGTGGCCACCAGCGTCGACGGCGCGGACGAGGTCGAGGCGCTCATCGCGCGCCTGCGCGAGCTGGGCGGGGTCGAGCTCGAGCAGCTCCTCGCGGGTGCCGCGGCCGACGACGCCGAAGCGCTGGCGCGCGCGCACCTCGACGAGCTCGACCATCGCCCTGGCCGCGGGCGCGCCGCGCACGCGCGGCTGCGCCGCCGTCGCCGGTGATCCGCTGCGCTGGGTCGACGCGCCGGGGCGCCCTGGTCCGGGGCGAGGCCGCCGAGGCCGCCGCGCGCCGCCGAGGCCCTCGGCGAGCGAGCCCGCCGGCGCAGCAGCTCGCGCGGCTGCTGCCAGCGCTCGGGCGGGTGGCGGCTAGTCGAGTAGCCATCGGGCGGCGCATCGCGTCACCCACGTGAAGACAGCTCGCGCGCGATCTCGGCGGCGCGGATCTATGCGGATCTTCGACGGTGAACGTGGTCGAAGAGCGCTGATGTCAGCCGATGTACGACCACGTGACGATTTCTGATCGATCGCGCGAACCGACGTGGTACATCGGGCGCGCTGTGGGTTCGTGAAGGCAACGTGAGACGGACCAATCGAGTCGCCACGAGCGACCCCTCCACCCCGGATCTGGAGAACGACGAGATGCAGTCCTCTGAGCATGGCACCGACGGGACCTCGCCCCCGACCCTCGCGGGCGGCGCGGCCAACACCGACGACTCGGGGCTGCACGACATCCGGGCCATGGCGCAGACCACCCGGGCCCGGGTCTCGCGTCGCATCACCACCCAGAACCCCATCGACGACACCGTCCTGTCGGCCTCCTCGGCCAGCATGCGCGCCATCGCGCTGCCCGACCCGTCGCGGCTGTCGTCCGCTGGCATCTCCCTGCCGGTCGCCGCGGTGCCCGCCAAGGAGATGGCGCCGTCGTCGGTGCCGGCCTGGCCTCGGGCCGCCTGGCCTCGGCCTCGGTGGCCGCGCCCATCGTCGCCGCCATGCCCGAGGTCGCGGCTCCGCTCGCGGCCCCGGTCCTGGCCAAGCCGGCCAGCGCCCTCGACGAGCTGGCCTCGCTGGCCCGCGCCAAGGCAGCCGTCACCCCGGCCAAGAGCGCTGGCTCGAACAAGCGCACCTACCTCATCGCCGGCGCGGTCCTCGCCCTCGGTGGTGGGGTCGCGGCCTTCGCGCTGCTCGGCGGCGATGCCGCCCCGAAGCCCGCCCCGGTCGCCGCCGCTCCCGTGCTGGTCCCGGCTGCCCCGGTGGTGACGCCGGTGGCGCCGCCGCCGGTGGCCCCGGTCGCCGCCGCCGTCGAGGTCCCGGCCATCGTCGCCGACGACGCCGACGAGCCGGCCCCGACCCCGGTGAAGGTCGCCCGCGTGGCCGAGCCCGAGATCAAGGAGCCGTCGGTCACCGTGGTGAAGGTCGCGCCGAAGGCGGAGCCCAAGGTGGAGGCGCCGGCCGAGGTCAAGGAGGAGCCCAAGTCCGGGGGCACCACCATCGACGACCTGCTCAAGGCTGCCGGCGCCGACAAGGTCACCATCGAGGAGGTCAAGCCCGAGAAGAAGGCGCTGACCTCGAGCGACATCAAGAGCGTCATGGGCGGCTTCAAGAGCAAGTCGCAGGCGTGCTTCGAGAAGCACGGCGTCGCCGGCAACGTCGGCGTCAAGCTCAGCGTCGACCCCAGCGGCAAGGTCCGCAGCGCGTCGGCGACCGGCGCCTTCGCCGGCACCCCGACCGGCGATTGCGTCGCCGGCGTGGTGGCGCGCGCCTCGTTCCCGGCCTGGGACGGCGCGGTCATGACCGTGAACTACACGTACCTGCTCACCGAGTAGGCCGGGTTCGGTCCGAACCGGCGCCGTCGACGGTCCCGTCGGCGGCGTCGTCGTTTTCGGCGAGGCGCCGGCGGGCTCAGCGTCGCCGCGCAGCCGCCGCGCTAGTTGCGGGCCAGCATCACCGCGATCTGCGAGTAGGACGAGGACCGCCACAAGGCCTCGAGGGCGCGCAGCCGGTCGCCGAGGTCGCCGTCGGTGAGCGCGGTGGCGTTCTGGTAGGCGAGGCGGGCCTGGATCGGGATGGCGCCGGTGGCGATGCGGGCGGCGCGCGCGTTCTCGCGGGCGGTGCGCTCGGCGGTGGCCAGCATGTTGTCGAAGGCGCGCGCGTGCTCGACGCTCACCGGCAGGCCGGTGGTCTGGTCGTTCTCGACGCCGAGCGAGTAGTGCTTGCCGATGAGCAGCGACGCCTTGAAGTACGCCAGCTCGCTGCCGGCGAGGGTCGCGAGGCCCCACGCCAGCGAGTCCTCGCCCCAGGCGGTCTTGAGCTCCGACGGGATGCCGCTCATGAACGGCAGGTTCGCGTTCATGTACGCGACCAGGTAGTCGGGCTCGATGGCGGAGTAGCGGTCGCGCGCCGCCTGATCGGACATGCCGATCTGCTGCGCCATCGGCTGCACGAACAGGCTCTCGAAGTAGTTCACGTTGGCGCCGGCGGCCGACTGGAACGACGCCGCCATCCGGCGCACGTTGGGCAGCGAGCAGCGGTAGCTGACCTGGTCGTCCTGCTCGAGGTCGAGCGCCTCCAGCGCGAGGATGCTGTAGGCCACGCCGCGGCCCATCGCGAGCACCGCCGGCGCCACCGTGGTCACCACCTGGTCGGTGAGCTCGGCGCTGGCGAGGACGTCGGGCGGCGCGTCCTCGAGGGAGCGCAGCAGCCGCCGCGCGGCGCTGGTCTGGTCGGTGGCGAAGACGTGGAAGCCCCAGCCTTGCCAGGCCCGCTCGAACGCCGAGAGCATGCGCAGGTGGCCGCCCATGGTCGCCGGCTTGCCCTCGCCGATGCGCTCGAGGGTGGTCTGGGCGGTGCCCATCAGGGTCTCGAACTCGTGGAGCTGTGCCTGCGCGCCCATGTGGTCGCCGCGCTGCACCGCCTCGAGCACGTTGGAGGTGGAGGTCGCGCTGGCGGCGAGCACCCACGCGGCGGCCACGTGGTGGTACGCGGTCACCCGCTGGCCCTGCGACCGCCGCAGCTCGCCGAGCTCGCCGTGGCGCTGCGCCTCGAGGGCGAGCTGGCGCAGGGTGTCGGGCAGGCGGCCGTGCTCGTCGAGCTCGAGCAGGCTGGCCCACTCGGTGGCCAGGCGCTCGCGCCAGGTGTCGTAGGCCGCGTCGAGGCCGGCCTCCACCGCCGGCGAGATGGCCATGTCGGCGACCGCGACCGGCACCGGGTGCGGCAGGCGCTTGCCCGTCAACAGCTCGTAGGCCGCGTACACGTCGGCGACCTCGACGGCGGTCGCGCCCTTGGACGCCGCGAGCGCGACCAGGTCGACCGGCTGGCCGGTGTTGGCGTCCTCGGCCATCTGCATGCCGATGGGGAACCCGAGGCGCTTCTTGCCGGCGGCGATCGAGCCGAGGAACTTCTGCGGGATGCCGCCGACCGGGCCGATGGTGCCGTCGGGGTTGATGGTGCCGGTCATGTTGGCGAGCGGATCGACCGGGGTGCCGGTCATCGCGGCGAGGAAGCCCGCGGCCATCAGCCCCGAGGCCGATGCGCCGTCGACGTTGCCGCCGGCCTCGGCGGTGAAGCGGTAGTCGGTGAGGTCCTTGCCGAGCGTGCTCGAGGCGACGAACGCCGATACCCACACCCCGGCGCGCCACTGCTGGCCGATGCCGCCGGCGTACTGCTCGTAGACGCCGACCTTCACGGTGCCGTCGTCGTTGGGCTCGGTGAGCAGCTTCACCGGGCTGGTGCCGCCGGTGGCCGGGCCGCCGCCGAGCCGGACCCACATCGAGTCGACCACCGCGGCGCCTTCGCCGTCGACCAGCGGGATCACCGTGGAGCCGCCGGTGCCGTCGGTGCCGAGGATGACCGCCTGGGCCCGGGCCTTGGCGTCGCCCTTGCTCTCCATCGGCTTGTACTGCTTGACCTGATCGGGGCGCGTGGCGCCGGTGGGCGGCCGGGGCGGTCCGCCGCACGCGATCCACGGGCTGGCGGCGAGCGCGGCGGCCCAGGCCACGCGGCGGAGGGTGGGGCGATCAGGGTGGCGCATGCGGGACCCATCATACCTGCGAAGCAAGAAGTTGCCGGCGGCCGGGGGCACCGGCGATCCTGAGGCGTGGCTCGCACCATCTCGCTCGATGACGCGGTCGACGCGTTCCTCGATCACCTCAAGGTCGAGCGCGGGCTGGCGATCAACACCGTCGAGAGCTACGGCCGCGATCTGTCGCGGCTGGTGGCGGCGCTCACGGCACGCGGGCGCACCACCGCCGACGAGGTCACGCCGCTCGACCTCACCGAGCACCAGGTCGAGCTGGCGGCCGACGGGCTGTCGCCGCGCAGCCGTGCCCGGGCCCTGGTCGCCACCCGCGGCCTGTTCCGCTACCTCGTCGGCGAGCGCTGGCTCGACGGCGATCCGACCGCGCTCATCGACGCGCCCAAGGTGGCGCCGCGGCGCCCGGTGATCCTCGGCGAGGACGCGGTGGCGGCGATCCTGGCGGTGCCGTCGACGGAGACCGCGCGCGGCCGCCGCGATCTGGCGATGCTCGAGCTGGCCTACGCCTGCGGCCTGCGGGTCAGCGAGCTGGTCCTGGTGCCGGCCGACGACGTCAACCTGCGCGCCGGCCACGTGCGCGTCACCGGCAAGGGCGGCAAGACCCGCCTGGTGCCGCTGGGCGACATCGCCCGCACCCGCATCGCCACCTACGTCGAGGAGGTGCGCCCGCGCTGGGTGCGCGATCCGCGCGAGCCGGCGCTGTTCCTCACCGAGCGCGGCCGGCCCATGACCCGGCAGAGCTTCTGGCGGATCCTCGGCCGCTACGCGCGCACCGCCGGGGTGCGCGCCGTCGGCGGCAACGTGTCACCGCACAAGCTGCGCCACGCCTTCGCCACCCACCTGCTCGAGCGCGGCGCCGACCTGCGCGCGGTGCAGGTGATGCTCGGCCACGCCGACATCGCGACCACCCAGCTCTATACGCACGTCAGCGGCGCCCGCATCGTCGACCAGTACCGCCGGGCCCACCCGCGCTCGCGCTGAGCGCCGGAACCGCACCGCAGGGCCGGCGTCCACGCGGGCGTTGCGCGGTGCGGTCCGACCTGTCATGGTCCCTGGCGCCGTGGACTTCAGCCCCGAACAGATCCGCTGGATCTTCACGGCGATCTTCGTGCTCGTCGCCTCGGTGGCGTTGCACGAGTTCGGGCACGCCATCGTCGCGCATCGCCTCGGCGACCCGACGCCGTCGCGCCAGGGCCGGGTGACGCTCAACCCGGTCGCCCACACCGACATCATCGGCACGCTGCTGTTGCCCCTGATGTCGCTCATCTACGGCGGCGGCGTGATGGGGTGGGGCAAGCCGGTGCAGACCCAGCCCACCCGCTACACCCGGCGCTGGTCGATGGGGACGGGCCAGATGCTGGTGGCGCTGGCCGGCCCGATGATGAACATCCTGCTCGCGGTGGTGGTGGGCGTGGTCCACTGCGTGCTGCTGCTCCGCGGCGTCATCGACCCCGGCCACCCGGTCAGCGAGGCGCTGGCCTTCGCGGTCATCCTCAACTTCACGCTGTTCTTCTTCAACCTGTTGCCGACGCCGCCCCTCGACGGCGGCTACGTCATCGCCCGGTTCGTGCCGTACCGGCACCGCGCGACCTTCGACAAGATCGCGGTGTACGGGCCGTTCATCCTGATGGCCTTCATCATGATTTCGCCGCTGTCGAAGGTGTTCACGGTGCCGGCGCGGTTCCTGGCCGGGCACCTGTACGGGCTGTTCGGGTTCGGCTATTGAACCCAGACGGCGCGCGGCGACGCCGCCCCCACGGCTCATGACAGCGATGGAAGGTCCCGAGGCCCCCGGCGGCTACCAGGTCGCGCTCGACGTGTTCGAGGCCCGCTCGACCTGCTCTTGCACCTGGTCAAGAAGCACGAGCTCGACATCCTCGACATCCCCATCGCGTTCGTCACCGAAAAGTACCTGGCGTACCTCGACGCGCTCAAGGCGCTCGACATCGACGTCGCCGGCGAGTACCTGCTGATGGCGGCCACCCTGTGTCACCTCAAGTCGCGCCAGCTCCTGCCGGGCAGCGACGACGACGCGGTCGAGGCCGAGGCCGGCGAGGGCAGCGGCGACGAGGACGCGCCCATCGACACCCGGGCGGAGCTCATCCGGCGGCTGCTCGAGTACCAGAAGTACAAGGACGCGGCGACCGCGCTCGGCGCCCAGCCCGTGGTCGGCCGCAACGTGTGGAGCCGCGGCACCGCCGTCGAGGACGCCGTGGCCGAGGACGTCGACCCCGACGCGGTGGCGCCGCTGGCCGGGTTCCCGGTGCACAAGCTCATCGAGGCCTTCGACCGCGTGATGCGGCAGGCCAAGATCAAGGTCACCCACAACGTCATCGTCGACCGGCTCTCGGTGAGCCAGAAGATCGCCGAGCTCACCGACCGGCTCGAGGTCGAGCAGAGCTTCACCTTCACCTCGATGTTCCGGTTCGCCCGCGAGGGCGTCGAGATGTCGCTGGCCGACGTCAAGCACGAGGCGGTGGTGACCTTCCTCGCGCTGCTCGAGATGGCGAAGCTGCGGCTCATCGCGCTCGCCCAGCACCGGGTGCCGCGCGAGGACGGCGATGGCGACGACCTCGACGACGGTGAGATCTTCATCTCCCGGGCCGCCGAGGACCTGCGCGAGCGGGTCGCGGTGGGCATCGCCGGCAGCGACGAGTACCGGTAGCGGCGACGCGGCGGCCGGACGCGCTACACATCTCCCTGAACCACAACCCCCTGATCTCGCTCGGTTACCCGGCTGTCAGAGCGATCGGGTAAGAAGCGCGGTCGAAAGGGTCTCCATGGCCAAGAAGTCCAAGCGCAAGCAAGCGGCCGCGTCGGCCCGTTCGAAGGCCGAGGCCGCCGAGGCCGAGGTCGGCGTCGATCTCGCCGATGCGGGCGACGAGGTGCTCGCCGACGAGCACGAACTCGCGACCCAGGCCGAGGCGTCCGACGAGGAGGTCTCGGCGGCGAGCGAGGCGTCCGACGAGGCGCCGGCCGCCGATGGCGAGGACGCGCTGGCCGCCGATGGCGAGGACGCGCTGGCCGCCGATGGCGGGGAGGCGCTGGCCGCCGATGGCGGGGAGGCGCTGGCCGCCGATGGCGAGGCTTCCGACGAGGCGCTGGCCGCCGACGGCGAGGAGGCGCTGGCCGCCGACGGCGAGAGTTCCGATGAGGAGCTGGCCGCCGACGGCGCGGGCTCCGACGAGGAGCTGGCGGCCGACGGCGCGGGCTCCGACGAGGAGCTGGCCGCCGATGCGCCGGTGACCGCCAGCGCCTTGCCGGACCCCGAGCTCAAGTCGCTGCTCGAGGCGCTGATCTTCGCCGCCGACAAGCCGCTCACCGTGCAGCGCATCCGTCAGCTCACCCGGGTCGCCGACGTGCCCCGGCTGCAGCGACTCCTCGCCGAGATCACGGCCGACCACGAGCACCGCGGCATCGTCTTGCAGCAGGTCTCCGGCGGCTACCAGTTCCGCACCGCCACCGCCTACTCCGGCTGGGTGCAGCAGCTCATCGCCGGGCGTCCGGTGCGGCTGTCGCGCGCGCAGCTCGAGACCCTGGCGATCATCGCGTACCGGCAGCCGATCACGCGGCCGGAGATCGACGAGATCCGTGGCGTCGACTCGGGCGGCACCCTCAAGGTCCTCCACGATCGCGCGCTCATCCGCGCGCTCGGCAAGAAGGAGGAGCCCGGCCGGCCCATCCTCTACGGCACCACCCGCGAGTTCCTCGACTTCTTCAGCCTCGGCGACCTGCGCGAGCTGCCCACGCTGCGCGAGTACGCCGAGCTGTCGCCCGAGAGCCGCGACACCATGGCGCGCCTGGGCGTGTCGCCCGAGCCGCCTGTGCACGATCCGATCACCGAGACCACCACCTCGACGATCGACCTGGCCGAGGCCGCGGCCGGCGCCCTCGACGCCAGCGGCGACGACGTGGTCTACGCGGGCACCGACGACGACGCCCCGCCCGAGCGCGGCGAGGTGGTGTTCGCCGCCGCCGACGACATCGAGGCCGTGACCGGCGCGCGGGTGGCCGACGACGAGGTGGTCACCGGTGGCGCGGCCGCCGACGACGAGGTCGTCGGCGCGGTGGCGCCCGAGGGCATCGTGGGCTACGACGACGCCGTGAGCGACGACGACTTCGGCGACGACGACGCGGACCGCTTCGAATGAGCAAGATCCGCCTGCAGCGCTACCTGGCGATGGGCGGCGCGGCGGCTCGTCGCAAGGGCGAGGAGCTCATCGTCGCCGGCCGGGTCCAGGTCAACGGCGTCGTGGTGCGCGAGCTCGGCACCAAGGTCGACCCCGACGCCGATCGGGTCACCGTCGACGGCGAGGCGGTCTACCCGCAGGATCACTTCTACGTCGTGCTCAACAAGCCCAAGGGCTGCATCACCACCGTCAGCGACGATCAGGGTCGACCGACGGTGATGGACTACCTGCCCAACCTGCCGGCGGCGGTCAAGCCGGTCGGTCGCCTCGACTTCTACAGCGAGGGGGTGCTGCTGCTCACCAACGACGGCGAGCTGGCGTCGCGGCTCTTGTCGCCGACGAGCCACGTCGCGAAGACCTACCACGTGAAGGTGCGAGGCGTGCTCGGCAAGCGCGACCTCGAGCGCCTGCGCGCCGGCGTGCGCCTCGACGACGGCACCGTCACCCGCGAGGCCGAGGTGGTGCCGTTGCCGGGCGAGAGCAAGCACAGCTGGGTCGCGATCACGCTCTACGAGGGCAAGTCGCGCCAGATCCACCGCATGCTCGAGACCTGCGGCTTCGAGGTCACGAAGCTGCAGCGGGTGGCGTTCGCCAACCTGACCTTCCACGGCCTGCGGGTCGGCGACGCGCGCGAGCTGCGCCAGGACGAACTCAACGAGCTGCGCGACGCCGTCGGGCTGCCGCGCGGCGCCGGGGCGCGGGGCAAGTGGCGCGCGGTGCGGGAGGACAGCGAGCTCGGGCGGCGCGCGCGTCACCGGGCCCGGGTCGAGGCCGAGGCCCTCGGCCAGCCGGCGCCACGCAGCGCGCCGGCGGTGGTGCGCGGCGCCCGGGCGCCGGCGCCGCGCGACGATCCGCGCGAGACCCAGCGCCGGCGGCGCGCGCCGGGGTGTCAGGCGCGGCGGCAAGGGCCGTCGCGACGACGGCGGGGCGCGCCGAGCCTGGCGACCGGGCAGGGCCGGGCCGTGCGGCCGGAGGCCGGCGTCGGCGTCGGGCCGACGCGCCCGTCGCGTGGTGCGCCTTCGCGCGGCGCGCCTGCGCGGGGCCGACCGTCGCGCAGCGGCGGTGCCGAGGCTGGCTCGCCGCGGGGCGCGGCGCCGGGGCGCGGGGCCGGATCGTCGCGCGGCGGTCCGGCTCGTGGCGCTGGCCTGACTCGCAGCCCCGGCGGCCGCGCCGTGGCGTCGTCTCGCGGCCCTGGCGAAGCCCGGCGCCCGGGCGCCGCGACCGAGCAGCGATCGCGCCGGCGGCAAGCGCGCTGCCTCCGGCGGCGGCCGCAAGGGCGGCCGGTCGCGTTGACACTCGCGACGGCGCAACGCTAGCGTGCCGTCGATGGAGCTCCGCGCGCTCACCGTCCTCGACTCGCTGCAGCCGCAGCTGACCGGCTTCTTGCAGACGGTCTGCCAGGGCTTCATGCCCCGCGAAGAAGAGTGCGCGATGTACATCGAGATCGCGCCCGGCATCGCGATCAACCAGCTCACCGACGCCGCGCTCAAGGCCACCACCTGCCGCCCGGGCATGCAGATCGTCGAGCGCGCCTACGGCATGCTCGAGCTGCACGATCGCGACAAGGGCCAGGTCGCCGGCGCGGTCGACGCCATCCTCGGCCGCATGGGCGCCAAGCCCGAGGATCGCCTCAAGCCGCGGGTGGTCTCGTCGCAGATCATCACCGGCATCGACGGCCACCAGTCGCAGCTCATCAACCGCATGCGCCACGGCGACATGATCGTCGCCGGGCAGACCTTGTACATCCTCGAGGTGCACCCGGCGGCCTACGCCGCGCTGGCGTGCAACGAGGCCGAGAAGGCGGCGCCGGTGCGGGTGCTGGAGCTCATCTCGTTCGGCGCCTTTGGGCGGCTCTGGCTCGGCGGCGGCGAGGCCGAGATCAAGGAGGCGGCGCGCGCCGCCGAGGCCGCCCTGGCCGACGTGCTCGGCCGCGACAACAAGGCGTGATGCGCGGGCGCCGCGCGGTGGCGCTGGGCGTCGCGGCGGCGGCGCTCATCGGTTGCGATGCCACGCCGCCACCGACGGAGGCACCTCCCGTGGCGCTGCCGTCGCCGATGCCGACGGGGGTCCTGATGGCGCGGACCCGTGCCCAGGTCGCGCAGGGGTACGCCTACGAATCGCTGGCGGTGCGCTACGGCCGCGCCGACGGCACCCTCGACCCCGCCTACGGCGAGTTCGAGGCGGTGCTGGTGCGGCTGCCTGGCGTCGTGGCCGACGATCCGGCGCGTCCGCTCGGGGCGCCGCCGCCGACCCCGACCGAGACGATGTCGTGCCGCGACGTCACCTTCGATCGGCGCGGGCTCCGCGACGGCGAGCGCTCGATGTGCTTCACCATGGGCACGCCGGTGGCGCGCCTGCGCTGCACGCCCGACCAGATCTGGCAGCGCGCGATCGCCGACGGCGCGCCAGCCGCGGCCCTGGCCACGGTGACCTTCCGCGCCGCCATGGGCGCGACCTGGACCTTCACCATCGACGACGAGCCGCGCGCCGTGCACGTGTACGGCACGTACCCCGACGACTGCGCGCCGGTCGTCGAGGCCCCCGCGCCATAGCCGGCTGGCGGCGCGCGGGCTAGAGTGCGCGCCATGAGCGCTCAGCCTCTGTTCGTCGCGCCGTTCGGGCCCGGCGGCGATCACCAGATCGACGCCGCCATCGGCCAGCGTCTGCTGGGCATCGCCCTCGAGGCCGGCGGCGACTACGCCGACCTGTACTTCGAGTTCCGGGTCACCGCCGACTACGTGCTCGAGGAGGAGCAGGTCCGCACCGTCGGCCGCGGCATCACCCTCGGCCTCGGCGTGCGGGTCACCAAGGGCGACGCCACCGGCTACGCCTACGCCGAGGATCTGTCGTGGGACAAGATGGCCCACGCCGCCCGCACCGCCGGCCAGATCGCCCGCGGCGGCAAGACGGTGGCGCCGGTGGGCGTCACGCCGGTGACCTTGCCCGACTTCTACCCGGTGGCGAACCCGTCGCTGGCCGCCGCCGCGCCCGACAAGCTCGAGCTGCTCCGCACCGCCGATCGCGCGGCCCGCGCCGCCGACCCCCGCATCGTCAAGGTCGAGGCGTCGCTGGTGGAGAGCTACAAGGAGATCCTCGTCATCACCTCCGACGGGGTGATGGCGCGCGACGTCCAGCCCATCCTGCGCTTCGGCGTGCGCGCGGTGGCCGAGCAGGGCGGCAAGCGCCAGAGCGGCAGCTCCGGCGGCGGCGGTCGCTACGGCCTCGACTACTTCGCGCAGGCGGCCAAGGACGCCGCCTCGCACGGCCGCGAGGCGTCGCGGATCGCGCTGGCGATGCTCGATGCCGTCGAGGCGCCCGCCGGCGAGCTGCCGGTGGTGCTGGCCGCCGGCGACAGCGGCATCCTCCTGCACGAGGCGGTGGGGCACGGCCTCGAGGCCGACTTCAACCGCAAGGAGACCTCGAACTACAGCGGCATGATCGGCAAGCAGGTGGCGTCGCCGCTGTGCACCGTCGTCGACGACGGCACCATCGCCAGCTCGCGCGGCTCGATCAACGTCGACGACGAGGGCAACCCCGGCCAGCGCAACGTGCTCATCGAGCAGGGCATCCTGGTCGGCTACATGCACGATCGCCTCAGCGCCAGGCACTACGGGCGCGCGGCGTCGGGCAACGGCCGCCGCGAGTCGTTCCGGGCCATGCCGCTGCCGCGCATGACCAACACGATCATGCTCGGCGGCGACACCCCGCCCGACGACATCATCCGCTCGGTGAAGCGCGGCGTGTACGCCAAGCGGTTCTCCGGCGGTCAGGTCAATATCTCCAACGGTGACTTCGTGTTCTCGCTGACCGAGAGCTACCTCATCGAGGACGGCAAGCTGACCGCGCCGCTCAAGGGCGTGAACCTCATCGGCAACGGCCCCGACGTCCTGCGCAAGGTCGACCTGCTCGGCAGCGACTACGAGCTGTCCGACGGCATCTGGACCTGCGGCAAGGACGGGCAGTCGGTCCCGGTCGGAGTCGCCACGCCCACCGTCCGCATCGCGTCGATCACCGTCGGAGGCACCCAGGCATGAGCGCGCAGGTCACCGAAGCCACGGTCCGGGAGTTGACCGATCTCGCCACCCAGGCGGTGGAGCTGGCGCGCGCCGCCGGCGCCGAGGTCGCCGAGGTCGTCGTCCGCGACGGCAGCGAGCTCACCGCCAAGGTCAGGCTCGGCGAGCCCGAGCTGATCCAGGAGGCCGGCAGCCGCGCCCTCGGCCTGCGGGTCATCCAGGGCGGGCGCCGCGCGGTCACGTACACCTCCGATCTGCGGCGCGACGCGCTCGCGGCCCTGTGCAAGGAGACCGTGGTGCTCGCCGGGCTGTCGGAGCCCGACGAGTTCGCGGCGCCACCGGATCCGTCGGAGCTAGCGCGCAGCTTCCCCGAACTCGACCTGTACGACCCCGCGGTGGCCGAGGTCGACGCCGGCTGGGCCCTGGCCCAGGCCATCGAGGGCGAACGCGCCGCCCGCGGGTTCGATCCTCGGGTCACCAACTCCGAGGGCGCGACCTGGTCGCGGGTGCTCGGCGCCACCGCGTTCGCCACCAGCGGCGGGTTCGCCGGCGGCTACCGCGGCAGCTACGCGTCGATGGTGGTCGAGCCCCTGTGCGACGACGACACCGGCGGCGGCGACCCCAAGAAGCGCAACGGCCACTGGTGGACCGCGAGCCGGTTCCTGGCCGCGCTGGAGTCTCCCGAGGCCGTGGGCAAGGAGGCCGCGCGCCGCACGGTCGCCACGCTGGGGTCGCGCAAGGTGCCGACCCAGGAGTGCGTGGTCGTGTTCGACCCCGAGGTGTCGCGCTCGCTGGTCGGCACGCTGTTGTCGGTGGCCAATGGCTCGGCGTTCTGGCGCAAGTCGTCCTACTTGCTCGAGCGCGAGGGCACCGCGGTGGCGTCGCCGCTGGTGACCATCGTCGACGATCCGCTGGTTCCCCGCGGCCCGGGCTCGCGGCCCTTCGACGGCGACGGCCTGCCGACCCGGCGCAACGTGGTGGTCGAGGGTGGCGTGCTCAAGACGGTCCTGTGCGACGTGTACAGCGCGCGCAAGCTCGGCCGCAGCTCCACCGGCTCCGCCGGCCGCGGCGTCGGCGGCAACCCGGGCCCGACCAGCTCCAACCTGATCCTGTCGCCGGGCACCCAGTCGCGCGCCGACATCTTGCGCGGCGCCGGTCGCGGCCTGTACGTCACCGGCCTGATGGGCTTTGGCTTCAACCCCATCACCGGCGACTTCTCCCGCGGCGCCCAGGGCTTCTGGATCGAGGGCGGCGAGCTGACCTTCCCGGTCTCCGAGATCACCATCTCGGCCAACTTCGACGACCTGCTCAAGCGCATCGACGCGGTCGGCGACGATCTCGACCTGCGCACCGCGACCGCGGCGCCGACCCTGCGGGTGTCGGCGATGACCATCGCCGGCGGCGCGTAAGCGCCCTCGAGGGGGCCGGGAGCCCGCCTGGGGCCACCCTGGGCCGTTCCGGGCGGACCTGCGGCGTCGGCTCGCGTGCGAGGTGGCGACGGCCGCGCTCCGCCGGCCCGCCGCGAGGTCGTGCGCCGGTGTCGGCGGATGTAGGCGAGCGGCCGCCGGCTGCTTGACACGACCTACCCGCGATGAAACGCTTTCGGAATCGTGCCCGCCGCGGCTCCAGCCGAAGGGATTCCGACGCGACTCGGCAAGTACGAGCTCGTGATGCCACTCGCCGCGGGTGGCATGGCGCGGATCTACATCGCGAAGACGGGCGGCATCGCCGGCTTCGAGCGGCACGTGGTGCTCAAGCTCATCCTGCCGGAGCGCATGCACGACCAGAACGCGGTCGGCATGTTCCTCGACGAGGCCCGGCTGGCGGCCTCGCTCAACCACCACAACGTCGCGCAGGTCTTCGAGGTCGGCAACGACGGCGGCGTGCACTACCTGGCGATGGAGTACGTCCACGGCCAGGACCTCCGCGCGTTGCTCGCCAAGGCCGGCTCGGTCGGTCGCCGGCTGCCGATCGAGCTCGGCCTCACGATCGTCGCAGCGGCGGCGGCCGGCCTGCACCACGCCCACGAGCGGCGCGCGCCCGACGGCAGCGCGCTCAACATCGTCCACCGCGACATCTCGCCGTCGAACATCATGCTCGGCTACGACGGCGCCGTGAAGGTGCTCGACTTCGGCATCGCCAAGGCCGAGGCCCGCAACGTCGAGACCCAGGCCGGGATGATCAAGGGCAAGTTCGCGTACATGTCGCCGGAGCAGTGCCGCGGCCGCGACGTCGACCGGCGCAGCGACGTGTTCGCGCTCGGCATCATCCTCTACGAGGCCACCACCCAGCACCGGTGCTTCCGCGCCGACAACGACTTCGACACCATGCATCGGGTGGTCACCGGTGACGTCATCAAGCCGTCGCGGGTGGTGCCAGGCTATCCGCCGGCACTCGAGGCGGTGGTGCTCAAGGCGCTCGCCACCGATCCGGCGCAGCGCTACCAGACCGCGGGCCTGATGCTCGAGGCGATCGAGGCCTACGCCAAGCAGTCGCGCACGGTGATGTCGACGGTCACGCTCGGCCGCTACATGCACGAGCTGTTCGGCGACGTCGCCGAGCCGTGGGCGGCGCAGCCGGTGGCCGACCTCGAGGTGCCGCGGCCCGAGGGCACGGTCTCCAACTACGATCGGGCGCCGACCGCGCGGCCCGGCAGCATCCCCGAGATCGTCGAGGACTCCGCCGAGGTGCGGCCGGCGACGGCGCCGCCGCAGGTGGTCGCGCCGCCGACGGCGCCGGTGACCTTGCTCGACGACGGCGGCAGCCTGCCGCAGACCGACGAGGACGACGACGACGCCTGGGAGCGCGCCAAGTCGTACCCGGTGGTGTCGACGCCCTCGGTGGCGTCGTCGGCGACCATCGGTCCCGGCGCCGGGCTGATGGCCCGGCAGGTGACCGCCGCCGCCAGCGCGCCGGAGCCGGAGCCGGCGCCGGCGCCGCGCGTGCTGCCGTTGACGCCCGACCCGGCGGCCGAGTCGTCGCTGGCGCTGACCACCCTGCGGCTGCCGCGCCTCGCCGGTGCGGACGCGCCGGCTCCCGCGCCCCCGTCGGGGGTCGCCGTGGTGGCACCACCGGCGCCGCGCGGCAACCTGCGCTACCTGGTGATCGGCCTCTTGCTCGCCGGCGCCGCCGTGGCGGCCTTCGCGCTGATTCGCGGCGGTGGCGGTGACGAGCACGTCGCCGCGCCGGCGCGGCCACCGTCGACGACGCCGGCCGGCATGGCCGCGGAGCTGCCGACGCCCGACGCCGCGCCCGGGGTGGCTGCGCCCGACGCGGTGCCCGCGCTCGCGGTGGCGCCAGGCATCGTCGACGCCGCGCCCGCGGTCGCGGTCGCCGACGCGACCCCGGCCGCGCCGGCGGAGGTCACGTTCATCGTCAAGTCGACTCCGAGCGGCGCCGAGGTCCTCGAGGACGGCCGCGTGGTCGGGACCACGCCGTTCACCGCGACCCGAGCGGCCGCCGACGGGCGCGTGCAGTTCGTGGTGCGGCAGCGCGGCTACCTCGACTCCACCGCCAGCTTCGCCGGCGATCGGGGCGGCACCGACAGCGTGCGCCTCAAGCGTCGCGAGGCGGCGCCCGAGCGTCCCGCCGTCGACCCGAAGCCGACGCCGCGGCCCACGGACTGTCGCCGCCTGGGCGAGCCGGTGATGCCGGGGCAGGCGCCCAAGCCGCTGTGTCCGGACTGAGCTGAGCCGCGGGGGCGCCGCGCGCGCCGACGGGCCGCTCGACGGCATCGCGTCGGTCGTGCTCGCCGACCGGGGCGTCGCGCCGACTCAGAAGCCGCCGGAGAGCACCAGGCCGCCGACGCCAGGCTGCACCAGCGGTGTCACCGCCACCCCGCCGCGCGGCCGCTCATCGTCGTCGGGCCAGCCGACGATCATCATGATCACGCCGGCCACGGTGGCGACGCCGCCGGCCGACAGCAGGATGATCTGGTTGCGCTCGGCGTCCTCGCCGAGCTGCTGCTCGGCGAGCAGCTCGGGCGTCCACGGCCCGGTGTTGTTGGTGATGTTGTCGCTGTGGCGCTGGGCCTCGAGGCCGAAGTACACGCCGCCGCCGGCGGCGCCGAGCCCCACGATGGTGGTCGCCAGGCCCACCCAGCGCAGGGCGCCGCCGCCGGTGGAGGCGCGCGGCGCCGGCGGGGGCGGGGGTGGCGTCGGGTCGATGGGCTTGGCGGTCACCGGCGGGTCCGGCTCGTCGACGGGGTCGATGCTCGTCGGCGTCGGCCGCTTGGCGCAGGCGATGCTGGCGGAGGTCAGCGTGCCCTTCACGCCGAGCTTGCCGAGGATGACCCGGGCGTCCCCGGACAGCGGCCCGTTGGGATCGAGCTCGAGGTACAGCGTGAACAGCTCGGCGGCCGACTGCACCTCGCCGCGGCTGCGCGCCACCGTGGCCAGGTTGAAGACCGTCTGCGGATCCGGATAGCGGCAGTACGCTTGCCGGTACAGCCGGTCGGCCTCGACGTAGTTCTTGCGCTGCTGCTCGGCGAACGCGCGCCTTGCGATCTCGAGGGCCTCCTCGCGGAGCTCCTCCTCGGGGTCGACCAGGTCGGGCTGGGCCGCGGCCAGCGCGGGCGCGAACAGGAGGCTCGCGGTGACGGCGGCGGTCAGGCCGAAACGGCGCCGGGGGCGCTCGCGGGCTGGCATGGTCCGCGCGTAACACGCGGCGTCGGCGCTCGCCCGGTGACGCCGGCGCCGCGCGGGCCGCTCACCGCGGTGGGAACAGCGCCGCGAGGCGCGCGAGCACCGCGGCGTGGACCAGGCCGTTGCTGGCGACGAGCCCGCGCGGACGGTCGAGCGCGGGCTGGTCGTAGCGCAGCGGCGCGCCGCCGCGGTCGGTGAGCGCACCGCCCGCGGCGCGCCGGATGGCCTCGGGCGCGCACGTGTCCCACGCCTTGCAGTGCGACGCCGGGTTCACGTACAGGTCGCGCTCGCCGAGCCCGATGAGCGCGAGCTTGACGCCGACCGAGCCGATGTTGAGCTCCTGCGACACGCCGAGGGCCTGCTTGACCTCGTCGATGGCCCGGGTCCGGTGCGACGCCGACGCCACCAGCCGCAGCGCCTGCAGATCGTCCACCGTCGACACCGCCAGCGCGCGCTGGCCGCCGGCGTCGTCGACCTGGCCGCCGAGGCCGGGCGCGGCGACGAAGGTGCGCGCGGCGCCGGGCTGGTGGACCACGCCGAGCACCGGCACGTGATCGACGCACAGGCCGATCATCACCGAGAACCCGGGGCCGCCGCGGATGAAGTCCTTGGTGCCGTCGATGGGATCGACGTACCAGACCCGGCGCGCGGTGAGGCGCGCGAGATCGTCGGGCAGCTCCTCGGAGATGACGACGTCGTCGGGGAACGCCGCGCGCAGGCCGGCGACGATGATCGCCGAGGCCTGGTGGTCGGCGATGGTCACCGGCTCGTCGCCGGCCTTGCGCTCGATCTGCAGGTCGGCGCCGTCGCGGATCGCCACCGCCAGCGCGCCGGCCTCGTGGGCGAGGCGCCACGCCGTGGCCAGCTCGTCGCCCAGCGGCGACGACGAGGCCGGCCACGGGCAGGCGCGGGGGGTCACGCCGGCGCGATCTCCGCGACGCCGCCGGTGAGCACGGCCTTGTCGTCCTGGTTCTTCACCCGCACCAGGTAGCGGCCGTCGCCGTCGCGCCAGCCCTCGGTGGTGAGCGTGTCGCCGGGCAAGACCGGCGCCGAGAACCGCGCCGACATCGAGCGCAGCCGCAGCGGATCGCCGCCGCAGGCGCTGGCGAGCAGCGCGCGCCCGGCGAAGCCGTAGGTGCACAGCCCGTGCAGGATCGGCCGCTCGAAGCCGACCGCCTTGGCGAAGCTCGGCGAGATGTGCAGCGGGTTGAGGTCGCCGGAGAGCCGATACAGCGCGGCCTGCTCGGCGCTGGTGCGCTCGGTGACGGCGAAGTCCGGCGCGCGCCCCTCGGCCACCGCCCACGGCGCCGCCTCGGGCCCACGCTCGCCGCCGAAGCCGCCGGCGCCGCGCACGAAGATCGAGAACACGTTGTCGAACAGCGCCACGCCGTCGGCGTCGACGGTCCTGGCCTCGACCACCGCGAGCGCGCCCTTGCCCTTGTCGTAGATGCCGTTGACGGTGGCGACCGTGGACAGCGTCCCGCTCGGCGGGATGGCGCGGTGCAAGCGGATGGTCTGCTCGCCGTGCACGACCATCGCCATGTTGGCGCCGAGCTGGCTGGCGACCTTGAACATCGCGGTGAACGAAGGCACCACCGCGAAGGTCGGCAGCACCTTGGGCCCGTCGAGCTCGTTGACGTAGGAGAGCTCGTCGGGGAGCCGGGCGCCGACGCCGAGCGCGTACAGCACGGTGTCGCGCCAGGTGTAGGTGGTGGTGATGGGGTCGGTCGAGGTGCCGACCAGGGCGAGGTTGAGGGTCATGTTCGGTTCCAGCTCAGGGGCAGGCGTAGGGAGAGAGGCCAGCGCGGCGCGCGCTCAGAGGTTGCCGCCGCCGTCGGGCCACAGGATGGCCTTGGTCTCGTCGAGGGTGGCCACCGCGCGCCCCGAGCTGCGCACGAGGTCGGCGGCCGCGGTCACCAGGTCGCCGTTGGAGCGCGCCATCTCGCCCGACGGCAGGTAGAAGTTGTCCTCGAGGCCGACCCGGACGTCGCCGCCCAGCGCCAGCGCCGCCATCGCCAGCGGCCACTGCTCGCGGGAGATGCCGATGACCTTCCAGCGCGAGCCGGCCGGCACCTGATCGGCCTGGAACGCGAGGTGGCGCGCCGAGGCCGGGATGCCGCCGAGCACGCCCATGATGAACGAGAAGTGGTACGGCGCCGCCAGCAGGCCGAGCTCCGCCAGCACCGTGTGCGAGTGCACGTGGCCGGTGTCGAAGCACTCGAGCTCGGGCTTGGCGCCGTGCGCGTGCATCTCGCGGGCGAAGGCGAGGATGTCGGGGAACGGGTTGGCGAACACGAACTGGAATGCGAAGTCGCGCTTCTTCGCGCTCCACTTGGCGTAGTTCATCGAGCCCATGTTGAGCGCGGCGATGGCCGGCCGCAGCGACAGGTGCGCGAGCCGCTCCGACATCGGCCCGGCGCCGCCGGTCGACCAGTTGATGAGCACCGGGCAGCGCGCGCGCACCTCGCGCATGATCGCGGCGAAGGTGTCCTTGCTCCAGGTGGGCGCGCCGTCGTCGGTGCGCGCGTGGATGTGGACGATGGTGGCGCCGGCCTGGTAGGCGCGGTGGGCCTCCTCGGCGATCTCGACCGGGGTGTACGGGATGGCCGGGCAGTGCGCCTTGGTGGTGACCGCGCCGGTGAGGGCGCAGGACAGGATCACCCGGTCAGCGTCGGACATCGCCCGAGGCTACCCCGGGCCCGGCGTCAGGCGAAGGCGAAGGGTCGGATCTCGTCGACGCCGGCGAGGACCTTGCCGCGCGGGTGCGCCTCCACGTAGGCGCGCTCGTAGGCCGGCGTGTGCGGCCCGGCCATCAGCCCGACCCGCGCGCCGAGCGCCAGCGGCATCGCCAGGTCGAGCTCGAAGATGTCGCCGACGACGACGAGGTCGGCGAAGGTGGCGCCGGCGTCGGCCAGGACCGCCGAGAGCGCGGCGTGGTAGGTGCGCCGGCGCAGGAGCACGGGCCGCGCGAGGCCGGGCACGAGCAGCTCCGCCGGCACCGCGTCCCAGTCGTCGTCGATGTCGAACTTGCGGGCGTCGCCGCGCACCCGCGGCGCGAGCCAGCCGGCCCCGGGGCTGGCCCCGTCGAGGGTGCGCAGCTTGCCGGCCACCGCGTGGGTGTCGGAGTTGGTCACCACGTAGGTGTCGGTCCCGGCGAGGCCCGCCAACGCCGGCGCCGAGCCCGAGAACTGCCGGAGTGCCCGAGGGTGCTGACGTAGTTGTGCTTGTACAGGATTACCAGGCGCAGGCGGCCGCGATCGAGCGCCGACGGGATGGCGCCGAAGCGATCGAGCACGCGATGCGCGATGGGGACCATGCGCGGAAGTGCGATCGACCGCCGCCGGCGCCGCCCGACCCATCCACAGGAACGGATGGGCCTCCGGCGCCGCCGCGATGTCGGCGAGGGCGCCATCGACGCAGGCGACCAGCTCGGGATCGTCGACGGGGCGGCCGACCAGGGTCGCCAGATCGGCGAGATAGCCGGTGACGAAGGGCAGCCTTCGGCCTCGGCGTCGGTCATGGTGCCGTCGAAGTCGAGCACGGCGGCGCGATCATCGGCGTCGACCCCTACCTCGCCGGCGCTGCTCATGCGCGCCATCCCGCGGCGGGCGGGGCGGCGGCGAGCGCCGAGGCCCTCGCCAAGGGCGTGACCGCGGCGCGATCGCCGTCGGCCTTGCGAGGCGGCAGAAGGCGGCGCGCGGCCGCGGCAAGCGCCGGCGTGGTGAGGCGTCGAGAGCGCGGCACCGCCGGGCCACCCAGGGGTCGCGCGACCGTATGCGCCGCACGCCGAAGCCAGGCCGAGCAGCTCGATGGATGGTGGCCACCCCGGCTGGCCCGCCGACCGGACTGACCAGCGGTCGGAACACGAGCGGGCGGCGGCGGCGGCGGTGGCCTCCGAGCAGATTACGTCGACGTCGTACTCGCGGGTGAGCGCCTCGGCGGGCGCCGAGGTTCTGCGCGTCGCCGAGCACCGTGTAGTCGGCCAGGCGCGCGACCCCATGTTGCCGACGACCATGGGCCGGTGCTGGTCTGACGCCGATGCCAAGGCGCGGCCGGCCGCCGCCGTCCACGCGCGGTTGAGCTCGGCGAGCCGGGCTTGCATCGCCAGCGCGGCGGTGCACGCTCGCGCCATGATCAGCTGGCCTCGATGGGCGCGCCCCACACCGCCATCACGGCGTCGCCGATAGCTTGTCGAGCATGCCGCCCTCGGCGAGCACCAGCTCGGTCATCGGCGTGAGGTACTCGTTGAGCAGGGCCGCCAGCTCCTCGGGCGGCATCGCCTCGGCGAACCGCGAGAACCCGCGGATGTCGGAGAACAGCACCGTGAGCTCGCGGGCGCTGGCCGCCGAGCGCGCCAGCGACGGATCGGCGAGGATGCGATCGACGACCGACAGCGCCACGTAGCGCGAGAACGCCGCCCACCCCGGCCACCAGCTTCTCGCGGCCCTCGGTGGCAGGCCCTGCCACCAGCATGCCGCCAGCGCGGCGGTAATGCGTCGGCCAGCCACCGGCAGCGGCACGAGCGCCGCGGGTGAACGCGAGCAGCGCGATCACCAGCCACGCAGCGATCGCGGCGAGGCGATCAGCGCGGGCAGGGCGGCGCGCCGGCGCACCGCGCGGAGCTGGCTGGCGATGACCAGGGCGAGCATCACCGCCGCCGCCAGGAGCGAGGTGCCGGCGCCGGCGCCGCGCAGCATGCGGCCCCCGAGCAGGTTCTCGGCGAGGGTGGCCGTGCGCCTCGACGCCGTCGGCGTTGGTCTGCAGCAGAAGTGGCGATCTTGTCGAAGGCCGCGTAGGTGAGCCCGACGAACACCACCTTGCCGCGCAGCGCGTCGGTCGGCGCGCTGCCGTCGAGCACCGCCGCCGCCGACACCCGCGGCAGCCCGGCGCCGCCGAGCACGTCGAGCAGGAGCGACGCCGAGCGCCCGAGCGGCACCCGACGGCCGGCGACCTCGACGTGATCGGCGCCGGCGACGTAGCGCTGGTGCCCTGGGGCTGGCCCTCGGCCTGCGCCACCGCGGCGACCCCGAGCGCCATGTACTGGTTGGGCGGCAAGGTCACCGCCAGCGGCGCGCGCCGCACCACCGCGTCGTCGTCGCGGAACACGTTGACCGCGCCGGCGCCGGCGGCGGCCAGCGCGATGGGCTCGATGGAGGTGGTCACCGCGTAGGCCCGGGCCGGCGCCGCGAGGCCGCCGCCGCCGCCAGAACGACCTCGCCGTGACGAGGCGCGCGAGAGCCCGGTGGCTCCGCGGTGGCGGACCCGCTGCCCAGGTGAAAGTTGGCGCCGAGCACCACCGTGCCGGCGGCGGCGTTGCGGCGGTGAGCTCGGCGTCGCCGTCGAGCTCGTCGGCCACCGCGCGCAGCGCCGGGCGGCGGCGACCCCGGCCGGAGCCGGCTGGTCACCGTCGGCGGCGCGCCAGCGCCGCGTCACCTCGGCCGCCACCTCGGGCGGCAGCACCTGCTCGGGGCCCGAGAAGAACACGTCGAGCGCGATCACCGCCGGCTGGTAGTCCGCCAGCGCGCGGATGAGCCGGGCCCAGCCCGCGCGCGTCTGCGTGACCTCGGGCGCGGCGCGCCGGGTGGCGTCGTGCCCGATCACCACCCGGTCGGTCGCTGGCGGCCGCGGCCCGCGCAGCCGGAACCGGGCATCGACCGTGTAGCGCTCCAGCGCCTCGAGCCCCGGCAGCGGGCGGGCCCACAGGTGTACGGACAAGAGCGCCAGCGCCACCGCCGGCCCCCGCGGCGACGAGGGGGCACGTTCAGGCGCGGGCCGGCCGGTCGGCGCTCATCCGGCGGGCACGCTACCACTGGCGCTTCCCCCTTGACGACGCCCGCGCCCCGGGGCATAAGTCGCTCACCCTGATGCGGGGTGGAGCAGCCTGGTAGCTCGTCGGGCTCATAACCCGAAGGTCGTAGGTTCAAATCCTACCCCCGCTACGACGACTGAATAACTTGAAATCACTGGGGTTCGCTCCAGTGATTTCTGGTTTTCGGACTCTGGTGCTCTGGTGCTCTGGCGCGGGCCGTCGAGCCACACTGCAGCTGGCAAGCGCTCGGTGGTCGCGATCGGCCCGTCGTGGCTCGGCTCGACGCAGATCGTCCCGCCCTCGAGCGAGCGGCGGAGCATCTCGCGGCCGATCTCGGCGTCGTCGCAGTCGGGCTCGGCAGGCGGGCCGGCTGGCGCGCCTCCTTGGCGAGCTGTGCGTGCGCCGCCTTCTCCGCACGCGCGAAGGGCAGGGGCGCGACCACGTCGTCGGAGCGGTCGCCGGTCGCGACGAGCTCGATCAGGGCGCGGATCTTGTCCTCGGTTCGATCGAGCCGCTCCTGGCGCTCCTTCCGCTCGGCCTCGAGCTTCCGTCCCTGGTCGGCCATCCCCGGCCGCCGTCGGTGGCCGCGGCGGTCGACGAGCTGATCGCGAGGCCTGCGCAGCCTGGTGCCGTCGCGCTCAGCGCGAGACCAAGGTCGACGCGACGATCGTCGTGTACTGGTGGTCGGTCTTGTAGGCGTAGAACGTGTCTCCGTCGACGCCGATGACCGAGTGGTCGTCGAAGCCGACCGCATCGATCGGCGCCTGGCGAACCTCGGCGGTGGCGACGTCCTGCGCGAGCAGCTGGCCGCACTCGCTGTAGTCGCTGTCGGCGGCGTGGAGGATCATGGTCTCCCACGCGCGCGCGTAGTTGCCGATGCGGCAGGGCAGCGTCACCTCGGTCATCGTGTCGCCGACGATCTCGTGCACGCGGTCGCCGTCTTGCCACACGACGCGGCCTCCGACGGTGCCGTAGAAATCCATCGGCTCGTACACGCCGCGCTCGCGATCGACGAGCACCGTGAGCTGCGGCGCCTCCCCGCCGAGCGCGAGGTGCGCGGCGATACGTTGCTGGGACGCGCCGCCGAACAGGTAGAGGTCGCCGTCGAGTGCCGTGAGGTACGGCGCCGGCCACGGCAGCTCGGTGACGACGGTCGGCGTCTGGTCCATGCCCGCGAGTGACACCTTCTCGACGAGGTGCCGCGCCGCGTCGCCGTCGCGACGGGTGAGCTCGTAGTAGACCTCGCCCTCGATCACGACCGGCCCGCCGATCCAACCCTCGCCGCCGTTCAGGCCGTAGTCGACGAGCCGCCGCGGCTCGGGCCGCTCTGTCGTGAGGTCGACGACGTAGAGCGCCGAGGCTCCGTCGTCGAGGATGAGGGTGTCGGCGTCGACGCGCGACATCCAGTCGACCTGGAAGTCGCGCACGCCGTAGAGTGACTGCGTGCGATCGGTGTCCGGGTCGTAGCGCACCAGCGAGTGCTGCGAGCCGCCCGGGTACTCGCACAGCCCGACGAGACCGTGCCGCGTGAGCACGACATCCGACGCGGTGATGCCGACGTCGCCCACCGACCAGTCGCACAGGTCGCTCACGAGCTCGGTGCTCGTGGGCGGCTCGGGCTCTGGCGCGGGCTCCTCCTCATCGAACAGGCAGCCGGTGGTGCCGACGAGAGAGGCGGTGGTGAAGGCGAGGATCGTCGAGGCGCTGCGCTTCATGATGCCTCCCCGCCTAGGCAAGGTCGGGGCCAAGGTCAGATCGCTTCCTCGTCGCCAAATCGTTTCCGTAGCTTGGCGCGTGTCGGTGTCGCAGCACGCTGTCGGATCGTGGCGAAGCCTCACCACCTCGGTCGCGCCGTCCGTCAGCTGCGCGCTGCACGGCTGCGCCGACGCAGCCGACCTCGCCGAGGTGGCGCGGGCTCGACGATGAGCGAGCGACGGTGGCTACGCGTGCCGCGGCGGCGACCTCAGCTGGCCCTGCTACGGTGCTACCCGCCGCTGCCGCCCCCGCCGCAGTGCTGCAGTGATTGTTGGCGACGCGCGTGCGGTCTTCGTCGTGGTCGACGCGTGACTTCGGGGGCCACGTGGTGCACGGACCGGCAGGCTCCGTGACTGCTGGAAGATGCAGCGGCTTTCAGCGGCTCTTGCCCCTAGGCCCGCAACCTGTCGCGCTCACGGTGATGACCGTGAAGAGGTCGCGGTTGGCGTTGCAGTCGGCCTTGGCGGAGCATGGTGCGTGGTCGCCGGCCCCGGCCGCGAGCTGCACGTCGACACCGAGGCGCTCTGGCGACCGATGCCGACGACCACCTGCGATCATCGGCGCACGTCGTTCGATACAATCACGCGATGCGAAGCCTGACCTTGCTTGGTGTGTCCACGCTGATGCTTGCGTGCGGAGACAATGCACCGGGAGCACGGGGTGCGCCGGATGCTCCGGGTTCGCCGGATGCTCCATCCGTGCCGGATGCTCCGACCCCGCCGGATGCGCCCGCGCCGCCGGACGCTCCGCCCCCGAGCTGCCAGACGGACGGCTTCTGCCACTTCTTCGTCGCGACCGCGACGCGGGATCAGGCGACCACGGCCAGCGGCATCGCGAGCCTCGATGACTCCTGCAACACGGACGTGAAGCGGCCCGTGACCACGTCGACCTACAAGGCGTTCCTCGTCGACGGCACGACACGCGTGGCCTGCACGACCGACAACTGCATGGGCGGCGGGGCGACGGAGCACGTCGACTGGGTGCTCAAGCCGAGCCGCGAGTACCGCCGGCTCGACGGCACGACGGTGATCGGCACGACCAACGAGGCCGGCCTGTTGACGTTCCCGCTGACGAACTCGGTCGAGGATATCTCGCAGCTCGTCGTCACCAACGCGACGTCGACCGGCATGACCGCCACGTGGACGACGTCCGCGAACACGTGCAACGGATGGACCACGGCCATGGCGGGCGTGTCGAATGCGATCGGCCTCTGGGACGCCACCTCGACGGATCTCATCGGCGGCATCGGGAGCAGCGGCTGCTCGAACGTGGAGATGTTCCTGTGCGTGGAACAGTGACGACCGGCGGCCGGCGGGGCCTGCGCGAAGGGCCGTCGGGCGGTCAGCGCGGCGCGGTCGCGGTCGCGAGCGGCACGTGGTTCGACGCGCCGGGCCGGAAGGTCGGCGCGTCGATCCGGGTGGCGAGCAGGCCGAGCCCGAGCATCGCGGCGCCGACGCCGAGGTTGATCCCGCCGGCGATGATGAGGCCGTCGCTGCCGCTGGCGAGGCCCGGCGACAGGAGCGAGATGCCGACGATCGAGGCGACGGCGCCGACGGCGATGCCGACGATGCCGACCGTGCGGGTGCTGCCGGTGTGGTCCTCGTACACGCTCAGGGTGCGTCGGTAGAGCTCGGGCTCGGCGCCCACGTAGATGAGCTCGCTCTCGATCTTCGACGGCTGGCCGATGATCGGGAACGCCAGCACCACGTTGCCCTCGGGCAGGTCGATGGTGCACGGCGAGGCGGCGCAGCGGACGTCGTAGCCCTCGACGAAGCGCACGCCCGCGGTCGGGTCGGCGCCGCCGGGCGTGGCCCGCATGCTGAGCTGCCGGATCTCGATGGGGCCGTCGGTGACGTCGACGACCAGGCGGGTGGCGCCGGGCACCGACGGGGTATCGAGCGCCACCGCGGGCACGATGGCGTCGGGAATGGGCGCGGGCGGCAGCCGGCGCACGCACGCGGAGGCCAGCGGCGTCGCTGCGAGCAGCGCGACGGCGGCGCGCGCGCGACCGCCGTGCGCAGCCTGGCGTCGGGGTTGGGGCATGCGGGGGCAGGCGAGCGTCACGGGCGGCATGTTCGTCCTGGGCTGCGGCGACAGGGACGACGCCGGCGACCCTGAATATTCATCACGCCGGCCCGTCATTGCCTCCGTTCAGCGGCAGAATCGTGCGCCATGACCACCACTCGCCTCGTCACGTTCCTCGCGATGTGCGGCGGCTGCGCCGTCGGCCAGCGTCGGCTGCCGGCGGCTGCCGTCGGCGTGAAGGCTACGGTGCGCGCCGACGTGCGCGTCGAGAGCACCGCGGTGGTGTCGCTGGCCGGCGCGCCGGTGCCAGAGTTCTTCGGCATCCCGCTCGACGGCGCCCAGGACGTGGTCTTCGTGGTCGACCGCTCGGGCTCGATGATCGAGCCGGCGGGCGCCCGGCTGGCACCGCTGGCCGCGCCCAGGCCGGCCGCGCCGCCGCCGCCCACCGTCGAGGGCCAGCCGCCGGCGCCACCACCGGCCCCGCCGCAGCCGCGCAAGATCGACGTGGCGCAGGACGAGCTGGTCGACGCCCTGGTGCGGCTGCCGCCAGGCACCCGGTTCAACGTGCTCTTCTTCGACGGCGGCGTCGCCGGCTACGCCGCCGAGCTCACCGCGCTCGACGAGCTCCGGCGCGACGAGGTCATCGCGTACGTGCGCGCCGCCGCCGCCAGCGGCGCCACCGCGCTGGTGCCGGCGATGCGGACGGCCTACCTCATGCGGGCGCGGCGGATCATCCTGCTGTCCGACGGCCAGGGCAACGTCGGCGGCGGCGCCGACGTGGCGCTGCGCGAGGTCCGCGAGGCGGTGCGCGGCGACGTGCGCGTCGACACCATCGGCCTGGGGCCCGACCAGGACGCGCGGCTGTTGCAGGCCCTCGCCGCCGAGACCGGCGGCCTGTACCAAGCGCTGTAACGGCTCGGATCAGGGCGGGCAGTCACCGGGGCAGGTGGCCGCGCTCTCCGGCGCGTCGCACCAGCCGTCGCCGCACACCGCTGGGCACGCGCCGCAGTCGGTGGGGCACGCGCGGCACGACTCCACGTCCTGACAGGTGCCGTCGCCGCAGTACGGCGTGCCGTCGAGCGTCGCGTCGCAGCTGCCCGCCTCGAACGCGAGGATCGGGCACGCCGGTGTACATGTCGACCAGCACTCGTCGTCGGCGCAGCCGATCAGGCCGTCGCCGTCGTAGTCGACGCCGCTGGCGCACGCCTCGCGGGGCTGAGCGCCTGCCGGCGCGAGCACCCAGCGATCGAGGAGCAGGTCTCGACTCGACAGGCTCTCGCCGCTCGCGCCGCTGATCACGTGGACGCCGAGCCCGGGCGTGGCCGCCACCGAGGCTCCCCAGCGCGCCTCCGGCGGTGTCCCCGTCACCAGCTCGCTCCATGCGACGCCGTCCCACAGCCAGGTGTCGCGCAGCGCCGTGCCGGACTGGCTCTGCTGCCCTCCGAACAACACGACCCGGTCGAGCTGGCTGTCGTAGGTGAAGCCGGCGCCGTGCCGACTCGGCGGCGACGTCATCGGGGTGAGCTCGACCCACGCCACGCCGTCGTACGCCCAAAGATCGTGCGCGATGATCCTGAACGGCTCGGCGAAGGCGGTGGCCGCGAACCCCAGCGTGCCGCCGAACACGAGGACGCGCCCGCTGCGCGCGTCGAAGGTCATGCCGTGCTCGAAGCGCGCCGGCGGTGACGCGCCGGGTCGCGCCAGCCAGGTGGTGCCATCCCACTCCCAGGTGTCGCCGAGCGCCGCCGTGCCGGCTCGTCCGCCGAACATGACGACCACGCCGCGCGCGACGTCATAGGCCATCCCATGACCGCCGCGGGCAGGCGGCCGTGTGGCGGGCGTCCGGCGGGTCCAGGACGTGCCGTCCCAGGCCCAGGTCTCGCTGCTCGGGTTGGCGGTGATGCCGCCGGTGAATTCGCCGCTGTCCAGGCCGGTGAACCCGCCGAACAGGATCGCTTGCGCTCGGTGCACATCGACCGCGAGTGCGGCCTCGGCACGCGGCGAGGGGCCCGGCGCGAGGATCTCCTGCCACGCGGTGCCCGCCGCCTCCCAGAATGTGTCGTCGACCCGCGGCCCGGTCGGCGGCGCCGTCCCGTAGCTGACGCCGCCGAACTGCAGCAAGCGATCGCGGATGGGATCGTAGGCCACCGCGGCGCGGGTGCGCGCGGGTGGGGCCGTCGCGGCCGCCGACGTCCAGCTGGCGCCGTTCCAGATCCAGACCGCGCTCCGGCGAACAGGCGCGGTCTGCGCGCCAAAGAGGAAGATCCGCCGACCGCGTGGATCGCTCGCGAGAGGATGCCCGAGCTGCTGACCCGGCCACGGCGCGGTGAACGGGAGCGCGACCCAATCCTGCCCGGTCCATCGCCAGAGCTCGGTCGAGGTGACCGACCCGACCGCACCTCCGTCCAGGACGATGCCGCCGTCTGCGGTCGAGTACGCCATGCCATGGCGCTGGCGCGCCGAGGGCCGGTTGGCCGGGGAGGTCGGGGCCCAGTCGCTCCCGTTCCAGCGCCAGGTGTCGGCGAGGTCGCCGAGGCCGGCGCTCTGCCCGCCGAACAGCACGACCTCGCCCGCCGCAGGATCGAACGCCATCGCGTGCAGCTGGCGCGGCGGCGGCCGGGTCGCTGGCGTCGCGAGGATCCACCCCGCCGCCGTCCACCGCCAGGTGTCGTCGACGGTCGCGGCGCCGCTGCCACCGAAGAGGAGCCCCTCACCGCGGACGCCGTCGTACGTCGCGGCCGCCCCGCTGCGAGGCGTCGGGGACGCTGCGCTCGCAGGCTGTCGCCACGCGGCGCCGTCCCAGGTCCAAGTATCCGCCAGGGCGCCACCGTTGCCGCGACCTCCAAACATCACGATCCGGTGTCGGGCCTGGTCGTAGAACGCCGCGGCCGAGGCGCGTGCCGGCGGCAACGTCGGCGGCAGCGCCTCGAACCAGGTCGCGCCGTCCCACTCCCAGGTGTCGTTGAGGTAGGTGCCGCCGCCCGCGCTGACCTGGCCGCCGAACAAGACCAGCCGCGCGCGCGCCGGGTCGTAGACCGCGACGGCGTCGGCGCGATCGAGCGGCGCGCGGACGAGATCGTCGGCGGGGACCTCGCGGCGCCAGGTCAGCGCCTCGGCGCCGCAGCCGGCGTCGCACAGGTCGCCGGAGCGAAGGTTGGCGTCGTCGCACTGCTCGCCGATGTGAAGTCGAGCCGGCCGGTGCCGCAGGTCTCGTCGGACAGGCAGTCGGGGTGCAGCCGTCGCCGAGCTCGGCGTTGCCGTCGTCGCAGACCTCCAGCGGGTCGAGGAAGCCGTCGCCGCAGCGGGGCGGTGCAGTCCGGCGAGCAATCGTCGCCGCCGGCAGGTGCCGTCGTCCGCACTGCTCGCCGGGGTCGATGACCTGGTTGCCGCACACCTCGTCCGAGGTGCAGGTCACGTTGCAGCCCATCCCCGGAGGCGACGTTGCCAGAGTCGTCGCAGCGCTCGTCATCGACGACGCCATCGCCACGGGCGGGCGAGCAGGTCGCCTGGCAGCCATCGCCGACCAGGTTGCCGTCGTCGCACAGCTCGCCGGCGGCGAAGTCGATCTGGCCGTTGCCGCGCGCCTCGATCGTGCGCACGCGAAGGTGCAGCCATCGCCGGAGGCGACGTTGCCATCGTCGCAGGCCTCGCCCGGGTCGAGCTCGCCGTTGCCGCACCGCGCGAGGGTGCAGTCGATCCCGACACACCGTCCGCATTTGGTCGTGCCCTCGCAGGCGCTCACGACCACCCCGGGAGGAGAACTGCCGTCGCCGCAGTCGCAGCGCTCGAGCAGATCGAGCACGCCGTTGCCGCAGGTCTCGTCGGAGCGGCAGTCGGCGCTGCAGCCGTCGCCGGGCTCGGTGTCGCCGTCGTCGCAGACCTCGTCGCCGGTGATCCGTCCGTCGCCGCAGATCGCGATGTCGCAGGCGCCGCCTGTGCACACGCCGCTGCCGGCGCCGGGCACGGTGCAGGTGGCGAGGTCGGCGAGGCCTGCGCATGCGTCGATGGCCGCGGGATCGACGCAGCGATCGCCGCTGGGCGCGCACACGCGCCCCGACGCGCACACCGTCCCGTCGGCGCAGGTCGCCGGGGCGCCGAGACAGCCCCCGAGCGCGGTCGCGAGCGCGACGATGGCCACAGCCAGCCCCTTCATGGCCGGAGCGTACCGGGCGCAGGGCGTCGTTGCGACCGCTTCGCGCCGGACGTCGCCGCCTGCGCGGGCTCGACATCTTCGGGTATGGTCCCCGGCCCATGAGCCAGGCCGAGGTCACGATCACGCTCCCCGACGGATCCCAGAAGGCCGTGACGGCGGGGACCACCATCGCCGAGTTCGTGAAGACCCACATCGGGCCCGGGCTTGCCAAGGCCGCGCTGTGCGCGACCTACGACGGCGAGGCGGTCGATCTGTCGCGGCCGCTCGATCACTCCGGCACGCTGGCGATCATCACGCCGAAGAGCCCCGAGGGCCTCGACCTGGTGCGCCACGACGCCGCGCACATCGTCGCCAGCGTGGTGCAGCGCCTGTTCCCGGGCACCCAGGTCACCATCGGCCCGACCACCGACGAGGGCTTCTACTACGACTTCGCGCGGGACACGCCGTTCACGCCCGACGACCTCGCGCGCATCGAGGCCGAGGCCAACGCCGAGATCAAGGCCGACCACCCGTTCGTGCGCACCGAGGTGTCGCGCGAGGAGGCGCTGGCGCTCTTCGAGAAGCTCGGCGAGAAGTTCAAGGTCGAGATCGTCGAGGACATCTTCGCCAAGGGCGCCAAGACCCTGACCCTGTACAGCCACGGCGGCTGGACCGACTTCTGCCTGGGGCCGCACGGCCCGTCGACGGGCCGGGTCGGCGTCATCAAGCTGCTGTCGGTGGCCGGCGCGTACTGGCGCGGCGATCACCGCAACGCCCAGCTGCAGCGCATCTACGGCACCGCGTTCTTCACCCAGAAGGAGCTCGACGCCTGGGTCCACCAGCAGGAGGAGGCCCGCAAGCGCGACCACCGCAAGCTCGGCCGTGAGCTCGACCTCTTCGCGTTCCACCCGGCGGCGCCCGGCGCGGTGTTCTGGACCGGCAACGGCACGCTCATCTTCACCGAGCTGCAGGGCGCGATGCGGCGCATGTGCCTGGCCAACGGCTACGTCGAGATCAAGACCCCGCTGCTGTACAACAAGCTGCTCTGGGAGAAGAGCGGCCACTGGGGCAAGTACCGGGAGAACATGTTCCTGGTGCTCGACTCGGAGGCCGATCCGTCGCTGCCCGAGGACGAGCGCGCGAGCATCTCGCTCAAGCCGATGAACTGCCCGTCGCACCACCTCTTCTACGAGATGAAGCGGCGGTCGTATCGCGAGCTGCCGCTGCGCCTGCACTCGCAGGACGTCTTGCACCGCAACGAGGCCACCGGCGCGCTGTCGGGCCTCACCCGCGTGCGCCAGTTCCAGCAGGACGACGCCCACGTCTACCTGATGGAGTCGCAGATCACCGACGAGGTGAAGCGGCTCACCCAGCTCATCGCCAAGGTCTACGCGGCGTTCGGCCTCGAGTTCACGGCCAAGTTCGCGACGCGCCCGCCCAACAAGCTCGGCGACGACGCCTTGTGGGACAAGGCCGAGGCGGCGCTGCAGGCGGCGCTCGTCGAGACCGGCTTGCCCTACGAGCTCAAGCCCGGCGACGGCGCCTTCTACGGCCCCAAGATCGACTTCGACGTCGCCGACAGCATCGGCCGTAAGTGGCAGCTCGGCACCATCCAGCTCGACTACCTCGCGCCGGAGCGGTTCGACCTCGGTTACATCGGCCCGGACAACGCGGTGCACCGCCCGGTGGTGATCCACCGCGCCATCTACGGCTCGTTCGAGCGCTTCATCGGCATCCTCATCGAGCACTACGCCGGAAACTTCCCGGTGTGGCTGGCGCCGGAGCAGGCGCGCATCGTGCCGGTGACGGTGGGGCACTATGGCTGGGCCGAGCAGGTCGAGGCGCGGCTGCTCGCTGCCGGCCTGCGCGTGAGTATCGATCGCTCGCACGGCAAGCTCGGCGCGATGATCCGCGACGCCCAGCTCGCGAAGGTGCCGTACACCCTCGTCGTCGGCGACAAGGAGGTCGAGGCCCAGGGCGTGTCGCCGCGCACCCACGGCACCGGCAAGGAGGCCGACCTCGGGCTGCAGTCGCTCGACGCGTTCGTCGCGAAGCTCGCGGCGGAGGCGGTGGTCCCGTTCTAGCGACGGGCGGCGCCCCGGGGGCGCTTGCCGCGCGCGGCGCCGTCGGCGACGATGCCGCATGCCCCTCACGCTGATCGTTCGCGCGCTGTCGACCAACGCCGGCGAGGGACCGCGCACGTTCTCGTGCGAGGCGACCCTCAGGGAGGGCACGCTCGCGGTGGGCCAGGTCGTGCGCCTGCGCGCCGGCGACGACGCCAGCGCGGCGCGGGTCGAGGCCATCGACCGCGCCGGCGAGACGGTGACGTCGTGGTCGGCCAGCGCGGAGGGCGCGGCGACGGCGCGGCTCCGCCTACGGGTGCTCGACGCCGCGATCGACGAGCGCTGGGCGGCGGCGCCGCCGAAGGAGCTCGTCATCGATGAGGACGCGCCGGCCGCGGGCAAGGAGGCGAGCGCGGCGCCGGCAGCGGACGCGAGCGCGGCGCCGGCGAAGGCCGCCGTCGAGGACTCGGCGAAGGTCGCCGGCAAGGCGCCCGAGCCGGCGGCGCGCAGGGCGTCGGACGAGGCCGCCGAGCCACGCGCGCCCAAGGGCCGCGCCCGCACCGCGGGGCCGGAGGCGGAGGCCGCGGCGACCGGCAAGCGCGGCGCGCGCGCGCCGTCGGCGGACGCCGGGCCGCCCTGGGCCGACGACGCCCTCGTCGACGCGGTGCTCGACGCCGACGCGGTGGCCCTGCCGGCGGCGGTGAGCGAGCTGCTCGCGCACCTGGCCGACAGCGACGAGGCGCGCGCGGATCTGGCGCAGGTGAGCGGTGCCGCTGTCGGCGGCGGCCACCGCTGGCGGCCTCGACGCGCTGGGCGCTGCCTCGCCGGCACTGCACGCTCGCCATGCATCGCCTGGCGCTGCCGGCGGAGGTCGCGGCGGCTGGTGCATGGCGGGGCTCGCGGCCCACCACGCTTCCAGCTCGCCGTGGCCGGCGAGGTGGCAGCGTCGTGCTCGGCGACGACGCAGCTTCGGCCGCGGCGCTGCCCGGCGGCATGCCGCGGCGGGGCGAGGTCAGGCGGCCCAAGGTGGTGCAGTGCCGACGACGGGTAATGTCTACGATCCGCTCGACGACGGCGACGCGCCGACCCTCATCCGGGTGTCGCGGGCGCTCGGCGAGCCGATGGATCTGGCCATGCGGTCGGCGGGCGCGCAGTTCCTCCGGTTGCTGGCCGGCGGTTGAGCGCCGCCGGGCCGCCCTTGGTTGTGAGCCGCGGCCTGGTGTGCTCGATTGTCGGTGCGCGCGCGTGCGCGCCCGGAGGCCCGCCATGACGTGCTCGCCGCTCATCACCCATCACGCCGGCTACGGCGACGGGCGCTTCCTGCCCACCGAGGGACGCCCGACCTTCGCGGTGCGCGATCCGGCCACCGGCGACGTGCTCGCCGAGCTGCCGCGCTACGACGCCGCGACCGTCGCGGAGCTGGTCGACGCCGCCGCGAAGGCCCTCGCCACGCCGACCACCGTCGAGGCCCGCGCCGGCTACCTGCGCGGCATCTGCGCCGCCCACCTCGAGCATCGCGACGAGCTGGCCCGGCTCATCACCCTCGAGAACGGCAAGCCGCTGGCCGAGGCCAAGGTCGAGGTCGAGTACGCCGCCGGGTTCTATCGTGCCGCCGCCGACGAGATCGACGTTGTGCGCCCGCGCGAGCTGGCGGCGCGGCCCAAGGGGCTGACCTGGACCGTGCACGCGCGCCCCGCCGGCGTGGCCGGGCTCATCACGCCGTGGAACTTCCCGCTGGCGATGCTGGCCAAGAAGCTCGCGGGCGCGGTCGCCGGCGGTGCGCCCGCGGTGATCAAGCCGGCGGAAAAGACGCCGCTGTCGCCGCTGGCGCTGGTGCATCTCATCGACGAAGCTGAATGGCCTGCCGGCGCGGTCAACCTGGTGTTCGGCGACCTGGTCCGATCGGCGAGCTGGCCGGCACCCACCCGGCGGTGATCGGGGCCACCGGCTCGACGAGGGTTGGCCAGCTCCTTCGCGCGCCAGGCCGCGCGCGCACCTCAAGCGCCTCGCGCTCGAGCTCGGCGGCAACGCGCCGCTGCTGGTGTTCGACGATGTCGACCTGGAGCGCGCCGCCGACGAGCTGATGGCCAGCAAGTTCCGCTGTGCCGGCCAGACCTGCGTGGCGGCCAACCGATCTACGTGCAGCGCGGGTGGCGGCTCGGTTCACCGAGCTGGTGGTCGAGCGGGTGCGCGCTGGTGATGGGGCACGGCCTCGACGAGGGCACCACCGTGGGGCCGCTGATCGACGCCGGCGCGGTGGCCAAGGTCGAGCGGCTGCTCGCCGACGCGGTGGCCAAGGGCGCCCGGGTGGTGGTCGGCGGCGCCGACGCGCCGCGGCCGAGCGCGGCGTACTTCCCGCCGACGGTGCTCACCGAGGTGCGGCCTGGCATGGAGCTCCTGCAGGAGGAGGTGTTCGGGCCGGTGGTCCCGATCGCGACCTTCGCCGACGAGGCCGAGGCGATCGCGGTGGCCAACGACACCGAGTTCGGCCTCGCCGCGTACGTGTTCACCGGCGACGCCGCGCGCGGGCAGCGGGTGGCCGCCGCGCTGCGGTTCGGGCACGTGGCGCTCGACTCCGGCACCGGCCCGACGCCGGAGGCGCCCTTCGGCGGCATGAAGCACTCCGGCTACGGCCGCGAGGGTGGCGCCGAGGGCGTGCTCGAGTTCGTCGAGCTCCAGACCGTGCCGCGTCGCTAGCCGACGCGACGCCGCAGCTCGGCGAGCCGGCTCGGCGCCGCGCGACGGCCGCCGAGCTTGCCGCGCACCAGGCGCTGGCTGCCGTAGATGCCGCGGTGGCCGGCGGCCACGTACGCCACCGCGCACACGATCGCGACGTGCGGCAGCACCTGCACGCCGAGCAGCTCCACCGCCATGATTGACAGCGCCAGCGGCGCGTTGGCGGCGGCGGCGAACACCGCGGCCATGCCGACGCCGGCGCCGAGGTCGCGCGGCAGCCCCAGCGCCGGGGCCAGCACGCCGCCGAGCGCGGCGCCGATGAAGAACAGCGGCGTGACCTCGCCGCCGATGAACCCGGCGCCGAGGGTGACCGCGGTGAACGCGAGCTTGGCGGCGAAGGCCCAGGTCGGCAGGTCGGGATCCGAGAAGGCGCGCACGATGGTCGGCACGCCGAGCCCGAGGTAGGCGTCGGTGCCGACGAGCTGCCACATGGCGACGACGATCGCGCCGCCGACCGCGAGCCGCGCCGGGGCCCAGGGCAAGGCGCGGGTGCCGAGCCGCGCCAGCCCGTGGGTGAGCTCGATGAACACCACACAGGCAGCGGCGACCGCCAGCGCGAAGGCGAGCCACGCCGCCACCACCGTCGGCGACAGATCGAGGTGGCTGACCTCGGGGAACGCGGTGTGGGTGATGCCGAGGCCCCGGGTCGTGAGATCGCCGACCACCGAGGCCACCAGCGCCGGGATCAGGGCCTGGTACTGCAGGCGCCCGAGCACCACGAACTCCATCGCGAACACCGCGCCCGCGAGCGGGGTGCCGAACACCGAGCCGAACCCGCCGGCCACGCCGGCGATGAGCAGGTGCCGTCGCAGCGTGCGCGACAGCCGCGCTCGGTGGGCGACGAAGTCGGCCATGCTCGCGCCCATCTGCACCGCGGTGCCCTCGCGCCCGGCGCTGCCGCCGAAGAGGTGGGTGGCGAGGGTGCCGCCGAGCACCATCGGCCACATGCGCAGCGGCACCTCGGGGCCGTCGTCGTGGATGGTGTCGATGACGAGGCTGTTGCCGGCGCGGATCGGCGCGCCGAACCGCGCGTAGGCGAGGCCGATGACGAGCCCCGCCGCGGGCAGCGCGAACACCAGGTGCGGGTGGCTCGTGCGCAGGCCGGTGACCTGCTCGAGCGACCACAGGAACAGCGCCGAGGCGCCGCCGCAGGCCACGCCGACGGCGGCGGCGACGACGATCCACGCGACCACGGTGCGCAGCGGCGCGTCGGTCGCGACGGCCGACGCCGGCGGTGGCGCGGGCGCGTCGGTCACGACCGCCTGGTGCGCGTGGCCTTGCTGCGTCCGGTGGCGCGCGGGCGATCGCGCGGCGGTGGCGCGGCGCGGCTCGTCGAGCCGCTGGCTCCCGGAGCCCCACCGTCGCCGCGGCGCGCGGCGGTGCCGGGTCCGGTTGGCGCACGCCGAGGTAGATGACGTGGCTCCGGCCACCGCGGCCGCGACGGTGGGTCTCGACGGCGGACCCGGCGCCGCCGAGCCGGCGGGCGAACCCGGGATCGACGTCCTCGGCCCAGATCGCGAAGGCGCCGGCAGGCGCCAGCGCGCGTCGCGCCCGGGCCAGCGCCGTCGGCCCGTACAGCGGATCCTCGGCGCGCTGGGTCGCGCGATACGGCCCCTCGTAGAGATCGTAGAGGATCGCCTGGTACTGCCCGGGGCGCGCCTCGGCGATCACCCGGCTCACGTCGCCGACGATCACCCGCACGCGTGGATCCGCCACCGCCGCGCGGGTCAGCGGCGCGAGCGGACCCTGGCACCAGGTGAGCACCGCCGGCGTCAGCTCGGCGACCTCGACCCGCGCCGTCGGCGGCAGCACGTCGAGGGCGGCCCGCAGCGTGTAGCCCATGCCGAGCCCGCCGATGAGCACGCGTGGCGCCGGGCTCGTCGGCGCCGCGGCCAGGCCGAGCGTCGACAGCGCCTCGGAGCGACGCGCGCTGCTGGTCATCAGCCGCGACCGGCGATGACGATGAGGAGTCGTCGCCGCGCTGCCGGAGCTCCAGCGGGCCGTCGGCGGTGGGGACGCGATCGAGGGTGCGCCAGGGGAGGGCCACGAGGGGAGCCACGCTATCACCGCTTGCCCCCCTGGCGCGCTCGGGCTACGAAGGCGCGGCAGATGCGGGGCCAGCGCGCGTGATCGAGGACGTCGTCTCCGCGATCGGCCCGTACGGCGGGGCGCTCATCATCGGCTTCGTCGGCGGCATCGTGCCCATCGTCTGGGCCGAGCTGTTCATCGGCGCGATGGCGCTGTCGCTGGGCGCGGTCGGGCCGGCGCTGGCGGTTGCCATGCTGGCGGCGGTGGGGCAGATGGCGGCGACCGCGATCCGCTACTGGGCCGGGCGCGGCGCCGCCAACATCCCCAAGGGCCGCCTCGAGAAGCCGTTCCAGAAGGCGCAGGCCAAGGTCGAGCAGTGGAAGGACAAGCCGCTGGCGATCATCTTCCTGTCGTCCCTGGTCGGCTTCCCGCCGTTCTACTTCATCGCGATCCTGGCCGGCACGTTCCGGCTGTCGTTTAGGGCCATCATGATCGTCGGCGGCGTCGCCCGCTGCCTGCGCTTCGGCGCGGTGGCGCTGGCGCCGCTCCTGTTCTGAGCCGCGCGGCGCTACAGCTTGGGCCGCTCGCCGGTGTGATCCTCGATCACGTCGAGCAGGATCTCGCCCAGCTCGAGCACCGCCTCGTCCTCGGTGAGCCGCGACACGTACACGAGGTAGAGGTCGTGCTCCACGTCGCCCGGATCGCGCTGCCGCAGCGTGATCGTCCCGTCGTAGCGATCGCCGATGCCGCGCTTGCGGCCGGCGAGGTCTAGATCGTCGATGGCGCGCCAGACGTCCTCGGCCTCGCGCTCGGACAGGCGGAAGGTGCCGAGGTCGTCGACCTGCTCGGCGGTGGAGTACGCCACCCACATCGAGCGGCCGCGCAGGCGCACCGTCCACTCGTCGCCCTGGGGCTTGGTGCTGACGAAGTCGAAGCTGCGGCCGTTGGTGTCGCCACGGCCGTCGTCGTCGACCAGGTCCCGGCGGGCGTAGGTGCCGCCGGCGCTGCAGGCGGTGGCGACGAGGCAGGCGACGAGCGGCCAGGACACGGAGGGCGCGCGCATGCCGGTAGGGTAGCAGGCGGCGGCGCTGCCCGCCGGGGGCGCGCCGGCGCTATGGTGGCGGCGATGACCGTCGTCGACGACCTCCGCCGCGCGTGCGCCGCCGGCGGCGTCGTCGTGCTCACCGGCGCCGGCGTGTCGACCGAGTCGGGCATCCCCGACTATCGCGGCACCGGCCGCGCGCCGCGCGCGCAGATCCAGCACGCGGAGTTTCTCGGCGACGCCTCGGCCCGGGCCCGCTACTGGGCGCGCAGCGCCGTGGGCTACCCGCGCCTGGCCGAGGCCCGCCCCAACCGCGGCCACCTGGCGCTGGCGCGGCTGCGACGCGCCGGCGTGGTCGACGTGCTGATGACCCAGAACGTCGACGGCCTGCACCAGGCCGCCGGCGTCGACGACGCCATCGAGCTGCACGGCTCGCTGCACCGGGTCGAGTGCCTGGGCTGCGGCCGCGCCGAGACCCGAGCCGAGGTGCAGGCGCGGCTGCTCGCGGCCAACCCGCAGCTCGCCCACCAGCCCGATCGGGCGCTGCCCGACGGCGACGCCGCGCTGGCGCCCGAGCTGTCGCCGGCGTCGAGGTGCCGGCGTGCGGCCTGCGGCGGCGTGCTCAAGCCGGCGGTGGTGTTCTTCGGTGGCAACGTCGCCGCGCCCCTGGTGGCGCGCTGTCGCGAGGCGGTCGCCGACGCCCGCCTGCTCCTGGTCGTGGGCTCGTCGTTGACGGTGTTCTCCGGCTATCGCTTCGCGCTGCATGCGCGCGACCACGGCGTGCCGGTGGCGATCCTCAACCGCGGCCCGACCCGGGCCGACCCGATGGCGACGGTGCGCGTCGACGCCGGCGCCGGCGACGTGCTCGACGCCCTCGCGGGAGCGCTGGCGTGAGCGCCCGCGCGCGCTACCGGCGCGGCACGTTGCGCGCGTGTGCGCCGGCCGAGACGCTGGCGCGCTGGGGGGCGCTCGCGCGCGCCATCGGCGTGACCCGCCTCGCCGAGCTCACCGGCCTCGACGACCTCGGCGTGCCGGTGGTCTCCGCGATCCGGCCCAACGGCCGCTCGCTGTCGACCCAGCAGGGCAAGGGCGTCACCCTCGACGGCGCCCGCGCCTCGGCGCTGATGGAGAGCCTCGAGACCTGGCACGCCGAGCACCTCGAGCTGCCGGTCGTGCGAGCCAGCGTGCGCGCGCTCGGCGATCGCGCGATCGACGTCGACGGCCTCGCGCGGGCGCGGGCGGTGCCGCGGGCGCGCCGGCTCGACTGGGTCGAAGGCTGGGATCTGGTGAGCGGGTCGCCGCGCCTGGTGCCGTTCGAGGCGGTCACGCTCGACTGCACCTTCGATCCGCGGTCGCGGCCGGTGTTCGAGCGCACCTCGACCGGCCTGGCGTCGGGCAACCACCGGCTCGAGGCGATCGCCCACGGCCTCGCCGAGGTGATCGAGCGCGACGCCGAGGCGCGCTGGCGCATGAGCGGGTCGCAGCGCCGGGTCGTGCTCGACACCATCCGGGCGCCGGATAGCCGCCGGGTGCTCGCGCGGCTGCGCGCGGTCGGGACCCGGGTCGGCGTGTGGGACCTCACCTCAGACGTCGGGGTGCCGGTGTACGGCGCCACCCTGATGGAGGATCCCGACGAGCCGAGCTGGCGGGGCCTCGGCGTGTACCAGGGCTTCGGCTGCCACCTCGATCCGGAGATCGCGGTGTCGCGCGCGCTCACCGAGGCGATCCAGACCCGGCTGACGTACATCGCCGGCAGCCGCGACGACTTCTTCCCGTCGGACTACGCCCACGCCAGCGACCCCGCCATGGTGCGATCGGCCTGGGCCAGCCTGACCGCGCCGCCCGACGAGGTGATCGAGCTCGACGCCGCGCCGCGCGCCGCCACCGGCGACTTCGCCGTCGACGTCGCCACGCTGTGCCGGCGGCTGGTCGCGACCGGCGTGCGCCAGATCGTCTACGTCGAGCTGACCCGGCCCGCGCTCGGGGTGCCGGTGGTGAAGGTGCTGGTGCCCGGGCGCGCCCAGGCCCTGGAGTGGATGGGATGAGCGTCGGCCGTGGCACCGTGGTGTTCGTCGGGCCGAGCCTGCCGGCGGCGGAGGTGCGCGCGCGGCTGCCGGGCGCGGTGGTGGCGCCGCCGGCCGCCGCCGGCGACATCCTGCGCTGGGCGACCCAGGCGCGGCCGCCGCGCCGCCTCGCGCTCATCGACGGCTTCTTCGAGCGCATGGCCGCGCCGTGGCACAAGGAGCTGCTCTACGCGCTCGAGCGCGGCCTCGAGGTGTACGGCGCCGCGAGCATGGGGGCGTTGCGGGCGGCGGAGCTCGACCGCTTCGGCATGATCGGCGTCGGGCGCGTGTACCGCGGCTACGCCACCGGCGCGATCGTCGCCGACGACGAGGTCGGTGGTGCACGCGCCGGCGGAGCGCGGCTGCGCCGGCGAGCGTGGCGCTGGTCAACGTGCGGTTCGCGGTCGAGGCCGCGGCCCGGCGCGGCGCGCTCACCGCGCTCGACGCCCACCGCGTGCTCGAGGCGGCTCGCGGCGTGTTCTACCGCGAGCGCGATCACGCCGCGATCCTGGCGGCGGCGCGCGCGGCGGGCGTGTCGGCGCGCGCGCTGGCGCGCTGGGGCGGCCATCCCCGACGCCAAGGCCGCCGACGCCCGCGCCCTGGTGCGGCGCCTGGCGACGCGTCCACCGGCGGCGCGGGCCGCGCGCGCCGCGGTGCGGGTCGAGCGCACCTGGGCGCTCGGGGTGTTCGCCGATGCGCTCGGCGTGCGCCTGCGCTGAGCCTCGCCGCGGCGCCGAGCTCGCGGCCGCGCGCGCTTCAGTTGAGGAAGATCTTGGCGCCGGCCACGTGCACCTCGGCCTCGCTCTCGACGTCGAGGTCGCCGCGGGCCTTCACCGTCGCGGTGCCCGCGCTTCGATCGTGGCCGACTCGGTCGCGGTGACCTGGAAGTCCTTGCACTGGATGTCGACGCTCTCGGCGGCGCGCACCTCGAGCCGCACGGTCTCGAGCGACAGCACCGGGCCGTCCTCGGTGAGGCGCACCCGCAGCTCGAGCTGGCCCGACGGCGCCCGGAACTCCACCGCCTGGCGGCCGCCGTCGCGCACGATCGCGAGCTGCCGGCCGTCGGCGAGGTAGACCCGCTGCTCCGGCTCGGCGTCCTCGGTCGTCGCCTCGGCGTGGGCGAGCCCGATCCGCGGTTCGTCGTCGTCCGGCATCGCCCTCGACGGTAGCACGCGCGGCCGGCGCCGCCGGGTTGACTTCGACCGCCCGGCGGGCCAGCGTCGACGGCGATGGCTAGCTTGCGTGTCGCTGCCCCCGCGCTCCTCGTGCTCGGCCTGGCGCCGGCGGCGCACGCCGAACGCCGCGCGTTCGCGGTGACCCGCGACGTTGACCTCCAGACCGAGGGCGTCACCGAGCTCGACTGGACCAGCACCCACGTGCTCGACGCCGGCTGGGCCGGTGAGCTCGAGATCGTGCACGGTCTCGGCGCGCGGTGGGACGTGGCGCTGTTGCAGCACGTCGCCGCGCCACCGGCGGAGGTCACCGTGGTCGGCGAGCGCACGCCGGATCCCGGGTTGACGCTGGGCGCGTTCGGCTCGCGGGTCCGCTACGCGCCGACCGATCGCGGGACCTGGCCGGTCGACCTGCGTGGCGAGCTGTCGGCGCTCAAGTCGCCCGCGTCGTGCCGGGTCACGCTTGCGCCGCGGGCGGTGTTCGCGCGCGATCTGTGGCGGCTGCGGCTGGTCGCCAACGCGGGCGCCGACGTCGCCCTCGACTTCGGCGAGCTCGAGCGCGACTGCGGCCACGGCGCCGCGCTCGAGGTGTCGACGACGGCAACCTGGGCCGCGGGCGTGCGGGCCCGGCCGTGGTCGTCGGTCGACCTCGGCGTCGAGGCCTTCGGCGACGTCGCCGACGTGGGGAGCGGTGATCGCGTCGGGCGCGCGTGGGTCGGGCCGACGGCGTCGTGGGCGCGCTCGAGCCGGCTGTGGGCGACGCTCGGGCTCGGCGTGGTGGTGGCGGGCGCCGCCGACGACCTGGTGGCCCGGGTCGGCTTCGGGCTGGCCTTGTGAGGACGCTCGCGTCCGTGCTCGCGCTGGTCGCGGGCTGCGCAGGTGCGCCGCCGCCGGTGGTGACGCCGGCCCACGAGGCGTGGGCACGTCAGCAATGGTCCGACCACTCGCCGGGCGAGCTCGCCGCGGGGCGCGACCGCTTCCAGGTGCAGTGCGCGCGCTGTCACCGGCCGCCGGCGCCGTCGCTGCTCTCCGCCGAGGAATGGCCGGCGGAGGTCGCCGAGATGGGCGTGCTCGGGGAGATCGCGGCGCAGGAGTTGCGCGTGATCGAGCGCTACCTGGTGGCCGTGACCAGCGCCGCGCCGACGCCGTAGCGCGATCGTTGGCTCCTGCGGTAGGGTGCGCGACCCCGCCAGAACCGGGGATGCCCACCGCCGGCGGCGCCGCCGCTGGCAAGGAGAGCCCGACATGTCCGAGATCGCCCAGCACATCGCCGTCTCACGCAAGGTGGACTTCGACGACCTCGACTGGGCGTCGGCCAAACGGCACGGCCTGTCCGAGCGCGAGATCGAGTGCCTGAGCTACTTCGCCGACGTCGAGAGCCAGACGGTCTTCTACTTCTTCGAGGCCTCACGCACGCGGGTGGGGCGCTCGCCGGAGATGCTGACGTTCCTCACGATGTGGAACTACGAGGAGTTCTTCCACTCGCACGCCATCACCCGGCTGCTGCGCGAGTGCGGCGTCGACGTCGCCGCGGCCGGCGCGCGCTCCGCCGAGGTGCGCGGCGCTGCCCGCCTCAAGGCCCGGGTCGAGGACCTGTTCCAGCAGGGCCTCGCGCGGTTCGCGCCGTCGGTGTTCCTCAACCTGTGGATGACCTGGGGCGCGACCCAGGAGCTGCTCACGACGCAGGCCTACGAGGAGATCGCGATGCGCACCCAGAACCCGGTGTGCGCCGAGCTGTGCCGGCGCATCGCCAAGCAGGAGCGCCGGCACTTCGCCTACTACTACAACAGCGCGCGCGAGTACCTCGACGCCGCGTCCCCGCGCGAGCGCCGC
>JAWKQW010000043.1:0-48798 GCA_041389945.1 Kofleriaceae bacterium
CGGCACCCTGCGTCGCCAGACCGAGGCCAAGATCGGTCGCATCCTCGATCTGATGCTCAAGCGCGGCCGCCTCACCGAGGAGGAGCACGCCGAGGCCAAGGCGACGCCGCTGGTGTTCGCGCGCGAGGGCGTCGACGAGCGCGACTGCATGAGCCGGCGCAGCCGGGCGCTGCGCAACGCCCGCACCACCAACCCGCTCAAGAAGTAGCGCCTCGGAGGGCTCAGCGCGCCAGGCGCTCGCGGCCCTTGCGGCGCAGGAAGCGCACCGTCAGCGCCACGGTGAGCGCGAGCACCGCCGCGCCGACCAGCATCATCCGCCAGCGGTAGGCGCCGTGCTTCGACGGCAGGCCGCTGCCCCAGAAGCCCGACGGCTTGGGCGCGCGCGGCTGATCCTTGAAGCGCTGCGGCGTCGGCGTCAGCGGGATCGCGGTGGTGCCAGCGCCGCTGGGCCCGGTGGTGGCCGGTGCGGTGGGCGCGGGCGGCGCCGGCGCGATGTCGGCGCGGCTCGGGGCGGCGCTGGCGAGGAGCGCGGCGAGCACGAGGGCGCAGGGCGGGAGCGGCCGGGGCACGCGGGCACGCTAGCACCAACGCCGGCGCACCGGCGCTGCGACACGCCGCCGCTGTCGGCCGAAAACTTGGCCCCCGGGGCCGCCCGTGCCGACCATCGAGGGATGGGCCGGATCTCGCGCGTCGTCAGCCTGGCGATGGCCGCCGCGCTGGCGGCGCCGTCGGTGGCCGCGGCGTCGCCGGCGGCCGAGGGCGAGGGCACCAGCGCGCAGCTCACCATCGGCGGCGGGCTCGACGGCGCCGCGCCGCTGGCGGTGATCGACGGCCGCCTCGATCGCGCGTGGGTGGGCCGGCGCGGCGAGCTGGCGATCGGGGTCGGCGCGCGCCTGCGCTGGCGCGACGGCGAGGTGGTCACCGACGACTGGGACGAGCCGCGCGACGCCGCCGCGCTCCTGCGCTACCTCGAGGTGGCGCGGCGCCAGGGCGCGGTCGATCTGGCGCTGGCCGCCGGGGCGCTCGCCGACGTCGCGGTCGCACACCTCGTGCGCGGCTACACCGCCGCCGTGGAGGCCGACGTGGTGCGTGCCGGCGCCCACGCCGCCGCCGCCTGGGACGGCGGTCGCGTCGAGGCGGTGGTCGACGACGTGGTGCGTCCGGTGGTGGTCGGCGGCGCGGTCGAGGTCGCGCTGGGACGACGGCTCGCCGCGATCGGCGCGACCGCGATCGATCTCGGCGGCGTCGACCCCGGGGTGAGGCCGATGATGGTCCCGACGGCGCACGCCACCTTCGAGCTGGGGGCGCGCTGGCGCGACGGGGCGTGGCCGAGCCTGGGCGCCGCCGCGGTCGCCGCCACCGAGGGCGGCGCCGCGCTGGTCGTCGACGTCGCCGCCCACGGCACCGTGCGCGGCGTGCGCGCCGAGGGCTACCTCGAGGGCCGCGCCCACGTCGGCGACGGCGCCGCCGTGCCGGTCGGGCCGCTGGCGCGCGTCACCCGCGAGCGCCTGCCGGCGATGGACACCGGCGACGCAGGCGTCGGCGCCGCGATCGGCGGCGCGCTGGTCTCGCCCGCGCTCGGCGAGATCTCCGGCGAGCTGCGGCGCGCGGTGACCGGCTGGCGCGGCCACGCCCGGTTGCTCGCCGGCGCGCGCGAGCCGGTGCAGGTCGGCGCCTGGGCCGCGATCGACGATCGCGACGTCGCCGTCGCCGCCGAGCTGCGCGCGCGCTGGAGCCCGCACACGATCAGCCGGCTCGAGGCCACCCGCACCTACGGCCGCGACGAGCTCGGCGAGCTGGCGCCGCGCTGGCAGGTGGTGGCCTGGTTTGGCACCGTCGTCGGCTGGTAGCGCCGGCGCAGCGATTCAGCCGGCGAGGCAGTCGCCGGCCCAGTAATTCAGCCGGCGAGGACGTCGGCGATAGGCTGCGTGCCGTCGTCGCCGAAGCTCGCCTGCGGCGCGCCCATCACCTGCGCCAGCGACAGGAACAGGTTGCCCTGGGTCTGCCCCGGCAGCCGCAGGTGGGTGCCGGTGACCAGGCCGCCGCCGGCGCCGCCGGCGACCAGCATCGGCATGTTGGAGTGGCGGTGGGCGTCGCCGTCCTCGATCTCGCTGCCGAAGAACACGCAGCTGTTGTCGAGGGCGGTGGTGCCGGCGTCGGGATCGTCGACGATGGCGTCGAGCTTGCCGAGCAGGTACGCGAGCTCGCCGACCTCCCAGGTGTTGATCGCCGACAGCTTGGCCAGCTTGTCGGGATCGCCCTGGTGGTGCGACAGCTCGTGGTGGGCCTCGGTGATCCCGAGCTGCGGGTGCGCGTGGTACGAGCCGGCGTTGCCGAGCATGTAGGTGACGACCCGGGTCAGATCGCACTCGAGGGCGATCGCCACCAGGTCGAGCATCGCCCGCGAGGTGCCGGCGAAGTCGCTGTTGGCCGACAGGCCCGCCGGCGGGCGCTCGCCGGGGCGACACACGTTGACCGGGCCGTCGACCCGGGTCTCGACGTCGCGCACCGAGGCCAGGTACTCGTCGAGCTTGCGCTGATCGGCGCGGCCGAGCTTGGCGCGCAGCGAGGTGGCCTCGTCGAGGGCGTAGTCGAGCACGCTCTTGCGATACGCCTGGCGCCGCTCGATCTCGGCGAGGGTGGCGTCGGGATCGTAGCCGGCGAACAGCCGATCGAAGACCGCGCGCGGGCTGGTCTGCTTGGGCAGCGGGGTGGTGGCGTCCTTCCACGCGATCGAGCGGGCGTAGGCGCAGCTGTAGCCGGTGTCGCAGTCGCCGACCGCGGCGCCACCGTCGGTGCCGAGCTCCAGCGACGGAAACGCCAGGCCCGCGCTGAGCGTCGGCGCCAGCACCTGATCGAAGGAGACGCCGGCGCGGATGTCGGCGCCGGCGGTCTTGTAGGCGTGGGCGCAGGTGAGGAACGAGCCGGTGCCGGCGGCGTGGTCGCCGCCACCGTCGGAGCGGCCCGGCAGGTTGTCGACCGCCGACAACACCAGCGTGCGATCGCGGTAGGGCGCCAGCGGCGCGAGGATCGGCGTCATCGCCCACGCCGGCCCGACCTGGGCCGGGGTCCAGTCGGCCATCACGATGCCGCACGGCACGTAGAAGCCGAGGAAGCGGCGGGCCGGGGCGAGGGCGGCGCCGCGGGCGCGCCGCGGCGCCAACGAGGCCAGCAGCGGCAACCCGAGCAGGGCGCCGGCGCCACCGAGGAAGCGTCGTCGGGACCAGGTCATGGCTCACCTCGCCGGTGGGTGAAGGACGGGTGGGTCGCGATCGCGACGATCAGCTCCCGGAGATCGTAGCCGCCGTCGACGAAGGCCTGGGTCAGCGCCTCGACGTGCTCGAGGGCCTCGACCCGCAGCGGCGGCCGCCCGGTGTACGTGTAGAGCTTCTCGACCATGCAGCGGTAGACGTTGGGCTGGGCCGCGAGCGCCGCCACCAGCTCGCGCGCGCCGTCGAACGGCACCGCGCCGAACAGCGTGCCGCTGGCGTCGATCGGGTAGCCGCCGTCCTCGGTGCGGTGGCGGCCGATGGCGTCGAACTCGTCAAGGCCGAAGCCGATGGGATCCATCGCGGCGTGGCAGCTCGCGCACACCGGGTTCTCCTGGTGGGCGACCAGGCGATCGCGGATCGAGCCGGCGGTGGTCTCGCCCTCGGGGAAGCCCTCGACGCCCGGCGGCGGCGGCGGCGGCGGCGAGCACAGCAGGTTGTCGAGCACCCACTTGCCGCGCAGCACCGGCGAGGTCCGCTTGGGGCGCGAGGTCACCCGCAGGAAGCTGCCCTGCATGAGGAAGCCGCGGCGCGGGCTGTCGGCGAGGGAGACCCGGACCGGCACGTCGGAGCCGACCGCGGGCAGGCCGTAGAAGGCGGCGAGGCGATCGTCGACGAAGGTGAAGTCGGCGGTGAGGAACTGATCCATCGGCACGCCGGGCGCGCCCTCGCGGCCGAGGAACGCCTGCATGTAGGCGCGGGTCTCGGCCCGCATCGAGGCCTCGAGCTCGTCGTCGTACTCGGGGAACAGCGTAGTCGGTCCTTGCGCGCCCAGGGCGCGGGTGAACAGCCACTGGCCGAAGAAGTCGTCGAGCAGCGCGACCGCCTTGGGATCGTCGAGCATGCGTCGGACCTCGGCGTCGAGCACGTCGGGCTCGAGCAGCGCGCCGAGGCCTGCGAACAGCGTCGTCGGGCATCGAGCTCCACAGGAAGTACGACAGCCGCGACGCCAGCTGTAGCGCCCAGCGGGTGCGGCGTGGCGTCGGTCGATCGGGGTCGAGCTCGACCCGGTAGAGGAAGTGCGGCGACACAGGATCGCTTGCAGCGCGGCGCAGGCCGGCCTCGGCGGTGTCGTCGGCGGCGAGCGCCAGGTCGACGAGCCCACGCAGGGTCGCGATCTCGGCGGCTGAAGCGGCGGCCGGCACAGGCCTGGCCGCGAAGCGGGTGAGGATCTCGGTCTGGCAGGCGGCGTCGGCCAGATCGGCGCAGGTCAGCACCGCGGCCCGACGCGCCTCGTCGACCACCGGCCTGTCGAAGGGACCCTGCAGCTCGACGTGGTCGATCCACAGGTTGCGGTCGGCCATGGTGCTCAGGTCGTAGGTCGTTGCTGAAGCCGACCGCGACCTGCAGCGCGCGTCGGCTCGTCGACGACGAGGTCGGTCGTACACCCGGCGCCGCCGCCAGCGCGGTCACCGGCATCACCACCGGCGACGAGCCCACGCGCTCGATGGAGAGCAGCGCAGGATCGGGCCCGCCGGCGTCTGGTACGCGCGGACCGCGACGGTGTAGCGGCCCGGCCCCGGCGCGGTGAAGTCGAGGGCGGTGCCGCCGGTGAAGATGAGCCAGCCGGTGCCCAGCGGGGCGCCGATGTCGGAGCTGGTGGTGATCTCCTGCTGGACGGTGACCGCGGCGACGTTGGTGGCCAGGGTGTCGTCGACGAGCGCCCGGGCCGCGGCCTCGTGCAGCTCGAGCCCCAGCGCGCTCACCCGCAGGACGTCGGCGACGGTGTCGAAGCCGTAGGCGCGATCGTCGGTGGGGAAGTCGTCGGCGGGGCGGAGCTGGGTGCCCAGCAGGTCGCGGACGGTGTTGTTGTACTCGGCGTTGTTGAGCCGGTGCAGGGTGATCCGCCCCGGGTCGAGGTCGACCTCGGCGGCGTCGCACGCCGCCAGGGTGAGCGCCAGGACGAGGGGCAGGGGCCGCATCGGCGCCCGAACCTACAGGAGGTGCCGGGGGGACCGCCATGGATATACTGCCGCCCCACCGATGGGGTCCGGATCTCTGCCTGCCGTGCTCGCGCTCGCCGTCGTCGGGGGCTGTGTCAGCGGCGCCGACCGGCCAGCGGAGTGGGCCTACATCCACGCCGCGATCCTGGCGCCGAACTGCGCGACCGCCGCCTGCCACTCGGCGATCACGGTGCAGTCGGGGCTCGATCTGTCGACCGCCGAGAGCGCCTACCAGTCGCTGTTGCGGCGCCCTTGTGGGTCGAGCGAGCCGCCGGCCGACGAGCGCGGCGTCAACGTCGATCCCGGCCACCCGGAGACCTCGGCCCTGATGACCTGGCTGCGCGGCGACGGCAACCCGACGATGCCGCCGGACCTGCCGCTGGCGCCGGTCGAGATCGACCTGATCGAGCGGTGGATCCTCGAGGGCGCGCGGTGCGAGTGATCCGGGCGCTCGCCGCGGTGGCGCTGACCTTGGGCGTGCTCGAGGCCGCGGCGATGGCGTACCCGCAGTTTCGGTTCAGCACCGGCAACGACCGCTGCAGCGCGTGTCACCTCGCCCCCGAGGGCGGCGGCCTGCTCAACGACTACGGCCGGTCCGAGGTCGGCGACACCATCAGCTGGGGCGGCGACGGCGGGCTCCTCCACGGCGCGTGGACGCCGCCGCCGTGGCTCGCGCTCGGTGGCGACGTCCGCGTCGCCGGCGTGGGCCGCCTGCGCGAGGGCGACGAGCCGACCCTGGCCGCCTTCCCGATGCAGGCCGACCTGTACGCCGACCTGCGCCGCGGGCCGCTGTCGGTGAGCATCACCGGCGGGCTCAACGGGGCGGCGCGGTCGCGCCCCGACGGCGCCGGCCCGGCGGCCTACCTCACCTCGCGCCGCCACGTGCTCACCTACCAGGCCCACGAGGGCGCGCCGTACGTGCGCGTCGGCCGGTTCTTCCCGGTGCTCGGCCTGCGCTCCGCCGACCACTCGGCGCTGGCGCGGCGCGCGCTCGACATGTACATCCTCGAGGAACCCTATGCGCTCGGCGCCGGCGCGTCGGGCGACGGCTGGGAGCTGCACGGGTCGGTGTTCGCGCCGAGCCCGTGGCCCGAGACCCAGGCCGGCGCCCGCGCCACCGGGGCGACGGTGTTCTACGAGCGCACCGTCGGCGAGGGCGCCGCCGTCGCCGGGCAGGCGCGCTACGCCCAGGGCGAGCTCGATCGCCGGGTGCTCGTCGGCACCGTGGCCACCTGGTGGCTCGACGGGCCGGGCCTGTTGCTCCAGGCCGAGCTCGACGGGCAAGGCCAGCGCATCGCCGACGCCGACCTCACGCGCTGGCAGCTGCTCGGCGCGGCCCAGCTCACCCGGGTGATGTTGCCCGGCCTGATGATCGGCGTCGGCGGCCAGGTGTGGACCCCCGACCTGCGCCTGCGCGGGGTGTCGCGCTCGACGGCGGAGCTCGACGTGCAGGTGTTCCCGTGGGCCCACGTCGAGCTGCACCTCCTGGCGCGGATCGCCGGCGTCGGCGGGCGCGGCGACGAGCCCGACCTGCTGGGCCTGGTCCAGGTGCACTACTATCCATGAGCGCGATGCGGGCGAGGACGACGATCGCGATCAGCGCGGCGATGGCGGCCGCGGTCGGCGCGTGCGCCGTCGAGGACGCGCCGGCGGAGCCGAGCTGGCAGGTCGACGTCATGCCGCTGGTGGCGGCCAAGTGCATCCGCTGCCACGGCTACCCGTTCCGCGGCGGTGGCACGCGCCCCGACGGCACGCCGCGCTCGACCGCGCTGCGGCTCGACGCCTTCGCCGACGTCGAGCTGGCCGACGGCAACGTCGCCACCGGCGCCGCCAAGAGCATCCAGGCGATCTTCCGGCTCACCCACGACATCGCGCTGCGGCCCGACCAGCGGGTGATGCCACCGGATCGACCGCTCGGGGACTACGAGCTCGCGGTGATCCGCAACTGGGCGGCCCTGGGCAACGGCGAGGTCGCGGTGCGCGGCCCCGGCCACCCCGACAACGCGGCGCCGACGCTCACCGTGACCGAGGGCGCGCGCGCCGCCGGTGCGATCGAGTTCGCCTACGAGCTCGCCGATGCCGACGGCGATCTGGTGGTCGGCGAGGTTCGCGGCCCGCGGATGATCGACGGCGAGCTCGAGGCGGCGGCGGTGATCGGCAACCTCAGCGCCGGGCGCGACACCTTCGCCTGGGACGTCACCGGCCTGGCCGCGGGCAGCTACCCGATCTGGGCGCGCCTCGACGATGGCGCCGACGTCGACGGCCCCGACGGCAGCGACGACTTCGTCGAGGTCCCGCTCGGCGTGGTCGTCGTCGAGTGAGGGCGGACGCCGTGGGCTCCGTGCTAGCGTCGAGCCGTGGCGGACGCGTCGCTCGAGCCGCAGGCGCGCCTGTACGTCTTGCTCGCGCGACGCGCCGCGCGCGCGGTGATCGTTCGCCGCGGCCCGTCGAAGCAGGTCGCGCTGCTGACCTGGGACACCCGCTCCGACGAGATCGTGTGTGGGCAGTGGCTCAAGGGGCGGATCTACGAGCGACGCTGCGACCTGTCGCCCGACGGTGAGCTCCTGGTGTACTTCGCGGCGACCTGGAAGGCCCGCCACGCGCATGGCAGCTGGACCGCGGTGTCGCGGCCGCCCTGGTTGCGGGCGCTGGCGCTGTGGCCGAAGGGGGATGCCTGGGGCGGCGGCGGCCTGTGGTCGCGCGACCGTGCGCTCGCGCTGCATCACCCGGCGCACCAGCTCGAGCGCGAGTCCGGTGCCCGCGCGCTCCCGCGCAAGCTCGTGGTGACCCGGCTGCCGTGGGGTGGCGCTGGCGAGGACGATCCGATCCTGCACGAGCGCCTCGTGCGCGACGGCTGGACCCTGGCCCAGGCGACCCGCCACTCGCACTTTCGCTGGGGCGACGACCCGACCTTCGTGCTCGAGCCGCCGACCGTCTACACCGCAGCCCAGGACCTGAAGGTGAGCCTGCGCCTCACCCGCACCGGCCACGGCGCGGCGCGGCGGCGCGTGGCACGTCGAGCACGCGCACCTCGACGTCGGCGCGCGCTCGCTGCTCGCTCGGCGCCGTCGACTGGATCGACTGGGACCCGCGCCACTCGGTTCGTTGTGGTCGAACGACGGGCAGTTGTGGCGGCTGCCGACCGCCGCCGCCGCCCTCGACGGCGACGCCCGTCGCCAGGTCGCCGACCTTCGCCCGCTGCGCTTCTCCGCGCGCACCGCGCCGCCGACCGCCGAGCGCTGGCCGTAGGCGCGCGTTCCCCGCGTGGCGAGCCGCGCCATCGTCTCGCCTCATCTCAGCGCGCCGCGCCTTGCCTTGTCTTGTCTCAGCGCGCCGCGCCTTGCCTCAGTGTTCTCTGGCGTCCGCCAGGGCCCGTGACCTCGTGAGTTGGAGGGAGCATTCGGGAGGGCAGCGGAAGCGACGCGGTCGTGGTGGTGTTCAGCGCTCCCAGGTCGGCGTCGGCCGCGGTGGGCGCGCCACATCGCGCCGGTCCAGGCGTCCCACGAGAACCACTCGGTGGAGGCCTCGCGCGTCGCGTAGCGATCGACGTAGTCGAAGTACGCCGGCTGGTGCCATGCCTCGATGAGGCCCATCACCCGGAGGGTGAGCGCCGGGCCGATCCATCCGTTGGCGGAGCAGCACAGGCGGTACGGGTTGCCGTCGCTCCAGCGTGCGTCGTCGCTGGCCGGCTGCTCGGTGTGGAAGTTGCCCCACTCGGGCACGCCGACGAAGCCGGCGTCGTAGCCGCCGTGGCCCCAGTTGAAGACACCCGGCGCGGTCTCGGCCACGTAGAACACCTGCTTGTCCTCGGAGAATGCGCCGGCGACGTTGCGCGGATCGCCGGGGCCGAAGAACTGGTCGGCGTAGGTGTGGCCGACGTCGCGGAGCTCGGCGTCGCCCAGCACCGCGCCGGCGAAGACGATCGGAAACTTGCGGCCGTTGTTGTGGCCGTTGACGCCCCAGCGGGCGCCAGCCTCGAGGTTGCCAGCGTGATCGAGCCCCACCTGCACGACGTTCACCAGCAGGTCGCGCTTGTCGGCGTCGGCGTAGGCGCTGTTGAGCAGCAGGCCGGCGACCCCGGTCAGCGTCGTGAACTCGCGGTAGTAGGCGGGCTGGTTGTCGCTCGGGTGCAGGTACGTGCTGATCCACTCGGGGCAGTGGTCGAGCCACACCCGGGCGAACCCGGCGGCGGTGGCAGCCAGCGACGGCGCGTCCGCCGCCGGCGGCAGGCGGGCGAGGGCGCCGTAGTCGAGCTCGGCCTCGCGGTGGCGGATGCGCTTGTCGGTGCCAGCGTACGGCGGACGGAACGCGCCCACCGGCGGCGGCGCGTCGAGGACCGTGAGCACCGCGGCGGTGCGGAGCTGCGAGACCCGACCGGCGCCCTCGGGATCGAGGTCGCTGATGGTCGACACCAGCGACGACGACGCGGCCACGTGCAGCGGCTCGCCGGCGGCCACGCCCAGGGCGACGTTGAGCTCGGGGTGGTACCGCGGGCCGCTCAGGTCGTCGCCGTAGTCGCCGTAGAGCCGGCTGTCGTAGCCGTGCGCGCACGAGGCGTCGGGGTTGATCATGGCGCCGTTGATGGCCCGGCCCGCGACGGTCATCGCCGGCGGATCGATCGCGACGATCGTCACCGGGCCGACGACCCACCAGTCGCCGTTGGCGAACTGGCCGGCCTCGTAGGCGTCGTCGAAGGTCCAGGTGATGTCGCCCTGGGTGATGGCCGCGCGCAGCTCGCCGACGGCGGGCTCGATGGGGGGCTCGTCGCCGTCGAGGGGGGCGGCGCAGGCGCCGACGGCGACCAGGCTGGCGAACGCGACCGCCCGGACGGTGTCCCGCGCGCGCATCATCGACACGCCTTGTCGTCGAAGGTGCACGGCGTGCAGCGATACTGCACCTCGACGCGGTCGAGCGACCCGGCGCACTCGAAGGTGCCGTCACCGTGATCGATCACGTCGGCGTTGTGCGAGATCGGACGGGACCGCCCGGCGAGCCCGGTGACCTGGCAGCCCGACGTGCCCGCCGGGCAGCCGCCGGGACAGGCCGGCGCGTGCCAGCCCGCCTTGGGTCGCGAGTGCTTCATCGCCCAGGCCGCGCACTGTTCGCGCGCGTCGAGTCGTGATGCCGCGCGCACGTCGAAGGATCGGGGCGGCGCCTCGAACATCGTCATGGTCCGCGAGCCGCGGCCACACGCCTTGGCCTCGCCGCGGCGGACCTCGCCGGTCTCCTCCACGTCGAGGGCGCAGGTACGGTCGACGTCGACAGTGTCGTCGTCGTCGCCGTCGAGGTCGTCGTCCGGTCGGTCCTGCCGATCCGCCTCGCGATCGCGCATCCCCTCGTGGCCCTCGAGGGCTTGGGTGGCGGAGGTGACCTCGCCCTCGGGCTCGGCCAGGCATCCAGCCGCGAGCACGACGACGGCGAGCGGAGCAGCGAGACAGCGCAGCGCGCGATGGTTGCGGGTCATGGACCCACGTCACAGCAAGCTGCGCGCCATCGGGCGGCGCGCCCCAGCTGGGCCCCGCGGGCCGCACACGCGGCGGGCCTGTGGCCGCGCCGTCGACACCGGCAGCGGCGGGCCGACGGGCCCACACGCCGCGCCGATGTAGGTCGATGTCCGCGCCGGGTGGCGGCGCAGCGCGGTCAGAACGGTGACGGCGATCCCGTGGCCGTAGCCGCCGGGGTAGTTGCCGAGCGAGGTGTGGGTCCCACGTCGCGAGATCGACCCGGCGCAGCTCGGTGGAGTTGCTGTTCCACTCGAAGGCGTGTCGTCGGCCGCGAAGGCCAAGAGGTAGCTACGCCCGGCGGCGAGGTCGACCGTGCTCCAGGTGTCGGTCGTCGGCGTGTAGACCGCCAGTGGCGTGGGCACGTCGACGCGCTTGCGCCTGACGTACAGCTTGCCGTCCGGCCTGAAAGTCCAGGTACGCGAATTCAGGTCCCGACGGCGACGTCGGGCGGCGACAGCGACGTGATCGCGAAGGTCGTGTTGTCGATGACCGACAGCGTGCCGTCGTGGTTGTTGTTCGCGTTCATCGCCGGGTTGATTACTGCGATAGCCGACGTAGGTCTTGCTGCCGTCGGGCGACACCGCGACCTCGCGCGGCGCGACGTTGACCCCGCTGACGTCGACCGTCGAGCGCAGCGACATCGTGGTCAGGTCGACGATGGCCACCTTGCCCTCCAGGGTGAGCGGGATCGCGGCGACGCTGCCGTCGGCGCTCATGTCGAAGTCACGGGCACGGCCGTCGACGGCGCTGTCGGTGAGCAGCGTCAGGCGCTGCTGCACCGCGAGCGCCGGGAAGCTCAGCTTGATCAGCTCGGCGGTGGGCGGCACCCCGAGGCAGGTGCCGTCACCGAGCTTGCAGATGTTGCCGCCCTCGGTGAGCTCGGTGATCGAGTAGTAGTTCGAGGCGTGGCGGCCGTGGTTGACCACCGCGTACAGGGTGGTCTCGTCGGCGGACAGCCGGACCGTCTCCACCGTGCCGACCCCGGTGCCGTCGCCGATGTTGGCGCCCACCACCGGCTCCAGCGTCGTCATGTCGATCAGCAGCACCTGCGGCGTGGTGCGCGAGCCGCTGATCAGGAAGCGACCGTCCTGCGTGAGGTCGACGCCGCGCGTGCCCGGGTACTCGTTGAAGGCCTCGCCGTACTCGAGCGGGCCGCCGGTGCCGATCTGCCAGCCGCCGGCGCCGCTGCTGTCGATGGCGAGGAGCAGGTCGCTGTCCTGGCGCGCCGGGACGATGACCGTCGGATCGTCGCGCAGGGTGAGCGAGGCGGTGATGGTCGCCGCCGAGTAGCCGCTGATCTCCAGGAAGCCCTCGCCGGCGGCGCCGCCGATCTCGAGGCCCTTGGCGCCGAACCAGATCGCCGGGGTGCTGTCGAGGGTGCCGGCGCCGGTGCCGGTGCCGTCGCTGAGCGCGGTGACCATCGCCTTGGCGTTGAAGACCAGGCGGTTGACGCCGGTGTTGGTCAGCGCGAGGTGAGCGACCACCACGTCGTCGGCGCCGCCGGTGAGCGCGGACGGGTTGAGGTTGCCGAGCTGGATGCCGTCGACCAGCGCGGTCGCGGTCATGATGGCCGAGGCGGCGGCATCGCCGTTGAGGGCCGCGGCGATCTCCTTGTTGGTGTGGACGTCGCGGGCGTACGTCACCGACACGTCCGTGCCCACCACGGTCACCACCGGTGCCTGGGCCGGATCGCCGCCGGTCACGAGCGCGATGGTCGGCCCGTTGCCGGCGGCGCCGTCGGCGACCGCCTCGAAGCGGATGCCGCTGCCGTAGTTGGGCTGGTAGGTGAAGCTGGCGCGCTTGAGCTCGACGGTGCCGGTCAGGCCGTAGAGCGTCGGCGCCGAGGTCACGGTGAGGGTGAGCGCCGCCGGATCGATCGTGATCGACGCGGTCTGCGGCGGGATCGGCACCACCGCCTGCGCCACCGCGGGCCCGGCCAGGTTGCCGGCGGTGTCGTACGACCACAGCTCGTAGACGATCGTGCCCGGCGCCGGGGTGGCGTCGGTGGTGAGCTCGGCGTCGTCGCTGTAGAGGACTGAGCCGGTGCCGACGGTGTCGCCGGCCGCGCTGGCCGCGGTCGGGGCGCCGCCGCTGGCGGACGCCACGCTGCGGACCAGCACCACGCCAGCGAAGTCGGCGTCGGTCGGGTTGGTCCAGGTGAGGTTCACGCTGGCGCCGGCGACAGCGGCCTCGAAGTCGGTCGGCGCCGCTGGCGCGGTGGTGTCCGCCGCGTCGGGGGTCGGCGCCGCGTCGGGCGTGGCCGGGGCGTCGTCGCCACCGCAGGCCAGGATCAGTGACAGGGGGAGCACGCGCAGCGCCGCGCGTGCGGGGTGAAGAAGCTTCCGCATGACAGCTAGGTAACACGCGCGGCGACGCAACGCGCGCTTGCGGGGCGCTATGGCGTCAGCTCGAGCGCGGCAAGCCGCCGCACCTGGGCGACCGCGCCGTCGGCGGCGGCCCAGCGCAGGGTCACCTCGCCACGACGGTTCTGCTTGAGCCGCCCGGTGCCGTCGACGGCCCACGCCGTGGCCGGTACGGTGGTGCGCTCGCCGTCGAGCGTGACTGCGGTCACGCTCGCGATCTCGTCGACGGACCCGGCGAGCCCGAGCACCGCCCCCAGCGAAGCGCCCGCGCCGTCGGAGTCGCGCTTGCCGTCGCGGCCGTCGCCGCCGGCCTGGCGACGATCGCGCACCATGCGCCCGGAGTCGTCGGCGGCGGGCACCCGCACGTTGCCGAGCCGGACCAGGTCGGCGGCGGAGACCGGCGTCGGCGCGCCCGTACCCCGGCGCAGGGTCAGCGCGGGCACCGCCGGCGCGCGCGGCGGCGGATGCGTGAAGATCTCGATCTCGACGGGATCGGCGAGCGACAGCGGCGTCTCGCCGCTCGTGCACGGCGTCGTCGGGTCACCCCGAAACCAGACCAGGGTGGGGACGCCGCCACGGGTCAAGAGACACGCGACGTGGCCTGGGTACTTCTCGAGGGGCAGCGTCAGCACCTGACCGCCGCGGCCGCGCGCGCGCACCAGCTCCCACGCGCCGGCGTCGGCGTCGCCGAGCAGCGACGCCAGCGGCGCAGCGCCAGCGACCGGCACCCGCACGCCGCGGGCCGGCGCCTGGTCGAGCCGGACCGCGATCTCCGCCGCGATCGAGGCGCCGCCTTCCACCGGGGCGGCGCGATCACCAGGCGCGCCATCACGGCAGGCGGTGACGAGCGCGAGCGCGAGCGCGAGCGCGGTGCGACCAAGCGCGAGGCCGCGACGACGAGCCAGATCGATCATGACGGGCTCGCGCGACGGCGCTACTTGGCCTTGGCGATCGCGTCGTCGAAGTTGCGCATGACGTGGGCGTCGTCGCGGTTGGCCGGGTCGTAGCCCTTCTTCAAGGCCTCGATCTCGGCCTTGGTCGCGCCCAGGCCGACCAGCGACTTCAACGCGCCGGTGCGCGCCATCCAGTACACGGCCTTGTTGGCGACGATCGCCGCGAGCGCCTTGCGCAGCGCCGCGGCGTCGAACCACGGCGCCTTCGCGCGCCAGGCGTCGAGGGTCTTGGTGAACGCGGCGTTCTTGCCCTCGTCGGCGTAGTTGCTGAACATCGACGTCACCATCCACGGCGGCGAGATCTCGCCGACCGGCGGCGCGCCCAGCCGCTTGAGGAAGAGCTTGTACGCGGCCTGGTTGCTGGTCTCGAACAGCGGGTAGTCGAAGAACATCGTCACCAGCCCCTTCATGCACGCGGCGTACAGCTTGGCGTCGTCGGTGGAGGCGGTGTGCTTCTCGTAGGTCGACACCAGCGACGGGGTGCCGAGGCCGCCGGCCCGCTCGCAGGCCGCCGTGCGCACCTCGGGGTCGGGATCCTTGTCGATGAGGGCCGCGAGCTTGTCGGCGCCGCCGGCGAGCTCCCGGTTCCAGCCCGAGGACAGCGCGTAGATCGCCTGCTTGCGCACCTCGGCGTCGGCGTGGTCGGCCGCCGCGAGGAGCATCGCGCCCACCGCCGGGTTCTTCGCGCCCGAGTTGGCGACGGTCCGGATCATCGCCTGCAGCGCGCCCGAGTCGGTCTCCTTGGCGGCGGCGTCGACCACCACCTGCTGGCTGGTGTCGGAGCTGCCGAACACGCTGCCCATGAGCTGCGCGGCCTTGACCCGCACGGCCGGCGAGGCGTGGCCGATGAGCTTCTGGCCGAGGGTGGCGCTCATCCCGGCCATGTCCTTGAGCGGCGTCGAGCTGTTCTTGCGCAGCTCGTCGAGGGCCAGCTTGCCCGGGCACTGCGGGTCGATGTCGGCGCCGACCACCTTGCAGTCGGCGAGGCCGAGGATGCCGGCCTCGTAGGCCTCGGCGGTGAGCGCCGGCTTGTTGGCGCCGCCGACGACGGCCTTGGCCTCATCGATCTTGGCGGCGACGGCGGCGGCCCCCGGGAGCTGCGCGGCGGCGCTGCCGGCGTTGCTGCCCGCAGCGGCGACCGTGGCTGCTGGCGCGGCCCCGCCCTCGGTCTTGTCGCTCTTCTTGCACGCCACCAGCGCCAGCGCGGCGCACAGCATCCAGGTCTTGCTCATCTCGCTCTCCAGGTCGTTGGGACGCCGACCCTACCAACCCGGCGGGGTCCGCGGCAGGCGTGGCGGCGCCGACGTGCGCGGGGCTGGTTGCGGCCCACCCGGGGCTGGTAGCCTCCGGCGGTGCCGGCCCGCGCTGCCATCGATCCCGCGATCGCCGCGTACGGCCCGGCCCGGGTCGTCGAGATCCTCGCGCCGCTGCTCACCGAGAGCCGGCGCGCGCGCATCGAGGCGGTGCTGACCGCGCGGCTGGCGTCGCTCGCCCCGATCCTCGAGGACACGTTCGACCCGCACAACGCCGCGGCCGCCATCCGCACCTCGGAGGCGCTCGGCCTCGCCGGCCTGCACGCCGTCGAGCCGTGCAAGGGCCTCACCTCCCACGGCGTCACCCGCGGCTGCGATCGCTGGCTCGAGATCACGCGGTGGGCGACGCCGCAGGCGTGCGCCGACGCGCTGCGCGCGCGCGGCTTCGCGGTCTACGCCACCGCGCCGGACGCCACCGTCACCCTCGACGATGTCGCCGTCGACCGTCCGGTGGCGGTGATGTTCGGCAACGAGCACGCCGGGCTGTCGGCGCCCGCGCGCGCCGCGTGTGACGGCGCCCTCGCCATCCCGATGTTCGGGTTCACCGAGAGCTTCAACCTGTCGGTGTCGGTGGCCCTGGTGATGAGCCGGCTGGCGGCGCGGCGGCGGGCGCTCCTGGGCCGACCGGGCGATCTCGACGTCGACACCATCGCCACCCTGCGCGCCCAATGGTACGCGGCCAAGCTGCAGGGCGCCCCCGAGATCGTGGCCCGGGCCGTGGCTGGCGCGACACGTCCAGATGTGGCCGCGGCGCCACGCGCGGGGACAATGACGCCGGCGCCTAGGGTGGCTCCGGCCCTGCGCTTGCAACCCTTGCCGTCGTGTCCATGGCCGAGCCGGTGAACCCAGCGACCCCGCCCCCCGGCGCACGCGCGCCGCGCACGCCAGGCTCGACGATGCGGCTGGCCCCGGTCGGTCGCCCCGGCAAGCGCGCCGCCAGGCCCAACCAGCGCCGCGGCGGCAAGGCGCCGTCGGGCCCGGCGTGGCTGCGCTCGCGCTGGTTCCGGTTCCTCAAGTGGAGCGCGGTGGTCGGGCTGTGCCTGATGGCCATCCTGTCGGTGGTCGTCGCGCTGGTGTTCTGGTCCTACGGCCGCGACCTGCCGCGGCTCGACTCGCTCGGCGACTACAAGCCGAAGGAGGTCACGATCATCGAAGATCGCGACGGCCAGCGCATCGGGGAACTCTACGCCGAGAACAGCCGCCGCACCTTCGTGCCGTACGCCGAGCTGCCGCGGATGCTGGTCGACGCGGTGGTCGCCACCGAGGACGAGCACTTCTGGACCCACGGCGGCATCGACTACCGCGGGATGATCCGCGCGTTCTTCGTGAACCTGCGCTCCGGCGACACCCGGCAGGGGGCCTCGACGATCACCCAGCAGGTGGTGAAGACCTTCGTCCTGTCGCCGGAGAAGACCTTCAAGCGCAAGATCCAGGAGATCATCCTGGCCCGGCGCCTCGAGAGCGAGCTCTCCAAGGAAGAGATCCTCACGCTCTACCTCAACCAGATCTACTTCGGCCACGGCCGCTACGGGGTCCAGGAGGCGGCGCGCTTCTACTTCGGCAAGGACGTCGGCGAGCTCGACGTCGGTCAGATGGCGATGCTCGCGGGGCTGCCGCAGTCGCCGGAGAACCTGTCGCCGCGCAAGCACCCGGCGGCGGCCAAGACCCGCCAGGCCCACGTGCTCGGGCGCCTGGCCGCGACCGGCAAGCTCACCCGCGACGAGGCCAAGCGCTGGATCGACGCGCCGATCGCGCTGGTGGCGACGCCGTTCCCGCGCCTGGGCGCGGCGCCCGAGTGGGTCGGGGTCGGGCGCGAGGAGCTCTTGCGCGGCAAGGGCACCGCCGGCAAGGCCGCGCTGCTCGCGCGCGGCGCGGAGTCCGCACCACCGTCGACGTCTGCCAGGCGGCGGCCACCAGGCACGCTGCCGGCCTGCGCGCCCTCGACGGCCGGCGCAAGCTCGGCGTCGCGGTCGCCAGATCGGCCGACAAGGTCAAGCTCGAGCTGGCCAAGCTCGGCAAGCGGCTGCCCACCAGCGGGCCCATCGACGGCGAGGTCTACGAGGCGCTGGTGACCGCGGTCGACGACGACGGCCCGGTGGTCAAGGTCGACCTCGGCGGCCACCTCGCGCGCCTGGTGCTCGGCGGGCCGGCCGACGAGCGCTTCAACCCGCCCGACGACGCCGGCGTCCGCAAGCCGCCGAGCGCGCGGTTCGCCGTCGGCGACGTGGTGCGGGTCCAGCGCGCGCCCGACGACGACGCCGGCCGGCACCAGGTCGCGCTGGCCGGCGGCGCCGAGGGCGCGGTGGTGGTGATCGACGTCGCCACCCGCGAGGTGCAGGCGCTCGTCGGCGGCTACGCGGTGTCGCCGCTGGGCTTCGATCGGGCGACCACCGCCGAGCGCCAGCCGGGCTCGTCGTTCAAGCCGTTCGTCTACGGCGCCGCCATCGCCAGCGGCCGCTTCACGCCGGCCTCGATCATCAACGACGCGCCCGAGGTGTTCGACCTGTGGCGACCCAAGAACTACAACGCCGACAAGTTCGAGGGCCCGGTCACGCTGCGCCACGCGCTGGCCAAGTCGACCAACACCGTGGCCATCCGCGTGGCCTACGAGCTGACGCCGGACGCGGTGGTCGACTTCGCGCGCGCCGCCGGCATCCCGCGCGACCTGCCGCGCCACCTGTCGATCGACGCTCATCCGGCGAGGTCACGCCGCTCGAGCTCACCAACGCGATGGCGACGTTCGTCGCCGGCAGCCAGTACGCGCCGCCGCGGTGCTGTCCGTCGACGGCGTGCCGACCAGGCCGCCGGCGCCGGTGGCGGCGATGTCGCCGGCGGTGGCCTACGTGGTGTAGTCGACCTGGTGCGGTCAGTGGTGAGCAGGGCACCGCGACGGCCAAACAACTGGGCATCGCTGGCCGGCAAGACCAGCACCTCCAACGACAACCGCGACGCCTGGTTCGTCGACTGACCCGGACTACGCCATCGGCGTGTGGGTGGGCCGCGACGACAACACCTCGATCGGCAGCGGCGAGACCAGCGGCGGCGCGGCGCTGCCGATCGCTTCGTCGACCTGGTGCCGCGAGATGAAGCTGCCGAAGAAGCCGTTCCCGCGCCCGGCCGGGCTCGAGGGCGCGCATCGATCTCGCGACCGGCTTGCTCGCCGCCGAGGCGCTTCGCCCGGCGGCAGCCTGACCGAGGTCTTCGTCACCGGCACCGCGCCCGTCGAGGGTCGCGCCGGCGCCGGGCCAGGTGAGCACCGACACCCTGGTGACCGATGCCTACGAGGACTGAGCTCGCGCTGGGGCTGGCGGTCGCGGTGGCGCTGGCGCCGCGCGCGGCGGCGGCGACGACCCTGGGCCCGTGGGTCGAGCGGGTGCGGGCCGAGCTCGAGGCGGCCAGCCTCGCGCAGCGGGTGCCGCCGCGGGTGCCGCCGGTGCCGGTCAAGGCCAGGCTGGAAGGTGCAGCGGCCGCGCGGCGCTCGAGCTCGAGGGCGCCGCTCGCCACCCTCACCGCCGCCAGTGATCTCGACGGCGACGGCCGCGCCGAGGTGTACCTGGTGAGCGAGGCCAGCGTGGTGGCGCTGCGCCTCGACGGCGCCGCGCTGGTCGAGCAGGCGCGGCTGGCGCTGCCCGACGAGCGCGCGCCGACGCGGCCGCGCGACGACGTCGCGATGGCGAGATCGTGGCGACGACCGGCGCAGCGCCGGCGGCGTTTGGTGCGCGCCGGCAGCCGGGCCCGCGGCGCGCTACGGCTGGCAAGGCAGCGCGCTGGTCGAGCTGGGCCCGCTGACCGGGTGGCCCGGCTGCGGCGAGCCCGCGCTCGAGCTGGCAGGCACAACCACTTCGACACCCTGGCAGCGCCGATCTGCGAGGTCGCGTGTCAGCCGGGCTCGTCGATCCCCACCGGGCACCGCTGGCGGTCACCGCCGCGTAAACGCCCGGCGGCATACTGCAGGTGACGCTCACGCCGCCGTGCGAGCGAGCGCCGTGTCCGCCGCGCAGGTCCTGAGCTCACCGGCATCGGCGTCGGGGTCGCGGTCGCCGACGTCGATCGCGACGGCGCGCCCGAGTGGCAGCGACCGGCGCCAGCGCGCCCAGCGACAAGGACGCGGTGAGTGCTGCGGCTGCGCGACGCCGCCGACGAAGCCGTGGTTTCGCCACGCCTTCACCGCCGGCGTGGTCGGCATCGCCACCGGCGATCTCGACGGCGACGGCGATCTCGACGTGGTGTGCGCGACCCGCTTACCGGGCTCGGCCCGGGTGGATCTATGGCAGCTCAACGTCCGTGACCTCCGCCGGCCGGCTCGGCGTGATGGCGGCGCTGTCGGTGGCGCTGGCGGCGGGCGCGCGCGCGGAGACCCGCCAGGCTGCAGCGGTGAGTCATCGCGTCGCTCACCAGCGAGCCGAGCACGCTCGATCCGGTGGTCGCCAGGAGCCAGGCCGAGCTGACCCTGGTCGGTCTGGTGTTCGACCCGCTGTACCGGGCCGCGCCCGACGGCGCGATCACGCCGCGGCTCGCGCGCGCGCCGCGGTCCTCGAGCGCGCCGGCGCCGCGGCCCTCATCGGCGTGCGCACCGGCGTGCTACGACGGCCGCACCCTCGACGCCGGCGACGTGGTCGCCTCGCTGCGCCGGCTGCGGGCGAGCGCCGCCAGCGGGATCCTGGCGTCGGTGACCGCGATCGCGCGCGACGGCGACGACGTGGTGCTCGAGCTGGCCGCGCCCGCGATCTCGCCCGATCCTGGCGCTGCCGGCAGCGTCGATCACGCCGGGCGGCGCGGCGCCGTCGACCAGCCCGATCGGCCGGGACCGATGGCGGTGGCCCGGCTCGATCGCGGCGCCCGCCAGGTGGTGGTGCGCGCGTTCATTGAAGCACGTCGCCATACGGCCTACCTCGACGAGGTCGAGCTCGACTGGTTCAAAGTCGATCCTGCCGCCGAGGCCCGCCGCTACGAATCAGCTGGCGCCAGATCTCGGCGCGCGGCGCCAACGCGTTCGCCAGCCACGCGCCGGCCTACGTCAGCACCGACATCGAGAGCGCGGCGACGATCACGACCTACGTCGGCTTCGGCGGCGCCCGCGCGAAGCTCACCGGCGATCGCGATCTGCGCCGGAGCGCTCGATCTCGCGATCGCCCGCGGTGGCCTGCGCCAGGCTCGGCCTCGGCGAGCGCATCACGCCGACCACCTCGCCGATCCCGGTCGACCTCGGCGGCGCGGCGCCGCCGCGGCGAGGCCCGGGCGCTCGCGGCCGCCAAGGCCGCGCTCGCCACGGCGGCGGCGCGGCTCCCGGGCCTGGCCAGCGCCGCCGCTCTCGGTGCTGGTCGACGAGACCCGCCTCGACGATCGCGAGGTCGGCGAGCGGGTGGTGCAGGCGCTGTCGAAGCTCGGCCTCGGCGCGCCTCGAAGGTCGTGGCCGCCGACTTCGCCGCGCGCGTCGCCGGCAGCCGCTTCGGCCTGTACATCGGCCAGCTCCCGGTGGCGACGACGCGGGCGGCGCTGGCCTGTGCTCGCCTTCGAGTGCGGCGGCGATCGCTGGGCCCACGATCGGCTGGCGCGCGGCAGCCTGACCGCGCCCGCCGCTGCCGCCGAGTTCGCGTCAACTGCCCATCATCCCGCTCCTGCACCGCGCCATCCGCTACCACCTGCGGGCCGATCTGCGCGGCGCCGCCGTCGATCTCGCCGGCCGGCTCGAGCTGCCCGAGCTGTTCCAGTTCGGCACCGCGAAGCGGACCCGGCGATGAAGCTGCGCACGCGCTTCACCCTGTGGTTCGCGCTGGCGGCGCTGGTGCCGATCGCGGCGGCGGCGCTGGTGGCGCGCGCGGTGATCGTGCGCGGCTACCAGGACGAGGTGCGCGAGCGTCGGGCCGCCGCCGAGCAGCTCGTGCGCCGCGAGCTCGCGCGGGCCGAGGCCCACGTCGCCGGCGCGGTGTCGTCGCTGGCGAGCCTCGAGCACCCGTTCGTCGGCAGGCTGCTCCGCGAGCTGGTCGAAGGCGCGGGCACCCTCGACGCCTTGGCCCAGCGCCGGGTGCGCGAGCGAGACACCGGTGATGCGCGGGCTGTCGCTCGACGTGCTCACGGTGACCGACGCCGCCGACGTGGTGCTGGCGGCACCGCACAGCCGCGCGGCCACCGGCGAGATCGATCCGGCTGCCGGCGGCGCAGGCCGGCGCGCCGGCGTTCTTCGTCGAGCTCCAGGCTCCTCGGCGCTGGGCCGCCAGCGCCGCGTCTGGTCGCCGCCGCCGCCCAGCGCGTGCGCGACGGCGCCCAGGTGGTGTGGTCCTGGCCGGGCAGGCGGTGGCCGAAGAACTGCTCGCCGCGGTCGCGCGGCCGGGCCGGGTGGACGCCGGGTGGGTGGCGCCGTCGGCGGCGAGCCCGGCGCCGCGTCCTGGGCTCATCACGGTGCCGCTGCCCGGCGCCGACGGCACCCGGCGGCGCTGGTCGAGCTGGAGGTCTCCGACGGCGGCCTCGACGCGGTGCTGGCGCGGTCACCCTCGGCTCCAGCGGTACTCGCGCCGGGCTGGCGCTGCTGGTGACCACGCTGCTCGGCGTGCTGGTCGCGCGTCGCATCACCCGCGGCCTCGATCGGACCGGGGGCGCCGACCGGGTCGCCGCAGGCGATCTCGCGCACCGGGTGCCGGTGCGCGGCACCAACGAGATCGGCGCGCTGGCGACCGCCTTCAACGACATGATGGAGGAGCTGCGCTCGTCGAAGGATCGCCTGGTCATCGCCGAGCGCATCGCCGCCTGGCAGGACATCGCCCGCCGCCTCGCCCACGAGATCAAAGACCCGCTGACGCCGATCCAGATGGCGATGGACACCACGCAAGACCCACGCGACCCGACACCCGCAGTTCGACGAGATCCTCGAGGAGTCGACCCAGACCGTGCTCGAGGAGGCCGCGCGCCTGCGCCGCATCGTCGGCGAGTTCGCCGAGTTCGCGCGCGCGCCCAAGCCGACCATCCAGCCGTGCGACCTCGGCGAGATCGTCGGCGGCGCCCTCGCGCTCTACCAGGGCGCGCCGGTCGAGCGCGCGCTCGCCGACGGGCTGCCGGCGATCGCCGCCGATCGCGCTCAGCTCGTGCAGGTGGTGCTCAACCTGCTCGAGAACGCGCGCGACGCCATCGCCGACGGCCGCGGCTCGCGGGTGCTGGTCACCACCCGCGCCGGCGAGCGCGCCGATCGGGTCGTGCTCGAGGTGGTCGACGACGGCCCCGGGGTGCCCGCCGAGCTCAAGGATCGCGTGTTCGCGCCGTACTTCACCACCCGCGAGGGCCGCGGCGGCACCGGCCTGGGGCTCGCCATCGTCCACCGCATCGTCGCCGACCACGGCGGCCGCATCGCCATCCTCGACGCCCCCGGCGGCGGCGCCCGCGTCGTGATCGAGCTGCCGGTGGAGGAGGGCGCGCCGCTGCGGTCGGCGGCGCGGTCGGGCTCGATGCGGGCGTCGCGCGAGTAGGATGCGGCGATGGCTGGCGACCCACCCTCGATCCCGCCGGGCCCGCGCACGATGCTCGGGCACGCGGCGCCGACGCCGGCGGCCGGGGTCGCGCCGGCGCCGCCGCCCGAGCCGCCGCCGCCCGAGGATCTGCTCGACCGGCGCCGGTTCGTCGCGTTCCTGAAGATCTCGTCGCGGCGGGCGTTCCGGCTGCGCATCGAGCCGAGCGAGGTGCTGCCGAGCGAGCGCGCCGAGCTGCTCGCGGTGCGGCCGCCGATCACCGAGCCGAGCCTGCAGGCGTTCCTGGCCTGGCGCCGCTCGGTGCTGTTCCTGGTCGCGGTCGCGCTGGTGCCGCTCACCATCATCGGCCTCATCGCCGGCCTGCGCGGCTCCGGCATCCCGCTGCCGCTGCGGCTGGTGAAGCTGGCGCCGGCGGTGGCCGAGGGCCTGTTCTGCTGGATCTGCTGGCAGCAGCTCAAGCGGTGGGCGCAGTGGCGGCGGCAGCGGCGCTGGTTGTTCGTCGGCTGGCTGCTGTTCCTGCTCACGCCGTTCATCGTGTTCCTCTACCCGCTGCGGCTGGTGTTCGAGGAGCTGGTCGGCTCGAGCAAGGAATCGCTGGCGGCGATGGGCGTGTCGGGCGTGTACAAGCGCGCGGTCCTGCCGTTCGTGTTCGCGATGATCGCGATGCTGCAGCTCGCGCCCAAGGCGATCTCGCTGATGCCCGGCCTCATCCGCGCGTCGCTGGTGATCAAGCTGATCTTCCCGGGCTCGTCGGCGCCGGGCTGGCTCATCTTCCTCACCGCGCCGCTGTACGCGATGTTCGCGTACGTCATCCTGGTCGTGCCCTACCAGTTCACCGGCAGCGGCTGGTTCGTCGCGGGCATGCTCGGCCTCATCGCCGGCCAGGTGGTGCTGGCCCGGGCCGGCTACGCGCTGGCCAAGCCGCAGACCGAGCTCGAGGCGCTGGTCCACATCCGGCGGGTGCGCGCCGTGTACATGGTGGTGATGGTGCTGTCGGCGGCGCTGATCGTGATCGCCCTGGGCAGCCTGGTCGACAAGTTCCTGCGGGTCAGCGACGTCGTCACCGCGGTGATGAAGTTCGAGACCAACGTGCTCATCCTCACGATGATCGGCGCCGACCTGGTGATCGCGAACCTCGACCAGGCCCGGGGCAACGTGCAGGGGCGGGTCGACATCGAGGCCCAGACCGAGGCCACCCTGGCGAAGTTCGTCGGCAGCCAGCCGCCGCAGACCGGCCCCAGGTAGCGAGGGGAACCAACAGGCTGACCGGCCGCGGACGTGCTGATAAGGTCGCCGCCATGGCCGGGACGCCCGCCAACCGTCGCGTCGTCCGCGCGCTCGCGGGTCCGCTCCTGCTCGCGGCGTGCGGTGCGCCGGCCAGCCTGCCCGACGCCCGGCTCCTGCCCGACGCCGGCGAGCCCACCACCGACGCCGCCCCCGACGGGCCGACGTCGGACGCGGCGGCCGCCGGCGGCGTGACCGTGACGCTCACCGGCGACGCTGGCCTGCCGCTGGTTGGCACCGCGGTGCGCTTCGCGCGCAGCGATGGCAGCGTCGTTGAGCTGGTCACCGATGCGGCCGGCATGGCCGCCGACACGATCGCGCTGGCCGCCACGGTGTCGGCGGTGATGCTGGCGCCTGGCGATACGCGGCAGTTTCCGATCGCGTACGCCGCGCTCGACGTCCCCGCCGGGACCCACGTCAGCTTCGGCCTGCCCGTGGCGGCCGCCGGGGGCGCCGACGCCACGGTGAACTTTGCGGGCGCGCTGCCGTCGGCCGGCCAGGTCGTCACGACCTGCGCGAGCAGCGCGACGCCCTCGGGCAGCGCGTCGGCCAGCACCCCGGCCTGCGCCACGTCGACGCCGGTCGGCGTGCTCAGCGCCGACGGCACGATGCTGCTCGGCGAGCTGCCGGCGACCCAGCTCGTCGCCGGGCAGACCTACGATCTGGTGGCGCCGGCGACCCTGTCGCTCGGGTTCGAGCTGCTGGTGCGCAACGTGCCGGCGCGAGTGGTCGACGCCGGCGCGATCGTCATCGGGCGCCACGCCGGGCGGCCCCTCCACTACGCCAGCACGACGCTCACGCTCGGCGGCGGCGTCGCCAGCGTGGCCTCGGCGTTCGCGCCGTTCGGCGAGGCCCAGGAGCTGACCGTGGAGCTGGTCTCAGACCTCGGCGGCCGCCACACGTGGACGCTGCCGCAGGTGCAGACGCCGAGCACCGACCTCGATGCCAGCGGTGGCGCCGCGATGCTGCCTTGGGTCGACGGCGAGGCGATCTACGCCGGCGACACCGGCGCCGCGAGCTGGGACAGCAGCGACGGCGCCGACGCCCTCGTCGATGGACGGATCGTGTACCAGCTGTTCGCCGACGCCACCGCGACTCGCCAGGTCTCGTACGCTGTGCTGGGGGCTGGTCCGGGGACCAGCCTGGTGCTGCCGCCACTGCCCGAGGCCGAGCTGGTGCTGGGCGCGGCGCTGGGGACGGGCACCGCAGCGCTGCTCGACTGCGTCGCAGGCGACTACGCGGCGCTCGCGGCCGACTACCTCGGCGCGGCCGCGCAGAGCGGCGGCATGCCGAGGGGCTGCGACGCCCTGCGCGTCAGCACGTACTACCTGGTGTAGGCCGCACGCGCGGCCGCCGCGCCCCGTCCGCCGTCGGGGCACCGCGAACTCCGACGGGGGGCAAATGTAACCACTCGTAACGATCGGCGTCGCCGCCGACGGACGCGACGAGACCACAGGAAACGAGCAACCTCGGGCCGGCTGGAGTAGCGTTCCCGCGCTGCCGCGAAGTCATCGCGTCACGAACCAAGGAACACCAACCGATGCGTACCCTCATCTCGACCACGTTGCTCTCGCTCGTCCTCGCGTCCACCGGCTGCAAGAAGAAGGAGGAGGCCGCGCCCGCGCCCAAGCCCGCCGAGGGCTCGGCGGCGATGATGGGCTCGGCCGCGGCGGCGATGGGCTCGGCCGCGGCCGCGCTCGCGGCCAACGGCGCCAACACCGCGGCGGCGGCGATGGGTTCGGCGGCGGCGGCGATGGGTTCGGCGGCGGCGGCGGCGGCCGTGGCCGATCCCGCGGCGGCGGCGGCGCCGGCGATGCCGGAGATGCCGGCCAGCGGCAAGGACATGACGGTCGATCAGGCCGCCGCGATCCAGATGGCGTTCTCCGCCAAGCTGAGCGCGGCCGCGGCCGCGGGCGCTGGTGACTGCGCCAAGACCGCGGCGGCGCTCGAGCCGGTCGTGGCCGAGTTCAAGACCTTCGCGAAGGTGGGCGAGGAGTTCGACGCCGACGAGGCGAAGAAGAAGGAGCTCGACGAGAAGCACGGCGCGCACATCGAGGCGTCGATGAACGCGTTCGTGACGGCCCTGGGGCCGTGCAAGGACGACCCGGCGGTCGGCGCGGTGATGGACAAGCTCTAGGCTTCACGCGACGCGGTCCCGACCCGGTGTTCGCCTGGTCGGGCTCGAGGCGGCCCGGGCGACCGGGCCGTTCGTCGTTTCGGCGCTCAGCGGCGCAGGCGCCAGAGCGCGCCATTGGTCGAGACCAGCAGGTCGCCGTCGACGAGGACGGCGTCGTTGGCGCTGATGAAGGGCGTCGCGCCGGGACGCCAGGCGCCCGAGCGGCGCTCGAACACGTGGGTCGAGGTGACCGCGACCGCGTCATCGCAGGACGAGCCGGTGATGGCGACCACCGGCTCGAGGTATGGCAGCGGCTCGGCGTGGACGCCATCGGCGTCGGCGATCACCACCTCGCCGACGCCACCAGCGAACCACCGGTCGTCATCGCACGCCCAGATCGCGGTCAGCGGTGCCGGCTGCTGATGGCGCACGGTGTACGAGGCGTCCGGGGCGAGATCGGCCACCGTCCAGCCATCCGCCAGCGACACCACCGCGAGGGCGTGGCCGTTGGCCAGGACGTCGAGGCCCCTGGCGCCAGCGTCGATGGTGCTCTCGACGGGAGCGTTGCCATCGACGGTGACGTTGGTGATCCCGGGACTCACCGTGTTGTAGGAGAACCATGCCGGTCCCGTGCCGCGGCAGGCCAGCGCCGAGATGAAGCTGCCGCCGGTGCCGAAGACCACGGTCGTACAATCGCCGGCGACGCACCGCTCCAACGAGTTCGTCGCGGTCACCAGCTGCGCGGCGGGATCGCCGCAGGCGAGCCGGTCCCCCGGCGCGACGAGCTCGCGTGCGTCCGGCGCGTGGAGCGCGACGCCGGCGGAGTTCGCGACCAGGTAGGCATCGGGGCCGACGGCCTGCAGGGAGCCAAACCGGTTCGCCTCCCCGCCGGCCTCCACCAGCTGCCAGCGTCGGGGTTGGAGCTCGGCGAGGGTGGTGCCGACGGCGATCAGGGTGTCGCCGCCGATGGCCAGGTCGGCGAGTCCCGGCGTCGCGATCTGCTCGAAGAACGTGCCGTGCGGGACGAGGTAGGTGCCAGCCGCCGACACCACCGGCCCCACCGACTGGGACCAGTCCTCGACCTTGCACGCGCCCTCCCCGGCGCTCCCCAGCGACGCGACGAGCTCCGCCGACCCGGCGACGACCCTGCCGACCCAGCAGACGCCTTCGACGACCCCCGCGAACGTGACCTCGCCGGACCGGGCGAGCATCGACGCTGGTGCGAGCGGGAGCGCGGCGACCTCGGTGACGCTCGACCCGTCCCGGCGCATGAGGCGTGCGGCGACCGTCGACGGGCCGGCGTCGCCGTCGAGCGAGCCCGTGCCTGGGCCGCCGCCGACCTCCGTCCACAGCAAAGCGCCGGTCACCATGTCGTAGGTGATGCTGGTCGGGGACGTGGTCGCGAGCGTGAGCTCGGCGTCGCCGCCCAGCGGGTGGACGAGCAGGGCGTCGTAGGTCGCGATCGCGACGTCGTCGGTCCCGACCGCGATGTGGAAGGTCTCCTGCGGCGTGACCTCGCGTCGCCACATCAGTGGCTCCGCGGTGGAGCTGAGGTAGGCCTCGAGCGTCGGTAGCTGGCCGGTGCCCGTGCGGGTCAGGGCGTAGACCTCGCCGTTCGGCGTGCGACCGAGTTCGAAGGGGGTGCGTCCCGCCGGCAGCGGCGCCGGCCGGACGGCGCCGGTCTCACGATCATGGATGACCAGCCCGAGCGTGGTCGCGTCGACGAGGGTACGACGCTCGTCGAGCGCCACCACCAGGCCGCCTGGTAGCGACGCCAAGGTCGCCCAGTCCTGCTGCGCGCAGTCGCCGAAGTCGGCGCCGCAGGCCGAGCTGCACGCGGCCAGGCCGACGTCGAAGCCGTACTCGAGGCAGCTCGTCTCCGGCAACACGCCGTCACACAGCTCGGGGCCGTTGCGGACGCCGTCGCCGCAGCGCTCGGCGCAGCCGGTGACGTCGAAGCCGCACGAGGCGGTGCACGCGAGGTCGCCCTGGTAGTAGCCGAGGTCGGCGCAGGTGTTGCCGCCGAGATCGTCGCCCTCGCAGGGCTCGGGATCGGTGCGGACGCCGTCGCCGCAGCTCAGCGCGACGCACACCCCGGCGAGGCACCTGCCGCTGGGGATCTGCGAGGTCGAGCAGTCGTCGGGATCGCCCTCGCACGCGCGCACGGCCTCGGTGGACGCGCAGCTCCCGTCGGGGCGACACACGCTGTCGGCGGGACACACCGCCTCGCCACACGGCGTGACCGTCGACGGCAGGCACGCCGTGAACAGCGGCAGCGCCAGCGCCACGCGATGCACGCCTCGACGGTAGCAGCGGCGACGACGTGCCGGCAAGGACGCCTCGAGTACGCGCGCGTGGGCCGATGTAGGCGCGCAGGGTGTTGGCCGCCGGCGCGCGCCGACGTGCGAAACTCCGACGCACATGTCGCGCGTGTCGTCGTTCGCTCGCTCCCTCGCTCGCCGGCGCGCCCGCGCGGGGGCGCTGGCCGCCGCCCTCGCCGGGTCGCTGCTCGCGTGCATCGATCCCTCGGTGACGGTGTGCCCCGACGGCACCACCTGCGGCGGCGACCGGGTGTGCGCGCCCGCCGGCGGCTGCGCCGATCCGGCGCGGCTGGCGGTGTGCGACGGCCAGGTCGACGGCGCCGACTGCGACACCGGCGTCGGCGACTTCGGCAACGGCGTGTGCGTGCGCGGCGAGTGTCGGGTCAGCGTGTGCGGCGACGGCGTGATCGACGTCGATCCGGCCCAGCAGATCTTCGAGGTGTGCGACGACGGTGGCCAGGACGTCAACGGCGACGGCGTCGACGACAGCCTGCAGGACGGCGACGGCTGCGCCCGCGGCTGCCGGTCCGACGAGACCTGCGGCAACGGCATCATCGACGCCGGCGAGGAGTGCGATCGCGGCGAGGCCAACCGGGACACCCCCGACGCCCCGTGCCGGACGACGTGCCAGGGCCGCGCCTGCGGCGACGGCATCGTCGACGTCGCCAGCGGCGAAGGCTGCGACGAAGGTGCCGCCAACTCGGCGGCCCCCGACGCCGCGTGCCGGCCCAACTGCCAGCCGGCGCGCTGCGGCGACGGCATCGCCGACCTCGCCGCCGGCGAGGCCTGCGACGACGGCAACCTGCTATCGGGCGACGGCTGCTCCGGCGACTGCCTGTCCGACGAGACCTGCGGCAACGCGTACCCGGACTTCGCCGCCGGCGAGCAGTGCGACGAGGGCCCCGGCCTCACCCACGACGGCTGCTCGTCGAGCTGTCGGGTCGAGCAGCCGCGCTGGCGGCGGTGGGAGCCCACCGAGGGCTACGGCCGGCGCGGCGCGGCGGCCGCCTACGACGCTCACCGTGATCGGGTGGTCGTCTTCGGCGGCTGGGTGGGCCATGACGTGGTCCGTCCGGTCGCGACCACGCTCGAGTTCGACGGGGCGGGCTGGCGCGAGCGGACGGACCCGGCGATGTCGCCGCCGGCGCGCGCCGAGGCGGTGATGGCCTTCGACGCCCAGCACGGCTACGTGGTGTTGTTCGGAGGTGTCGACGAGGCCTTCAGCCCGCTGGCCGACACCTGGATCTTCGACGGCGAGAGCTGGACCGTGCTCGACGCGCCCGGGCCGGCGGCGCGCCGCCGCGCGGTGATGGCCTACGATCCCGCGCGCGCGACGCTCCTGATGTTCGGCGGCACGGGCGTCGGAGACGTCCTGCTGGATGACACCTGGCGCCTCGACGACGGCGTCTGGACCCGAACAGGCCTGTCGGGAGGCCCGAGCGCGCGCGCTGGCGCAGCGATGGCCTACGACGCGGCGAGCGCCCGCATCGTCCTGTTCGGCGGGGCCAGCGCTGCCGGGCTCCAGAACGACGCGTGGGCCTTCACCACCAAGTGGACGAGCATCGCGGCGACCGGCGCGCCCGCGCCGCGCAGTGGCCACGCCCTCGCGGGCACCCACGGCGGGGTCGTGATGGTCGGCGGCATCAGCAGCTTCGGGCAGGTCTCGAACGAGGTCGCGATCCTCGGCGGGGCGGCCTGGACGGCCCAGGCGACGGGCCCGAGCGCGCGCGGGGGGCACGTGATGGTCACCGCCAGCGGCAACGACGTGGTGCTCTTTGGCGGCGACGACGGCAGCATCTTGATCGGTGGCGACCCCGACGTCGATGGAGGCCCCGCCGGCGAGACCTGGCGACGTGACGCGGCGGGCTGGGACGACGTCTCGCCGGGGCTCGCGCCTCCCCCTCGGACCAGCACCGCCATGGCCTACGACCGGGGGCGCGCGACGCTGGTGCTGTTCGGCGGCGGCCGGCCGGGATTCCTGGAGCAGCCCCCCCTGGCCGACACCTGGGAGTACCGCGGCGCACGCTGGGAGCGGCGCGGCGGGGCGACCCCGCCTCCACGCTCGGGCCACGCGATGGCCTACGACGAGGCCCGTGGCGTGGTCGTGCTCTTCGGGGGCGTCGGCACCACCTTGTTCCCGCTCGACGACACCTGGGAGTACGACGGCGAGCGCTGGACCCAGCGCCCCGGGCCGGGGCCTTCTGCGCGCTCGATGGCCGGGCTCGCCTACGATCCGTCGCGAGGCGGGCTCGTGCTCTTCGGCGGGGCCGGCGACGACGACCAGCTCGACGACACATGGACGTACGTCGACGGAGCCTGGGCGCTGTTGCCGACCGCGATGGCTCCGCCTCCGCGGCTTGGGGCGGGCATGGCCTACGACCGCGTCGGGGCGCGCCTGATCGTGCACGGCGGGATCGGCACCAGCGTGCTCACCGACACCTGGCAGCTCGTCGGCGACGCGTGGACGATGCTGGGCGAGCCCGGCCCCGCCTCCTCCGCGGACGTCTGGGGGCGACTCACGTACGACGACGCCCGGGCGCGGGTGACGTTGCTGCTCGGGACGGCGACGTGGGAGCTCGACGGCGACAGCTGGCGCGAGGTCGATAGCGTCGACGCGCCGGCGCCGAGTCCGGGCGCGGTGCTGGCCAGCGACGGCCGCAGCCACCGGCTGGTGATGGTCGGCGGCCTCGCCGGCACCCTGGCCGCTCCGACCGACGAGATCTGGGAGTTCGGCTACGAGGCGCCCGCCAGCGCCGCCGAGGCGTGCGACGACGCCTCCGTCGACAGCGACGGCGACGGCCTCGCCGGGTGCGACGACCCCGACTGCTGGCCGTGGTGCCAGCCCTTGTGCCCGCCGCTGACCTCGTGCCCGCTCGACGCCCCCGGCTGCGGCGATGGCACGTGCGATCCGCTGCTCGAGACCGCGCTGCGGTGCCCGCTCGACTGCGCGTGAGCGCGCCTGAAACGACGACGGCCGGCGGAGCCCGCCGGCCGAGGTCTCGATCGCGGCGCGACCGAGGCGTCAGTTCTCGACGAACGCCTTGAGGCGCTTGCTGCGGCTGGGGTGGCGCAGCTTGCGCAGCGCCTTGGCCTCGATCTGGCGGATGCGCTCGCGGGTCACCTCGAAGTCCTGGCCGACCTCCTCGAGGGTGTGGTCGCTCTTCTCGCCGATGCCGAAGCGCATGCGCGGGACCTTCTCCTCGCGCGGGGTGAGCGTGGCCAGCACCTTGCGGGTCTGGTCGGCGAGGTTCACCGAGATGACCGACTCCGACGGCGAGGTGATGCTCTTGTCCTCGATGAAGTCGCCGAGGTGCGAGTCCTCCTCCTCGCCGATCGGGGTCTCGAGCGAGATCGGCTCCTTGGCGATCTTGAGGACCTTGCGGACCTTGTCGAGCGGCAGCTCCATGCGCTCGGCGATCTCCTCGGGGGTGGGCTCGCGGCCGAGCTCCTGCACCAGGTAGCGCGAGGTGCGCACCAGCTTGTTGATCGTCTCGATCATGTGGACCGGGATGCGGATGGTCCGGGCCTGATCGGCGATCGCGCGGGTGATGGCCTGGCGGATCCACCAGGTCGCGTAGGTCGAGAACTTGTAGCCGCGCTTGTACTCGAACTTGTCGACGGCCTTCATCAGGCCGATGTTCCCCTCCTGGATGAGGTCGAGGAACTGCAGGCCGCGGTTGGTGTACTTCTTGGCGATCGACACCACCAGGCGCAGGTTGGCCTCGACCAGCTCGCTCTTGGCGCGGTCGGCCATCCGCTCACCCTCGTGCAGGTCGCGGAAGGTGGAGCGCAGCTCGACCGAGTTGGAGCGGGCCTCCTCCTCGAGCATCGCCACCTTGCGCGACGCCGCCTTGATCTGCTCCTCCATCTCCTCGAAGTCGGCCAGCGACAGCTGCGTCTTCTTGCCGACCGCGCGGACCCGCGCCGACGACGCCCGCATCTCGCGCAGGGTCTTGCGGATCTCGCTGGCGTCCATGCCGGCGCGCCGCTCGCAGTCGATGGTCTCGGCCTCGGCCTTGTCGAGCTTGATGATGAGGTTCTTGAGCTGCGCGACGATGCGGTCGACGGTGGGCTTGTTCAGGCGCAGGTCGGACAGGGCCACGAACATCTGGCCGTGCAGCTCCTTGATGCCCTCCTTGACCTTCTTCTTCTTCGACTCGAGGGCGCCCTTCTCGGCGATCTTCTCCTCGAGCTTCTCGCAGTCGCGCTGGAGCTTGCGGACCTTGTCGATGACCTTGCAGACCCGCTCGACGTGGTACTGCTCGTTGAAGTCTTCCTCGTCCTCGTCGATGTCCTTGATGACGTCCTTGACGCGGACCTTGCCCCGGCGCAGGCGCTCGCCGATCTCGAGCAGCTCCTCGACGGCGACCGAGCTGTTGAGCACGGCCTGGAGCATCTTGCGCTCGCCGTCCTCGATGCGCTTGGCGATCTCGACCTCGCCCTCGCGGGTGAGCAGCGACACCGAGCCCATCTTGCGCAGGTACATGCGGACCGGGTCGGAGGTCCGCGACAGCGCGGCCTCCTCGTCGGCGTCGCTCTCCTCGGATTCGTCCTTGTCCTTGTCGAGGTCGAGCGACTTCGCCGCGGTCTCGCCGCCGCCATCGCCGCGGCGGGCGCCGGCGGCGTCGACCACCTCGATGCCCTCGGCGCCCAGCGAGCTCAGCCAGCCCTCGATCTGACCGTCGGAGACGACCTCCTCGGGCAGGTGATCGTTGACGTCCTCGTAGGTGAGGAAGCCCTTGCTCTTGCCGAGCTCGATGAGCTTGGCCCGCATCTTCTCGGAGGCCGGGCCGAGCTTCTTGTCGGCCGTCGCGGCGCGCTTGGTCTCGGCCTCGGCGGCGGCCGCGGCGTCGGCGCTGCTGTTGCGGCGCGGCTTGGCCTCGAAGTCGTCGTCGCCGTCGTCGTCGAAGCCGCCGAACCCGCCGCCGGGCGGCACGCTGTCGTCGTCGAAGTTCCGGCGGCCGCGATCCTCCTCGCGGGGGCGCTTGGCCTTGGGCCGCAGGCCGGTGCCCGACAGCGGGCCGGTCACCGCGCGCGCGCGCTTGCCGGGGGCCGCGCCGGCCTCACCCTTGTCGGCCTTGTCGGCCTTGGCCGGCGCGCGGCTGGCGTCCTTGGCGCCGGCCTTGGCCTTGGCCGGCGCCTTCGCGCCGTCGCCCTTGCCCTTGGCGTCCTTCGCCTTGACCTTCGTGCTGCTCGCGGTGCGCGCCATGCTTGCTTGACCTACTTGGGTTGGAGGGCGGGATCTAGGAGGAAGCCGGGAACACTCGGCGCGCCGACGGCGCCCCGAGCCGTAAAGGATGGATCACTAGCGCGAGGAGACCAGCTCGCTGGCGAGGCGCCGCACCAGCTCGCGGTCGCCGCGACGCTGGGCCTCCTGCAGCTCGGCCCGCAGGCGCTCCTGCGGGCTGGCCGTGGCGTCGTCGCCGCGGCGGGCGTGGTCGTCGCCGACGAGCACGCGGTGCTTCTGGAGGTGTTCGAGGTTGGCGATCATTGCGCGGAGCCGATCATCGGCCTTGGTTTCGGCGGCGTAGCGGCGGACAGGACGATGGCGGCGGTGGCTTCAGAGGAGGGCGGGCGCGAGGCTCGAGGAACGTCTGCCCCGCCCGAGCGGCGGAACATATGGCGCGAAGCCGACTGTCCGTCAAGTGCGAAAAGCCCTGTCTGCGTCGGCGGTTGCCAGCAATTCCGGTGGTCGGCGAGGAGCGCGATGAGCTCCACCTCGTGGGCCCGGGGCGGGGCGTCGCGGGCCCCGGGGCGGCCGCGCGGGGCTCCGGCGCCGGGCCCGGGCTGGGGCCGGGCCGACCATCGCCGCGGCCGCGGCCGTCGCCAGCGCGCGCCCGCGCCAGCGCGCGGGTCACGACCTCGCGCTCCACCCCCATCGCCGTCGCCAAGGTCCCGACGAGTAGCTCACGCTTGGTCGGGTTGGCAACTTGCCCACGAAGCGGACCGCCTCGTCGAGGGTGTGGGCGTGGCCGTCGGCGGTGTTGCGCGAGGCCCCACTGGGCCTCGAAGCAGTAGTACTCGATGCCGCCCTGGGCGCCGTCGATGCGTGACCCGAGCGCGGCGGCGCCGTCGCGCTGGACCAGGGCGTCGGGGTCGTCGCCGTCGGGCAGGGCGATGACCCGGACCGGCACGTCGGCGGCGACCAGCAGCTCGAGGGCGCCCCGGGTCGCGCTCTTGCCGGCGCGGTCGCCGTCGTAGCAGAGCACGACCTCGTCGGTGAGGCGGCGCAGGGCGTCGACCTGCTCGGGGGTGAGCGCGGTGCCCAGCGGCGCCACCGCCTCGGTGATGCCGGCCTGGTGCAGCGAGATCACGTCGAAGTTGCCCTCGACCAGCAGCGCCCGTTCTTGGCGCCGAGGCTCTCGCGGGCCTGAGCCAGGCCGAACAGGAGCCGGCCCCTTCTTGTACACGGTGCTCTCGGGGCTGTTGATGTACTTCGGCGGCGGCGTGCCGTCACGGCCGAGCACCGGCGGCGCGCCCGGCCCGCCGTCGACGATGCGGGCCGAGAAGCCGACCACGTCGCCGCCGGGCACGATCACCGGGCACACCAGCCGCTCGCGGAAGCGATCGTAGAACCCGCCCGAGGGCCGGCGCGCGACGAGCCCGAGCCGGACCGCAGCTCAGGTCGCGGCCCTCGCGCTCGAGGTGATCGGCGAGCGCGCCACTCGGCGGGCGCGTAGCCAGGCTGGAAGCGGGCGGCGATCTCGTCGCTGGTGCCGCGCCGCGCGAGGTAGGCCCGGCCGGGGGCGCCGCGCTGGGGATCGGCGAGGGTCGCGCGGAAGAACGCCGCGGCCAGCTTGTTGATCTCGAGCATCGCCGCGCGCTCGCCGCGGGCCCGGCGCTGCTCGGGGCTCTCCTCGACCCGCGGCAGCTCGACGCGAACGCGCCGCGAGGACTCCACCGCCTCGGTGAAGCCCTTGCCCTGGTACTCCATGACGAAGGTGAAGACGTCGCCTTCTTCTGGCAGCCGAAGCAGTAGAAGAAGCCCTTGTCCGGCGACACGTTGAACGACGGCGACTTCTCGCCGTGGAACGGACACAGGCCCTTGGTTGCGCCCCGCCTTGCGCAGCTGCGTGCTCGCCGATCACCGCGACGATGTCGGCGCGCAGGCGGAGCTGTCGAGGGTGGCTTCGGGGATGATGGCCATGACAGGCGGCCGAGGGCGAGGAGGCCGCCGGCGAGGCGAGCGCGCGGCGGCCCGCGCGCGGCAGCTAGTGGCCGACCGGGGTGGCGGCGGAGGGCGCGGTCGACGCGCCGCTCGGGCGCGACGCGGTGACCAGCGTGTAGCCGATGAGCAGGAACGTCGCGGCGATCCACAGGCCGAGCAGGATCTGGATCGCCTTGGTGGTGCCGGCCGCCATCACCGGGCCGTGATCCTCGTGGCCGAGATCGTGGCGGTGCTTGCGCAGCTCGGCGGCGTCGGCGCTCATCGCTGCGCAAGGTGCCGCGCCGCCTGCGGCCCGTCAAGCGCGCAGGCCGCTTGCGGCCCCGGCGCGGCCGGTTCGTCCAGGCCGGCCCGGGCTAGCGCTGGGCGGCTCGCATCAGCCGCGTGAACGCTGCGGTGGCGGCGCCGGCCACGCCGTCGGCGACCTCGGCGGCCAGGCCCATCGCGCCGTGGCCCTGGGCGTACACCAGGCACACCACCTGCTCGCCGATCTTGACCGGCGACACGATGACGTAGGCCGGGGCCGGGCCGGCCATGGTCGCGAACAGGTCGCGGTCGATGGCCGCCGGCGGCCGCTTGCCCACCTCGGTGCGCTGCGGCACCCCGGCCTTGTGCGCCGCGGCCAGGAGGCCCGGCTGGTCGAGCGGGACCACCACGGTCTCGAAGGCGAGGTCGGCGCCGCGCGAGAAGCCCTTCCAGCCGATCGCCACCGCGCCTCGCACGACGAGGATGCCGGCGCTGTCGATGCTGGCCTCGGCGTGGGTGCGCAGGGCGGCGACGATGTGATCGCCGACGACGTCGCGGTCCTTGCCGCGCCGGATCGCCTTGAGCGAGTCGGCCAGGGTCGCGGGCGCCGCCGGTCCCGCCGCGGCCGCGCCGCCGCCGCCCACCGCGATCCGCTTGATGGCCAGGCGGCCGAGGGCGCGCGGGTTGATCTCCTCGCCGGCCGGGGCCTTGGGCGTCGGCGTCGGCGTCGGCGTCGGCGCCTCGGCACCCATCGGCTGCACGAAGCGACGACGCTCGGTGGAGGCGTCGCCGGGGATCGGCGGCGGCAGGGTCACCGGGCGCCGGGTCGGCGGCGGTGGCACCAGGCCGGTGCCGCCGGCGAGGCCGGGCGCCTCGTCGGGCACCTCGGCGGTCGCGGGCTCCTCGACCAGGTCGGCCTCGTCGAGCGGGATCTCGAGGTCGGCGTCGCTGCCCGACGCGCCGTCGGGGACCGCCGGGATCTCCGGCAGCTGACCGCCGCGCACGCGCAGGAACCGCGGCTCGCGATCGATGCCGTAGACGCGCTCGAGGTGGTAGCGGATGCGCAGCTCGGCGGCGAGGCCGACCACGAGCTGCTCGGGGCGGGTGCCCAGCGCCTCGGCGATCTCTTGCATCGCGTGCGCCGGCACCGGCTCGGCCAGGGCGATGGCGATGCGGCCGGAGTCGTCGGCCAGCCGCGCCAGCGGCACGCACTCCCAGCGCGCGGCGAGGAACCGCTTGAACCGCGCCTGCAGCTCCGGGTCGCTCTGCTCGAAGTGCGCCTGCAACGCCGCTGGGCACTGGTGCTGGCGGCCGATGGCCTGGGCCAGGTCGTCGAGGTCGATGTTCGAGACCTCGACCACGTTGGTGCCGAGGCGGCCGCCGTACATCACCTGCGACTTCAGCGCCGCCTCGAGCTGGGCGGCGGTGATGCGCCCCAGGCGTACGAGCAGCTCGCCGAGCTTCATCATCGCGACGGCCAGCGTACCAGGTCGGGCCTGAGGGTTCAGCCGCGGTCGCCGGCGATCGCCGCCTACACGCTCATCGCCAGCATGCGCTCGATCGGCGCCAGCGCCCGGACCCGGGTCGCCTCGGGCACGTCGACCTGGGGCGCGAGGTCGCGCAGGCACAGGTAGAGCTTCTCGAGGGTGTTGCGCCGCATGTGCGGGCACACGTTGCACGCGCACGACTCGTCGTCGGGCGGCGCCGCGATGAGCAGCTTGTCGGGCGCCTCGGCCTGCATCTTGTGGAGGATGCCGGCCTCGGTGGCGACGATGAACGCCGGCGCCGGGCTGCGCTTGGCGTAGGCGATGAGCCCCGAGGTCGACGCCACGTGCACCGCGTGGCGAAGGATGCCGGCGTGGCACTCCGGGTGCGCGATGATCTCGGCCTCGGGGTGGCGGGCCTTGAGCTCGAGCAGGCGGCGCTCGCTGAAGGTCTCATGGACGATGCAGGTGCCCTGCCACGCCACCAGATCGGGGCGGTCGGCCTCCTTGGCGACGAAGGCCGCGAGGTGGCGATCCGGCGCGAACACGATGGGCTGCCCGGCGAGGGCGCGCACGATCTTCACCGCGTTCGACGACGTGCAGATCACGTCGGACAGCGCCTTCACGTCGGCGGAGCAGTTGATGTAGCTGACCACGGTGTGGCCGGGGTACCTGGCCAGCCACTGCTCGAACACCGGCGCCGGGCAGCCGTCGGCGAGCGAGCACCCGGCCTCGAGGTCGGGCACCACCACGATCTTGTCGGGGTTGAGGATCTTGGCGGTCTCGGCCATGAAGTGGACGCCGCAGAACACGATGACGTCGGCGTCGGTTGCCTTGGCCGCCTGCGACAGCTGCAGCGAGTCGCCGACGAAGTCGGCCAGGTCCTGGATCTCCGACTCCTGGTAGTAGTGCGCGAGGATGACCGCGTTGCGCTCGGCCTTGAGCGCGCGGATCGCGGCCTCGAGCTCGCCGGCGTCGACGGGGACGGCGGCGGCGTGCGAGGCGTCGACGACGGGCAGGCGCGGAGACGGCATGGCGCAGTCCTAGCACGCCGCCACGACGCGCCTGCGCCACCGGCAGGCGGGCGGCAGTTGACACGCGTGAGGCCGGGGCGCGACGATCCCGGCACCATGAGCGGAACCAGGCGGGCGAGGCTGGCGTTGTTGACCCAGGGGGCGGCGGTGCTCGGCCTCGCCGGCGCGGCGTGCAGCAAGGATCCAGCGGCGCCGGGCGGTGGCGGCGGCGCTCGACCTCCCAACGTCAACACCATCCCTTCGCCGCCGCCGATCGACGCGCGGCCGACGGCGCCCGTCGACGCCGCCCCCGCCGACGCTGCGCCGGCCGATGCCGCGCCTGCGCCTGCGCCGGACGCCCGACGCCCGACGACCCGGAGTCCTCAGCGGCCGCCGAACGTCAACATGGTGCCCAGCGTCCCCGACGTGGCGCCGTCGACCGACTAGCCCCCGTGTACGGCCTGCGCCGCACCAGCGGCGCGTCGCTCGCGCTCACCGCCGAGCACGACGCGCTGGTCCGCCCGCGGCGGCGACGGATCGACTGGGCGGCGTTCGACCCTGCCGGTCACGACGCCAGGGCGCTCGATGCCGCGGCGGCGCTGTGGGCGGGGCGGGCCCGGCAGGAGCTGTGCTCGCTCGCGCACGTCGGCGAGCTGGCCACCGTCGCCCGGCGCCTGGGCGCGCCCCTGGACTGGTCCGGCGCGCTGGCGCGGGTCAGCACCGACGAGGTCCGCCACGTCGATCTGTGCCTGCGCCTGTGCGAGGCGCTGGGGCGCCCCGAGGTGCCGACCGTCGATCCCGACGACCTGACCCGGCTGCCGCCGACGGCGACCCTGGCCGACCTGCGCCTCGAGCTGATCGCCACGATGTGCATCGGCGAGACCATCAGCGGGCGCGCGCTGCGCCGGACCCTGCGCGCGACCGACGTGCCGCTGGTGCGCGACGTCGTGCGCGCGATCCTGGTCGACGAGGCCTTCCACGGCCCGCTCGGCTGGGAGCTCGCCGCGTTGACCATGCGGGGCGACGGCGCGGCCCTCGCCGACGAGCGCGCCGCGCTGGCGCAGGAGCTGCCCCGGCTCTTCGCCGAGCACGCGGCGGTGTGCGGCGCGATCGCCGGCCCGGCCTGGGCCCGACGCGCGCCAGAGGCCCCGCCGGGCCCCAACTTCGGCCAGTTGACCGCGGCGGGGTACGCGCGCGCGTTCTTCGACGCCATGGACGCCGACATCGTGCCGTCGCTGGTGGCGATCGGCCTGCCGGAGGCCGAGCCGGCCTACGCCGCGTTGCTCGCCACGCTCCCGGACGCGCCCCCCGCCGGGTGAGGCCCACTCGACCTGCGTGACGGCGGTCCCAGGTCAGCGGTTTTGCTTGCTGCCCGCCGGTGCCCCGCGTTACGTCCCGGGGCATGCGGCGCTGCGCGGTCCTGGCCCTCCTCGTCGCCGGCTGCGCGACCGGCAGCGGCGCCGATCCCGACGCGCCGGGCGCCGACGCGCCGCCCACGGTCGACGCCACGCCGCCGGCGGACGGCTGCGTGCCGAGCGCGGAGCGCTGCGATGGCGCCGACGACGACTGCGACGGCGAGATCGACGAGGACTTCGGCACCCTCGACGCGCCCTGCGAGGTCGGCGTCGGCGCCTGCGCCCGCGAGGGCCGCTGGGCGTGCGCCGCCGACGGCGCCGACGTGGTGTGCGACGCCACCGCCGGCGAGCCGGGCACCGAGACCTGCGACGGCGCCGACGACGATTGCGACGGGTTCACCGACGAGGGCTTCGCGGTCGGCTCGAGCTGCGACGGCGCCGACGCCGACCTGTGCGCCGAGGGGCTCATCGCTTGCGCCGGCGGCGTCGCGGTGTGCACCGACGACACCGGCGACGACGTCGAGACCTGCAACGACGTCGACGACGACTGCGATCTCGCCGTCGACGAGGGCTTCGCGCTCGGCGCCGCCTGCGACGGCCCCGACGGCGACGCCTGCGCCGAGGGCATGATCGTGTGCGCCGCCGACGGCACCGCCACCTGCGACGACACCACCGGCACCTCGGTCGAGACCTGCAACGGCCTCGACGACGACTGCCTGGGCGGGATCGACGATCCGTGGCCGACCCTGGGCGACGACTGCGTGGTCGGCATCGGCGCCTGCGCCCGCACCGGGGCCTGGGTCTGCGACGGCGCGGGCACCGGGGTGGCGTGCGACGCGGTGGCCGGCGCGGCGTCGCCGGGAGACCTGCGGCGACGGCGTCGACTCCGACTGCGACGGCGCCGACGCCCTGTGCCCCTCCAACGATCTGCCCGCGGGCTGCCATCGACATCTCCGCCGGCGGCGTCTTCGTCGCCGATCTGTCGGCCGCCCACGACGCCGCGCCCAACGGTGGCACCGGCTGTGGTGGCGTCGGCGGGCGCGACCTGTTCTACCGCTTCACGCTGTCGGCGGCCGAGGTGATCTACCTCGACACCTTCGGCTCGAACTTCGACACCGTGCTGCGGGTGTATCCCGGCGCCTGCGGCGGCGGTGGCACCCCGGTGTGCGACGACGACGCCGGCGTCTGCACCGGGCTGCAGAGCCAGCTCGCGACCCAGCTCGCCGCCGGCAGCTACTGCGTGGTGGTCGATCAGTACGACAGCGACGAGGTCGGCGGCACCGTCAACCTGCGGTTCACCCGCGGCGGTCGCACCGGCACCGCGATCTCCGCCTCCAGCGGCTCGCGCACCGGCAACACCTGCACCGCGAGCGACCAGACCTACCCGTCGTGCCAGCTCGACTCGTTCACCGGCGACGTCGGCTACTACTTCACCAGCTGCCCGGAGACGCCGCTGACGGTGTCCGCAGCCACGTGCGCCAGCTCGCCGAGCTGGGACTCGGTGGTGCACCTGCGGGCCGGCAACGCCCAGGCCCCGACCGATCTCGCCTGCAACGACGACGGCCTGAGCCCCTGCGGCACGACGAGCCCGATCCGGCTGTCGAGCTTCACCGGCGGCTCGGTCGCCGGCGCCGGCCTGAACTGGCTCATCGTCGACGGCTACCACTTCGCCTGTGGGGCCTACACGCTGAACTACACGATCAGCCCGTGAGGCGAGGCGGCGCGCCGTGATCGCGCCGGGCCACATGCCGCCGCACGCGGTCGCGGGTTCCTGCTAGGGTGCCGCGCGAACCCACGACGAATCACCAGGGGAGCTCCATCACCACGACCATGCGGGTCGGGGCCCGGGGGCTGAGAGGCGCGGCGGCACCGCGCGACCCCCGAACCTGATCCGGGTAATGCCGGCGGAGGGAGCCACGATGAGCACGACGACGAACAGCAACAGCGACGGCAGCGGCAACGGCAACGGCAACGGTCGCAAGGTGCTACCCAAGGCGGGGGTCGACCCCATCGCCGACCTGCTGCCGGTGGGCGGCTTCCCCGCCAGCGAGCGCGTGTACGTGGCGGGCTCCGACGGCGCCGGCGGCGAGCTGGCGGTGCCGGCCCGCCGCATCCACCTCGCCGGCGGTGAGCCGCCGCTCGACGTCTACGACACCCAGGGCCCGCTCGATCCGATCCGCACCTGGGCCTGCCCAAGCTCCGCAAGGCGTGGATCGACGCCCGCCTCGCCGACGGCGCACCGGCAACCGCACCAGATGCACTACACCCGGCGCGGGATCATCACGCCGAGATGCGCTTCATCGCCATCCGGGAGAGCTGCACGCCGGGTTCGTGCGCGACGAGGTGGCGCGCGTACGCCATCATCCCGGCCAACATCCACCACCCCGAGACCGAGCCGATGATCATCGGCGCCAAGTTCCTCACCAAGATCAACGCCAACATCGGCAACAGCGCGGTGCGGGCGTCGATCGTCGACGAGGTCGACAAGCTGCGGTGGTCGACCAAGTGGGGCGCCGACACCGTGATGGACCTGTCCACCGGCGAGCGCATCCACGAGACCCGCGAAGTGGATCATCCGCAACTCGCCGGTGCCGATCGGCACGGTGCCCATCTACCAGTGCCTCCGAGAAGGTCGGCGGCGACCCGAGCAAGCTCACCATCGACCTGTTCCTCGAGACCCTGATCGAGCAGGCCGAGCAGGGCGTCGACTACTCACGATCCGCCGGCGTGCTGCTGCCCACGTGCCGCTGACGGCGAACCGCCTCACCGGCATCGTCTCGCGGCGGCTCGATCATGGCCAAGTGGTGCCTGCACCACCACCAGGAGAATTCCTCTACACCCACTTCGGCGCATCTGCGAGGTGATGAAGAAGTACGACGTGGCGTTCTCCCTCGGCGACGGGCTGCGCCCGGGCTGCATCGCCGACGCCAACGACGCCGCCCAGCTCGGCGAGCTCGAGACCCTCGGCGAGCTGACCCAACTCGCGTGGAAGCACGACGTGCAGGTGATGATCGAGGGCCCCGGCCACGTGCCGATGCGCAAGATCAAGGAGAACGTCGACCTGCAGATGAAGCTGTGCGGCGAGGCGCCGTTCTACACGCTCGGACGCTCACCACCGACATCGCGCCGAGCTGCGACCACATCACCAGCGCCATCGGCGCCGCGATGATCGGCTGGTTCGGCACCGCCATGCTCTGCTACGTGACCCCAAGGAGCACCTCGGGCTGCCCAACCGCGACGACGTCAGGCCGGCGTCATCGCCTGCAAGATCGCGGCGCACGCCGCCGACCTCGCCAAGGGCCACCCCGGCGCGCAGCGGCGCGACGACGCGCTCAGCAAGGCGCGCTTCGAGTTCCGCTGGGAGGACCAGTTCAACCTGTCCCTCGACCCCGACACCGCGCGCGCGTTCCACGACGAGACCCTGCCGGCGGCGGCCGCCAAGGGCGCCCACTTCTGCTCGATGTGCGGCCCGAAGTTCTGCTCGATGAAGATCACCCAGGACGTGCGCGACTTTGCTGCGGCCCACCCCGAGTCGGTCGCGCACGCCGAGGCCACCGCCGCCCAGGCGAAGATCGACGGCGCCGTCGATGCCGCCGCCGGCATGGCGGCCAAGGCCGAGGAGTTCCAGCGCGGCGGTGGCTCGCTCTACGCGCCGCCCGAGCCGCGCGGCTGAACCTAGGCGGCGGTCCGGCCCGCTGCGGGCGGCGAACGCGCCGATACGTTCGCTCATCGCGGTCGGCTCGGCCCACGCGCGCGGACGGCATTGCTACCGTACGTCCCGCCGTGCGTCGAGTCAGGGACTGTGAATGTGGAAGAACGTAGCGCTCTCGTCGATCTTGATCGCGAGCGGGTGTGGGTCCGTCGATGACCAGGCCCCGGCTCGCCAGACGATCCTGACCTTGCCGCGCGCGGCCAACGCCAAGCTCGACGTCTTGATCGTGCTCGATCGATCGGCGTCGATGGCCGCGGTCAACCAGACGCTGGCGACCCAGTTCGGGAGCGTCACCGAGACGCTGCGAGGCGCCCTCGGCGCGGAGCTCGATCTCCACGTGGGGCTGATCACGTCGGACCTCGGCGCGCTCAACACCTTGAGCGTAGGCGGGTGCGAGGGCTTCGGCGACGAAGGCCGGCTGCTGCAGGACGCGAGCTGCCCGCGCAGCGACGGGCTGGCGTTCTGGCGCGACCAGCCGGCGGCCGGCGGTGCCCGCGACGTGAACTTCAGCGGCGCCCTCGGCGACGCCGTCGCCTGTCTCGCCGCCAACATCACGCAAGGCTGCGGCTTCGAGCAGCCGATCGCGGCGCTGGCGCGGGCCGTGCGCGAGCCCTCCAACGCGAGCTTCTTCCGCGCCGACGCCGTGCTCGCCGCCGTGGTGGTCTCCGACGAGGACGACTGCTCCGCGGCGTCCTCGCTGCTGTTCGCGCCCGGGGTGGAAGGCTCGCCGCTGGGCCCGCTGACCTCGTTCCGTTGCTTTCAGCAAGGCGTCGAGTGCGCCGAGCCCGACCTGCGTTCGGTCGGCGCCAAGTCGAGCTGTACGACGCGCGTCGATGCCGACCTCGTGAGCGCTCCGGCCGAGCTGCTCGCCGAGGTGCGCGCCGCCAAGGGCGATCTCGATCGGTTCTTCTTGCTCACGATCACCGGCCCGGCCGAGCCGGTGGCCGTCGAGCTCGTCGATCCTGGCTCCGGCCCCACGGCGCAGCTCGCGCCGTCGTGCACGTCGACGGTCGGCGACACCGTCCTGGCCGCGCCAGCGATCCGCCTGATCGAAGCGGCGGCGGAGGTGCCCGGGCGCGGGGTGAGCAGGTCTCTGTGCGCCACCGACCTCGGCGCCGAGCTCGCCGCCAGCACGCGCAGCCTGATCGATCTGGCGACGGCGCGTGGCTGTCTGCCGGGCGAGGTGCCGGATGCAGATCCGGCGGTCGCCGGGCTGCAGACGCGATGTCACGCGATCGCGGTCGCCGCCGACGGATCCAGGACCGAGCTGGCGGCGTGCGGGACCGGCAGCACCCCGTGCGTAACGTTCGAGGTCGACGCCGCGTGCGACCACCACCCGACCTCGCTGCGCGCGGAGGTGACCGGCGACGTCGGCGCGGCGCGGGTCGCGATCGAGTGCGAGCTGCCGCCGACCTAGGCGGCTGCCTGGGGCGTACGCCAGGAGCGCCTGGCGCCAGGCGTGAGCGGCCGGCGCGCCCAGGGATGAGCCGGCGGCGGTGAGGCGTTGGTCTCGCATGACCCCGCGAAGGAAACCCCTCTCCGCCCAGCGCCTGCGCCCGCTGCTGTTCGTGGTCGCGCTGCTCGGCTGCGGCGCCGCCGCGCCCGCGCCCGCGCCCGAGGTCGGCCACGCGAGCCCCACCGCCACGCCGCCGCCGCCGCCGCGCTGCTTCCCCGGCGACACCTTCGACGCCCGCGAGCTCGACCGTCGGGTCCGCGCCGCGGTGGAGGCGGGGCAGGGCCGGCTCGGTAGCTGTCGGCTCGTGGTCGACGTCGACGGCGAGGTGGCGGTCATCGAGGGCGAGGCGGTGGTCGCGCACGTCCACCACTGCGGCATCGTCGCCCGCTCGTCGCAGCTCACCCTCGAGGGCAGCGAGGTCCGGATCGGCGACACCATCGCCGCGGTGCTGGCGGAGCGCGGCGACCCCGCCGATCGCCTCGAGTGCGACGGCAGCGGCGCCATCGTGTCGTGTGGCCTGCGTCTGGCCGTCGGGGACCACGGCTACGATCCGAGCGTGCGCTACCGCCTCGAGGGCGGCGTCGAGATCGAGCGGCTCGAGGGCGGAGCCGCCGAGCGCTTCGCGCGCGACCGGACGATCGTCGCGTTCACGACCTCCGATTACTGCGACTGAGGCGCGCTCGACGACGCGCATCGCCACGCCGGCGCGATCGCGGTCACAGGTACGTCGAGGTGCCACTGACGGAGCGTCGCGACCTCGCGGTGGTGGGTCGAGGTCCGCGCGCGGCGCCGCTTCGATCTCCGCGCTTACCGCTGGCCGCGCTCTTGCTGCGGGAGAGGGACTGTCGACTCACCATCCACACGGGAGCTTTCGATGACCATCGTTCGTTTCATCGTTCCCGCCCTCCTCGCCGTCGTCGCCGCCTGCGCCGCGGGTCCCGACGACCTCGGGCAGTCGAGCAGCGCCCTCGCCGATCGTTCCGACGTCATCGCGTGCGACGCCGATCGGGCGTGCCCCCGCGGCGCCTACTGCGAGGACGGCCTCGGCATCTGCTTCACCAGCACCCGCTGCGTGGTCGACGGCCGACCGTCCGACCAGTTCTGCGAGCGCACCTTCGGCGACGACTTCGCGTGCCTCGAGTACGCCGCCGACAGCTTCCACTGCGTGCCGGTCGAGCCGGCGCGCCCCGAGCTCGTCGAGTGCCGCACCGATCGCGAGTGTCCGCGCGGCTCGGCGTGCGACCCCGGCCTCAACGTGTGCCTGACCTCGTCGCGCTGCTACGTCGAGGGCCGGCCGTCCGACGAGCTGTGCGAGCGGACCTTCGGCGACGACTTCGTCTGCTACGAGTACGCCGAGGGCAGCCACCACTGCGCGCCCACGATCTGACAGCCCGACCCTCGCGGTTCGCTCACCACGCCGCGCGGCCACCCGGCCGGCGCGGCGTTCGCGGTTTCGGCCACGGCCGCCGCGGTCGCTGCCGGCGCTCGGCGCGCCCGCCCGAAAATGCCAGCGCCGCCCGCGGCCGGTGGGCCACGCGCGGCGAGGGCCTCGCGTCACTCGGTCGACCGCCCGCGGCGGCCGACGTCGAGCGCTACCAGCTCGACTTGCGGACGCCGGGGATCTGACCCTCGAGGGCCAGGTCCCGGAACTTGTTACGGCCGAGGCCGAACTTCCGCAGGGTGCCGCGCGGCCGGCCGGTGACGGCGCAGCGGTTGCGGATGCGGGTCTTGCTCGAGTTGCGCGGCAGCTCGGCGAGCTTCTGCGCGGCGGCGATGCGATCGGCCGGGCTCTTCTTGAGATCGCTGACGATCTCGCGGAGGGCCTCGCGCTTGTCGGCGTACTTGGCGGCCAGCTTCTTGCGCTGGTTGTTCTTGTAGATGGCGGCGACGCGGGACATGGGGGCAGATCCTTACCAGAGCTCGCGGGCGATTGCACGCCCCGAAGTAGCTCGTTTCAGGCGTTGTAAGAGGCTGTAACCATTGTTCTATACTGGTGCTTCGCGTGTCGGTCCAGAAGCGCACCCACCAGATCGAGAAGCTCGCCCGGGTCTACGACGACGAGATCGGGCCCATCTGGGGCACCCGTTTCGGCCGCCTCTTGCTGCGCGACCTGACCATCCCCGAGCGCGGCCAGGTCCTCGACATCTCCTGCGGCACCGGCTCGCCGACCGTGGAGCTGCTGCGCCGGATGGGCGAGGGCAGCCGCATCATCGCCATCGACGCCTCGAGCGCGATGCTCGACGTCGCCCGCCGCAAGATCGAGGGGCTCGGGCCGCTGGGCAAGAAGGGCGTGTTCTTCCGCACCGAGAGCCCCATCCCGCGGCTGTCGTTCGCCAGCGACGTGTACGACGTGGTCGTGTGCAACCTCGGCCTCGCCGAGATGCCCGACGCCGCGGCCGCGGTGCGTGACTTTGCCCGGGTCACCAAGCTCGGTGGCCAGCTGCGCTGCACGCTGCCGGTGGCGGGCACGTTCACCGAGTTCCACGACATCTACCGCGAGGTGCTGGTCAAGCACGACCGCACCGAGGCCCTCGAGCGGCTCGACGCCCACCTGGCGACCTACCCGGAGCCCGAGCGCTGCGAGCAGTGGCTGCGCGACGCCGGGCTCGAGCCCAGCCTCGAGGTCGAGGAGTTCTCGCTCCTGTTCAAGTCGTCGCGCGAGTTCTTCTTCGCGCCGGTCATCGAGTTCGGGCCGCTGCCGGCGTGGAAGGCCATCGCCGGCACCGGGCAGGAGCTGCAGGACGTGTTCTGGTACATCAAGGAGGCGATCGACGCCTACTACGGCGGCCGGCCCTTCGCGGTGACGGTGAAGGCGGCGTGCCTCGCCGGGCGCAAGGTGCGCACCGTGGCGGCGCCGGCCTCGGTGGCGCCGCCGCCGGAGATCGTCGCGGTCGGCACCGTCGCCGGCGCCGAGGCCGACGGCCTCGAGGAGATAAGCCAGGTCACCCAGCTGCCCGACGACGCCGGCGAGGACGACGAGGTCGTCGACGTCGCGCTCGACGCGTTCACCGACGGCAAGCAGCGGCCGCCGCACCTCTAGCGCGGGCGCGCTCAGCCGACCCGGCCGAGGGCGGCGCGCTCGAGGCGCGCGGCGCGCTCGAGCACCGCGTGGTCGAGGGCGTGGCCGGCGTCGGCGGCGAGGTAGGCCGCGCGCAGCGCCGCGTTGCGGATGGCGCCGCCGGCCAGCTCGAACTCGCGCCCGAGGCGATCGGCGTCGACGTCGTCGGCGATGGGCGCGTCGGCGGGCAGCACCCGCCGCCACAGGGTCGCGCGCTCGCGCGCGGTCGGCGGCGCCAGCTCGATGTGCACGGCGATCCGGCGGCGGAGGGCGTCGTCGAGGGCGTGGGCGTGGTTGGTGGTGAGCACCGCGATCCCCGCGAAGCGCTCGAGGCGCTGCAGGAGGTAGTTGGTGCCGAGGTTGGCGTAGCGATCGTTGGCCGACTTCACCTCGGTGCGCTTGGCCAGGAGCGCGTCGGCCTCGTCGAACAGCAACAGCGCGGTGCCGGCCTCGGCGGCGGCGAACAGCTCGGCGAGCTGCTTCTCGGTCTCGCCGAGGTACTTGCTGGTGATGCGCGCGAGGTCGACCTGGTAGAGGTCGAGGCCCAGCTCGGCGGCGAGCAGGCCGGCGGCCATGGTCTTGCCGGTGCCTGGCGGCCCCGACAGCAAGACGGTGGTGCCGAGGCCGCGATCGAGCTTGCGGGCGAAGCCCCAGCCGTCGAGCACGGTGCGGCCGTGGCGCGCGCGGGCGATGATCTCGGCGAGCTGGGCGGCGACGTCGTCGGGGTAGACGGCGTCTTCCCAGCGCTGGCTCGGCGTGAGCCGGGTCGCGACCTGGCCGAGGCGG
>JAWKQW010000044.1:0-40636 GCA_041389945.1 Kofleriaceae bacterium
CCGGCATCCTCACCGACGCCGAGTTCGACGCGAAGAAGAAGGACCTGCTCGCCAAGCTCTAGCCCAACCCGCGCGGGCGGCTGACGCTCGCGCGGCGGTCCGTGGTACGACGCCCGCCGAGATGGACAACCGGGCCTACTACGACGACTTCGCCGGCTGGTACGAGCGCGAGCGCCACCTGCCCTACCACCGGATGCTCGACGACCTCGAGGTCGGGCTGGTGGAGCGCTACGGCGCCGACAAGGACGTGCTCGAGGTGGGCTGCGGCACCGGGCTCATCCTCGGCCGCGCCCGCGCCTTCGCTCGCAGCGCCACCGGCATCGATCTGTCGGCTGGCATGCTGTCCCAGGCCACCGCGCGTGGCCTGGCGGTGGCGCAGGCGTCGGCGACCGCGCTGCCGATCGCGACCGCGTCGGTCGACGTCGCCTACTCGTTCAAGGTGCTCGCCCACATCCCCGACATCGCCGGCGCGCTCGCCGAGATGGCCCGGGTGGTGCGCCCGGGCGGCTGGGTGCTCGCCGAGTTCTACAACGCGCGCTCGGTCCGTCACCTGGTGAAGCGGGTGAAGCCGCCGACGGCGGTGTCGGCCAACACCAACGACCTCGCGGTGTACACGCGCTACGACTCCGCCGCCGACATCCGCGGCTACCTGCCGCCGGAGCTCGACTGGGTCACCTCGCGCGGCATCCGCATCGTCACCCCGATCTCGCACGTCCTGCGAGTGCCGGGCCTCGGCAGCGCGTTCCGCTGGGCCGAGGATCGCCTGGCCGACCTGCCGGTCGCGCGCGACTTCGGCGGCTTCCTCGTGGTCTGCGCCCAGCGGCGCTGACCGGCGACGGCGCGCCCGGGCGCGCGCGTGTATGCTGCCGCCCATGGGCCGCGTCCTGGTCGTCGACGACGAGCGCTCGATGCGCGAGTTCCTGTCGATCTGCCTGCGCCGCGGCGGCCACCAGGTCGAGGTCGCCGATTCGGGCGCCGCGGCCCTCGACGCGCTGCGCGCGGGCACCTTCGACGTGGTCATCTCCGACCTGCGCATGCCCGGCGACCTCGACGGCCTGGCGCTGCTCAAGGCCATCAAGCAGCCGTCGCCGCCGACGGCGCCGATCGACGTCGAGGTCATCCTGGTCACCGCGTTCGCCACCGCCGAGACCGCGCTGTCGGCGATGAAGGACGGCGCCTACGACTACCTGACCAAGCCGTTCAAGGTCGACGAGATCACCGCGGTCATCGGCCGCGCGATGGAGAAGCGCCGGCTCGTCGCCGAGAACCTGTCGCTGCGCGATCAGGTGGCGGGCCGGGTCCGGCTGGCGCGCCTGCTCGGCAAGAGCCGGCCGATGCAGCGGGTGTTCGAGTTCATCGGCAAGATCCACTCCACCCGCACCTCGGTGCTGGTCACCGGCGAGAGCGGCACCGGCAAGGAGCTGGTGGCGCGCGCTGCACAGCGAGGGCAACCGCGCGAGCAAGCCGTTCGTCGCGGTGAACTGCGGCGCCATCCCCGAGGAGCTGATGGAGTCCGAGCTGTTCGGCCACAAGCGCGGCGCGTTCACCGGCGCCGTCGCCGACAAGCGCGGCCTGTTCCAGGAGGCCGACGGCGGCACGCTGTTCCTCGACGAGATCGGCGAGCTGTCCCTCGGCCTGCAGGTGAAGCTGTTGCGCGCGCTGCAGGAGCGCCGGGTCAAGCCGGTCGGCGCCACCGACGAGCTCGAGGTCGACGTCCGGGTGGTCGCCGCCACCAACCGCGAGCTCGAGGAGGAGGTCGCGCGCGGCGCGTTCCGGCCCGACCTGTACTACCGGCTCAACGTCATCGAGCTGCGGCTGCCGCCCTTGCGCCAGCGCCGCGAGGACATCCCGCTGCTCGTCGAGCACTTCCTGCGCCGGTTCGTGGCCGAGCACGATCGGCCGCTGACCGGGGTGTCGGCCGAGGCGATGCGCCGGCTCGAGGATCACGACTACCCCGGCAACGTGCGCGAGCTCGAGAACCTGATCGAGCGCGCGGTCGCGCTGGCCAGCGGGCCGAGCATCCAGCCCGACGATCTCCCGACCCTGCGGCCGCGGGTGACCGCCGAGGTGCCAGCGCCCGAGGCGATGCCCGCCGAGGGCGTCGATCTCGACGGCCTGCTGGCCGACTACGAGCGCGCCTGGGTGAACCGAGCGCTCGAGCAGACCGGCGGCGTGCGCACCAAGGCGGCGGCGCTGCTCGGCATCTCGTTCCGCTCGCTGCGCTACCGCCTGGCCAAGCTGGGGATCGCCCGTGACGACGAGCGCCCGGACTCGGCGCCGGGGCTCGACGACGACGGCAAGGCCTGACCCGGTCCCCGGCCGGCGGCGCAGGGCTGCCGGTGCGACGACGCCTGCCCACCTCCAGCCCGCTGCCGTGGACGGGCCCTGGCGGGACGGCACCACTGACAAATCGCGTCACCGGCGGGGCCCAGAAAGGGCCGGCTTATCGAAGTAGGTATGCATCCGACATCCGCAGAGGTCGCAAGGCCCTGATTGTCGGAGGATCGCGCCGGGGGCGAAAGCTTGCGACGCTGGCACGGCGGGTGCTTAGATCGGCGCCGTGCCCCGCAAAGACGAAGACGGCTTCACCCTGATCGAGGTGGTGGTCGTGATCGCCATCGTGGGCATCCTGGCGATGGTCGCCATCCCCGCCTTCTTCAGCGAGTCGTCCAAGGTGAAGGCCGAGTCCGAGGTGTCGCCGCTGTTCGCCGACATCCACGTCCGCCAGGAGCAGTTCAAGCTCGAGAATGGCAGCTACGTCACCGCTCCCATGTGGCCACCGACGCCCAACCGGAAGGGCCAGGCCTGGAACCAGAGCGGCCTGCCGACCGCGTGGACCGACACCCTCAAGCTGGTGCCGCAGACCACCAACGTGCGCTGCTCGTACACCACCGCCGGTGGCCTGCCCGGCGACACCGCGGATCTCAGCGCCATCGCGCCGGGCATCCCGGCCACGCTCACGTTCACCGCGCCGGCGACCAAGGCCTGGTACGTGGCCATCGCCCGGTGCGACATGGACGGCTCGACCGCCGTCGACAGCTGGTTTCTGTCGAGCAGCGTCGACACCACCATGCAGCGGGCGAATCCCGGCAAGTAACTAGGTTTCCACCAGTCGGAGCATGGGGCTCCAGGCTGGCTGTTTGACACGTCCTGGGGAGGAACTCACATGGCTCGTACGAAGAAGAAGCAACGTGGTTTTACGCTGATCGAGCTGATGATCGTCGTGGCGATCATCGGCATCCTGGCGGCCGTCGCCATTCCCGCGTTCATGGAGTACATGAACAAGGGCAAGGGCAGCGAGGGTCAGATCCAGCTGAACCGGTTCGGTAAGGCCGCGAAGGTCTACTACACCGACGTCGGCGGCTACGCGACGCAGGCGGCGTCGTACTACCCCGTGAACAGCCCGTGCAGTCTCCCCAACAAGGTCAACCCGAAGGGGAGCTGGACGACGGGTCTCGTGCCGATCTTCGATACCTACGACTTCACCGTCGACGACGCGTTCCGGTTCTCGTACGGCGTGATCACCAGCGCCTCGACCACGTTCTCGGCGTTCGCGACCGCCGACCTCAACTGTGACATCACCTCGGGTGCGATCGGCGCCCCGACGGCGACGGGCTCCGTGGTGCCGCAGCAGACCACGTACTACCTCGACGGTGAGTCGAACAACGGTCAGCCGGCCCTCGGCCCGCTGGTCAAGACCGGCAAGGACTGAGCCCCGCACGCGTGGCATAGTCGCCACCGTGCGTGGCGCGATCGCTCCCGTCCTCTTGATCGCAGCGATCGGCCTCGCCTCCATCCTCGGCCCCGTGGCGCGCGACGTGCGCCGCGGGGCCGAGACCGTTTCGGAGCCACCGTTCGCGCCCTCTCCAGCGGCGGCGCCGTTCGCCGCGGTCGGGTACCGCGAGTTCGGGGCGGACCTGATGTGGCTGCGCGTGGTCGGCTACGCGGCCGATCGGGACTCGCTCGGCGAGGGCGTGATCGAGCTGCTCGACGCGGTGCTCGCCCTGGATCCTTACTTCCGTCCGGCGTACGAGTCCGGCGCCGAGCGTGCGCTCGTGGCCTCGCACGGCGTCACGACCGCCGCGGTCCGCCGGGTCGCGAAGGTCCTCGAGGAGGGGTACGAGCGCTACCCGGACTACTGGCGATACCCGTTCCTCGCTGGCCAGGTCTACGCGCTGGATCTGAAGCCACGCCTGACACCAGGTTCAAAGGAGGCGCGGGAGGCCGCCGAGCGTGCGGTCACGCTACTGGAGCGCGCCGTCCGCTTGCCCGGCGCGCCAGCCGCGGCCGCGGTCCTGGCCTCGCAGATGCTCACCGAGCTCGGCCAGGCCGAGCAAGCCGAGGCCAACCTCGAAGCGCTCATCCTCACGACCGACGACGAGGACCACCGCCGGCGCCTGATCGCCCGCCTGGCCCGCATGCGGGCCGACAACGTCGACCGGGTCCGCGAGGCGATGCTCGACGAGCGCGCCCAGTTCGTGTCCCGATGGGAGCGGGAACGCCCGGCCATCCCCCCCGACATGTACGTCGCGCTGGGTCCACCGGTGTCGGTTCGACCGCTGGCGACGCTGGCCGTCGATCGCGAGCTGTTCGCGCCACCGCCGCCGCCCGAGGACCTCCCTACGCTCGACGACGGCGTCGGCGAGCGCGTGCCCGAGCCAGCCGCCGCCCCCACCAGCCCCTAGTGCGGTGGCACCACGTCGCAGGTCGCGCGCCGGCGCCATCGCGGTAGGGCTCGCTATCGCGGCGCCAGCGTCGCGGCCATCGCCGCCGCTTCCCGGGCCTGGGCGTCGTCGCCGAGGCTGCCCAAGCTGCGCGCGAGCTCGGTCCAGGCTTCGACGTACCTCCGGTGCACGAGGGTGTCCCAGTCGCCTTCCTCGAGGGGCGCGGGGTAGTCGAGGTCGAGGCCAGCGAACCACGCCAGGTTCTCGCGGACGACGTCGGCCGTGGACGGCTTCGGTGCGGTCGCAGGCAAGATCCGGTACATCACGCCGAGCGGATAGCGAGCGTACGGACGCAGCAGCCGCACCATCTGCGCCATGACGAGCAATGGGCGACCTCGCAGGTGCACCCGGTCGATGAACAACCGGGTCACGTCCCTCGCCTCGCTGAGATGTTCACCGCGAGTGCCGCGCGTGGCATCGAAACCCAGCGCCGGCTGGATCCGTGCTGCGTACCACGGCGAAGCGATGAAGGGCCAACGCACCACCGTCACGTCGGGACGGATCCCCAGCGCGTGCTGCAGGTACGGCGCGCCGAAGGTAAAGTCATCACTCATCGCTACCACCACCGCATCCGGCGGCGCCGCCTCGAGCACGCGGCGGACCTGTCGCTCCATGGCGGGCGAGTGGGCGTGGGCCAGCCCGGGCAGCGACGCCGCGGTCCCCAGGGCGAGCATGACGAGCGGGCCGATGTGCGCGATCGTCCCGGCTGCGTTCGCCGAGAGCCGCGTGCCGAACCGACGCGCGATCACGTCGATGCCGATCGCCGCCGGCACGGCCAACAACATCGACGGCAAGAGGTAGAAGCGCGAGTTGATGTAGCGACCGAAGCCGTCGAGCTCGACGTTGAACAAGGTCACCAGCAGCGGCCCCGCCAGGCACACCGACAGGGCGAACGCGCACCAGGCCGCCCGATCAGGACCTCGGATGCAGCGGTCGGCCAGCGCCGCGACGGCGACGACCGCCGGCAACCACAACCACGATCGGGCGACCGCCGCCAGCAGCGCCGCCTCGTTGTCGAGCACCGACACCGCCGCGCCGTCGGCGGCGAAGCTCCCCAGCTCGCCGTAGTCGGCGCGCATGAAGTGGCGGACGAGCCCGGCGAAGCCGTCGAGCGGGAGCCAGGTCACCGGACCGCCCCGGGCGATGAGCAGGTAGAGGTACGGGGCTAGCCCCACCGCCAGCGCGATCACGGCGACGAGGACCGTCGCGACGCGCCCGCGCGCCTGCTCGCGCAGCCCGACCACCGCGCCGTAGAGCCCCACCGGCGCCACCAGCACGCAGGTCAGGTGATTGGACAGGCCGAGGCCGGCCAGCAAGGCCAGGAGGATCGTGCGCCATCGCCCGACCAGCGGTCCGTGTGGCGCGGCCACCCAGATCACCAGCGCGACCATCAACCCGTTGAGGGCGAACACCTCGGCCTGCGTGTGCATGCGCAGCGCGGTCGGGGCGACGGCGTAGATCGCCACCACGAAGGAGGCCGAGCGCGGCGACGCGCCCCAGGCACGACAGGCGGCGTGCAGCGCGAGCACCTGAGCCACCGCGAGGAACACCGTCGCCAGCGCCGCCGCGTGCGCGGGCGTCTGCGCCGGCAACCAGGACATCGCGCGCAGCCACAGCACGTACAGGGGATAGCCCGACGGGTGCGCCACGCCTCCACCGAGCTCCCCGATGGCCACGAACTCGGCGTTGTCTCCGTCGACGATGTGCGGGGGCGCGAGCCACACGTACAACAGCGCGATGCCCAGCGCGATCCAGCCGCCACGATCGTCGACGCCGCGCGCCCAGGCACGCCATCCCGGGATCCGCGCTCGCAGCGCCGCGACGTCTCGATCCATCGACCCGAGTATCCGTGCGAGCGCGGTGGCCGGCAAGCCGCCGACGGGCCGGGTGGCGACGACGCCACGTCGCGCGCGGGCGCGGCGTCACCGCGGGGCGAGCTGACGCGAGCGCAGGTCGGCGGCTGCGGCTTCGTCGTCGAGACCGGCCTCGTGCAAGAGCACGCTGAGGCGATACCAGATGTGGGTGTAGTTCCAGTGGGTTTGCATGGCCCAGTCGCCGCTGCGCAACGGTGGGCGATAGTCGAGGTCGAGGCCGTCGTACCAGGCGACGTTGTCGGCGTAGACCTCGGCGGCCGCGGGCACCGGCGCGCCGGGTGACACCACGCGCAGCATGATGCCGTCGGGGTACGACGACCAGCCGTCGATGGAGTCGACCAGGTCTGGACCGATCATGACCGGGCGACCGGTCGCCAGCGCCGCCCCGACGAACCAGCGGACCGGATCGCCGCGCCGCGGCCACGGCGAGATGCCCAGCGCCGCGGCGTAGCGCTCACCACGCGGACTCGCCAGCGAGCGTGAATCGAGATAATCGACGCTGGTGCCGATCCCGAGCACACCCTGCACGTAGGCCTGCCCGAACGAAAAGTTGTCGCCGGTGGCGATGATGACGGCGCGCTCCGGCGCCCGCTCGAAGAGGCGCACCAGCGCGCGATGCATCGCCGGCGAGTGGCCGTGGTCGACCCGCACCAGCGCGCGCGCGCCGACGGCGAGGAACACGATCGTCGGGGCGAGGGCGAGCGCGACCCGGGCGCTGGGCGTCGACGGCGCCCGCACCCGGGCGCCGATCCAGCTCAGCCCGACGGCGACCGGCACCACCAGCAGCTCGGCGGGCAACAGGTAGAACCGCTCGACGATGTAGCGCCCCATGCCGACCAGCGGCAGCCCGAAGAGGTGCACCAGCACCGGTCCGGCGAGGACGAAGCTCGCCGCCAGGCACGCCCACCCCGCCCGCGCGGGCCCGCGCGCCGCGCGCGCGCCGAGCACGCCGAGCCCGAGCGCGCCGGGCAGCCACAACCAGCCGGCGCCCAGCTCGCCCCACAGCCCCACCTGCTGGTGCGTCCACGGCAGCGGCTCGCCGTGCGACGACAGGCTCATCGCCCCGTACTCCAGCCGCAGGAAGTGGCGCACCAGATCGCCGAGGTCGTCGATCGGGCCCCAGGTGAGCGGACCGCCGCGGGCGACGAACAGGTAGACGTACGGCGTCATGCCGACGACGAGCGCGCCGACGCCGAGGGCCGCGGCGCGCAGCCGGCCGCGGTCGAGCTCGCGCAGGCCGCGGATGGCGCCCCACAAGCCGACCGGCATCACCAGCACGCAGGTGAGGTTGTTCGACAGGCCCAGCCCCGCGACCAGGCCGAGCGCGGCGACCCGGCGCGCGCCGCGCAAGGGTCCCTCGGCGGCGGCCAGCCACAGCACCAGCGCGACGACCAGGCTGTTGAAGGCGAACACGTCGGCGGTGGTGTACGTGCGCAGGGCGATGGGCGACGCCGCGTAGATCGCCACCGCGAGCCCGGCGGCCAGCGGCTTCGCCCCCCACGCCCGCGCCGCCGCGTGCAGCACCGCGACCTGGGCCACCGCGAGCAGCACCGTCGACAGCGCCGTCACGTGCGCCGGCGTCGAGCCCGGCAGCCACGACCACAGCCGCATCCACAGGAGGTACGCCGGGAACCCCGACGGGTGCGCCACCCCGCCGCCGGCAGCGCCCAGGGTCGCGAACTCGGCGTTGTCACCGCCGACGAGGTGCGGCGGCGCCAGCGCCAGGTAGCTCACCAGCGTGACCGCGAAGAGCAGCAGTCCGTGGTCCCGGGCCCAGGCCAGTCGCTCGCGGGCGGTCATCGTCGACGGAGCGCCCGCGGCTACGGCTCGAGCTTGTCGGAGAAGTCCTTCGACAGCTTCAGGGTCTCGCCGGCCGCCAGGTCGATCGAGATCTTCTCGCGGATGCCGTACTGGTTGTTGACCAGCGTGATGGTGTGCTTGCCGGCGGCGAGGGTCAGCTTGCTCGGGGTCTTCTTGCCGAGCGCGCTGCCGTCGACGTAGATGTCGCACGGCGGCTTGGCGCCGACGAACACGGTGCCGTTGCCGGTCGGCTTGTCGACGGGAGGCTTGTCCACCGGCGGCTTGTCGACGGGAGGCTTGTCGACGGGCGGCTTGTCCACGGGAGGCTTGTCGACGGGAGGCTTGTCGACGGGAGGTTTGTCCACCGGCGGCTTGTCCACCGGCGGCTTCCACCGGCGCCGGCTGATGGTCGGCTCGGCGCGCTCGAGGGTGACCGCGACCGTCTCCTCCTCGCGCCCGGCGGCGAACACCACCGGCCGGTTCACCGACACGTAGCCCGGGCGCTCGAACAGCACCTGGTACGCCCGGGTCGGATCCAGCATCGCCACCACCGGCGCCGCGCCCAGCTCCTGGCGCTGACCGTCGACGAGCAGGCTCACCATCGCGCCCGGCGGCGTGCTCTGAAGCGGCCGACCACGTCGGTCGACGCCTCCGGCGCGGCGGAGCCCAGGCCACTCGACTCGAGGGTGATGTGCACCTCCTGGACCTCGCCGCGCGCCACCTCGACCGGCTGGCTGACGTTGAGGTAGCCATCGGGGGCGTCGATCGAGATCTGGTGGTAGCCCGGGGCCAGGCCCTTGATCTGCGCCGGCAGCGCCTCGGTTCGGACCTCGCCGTCGAGGGTCCACCGCTTGACCGTCACCCCGCGCGGCTCGATGTACAGCTTGATGCCGGTGTCGGGGTCGGCCACCGCGACCGGCGTGCCGCTGCCCGATCCGACCGCCACCGTCGGCGTCGACGACCCGCTGGTGGCGATGACCACGATGATCGCGATGATCACCGCAACCAGGCCGGCGGCGAGCGCGAGGTACAGGTTGCGCGACGAGCGGCGGCGGCGCGCGAGCAGATCGTCGCCGAAGCTGCCGGTCGGCGCCCCGAACACCGCCTCCTCGGCCTGCACCACGCGCACGCCGGAGACCGCGCCGTTGGGCGGGGCGAAGGAATCGCGCGGCCCCCGGAGCCGCGACGGGTCGGCGTCACCGTAGGGTGACGGCCGCCGGCTCGATCCCGACGCCAGTTCGCTCGGCGGCGCGTCGCCGCGCGCACCCAGCGCCACCGGCGCCGCCAGGCCGGTCGGCGCCTCCGGGCCCGCCGCACCACCGGTCGCCATCGGCGCCAGGGTCGGCTGCGGCGCGGCGCCGTCCCAGGCCCGGGCCGACGACGACAGCGACGACAGGTCCGGACTCACCGGCGGCATGTCGAGCAGGGTCTTGGTGTCGAGGGGCTCGCCGGTCGCGGCGACGTCGGCGCTGGCCGCCATCGGCGGCGGTACGCTCGGCCGGCGGATCGCCGCCATCTGGCCGCTGGGCCGCGACGGCCGGCCGGTGTCGGGCGCCGGCGGCAGCTGGGCCGGCGTCGGCGTGAGCGACGCGGTCTGATCGCCGACGGTGAGATCGACGGTGGCGTCGACGCCGGGCTCCGGCGGGTTGTCGTAGATCGCGGTCTCGAGCTCGTCGTCGTCCCACGCCAGGCCTGGTCCCTTGGCCGGCTTGGCCTGGGCCGAGATGCCGCCCGAGGGCCGGCTCGGCGACGGCGGCGGCCGGGTGCCCGCAGGACGCGCGGCGGCCTCCCCATCGGCGGCGCCACCGACGGTCGCCGCGGCGGCGAGGTCGGCGTCGGCGGCGGCCGGGTGCCTCCCGGCGCGCGCCCGGCCTCGAGCGCGGCCGGCGGCGGCAGCTGCCGGTAGGCGTCGAGCTTGGCGGTCTCCTCCTCGATCTCCTTGGCGAAGGTCCGCTTCATCCAGGCCGCGAGGTCCTTGCGCGAGTAGAACTCGCCGGCGGTGTACACGAACGCCTGCAGCTCGTCGTGCAGGTCGATCGCGTTCTGGTAGCGATCCTCGACGTCCTTGGCCAGCGCCTTGAGCACGATGCGCTCGAGCTCGTCGGGGATCTTCCGGTTGTAGGTCGACGGCGGCAGGATCTCGACGTTGCGGACCTTCTCGAGGGTGGAGAAGTCACTCTCGCCGACGAACAGGCGCTCGCCGGTGAGCAGCTCGTAGAGCACGATGCCGGCGGAGAAGATGTCGCTGCGACGATCGATCGCCAGCCCGCGCACCTGCTCCGGCGACATGTAGCCGAACTTGCCCTTGAGGATGCCGGCCTGGGTCTTGCTGCCCTTGCCGGCGGCCTTGGCGATGCCGAAGTCGATGATCTTCACCTCGCCCTCGAACGACACCAGCATGTTCTGCGGGCTGACGTCGCGGTGGACCAGGTGCAGCTCGCGCCCCGACGGGTCGCGCTTGTTGTGGGCGTAGTCGAGGCCCTCGCACACCTTCATCACGACGAAGCAGGCCTGGGCCACCGGCATCGGCTCGGCCAGCGCCCGGCTGCGATCGAAGATCGAGCGCAGGTCGCGCCCGTGGATGTGCTCGAGGGCGATGTAGTAGCTGCTGTCGACCACGCCGAGGTCGAAGATCTGGGCGATGTTGGCGTGGTTGAGCTGGACGGCGATCTTCGCCTCGTCGATGAACATGCGGATGAACTCTTTGTCCTCCGCGATGTTGGGCAGGATGCGCTTGACCGCGACCAGCCGCTCGAAGCCCTCCACGCCATAGGCCTTGGCGCGGAACACCTCGGCCATGCCGCCGACGTTGATCCGCTCGTGGAGGTAGTACTTGCCGAAGGCGACGGGCTTCTTCACGGGTTCGCTCGCCCCGATCGTCCTGGTCGGGGCGAGCGGAACCTAACCCACGGCGGGTGGCTGGGCCAGAACGATCGTGGGGCCCGGCCGGCCCTGCCCGCCCGAAACCATTGCCGATTTGCCGACCGGGCCGGCCCCGCCGGGGCCCAGGTCAGTCCTGCGACAGGGCGGTCGCCGGCTCCATCCGGGCCGCCCGCCGGGCCGGCAGGTAGCCGCCGATCATGGCGAACAGGGCGCCGATGGCGATGCCGCCGCCGATCATCCACGGCTTGAACGCGGTCCAGGTGTCCGGCTTGAACGGGAAGTTGGGGGTGTAGGCGCCGACCACGCCGTCGACCAGCGCGGCCAGCGCCAGCGACAGCCCGACCCCGAGCACCCCGCCGAGCACCCCGAGCACCACCGCCTCGCCGAGCACGATCGACCGGACCTGGGTCCGGGTGGCGCCGACCGCCCGCATCAGGCCGAGCTCGCGCCGGCGCTCGGCGACCAGCATGAAGAACGTGTGCGCGATGCTGACCGCGGAGATGAGCAGGATGACGCCGGCGATGAGGATGAGCACCACCCGCATCACCAGCACCACCGTCGCCAGCCGCTCGCCGACCGAGTCCTCGACCCGCAGGTCGAGGCCGTCGCGCAGCCACTGCGAGAACACCGCGACCTGATCGCGCGCGGCCAGGGTCACCACGATCGACGAGAAGGTCTTGCCGGCGTCGTCGCCGACGAACTCGCGGTTCCAGCGCTCGATGTACTGGATGGGCACGGTCATGCCGATGGGCTTGGCCTTGGCGCTGATGCCGACCAGCACCGCCTCGACGGCGCGGCTGCGCCCGGTGCTGCCGCCGCCGAGCTGCAGCGTGAACCGCATGCGCTCGAGGCCGCCGCGCGCCAGCATGAACTTGGCGAAGTCGGCGTCGACCAGCGGCGTGCCGTTGGCCTTGGCGAACTGCGTGTTGTAGAGCTGCAGCATCGCCGGCGACAGCACCACCGGCACCCGGTGCTCGCAGGTGCGGGTGGTCGCGTCGCAGTACTGGCGATCGGGCTTGGGGCAGCTCGAGCGCTGGCCCGGCGGGGGCGGCACGCACGCCACCGGCGTCCCGCGCCGCGCGGGGTCGAGCCAGTCCTGGAACAGGCCGTCGAGGTAGTCGCGATCGGCCGGCGACAGCGACGGATCGCCGACCACGTGGGCCGGGTCGACGCCGTCGGCGGAGCCGTCGATCTTGAGCGACAGCGCTTGGCCCTCGAAGTTGCCGTCGCCGGTGGCCGGGAATGCCAGGCTCATGCGCGGCACCGCGCGCACCACCTCGGGGCGGGCCGCGATGAGCTCCACGGTGTGGGCGTCGAGGCGCTTGCTGACGTCGGCGCCGAGCAAGGTCGCCTGCGGCGCCACCACCTCGACCTCGTCGAGCGGGAACACCTTCGCGAGCACCGCGCCGATCTTCTCGGTCGAGGCCAGGAACAAGACGAAGAAGCCGATGCCGACGACGATGCCGAACACCGAGGTCAGCGCGCGCGCGCGGTTGCGCAGCGCGTTGCGGCCGACGATGCGCAGCCACGGCCCCGCCCGCATCAGGCGCGTGCCTCCGCCGGTGGGGCCTCGTCGCCGTGGGCCGCGGCCTCGACGCCCTCGGCCTCGACGATGGCGCCGTCGCGCATCGCCACCACCCGGCCGGCCACGCTCGACACCCGACGCTCGTGGGTGACGATGAGCAGGGTCACGCCGTCTCGCTGGTTGAGCTCGCGGAAGAACTCGATCACCTCGCGGCCGGTCTCGCTGTCGAGGTTGCCGGTGGGCTCGTCGCACAGGAGCAGCTCGGGGCCGCCGAACAGCGCGCGGGCGATCGCCACGCGCTGCTTCTGGCCGCCGGAGAGCTCCGACGGGCGGCGCCTGGCGAGGTCGGCCATGCCGACCCGGCGCAGCATCTCGAGGCCCTGATCGGTGGCGGCCTTGCCGGCCGCCGCGCCGGCGCGAAAGCTCGCCGGCAGGATCACGTTGTCGAGGCAGGTCAGCGAGTCGAGCAGGTTGAAGGCCTGGAACACGAACCCGATGCGCTGGTTGCGCAGGGTCGCCTTCGCGGTCTCGCTGGCCTTGCGGTAGTCGAGCCCGAACACCTCGACGACGCCGGCGTCGAGGTGATCGAGGCCGCCGATGATGTTGAGCAAGGTCGACTTGCCCGAGCCCGACTGCCCGACCAGGGCGACGAACTCGCCGGGGGCCACGTCGAGCGAGACCCCGCGCAGCACCTGGGTGCGCCCGGGTCCCTTGCCGTAGCTCTTGGTGACGTCGCGCGCGCGCACCACCAGCGGTGCGGCGGCGGGGGCTTCGGTGCGGCTGGCCACGACGCGGCGAACCTAACGCATCACGGCGCGGCCCGCACGGCGCGGCCGGTGATCGCGAGCTCTCCCGCCGACAGCTCGGCGGTCACCACGATCGAGGCCCAGCCGGCGAGCATGCGCCCGACCTGGGCGACCTCGCGGCCACCGAAGGTCGCCGCCAGATCCCAGGTCGCCGGGGTGATCTTGCCCGGGTGCACCTCGAGGTAGCCCAGCCGCGAGGTGAGGCCGCCGGGCTGGCCGGCGAGCTTGACCAGGTCGGCGCCGGTGCCCTTGCCGAACAGGAACCGCTGGTCGTCGAGGATGTAGTTGAAGGTCCCGACCAGCGGGATCGACAGCGAGTAGCCGTCGTACGGCCCGAAGCTGGTGCGGCGCTCGAACACCGAGCGCATCGGGATCTGGTCGAGCAGGCCGCTGACGGTGCGCCGGTGCGACAGCTCGAGGGCAACGCCCAGGTCGCCCTGGAAGCCGCTGGCGTCGAAGGAGGTGACGAAGCCGCGCCCGCGGCGGACGCCGCCCTGGGCCACGATCCCGCGCAGCGCGCCGCCGTCGCACGAGGCGAGGGCGTCGCCGACGGCCTCGGCGTCGACGTTGACGGTCGCCAGGAGCGCCGGGTTGGGCCCGGCCGACGACCACCCGGTGGGCTCGGGGCCGATCATCGCGGCCAGGCCGGCGCCGTCGGCGAGATCGAGCACCACCGCGCCGCCGACCTGTCCGGCGTCGGCGTCGAGCCGATCGCCAGCCGCGGCGCCGCGGCGAGGACCTCGCCGCAGCCGGGGCGGCCGAGCGCGGCCAGCGCGAACTGCCCGGCGCCGCCGAGCAGGCGATCGATGCGCGCGACCGCGAGCGCCGCCACCGGCGTGCCGCCGACCCGGGTCCGCACCGCCTCGGCGGCCCACGGCAGATCCGGGCCGCCGATCGCGGCGGCGGCGGCGCCGGCTCGCCGACAACCAGGCGTCGGTGGCGTCGCGGCCGGTGAGATCGACGTGGGCCCACAGCCAGCCGTCGGCCATCGCCCAGCGACCGTGGAGGAAGTCGCCGACGACGCCGGTGACCACCAGCCCGTCGACGGTGGCGCTCTCGGTGACGGCGCCGCCGGTGACCTCGGCGATGCGCGCACGCACCGCGGCCTCGTCGCGGATCGGCATCACCGCGGTCGCCGCCATGCCGGCGCCGAAGATGACCGCCGAGCGCGACAGGTCGAGGCCGATGCCGCCGAGGTCGTCGCGCGACAGCAGATCGACGCCGAGCAGGTCCTGGCTCATCGCGCCGACCGCGGTGGCGCCCAGGCCGGTGACGGGGCGCGCGGCGTCGAGGCCGCTGGCGGCGGCGTCGACCCCGAGGCCGAGCTCGCGGGCCACCACCAGGAAGTCGACGTCGGCGGGCACCCAGCGCAGGACCGGGTAGGCCGTGAGCAGCTCGCTGTCCGGCGGCGTGGGCAGCCCGCTGCCGCCCTTGCCGCCGCCGCCGCACGCGGTCGCGGCGAGCGCGAGGGAGAGGATCACGGACGGGGATCGACGGGGCGTTGCCACGGCGCGAGCATGCCACGCAACCCACGCCCTCGCCGGCCGATACCCCCGCCACGCGCGACCGCGATCACGAGCCACCGCCGGTGGCGAAATCGGACTAGCATGACCCCAGGTATCTCCCCATGAGCGGCGGCCCCATCGATGGCATCGGCGGAGTCGGCGGCGCGAGCTCGGCCCCCGAGCTCGACGCGGCCGACGCGGCGTCCGCCGTCGACGCCACCGCGGCGACCGAGGCCACCACCGGCGCGGGCGCCCTCGACGCGCTGGCCGCGGCGGTCGAGGCCGGCGCGGTGTCGCCGCAGCAGGCGCTCGAGCAGCTCCTCGACGAGCGTCTCGCCGCCGATCTCGAGCCGGCCGATCGCGCCGAGCTGCGGGCGATGATCCTGGAGCTGGCCGAGGCCGATCCGTACCTGGCGGGCCTGCTCGGGCGGCTCGGGTAGCCGCGCGAACGATCGCGATCGCTCGACGACCTCGCCACCGATCAGGTAGCCGTCTACGTGGCCGTGGCCGTCTACGTGGACGATCCCGTGGCCGTGGACCCTACCGGGAACGGGAACGCTCCCGTGATCGTGGACGCTCCCGTGGCCAATCCCACGCGAGAATTCTCTCTCCGAGGTGCAGGGTGCAGCTACCGCACATAGGTGAACGGCACATGGGTGACTGCGAAGGCCGCCCGGGAGGGTGGCGATGCCTCGGAAAACGAGCTCACCGATGGATCTACGTGCCGAGATGATGCGCCGGCTGGCAAACGGCGAGCGCATGACCGACCTCTGTCGGGAGTTCGGGATTTCGCGGAAGACGGGCTACACGTTTCAGCGTCGGTTCGAGGCTGCGGGGCAATCTGGGCTGGCAGACCAGTCGCGCGCGCCGATCGTGATCCCGCAGCGCACGCCGCCGGAGGTGGTGGCGGTGATCCATGTTCGTTGCACATGCCCGGCCGGACGGTGCCCACGCGAGATTGGCCACGGGCGCGGCCACGATCACGGGAGCGTTCCCGTTCCCGGTAGGGTCCACGGCCACGGGAGCGACCACGTGGACGATCACGGCCACGGCCACGATCACGCGAACGATCGCGATCGGTGGCTAGTAGGTCACGTCCCCGATGTACACGGTCCCATCGACCGATCCCGGCGGCCCGACGAAGCGCAGCGCCCTCGTCACCCCCGCGCCGATGCCGACCACGTCGTACGGCCGCGCCAGCGGCCGGCCATGCGCGTCGCGAAACGCGGCGAACACGATCACCGTGCCCGGTCGGGTCGCCTCGTTGGTGAGGCTGGCCCCCACCACCGCGCGCGCCGCGCGACCGCCGGGCACCTCGACCGGATCCTCGTGCAGGCGCACGTCGGTCACCACCATCTCGGGCCGGTGCCGCGCGGCGATGGCGGTGCGGATCCGCACCTCGGCGCCGCGCGCCTCGGGCCGCGCTCGCCGCTCGGCGTCGACCAGCGCGTACGTGCGCACCGCCCCGGCGGGCACGTAGAGCTCCTCCGGGGTCAGCCCGACCAGCTCCGGCCGCGCCTGCCCCGGCGCCGGCGCGTCGCCGAGCAGCGCCCCGGTCAGCGTCACGTGGGCGTCGCGCCCCGCGCGGTTCTCGACATCGACCAGGATGTACGTCACCGGGGTCGGGTCGTCGCCGAGCCCGGCGGTGCGCATCTCCGCGGCCACCGTGACCACGAACTGCGACGGATCGAGCCGGTCCGGCGCCGGCGGCGCCGCGCAGGCCGCGACCACCGCGAGCGCGGCGGCGGCGACGACGATCAGCAGCGGGCGGGGTACGCGCACGCGATGATCATAGCGCACCGCCTGCGGGCCGGCAGGCCTCCCGCCAGGCCGCGACGGCCGCCGATCGCGGCCGTCAGGCCGCGACGGTCTTGCCGGTGATCGGGTCGACGTAGCTGCCCGGCACCGCGTCGGCGGCGTCGGCCGCTGCCTCGACGACCGCGGGCGCCGCGGGCGCCGGCTCGGCGACCGGCGCCGCCAGCTTGATCCGCGCGCTGCCCTCGTGGAAGCGCACCACCTCGCGGACCTTGGCCGGCAGCTCGAGCTCGGACAGATCGAACGAGGCCAGGGCCGAGGCCACGATCGCGACCCGCTCCTGCGGCGTCGCCCGCTTGTCGACGATGACCCGGTACTGCCCCTTCACCCGGCACAACCCGCCGTGGCCCACCGAGGCGGCCAGCGACTCGTAGCTGACCTTGATCGCCAGCTGGCTCGCGGCGGCCTCGAGCAACTCCAGCATCAACTCCGGCTTCATGCGTCGCGCACTCTAGCGATCGAGGATCACCAGGCCAACTTATTTGAGGGCTCATCGAAGTGCCGGGATCTCACGGACGTCCGGCGCACCGGACGTCACCGGTCCCCGCGCGACGGCCCCGACCGTCCCCGCTCAGCGCGCGACCGGCAGCTGCACCGAGAACCGCGCCCCGCCGAGCTCGGCGGCGTCGACCACGATCGAGCCCTGGTGCTGCTCGATGATGTTGCGGACGATGGGCAGGCCGAGGCCAGTGCCCTTGCCGTCGGGCTTGGTGGTGAAGAACGGCTCGAAGATGTGCTCGCGCTCCGCCGGCGGCACCCCGGGGCCCGAGTCCTCGACGTCGAGCACGATGCCGCCGTCGACGGCGCGGCTGCGGACCCGGATCGACCCGGCAGCGCCGCCGGCGTCCTGCACGGCGTGGGCGGCGTTGGTCACCAGGTTGATGACCACCTGCTCGAGCTGGCCGGGCACCGCGTGCACCGCTGGCAGCTCGGGATCGAGGTCGACCGCCAGCGCGACCCCGCCGCGATCGAAGAGGTGCTCGCAGAACGCCAGGGCCTGGCGCACCACGTCGTTGAGGTTGACCACCTCGACCTCGTTGCCGGCCGGGCGCGCGTACTGCACCAGCTCGCGCGAGAACCGCAGGATGCGCTGGGCCGCGCCGCCGATGCGCCGCAGCTTCTCGAGGTCGGTGGCGTCGGCCGGCTTGGTCTCGAGCTTGCGCAGGAGGAAGTCGGCGTAGACGGTGATCGAGGTCAGCGGGTTGTTCAGCTCGTGGACGACGCCGGCGGCCAGCTTGCCGGTGGTCGCCAGGCGCTCGGCGCGGATGACCTGCTCCTCGAGGTCGTGCAGCTTCGATTGATCCTGGCCGATGGCGACGACCGCCTCCACCAGCGGCTCGCCGCGCCCGTCGCCGCCGACCGAGGCGATGCTCCACACCGTGCGCACGCGGCCCTGGCCCCGGGTCGACAGCGTGATGTCCACCGCCGAGCGGGTCTCGCCGAGCAGCGCCGCCGAGAACACCCCGGTGACGCGCCGGCTCTGATCCTTGGGCAGCAGATCGCGCAGGTCGCGCCCGATGATCTCCTCGCGGGCGAAGCCGGTGAGCTCGAGCAGCGCGCGGTTGCACACCGTGATGCGCCAGCCGCGATCGATGCCGACGATGAGCGCGTTGGCGTGCTCGACCAGGCGGGCCTGGTAGTCGCGCAGCTCGAGGGTGTCGCGGTGCAGGCGATGGCCGCGCAGCGCCAGCGCCAGGTGGTGCACCAGCGGCGCCACGGTGGCCTCGTCGACGGGCGCCGCCGCCGCCGGCACGCCGCCGCCGGTGGGGTAGCCCACGTCGACCACGCCGTAGAGCTCGCCGCCGGCGCCCAGGGGCAACGCGAAGCCAGCGCCGATGCCGACCAGCGGCGAGTCCCAGCGCGGATCGACGTGCAGGCCATCACCGCCGGCTTGACCCGACAGGCCCAGGAGCGCGTCCTCGCGCAAGACGACCAGCTCGCTCAGCGCCGCCTCGCGCGGCTCGAGCGCCGACGGCGTGCCACTGCCGCGATCTCGCGCAGCGCATCGACCACCCGCACCGCGAAGGGCGCCCCGGCAGCGGCCTGGCGTCCTGCGAAGCGGGCGACCAACTCGGCCTCCCCGACCTCCACGTGCAGCTCGCGCGCGAGCTCGGTGACCGCGGCGAGCAGCCGCGCGGGCTCCGGCGCCACCACGCCCGGGGCCGAGGCCGGCGGGGTCATCGCGGGCCGTCCTTGGTCGGGTCGCGCTCGAGCTCGCGCAGATCGCCGACGGTGCGCAGGTCGACCGCGTCGGGCAGCATCGCGAACTCGCGGGTGCGGTGCTCGTCGTCGCCGTCGAAGGCGCCGGCCGGCGGCGGCGGCGCCGGCACGTCGATCCCCGGATCGCTGGCGACCGATCGATCGAGATCCATGATCCGCGCGGTGCCCACGTAGTCGGTCGTCTCGTACTTGGTGATGCGGCCGATCTTCTTGACGATGGTCGCCATGCGCTCGGCCTCCGAGAGGATGACCCCGACCGCCCGCAGGTGCGGCGCGTCGGCGGCGGACTGCCGCTGGATGAGCTGGGCGTAGCCCATGATCGACGTCAGCGGCTGGTTGAGCTCGTGGGCGGTGGCGCCGGCGAGCTCGGCGATCACCGCCTGACGCTCGGTGAGCTGCAGCTTCTGCTGGGCCTGGAGCAGGCGCTGCTCCATGCGGATGCGCTCGCGGAGGTCGGTGAGGATGCCGACCGTGGCCACCTCGCGACTGCCGCCGGCGTCGGCCTCGTAGACGAACGACGCGGTCAGGCTGACCGGCACGATCTCGCCGGTCGCGGTGCGGATCTCGCGGCGGGTCTGCTCGAGCCGCCCCACCCCGCCGTACGACGTCGACCGCAGCATCCGCATGATCTGGCGGGCCACGCCCTGCTCGTAGAGCTCCCACACCGGGAGCTGGCCGAGCACGTCCTCGGCGGCGTAGCCGAACAGGCGCTCGGCGCCCTGGTTGAACAGGATCACGTTGCCGCGCAGGTCGGCGGCGATGATGGCGTCGACGGTGGAGTCGATGAGGCGCTCGAGGAACTCCTTGGTCGAGCGAAGCTCGGTCTCGAGGGCGCGCTCGGCGGTGACGTCGCGGAACGTGAGGATCACCGCGCCGGTGTCGGCCAGCACCGTCGAGGTCGACACCGAGGCCCAGATCGGGCTGCCGGTGGTGGTCGCCACCCGCAGATCGAACGGATCGAGGTTGGCGCCGCCGAGGACCCGGGCGATGGCGTCGATCACCAGCGGCCGCTGCTCGACGTCGACCAGATCGGCGAGCTCGCCGCCGACCAGGCCATCGCGGGCGAAGCCGGTGATGCGCTCGGCGGCCCGGTTGACGAACAGCATGCGGCCGGCGTCGTCGAGCACGACCACGCCGTCGGCGCCAGCGTCGAAGTGCTCCTTGAGCGAGTCGATGCCGCGCAGCCGGCGCTCGGCCTCGTAGCGGGCGCGCGAGATCCGGTGGGTCTGATCCTGGAGGCTCTGCAGCACCGCGCCGTGGCGCAGGTGCGCGGCCATCGTCGCCGCGATCAGGCGCCCGAGCTCGAGGCCGCGATCGCCGACGTGGCCCACCCCCGGGGCGTCGCGCCGAAGCAGCATCGCGCCCAACGGCCGCCCCCGCCACAAGACCGGAAACACCGCGAGGCCGCGCACGCCGCGCTCGGCGACCTTGGCCGCGACCGACGCGGTCAGCGGATCGCTGGTGGCGTCGTCGATGAGCACCGCCTGCCCGGTACGCATCGCGTGCACGACCTCGGGGTACTCCGACATCAGCAGCGTGAACTGCGAGCGGCTGGGCGCGTCGGTCGCGGCGATGACGTAGCCGTGCTCGGAGCCGTCGAGGTGGGCGATGAGGGCGGCGCGATCGAAGCCGAGCGCCTCGGCGGCGACCGCGAGGGACGCCGACAGCGCCTCGGCGTCGTCGCCGCGCTGGGCCAAGAGCTCGTTGACCCGCGACAGGGCCGGGGCCAGCGCGCCGGCCCGCCGCGAGCGGCCCAGGCGCAGGAGGTTGCGACAGCGCGCGGCGAGCACGCCGGGCGCCAGCGGCAGGGTCGCGATGTCGGCGGCGCCGGCGGACAGGGCGGAGGTGGCCGCGGTCGCGGGCACGCCGGGCACCACCGCGAGGATCGGCACCTCCGCCAGCGCCGGCAGCTCGCGGGCGCCGCGCACGAGCTGATCGGCGTCGGCGCCGACCACGATCAGCAGCTCCGGCGCCTCGACCTCGCGATCGACGCGCAAGGTGGCGGCGCCGAGCGCGCCGAGGCCGGCCGCGCCGAGCTGGGCGACCAGCGCCCGGCGGTCGCCGTCGGCACCGCCGACCACTGCGATCTCCGCGCGTGCGCTCACGAGACGTCACCGTAGCACGTCGCGCGGACCGGCTCGGGCGCTCAGGCCTCGGCGGTGGCGGCCGCGATCGCCGCCGCGTACACGTCCTTGAGCGGGACGCCGGCAGCGCGCGCCGCGCGCAGGCAGGCCTCGTGCTCCGGCGCGATCGTGCGCGCGCCGCCGGCGCCGCGGGCGCGCTTGACCTCGATGGGGCCGAACCGCGTCGAGACCACCACGATCTCGCGAGCCAGCACCACGCGCTCGACCGGATCGAAGCGCACGCCGAGGGTGGTGGTCTCGCGCAGGATGGCGGCGACGACCGCGTCGCGCGCCGCCGCCGGCGCCAGCGCCGCCAGCACCAGCGCCGGGCGCCCCTTCTTCATGGTCACCGGCGTCCACCACGCGTCGACCGCGCCGGCCGCCAGCACCGCCTCGAGCGCCGGCCCGCACAGCTCCGGGTTCATGTCGTCGAGGTTGGCCTCGACGCGCCACATGGCGTCGCCGGCCTCCGGCCCCGCCGACGCGGCCGCCCCCGGCTCGCCCTGACCCGCGCGCGGCCGCGACGCGACGAACCTCACCACGTTGGGGCGATCCGCCAGCTCGCTGTCGCCGGCGCCCCACCCCACCGCCACCGGCGTGCCCGGCGGCGCTGGTCCCCAGGCGGTCACCGCGCTCGCGAGGATCGCGGCGCCGGTCGGCGTGCACAGCTCGCGCGCCACCCCGCCATCGGCCATCACGCCGCCACATGCGCGCAGGATCTCGAGCGCCGCCGGCGCCGGCACCGGCAGCCGTCCGTGCGCACACCCGACCGTGCCATGCCCCATCGCCACCTCGACGCACGTCACCGCCGCCGGCGCCAGGTACGCAAGCCCCGCCGCCGTCCCGACGATGTCGACGATCGCGTCCACCGCGCCCACCTCGTGGAACACCACCTCGTCCACCGTCGTCCCGTGCAGCGTCGCCTCGGCCCTCGCCAGCCGATCGAACATGTCGAGCGCCCGCCTCCGGACCTCGGCGCCAAGGCTCGCCGCCTCGATCCGCCTCCGGATCTCCGCGTACCGGTGATGCCCGTGCCCATCCCCATGCCCACCTCCGTGCCCGTGCCCATCCCCGTGCCCACCTCCGTGCCCGTGCCCATCCCCGTGCCCATCCCCGTGATCGTGGCCGTCCCCGTGATCGTGAACGCTCCCGTGATCGTGGACCCTAGCGGGAACGGGAACGCTCCCGTGATCGTGGCCGCTCCGTGGCCGCCCTCTCCCCTCCCTCTCCCCCTCTCTCTCTCTCCCTCTCCCTCTCTGCCTCCTCCCCCGTCTCCACCTTCACGTCCACCGCCGCCACCCCCGCTTCACCACCCGCACCACCTTCAACCGCCAGCTCCCACCCCGACGGCATCCAGCGCCTCCCCGATCACCTCCACCGGCACCTCGAGATCGATCAGCGCCCTGAGCGTCATGTCCTCGGCGATCCCGCTCGCCCCGTCGACGTGCAGGTGCAACCTGACCAGCCCCTCGCGCCCTCGGTCGCGCGTCACCCGTCCTCCCTCCCCCCTGCCCCGCGCCACGTCCCGCGCCCCGCCCCGCGCCACGCCCCTCCTCAACCCGCGCCAGCCCGCGCCGCCGCCACCGCCGCGCCGAAGCCGTTGTCGATGTTCACCACCATCACCCCTGGCGCGCAGCCCGACAGCATCGCCGCCAGGGCCACCAGGCTGCCGACGCCGACGCTGCACTTACGCTGGTGGGCACCCTGATGATCGGTTTGTCGAGCTTGCCGGCGATCACCGACGGCAACGCCGCCTCCATGCCGGCGATCACGATCAGCATCGTTACCGCGCGCAGCTCGTCGAGCCGCGCCTCGAGCCGGTGCGGGCCAGCGACGCCGACGTCGATCACCCGCACCACGCCGGCGCCGAGGAACTCGGCGGTCGCGGCCGCCTCGGCGAGCACCGGCAGATCGCTGGTCCCCGCGGCGACCACCGCGATCAGCTCCGCGCGGCGTCCGCGCCGGCGGCGGAGCTGCACCACGCGCGCGTCCGCCAGGTACACCGCGCCGGGCACCGCTGCGCACACCGCCGCCGCCTTGGCTGCATCGACCTGGGTCGCCAGCGCGCCCTCCTCCGCCCGCCGCCAGCACCGGCAACAGCGCGGCGATCTCGGGCGGCGTCCTGTGCTCGCCGAAGATCACCTCAAGTACCTCGCGCGCCGCCTGCTCGAGGTCGGGCACCGCCACGTCTGGATCGATCGGCGGCGCGCCCGGCATGGTCACTTGCGCCGGTAGGCACGGTCTCGATCGCGCGGTCGGTGGCGGCGACCACCCCGAGGATGACCGCGCCCAGCCGAGCAGCCGCGCACCGCCTGGATGTGGCGGAACCGCCTTCGATGAGCAGGCTGGCGAGGGTCTCGTAGTCGCCGCTCTCGGGCAGGCCGAGGTCGAGCCTGGCGTTGACCCGCGCCACCGGCGTGCGCGCCTCGACCCGCCACACCCCGGGCCGCTCCGGCCGGATCGGCGAAGGCTCGTCGTCGTACTCGTCGTCGATGTCGCCGACGATCGTCTCGAGCAGGTCCTCGGTGGTGACGATGCCGACCGCGCCGCCGTACTCGTCGACGACGATCGCCAGGTGCTGGCCCTCGGCCTGGAGCTCCACCAGCAGGTCGATGGCCTTCATCGTCTCCGGCACGTAGCCCACCGGCCGCACCGCGTCGGCGACGGTCTTGCCGTCGCCGCCCGACGCGGTCGCCTGCAGGACGTCGAAAACGTGGACGATGCCGACGATGTCGTCGACCCGCGAGCGATAGATCGGCAGCCGCGAGTGGCGCTTGTCGGCGACCTCGAGCGCGGCCTCCGCCATCGGGGTGTCCTCGGGCAGCGCCGTGACCTCCGACAGCGGCACCATCAGATCGCGCACCGCCATCCCCGACAGCTCGAAGACGTTGGCGATCATCTCGCGCTCGTCGGCGGTGATCTGCGGCTGATCGGTCTCCGGCTCGCTCTCGATGAGCAACGCCAGCTCGTCGCGGGTCACGAAGGCCTGCTTGCGATCGGTGCCGGCCATGCGCGTGACCGCGCCGGCGAAGCCGCCGACCAGCCACACCAGCGGCCGCAACAGCCACGACGCCAGGGCCAGCGGCGCCGCCGCCACCACCACCAACCGGTCGGCGTGGGCGCTGGCGAGGCCCTTGGGCACGAGCTGCCCGAGGACGATCATCCCCGGCGCCGCGATGGCGGCGGCCCACGCCGGGTGCACGCCGCGCTCGGCGAGGAAGATCGCCACCAGCAGCACCGCCACCAGGCTGGCGGCGTTCGAGCCCACCAGCGTCGTCGCCAGGGTCACCGATGGTTCCGCCGCCATGCGCTCGGCCAGGGCCGCGGCACGCGCGCCACCCGCGGCGCGCTTGCGCAGGCGCACCCGGCTGCACGTCGAGAACGCGATCTCGGCGGCGACGAAGAACGCCTGCGCCAGCACGCACGCCGCCAGCACCAGGCCGAAGCCCACCGGCGAGGTCACCGGCCCTCCTCGTCGTCGGCGTCGGCGACGCGCGGGGCCGCGGCCACCGCCGGCGCGACGTCGGCGTCGGCCAGGAGCAGCTCGGGGTCGACCCGCACCACCGGCCCGGTCTCGACACCAGGCCCGGGCACCGGGGTGCGCCCGCCTCGCCCGCGCCGGCGGGTGCCCTGCATGGCCTCGCGCTCGTCACGGATGGCGCCGAAGATCTGCTCGAGCACGTCGTCCATGGTCACGACGCCGAGCACCTTGCCGTACTCGTTGACCACGATCGCCATGTGCACCTTCTTCTGCTTGAAGGTGAGGAACAGGCGCTTGACCGGGGTCGTGCGCGGCACGAACAGCGGCTCGTGCAGGAGCTCGGCGAGCGTGCGCGGCGCCGCCCCGGGCCGCACCAGATCCTTGGCGTTGAGGATGCCGCGGACGTTGTCGAGCGACTTCTGGAAGATGGGCACGCGCGAGAACCCGCGCAGCGCGACCTCCTTGCCGAGCCGCGCCATCGGCAGGTCGTAGGACAGCGCGAACACCTTCTCGCGCGGGGTCATCACCTGGCCCACGTCCTTGTCGGAGAACTCGAACACGCGGTGGATGAGGCGGCGCTCGCGGGCGTCGACCTGGCCCTCGGCGGAGCCGGCGTCGACGAGGTGGCGGAACTCCTCCTCGGACAGATCGCTGCGCGGCGCCGGCCGTAGGATCCCGCCGAGCGGGCGCGCCAGCGCCGCGGCCAGGCCCCCGAACACCAGCCGCACCGGCGCCAGCACCAGGCCGAGCGCGATCAGCACCCACGCGGTCGCCCGCGCCCACGCCAGCGGCGCCTTGAGCGCCAGCGTCTTGGGTAGCACCTCGCCGAGCATCACGATCAGCGGCAGCGTGATCGCGGCGGCGTAGCCGAACTGGGTCAGCGGGCGCTCGGCGCCCGGCAGGTACGCGCACGCGTCGGCGACCAGCACCGCGAACACCGCGGCCAGGCCGTGGTTGGCAATGAGCGAGGTGGCCATGGTCGCGCGCGACTGTCCGAGCAGCGCCAGCACCCGACGATCGGCGCCGTGGCCGGAGCGCAGGAGCTGATCGCGCTCGCCGCGGCGCACCGAGAACACGGCGGTCTCGCTGGCCGACACCAGCGCCATCAGCGCCAGCGTCACCACGGCGCCGGGCAGCGCCCACCTCAGCTCGAGCCAGGCGGTCATGGGGCCGGGTCACCCGGCAGGACCACCGTGAAGGTGGCGCCGCCGCCGGGGGTCGCCTCCACCTCGAGCTGGCCACCGTGCGCCTCGACGAAGGCTCGCGCCACGGTCAGGCCCAGGCCGCTGCCGCCGTGGGCACGCGTCGACGACGAGTCGGCCTGGAAGAACGGCTCGAACACGCGCGGCAGCGCCTCGGCGGAGATGCCGACGCCGTGGTCGCGCACGCGCACCCGGCCGCCGCCGCCGGCGCCGGCCACCACCTCGAGCTCGACGGTGCCGCCGTCGTGAGAGAACTTGGTGGCGTTGGACACCAGGTGCACCAGCACCTGCCGGAGCTGCCGGCGATCGCCCCGCACGATCGCCGGCGCGAGCGCTCGCTCGAGGCGCAGCCCGCGCCTTCCGGCGCTCTCGCCGAAGCTCGCCAGCACCTCGGTCGCGAGCCGGCCGAGGTCGACCTCGCCGCGATCGCCGCCGACGCTGCCCGACGACGCCCGCGCGACGTCGAGCACGGCGCTGATCACCTCGAGCAGCTGCTCGGCCTTGCTCATGATCGTGCGCAGGTGATCGAGCTGCTCCGGCGTAACCGGGCCGGCCAGCCCCTCGAGCAGGATCTCGGTGTAGCCCATGACCGAGGTCAGCGGCGTGCGCAGCTCGTGCGACATCGTCGACAGGAACGTGCTGCGCGCGCGCTCGGCTTGCTCGAACCGCGCCACCGCCGCCGCCAGCCGCTGGTTCTGCGCGGTGAGCTCGGCGAAGTTCACGTCCATCGCCGCGGCGTGGGTGTTGCTCGCGAGCACCCGGCCCTGAGCGTGGTGCGCCGCGATCTCGATGGCGGAGGCCAGCGCCGCGGCCGCGGCCTCGGCGCCCGGCCCGGCGGCGATGACCCGCCCGATCGGTTCGCCGAGGCACGCGAGCTCACGGGTGACCGCGGTGACCCCGGCCGGGGTGCCGGCCAGGCGCTCGCCGCGCAGATCCTCGACCGCCAGGGTGGCGCGCAGCGGCGGCCCCAGCCGGTCGCACAGCTCGGTCAGCTCGTCGGCCGACAGCAGCCGCCGCAGCTCGAGGACCCCGTCGGAGATCACGGCGCGACGCTATCACGGTCGCCGAGCCCGACGTGCGCCGCCAGCGCCGCCCGGAAGCCTTCGGCGTCGAGGCCGAACCGCGTCGACAGCCCGAGGTCGCGGTCGAGCGAGGTCCACACCGCCTCGGTGAGGGCGAAGAACGTGGCGACCACGCCCTCGCCGGTGAGGGCCGACGCCGCGTGCAGGGTGCGATCGTCATCGAGGAACCGGTCGGCCTCCTCGAGATCGACCCGGTCCGGCAGGTCGCGCTTGTTGTACTGGATGATGAGCGGGGCCCGGCGCAGCTCCAGCGCCGCGATGTGATGCACCAGCCCGTCCCAGGCCTCGCGGTTGGCCGCGGCCTGGCTGGGGGCGCTGTCGGCCACGAACACGATGCCGTCGGCGCCCTGCAGCACCACCCGCCGGGTGGCGTCGTGGATGGGCTGGCCGGGCACCGTGTACACCTTGATCCGGAACGAGAACCCCGAGGCCCGGAAGAAGATCGGCAACAGGTCGAAGAACAGCGTGCGATCGTCGACGGTGTCGAGGGTCATCAGCCGGCCGCGCCCGTGGGCGTCCACGCACTGGTGCAACGTGCGCAGGTTGGTCGTCTTGCCGGACTGCGGCGGCCCGCAGTACACGAGCTTGAGCGTCACCTGCCGTTCGTGGAAGTCGACCTGCGCCAAGGCGACCCCCACCGTACCAGGATGGTCGCCTCGACGCCGCCGGCCGGGCCGCTCAGCGTGACCTCAGCGTGGGCTCGGCGCCGGCGGAGCCGCCGAGCCCGCCGCCGGCGACGGCAGCGGCGCCATCGGGCCGACCTGGGCCGCCCCGGGCAACAGCGCCGGCTGGCCCGGGCGCTCGGGGCTCGGGACCTGACGCGGCGCCGCGGTGATGCGGGCGATCATCGCCCCCGCGGTGAGGATGACCACCCCGAGCACGACGATGACCACCACCCCGCGGTAGCGGCGGGTCGGGGCCGACGGCGCGCGGGTGAGCATCGCCTTGGTCTCGGCCAGCAGCGCCAGCCGCTGCTGCATGGACGCGGCGCGACCGTCGTCGGGACGCGCCGCCGCCGCCTGCCGGTACTTGCGCGCGGCCCACGCCAGCGCCTGCGCCGACGACGCGGCCCCGACCAGATCCTCGTGCAGCGCGTCGTCGGCCCAGCCCGCCTCGACGCGGGCCCACGCCGCCACCAGCTCGGGGGCGACGCCGTCGTCGGCGCGCTCGCGATAGCCGGCCATCGCGGCGCGCCCGAGGCCGCACCGCACGCACCCCTCGCCGCGGACCTCGCCGCCGCACTTGGGGCAGCGCGGCTCCGGCGCGGCGGCGGCGCCGCCGCCCTCGCCGGCGTCGCTCACAGCGGCGCCCTCATCGGCACCGGCATGAAGATGAGCAGGAACAGCACCAGCAGCAGCGCGGCGGCCCGCTGTCGTCCCGCCGACAGCGGCGCGTCACCGACCTCGGGGTGGTACGAGCCCTCGGCGGCGCGCCGCATGAGCAAGATCATGGCCGCCCACAGGAGCCACGGCAAGCAGCCGGCCCCGGCGTAGGCCAGCGCGCCGCCCCAGCCGCGCCCCGCCACCCGAGCCAGCGCCAGCAGCACGCCGCCGACGAGGACCGCGAACACCACGAGTCCCACGTGCAGGCGCGCCGAGAGCCGTTCGTGGCGATCGCCGAGGGCCGCCCGGGCCACGTGGCCGCCGTCGAGCTGGCCGATGGGGATGAGGTTGATCATCGTGATGAGCAGCCCGACCCACGCCGCGAACCCCATCGGCGAGAGCTGCACGTCGACGCCATCGGCGGGCAGCCAGCGCCCGAGCACGATCAGCTTGAGGCCGCCGTAGAGCAGCGAGTTGCCCTCGAGCACGCCGTTGGGATCGACCGGCCCGACGGTGGAGGTCGCCAGGCCCACCACCAGCAGCGGGATCGCGACCACCAGGCCGGCGATCGGGCCGGCGGCGCCGACGTCGAAGAGGTGGTCGCGCGAGGCGATGGGCCGCGGCATGCGGATGACCGCGCCCAGGGTGCCGAGCGAGATCTGCGGCGGCAGCGGGATGAACACCGGCGGGCTGACCTCGACCCCGTGGTGGCGCGCGGCGACGTAGTGGCCCATCTCGTGGCACAAGAGGATCGTCATCAGGGTCGCGGCGAAGGCGACGCCACCGAACCACGCGGTGGTCACGCAGCACGCCGCGAAGGTGCCCACCGACAGCGCCCGGCTCCGGGCGACCTCGCCCATCACCACGGCGACGGCACCAGCGCGCCGCCGCGCACCTCGAGCACCAGCGGCTCGCGCGCGAGCTCGCCGGCGGCGTCCATCGCGGCCGGACCGGCGGCGCCGTCCTCGAGGGTGGCGCGCGCGAGCGCCCGCGCCGCCAGGGCGCGCTGGCCGCCGGCGCCGGCCGCCGCCCGCAAGACCAGGATCGCCGCATCGTAGGCCTGGGCCGCCGCCGAGGTCGGCGCGCGCCGGGTCGCCGCCTGGTAGCGCGTCGCGAAGTCCGAGGCGAGCTCCGGCGAGAACAGGTCGACCACCAGCGCACCCTCGACGGCGGCGCCGCCGCGGACCGGCAGGCTCGGGTGGTTCCAGCCGCTGTCGCCGACGAGCTGCACCGTGGTCGGCAGGCGCCCGCCATGCTTGGCGCGCAGCGCGTCGAGATCGGGGAAGTCCTCGCTGTGGACCTCGACCCCGAGGTACGGCAGGTACGACGCCACCAGCGCCGCGTGGTCGTAGCGATCCGGGATGTACAGCAGCGAGAACGGCACGTCGGGCGAGAACGTCTGCCAGCCGCGCTTGCCGTAGCGCGCGAGGTGGCGGCGCAGGCGCGGGTTGGTCTTGGGATCGAGCCCGAGGAAGGCACGCAGATCCGGCTCGAGCACCGTCGCCGTCGGGTCGTAGCCGCCGCGCGCGGTCACCACCAGGCCGAGCGCGGTGGCCTCGTCGGCGAAGGCGTTGGCGCTCTCGAGGCCGACGTCGTCGAGCGGCGACAGCACGCCGACGGTGGCCACCCCGAGGTCGGCGGCGAGCCGGGCCGCGAGGCGCCCCTCGTCGGCGGGCGACGCCACCATGCGGAACACCCCGGCCGCCGGCGCGGCGCCGTCGGCGGGCGCGAGCAGCGCGATCGGCAGCTCGCGGATGGCGGCGCGCGCGGCCGCGGCCTGGGCCTCGCGCTGCCCCACCGGCCCGAGCGCGATCACCGCCCCGGCGGCGACCGCGTCGTCGCCCGCGCGGGCGGCGCAGTCGGGGCTCGCCGAGGGTGTCGAAGAACATCAGCGCCGGCGCCCCCTCGACGTCGGCGGCGGCGAGCTCGATGGCGGCCTTGAGCTCGGTGCCCAGCGCGGCCCACCGCCCCGACAGCGGCAGCACCACCGCGACGCCGCCGGAGACCACGGCCGCGGCGCCGCCGTCGTGCGCCGCGCGCCACGCCGGATCGGCGGCCGGCGTCGGCGGAGCGGCGGCGGCGACGTCGGGCGTGGTCGGCGCGCGCGGCGACGGCCGGCTCGGCCGCTCGACCCAGCTCCCGCGCGGGCCACCCCCGCAGGCGGTCGCGACGACGAGCAGGGTGGCCAGGGTCGACGCCGCGCGCATCCTCACTCGTCCAGGAGCGAGCGCACCCGATCGAGCAGCCGGGGCTTGCGCCGACGCCCCGGCGGACGCGGCTCGCCGAGCGCCTCCGCCAGCGCCTCGACCAGCTCGCGCTGGGCCGGGGTGAGATCGACCGGCACCCGCAGCGCCAGGCGCACCAGGTGATCGCCGCGCACCGCGCCCTTGCCCGCCGCCCGCGGGATGCCACGGCCGCGCAGGCGCAGCACCCGCCCGGGCTGGCTGCCCTCGGGGATGCGCATCTTGATGGTGCCGTCGAGGGTCTCGACGTCGACCACCGCGCCGAGCGCCGCCTGCGGGAAGGTGACCACGCAGTCGCTGACCACGTCGTTGCCCTCGCGGCGCAGGGTCGCGTGCTGCTTGACCCGCACGATCACGTGGAGGTCGCCGGGCGCGGCGCCGCCCTTGCCGGGCTCGCCCTCGCCGCGCAGCATGCGCACCGAGCCCTCGCGCGTCCCCGGCGGGATGACCACGGTGAAGCGCCGGGGCGCGCCGCCGGCGGTGGCCGCGCCGCTGGCGTCGACCGGGCCGCTCGGCACCTCGATGGTGCGGGTCGCGCCGAGGGCGGCCTCGACGAACTCGACCTCGAGGGTGTAGCGCAGGTCGCGCCCGCGCTGCTTGCTGCGGCGCCGGCGCAGGACGTCACCGAGCACCTCCTCCATCGCCTGCGCGACCGCGCCGAAGCCGCTGACCTCGGCGCCGGCGGCGCCGTCGTGGCCCCAGCGATCGTAGCGGCTGCGCGCGGCCTTGTCGGACAGCACCGCGTACGCGTCGTTGAGCTCGCGGAAGCGCCCGGCGGCCTTGGGGTCGTCGGGGTTCACGTCGGGGTGGTGCCGACGCGCGAGCTCCCGGTACGCCCGCTTGAGCTCGGCGTCGTCGACGTCCCGGGCCACGCCCAGCACCTCGTACAGGTCACGCCGCTTGCCGCGCGCCACTACGCACCCTCGGGCGACTCGGCCTCGTCGGTGGGCGCCGGCTCCTCGGCCGGCGGCTCCGCGGCGGCGGCGTAGATCGCCTCGCCGATCTGCTGCGCCGACGCCTCGAGGCGCGCGATGGCGTCCTCGACCACGGCCAGGTCGTCGCCGGCGACCGCCTCGCGACAGGCCGCGAGATCCTCGACCAACGCGTCGCGGACCTCGGGCGCCAGCACCTCGCCGAACTCGCTGAGCGCGCGCTCCGAGGAGTACAGGAGCCCCTCGGCCTTGTTGCGCGCGTCGGCGAGCCGCCGCTGGTACTGGTCGAGATCGGCCTGATCGATCGACTCGGCGACCAGGCGCTCGATGTCGGCCTCGGACAGGCCGGTGGTCGGCTGCACGCTGACGTGCTGGGCCCGCCCGGTGCCGAGGTCGGTCGCGCTCACCGTGAGCACGCCGTCGGCGTCGAGGTCGAACGCCAGCTCGATGCGCGGCACCCCGCGCGGCGCCGGCGGGATGCCGGTGAGCTCGAAGTGCGCCAGCGACTTGTTGTCGCCGGCCATCTCGCGCTCGCCCTGCAGCACGTGCACGTTGACGAACGGCTGGTTGTCGACGGCGGTCGAGAAGATCTCGGTGGCCCGTGCCGGCACCGTGGTGTTGCGCGGGATGAGCTTGGTGAACACGCCGCCGGCGGTCTCGACGCCGAGCGACAGCGGCGTGACGTCGAGCAGCAGCACCTCCTCGACCTCGCCGGTGAGCACGCCGCCCTGGATGGCGGCCCCCACCGCGACCACCTCGTCGGGGTTGACCCGGCGCGACGGCTCCTTGCCGAAGAACTCCTGGACCACCGCGTGGACCCGCGGCATCCGGGTCTGGCCGCCGACGAGGATGACCACGTCGACGTCGCCGGCGCCGAGGCCGGCGTCGGCCAGGGCGCGCTCGCACGGCGCCAGCGTGCGCTGGACCAGCGGCTCGACCATGGCCTCGAGCTCCGCGCGCTCGAGCGGCAGCTGCAGGTGAACGGGCCGTCCTCGCTCGAGGCGATGAACGGCAGGTTGATCTCGGTGATGGCGCCGCTCGACAGCTCGATCTTGGCGCGCTCGGCGGCCTCCTTGAGCCGCTGCAGCGCCAGGCGATCGCCGCGCAGGTCGAAGCCGGGGTTGGCCTCGGCGAACCGCGTGAGCAGGAACTCGACGATGGTGTTGTCGAAGTCCTCGCCGCCGAGGAAGGTGTCGCCGGCGGTCGATCGGACCCGGAACACGCCATCGGCGAGCTCGAGGATGGAGACGTCGAAGGTGCCGCCGCCGAGGTCGTAGACGACGATGCGCTCGGCGGCCTCGGTCTCGCGCCCGTACGCGAGCGCCGCCGCGGTCGGCTCGTTGATGATGCGCAGGACGTTGAGGCCGGCGATGCGGCCGGCGTCCTTGGTGGCCTGGCGCTGGGCGTCGTCGAAGTACGCCGGCACCGTGATCACGGCCTCGGTGACCGGCTCGCCGCACCAGTCCTCGGCGGTCTGCCGCATCTTGGCCAGCACGATCGACGAGATCTCCGGCGGCGAGTAGCCGCGGCCGCGCACGCGCACGTGGGCGTCGCCGTTGTCGGCGGCGACCACCTCGTACGGGCAGGTCATGATCTGGCGCTGGACCTCGTCGTCGTCGAACTTGCGGCCCATCAGCCGCTTGACCGCGTAGATCGTGTTCTCGGCGTTGGTGGTGGCCTGGCGGCGAGCGGCCTGCCCGACCAGGCGCTCGCCGGCGGCGGTGAAGCCGACCACCGACGGCGTGGTGCGCGCGCCCTCGCTGTTGGCGATGACCTCGGCGCTGTCGCCGTCGATGACCGCGACGCACGAGTTGGTCGTGCCGAGGTCGATGCCGACGACGCGGCTCACGACGTGGGCTCGGCGCTGTCGGCGGCGTCACCGCCCTCGGGCGCGGGCGCCGGCGCCGCCGGGGCCTTGGCCACGACCACCATCGCCGGCCGGAGCAGGCGCTCGCCGGAGCGGTACCCGCGCTGCAGCACCTGGCACACCGTCCCGACCGGGAACTCCGCGGTCTCCTGCTGCGAGATGGCCTCGTGCAGGTTGGGGTCGAAGGCCTGGCCCATGGCGTCGACGGCGTGCACGTCGAGGCGCTCGAAGGCCTGCTGGAACTGCCGCAGCACCAGCTTGACGCCGTCGAGGATCGCCTGCGAGTCGGCCGGCCCGCCGGCGCTGGCGTGCTCGACCGCGCGCTCGAGGTTGTCGACCACCGGCAGCATCTCCTTGAGCACCTTGCCGCGGGCGTCGGCGCGGGCGTCGTCGAGGTCGCGCTTGGCGCGCTTGCGCCCGTTCTCGACGTCGGCGACCGCGCGCAGGTACTTGTCCCAGTTGTCCTTCTTCTCGCGCTCGGCGGTGGCCTTGGCCTCCTCGGCGGCGGCCAGCTTGGCCTCCAGCGCGGCGATCTGCCCCTCGGGCCCCGCGGGCGGCGCCGGGGCGTCGACCTCGACCGGAATCTCCTCGACGTCGCTCGGCGTGGCGGCGGGCTCGGCGGGCGGGGCGTCGGCGTCGGGCTCTTGGGTGGGCTCGTTGCTCATGCGTGGCGCAAAGCTACCGCCGATGGTGCCCCGCGTGAAGTCGACGACCCACCTTCGGCCACCCCGGGAGCGGGCCGCGCGCGCCGGCCGTCAGCGCTCGCCCAGCAGCTCGCCGACCACCTCGGCGGTGAAGTCGACCACCGACATCACCTTGCCGTAGTTCATCCGCAGCGGGCCGATCACGGCGAGGGCCCCCACCGCGGCCTCGTCGGGACCGTACGGCGTCGCCACCACCGACGATCCGGACAGGGCCGCGAGGGTGGTCTCGGCGCCGAGCAGCACCTGCAGCGAATCGGCGACCCGGGTCCGGTCGAGCAGCTGGACCAGGGTCTGCTTGTCCTCGAGCGTCCGCAGCAGCTCGCGCATGCGCCCGGCCTGGCCCGGGTCGAGGTCGAGCGGATCGACCAGGTTGGCCTGGCCCGACACCACCAGCGCGGCCTCGCGCGGCGCGCCGGGCTCGGCGAACACCGACTGCCCCAGCCGCAGCGCGTGGGCGACCTCGAGATCGTAGCGGTGCTTGTCGTCGCCGAGCTCGCGCAGCACCCGCTCGCGGACCTCGTCGAGGGTGAGGCCCGAGAGCTGCTCGTTGAGGTAGTTGTGGATGCGCTCCCAGCGCGCCGCCGGCGCCCCGCCCTCGCCGCTCGCCGGATCGTCGATGAGCCGGTTCTCGATGCGGCCGTCGGTGGTCACCAGGATCGCCAGCAGCTTGCCGGTGCGCATCGGCACGAACTCGAGGTGGCCGAACCGCTGCCGCGCCGGATCCGGCGTGAGGATCACCGCGGCGTGCTGGGTGAGCTCCGAGAGCATCCGCGAAGGCCCGCGCGACCACCTCCTCCGGGTGCCGCCGCTGGCCAGGCGCGCGCGGATCTCCTCCTTCTCCTTGGGCGTGAGGCCGCGGACCTTGAGCAGGGCGTCGATGAAGAACCGCAGCCCCGACGGCGTCGGCACCCGCCCCGCCGAGGAGTGCCGCTGCTCGAGCAGGCCGAGCTCCTCGAGATCGGCCATCACGTTGCGGACCGTGGCCGGCGACAGCCCGAGATCGTGGCGCCGCGTGATCGTGCGCGAGCCGATGGCCTCGCCGCTGTGCAGGTACTCCGAGACCACCGCCTGCAGGATCTTGCGGGCACGGCGTCCCAGCTCGGCTTCCTGGCTCATGGCTCGGCCGCAGCTTAGCCCGACGGCTCCGGCGCCGGTAGGCACGTGATCTGGGTCGCGATCCGGTCGGCCATGAGCAGGCCGCGTAGGGTCGGCCGCCAGCGCCCGTCCGCGAGCTCGGCGAGCCCGCCGGCGCCGAGCCACGCCACGAACTGCGGCCACGGCGCCAGCGCCTCGGCGGCGACCCCGGCCCGGGTGCGCAGCCCGAGCCACAGCCGATCGCGCGCGGCCTCCGCCGGCGTCGCTCGTTCGATGGTCGGCGCCGGCGCGCGGCCGGCGAGGTAGGCCGCGACGTCGCGATCGTTGGTCTGCCGGGTCGCGGCGCCGTCGGGCCCGAGGTGCAACGACGCGGCGCCGACGCCGACGCCGAGGAACTCGACGCCGGCCCAGTACAGCGAGTTGTGCACCGCCCGGCGCCCCGGCCGCGCGTACGACGACACCTCGTAGTGCTCGAACCCGGCGGCGGTGAGGCAGGCGTCCGCGGCCAGGTACAGGTCGGTGAGCGTGTCCTCGTCGTGCGGCGCCAGCCGCCCGGCGCGGACCCGGGCGCCGAACGCGGTGCGCTCCTCGATGGTGAGCTCGTAGACCGACAGGTGATCGACGCCGCTGCCGGCCAGGGCCGGCAGGGTGCGGCCGACGTCGGGCGCCCGCCCCGGCACCGGCGCGCCGAGGATGTGATCCGCCGACAGCGAGGTGAACCCGGCCGCGGTCGCCGCCGCGATGGCGGCGAGCCCGTCGCCGAAGCGGTGGTCGCGGCCGAGCACGACCAGCTCGTCGGCGGCCAGGCTCTGCACGCCGATCGACAGCCGGGTCACGCCGGCGGCGCGCCAGGCCGCGAGGCGCTCCGGCGTGCAGTCGACCGGGTTGGCCTCGAGGGTCACCTCGAGCGGCTCGGCCCGCGACGGCCAGCGCGCGCGGGCGCCGTCGACGATCGCCGCCAGGCACGCCGGCGCCCACAGCGACGGGGTGCCGCCGCCGATGTACACCGAGCGCAGGCGTCGGCCGGCGAACGCGGGCGCGCGGGCGTCGAGCTCGGCGGTGATCCGGTCGAGGTACGCCTCGTGCGGCGGCGGCCCGGCGGCGACCGCCACCGGGAAGTCGCAGTACGGGCACAGGCGCCGGCACCACGGAAAGTGCACGTACAGCCCGAGGTCGCCGACGGCGGCGACGGCGTCGGCGGTCACGACTTGGTGAACGCGAGCGTGAACTGCGCGGTGATGCCCTGGCTCGAGGTCCGGAACTTCCACCGCTTGACCGCGTTGACCACGCACTGGCCGAGGTACTCGTCGGCGAAGTCCGACAGCGACACCATCTTGACCTCGCCGGCGACGTCGACCTGCAGCGTCACCTTGATGCGCTTGGCGTCGATGAACGGATCCTTCTTCTGCGCCTGCTCCCAGCAGCGCTGGGTGCCGGTGCTCATCTTGCGCGACATCGTCTCGACGTCGTCGGAGGTGAGCGGGCCGCCCTCGCCGGTGGGCGCTACGTCGGTGATGTTGCCGCCCGAGCCGGTGGTCGGCGGGCGGTTGTTGGAGGTGTTGTTCGAGTTGGTCGGCGGCCTCTTCACCGTGGTGCCGCCCGAGCCGTTGGCGGGCGGCTGCCCGTTGCTGCCGCTGCGGGTGGGGCCTTCGATCAAGCGGCCGAGGTCGTCGTACCTGTTGCCCGAGACGGTCACCGGCGGCTGGTTGTCGCCGCGCTGCTGGTTGGCGACCACGACGATGGCGCCGACGAGCACCAGCAACAGCACGCCGGCGAGCCAGTACACGAGGGTGCCGCGATGGGCCGGCGCCGCGGCCAGGCCGGCACCCTCCTCGCCCAGCGGCGGTGGCACGGTGCCCACGAAGGCGACGCCCGGCGCCCGGGTCGGACGCGACCCCTCGGCGGGCGCGGCGGCCCCGGTGGCGATGCCGGCCGCCGGCGTGGCCGCGGTGCGGCGCGCCACCGGCGCGGCGGCGGCCGCGCCGGGCGCGCGCATCGCCTGCTTGGCGAGGTCGGCGATGCGCACCACGCGCGACACCTCGCCGATGGCGAGGTCGTCGTCGTCGTCGGACGCGCTCGCCGGCGGCGGCTCGGGCTCGGGGTCGGCCCCGCCGCGGCGCAGCGCCGCGGCGTCCATCGGCGGCGGCGTGGCGTCATCCGCGTCGTCGTCGCCGCCTGCGTCGAACAGGTCGGCCGGCGGACGTGACGGTGAGGTGCTGCGCGTGGGGCCGGTGCCGTTGCTCGCCGTCGGCGCGGCCTCGGCCGGCGCCGCCTCCGCAGCCTCGGCGGCCTGCGCCGACGCGGGCTCCGTCCCCTTGCGCTTGCCCTTCTTGCCGCCCTTCTTCTTGCTCGGCGTGGCCGGCTCGACGGCGGGCTGGGTGCCTGCGGCCAGCGCGTCGGGGCGGTCTGGCGCGCCTGGCGGCGGCAGCGGCGGCGGCGTCTGCTGGCGCGGGTGCTTGCGCAGCGGCGTGCCACCACCCTCGAGGGCGGCCATGGTGGCGGCGAACAGCGGCTTGGGCGCCTCGCGCGAGCCGGCGTCGGCGGGAATCGGCGGCGGCTGGGTCGGCGGGCGCGCGCTGCCGCGGGTCGCCCGGAGCCCGCGGAAGTGGCTGACCTTCTCGACGGGCAGCCAGTCGTCGAAGCCATCGTTCCAGCAGTGCAGCTCGTCGGTGGCGGCCTTGCCGGCGACCCAGGCTTGCGCCTGGCCGAGCGAGAACGGCCCCGACTGATTGCCGTCGATGGAGACGTACCACTCGTCCTCGATGAGCTCGGGGCTGGGCGGCGGCGGCGCCAGCTCGGCCGACATCGGTGGCGGCGAGGTGGCGGTCGCGGTTCGCGCGATGGCCGGGACCAGACGCCCGGTGTTGCTCGCGGTCGCCCGCCGGCTGGTGGTCGGATGCGTCGCCGAGGCGCTGTGCGCGGCGTCGGCGGGCACCTCGACCGCGCCCGACGAGTGATCGCCGATGCCGGCGAGCGCCGCCCCCTCGCCTTGCGCCTCGCGAACCGTGATGACGTTCGCGCAGTTCTTGCAGCGGATCTTGAGGACCTTCCCGCGAACGCGGTCGTCCGCGATCGTGTACCGGGTCTTGCAGCGATCGCAGAGGAACTTCATCGAGGTAGGCGCGAGCGAGGCTCTCCGAGAGTGTGCAAAAAACCTGGCCAGATCGCAAAGGCCCAGGCCGCCGCTTTCGTCAGCCGGCGCGGGGATCAGTCCTCGGGCTTGGGCCGCGGCCGGCCGTCGCGCGTCGGCGGCGTGGCATCGGTGACACCGGCGTCCTTGGCGTCACGGGCATCACCGCCGCCGCCGGGCGTGACGGGCACGACCGCGGTGCGTCGGCGCCTGGCGACGGTCACGGGCACCAGCGGCACCACGTCGCGCAGCCGGTCGCCGGCCCGCGCCAGGAGCAGGCCGCCCGCGACCAGGGCGTCGGGGCGCACCGCGACCTCGAGCGCCAGGTCGAGCTCGGCCACCCGCGCCCCGATCCACTGGGCGCTGGCCGCGGTGATCTCGTAGAGCACCTCCTCGAGGCCGCGGCTGAGGCGCCCGCCCTCGAGTCGCCAGGTCGAGACCCACCAGGTCGCCTTGGCCGGCGATCGCTCGCCGCGGACGACGACCAGCTCGTCCTTGCCCTCGCCGCGGGCCGGCTCGGCGAACACCAGGCCGGGCACCGCGGCCGCGGTGATCCGCTGGGCCAGGTCGGCGCTGGTGACGACCACCTGCTCGCCCGCGACGACCACCCGCTCGCGCCCGGCCAGGCACGCGCCGCGCGCGCTCGGCCGACCATCGCGCACCGCCACCCGCCCGCTCGCCGGCGGCTCCGCCACGGTCCGATCGCAGGTGTCGACGACGGGCGCCAGCGTGCTGGTGTCGGGCGGCGCGACCACGATCGCGGCGACCCGGTCGCGCTCGACGAGGAACCGCACGCCGGGCGCGCCGGGGAAGCGCCCCAACCGCGGATCCGCGAGCAGGTCGACCGGGGCGGCGGGCGCGCCGAGCGCGGCGCGGAGCTCGTCGGCGGTGCTGCCCACCGCGAGCTCGTGCTCGGTGCGGGCGACGTCGCCGCCGACGACCGCGACGAAGGAGGTCGTCGCCATCGGCTCGCCGCCGACGATGAGCTTGTCGTCCTCGGCGCGGATGACGCTGAGCCGGACCACGCCGGGCAGATCGAGGACGGCCACGCCGCGCGGCCCCGACGGCAGCGCTGCGAGCACCGTCGACAGCGGCGCGTCGAGCCGGTACGGGCCGACGCCGTCGGGGCGGATCGCGAAGGGCGGCAGCGCGTGCACCTCGTCGGGCGGCGGCTCGATGACCCGGCGCGGGCGGGCGTCGTCGGTGACTGGCGGCGGCGGCGGCGGATGGCCGCACGCGGCGATCGCGGAGGCCGCGACCGCGAGCGCGAGGCGGCGCGCGCTCACGCCACCGCCACGTACGCCAGGAGCGCGGCGAGCGCCAGGCCGAGCGCGACGACCAAGGCCCACGGCGCGCCGGTCGCCGCCGGCGGCGGCGCCGTCGACGGCGCGGTCGGCGGCGCCGCGGCGTCCGGAGCCTGGCGCGGGGCCGGCAGCCGGGTGACCGGGATGGTCGACACGCCGGCCTCGGGATCGACGACGTCGTCGGGCGGCAGCGGCAACGCCCGCGGCGGCGGCGGCTCGTCCTCCTCCGGCGCCTCGCGCGACGCCTCGCCCACCGGCGGCAGCGACGGCATCGGCGTGCGCAGCGCGCGCAGCTCCTCGAGCTCGACGCCCAGCGCGGCGGCGACCTCCGCCTCGGGCTCGTCGAGATCCTCCCACGCCGGCCCCGCCGCCTCGTCGACACCGGCCGCCGGCGACAGCCCGCCGAAGACCTGGCTGTCGAAGTCGAGCTCCTCGCCGGCGGCGGCGCGCTCGCGGTCGGCCTCGGCCACCAGCTCGGGCCGGCGCTGGCCGCCGCTGGCGTCGGCCAGCTCGTCGAGGTAGCGGGCGATGCGCACCGGCCCGGTGGTGGCGCGCGCCTCGCGCAAGAACGCCTCGAGCTCGTCGGCGAGGTCGTAGGCGCTCTGGTAGCGATCCTCGGGGTGGCGCTCGAGCGCGCGCATGACCACACCCTCGAGCGCCGGGGGAAAGCCGTCGCGCGCGAACGTCGGCGGCTCGACCTTGCCGGAGGTGAGGCGGTCGACCACGTCCTGCGGCGTGCCCTTGAACAGGCGGCGGCCGACGGTGATCTCGTAGAGCACGATGCCGAGCGAGAAGATGTCGCTTCGGTGATCGACCGCGCCGCGGGTCGCCTGCTCGGGCGACATGTAGCTGAGCTTGCCGGGCAGGACGCCGTCGCCGCGCCCGGCCTGGCCGCGGGCCTGGGCGATGCCGAAGTCGATGATCTTGAGGAAGCCGTCCTCGGTGACCAGCAGGTTGGTCGGCGAGATGTCGAGGTGGACGATGTTGAGCGGCTCCTCG
>JAWKQW010000045.1:0-40200 GCA_041389945.1 Kofleriaceae bacterium
CGCGCGGTCGCGGCGGCGCAAACGCCCCCGCGGTCAGCCGACCAGCGCGGCGAGGGCCGCGGGGATCGAGGTCGCGCGCAACAGGAGCGCGTGGTGCGGCTCGGCGAGCAAGCCGCTGGCCACCGCGCGCGCGGCCCAGGCGAACAGGCCCTCCCAGTAGCCGTCCTCGTCGAGGAACACCGTCGGCTTGGCGTGCCAGCCGAGCTGCTGCGTGGTCAGCATCTCGAAGGCCTCGTCGAGGGTGCCGAGGCCACCGGGAAGGACCAGGAAGGCGTCGGCGCGATCGAACATCAGCGCCTTGCGCTGGCCCATCGTCTCGACGACGTGCAGCTCGGTGAGGCCGCCGTGCGCGAGCTCGCGATCGACCATGCTGCGCGGGATGACCCCGACCACGCGGCCACCGGCGGCGAGCGCGGCGTCGGCGAGCACGCCCATCAGGCCGACCGAGGCGCCGCCGTAGACGACCTCGTGGCCGCCGGCGGCGAGCGCCGCCCCGACCCGCCGCGCGCGCTCGACGTGCGCCGGCTCGACGCCGGTGCGCGCGGACAGGAACACGCCGATCGCGGCCACGCCGGCACTATCGAGCAGCGCCGCGCCGGCGACAAGGCGGCTTGCGCGACCGCGGCGGACCCGGTGATCCTCCCCGGGTGGACACCACACCGACGCACGCCTGGCGCCAGGCCGCCTGGGCCGACCTGTCACGCGACGAGCTGCACGCGATCCTCGCGGCGCGCGCCGCGGTGTTCGTGGTCGAGCAGCGCTGCGCCTACCTCGACGTCGACGGCCTCGATCCTGGTGCGCACCACCTGTGGCTCACCGACGGCGCCGGTGCGCTGCTGGCGTACGCGCGGATCCTGCCACCGACCACGGCCGCGCCGATCCGCATCGGTCGGGTGCTGACCACCGCCGGCGCCCGCGGCCAGGGGTTGGGCCGCGCGCTGATGACGCGGGCGCTCGAGGCGTGCCGCGCCCTCGGCGACGGCCCGATCGAGCTGTCGGCCCAGGCCCACCTCGAGGCGTTCTACGGCAGCCTCGGGTTCGAGCCGATCTCGCCGATCTACGACGAGGACGGCATCCCGCATCGGCGCATGCGGCGCGCCGGCGTCGCGGGCGCGTCGTGATACCGTCGCCGCGATGACGCCGCGCATCGTCGGGACCGTCGCGGCGGTGGTGGCGACGCTGCTCGTCGCCGGCGCGACCCTGGCGCCGCGCTGGTGGTCGGGCCCCATCGTCGCCCACACCGAGGTGGTCGGCGATGACGGCACCATCACGCGATCGCCGTTCCACCGTAGCGTGGTGGTCCACGTCGGCACCTTGCGCATGCACCGGTGCGACACCAAGGGCGCCCAGCGGTGCATGGGCTCGAGCCACTTCGACAAGGCGCCAGGCGGCTTCGCGTCGGCCGGCGTCGCCACCATGGTCGGCGGCGTGCTCGCGGCGGTCGGCCTGGTGGTGCTGGCGGTGACCTGGGGACTCGGCGCGTCGCTGTGGCGACGGCGGCTCGGTGCGGTGGTCGTGGTGCTCACGGTGATCGACGCCATCGCCGTGGTCGCGTTCTGGTTGCAGATCCCCGCCGGCATCGCCTTCGACAAGGTGGTGCTCGACTACGACGTCGGCTGGGGCGGCAGCAGCTTCGCGTTCGCCATCGGCGCGCCCCTGGCGATCATCGTCGGGGTCGCGGCTCGGCGCGCGCGCGACGACGTCCGTCGCCCGAAGGTTGCGGTGGCGCCAGCGGCGATGCCGTCGGCGATGCCCTCGGCGCACGCCCTGCCCCCGTACCTCGCACCGCCGTACGCGCCGCCGCCGCAGCCCGGCCCCGCGACGCCGCCCCCGGCCTTCGCGCCGCCCCCGGCCTTCGCGCCGCCGCGTTCGCCTTCGCGCCGCCCCCGGCCTTCGCGCCGCCCCTGGCCTTCGCGCCGCCGCCCGCCTTCGCGCCTGCGCCCGCGTTCACGCCAGCGCCGCCGCCGGTGGAGTCCGACACCGTCGCCGACGCCGCCGGTGCCGCACCGCCCGAGCGCGCCGGCCATCGCCAACACGACCATCAACGAGGTCGCGAGCACCACTATCGCCGGGGTCGGCCTGGTGCCGACCGCGGCGCCGTTCGCACGCACGATGATCGCGGCGATGCCTGGTGCCACGCCGCCCGTCGCCGCCGCCGCCGCCTGTCGCCGCGCCGCCGCCGCCCGTCGCCGCGCCGCCGCCGCCCGTCGCCGCGCCGCCTGCACCGCGCTCGCCGCCGACGATGCCCTGCCGCTGCTGCCGCGCGCCGCGCGTCTATCATGCCGCCGCCGGTGCCGGCCGCCGTCGCCGCGCCGCCGGTGTCGACCGCGCCCGCCGAGCTTGCGCCACCCACCGTCGACGATGGCCACCGCCGGGCCGTCGCCGGCGTGTCCGCAGTGCGAGGCGCCGATGACCTGGGTCGACGCGCACCTGCGGTTCTATTGCAAGGCGTGCCGGATGTACTTGAGTGGCACCACCGGCGCCTTGAATCGCGCCGGGCGCCGATGCATGGTCCGCCGGTGGCAGAGCAGCGCCTGGAGTCCCTCGGCGACGACCCGACCGCGGTCGTCGCCGCGGTCCAGCCCTGGGCGTGAGCCCGGCGGAGCTGGCGTCGTCCCTCGGCGAGCTCGAGCGCCTGGCCAAGACCCTCGGCCTGCGCCCGATCGGCCGGGTGGTGCAGCGACGCCGCTTGCGCCAGGCAAGGTCTTCGGCGACGGCAAGCTGGTCGAGCTCGCGGCGTGGACCGGCGGCACCGGCGAGGTGATCGGCTACGTCGCACCGGGCAAGGGTCGCGACGACGAGGAGTTCGACGACGCCCTCGCCGGCGACTCGCCCGACGACGCGGACAATGGCGACGACCGCGACGACGGCGACGACGGCGACGACCACGCCGCCGGCGCCGACCCCGCCGAGCGCCAAGGTGGTGCTCGTCGATCACGAGCTGTCGCCGACCCAGCAGCGCAACCTCGAGCAGGCCACCGGCGTCGACGTGCTCGACCGCACCCTCGGCTGGGTCCTCGAGATCTTTTCCAGCGCCACGCCCGCACCCGCGAGGCGCGCCTGCAGGTCGAGATCGCGCGGCTGAAGTACCTGGCGCCGCGCCTGCGCGAGAGCGGCGGTGGCGGCGATCGCGTGCGCGGCGCGTCGGCGGCAAGGGCGCCGGCGCGAGCTCCCTCGAGCTCGACCGTCGGCGCATCCGCGATCGATCGCCGAGCTCCGCCACGAGCTCGCGCAGATCGAGGGCGGCTGCGCACCCGCCGCGCTCGCCGCGGCGATCTGCCGACGGTGGCGCTGGTCGGCTACACCAACGCCGGCAAGTCGTCGCTCATGCGCGCGCTCACCGGCAGCGAGGTATGTCGCCGACAAGCCGTTCGCGACCCTCGACACCACCGTGCGGGTGCGCTCACGCCACGCACCGAGCCGCCGATCCTGGTGTCCGACACCGTCGGCTTCATCAAGAAGCTGCCGCACGACCTGGTCGCGTCGTTCCGCTCGACCCTCGAGGAGGCCGCCGCGTGCGATCTCCTGCTGCACCTCGTCGATGCCGCCGACCCGGCGCTGCACGCCCAGCTCGAGGTCACCCGCGAGGTCCTCGCCGAGGTCGGCGCCGGCGATCGCCCCACCCTGCTCGTGCTCAACAAGGCCGACAAGCTCGACGACGAGACCCGCGCCGCCCGGCTCGCCGAGTTCCCCGGCGCGCTCCTGATGTCGACCCGGATCCCGGCCGACGTGGCCGCCCTGCACGAGCGGCTGCTGGCGCACTTCGCCGGCGAGCTCGAGGAGGCCGAGCTGGTGGTGCCGTGGCCCACCACCGCCTGGTCGCGTCGATGCACGCCGCGGGCACCGTGCTCGCCGAGACCCACGGCGACGACGGCACCACGGTCCACCTGCGCGCGCCGAAGGGTGCTCGCGCGCCTGCGCGACGAGCTCGCGAGTGCCACCGGCGCCTCCGACGCGTAGGCACCACGCGAAACCGGCCGCCTCGCCCTGGCGCGCCGACGCCGCGTGTTACCGTCGGGGCCAGATGTCGGAGGGTCCATGGCGCGCATCGACGCCCTGCTAGCCGCGATCGAGCGCCTCGGCGCGACCGGGATGGTGCTGTCGAGCGACAGCAGCGTCGTGCTGCGCTTCGCCGACGGCGACCGGGCCGCAAAGCAGACCACCGCCCACCCGGATCTGGTGGCGATGATCGAGGAGATCGCGCCGCGCGCGACCGCGACCGCGCTGCGCGGCGGCCGCAGCAGCCAGATCGAGTACGCCAGCGCCGGCCACGCCTACGACCTCGGCGTCGAGGTGCTCGACGCCAGCAGCTGGCGCGTGATCGTGATGCCACGACGCAGCGGCAAGAGCGGCGTCACCGCGGTGCCGGCCGAGCTCGCGACCCCGGCGGCGCCGACGCCGACCGCCGCGCCCGTGCCCGGGCAACGGGCGGCGACGCCGGCGCCGGTCGCGGGGCAGCGCGCTGGCACCGCGCCGGTCGCTCGCCCGACGCCGTCACCCGGCGCCCGCCCCGGCTCGGCCCCCGCCATCGCCGTGCCCGGCGCGCGTCCCGGCTCGGCCCCCGCCATCGCGGTCCCGAGCGCGGCGCCCGCCGGCGCCACCGCGGTGATCGCGCCTGCCGCCGCCACGCCACGGCCGGCACCGGCGGCACGGACCTCCGCGGTGCCCGTCGGGGGCAGCCCCGATCGGCGGGTCTGGCTCGACACCACCCTCGCCCAGCTCGCCGAGATGAAGGGCTCGGACCTCCTGCTCACCTCCGGCTCGCCGGTCCGCATGCGGTACTGCGGCGTGCTCGTCGATCGCGGCGCCGACATCCTCGCGCCCGACGACGTCGAGGCCATCCTGCGCTCGACGTTGACCGCCGACCAGATGGAGCGCTTCGAGGCCGAGGGCGAGCTCGACCTCGGCTACGTCGTCGACGGCGTCGGCCGGTTCCGCACCAACGTGTACCGCCACCAGCACGGCCTGGCCGCGGTGTTCCACTACATCCCGCTCAAGCCGCCGAGCCTGGCCGACCTCGGGCTGCCGGCTTCGCTGGCCAAGGTCACCAACTACCACCAGGGCATGGTCCTGGTGACCGGCCCGGCCGGGTGTGGCAAGTCGTCGACGCTGGCGGCCCTGGTCGACCTCGTCAACGAGGACCGCCACGATCACATCCTCACCATCGAGGATCCGATCGAGTACAAGCACCCGTCGAAGAACTGCGTGGTCAACCAGCGCGAGGTCCGGCGCGACACCTCGACCTTCGCCCGCGCCTTGCGCGCGGCGCTGCGCGAGGATCCCGACGTCATCGTCATCGGCGAGCTGCGCGACTTCGAGACCATCTCGCTGGCGATGTCGGCCGCCGAGACCGGCCACCTCGTGCTCGCCACCCTGCACACCAACAACGTCATCCGCACGATCAACCGGCTCATCAGCGTGTTCCCGCCCAACCAGCAGTCGCAGGCGCGCTCGATGCTGTCCGAGTCGCTGCGCGCGATCGTGTCGCAGCGGCTGTTGCCGCGCACCGACTGGGGCGGCGTCGCGCTGGCGCTCGAGACCATGTTCGTCACCCGCGCGGTGTCGAACCTCATCCGCGAGAACCGCGCCTTCCAGATCGGCTCGATCCTGCAGACCGGTCGCTCGCAGGGCCAGCTCATGCTCGATCACTCGCTGGTCGACCTGGTCAAGAGCGGCGCCATCACCGCCGACGTCGCCGCCAACAACAGCGAGCGGCCCGAGCTGTTCCGTACCGCCGGCGCCCAGGGCGCCGCGCCCGCCGGAGGTGGCCATGCGCCCGCCTAAGCGTCACATCGACGAGCTGCTCCACTACCTCAAGGACAAGGGCGGCTCCGACCTCCACCTCGCCGCGGGCATGGCGCCGCACGTGCGCATGTCGGGCACGATGGGCCCGGTCCCCGGCTGGGACGTGCTCGACCACGAGGAGCTGCGGGCGATGATGTTCGCCATCGCCGCGCCGGTGAAGTGGGACGAGTACGAGGACGGCGGCGATCTCGACTTCGCCTACGGCCTGCCCGGGGTCGCCCGCTTCCGCGCCAACTACCTGCGCCAGGACAACGGCGCCGGCGCGGTGCTCCGCATCATCCCCGAGAAGATCAAGACGCTCGAGGATCTCGGCATGCCGCCGGCGGTGGAGCGCCTGGCCCACCTGACCCAGGGCCTGGTCCTGGTGACCGGCCCGACCGGCTCCGGCAAGTCGACCACGCTCGCGGCGATCATCGATCGCATCAACACGACCTACGCCAAGCACATCATCACGATCGAGGATCCGATCGAGTTCGTGCACCCCAACAAGAAGTGCGTGTTCTCGCAGCGCGAGGTCGGGGCCCACACCAAGAGCTTCGCGGCCGCGCTGCGCTCGGCGATCCGGCAGAACCCCGACGTCATCCTGGTCGGTGAGATGCGCGACCAGATCACGATCGAGCTGGCGGTGACCGCCGCCGAGATGGGCGTCCTGGTGTTCGGCACGCTCCACACCAACAGCGCGATCAAGACCATCGACCGCCTCATCGACGCGTTCCCCGCCGACCAGCAGGATCAGGTACGGCTGTCGCTGTCGGACTCGCTGTACGGCATCGTCGCCCAGCTCCTGTTGCCGACCGCCGACGGCAAGGGCCGGTGCGCGGTCAACGAGATCATGATCCGCACCGCCGGCCTGCCCAACCTCATCCGCGAGGGCAAGACCACCCAGCTCGCGTCGCTCATCCAGGGCGGCCGCGCCGTCGGCATGCAGACGATGGACGACGCCCTGATGGAGTTCGTGCAGCAGGGCCGGATCGCCCCGCGCGACGCCTACATGAAGTCCAACGACAAGTCGCGCTTCGAGAAGCTCATGCAGGGCGACGACAAGCAGCTCGTCGAGGGCTGAGCCGGCGCGGCCACCGGCCGCCGCTAGCTATCGGTGTAGATGAAGGTGTCGTCGCCGTCGGTGACGAACACCACCAGGATGGTGTCGGCGCGCAGCTCGGCGTCAGCCGCGGCCCAGGCATCCGCGAACACCTCGGCGTGCTGATCGTCGTAGGCGAGCACCGCGAGGATCTGCTTGACCCAGGCGTCGGCGGGATCGACGTGCCCGCTCGACGACAGGATGCCGGCCAACTTGTCCTCGACCAGGGTGGTGGCGGCCTGCTCGGTGTAGGGCTGTCCGAGCGGGAAGGTCATCGCCCGGGTCACGCTGACGCCGACCTTGAGCCCGTCGATCTCGACGAGCAGGTCGGTCTTCGAGCCGGGGCCGATGTAGGCGATCTGGGTCTCGAGCTTGAGCAGGGTCGCCAGCTCGCACCGGGCCAGGACCTCGTAGGCGAAGGTCTCCGAGAAGATCGAGCTGCCGCCCTCGTTGGGGCTGGCGACGATGGTGGCGCCGCCCGGCGTGAGCTGCGGCCGCTCGGCGGGATCGTCGTAGCGGTCGGTGCCGAAGTCGAGGTGCCCCTCGACCAACGACGGCGTCGACTCGGTGAGGCGCACCGGATCGAGCACGCCGCACATGCCCGACAGGTCGCCGAAGCCGGGGCGCGGCACCGACAGGTCGGCGTCGGGCGGCGGCGCGGGCGCGTCGGGCCCCGGCGGGCTGGCGTCGACCTCGCTCGGGCTGGGCGCGCCGCCGCAGCCGATCGTGGCCAGCACCAGGAGCGGCGTGAACGCGCGCGCGAGCATGCCCGCGATGCTACCGCGGCCGGCGCGCCCTGACGCGGATGTCGCGCCCAGCGGGCGCGCGCGCCAACTCGCGGCGGTCAAGTCACGGAGATCAGCGCGACGGTGCCGGCACGGCGGTTGCGATGTCACCGTCCATGCGCGCCGCTTTCACCCTCCCCGTCGCCTCGCTCCTGCTGACCGCGGCCTGCGCCGGCTCGGACCAGGACTACGGCGGCGCCTTGACCGATGCCGGCGCCGGCGGCGGCCCCGAGTGCTTCTCGTCGAGCGAGTGCCCGGTCGGCTGGACCTGCGGCGACTTCGGCACCTGCCTGCCGCCGCCCGGCCCCGGCCCCGACGGCGGCGTCCCACCGCCTCCGCCCGAGACCGAGCTCGAGTTCGGCCCGCCGACGGCGTCGAGCCGGTTCGTGTGGGTGGCGATGACGGAGAGCGACGCCCTGGCTCGCATCGACGGTCAGACCCTCGAGGTCACCTCGACCCCGGTCGGCGAGCGCCCGCGCGTGCTCACGACCCTGCCCGGGACCGACACCGCGATCGTGCTCGACGGCGCCCACGGCGCGGTCACCGTGGTGCGGCCGTCGGCGGCGGGCGAGCTGGTCGAGACCCGCGCGATCCTGCCGCGCCTCAACGCGCTGGCGGCGTCGCCGTCGGGGCTGCACGCCGTGGCCTACTTCGATCTGTCGCGCGCCATCGACGAGGCCGGCAGCCTCGAGGCGGTCGGCGCGGTCGGCAGCTTCCAGGACGTCAGCGTCATCGGCCTGGCCGCCGGCGGCGCCCGCACCGTCGACCTCACCGTCGGGTTCCGGCCGCGTGCGGTCACCTTCGACGCCGCCGGCGAGCGCGCGTACGTCATCACCGACGACGGCGTGTCGGTCATCGAGCTCGAGGCCGCCCTCGACGGCGGGCCCACGATCGTGCCGCCCATCGCGCTGACCGCCGACCCGTGGGCCGACGGCAGCGCCCTCGACGTCGAGATCACCGCCGACGGCGCGCTCGCGCTGGCGCGGGAGCCCGGCTCGCCGACGGTGCGCGTGGTCGCCCTCACCGGCCCGAGCGCCGGCGACGGCTGGGACGTGACGCTGCCGGCGACGCCGTCCGACGTCGAGCTCGCTCCCGACGGCGGCACCGCCTACGCGATCCTGCGCGAGCTCGGCGCGATGGCGGTGATCGAGCTGCCCGAGGACGCCCTCGATCCGAGCGGGGTCGAGCTGGTCGAGCTCACCGGCGCCACCCTCGGCTCGTTGACGCTGACGCCCGACGGCCGCCTCGGGATCTCGTACACCAACGCCACCCTCGACGAGCGCGTCACCGTGATCGAGCTCGAGGCGCCCGGCTGGCCACGCCACACCTTCGGGCTGCAGAAGGCGGTCCGGGCGGTGGCGGTGGCGCCGGACGGCGATCGCCTCCTCGTCTTGCACGCGCGCGCGGGCGACCCGGGCCAGGCCACCGTCGAGCAGTTCATCGATCGCCGCGCCGGCTACTCGACGGTCGACCTCGCCACCGGCTTCGCCAAGCTCCAGCTCACCGAGGTCGACCCCGGCCCCTTCGCGTTCGCGCCCGACGCCCCGCGCGCCTACCTCGCCCTCGACGGCGGCGACGCGCCCGGCGCCACCCGCGAGCTGCACGAGCTCGCCCTCGACAGCGGCGTGGTCCGGGTGATCGAGCTCGGCTCGCCGCCGGCCGCGGTCGGGACGCTGCCCGGCACCGGCCAGGTCTTCGTCGCCCAGCGCCACCCGCTCGGGCGCATCTCCTTCGTCGAGGTCCCGACCGGCCTCGCCCGCACCGTCACCGGCTTCGATCTCAACGGGCAGATCGTCGACTGACCCGCCTGGAGGACCCTGCCATGAAGCTCCACGTCGCTCCGCTCTTGCTCGCGCTGCTCGGACCGGGCTGCGCGCCCGATCGCGATCCAGCGCTCGACCGCCCCCGGGTGGTGACCGGCCCCATCCCGCTCAAGGCCGAGGTCGCCTACGTCGACGGCGCCCTCGATCGGGTGGTGGTGGTCGCGGCCGACCCCGGCGCGCCGATCACGACCTTCGCGGTCGGGCGACGGCCGCGGTGGGCGACGCCGACGCCGGACCGCGCCCGCCTGCTGGTGATCACCCACGGCGAGGAGCGCGCCGAGGTGGGCCTGGCCGACGAGCCGCCCACGCTGTGGGACGTCGCCGTCGACGGCAGCCGGGCGCCGCGGGCGTACCCGGTCGGCTCGCCGTTCGATCGCCTGGCCATCTCCGCCGACGGCACCCTCGCGATCGCGCACTTCTCCGAGAGCGGCCCCGACGCCGACGGCTTCTTCCGCAACCCCAACGAGCTGGCGGTGATCGACCTCGCGGCCGAGGATCCCGAGGCCGCGGTCACCCTGCGCACGCTGCGCTCGTTCGGCTCGGCGCCCTCGGCGGTGGTGCTGTCGCCGCCGATGGTGCTGCCCGGCGCCGCCGATCCGCTGCCGCGGGTGTTCGCGTTCGTGCTGGCCGAGGACCGCATCTCCATCGTCGACGCCAGCCACCCGGACCGCGCCGAGATCACGCTGCGCCTCGATCGCGCGGGCACGCGGGTCACGCCGCGCGAGGTGGTGTTCGCCCCGCGCACCGCCACCGCCTACGTGCGCTCGGACGGCGCCGCCGACATCCTCGAGGTGCTGCTCCTGGCCGAGCCCGTCCCCGACGAGGCTCCGCTCGGCAACGACTTCCAGGCCGTGCTCGCCGAGCTCGGCGCCGGCGCCGGCCCGGCCGACATCGACGTGTACGACGACGCCGATGGCCGCCGCTTCGTGCTCGCGGCGTCGCCGTCGACCCGGGAGCTGGTGGTGATCGACGCGGACACCGCCGAGTTCCTGCGGGTGCCGGTGCCCGACCCCATCGATCGCATCGTCCTGTTCCCGCCCGGCGACGCCACCCCGACCACCGCGGTGCTCGCCAGCATCGGCCCGCACGCGCCGCGGGTGCACGTGCTCGACCTCGCCGGCATCGACGCCGATCTGGTGCCACGCGCGATCGAGACCATCGCCGCCGGCGCCCCGGTGATGGCGGTCGAGCCGGTGCCGGGCCGCGAGCTCGCGCTCCTGGTCCACGACGACGACCGCACCGTGCTCGGCCTGCTCGACCTCGCGGTCGGCTCGATCTCGCCGCTCGAGGGCGTGGCCCGGCTCGACACCTACGCGTTCACCGTCGGCGGCGGCTTCCTGGTCGCTGGCACCGCGAACGTGGCGCGCCTCGGCCTGCTCGAGCTCGACAACCTGCACCCGAGCGACGTCCCGCCTCGACGACGCGCCGGCCCGAGTCTTCTCGTTGCCCAGCGGCGCGCTCTACGTCGACCACGCCGACCCGCTCGGGCGCGCCACCGTGTTGCCGTCGCCCACCGCCGGCGACGACCTCGCGGTCGTCCGCGCCGGCTTCCTGGTCACCGACCTCCTCGAGGAGCCCTGACATGCGCCGATCGCTGCTGCTCTCTCTCCCGCTGACGCTCGCGGCCGCGCCGGCGCCGACGACGCGCGCGCTGAGCCGACGCCGACGCCGCACCGCCGCCGTCGCCCGGCCCGACCTGGACGCTGCGCGCCGGCGCCGCCGGCCGCGGCCCCACCACCGCGTCGTCGACCCGGCTCCTCGGCGACGGCCTCGCCGGTGGCTGGGTCGCCATCGGCCGGCACCTGCTCGAGCTGCCGACTGACCGCCCTCGGCGCGGTGGCGCTGTCGGCGGAGCTGACCTACGAGCGTCAGGGCTCCGGCACGCTGTTCCAGGCGATGGAGACCCACGCCCACGCCTCGCAGGTCACCGTCGGCGGGCGCGCCGAGGCCAGCGTCGGACGTCGGTACCTGGTGGCATCGGCCCAGGCGGCGATCGGCGCGGCGCGGCTGGGCGCGTCCATCACGCCGATGTCGAGCCCCATGATCGAGGACGTCGGCGACGCCCTGGTCGCGTCGCTGGGCGCCGGCCTCGCGCTCCGTGGCAAGGTCGGCGCGGCCGGCCGACGCCGCGCCTGGGTGTGCCTCGGCATCGACGTCGGCTACGTCGCGCAGACCGCGGTCGAGCTGGCGGCGCGACCGGTCGGGACCGCGACGCTCGCGACCCAGGCCACGCCCCTGGGCTCGCTCGATCTCGGCGGCTGGCGGTCCTTCCGGTCGTCGTTCGTCGTCGAGGTTCTGACAGCGGCGGCGCGCCGCGTACGATGCCCCAGCGTGGGCACGCTCCCCACCTCATCCGTCACGGCCAGGCGTCCGGCGCCGCCGACTACGACCAGCTCTCCCGCGTCGAGCGAGACCCAGGCCCACGCGCTCGGCGTGCACGCCGCCCTCGGCCTCGCCGAGCTCGACGCGCTCTACACCGGCACCCTGCGCCGCCAGCAGGAGACCGCGCGCATCATGACGACGGCGATGGCGGCGCCGGCGGCCCGGCCGCTGCCGGACCTGTGCGAGTACCCGGCCTTCGAGCTGTTGCGCGCGGGCCTGCCGGTGCTCGTCGCCGAGGATCCCTCGCTGGCGCCGCTCACCGCCGCCGGCGCCGATCCAGCGCTGCTCGATCGCGCGTTCGCGACCATCCTCGGGCGCTGGTGCGACGGCGCGCTGCCCCCGTCGGGGCTCGAGACCTTCGGCGCCTTCGCCGCCCGGGTCCAGCGCGGCCTCGCCGGTGTTCGCGGCCCACGGCGACGACGCCGCATCGGCGTGGTCACCTCCGGCGGGCCGATCGCGCTGGCGCTGGCGCGCGCGGTCGGGGCGCCGCCGGCAGGGTGCGCTCGCCGCGGCGCGCCTGCTGCGGAACGCGTCGCTGTCGGAGTTCGGCTTCCGCGCGCGCGCCCACGGGGACCACTCGCTGTTGCTCGTCGCCTACAACCAGGTCGGGCACCTGCCCCGCGACCTCCACACCCTGCGCTAGGACCACCGCATGGACTTCGCCATCCCCGAGGAGCTGCGGCCGACCCTCGACGCCGTCGCCTTCGTCGACGAGCGCGTCCTCCCGCGGAGGCCGAGGTGCTGGCGCAGGGCTTCGTCGCCGCCGACCCGCGGCTGCGCGCGCTGCGCGCCGAGGTGCACGCCGCCGGCCTGTGGGCGCCGCACCTGCCGCGCGAAGCTCGGCGGCCTCGGCCTCGACCTCGTCGGCCTGGGGCTGGTGTCGAGCGCCTCGGCCGCTCGCCGCTGGGGCACTACCCGGTGTTCGGTGCCAGGCGCCCGACGCCGGCAACGCCGGATCCTGCACCGCCACGGCACCGCCGCGCAGCGAGCGCAGTGGCTGGCACCGCTGGCGCGCGGCGAGCTGCGCTCGTGCTTCGCCGCGACCGAGCCCGAGCACGCCGGCTCCAACCCGACGGTGCTGTCGACCCGCGCCGAGCGCGACGGCGACGGCTGTGATCACCGGCCACCAAGTGGTTCACCACCGGCGCCGCGGCGCGGCGTTCACGATCGTCATGGCGGTGACCGACCGCGGCCGAGCACGCGCGCGTCGATGCTGATCGTGCCGACCGACGCGCCCGGCTTCACCCACCTGCGCAACATCCCGGTCATGGGCGACGCCGGTGGCGGCTGGGCCAGCCACGCCGAGCTGCGCCTCGACGGCGTGCGGGTGCCGGAGGCCTCGCGCCTCGGCCCCGGAGCGCCGGCTTCCTCATCGCCCAGGAGCGCCTGGGGCCCGGGCCGCATCCACCACTGTATGCGCTGGATCGGCGTGTGTGAGCGCGAGCTTCGAGCTCATGTGCGCGCGCGCCATCGCCCGCGAGCTCGGCGGCGGCCGGCCGCTGGCGTCGCGCCAGGTGGTGCAGGCGTGGATCGCCGAGGCGCGCGCCGACATCGACGCCGCGCGCCTGATGGTGCTGCACGCGGCGTGGACCATCGCCCGCGCCGGGTTCGCCGCCGCCCGCGAGCAGGTCTCGCTCATCAAGTTCCACGTCGCCGACGTGATGCTGCGGGTGGTCGATCGCGCGATCCAGGTGCACGGCGCCCTCGGCGTGACCAGCGACACCGTGCTCGCGCACTTCTACGCGCACGAGCGTGGCGCCCGCATCTACGACGGCCCCGACGAGGTCCACAAGGTCGCCGCCGCCAAGCGGATCCTCGCGCGCTACGGCGCGGCGTCGGGGACGCGGTGAGCGCCGGCGGCGTGCGCCCGCCGCGGCCCGGCGAGGAGGTCGACCTCGCCGCGCTGACCGGGTTCCTCGACGGCCGCGGCCTCGGCGCCGGGCCGGTGACCGTGGCCCAGTTCCCCGGCGGTCACTCCAACCTGACCTACCTGGTCGAGCGCGGCGCCGACGTGTGGGTGCTACGCCGGCCGCCGATCGGCGCCAAGGTGAAGCGCGGCCACGACATGGGGCGCGAGGTCGCGATCCTCTCGCGGCTGGCGCCGGCGACGCCGCTGGCGCCGCGCCCGGTGGCGAGCTGCGACGACGAGGCCGTGCTCGGCGCGCCGTTCTACCTGATGGAGCGACGCACCGGCGCCATCATCCGCAAGGACACCCCGCCCGAGTTCACTCCCGAGCGCGCGCGCCGCGCCGGCCACGCGCTGGTCGACGCGCTGGTCGCGCTGCACCGGATCGATGCCGACGCCACCGGCGTGACCGAGCTCGGCCGCCCCCAGGGCTACGTGGCGCGCCAGGTCGCGGGCTGGACCGAGCGCTACCAGGCGGCCCGCACCGACGAGCTGCCCGTCGTGCTCGAGGTCGCCGCCTGGCTCGCCGACCACCAGCCCGCCGAGTCGCCTCGCGCCACCGTCATCCACAACGACTTCAAGCTCGACAACCTCGTGTTCGACGAGCAGCTCGCGACGGTGACCGCGATCCTCGACTGGGAGATGGCCACCGTCGGCGATCCCCTCATGGATCTCGGCACCACCCTGGCGTACTGGGTCGACCCGACCGATCCGCAGCCGCTGCAGATGATGCGGTTCGGGCCCACCATCGCGCCGGGGATGCCGAGCCGTCGCGAGGTCGCCGCGCGCTATGCCGACGCCACCGGGGTCGACCTCGGCGTCGACCTGCGCGGCGCCGTGTTCTTCTACGCGTTCGGCCTGTTCAAGACCGCGGTGGTCGCCCAGCAGATCTACGCGCGCTACCAGCGCGGCGTGACCCGCGATCCGCGCTTCGCCAGCTTCATCCACGCGGTGCGGCTCCTGGCCGAGCAGGCCCGCGCCGCGATCACGGCGGATCGGCTGCCGTAGGCGCGACCAGCGCGGGCGGCGCGGGCGCCTCCGCCTCCTGCCGCACCACCCGCCACCACGGCGCCCGCGGCAGCGCCTGCCCGAGCGTGATGGTCTCGCCGATCGTCGGCAGCGCCAGCGGACGCGCGTCGCCGGCGTCGGCGAGGATCGCCTCGGCCGGCGCGTCCCAGGCGTGGAACGCGAGGTTGAAGGTGCCCCAGTGCACCGGCAGGAGCACCCCGCCGAGGATGTCGTGGGCGCGCAACGCCCCGTCGGGCCCGAGGTGGATGGTCGACCACGCAGCGTCGTAACCACCACACTCGAGCATCGTCAGATCGTTCTCGCCACGCCGCGCCACGATCTCGGCGAGCTGGTCCTCGTCGAGGCCGCCGTCGCCGCCGAAGTGGATCTGGCGCCGCTGGGTGCCGCGCACCGCCTCGAAGGCCCACGCCGCCCACAGGGTGGTGTTGCGATCGCGGGTGGTGCGCCCCGAGAAGTGGCGCGCCGGCAGCGCGTGCACCGCCAGCCCGGGGACCGGCTCGACGGTCTGCCACCAGTCGAGCTCCACGATCTGCGCGGCCGGCACGCCCCAGCCGCGCAGGCGCTCGCCAACCCCCAGCGCCACCACGAAGCGATCGCCGCGCGCGCCGAGCGCCACCACCGCGTCGCGATCGAGGTGGTCGTAGTGATCGTGGGAGATGACGATCACGTCAGGGCGCGGCAGCTCGGCGAGCGGCAGCGGCACCGGCTGGAACCGGCGCGGCCCGGCGAAGCCGATCGGCGAGGCCCGGCGCGCCCACACCGGATCGATGAGGATCGTGTAGCCGAGCAGCTCGATCCACGCCGTCGAGTGGCCGAGCCAGGTCACCCGCGCCTGCTCGCGATCACCGCCGACGAGCGCGCGCGGATCCACGGCGCGGGTCGGCAGCGGCCGCGGCGGCTCGCGCTCGCCGCGCTCGAAGGCGAACCGCAGCGCCGTGCGAACCAGCCGCGCCGGCGGCGGGTCCTCGAGCCGGTTGCGGAAGCGGCGGCCGTCCCAGGCGGGCGAGCGCTGGCGCGCGGCGGCGCGATCGGCGTCGGTCATCGCCACACTGTAGCTGGCGGCGGCCACGGCGCACGCGGCTCGGCGCCCGCGCGCCGCGTGGTACACCTCTCGACGTGACGGCGACGCGCAGTCCCTCGACCGACTTCACGCTCACCCCCGGCAAGCGGGTCCTCTACCTGACCAAGGATCCCGAGCGCATCCGGGCCCAGCTCCGCGGCGAGCTGACCCTGCGCATGGCCGACCTCGATCCGAGCGAGCTGCTCGACGACATCAACACCGACACCATGACCCCGGCCTGGGTCTGCTTCGACTACGACCCGGCCGCGATCGCGCGCAACGCGTACGCCGGCCTCATCGTCGACGGCAAGCGCCTCATCGAGCCCGACGCGCTGGCCGCCGGTGGCTTCGAGGTCATCGTCGCCGGGGCCCAGAAGGGCGTCGGCTCCAGCCACTTGAGACCGCGGCGCAGTGCGAGGTGTTCTCCGGCAGCCGGCGGCCCGATCGCGTCGTCGTTCGCGCCGATCCACGCGCGCAGCAACATCAAACATCGGCCAGCGCATGGGCGACCACGCGATGCGCCAGCTCGAAGGCCGGCGGGGCGGTATCGCGCTGTCGGAGTTCACCGCCGGCCACGACGCCATCACCGCCCACATCATCGAGGCCGGCGGGCTCCTGCCCTTCTGCGCCCGGCTCGCCCGCGGCGAGATCAAGGTTCCGGCCACCGGCACGCCGGTGCGGCCGATGAACCTCACCGAGAAGATCCTCGCGAACAAGCTCTTGCCGGGCCAGGGCACCCACGTGCGGCCCGGCGACGCCGTGCTGGTGCGGGTCGACGCCGGCTACTCCCACGAGTTCACCACCGCGCAGGTCGGGTTCTTCCTCGCCCAGGAGTACGGCGAGGACTACCAGCTCAAGGACCCGTCGAAGTTCGCCGTGTTCGAGGACCACCTCATCTACGCCGACGGCGTGCCGGCGATGGCGAAGTTCGCCGACAAGATCGAGCAGCTCCGGGTGATGCAGCGGGCGTTCGCCGCGAAGACCTCGGTCCGCAACTACGGGGCCAAGGACGGCGTGTCGCCGGGCATCTGCCACCAGGTCGCGCGCGAGCAGTTCATCGATCCCGGCGACTTCGTGCAGGCGACCGACAGCCACACCTGCATGGGCGGCGCCTCGGGCGCGCTGGCCTGGGGCGTCGGCGCCACCGAGTACGCGGCGCTGGTGTACTGGGGCTTCACCCCGCTCGCGGTGCCGGAGTCGATCCGCTTCGAGCTGCGCGGCGCCCTGCGCCCCGGCGTCACCGCCAAGGACGTGATGCTCCACATCCTGGCCACGTTCGCCAAGCGCGAGGCCACGCTCAACCGGGTGATGGAGTTCGGCGGCGACGGTCTGTTCGGGCTCTCGCCCGACGAGCGCGCCACCCTGGCCAACATGGCCACCGAGTGCTCGGCGCGCGGCGCGGTGATGGAGGTCGACGACACCATGCTGGCGTGGATCGCCGCGCGGCGTCCGGGCGTGTCGATCGAGGCGCTGCGCGCCAAGGTCGTCACGCCGGATCCCGGCGCCCACCACGACGGCGGCGTCCACGTCATCGACCTCGCGACCATCGGGCCGATGCTGGCGACCCCGGGCGACCCGGCCAAGGGCGAGTCGTCGGATCCCAAGAACGGCGCGCCGGTGGCCGCGGCGCGCGGCGTCCGCCTCGACATCGCCTACGGCGGCTCGTGCACCGCCGGCAAGCGCGACGACGTCGACTACTACGCGCAGGTCATGGCCGAGGCCGAGCGCGCCGGCCGCAAGGTCGCCGACGGCGTGCGGTTCTTCATCCAGTTCGGCTCGAAGGACGTCGAGGCCTACGCCCGCGAGCGCGGCTACCTCGAGCTGTTCGCGCGCACCGGCGTCGAGGTCATCGCGCCGGGCTGCGGTGCCTGCATCGGCTGCGGCCCGGGCGTCTCCGATCGCGCCGACCAGGTCACGGTGTCGGCCATCAACCGCAACTACAAGGGCCGCTCCGGCCCGGGCCAGCTCTACCTCGCGTCGCCGCTGACGGTGGCGGCCTCCGCGGTGGCCGGCGAGGTCGTCGAGTACGAAGCCGGCATGTTCACCCGGCGCTGATCGGCCGCGAAAGTTAGGCTACGCGCCGCGCGCGATATCAGACAGCGCGGCGATGAGCCCGCGCGAGTCCTGGCCCTTGGAGAACGCGCGGCAGCCCTTGGCCTCGGCCTGGGCCTGGCCCGCGCTCGAGCTCGACAGGAACGCCAGCCGCGACACCATCGACGGCCGCTGGTCGGTGATCCAGCGCAGGAGGTCGCCGCCCGAGCCGTTCTCCATCGACCAGTCGGCGAGCACCACGTGGTAGTCCGACAGGCGCAGCTGGGCGATCGCCGCCTCGCCGCTGTCGACCGGGGTCACCGCGAAGCCGGCGTCGCCGAGGAACTGGGCGATGACGGTGAGCAGCACCGGATCGTCGTCGGCGAGCAGCAAGGTCGGGCGCTCGGCGTCGAGCCACGACGCGTCGCCGCCGTCGGAGCTGTCGAGCCGCGCCGCCTGCGCCACCGCGGCGTCGACCACCCGGGCCAGCTCGCCCTGCTGGCCCGGATCGATCGCGAGGCAGCGACCGGCGACCAGCTCGTCGAAGCCCTCGGGCGCGGCCTCGGACAGGAACACGAACTGCCCGCGCACCGTCGGCCGGTTCTTCAGCGCCCACCGATACACCTCGCCGCCGAGCGATGCCTGCGGATCCCACTGCGCCACCACCGCCGCGAAGGCGGTCGCGCTCTCGAGGTGGGTGTGGGCCTGGAAGCTGGTCGCCGCGGTCTTCACGTCGAAGCCGCGCCCCTCGAACAGCTGCGTGAGCTGATCGAGCATCGCACCATCGCGGTGGATGAGGAGCAAGGTCGCTCGCTCGCGCGGCTGAATCACCGCGGCAGTATATCGACGCGGGCGCGGACCGCCATCCTTTGGCCCACCGGAGTCGCGCGCCGGCCACGCTGCCCCCTGCGCCGGGGTGCGCTACGATGCGGTTTCATGCGGTGGCGGGTGACCTTTCACGCGGCCGGCGGCACCGCCGCCGAGGGTGCGTCGCCGTGACCGCGCCCATCATCGGCATCGACCTGGGCACGACCTACACCTCGGTCAGCGTGGTGACCGGCAAGAAGGTCGTGACCCTGGCGCGCGACGACGGCCCGCGCCTCATCCCGTCGGTGATCGCGTTCCCGAGCCGCGACGAGGTCATCATCGGCGAGCCCGCCCGGGCCCGCCTGGCCACCGACCCGGCGCGGACGGTGGCGTCGCCCAAGCGCGTGCTCGGACGCCCCTTCGACGACCGCGAGGTCCAGACCTACCTGGCCCAGGCCCCGTGGAAGAGCACGCGCGGCCCCGACGGCACCGCGATCATCGAGATCTGGCGCCAGCCCTACGCGGTGCCGCAGCTGTGCGCGTTCCTGCTGCGCGAGGCCCGCGAGATCGCCGAGCTGCGCCTCGAGCAGCCCATCTCGCAGGCGGTCATCTCGATCCCGGTCACCTTCGACGACGCGCGCATCGCCGCCACCACCCGTGCCGCCCAGCTCGCCGGGCTCGAGGTCGCGGCCACCATCGCCGAGCCCACCGCCGCGGCGCTGGCCAACCGCTACGTCCCGGGCTTCGGCGGCATCATCGGCATCTACGACTTCGGCGGCGGCACCTTCGACTTCTCCCTGGTCGACGTCTCGCGGGCCACCTTCGAGGTGCTGGCCACCGCCGGCGACACCTGGCTCGGCGGCGACGACCTCGATCAGGTCCTGGCCGACGCGGCCGCCAACCAGTTCTGGCGCCAGCACAAGGTCGACCTCCGCAAGCAAGCCGTCGAGTGGCAGCGCCTGCGGTTCGCGTGCGAGGCGGCCAAACGGCTGCTGTCGACGGAGGAGTCGGCCCTCATCGCGGTGCCCGAGGTCATGCGCACCGCGACCGGCATGGTCGATCTGGAGCTGCAGATCGATCGCGCGACCCTGGCGCGTGCCGCCGGCGCGCTCATCCAGCGCTCCCTCGCGGTGTGCGACAGCGCGCTGGCCCGGGCCGGGCTGCGCGCCGAGCAGCTCTCCGCGGTGTACCTCTGCGGCGGCACCACCCACGTCCCGGCGATCCGCGACGCCGTCGGCCAGCACTTCGGCGTGCCGTTGCGGGTCGGGGTTGCCCCGGATCAGGCGGTGTCGCTGGGCGCGGCCATCCATGGCTCGCTGCTCGCCGCCGGGCGCGCCGTGGTGTGACGAGCGATTGCGACGGGCTGGTTTGAAAAAGGGGCGCCCTCCCCCTACGCTTCGCGCATGCCAACTCCCTCGCGCCGACCGACGGCGTGGCTCCTCGTCGGCGCGCTGGCCGCATGCGGCCCGAGCACGGCGCCCACGCCCCGGGCGCCCCAGCCGCCGCCGCCCACCGACGAGCTCCCGGCGATCCCCGCCACCATCCGCGCCACCTCGACGGCGCCGACCGACGGCGACGCGCCGGCCGCGGCCTCGCCCATCCTGGCGACGATGGCGGCCGAGAACGCCCGCTGGATGGCCGAGCTGGTCCGGCGGCCCGACCCCGCCTACTACCTGAGCTACCAGATCGTCGAGCAACGGATCGTCACGCTGGAGGCCGAGGGCGGCGCCCTCATCGGCGACAGCGACGAGACCGCGCGCAACCTCGACCTCGACATCCGGGTCGGCAGCCCGGCGCTCGACAACACCCGGGCGCTGTCGGGCGACGACAGCGGCCTCAACGCGCCGCTGACCCGGCGCGGCCAGGTGCCGTTCGGGGTCGAGCCGGAGGCCCTCGCCCACCACCTGTGGCTCGAGACCGATCGCCGCTACCGCGAGGCCGAGCTGGCGCTGGCCTACGTGCGCCAGGATCAGGCGACCCTGAGCGCCGGCGCCACCGCGCCCGACTTCTCGCCGGCGCCGCCGGTGGTGTTCGTCGAGCCGCCCGCGACCCTGACCTTCGACAAGGCGACCTGGGTCGAGCGCCTGCGGCGGTGCTCGGCCAAGGCGCTACGTCGGCCGGCGACCCGTGGCACCTGCTCGGTGGTGTTCACCCAGAACACCGTCTGGTTCGTCAACAGCGAGGGCTCGCGCCAGCAGCAGTCGTGGACCTCGGCGCAGCTCGCGGTCTCCGTCGGGGTCAAGGCCGACGACGGCATGAACCTCGGTCGCCTCGAGCAGCGCTTCGGCGTCACCCCGGCGGATCTGCCCGGCGAGGCCGAGGTCGACCAGCTCATCACCACCGTCACCACCGATCTCGCCGCGCTCGACGCCGCGCCGCTGGCCGGGCCCTACGTCGGGCCGGCCATCCTCGAGGGCCGGGCCGCCGGCGTGTTCTTCCACGAGGTGTTCGGCCACCGCATCGAGGGTCACCGCCAGAAGGAGGAGACCAGCGGCAAGACCTTCTCGTCCTACGTCGGCCAGAGCATCGCGCCGGCGTGGTTGTCGGTCTACGACGACGCCACCCTGCGCACCCTCAACGGCACCCAGCTCAACGGCTTCTACCGCTTCGACGACGAGGGCGTCGCCGCGCGCCGGGTGCCGCTGGTCGAGCACGGCACGCTGGTCGGCTTCCTGATGGGCCGCAACCCCATCCTCGGCTTCCCCACCTCCAACGGCCACGGCCGCAAGGCCCCGGGGCTACCGGCGGTCGCGCGCCAGGGCAACCTCGTCGTCGAGACCGATCGCTCCGTCGAGCAGGCCGAGCTCGAGAAGATGCTGCTCGCCGAGGTCGCCCGCCAGGGCCGCCAGTACGGGATGATCTTCACCGACATCAGCGGCGGCTTCACCAACACCTCGGCGTTCGCGCCGCAGGCGTTCAAGGTCAACCCGGTGATGGCGTATCGCCTCTACCCCGACGGCCGGCGCGAGCTGGTGCGCGGCATCGACATCAGCGGCACCCCGCTGGCGGCGCTGCAGTCGATCCGGGCGGCGAGCCGCACCATCGAGACCTTCAACGGCGTGTGCGGCGCCGAGAGCGGGTGGGTCCCGGTGTCGGCGTCGGCGCCGAGCCTGCTCATCGAGAAGCTCGAGATCGAGAGCAGCTTCAAGCCGCTCGATCGCCCGCCCATCCTCGACGCGCCGGCCCTGCGCACGGCGGGAGGTGCCTCGTGAACCGCGCCCTCGTCGCCACCGCCCTCGGCGTCGCCCTCGGGCTCGCCGCCACCGCCGCGCCGCTCGGCGCCGCCCCGACCGAGCGCGCGAAGACCGCGCCGCCGTCGGCCGCGGTCACCCCGGAGATCCTCGACGCGGTCGCCGCCGAGATGAACCGGGCGATGATCAAGCTGCACATCGGCGACGCCACCGTGCCGCGCCCGTACCACATCAGCTTCAAGGTCACCGAGGTCGAGGTCAACGACGTGGTCGCCTCCCTCGGCGCCACCCGCTCGCGCAAGGAGCGCCACGTGGTGAGCCTCGAGGCGCGGGTCCGGGTCGGGACGCCGGCGTTCGACAACGGCAACTTCGTGGTGCCCGGCGACGAGTCGGTCGACGGCACCGCGGCCACCGCGCTGCCGCTCGAGGCGACCCCGCGCATCGCCGCCCGCGCCGCGTGGCTGGTGACCGACGCCGCCTACAAGGAGGCGCTCATGCAGCTGCGGGCCAAGCTCGACGCCCGCCGCAGCGGCGCCATCACCGGCGGCGCGGTGCCGTCGTGGACGCCGGAGCCGGCGCTGGTCGACGAGACCCAGGTCCGACCGCCCGAGCTCGAGGGGCTGGCCGACCTGGAGGCGCTGGCCCAGGGCGTGTCGGCGGTGTTCCGCGGCGCCGCTGGCGTGCGCGACTCGCGGGTCGCGTTCACCAGCTACCTCGAGCGGCGCTGGTACCTGACCTCCGAGGGCACCAACGTCACCGACACCCGTCGGGTCAGCGGCGTCGTGATCGCCGCCAGCTCGCAGGCGCCCGACGGCCAGGAGCTGCTCGACTACGTCGTGCGCTACGGCCACACCGGCGCCGATCTGCCGACGGCGAAGGCGCTCGAGGCCGACGCCCAGACCATCGTCGACAACCTCGCCGCCCTGCGCGCGGCGCCCATCGCCGACGAGTACACCGGCCCGGTCCTGTTCGAGGGCGAGGGCGCCGCCGGCATGGTCCGCCACTCGCTGGCGCCCAACCTCGGCGGCACCCCGCTGCCCGGGGGCCTGCGCCCGAACGAGGCCAAGCAGTTCGGCGGTGCGCTGACCAAGAAGGTCGGCCTGCGCGTGACCTCGAAGATGCTGTCGATCACCGACGACCCGACCCAGCAGGACGCCGAGGCCGCCATGATCGGCGGCTACAAGATCGACGACGAGGGCGTCGCCGGGCGGCGGGTCGCGGTGGTCGAGCGCGGCATGCTCACCTCGCTGCTCACCAGCCGCACGCCGTCGAGCAAGGACGCGACGTCGAACGGCCACGCCCGCCGCACCACCTCCGGCGGCGCGTTCCACGGCAGCGCCACCAACCTCCTCATCAGCGCCACCGGCGGCCAGACCCGCAAGGCGCTCGTCGCCAAGCTGCTGGCGGCGGCCAAGGCCGAGGGCCTGCCCTACGGCATGATCATCCGTCGCTTCGACGACGCCGCGATCACCGCGATGCCCGAGCTGTCGCGGCGCGAGCTGGTGCAAATGATCCAGGCGGCCGACACCGATCTGCCGCCGCCGGCGCTGATCGCGTACCGGGTGTACCCCGACGGGCGCGAGGAGCTGGTCCGCGGCGCGCAGCTCGCCGAGATCCCGATCCGCGCGTGGAAGGACGTGCTCGCCGCCGGCAAGACCCGCACCGTCTACAACTACCTCGCGACCTCCGACACCCACGTCCTGGCCAAGGCCCAGGGCGGCACCGACGAGGGATTCGTGCCGTCGGCGGGGATCGAGAGCGCGATCGTCACCCCCGACCTCCTGTTCAAGGAGCTCGACGTCATCACCAACACCGCGGGCCAGCGGCCGCTGCCGGCGATCGCGCCGCCGCCCATCGCGGCGTCGCCGTGATCCCGGCGGTCACCGCCCAGGTCCACGCCGTCGAGCTGGCCAGCCGCGCCAACGGCCCGGGCGTGCGCATGGTCGTGTGGCTGCAGGGCTGCACCCTCGCCTGCCCCGGCTGCTTCAACCCGACCACCCACCCAGGCGGAGGCCAGGCGACCCCGGTCGCGGAGCTCCTGGCGCAGCTCGCGGCGACGCCGCCCACGACCGGGCTCACGCTGTCGGGTGGCGAGCCGATGCAGCAGCCCGACGCCACGCGCGCGTTGCTCGCCGGCGCCCGCGCGCTCGGTCGCTCGACCCTGGTGTTCTCCGGCTACACCGTCGAGGAGCTGCTGGCGCGCCCCGACGGTGAGCTGCTGCTCGCCGATCTCGACGTGCTCGTCGACGGCCGCTACCTGGCCGGGCAGCGCGCGGGCACCGGCCTGCGCGGCTCGCGCAACCAGCGCATCCACCTGTTGTCGTCGCGGCACACCCTGGCCGAGGTCGAGGCCACGCCCACCGGCGAGATCCGCATCACCGCCAGCGGCGAGGTCGTGCTCACCGGGGTGGCGCCGCTGCGCCTGCGGCCTTGAGCTCGGCGGCGTGATCGAGCGTGCGCAGGGCGACCTGCAGCGGATCGAACGAGCGCAGCCCGGGCACCCCGCCCGGCGGCAACCGGTAGCGCCGCACCGGCCACGGGTAGGTCGGCGCGCGCGCGTCGACGAGCACGGTCGCGCCGGCGGCGCGAGCGGCGCGCACCACCGCCTCGACCTGGGCCCACGGCGTGGCCGGCGCCGCTTGCAGGCCGACGGCGCCGGTGCCCGCCGCCGCCGCGATCGCCGCGCCCGGTGACACCGGCGGCAGCTCGACGCCGTCGAGGGTGAGGCGACCGTCGGTGGCGAGCTGCGCGGAGGCCACCACCGCGACGTCCTCGGCGGCGGCGCCCGCCACCGGCCAGCGGCCCGGCGCGCCCTCGCGCAGCGCGGTCGGCGCGATCGCGGCGGCGTCGCGCTCGAGCGCCTCCCAGCGCGCGACCGCCGCCGCCCACGCCGGATCGCCGGCGCACGGATAGCAGGCCGACACCGCGTTGCGGGCGCGCTCGGTCATGCGGCGGAGGACGCCCGCCTCGACCAGGACGCCGTGCGCCTCGGGCACCGCGTGCCGGCAATCGGCGGCCAGCGGACCGTCGCACAGCCGCAGCAGGTACGCCGCGGCGTCCTCGTCGGGCAGCACCCGGTACTCGGTGCGCCCGAGCTCGGGCCGCCCCGACAGGCTCCGGCTCGACAGCGACGGGCCCAGCGCGAACGGCCACACCGTGGTCGCCAGGGTCGTCGCGCGCGCCGGCGCGGCGAGCGGCGCCGCCGCCTCGACCGGATCGAGCGCGAGCACCAGCAGCTTGCGCTCGGCCTCGGCGGCGACGGTGGCGTCCATCCGATCGAGCAGCCCGCGCACCCCGTCGACGAGCGCCGCGAACGCCGCCGGCGTGCGCCCGGCGGCGACGTAGCCCTCGATGGCGGCGGTGAGCTCGGCGCGCCCGTAGCTGGTGCCGCCGCCGGGCGTCAGGCCGATCGCGTCCTGCCCGCAGCTCGCGGCGAGCGCCAGCGCCAGGAGCGCGGCCGCCCTCACGCCAACCTCGCCAGGGTCCGCAGCGCCGCCGGCTCGAGGAACACGAAGGCGACCCGGCCCAGCGTCAGGTACGCGCCCGACCACAGCGCGGTGGCGGCGTGCGCCGGGATGAGCTCGCCGTCGATGCGGGTGCCATTGCGCGAGCCCTCGTCGACGACCAGGTACTGGCCGCTGGCGCCGTCGCGATGGATCGACGCGTGGACCTTGCTCACCGCCGGATCGGCGACCCGGACCTGGCAGCTCCGGCTGCGGCCGATCGAGATGGGCGGCTCGTCGGGCCCGACCAGGCCGCCGGCGCCGAGCCGGCGCACCTTGCACGCCGCATACTCGCGCCCTTGCGCCTCGATGGTGGGCAGCGGCTCGGTCACGGTGATGGTGCGCTCGCGCCCCTCGAAGGTGCCCGCCGGGACCTTGAGCTCGACGAGCACCGGCCGGTGCACCGGCTGTCCTGCGCGGACGTCGGCGAGCAACTCCTTCAGGGTCCGGCCCCCCAATCGCTGGGTCGAGGTCGCCACGGGGTCGTCCGACGGTAGCACGCCGCGCGGGCCGGGCCGGCCTCGCTACTCCTCGGCCGGCACCGCGGCGGCCTCGACCGCCGCGCGCAAGGCCGCGCCGTCGGGCGCCGGCCCCAGCCCCACCACCCGCGCCTGTGGCGGCACCGGCGCCGCGACCGGCTCCGACGACACCCGCAGCCCGACCCGGTGGAACGCCGCCCAGTGCGGCCGCGGATCACCGCGGCGCCCGTCGACGACGTGGGCCAGGCCCTTGATGCGCACGAAGCCGGCGGGCAGCGCCGCCAGCTGATCCTCGAGCTCCTCGAGGTCGAGCAGCCGATCGAACTCGAAGCCGACGCTGGCGATGCCGTGCGCCGCGCCGCGCCCGGCCGGCGCGACCACGACCTGCGGCGTCGGCGTCGCGGCATCGCGGCTCCACCCGCGCGGCTCGGCGATCACGTCGTCGAGCCAGGCCGCCGCCGCGGCGACGCCGTCGTCGAGCAGCGGCGCCCGCGGCGCCAGCGCACGCGCCGCGGCGATCGCGCGCCGCCGGAGTTCCTCGGGCACCAGCTGCCCCTTCGACAGCACCAGCACGTCGGCGTGGCGGAGCTGCTCGCGCACCGCCGGCGACAGCGGCAGCGAGGCCTCGACCGCGGTGGCGTCGAACACCGTGATGATCGCGCCCAGCCGCACCGCCGTCGCCAGCGGCTCGCGCTCGAGCGCCCACGCGATCGGCAGCGGCTCGGCGACGCCGGTGGTCTCGAGCACGATCGCCTCGAGCCCCGGCTGCGCCGTCAGCAGCTCGAGCAGGGTGGCGTCGAGTTCCGGCCCGAGCGCGCAGCACACGCAGCCGCCGGGCAGCTCGATCTGGCGGGCGGCGTCGGTGGGCAAGAGCGCGCCGTCGACGCCGATCTCGCCGAGCTCGTTGACCACCAGCGCGACCCGACCGGTGCGCCCGCGCTCGGCGCGCACCGCGAGCAACGCGTTGAGCAGCGTGGTCTTGCCGGCGCCGAGGAAGCCAGTGAGCACGTAGACGGGGACCAGGCCGGGCATGCCGACGCCAGCCTACCCGACGGCCGCAGCGGCGACCACGCGCTACCCGGCGGCGGGCGGCTCGACCACCACCACCCGGCGCTTGCCGGCGGCGGAGGTCGGGATGTCGTCGACGACCTCGAGGTGGAGCGGCACGCCCGGCAGGTAGCGCGCGGCGTGCGAGCGCGCCAGCTGCTCGGCGGCGGGCGCCAGCGTCGCGCCGGCAGGAACCAGCTTGAGGGTCACCGCGCCGCGCGCGTCCTGCACCACCTGGAACTGCGCGACCTGCTCGGCCAGGGTCACCATCAGCACGTTGAACACCAGGCCGCTCACCGGGTTGCCGGCGCCGTCGCGCAGGGTGTCGGTGACGCGGCCCTCGACCAGGCCGATCCGCGGCAGCGTGCGCCCGCACCGGCACGGCTCGTCGGTGCGCGCCACCGCCAGGTCGCCGGTGACGTAGCGGATGAGCGGCGCCGCCAGGTTGTGCAGGTCGGTGACCACCACCTCGCCGACCTCGCCGGCGCGCGCCGGCCGCGCGCGACCGTCCTCACGCACGATCACCTCGACCACCAGCTTCTCGACGGAGACGTGCAGGCCATCGTGGACGTCGCACTCGGCGCCGATGAGCTGGACCTCGCGGCTGCCGTAGGTCTCGAACACCGGCCCGAACGCGGCCTCGATGGTGGCGCGATCGGCGGGCCACACCTTCTCCGCGCCGCAGATCACCGGGATCGGATCCCAGGTGCGCCGCCCGGTGGCGATCACGTGGCGCGCGAGCCGCGCCGCGGCCTGGCTGAACGCGACCAGCACGTGCGGCCGGAATCGCTCGACGGTGGCGACGACGGCGTCGAGCGCCGCCGGATCGCCGCGGCCGCAGTCGAGGTAGCGGTCGCGCTTGAGCGCGTGATCGAGCTGGGCCCAGGCCCGCGCCAGCCGCGGTGCCGGCGCCGCCGCCGCGCCCCAGTAGTGCAGCGCGCGATCGCCGACGCGGTAGCCGGCCCAGCCGTAGCCGCGCCAGCGATCGGCGTCGCGCCAGTGCCGCGACTCGGCGTTGTAGCGGATGGTGACCGGGCGCCCGGTCGAGCCGCTGGTCGACTTGGTGATGATCGGCCGCGGCGGCACGTCGGCGACGCGGCGCTCGGCGCTGGCGCGCGCGTCCTCGCGCTCGAGCAACGGGAGCGCGGCGAGGTCGGCGGCGCTGGCGAGCTGGCCCGGCGTGACCCCCAGCGCGTCCCAGGCCTGCCGGTAGTGCGCGGTGTGCGCGTAGGCGTGGTGCACCAGCCGCCGCAGGAAGCCGGCCTGGATCGCGGCGAGCTCCTCGGCGGGCGCCCACTGGGTGCGCTCGAGGGAGCGCAGCAGGGTCGCCGTCGGCCGGCCGCGCGCGCCCTCGTAGGCCGGGAACAGCGCGTGACGCAAGAGCTTTGCGTAGAGGTCCATGCCGACCGCAGGATCGTTCTATCATCGGCGCGCGCGTGCTGTCCCGGCTCCGGCAGAAGAACCTCCACACCTGGGTGCGCGGCTACGGCCGACACCTCGCGCAGCGCGCGACCCGACCGCGCTACACCGGCGTGCGCCACGTGCTGTTCGCGCTGTGCGATCACTACGAGCCGCTGTGGGGCAAGGCCGACGAGGCCACCGGCCGGGCCCGGGTCGAGGCCTGGGCCGACGGCTACCCGCGGCTGGCCGCCGAGTTCCGCGACGCCGACGGCCGCGGCCCGCGCCACACGTTCTTCTTTCCCGGCGAGGAGTACCGCCCGCACTCCCTCGACGCGCTCGGGGCGCTGGCCCGGGCCGGCCACGGCGAGGTCGAGTACCACCTGCACCACGACGGCGACACCGCCGCCACCCTGCGCCCGCAGATCGAGCAGCACCTCGCCACCTTCGCCGAGCACGGCCACCTCAGCCGCGCGCCCGGCGGCGGCCTGCGCTGGGCGTTCATCCACGGCAACTGGGCGCTCGCCAACAGCCGCCCCGACGGGCGCTGGTGCGGCGTCGACGACGAGCTGCCGCTGCTGCACCAGCTCGGCTGCTACGCCGACTTCACGTTCCCGTCGGCGCCGGATCCGTGCCAGCCCGACCACGTCAACCAGCTCTACTGGCCGCGCGGCGCCGCCGACGGCGCCGCCGACGATCTCACGCGACGCAAGAGCTTCGGCCGCGGCGAGCGCGCCCGGGTTGGCCAGCGTCGCCACGATCGCCTGCTCATGGTGACCGGCCCGCTGGCGCTGGTGCGCAAGGGCCGCGCCGGCATCCGCCTCGAGAACGGCGCGCTCACCGGCGACGATCCGCCGACCGCGGCGCGGGTGGCGTCGTGGGTGGCGCAAGACATCCACGTCGCCGGGCGGCCGGAGTGGGTGTTCGTCAAGGTCCACACCCACGGCTCCCTCGAGGCCACCACCGCGTCGCTGCTCGGCGACGGCGGCCGCGCGATGCACCGGACCCTGACCCAGCGCTTCGACGACGGCCGCCGCTACCGGCTGCACTACGTCACCGCCCGCGAGATGTTCAACGTCGCCGCCGCCGCCATGGACGGCCACGCCGGCGATCCCGCCGCGTACTTCGACTACGAGATCGCCCCGCCGCCGGTCGCGCGCTCGTAGGATGGCCCCGCCGTGACGTCGTTCCAGTTCGAGCACCTCTTCCGCGCGCCCTCGGTGGCCGCGGTCTTCGCCGTGTACACCGACCGCGCCCACACCGCCGATCAGGACCGCGAGGTCGACATCGCCGAGCGCGAGTTCCTGGAGTTCGTCGACGAGCCGACCCGGTTCCGGCGGGTGTCGCGGGTGGTGCCCAGGCGGCAGCTCCCGGCGTTCGTGCGGCCGTTCCTCAGCGGCGGGCTGTCGTTCGTCGAGACCGTCGACTGGGACAAGGCCGGCGACACGATCTCCATCGAGATCCGGCCGTCGATCCTCGGCGGCCGCGCCCAGATCCACTCGACCTACCGCCTGGTCCAGGACGGCCCGGGCGCGGTCCGACGCATCTACGCCGGCTCGGTCGAGGTCGACGTCCGCCTCGTCGGCGGCCGCATCGAGCGCGCGATCGTCGACGATCTCGGGGCTTCGATGCCGGTGTCGGCGGCGGTCACCCAGGCCTGGCTCGACCGCGCCAGCGCCTGATCGCGCCACCCACGGCGCCTCGCCCGACCGCGCTCCCGGCCGCCGGCCCTGGGGAAACCGCGGGCCGGCCGGGGTATACTTTCGCCGTGACCATCCCGGCGGGCACCCTGGTGCCCCGCGACGCCAGAGGTTTCGGTAGCTACGAGCTGATCGCGAAGATCGCGACCGGCGGCATGGCCGAGATCTTCCTCGCGCGCTCTCTGGGTGGGTCGGCGGCCGGGGCGGCGGGCGAGCACCTGGTGGTGAAGCGCATCCTCCCGCACCTCGCGGAGGACGAGCACTTCGTCACGATGTTCCGGGACGAGGCCGACCTCGCCAGCCGGCTGGTCCACCCCAACGTGTGCCGGGTCTACACCCTCGGCCACCACGACGCGACGTGGTTCATCGCGATGGAGTACCTGCACGGCGTCCCGCTGTCGCGGATGCTGTCGAAGCTGGCCAAGCGCAAGGCGCTGGTCGACTTCCGGATCGTGGCGGCGCTGATCTGCCAGGCGTGCGACGGCCTGCACCACGCCCACGAGGTGCGCGACGAGCGCGGCACCCTGCTCGGCGTGGTGCACCGCGACGTGTCGCCGCCCAACATCATGCTGGTCGCCGAGGGCACGGTGAAGCTGCTCGACTTCGGCATCGCCAAGGCGCGCGGCGCCAACTCGCGCACCCGCACCGGCACGGTGAAGGGCAAGAACGCGTACATGTCGCCCGAGCAGATCCTCGGCAAGCCGCTCGATCGACGCAGCGACGTGTTCGCGCTCGGCGCGGTGATGTACGAGCTGCTCGCGGTGCGCCGGCTGTTCCACCGCGAGTCCGACTTCCTCACCTTCCGGGCCATCACCGAGGACGCGGTGCCCGACATCCGCGATCGGCGGCCCGACATCCCCGCCGGCCTGCGCGACGCGCTCAACCGCTCGCTGGCGCGCGATCCCAGCGGCCGGTTCGCGACCGCGCGCGCCTTCGGCGAGGCGGTCCGGCAGAGCGTCGCCGAGCTCGGCGGCCCGGCCACCGTGGCCGAGCTCGCGGCGTACCTCAAGGCGGAGTTCGCCGACGAGCTCGAGGCGCGCGACGAGCTGCTCGCGGCGGCGGCGGCGCCGGCGCCGATGGGCGGCCCTGCCGTCGACGTCCACACCGCGCAGACGGTGCCCGCCGGCGAGGTGCTCGAGCTCGAGGCCATCGGCGGCGAGCTGCTCGCCACCGTGGTCGAGGGCCAGGCGCTGCGCGACAGCGACCTCCCCGAGGCGGTGCCGTCGATGATCGTGTCGACGGGCACCGGGCCCGTCCCGGCCCTGCGCACGGGTCCCAGCGGCATGATGCCCGCCGCGTCGACGCCGGCGATGCCCGCGTGGGGCGGCGCCGGTCGCGTCAGCACCCCGCTCGCGGTGCCGGTGACGCCGGGCGCGCCGCCGCCACCCCCCAGCCTCACGCCGCCCCAGGGGCCGGCCATGCGCGGCGGACCCGACGGGCCGATGCCGATGGGCTTCCCGGCGGCGCCGGGCTTCCCGGGGCTGCCCGACGGGCCGACCACCGACATCCTGCGCGCCTACCGGCGCAAGAACCTGCGCAACACGCTGCTGCTGCTCGCCGGGTTCGGCGCGGTGGTGGCGCTGATCATCGTCGTCGCCGGCGCCCGCGAGGACAAGCCGCCGGTGGCCCCAGTGGCGGCCGTCGCGGCCGAGCCCGACGCGGCGCCGACGCCCGACGCCGAGCCCGAGCCGCCCGACGCCGATCAGCGCGCCGACATCATCGCGATGTCGAAGTTCGGCTTCTTCAGCGTCGACTCCACCGCGAGCGCCGAGATCTTCGTCAACAACGTGCCCATCGGCGAGACCCCGATCACCCGCGTGCCGCTGCGGCCGGGCGTGCACAAGGTCCGCGCCAAGGGCCCGCGCGGCAAGGTGCAGACCTTCGAGGTCACGATCTACGGCGCCAAGGACACCGACAGCGGGCTCCTCACCTGGTGACCGCGGCCGGCGCACGCGCCGACGACGAGCCGCGGCGGCGCGGCGCGCTCAGGACAGCGGCGCGCGCCGGATGCTGGCGATGTGCAGGTCGCCGGGCTCGAGCGTCACGATCTGCACGCGCTCGCCGGCGGTGAACCGCGGCACCAGCTCGGCCGGGCCCTGGAAGTGGACCGCCGCCACGTTCTCGACCGCGATGTCGGCGCCGTCCTCGTCGGTGGCGCGCTCGACGTCGAGCTGGATCTTGGCGACCTGACGCGGCGCGACGCCGGCGAAGCCCGCGCCGAGGCTGTGTAGCTCGATGCTGCGAATGGTGCCGACGACTCGCATGCCCTCGTCGCGCGCCATGCGCCGAGCGTAGCATCGTCGCCGGCGCCAGATCGGTCAGGCGCCCCGGTGATCGCCTGGCGTCGCGCGTCGTCGGCCGGGACACGGTGTGGGTGCGGAGCCCACCTCGGCGGCGCCGGCCTCGCTTGCTGGCCGCGGGGCCGTGCGGTACAGGGCCGCATGGACCGCGGCCAGGCCCCGTCGGTGTCGCAGCTGCGCGACGCCATCCGCGCCGCGACCAGCGAGCGCACCTGGTCGCAGGGCATCACCCTCGCCCGCGGCGATCGGGTGCATGGCGTGAGCCGCGACGCCGACGAGCTCGAGCTCGAGGTGCGGCCGCCCGGGCGCGCCACGCCGTTCACCGTGCACCTGGCGGTGACGCACGGCGAGTGGGAGTGCGACTGCACCAGCCGCGAGGGCGCGTGCTCGCACGTGGTGGCCGCGGTGCTGGCGGTGGCGGCGCGCGCCGACGACGCCGAGGCGCTGCCCACGTCGCGCGCGGTCGGTGGCCGGCTGCGCTACACGCTCGAGCCGGTCGGCGCCGGGCTGGCGGTGCGGCGCGCGATCGTCGACGTCGACGGCGGCGTCACCGCGCTCGAGGGCGAGCTGGCGGCGCGGGTCTCGGGGCGCGTCGCCGGGCCGCCGATCGCGACCCAGCAGGTCGACCTCCTCCTCGATCAGCTCCTCGGTGCTCGCGCCCACGCGTTCACCGGAGAGCGCCTCGATCGCCTGCTGGGGGTGCTCGCCGACGCCGCGGACGTGCGCCTCGGCGACGAGCCGGTCGTGACCTCGGGCGAGCCGGTCTTGCCGCACGCCGCGATCGAGGATCACGGCGACGGCGTGCGCCTGACCCTGGTGGCCGATCCGGCGGTGCGCGCGGTGGTGTGCCTCGGCGTCGCGCGGTGCGCCTCGACGGCGGAGCCGCCGGGGCTCGACGTGCTGCGACCGATCGGCGCCGACGATCTCGGCGGCGCCCGCCTGGAGCACCTGCCGCGCCACCAGGACGTCGCCGCCGCCGAGCTGCCGGCCTTCGTCGCCGGCCCGCTGCCGACGCTGGCCCGTCGGCTCCCGATCACGGTCGCCACCCGCCGCCTGCCGGCGATCGGCGAGCGGGTCCCGCCGCGCATCGCCCTCGACGTCGACGAGCGCGGCGACCGCCTCGCGGTGATGGCGACCCTGGTGTACGGCGATCCGCCGACGGCGCGGGTCGACGGCGGTCGCCTGGTCCACCTCGAGGGCGCGCTGCCGGTGCGCGACCTCGACGCCGAGCGCGCGCTCGTGTGGCGCCTGCGCGATCGCCTCAACCTGGTGCCGGGCCAGCGGGTGACCGCCGAGGGCAAGGACGTGTTCGCGCTGCACGCGCGCCTCGCCGACTGGCTGCGCGCCGACGTCGGCGCCGGCCCGACGGTGGCGGCGGTGGCGCTGACGCCGGAGGTCGTCGTCGACGGCGCCAGCCTGTCGGTGCGGTTCGCCGCCGGCGATCAGGAGGTCACCCCGGCGGCGGTGCTGCGCGCGTGGCAGGCCAAGGTCGACGTGGTGCCCCTGCCCGGCGGCGGCTGGGGCCGGCTGCCGGCGGCGTGGCTCGCGCAGCACGGCGAGCGGGTCGCGGATCTGCTCGCCGCACGGGGCGACGGCGCCCGGGTGCCGACCTTCGCGCTGCCCGATCTGGCGCGCCTCGCCGCCGATCTCGATCAGCCGCCGCCGGCGAGCTCGGCAGCTGCGGCCGCCGCTGGCCAGCTTCGAACACCTGCCCGCGGCGGCCCTGCCCGCCCACGTCGCCGAGTGCTGCGGCCGTACCAGCGCGCCGGCGTCGACTGGCTGTGCTTCGCCCGCGAGCTCGGCCTGGGCAGCGTACTCGCGGACGACATGGGCCTCGGCAAGACCCTGCAGGCGATCGCGGCCATGCGCGGGCGCACGCTGGTGGTGGCGCCGACCAGCGTGCGCTTCGGCTGGCACGCCGAGCTGGCGCGGTTCCGCCCCGAGCTGCGGGTGAGCACCTACCACGGCGCCCGACGCCGGCTCGACCCCGACGCCGACGTCGTGATCACCACCTACCCGCTGCTCCGCATCGACGCCGACACCCTCACCGAGGCGGCGTGGGACGTGGTCATTCTCGACGAGGCGCAGGCGATCAAGAACCCCGACAGCCAGGTCGCGCGGGCGGCCTACGCGCTGCGCGCGGGCTGGCGGGTCAGCCTGTCGGGCACGCCGGTGGAGAACCGCCTCGAGGAGCTGTGGAGCCAGCTGCACTTCACCAACCCTGGCCTGCTCGGCGGTCGCGCCGACTTCCGCGATCGCTGGGCGACGCCGGTGGCCGACGGCGACGCCGGCGCCGCGGCCCGCCTGCGCGAGCGCATCCGGCCGTTCATCCTGCGCCGGCTCAAGCGCGACGTCGCGCCCGAGCTGCCGCCGCGCACCGAGGCGGTGCTCACCGTCGAGCTCGACGAGGCCGAGCGCGCGACCTACGACGCCGTGCGCGCCGCGACCCAGCGCGAGCTCGTGGCGATGCTCGAGGCCGGCGGCGGCGTGATGCAGGCCCTCGAGGCGTTGCTGCGCCTGCGCCAGGCCGCGTGTCATCCGGCGCTCTTGCCCGGCGGCGTCCCCGACGGCGCGCCGCCGTCGTCGAAGCTCGAGCGGCTGCTGGCCGCGCTCGACGAGGCGGTCGCCGGCGGCCACAAGGCGCTGGTGTTCTCGCAGTGGACCTCGTTGCTCGATCTGGTCGAGCCGCACCTCACCGAGCGCGGCCTCGGCTTCGTGCGCCTCGACGGCCAGACCCGCGATCGCGGCGCGGTGGTCGACGAGTTCCAGGCCGCCGACGGCCCGCCGGTGTTCCTGCTGTCGCTCAAGGCCGGCGGCACCGGCCTCAACCTCACCGCCGCCGACCACGTGTTCCTGCTCGACCCGTGGTGGAACCCCGCGGTCGAGGATCAGGCCGCCGACCGCGCCCACCGCATCGGCCAGGACAAGCCGGTGATGATCTACCGGCTGGTCGCCAAGGACACCGTCGAGGAGCGCATCCTCGAGCTGCAGGCGCGCAAGCGGGGCCTGGCCGACGCCGCGCTCGGCGAGGCCGATCGCGCCACCTCGCTCACCCGCGACGATCTGCTCGCGCTGCTGGCCTAGCGTGATCCCGTGCCCGTGCCCGCGCCTGTGCCCGTCTCCGCCACCTAGCGCCGACGCCGGCGCGCCAGCGCGGCCGCGGCCGCGAGCAGGAGCCACGGCGCCGAGCGCTCGCCACCGACCGCGCACAGCCCGCCGGTGACCACCAGATCGTCGGGCGGCCCCGGCGGCTCGACCGGCGGCGCCTCCCCGGTGCCCTCGACGACGACGTCGACCGTGTCGGTGGCGGTGCTCTCGCCGTCGCTGACGGCGACCTCGAACCGCAGGGTCTCGTCGAGCTCGAGGGTCGGCGCGATGAACGTGGTCGCGGCCGCGGCGACGTCGAGCAGCTCCACCGGCGCCCCGGCGAGCTGGGTCCAGGAGAACGCCAGGGCGACGTCGTCGGGATCGCTGCTGGCGCTGGCGTCGAGCCGCACCCGCGCCCCGGCCGCCACCCGTTGATCGTCGCCGGCGCGCGCCCGCGGCGGACAACCGCCACCCTCGGCGATCAGGTGCTCGAACGGCGCGCCGGCGATGCCGCTCACCGCGAGGTCGTCGAGCTCCCAGCCGAAGCTGCCCACGCCACCGTCGGTGGCGAGCCGCAGCCGCAGCCGCACGGTCTGGCCGATCAGCGCCTCGCCGAGGTCGACGAACGCCAGATCGGTCACCGGCCACGACGGGTTGGTGCCGACGAACGCCGCCCGCCCGGCGAGCGCGCCGGAGGTGGCGGCGCCGACCGCGCCGGGGTACGGCGAGCTGCTCACGAGCGCGGCCACGTCCTGCCAGCTCGCGCCGCCATCCGTCGACAGCTCGACCACCGCGCCGTCGTAGGCGATGGCGTCGTCGCCGACCTCGAGCTGGTAGCGGTGGCGCCAGGTCAGGCGCAGCGGCCCGACCACCTCGAGCGCCGGCGACTGCAGCGCGCTGTCGGTGGTCTGCCCGAGCGCCACCGCGCGCCACGCGTGCGCGCCCGGCGTGACCTCGACCCGGCTCCACACCGCGGCGCCGGCGCCGCCGGTGATGAGCCACGGCGAGGTCTCCGCCTCGACGTCGTCGAGGGTGCCGGCCACCAGGTCGACGTCGAGGGCGCGACCGTCGACCCGGGTGAGCGCCGGCGAGCACGAGCCGTCGTCGAGGATGGTCGAGGTGAGCTCGAGGGTGGTGCCCGGCGCCAGGGTGGCGGCGGCGGTGACCGGCACCACCACGACGGTGGTCGCCATCGGCGGAAGGGTCGGCAAGGCCACGGTGTCGACGTCGAGGGTGACGCCAGGGTCGCGGTGGTCACGTGCAGGGACGCACCGGTGGAGGCCACCGCGCCGCCGTTGACGATCACCAGCGTCACCACGCCGTGCTCGCCGGCGTCGAGGAACTCGTCGTCGTCGCAGGCGTCGGCGGCCATGCTCAGGCTGACCCCGACCACCTCCGGCCGCGACGTGGCCGCAAAGCTCTCGACGATGCCGCCGAAGTCGAGGGACGTCGCCGGCGGCGCCACCGCGCACGAGCCGGCGCCGCGGCGCGCGAACGCCGCCGCCAGGGTCGCGGCGTCGTCGGGGTTGGCCGCCTCGGCGGCGGCGAGCAGGGCGTCGCGGGTCTCGGTGTAGGTCGCGTCCGGCGGCAGCATGCCGAGGCCGGTCACCAGGTACGCGCTCATCGCGCGGCGCACCTCGTCGAAGGTGCGCGTCGCGCCCGGCGCAGTCGTGGTCGCGAGCAGGGCCACGTAGCCCTCGTGCAGCATCGCCGCCCAGATCTCGCCGGCGGGGTGGACCGCGGTGTTGTCGGTGCCGGTGCGCGGCGACAGCGGGATCGCCGGCAGCGCGGCGCCGGCGCCGATGTGGCGCAGGGTGAGCGCGTTGACCGACGGATCGACGGAGTACGGCGCGCGCCGGATGCCGAAGTACTCGGGGTCGGGGTACGACGCGGTGGCGTACTGCGCGACCGGGAACGCGCCGCCGAGGTCGTCGCCCTCGCGCAGCATCAGGTGCAGCGCGAGGAAGTCGCCCAGTCCCTCGCTGATCGCGCGGCACTGCTTCTCGGCGCAGTCGGCCAGCCGGTGGTGCAGGTAGTGGCCGAACTCGTGGGCGACGATGGTCTGGTCCAGCGCGCCGTCGCGCTCGGTGCCGGTGACCCGGGTCAGCCGCGCGGTGAGCGGCCCGTCGGCGAGGCGCGCGTGCAGCGCGGCGCCGTCGGCGGTGCCGATCGAGAGCAGCGGCAACGCGGTCGGCCCCTCGGGCTCGCCCTCCGCCATGCCGACGGTGCCGCCGCCGACGACGTTGTTGGCGACGACGAGGCCGATCGCGCCGGCGGCCTCGGCGTTCACCGTCTTGCGCTTGAACGTGCACTGGCCGCGATCGACCAGGACGATCTTGCCGGTGACGTCGCCCACCAGCGGCTCGCAGCCGTCGCTGGTGGTGTCGGTCCCGTCGTCGGCGACCACCACCCCGCCGGTGACGTCGAAGTCGGTCGGGCCGAATTGCGCGGTGCCCACCGCCGGCGTGTCGCCGCCCGGCGACAGCGTGAGGCTCGCCTCGAGCGAGCCCGACCACACGTACACCTGCATGCGCGGCGGGGTGCCGTCGCTGGGGGTGGTCATGTTGGCGTTGTTGCGGGCGCCGGCGTCGTAGGCGTCCTGGGTCTCGCCGCGCATGGGGTCGCCGGCCAGGCCGCCGCGCCCGTAGTTGTCGAGCTGGGCGTTGCCGGCGGCCTCGTCGAAGCCGGCGTCGTAGTACCAGTCGTGCAGCCAGTTGATGACGTAGAAGAGATCGGTGGCGCTGGCCTGGGTCTGCGCCGGCGCCACCGGCGGCGCCAGCGGATCGTAGGTGTGATCGAACACGCCGGGCGCGCTGATCTGGCCGCGCACGTCGCCGGCGCCGAACCCGTCGGGGCTCACCAGATCGGCGTAGACGTCGGCGTTGTTGCCGCGGGTCTCGGTGGCGCCGGCGGCGAGCCACGGATCTGGGCGCCGCCGGGCTCGGCGAGGCCGTCGACGACCACCAGCGACGGCGCGACGAAGGGCGTGCCCAGCGGCCCCGGGGTGCCGACCGGGTGCCGGGTGACGTCGGCGAGCGGCCTGTCGAGCGGCGGCCGTCGGGTTCGACGTAGCCGCGATACGCGAAGGCGGCGTCGGCGGTGGTGATCCTCGCGCGCGAGGATGGCGCCGTCGGCGTCGGCGACCAGGTAGCGCCAGGCCTCGGCGTCGGGGCGCCTGCCCGCGCGGCGCCAGGAAGAACTCGGCGCGCCACGCCCGCACCAGGCGTCGCCGCGCGCGACCCACACCTGGCGCACCCGCGCCGGCGCGTCGAGGCGCCCCAGGCCCGCGGGCACCGCCACCCACTCGTCGGCGCGGGGCGCTGGCGACGGCGACCGGGGTCACCGCGACGCCGACCCGATCGCGGAGCGCCGCGGCGACGACCTCGACGGCGTCGCGCCGCGGCGGCGTCGCGCGCCCGGACGAGGGCGTCGCCGCGCGATCCGGCGCGCCGGCGAGGGCCGCCAGCGAGCCGTCGCCGCGCACCAGCACGCGCACGTCCTGGCGGTACACCTCGACGCCATCGAGCACGTGGCGCAGGACCACCAGCGCGCCGGCGGCGCCGCGATCGGCGGTGCGCACGGTGCGCAGGGTCGACAGCGCCGCGGTCGGCACCTCGAGCGCCGACGCCAGGTGGGCTAGGTGGGCGCGGGCCGCGACCTCGGGACGCGCGCCCGCCGGCGCCGGCATCGCCCCCTGCGCCACTCGCGCGAATCGGAGCCGGCCGTCGGCGCGCACCGACTGCGCGACCACGCCGAGCGCCGCGAGGCGGGCCCGGGTGTGCGCGACCGCGGCGTCGCCGGCGGCGATCCGCGGCGGCTCGCGCGGCGGCGGCGGCGTGCCCGGCGATGTACACGCCGCCGCGGTGGTGGTCGCCGCCAGCAGGATGCGCGCGCCGACCTTCGACCAGGGCATCGCCCGACGGTACTACGCCATCGCCGCCGTGGCGCTCACCAGCCCAGGCCTACCTCGACCGACACCAGCGGCTGCAGGCGCTCCTGCGGCTCGCCGAGCTCGTGGGCGTGCGCGAAGTAGGCCGCGCCGACGGTGACGCTCGCGATCGCCTCGACGCCGCCGCGCAGCGGCACGAGGTACTGGCCCTGGACCACCGCCTCGGGGCCGGCGACCGCGGCCCGGGCGGCGTCGGTCGGCGCGCCGAAGACCAGCCCCGGCACGTCGGCGCCGACCTGGAGCTCGGCGATGCCAGCCCCGACCCGCAGCCGCCCCACCCCGCCGGGCACGCGCCCGTGCACGAGCGCGGCGGTCGCGCGGAGGTGCGCCATCTGCCGACCCTCGTCGTGGTGCAACAGCTCGGCGCCGGTGCCACAGCTCTCGATGCCGAACCCGGCCCACACCCGCACGTCGACGCACACCACCGGGCGATCGACGTGATCGGTGCTGGCGCCGCCGAGGCGGAGGTTGACCCGCTGGATCGCGGCGCCGACGGTGAGCGTCGGCGGCGGCGCTGGCTCGGCCGCGGCCGTGCTGGTCGTGACCACGAGCAGCGCCGGGGCCCAGGCGCGCCGCATCAGTTGAACGGATCGAGCCGCAGGATGGTGCCGAACACGTCGCCGGACGCGGCGTCGATCGACGGATCGACGAACAGCCGGGTCAGCTCGAGATCGCGAAACACGCCGATCATGTCGTCGGTGAGGAGGTGGTGGCTGTCGATGCCCACGGCGAACAGCGCCTCGCCGGTGCCCATCGCGGCGGCGAAGGTCTCGGCGGCCTCACCGCTCGAGAACAGGAAGCCGTACGGGCGCCGGCACCACATGTCGCCGCCGTCGG
>JAWKQW010000046.1:0-32829 GCA_041389945.1 Kofleriaceae bacterium
GATGCGCCGGGCCTGCTCGAACTTCTGATCGAACTGGAACTCCTGCGCCAGCTCGAGCAGCTCGCGCGCCGTGCCGACGTAGGCGCCGTCGGCCTCGACCAGCACGCCGTCGCGGTACACGCCGCCCGTCGGCTTCGGCATCGGCGGCGGAGGGTTGAGCACCGCGCTGGCGCGCGCGACCGCCCGGCCGAGCTCGCCGTCGTCGAGCTTGACGTGCTCGCGCACCAGCTCGACGAACCCGTTGAACTGCGCGTGCAGCGACAACCGCCCGGCGCGCTCGAGCGAGAGCGCCGCCTCCAGATCGCCGACGCGCCGATCGAGCTCCTCGAGCGCCGCGCGCAGCGCCTGCGCCGCGGACGGGCTGTCGAGGTGCTTCAGATCGTCGAGCTTCATCCCGGCCTCCCCCAGCGCGCCTCGTCAGCGCTTGATGCCGACGACCATGCCCTCGGGCGTCTGCAGGCACACCGAGTCGCACGCCCCCGCCACCAGCTCGTGGAACTCGCGCATCGCCACCGCCCGCGGCTCGTGGCCGAGCAGGCCGCCGAACAGGTAGGCGTTGTCGCCGATGACCAGGCCGCCCGGCCGCAGGTTGGCCAGCGCCCAGCGACCGTAGTTGGCGTAGTTCTCCTTGTCGGCGTCGATGAACACCGCGTCGAACGGTCCGTGCGCCACCAGGGTCGGCAGCACCTCGACGCCGGCGCCGACCACCACCGTCGCCGCCTCGGCGAGCCCGGCGGCGGCGAGGTTGCCGCGCGCGTGCTCGGCGTGCACCGGCGAGAACTCCACCGACCACACGTGGCCGCCCGGCGCGAGGCCACGCGCGAGGTGGATCGTCGAGTAGCCGACCAGGGTGCCGACCTCGACCACCCGCACAGCGCCGATCATGCGCATCAGGAGCTGCAGGGTCTTGCCGTCGCTGGGCCCGACCATGATGCGCGGCACGCCGGGGGGCGGCTCGAACGCCCGCGCCAGGGCGGCGTCGTTGGCGGCGTGCGTCTGGTGCGCCCACGCGGCGACCTCGGCGAGGTCGTAGCGATGGCCAGCGCGGGAGTCGTCGTCGGCCATGACCCCTACGACAGCAGCAGGTCGACCTCGGCCACCTCGTGCTCGAAGCGGACCGCGGTGACCTTGCGCAGGACGTGCTCCGGCGACGGATCCTCGAACGAGCGCACCACCACGCCGTGGGCGACGCGCTCGGCCTCGCGCGCCAGGGCGATGCGGATCTGGACCGCCTCGCCCGGGGTGAACGCGCTCGCGCTGTGGAACAGGACGCCGGTGACGCTGAGATCTCGGGTCACGCCGACCCGCTCGCGGCGCTGCGCCGTGCTGACCGAAACCGGCAGGGCGACCGGGTGCCGCGTGTGCTGACGACGATCCAACATGGGGCGCAATCTACCAGGGACGACCCCGCCGGGTGCAGCAATCGCACCCGTGACCGATCTGCCGGCCGGCTCAGGCGAGGGTCGGGCTGCGGCCCTCGCGCAGGAGCCGCTCGACCACCCCGACGAGGACCGCGAGGTCGAAGGGCTTGCGGACCCGGGCGTCAGGGTCGCGGGCTGGGCCGGCGCTGGGGCCGACGTCGTCGTCGACGAACGCCGCGCTCATGAGCACCACCGGCGTGCGCGCGCCCCCGGGCGCGGCGCGGATCGCGCGCAGCACGTCGTCGCCCGACAGCCGCGGCAGCCCCACGTCGATGAGGACCAGCGCCGGCGCCAGCGCGCCGAAGCACGCCACCCCCTCGGGACCGCTGGTGGCCACCTCCACCCGGTGGCCGCGCGCCGCGAGCAGCTCGCGCAGGAGGTCGCCGAGGATGGGGTCGTCCTCGACGACCAGCACCGTCGCCGGCGCGACCACGGCTAGCCGCCGACCAGCCCGGTGCGGGCGGCGATGGTCGCCCACAGGCCCGTCCGCAGCGCGGCGTCGCGCGCCAGCGCCGATGGCTGCGCGACCCGGCCGTCCGACAGGTAGCTGCCCGACGGCGTCTCCGCCAGGGACAGCGGCGCGAGGTCGGGCGGCGCGGTGAAGCCTGGTCGCCCGGCGAGCACCGCGGCGGCCAGGCGCACCGAGGTCGCGGCGCCCGACGCCACGCTGCCGCCGCGCACCGGGCCGAACCCCTCCCGCAGCAGCTTGGTCTCGATGACGCCGGGGTGGAGGCTGAACGCGCGCAGCTCGCCGTCGGCGTGGCGCTCGGCGAGCGACAGCGCGTGCATCACCTGGGCGAGCTTGGACTGCGCGTAAGCGCCGTAGCCGGTGAAGCCTTGCGCGAGATCGAGATCGCCCAGGTCGAGCTGCCCGCGCAGGTGCGCGATCGACGACACGTTGATGACGGTGCCGCCGGCGAGCTGCGGCAGCAGCAGCTCGGTCAGCACCAGCGGCGCCACGTAGTTGACCGCGAGCGACGCCTCGAAGCCGTCGCCGGTGAGCACGCGCTCCTGCGCGAAGATGCCGGCGTTGTTGATGAGCACGTCGAGGCGCGGGTAGCGCCGGGCCAGCTCGCCCGCGGCCGCGCGCACCGCGGCGAGCGAGCCGAGATCGAACGAGATGCTGTCGAGCTCGGCGCCCGGCGCGGCCGCCGTCAGCGCGGCCACCGCGGCCTCGAGCCGCGGCCGGTTGCGGCCGTGCACCACCACGCGCGCGCCGGCCCGGGCCAGGGCCAGGGCGGTGGCGTGGCCGATGCCATCGGTCGAGCCGGTGACGAGGACGACGGGGCGGCCGGGGTCGCTCACGCCGCAGTTGTAGCACCGGGGGCGACCAGTTGCGCTGGCCCCAGCGCCGCGGTACCTACCGCGCCATGTCGGTCTCCGTCGGAATCGTCGGGCTCCCCAACGTCGGCAAGAGCACGGTGTTCAACGCGCTCACCTCGGGCAAGGCCGAGGCCGCGAACTACCCGTTCTGCACGATCGATCCCAACGTCGGCGTGGTGCCGGTCCCGGATCCACGGCTGGCGCGGATCACCAAGTTCATCCCGCCGCAGAAGGTCATCCCCGCCATCGTCGAGATCGTCGACATCGCCGGGCTGGTCAAGGGCGCGTCCCAGGGCGAGGGCCTCGGCAACAAGTTCCTCGCCAACATCCGCGAGACCCACGCCATCCTGATGATGGTGCGCTGCTTCGAGGACGAGAACGTCGTCCACGTCGCCGGCTCCGTGGATCCGATCCGCGACATCGAGACCATCGAGCTCGAGCTGGTGCTCGCCGATCTCGAGTCGGCCGAGAAGCGCCTCAAGAAGGCGCAGGGCGCGGCCAAGACCGGCAGCAAGGACGGCAAGGCCGAGCTCGCGCTGGTCGAGCGCGTGGTCGCGCACCTCTCCGTGGGCAAGGTCATGCGCCAGCTCGACCTCGGCGACGACGATCGCCGCGAGGTCGGGACCTGGGGCCTGCTCACCACCAAGCCGGTCCTGTACTGCTGCAACGTCGGCGAGGGCGACCTGCCCGCCGGCAACGCGGCGAGCGCGAAGGTGCAGGCGCGCGCGGCCACCGAGGGCGCCGGGGTGGTGATCCTGTGCGGCAAGATCGAGGCGGAGCTCGCCGAGGTCGACGGCGACGAGAAGCTCGAGCTGTTGTCGGCGTACGGCCTCACCGAGCCGGCGCTGGCGACCCTGGCCCGCGAGTGCTACCGCCTGCTCGGCCTGCAGTCGTACTTCACCGCCGGCGAGAAGGAGGTCCGCGCCTGGACCATCAAGCAGGGCGCGACCGGGCCGCAGGCCGCCGGCGTCATCCACACCGACTTCGAGAAGGGCTTCATCCGGGCCCAGGTCTACTCGCTGGCCGACCTCGAGGCCCACGGCAGCGAGGCCGCGATCAAGGCGGCCGGCAAGATGCGCATGGAGGGCAAGGAGTACGTCGTCCAGGACGGCGACATCATGCACTTCCTCTTCAACGTCTGACCGCGCGCAACCTCCACACCACCATCGCGCACGGGGTGGCGACGCCGTCGTCGGGCGCGGGCCAGAGCTGGGCCCGGAGTTCGGCGCGAACGGCGTCGTCGAGTCGCTCGCCGCCGTACATCGAGAGCAGCGTCGCCCAGACCTGGTCGCGATCGCCGGAGAGATCGACCACCAGGCGCTGGGCGTCGTCGACGACGAAGCCGCGCGGACCGAGCACCTCGCGCCAGCCGGCGTCGGTGCGCGCGCGGCGATCGCCCAGCCGCACCGGCGCGCCGGCCGCGACCAGGTGCGGCCGCACCAGCTCGAGGAAGCGCGCGAAGGCGTCGCCCGGCGCCGGCGGCTCGACCGGGCCGCCGCCGACGATGGCCACCACCTCGCCGCCGGGGCGCACCACCCGGGCCAGCTCGTCAGCGATCGCGGCGAACGGCTGCATCAGCATCAGCGCCAGGTGCGAGAGCACGACGTCGACGGTGGCGTCGCCCAGCGGCAGCGCGTCGGCCCGGGCCTGCACGCGCGCGCCACCCGCCGCCGCGCGCAGCTCGCCGGCGGACAGATCGACGCCGATGGCGCCCGGCACCCGCCGGAGCAGCGGCCCATCGCCGCAGCCGAGGTCGAGCACGTGCGCCGCGCCGAGGTGGCGAGGACGTCGTAGCTCGAGCCGGCGCCGCCGACGACGCGGCCGCGCTCGAAGGCGCGGGCGGTGGCGCCGGGGTGGGCGTCGTGCCACGCGCGCAGGTAGCTCCGGCTGGCGTCGTCGTCCACCTCGTGACGATACCGCCGCCCTGCCCGCGCCCCGCCGGCGATCACGCTGTCGCCGGTCGGCGGCGATCGCTACCCACCTGCCGCTCGTGACCGCGCCCCGCGCCTGCCCTCGTCGCCGCTCGCGGCCACCGCGCTGACCGCGCTCGCCGCGTCGCTGTGGGGCCTGTGGAGCCTGGTCTTGCGCCCGACCGGGCTGCCGGCGACGGTGACCGGCCCGATCCTGTTCCTGCTGATGGCGGCGTGGAGCCTGCCCGGCGCGCTCCGGCCGCCGGTGGCGCGCTGGGATCGCCGCGCGCTCGGCTACCTCGCGGGCAACACGGTGTGCGACGCGGTCAACGTCCTCACCTTCTTCGCGGCGATGAGCCACACCTCGGTGGCCATCGCGGTGATCACCACTACGCCGCGCCGGTGCTGGTCGCGCTCCTGGCGCCGTACGTCGACGGCACCCGCACCCGCGGCGCGGCGCCCGCGGCGGTGGTGGCGCTCGGTGGGCTGGCGCTGCTCGAGCCGTGGCGCACCGACGGCGCCTGGCTGCTCGGCGCCACCCTCGGCCTGGTGTCGGCGGTCGGCTACGCCGGCAACGTGTTCTTCGCGCGCCGGCTGACGCTGGCGGTCGGCGCCGCGCGGACCATGTGCGTGCACTCCGCGCTGGCCGCGGTGCTGCTCGCGCCGCTGGCGGTGCCCGATCTCGGCGCCATCGAGGCCCGCGACCTCGCCGTCCTCGGCGCCGGCACCCTCGTGCTCGGCACCGGCGCCGGCCTCGCCTACCTGCACGGCCTCGCGATCATCGGCGCGGCGCGCGCGGCGATGCTGACCTTCTGCGAGCCGATCGTCGCGGTCGTCGTCGGCGTCGTGGTCTGGGGCGAGCCGCTGCGAGCGCCGGCGGCGGCGGGCGCGGCCCTGGTGCTCGGCGCCGGGGCCTACGTGATCGGCGCCAACCGGCCGGTCCGGCCCGTCGAAGTCGCGCCCGCCGCCGTCGGGGGGTAAGCTCGGCGGCCATGGCGCTGCCGACCGTGAGCATCGTGATGCCGGCCTTCAACGAGGAGGCCTACATCGAGGCGTGCATCCGCTCGGTGCAGGCCCAGGACTACCCGCGCGACAAGCTCGAGATCCTGGTCGCCGACGGGCGCTCCACCGATCGCACCCGGGCCCTGCTCGACGAGCTCGCCGCCGCCGATCCGCGCATCCGCACCATCGACAACCCCGATCGTCTGCAGGCGCCCGGCCTCAACCGCCTGGTCGTCGAGAGCACCGGCGACGTCATCGTGCGCATGGACGTGCACTGCGAGTACGCGCCGAGCTACGTGCGCCGCTGCGTCGAGGCGCTGGAGCGCACCGGGGCCGACAACGTCGGCGGCGCCCAGCGAGCCCGGGCCAAGACCCACTTCCAGCGCGCGCTGTGCGCCGCGCTCGACAGCCCGCTGGGCGTCGGTGGCGCCCGCTATCGCTCGGCCACCGCCGAGGGCTTCGTCGACACCGTCTTCCTCGGCGCGTTCCGCCGGCGGGTGTTCGAGACCGTGGGCCTGTGGGACCCGGGCGCCATCACCAACGAGGACGCCGAGCTCAACCAGCGCATCCTCGCCGCCGGGGGCAAGGTGTACCTGTCGCCGCAGATCGAGGTGCACTACTACCCCCGGGCGTCGCTGCGCGCGCTCGCCCAGCAGTACTTCCGCTACGGCCGCGGCCGCGCGCGCACGGTGCTCAAGCACCGCGAGCTGCCGACGGTGCGCCCGCTCATCCCGTTCGCGCTGGTGACCGGCGCCGCGGCGATGGTGTTGACGCCGCCGGCCTGGCCGCTGGTGCCGCCGGCGGTGGCCGGCTACCTGCTCGCGACCGGCGTCGAGGCCATCCGGGTCGGGCGCCGCGCCGGGCTCGCCGCGATCCCGACGGTGTGGACCATCTTCCCGGTCCTGCACGCCGCCCACGGCGCCGGCTTCGCCGCTGGCCTGGTCCGCTACCTGCGGCAGCCCGACTGGGACGGGGTGCCCGCGGTGGCGCCGGCGCGGCGCGCGCACCTGCGCGTGGTCTGAGCCGACGGGCCGCCTCGATCAGGCGCTGGTGCGCACGACCCGCTGACCGTCGCGCGCCAGCAGGCCGCGCTCGACCAGGTCACCCACGCCCTGGGCGGCGCGCTCGACCACGCGCTCGGTGATACGCGCGAAGCCGAGCAGGCGCGCGGCGTCGCGGGCGACGTCGACCACCGCGCCGGCGCCGCCGGACCGGGTGACGACGATGAGCGCGGCGCTGGCGAGCTCTGCCAGCGGCACCTCGTCGATCGTGCGCTTGGTGTTCGCGCCTGCCATGCGGCGCCGCGCCAGTCGGCAGCAACAGTGGATCTGGTCAGCGCGCCAAGATCCCTCGCCGTCATCGGCGAGCTGGCCCGCGCGTCCGCGCCAGCCGTGCGCACCTGCTCGACCACCGTGGTGTGACCCGGCCGATGCCGAAGTAGCCGCCGACCCGCCGGCTGAGCAGGGCCGGAGTGGATGGGCGCCTCGGTCGCGAGCACCTGCTCGATGAGGCGGCCGGCCTCCTCGGCGTGCTTGGCGTGGAACAGATCGTCGAGGTGCGCCGACCGACCGGCGTCGACGCCGCCAGGTAGGCGCCGATCGCCGGCACGCTGGGCGCGGGGCCCGGGGCCGGCGCTGCCGCGGAGGCTTGGCATCGGCATCGACGGCGGCACCGCCTGCCGCTCGGTGGCGTCGGCGCGCGCCGGCGCGACCGGCGCCGCCGACGGGCGCCGGGTCGGGGCGCTGCCGCGGCTCGCGGTGGGCCGCGCCACCGCGCTCGGGCGTACCGAGCACCGCCGCGGCGTGGTTGACGCCCTGCCCGATCGAGCGCCGGCTCGTGCGGGCGGCGGCCTGCGCCGCGCCCACCGCGGCCTGCAGCCGCGCCACCTCGCGCGGTCGATCGGCGAGCCAGTCGATGACCCAGATCCGGTGGGTGCGCCAGCCGAGCGACGCCAGCACCGCCGGCCGCGCCAGATCGCGCTCGAGCGCCGACGGGATCGCCGCCAGCTCGGGGCCATCGGTGTCGATCGCGAGCACGTCGCGGGACGGGTCGTCGGCGTCGACCACCGCCAGCCCGATGCGCGCGAGCCCATCGCCGCCGCGGCTGCGCGTCTGCAGCCCGAGCTCGGCGAGCGCGGCGGCGACGTCGAGCAGCACCGGATCGGTCGGGCCGAGGTCCGCGGCCACCAGCGCGTCGCCGCCGTCGCGGGCGCGCACCATCAGCTCGGTGAGGTGACGGACCCCGAGGCCGGCGGCGCCGTGGGTGGCCGCCTCGCCGGCGATGGCCTCGGGCGCGCACGCCGACACCAGCACCAGCTCCTGGCGCGCGCGGGTGGTAGCGACCAGGAGCCGGCGCTCGCCGCCGGGCTGGCCAAGGCTGCCCACCTCCCGCGGGATGGCGCCGTGCTCGTCGGGGCCGATGCCACACGCGAGCAGCACCACGTCCCGGACCTCGCCCTGCGCGCCGTCGAGCTCGCGCACCAGCACCGGCTCGGGCAGCTCCGACGACAACAGCGCCGCCAGCTCCGGGCGTCGGCGCGCCAGCTCGGCGAGCCGCGCCTCGATCAGGCGCCGCTGCGCCGGGCCATCGACGAGGATCGCCAGCGAGCGCGCGCGCCGCTGGGCCGAGCCCAGGTGCGCCTCGACCTCTGCCATGACCGCGTCGGCCTCCCCGGCGTGGGTGCGCGCCACCGCATCGATCGTGCCGGGGGCCGCGACCCAGCGCAGGCCGAGCCCGGTCGCCGCGTGCGCCGGCGCCGGCCACAGCGCGAGGGCGTCGTCGTAGTAGCGGCGCGCCGCGAACGAGATCAGCGACGGGTGCTGGCTGCGGTAGTGGGTGCCGAGGCGCCAGGTCGGCCAGGCCGCCCGCCCGGCCATCGTCGGCAGGCCAGTCCGCGGCGCGTCGCCGATCGGCGTCGGCGGAGCTGGCGCGGATCGCCGAGCACGATGGCCTGGCGCGCGCAGGCCAGCGCCGGCAGCGCGTCGGCCACCGCGAGGCGCGAGGCCTCGTCGAAGATGACCCGATCGAAGCGCAGGCCGTCGACGGCGAGCAGGCGCGCCACCGCCGCCGGCGTCGCCAGGACGCACGGCCGCAGGCGTGGCAGCAGCTCGGGCAACGCGCCCAGGCCGCGCGCAGCGGCAGCGTCGCCTGCACGCCTGCACCAGCGTCATGATGCCTCCGCGGCCAGCGCGGTCGGCTCGTCACCCGGACGCGCCCGCGGCGGATTGCGCTCGGCGAGCCGCGCGAGCAAGCGAGCCCGGAACGGCCTGGCGACCGCGCTCGCGCTCGCTCAGCTCGGCGACGCGATCGTGGAGGTCAGGCCCCCGAAGCCGGCCATCGCCGGCGCCTGCGCGATCTGATGATCGACCCAGGCCAGGCGTCGCCCGCTCCCAGGCGTCAGCGTCGGCGGCGAGGCCGAGCGCCACCCGCCCGCGATCGCAGGCGGCCACCACGTCGCCGACGCCGGCGGCCTCGGCAGCGACGCGCGCGGCCGGCGAAGCTGGCCCCAGTCGCGCAGGGCCGGCACCTGCTCGCGCCAAGCCGCGACCGCCTCCTGCAGCAAGCAGGTGGCCGCGGCGCTCATCGGCGAGCGCCAGCGCGTCGACGCCGGCCGCGGTGGCCAGGCGCGCCGCCGCGATGCCCAGCGATCGTGGGCGGGCCTCGGCAGAGGCGGCGAACACCGCCGGGCCATCGCCGTCGGCGTCACCGTCGAGCGCGGCGTGCTCGCCGGTAGCCTCGGCGATGAGCGCGCGCCAGCCGCGCTCGAAGTCGCCGTCGAGCGACAGATCGGCGAACGCCGACACCGGCGACGCCGCCGAGTCACCGCCGCGGCCAGGCGCTCGATGGCGGCGCCGTCGTCGCCGGTGGTCGCGCCGGCCTCGAGCGGCAGCGCCAGGGCGCCAGACCAGCGGCGCGCGGCGTGAGCGCCGGCGAGGCGGCGGCGAGCGCCGGGCCTCGGCGGCCAGCTCCAGGTCGCGCGCCAGCTCGCCGTCGTCGTCGGGCAGCTCGCCGCGCGCGCCGTCGCAGGCTGGCGCCGCGCGCACCGGCGCCAGCCAGCGACCGGTGCGATCCTCCCAGCCGCGCACGCGCGCCGCCAGCGCGACCACGTCGAGCTCGTCGAGGGCGTCAGTCCAGCGCTGGGCCAGCGCCGCGCGCGCGCTGCAGCCGGCGCGCCATCGCCAGATACCCGAGCGGGTCACGGGGCGCGTCGATGGCGGCCTTGCGCGCGCGATGCGCGCCGGCGCCCTCGCCGCCTCGTGCCGGGTCAGCTCGTCCTCGGGGCTGCGCGCGACGTGATCGATGAGCTCGGCGCCTGGCCGCGGCGAGCGCGCGGCGATCTGGGCCAGCGCCGCGAGCCGGACCAAGCTGACCGACGGTGGTGGTGCGCAGGCCCGGCACCCGGGTCGCCCGGCTCGGCGCCGGCGACCTCGAGGGCCCAGGCCGCGCCGGCGAGCTCGTCGAGGGCAGCGGTGGTGGCGTCGGCGGTGCCGAGGCTGCCAGGCGCCGAGCCGCAGTGCGCCACGGGTGCGCCGCCGGATCGCCGACGGCGGCGGCGCACCGCGCGTAGCGCTCGACCGCGGCGCGACGGGTCGACCAGGTCGCGGGCGACAGCTCGTCGACCTCGGTCACCGCCGGCAGCGGGATGCGCGGCGCGTCGCGCAGCGCGCACAGCCGGCCCAGCGCGTCGTAGATCGAGCGGCCGAGCGGGGTCGGCGCGTGCAGGGCGCGGTGGTGCTCGTCGAGCATCGCCGCGAGCCGCGGCAGGCCGTCGTCGGGCGCGGCCGGCGCCACCGACGGACGCCACGCGCGATCGACGGTGCGCGCCAGCAGAGGTGAGCTGGGCGCCGCGCGACACCACGTCGGCCTCGAGGGCGAGCACCGCGCCGAGGCCGAACGCCTCGAACCGGCCAGCGCCGCGCAGCACCGCCGGCACGCTCGCCACCAGGCAGGCCTGGCCGGCCTCGATCGACTGCGCCACCAGGTTGACCAGGGTCTGGGTCTTGCCGGTGCCGGGGGCGCCGTCGACGACGAACGAGTCGCCGGCGCGGGCCGCCGCCAGCGCCGCTGGCGCTGATCGACGTCGGCGTCGAGCACCGGGCCGAGGTCGTCGCCGAGCGGCGCGACCCGCGGCGCCGCGGCGCCCATCGCGAGCGCTCGCACCAGCGGCGCGCCGCCAGCGCCTCGGCGTGGCCGACGACGAGATCGGCGATCGCCGCCGGCGCCAGCGGGTGGATGCGGACGCCGGCCCGGGCGCCGCCATCGGCGGGCGCCGGCCGCGGCTCGTCGTCGACGGCGAGCAGCACGTCGTCGCCGCGGCGTCGACCTTGACCGGGCGCCAGGCGCCGACGCCGCCGTCGAGCCACAGCGCGTGCGCGCCCTGCTCGTCGGCGCCGACCCGCTGGGCGTGCTCGAGGTCGGCCACCACCGCCGCCAGCGCCGATGCCGACATCGCCACCGCCAGCTCGTCACCCGCGAGGCCGGCCGCCGCCGCGGCGCAGCGGACCGCGGCGCCGCCGGCACCAGCACGCGCTCGAGCGCGGCGGGGTCGACGTCACCCAGCTTCGGCAGCGCGACCGCGCCCGGCGCGGCGGCGCCGAGCGCGCCCAGCTCGATCTGCCACTCGAGGATGCGGTCGCGGATCGGATCGTCGGCTTGCACGCCGCGACTCTGCGCGTCAGCGAGGCGCCTCGTCGGCCGGGCGCGCGTCGTCGACGGGATCTGCCGCGACGGGCTACAGCTTCTTCAAGGCTGGTCCGACGCTGCTGCTGGAACGAGTACGGCCGGTGCGACGAGCGATCGCCGTCGCCTCGACAGGCGCGTCAGCGACGCCTCCTCGGCGCCAGGCCGGAACTTCACCGCGGCCAGCGGGTTGTCGCTGGCCAGCACCTGGGTCTGGCGATCGACGAGGCTCTCCATCCCCTGCAGCCGATCGATGTCGGCGAGGATGTCGTCGACGGAGGCGTAGCGCTCCTCGACCGAGTCGCGGGTCATGCGATCGAAGATGTCGTCGATGCCCTTGGGCAGCGCGCCGTTGATCTGCGACGGCATCGGCGAGCGACGCCCCGGCAGCTTCCGGGTCAGCAGCTCGTAGAAGATGATGCCGAGGGCGTAGATGTCGGTCTGGGCGCCGGTGGAGGTGGGGTCGGTGTACAGCTCCGGCGCCATGTAGGCGACGTTGCCCATGCCGACGTAGACCTGCCGGATCACCGCGTGGTCGCGCTCGACGATGCGGGCGAAGCCGAAGTCGGACACCTTGAGGTTGCCGTAGCCGTCGATGAGCAGCTGCTCGGGCTTGAGGCCGCGGTGGAACACCTGCTGGGCGTGGGCCGCGCGCAGCGCGTGCAGCGTCTGCAGGAGGTAGCGGAACGCCAGCGACACCGGCACCTCCTCGGCGTCGTTGATGAGGCGGCGGGCCGAGCCGTAGATGGCCAGCTCGGAGACCACGTACGGGAACTCGGTGTCGAGGTTGACGTCGTGGATGGGCAGGATGTTGGGGTGCGCGAGGTTGGCCGCGGCCCGCACCACCTCGGTGAAGCGCCGCACGATCTCGCCGCGCTGATCCTCGCTGAAGAACCCGAACAGATCGCGGATCTCCTTGAGCGCGACCTCGCGGTGCAGCGGCACCTGGCGGGCGCGATACACGGTGCCGACGCCGCCGGAGCCGATCTGGGCCAGCTTCTCGTAGCGCGCGTCGAGGCCGTCGACGTCGCCGCCGGAGATGACGCCGCCGACCGCGGCGCTGCGGCCGCCGCTCGACGAGATCATCGCCTTGGCCGCCCGCTCCACCTGGCGCGGGGCCTCGCGGGTCTCGGGCTCGCGCGGCTGGGTGCCGACCGACGCCGACGGCACGCCGGCCTGGCTGCCCATCGGCGGCAGGCCGGGCGCCTGCTGCGCCTGGATGCGCGACTGCCGCAGCTTCTTGAAGTGGGTCACCGCGCGATCGGTGAACTCGGTGAGGTTGGCGCCGTTGACGACCTGCTCGCCATCGGCGCTGACCTCGAGCGACTCGGTGCCGCGATCGTGGCGCAGGTAGCCGGACTTCTCGAGGAAGGCGACGTACTCGGCGAACGGGATCGAGACCGCGCCCTCGCACACCCGCCGGATGTCGTCGAAGCGGTTCTGCCGCCCGTAGCGCGCCTCGGCGAGCACGTTGGCGAGGATGAACCGGGCCTCCTCGCAGAGGACCTCTTTCGTGACCTTCGAGCGGCCTTCCATGGACCGCGATTGTAGGGGCCGGCGCGAGCGGGGGTCAATGAACGGGGGGCACGCCCTCGCGTTGCAAGCGCTCGATGAGCGGGCGGTCGGCAGGCAGGATGTCCCACCCGCCGAGGTCGGCCGGCGGCGCCCAGGCCACGTCGGCGACCTCGACGGCGCGCGCGACCTGCCCGGGCGCCAGCGCGCAGCGATACACCAGCATCACCAGGTCGAACGCCTCGTAGGCGTGGAACAGCACCTCCCAGATGCGCCCGACGGTGGCGTCGACGCCGAGCTCCTCGCGCAGCTCGCGGGCCAGCGCGGTGGTGGGCGCCTCGCCCGGCTCGACCTTGCCGCCGGGCAGCTCCCACTGCAGCGGCAGCGCCTGGTCGGCCCGGCGCTGGGAGATGAGGACCCGGCCATCGTCGTCGGCGATGAGCCCGGCGACGACGAGGGTGCGGCGGCGCGGCGCGGCGGTGGTCACCGCGCGATGGCAGCGCGCGTGGCCGCCGGTGTCAACGCGGCGTGGACCGGAACGCCGCGGTCGCGTCCTGCCAGGGGGCGGTGCAAGGCGGCCCGTCGGTGAACGCGTAGTGGGCGACGCCGTCGGCGGCGATCGCGACCAGGGTCGCGCTGCGGGTGCCGTAGGCCCCGGCGTGGATGCAGGTCGCGGTGAGCGCCCGGCGCAGCTCGTCGGGCAGCGCGACCGCGCCGGCCGGCACCGGCGGCGTCGGCGCCAGCGTGTGATCGGCGAGCGCCGCCGCCAGCCGATCGCGCAACGCCGGCCATGGTGCCGTCGCCACCTCCGCCATCGCCGCCGCCACCCGCGTGCCCCGCGGGTAGCCGGGCGCGCCCAGCCGATCGTTGCACAGCACGTGGACGCCGGGGCCGAGCCGCTCGATCTCGTGGGTGCCGTCGGGGCGCAGGTACGCGGCCTCGAGCCAGCCGGCCTCGCCGTAGAGCAGGTTCATGCCGGCGTAGGCGCGCGGATCGAGCCCGGCGACGTACCCACGCAGGTCCGCCGCCACCAGCGCCTCGCGCACCGCCAGCCCGCGCGAGCGCGCCGTCGGGTCGCGCGGCTGAGCCGCCGCGTGGTTGGTGACGCCGACGACCCGACCGGCGGCGGTGACCCCGAGCCAGGTGCCGCCGCCGAGCACGTCGGTGCCGGCGACGACCTGGCGGTCGCGGTCGACGAGCGCCGGCGGCCGCGCCGGTCGCGCGTAGACCTCGTCGCGGTTGGCCGCGAGCACCAGCGGGTACTCGGGATGAACGTTCAACAGCGCGCCGAGGGTGCACATTTCGTCGGAAATCCCGCCGCTAGCTGGTCGGCTACCTTGCGCCCCAGGATACCAGCACCTACAGTGCCGCCGACGATGCGGCTCTACACAGGCAAGATCGATACCATCGCGAGCGAGATCATCGCGAAGCTCACGGCCGATGGCGACATCGAGACCGAGAGCCCCGCCGAGGCCCAGCTCGACGCCGCCGCCGTGCTCAAGGAGTACATCCGCGTCGACAAGGAGCTGACCGAGCGCGCCAAGGACATCCTCGAGATCCGTGGCCTGCCGAGCTCGCAGCTGCACCGCACCAAGAAGCAGCTCGCCGACCAGAAGGACTTCGGCCTCGGCGAGGAGGGCATCACCTGGATCTGCACGCAGATGCTCGAGGCGTTCATGAACTCGACGCACATCGACGAGGTGTTCGCCGACGACGCCACCCTGCGCCGCAAGATCAAGGAGATCGCGCGCAAGCACATGCAGGTCGACGAGGTCGTGGATCAGGAGGTCCGCGAGCGCATCAAGAACCTGCAGGAGGGCACCGCCGCCTGGGACACCGAGTACGGCAAGGTCCTCGAGCAGATCAAGGCCAAGCACGGCATCAAGGAGTAGCGTCCCGCGCGCTCCGACCACGACGGCCCCATCCGGGGCCGTTTTTCGTTGGTGGCGACGAGCGCTAGCCGAGCTCGACGATGCGCGCGTAGAGGTGGTACTCGCTGGCGACCACCTGGTGCCACGCCACCAGGTAGAAGCCCTCGCCGAGGTGGACCAGCGCCGGCTTGTACGGCGCGACCGAGCCGGTGGTCGGGACCTGTTGCGGCGTCCCCACGGTGAGCGTGCCGTCGACGTCGGTGAACGACGCCAGCCACAGGCCGCGGCTGGCGCCGTCGCGCAGCCACGCGATCGCGCCACCGCCCTCCCCGGCCGCGACTGCCGGGTAGATGTCGCCGGTGGCGCCGGGCGAGACCTCGACGGCGTCGGCCGCCGCCCCGCCGGGCAGCCGCCGCAACCACAGCGACAGCGCGCCGCCGTTGGCGGCGCCGTTGTCGTCGGTGTTCACCACCGCGTAGGCGTGCGCGCCGTGCGCGGCCACGACCGGCGGCGCCCCCGCCGACGGCAGCGGCACCACCTGCTCGGGGGTGGCCGCGGCGGCGGCGCCGGTCGGCACCATCGTCCACACCAGGGTGTCGTCGTCGACGTCGGGCGTGTCGATGTACACGATGACGGTGCCGTCGTCGGTGGCGGCGGCGGCCGGGAAGTTGTGGCTCACCATCGGCACCAGCGACGGATCGCCGGTGGCGCCGCGCGGGGCGCCGTCGCCGTCGACCCGCTGCCAGTAGGTGGCGAACCGCTCGAGGTCGGGCCGCGCGCGGGTGCCGACCACGACGAAGCCGTCGCCGTCGGCGGCGACCTGCGGCATCCAGTCCGACACCATCGCCGGCGAGCCGCCGAGGTCGGTGACCAGCGCCTGGTCGTCGGCGACGGGCGTCCCGTCGAGCTCGAAGGCGCGGGTGAAGGTGTCGAGGTTGTCGGGCCCCTCGCCGTCGTCGCCGGCCCACACCACCAGCACGCGATCGCCGGAGGTGGCCAGCGGCGCCGCGGTGTCGTTGTTGCCGGTGCGGGTGGTGACCCGCTGGGTCTCGAGGGTGGCGCCGTCGCAGCCGACCCGGGCCAGGGCGACGTCACCGTTCGAGGTGCCGGGCTCGACCACGGTGTAGCTGAGCCAGGCGGCGCCGCCGGCGAACACGCCGTGCACGTTGACCTCGATGCCCGGGGCCAGCTCCGGCTCGAAGGTGTCGGTCGCCGCCGGGGTGCACGGTTCGGCGTAGCGCGCCGGCTGGTCGGCGCCGCAGGCGGCCAGGAGGATCAGGGGCACGGTCGCTGCGCGCATCGCGGTGACCCTACCTCACCGGCCGCCGGAACAGCCGGCCGGGGTCCTGGCGTTGAGCGACGGCGATGACCGCCGACAACTTGCCGCGGCGGGGGGCAGCGACGAGGATCCCAGCCGATGGGTGATGCCGCGCCTCGTCGTCGCCGCTCGGTGGGCGGGGCCGTCGCGGTCGGCACCGGCATCCTGCTGTCGCGGGTCGCCGGGCTGGTGCGCGAGCGCGCCATGGCCTACTACCTCGGCAACGCGCCCGCCGCCGGCGCGCTGCGCGCGGCGCTGCGCATCCCCAACCTGCTGCAGAACCTGCTCGGCGAGGGCGTGCTGTCGGCCTCCTTCGTGCCGGTGTACGCCCGGCTGCTCGCCGAGGGACGCGTCGACGACGCCCGCCGGGTGGCGCGGGTGGTCGGCACCTTGCTCGCGATGGTCGCGAGCCTGGCGGCGGTGGTCGGCATCGCCTTCGCCGGGCCGCTGGTCGACGCGCTGGCGCCGGGCTTCGAGGGCCCGGTCCGCGCCCTCACCGTCGACCTGGTGCGGATCCTGTTCCCGGGCACCGCGCTGCTGGTGATGTCGGCGTGGTGCCTCGGCGTGCTCAGCGGCCATCGCCGGTTCTTCATGTCGTACGCCGCGCCGGTGCTGTGGAACGTCGCGATCATCGCGGCGGCGGTGGCGGCGGGCGCCGCCGCGGTCGGCAAGCCCGACGTCGCCACCTGGCTGGCGTGGGGGGCGCTGGTCGGCTCCGGCCTGCAGCTCGCGGTGCAGCTGCCGTCGGTGGTGTGGCTGCTCGGCGGCGCGCGGCCGACCCTGGCGGTGCGCGACGACGGCGTACGCGCCACGCTGCGGGCGTTCGGCCCGGTGCTGCTCGGCCGCGGCTCGGTGCAGGTGTCGTCGTACCTCGACCAGGTCCTGGCGAGCTACCTCGGCCCGGTGATGGTGGCGGCGATGGGCTACGCGCAGATCCTCTTCCTGCTGCCGATCAGCCTGTTCGGCATGGCCATCTCCGCCGCCGAGCTGCCGGAGATGGCGTCGATCACCGGTGGTGCCGACGCCATCGCCGTCGGCCTGCGTCAGCGGCTGGCGTCGTCGCTGCGCCGGGTGACCTTCCTGGTGGTGCCGTCGGCGGTCGCGCTGGCGACGATCGGCGGCCCGATCGTCGCGCTGCTGTTCCAGACCGGCGCGTTCGGCGCGCGCGACACCGAGGTCGTGTGGCTGCTCCTCGCCGGCAGCGCGCTCGGCCTGTTGCCGAGCACCCTCGGCCGGCTGCTGGCGTCGGCGTTCTACGCGCTCGGCGACGCCCGGCCGCCGCTGCACGCGGCGCTGATCCGCGTGGTGATCACGTTCGTCACCGGCTGGGCGGCGGTGCTGCCGCTGCGTGAGCAGCTCGGCTACAGCCCGGCGTGGGGCGCGTTCGGCCTGATGCTGTCGTGGGGCATCGCGGCGTGGATCGAGTTCGCGCTGTTGCGGCGCTGGCTGGCGGCGAAGATCGGCGCGGTGCCGGTGCCGTGGCGGCTGGCGGTGGGTACCTCCGGCGCCGCCGCGCTCGCTGGCGGTGCGGGCGCCGGGGCCGCGCTGGTGGCGACGAACCTCGGTGGCCCAGCCTGGCTGCCGGCGGCGGTGGCGGTGCCGAGCTTCGGCGTGGTGTATCTGGGCCTGTCGCTGCTCGGCGGCGTCGACGAGGCGCGGGCGCTGTGGCGCCGAGTGCGGCGCCGCGCCTGACGGGCGCCGGCGCCTACGGCAGCGTGCCGAGCAGCGCCGCGCACGCGGCCGGCTCGAGCTCGACGGTCTCGGCGTCGTCGACCTGCGCGACGCACCCGCCGCCCGTGCGCCACAGCGCGAGCTCGTGACGGACCTCGGCGCCGCCGGCGACCGGCGGCGGCGCGAAGCGGACGGCGTAGCGTCGGGTCGGGCGCGTCGGCGGTGCCTGGCCGAGAAAGCGTCGCGCCCGCGGCGACGCCAGCGCCGTGGGCACCGGCCCGAGCGAGACCGTCGCGCCGGTGGGGTCGACCCACTCGCCGAGCGCCGCGCCGCGGGCGAAGGTGCGCGGCGCGCGCGCGCCGTCGACCACCTCGATGGCGAGCGCGGCGTCGGCCTCCTCGCGCCAGAGCTCACGATCGCGCAGCGCGACGGCGTCGACGGTCAGCGCCGCCACCGCCGCGGCGTCGATCGCCAGCGCCACCGGCTCGTCGGCGCGCGCCAGCCGCGCCAGGGTCGGCCACAGCGCCAGCACCACCTCCTCGCCGTCGGCCACCACGCGCAGCGTCGCCGGCGGCTCGTCGGTCGGGCGCGCCACCAGCGGCCACGATCGGGTCAGCGCGGCCACCACCGCGGCGACCTCGTCGTCATCGGCGGGGCGGGCGACGCCGCCACGCTCGACCTGCCAGCTCGCGCCGCGTCGACGCAGGGTGGCGCCGCTCGGCAACCCCAGCTCGGAGGGCACCGCCGCCGTCGCCCGCGGCGAGGCCCACGCCGCCGGCGGCCCGGTCAGCGCCGCGATGGCGGCGAGCGCATCGTCGACGGCGGCGGTGGCGACGCAAAGCACGCCGGCGTCGCCGTCGACGAGCCGGGCGGCTGGCTGCCCGGGGCACGCCCCGCGGAGGTTCAGGGTGACCGGCGCAGCGCCGGTCGTCGGGGTGACCGCGATCGACGCGGCGATCTCGCCGCTGGCGTCGGCGCCCGGCACCGAGACCGCCTCGAGGGCCTCGAGGGTCGCGCGCAGCCGATCGGCCCTCGCCAGGTCGACGGAGATCGCGCCCCCGGCGGTCACCTGCGCGCGGGCGCCGCCGAGCAGCACCAGCCGGGTGTCGCCGACGGCGAGCTCGATCACCGGCGCCGCCGCGAGCTCGAGCGGCAGCGGTCGACGCCGGCGCAGCTCGAGCAGCGATCGATCCACCGCGGTCGCCACCCAGCCGTCGACCAGGTACGCGTGCTCGCCGCGACGCCACCAGCGCGCACCGATGGCGGCGTCGACGGCCGGCGCCAGCTCGAACCGCTCGCCGTCGACCTCGACGGTGAGCGCGACAGCCTCGACCTGGCTGCCCGGCGCGGTGCGCTGCCAGCGCGCGCCGGCGAGGGCCGCGAGCAGCTCCTCGACCACGCGCGGCGACGCCGGCCCCGGTGCCGGCGCGCGTACCCGCCAACCGTCGACGTCGCGCGCGAGCTCGATGGTCGCCGCGCCAGGGCGCACCAGCCGGATCGCGCGCGCCGACTGGGGCACGAGGCCCGGCGCCAGCGCCCGCGATGTCGGCGGCGCGGTTGGCGTCGTCGCGATCACCGCGATCGCCAGCCCGGCGGCGACCGCCGCCAGCGCGCGGACGCCCGCGCGGGTCGCGATCACCGCGTGCCCCCGGCGCGCCGCCGACGGCGCCAGCGCAGCGATCCCCGAGGAGCACCACCGCCGCGGGCACCCCGGCGACGCACAGCGCGGTCACCGCGCGACGCTCGCCGGCGGTCATCTGCAGGCGCACCACCGGCGGTGGCGCCGGCTGGGCCAGCACCTCGACGCGCTCGCGCCGCGCCACGTAGCGCAGGGCCTGCACCGCCCACAGCGCGCCCGCACCGCCGGCGCGCTCGGGCTCGAGCTCGTCGGCGCCGAGCACCACCAGCCGCCCCGCACCGGGCTCGGCGGCGGCGGCGATCACCTCCGGCCCGCCGCCCGCACCGCCGACGGTGGAGACGAGCGCGACCGCGCCGGGCCCGGGCGCCAGCGCCCACGGCGCGCGCCACACGGTCACCCGCCGCCGCGCGAAGCCATCGTTCACCGGGTGCGCGGCGTAGCCGTCGACGACGCGGAACCGCCCGGCGTCGTCGAGCGCCGCCGCGGGGTCCGTGACCTCCGCGTGGTCGACGGTGATCCCGAGCGAGGCCAGCGCCGCCGCCAGCGCGCCGGGCAAGCGCGGCCCGAGCGCGACCAGGGCGCCACCGCCGGCCTGCACGAACTCGACGAGCTGGCGCGCCGCCGCCGGCGACCAGCCCCCGCGCGGCCCCGCCACCACCGCGACGGCGCAGCCGGCGAGCCCGTCGGCGTCCGCGGCGCGCGGCTCGACGACGGCGCCGTCGGCGCGCAGCGCCGCGCCGACCTGGTCCCACCCGCGGAGGTCGAGTTGCTCGCTGGCGCCGAGGGTGGCGGCGCCGTCGCTGCCGACGACGCACACCGTCCACGGCGGCGCGCCGCCGAGCTCACGCAGGCGCGAGGTCACCGCGGCCTCGACGTCGAGCCGGGTGATGGTCGGGGCGGCGAGCACGTCGCGCCCGAAGCTGGCGAGCGCCGGCAGCTCGACCACGCGCTGGCGCCCGCCGCGTCGCACGATCACCGCGCCGGCGCGCCCGAGGTCACCGGCGGCGAGGCCCGCCTCGGCGGCCAGGGTCGCCAGGGCCGGGCTGCCCTCGGCGAGATCGACGTGGGTCACGGCCAGCCGCGGCTGGGCCCGGTGCATGCGCGCGAGCACGCGCTCGATCTCGGCGTAGACCGGCTCGAACGCGGCCAGGGTCGGGCGCACGACGGTCACCGTGGCCGGCTCGTCGAGCCGCGCCAGGAGCGTCCGGGTTGCGGGATCGAGCCGGTGCTCGCCGGCGGCGGTGAGATCCCAGCGCCAGGCGGCGCGATCGACGAGCACCACCGCGAGGCAGCCGACGATCGCGAGCAACGCCGTCGAGACCATCGCCCGCCGCACCGCCGGACGCCGACGACGACCGCGCCCGACCAGGGCCACCGCGGCCGCCAGCCCGACCACGGCGATGGTCGAGATCACGACCACGGCCACCGCGGTCACCTCGCCGCGCGCGATCGCCGCCACGTGATCGCGCAGGCTGGCCGCGGCCAGCGCGGCCCGAAGCATCGGTCGCGCGCTCGCGAGCTCGGGCCACACCGTCGCGACCTCACCGACGAGCGCGATCACCAGCACGACCGCGAAGCCGATCGCGCCGGCGGCGAGCGGCGCACCGGCGCCGGCGGCCGCCGCCAGCGCCACCGCCGCCAGCGCCGCCCCGACGGCGGCCACCCCCAGGTACGCACCGACCACCGGGCCCCAGTCCCAGCTCGCGTCGGCCGGCGCGTAGCGCGCGAGCACCAGCAGGTACGTCGCCGTCGGTACCCACAGCGCGGCCTGCACCGCGCACACCGCCAGCCACTTGCCGACCACCGCGGCGCCGTCGCCGACCGGCGTGCTCAGCAAGAGCTCCCAGCCGCCGGCGCGGCGCTCCTCGGCGAGCACCCGCACCGCCAGCGCGACCACCACCGCGATCCACACCGTCCACGACAACAGGCTGCCGGCGAAGTAGCCCTGCAGCACCGCGCCCAGCGGTGCCGGCCGGCGAGGATCGGCGAGCACCTCGACCTGGGCCGCGAACGCCAGGCCCTGCACCACCAGGAACAGCGCGGCGACGCCGAGCGCCGCCGGCGATCGCCGGAGCGTGGCCAGCTCGTAGCGCGCCACCGCCAGCGCGCCGGCGCTCACGGCGCCGCGCTCCCGCGCATCGCCGCGATCAGCGCGTCGTCGAGCCCGCCGCCGGGCGCCGCCGCGCGCGCCGCCGCCGGCGTGGTGTCGACGACGACCCGGCCGCGCGCGACCACCACGATCCGGGTCGCGATCGCCTCGAGGTCGGCCAGCGCGTGCGTCGACATCACCACGCCGCGGGTCGCCGGCAGCGCCGCCAGGGTCGCGCGCAGCTCGCGCACCTGCACCGGGTCGAGCCCGACGGTGGGCTCGTCGAGCACCACCAGCGCCGGCTCGCCGAGCAGCGCGTCGGCGAGACCGGCGCGCTGGCGCTGCCCCTTCGACAGCGTGCCGAGCACGCGACGCTCGAGCCCGCCGAGGCCGACCGCGGCGATCACCCGCGCGACCTCCGCACCACGCGTGGACGCCGCCACCCCCTTCAGCCGCGCTCGCCCGACGAGGAACTCGCCGACCTCGAGCTCGACTGGCACCGGCGCCTGCTCCGGCAGGTAGCCGATCCGGAGGTCGGGCGCGCGGCGGACCTCGCCCAGGTCGGGCTCGACCACGCCGGTCAGGACCCGCAGCGCGGTGGTCTTGCCGGCGCCGTTCTCGCCGACGAGCGCGATCCGATCGCCGGCCCGGATCGCCAGGTCGAGGCCGGCCAGGGCCGGCACCGCCCCGAAGCGGCGGTGGACGCCGACGAGCTCGACCAGCGGCGCCGCGGCCGCCGCGCTCACGACGGCGCCATGCCGGTGAGCGTGGCCGCGGCGTCGTCGGCCACCACGGCCGGGCGCTCGCGCGGCAGCGCGATGCGGAAGCTAGTGCCGCTGGCGCCGGTCGACCAGTCGATGCGGCCGCCGTGGTCGTCGACCACCTTCTTGACGATGGCGAGGCCCAGGCCGGTGCCGCCGCGCTTGGCCGAGGCGAACAGCGCGAACAGCCGGCCCTGCACCTCGAGCGGGATGCCGGGCCCGTTGTCGCGGATGGTGAGCACGAGCTGATCCCCGTCGGTGCCGGGCTCGAGCGCCGACGAGATCCACAGGGTGCCGCCGCCGATCATCGCCTCGACCGCGTTGCGCGCCAGGTTGTGGATGACGCGCAGGACCTTGCCCTCGTCGAAGTAGGCGACCCCGTCGTAGCCGGCCTCGAGCTGCACGTCGATGCCGCGGCCGGCGACCAGGGCGCCGAGCTGGGTGCCGAGCTCGTCGAGGAAGCGGTGCATGTACACCTTGCGCACGACCAGATCGGCGTCGCCGCGGGCGAACGCCAGCACCTCGCGGGTCATGCTCGCGAGCAGCTCGAACTGCCGCAGGATCTGGGCCACGTAGCGCTCGCGCTGCGCGGCGTCGTCGCACGCCGCCATGAGCTGGGCGTAGCCCGAGATGATCGTCATCGGCGTCTTGAGGTCGTGCAGGATGCCGGCGAGGAGCTGGCCGATCGAGGCCAGGCGATCGCGGACGGTGGCCTCGTTGCGGGTGCGGGCGAGCGCGATCGCCTTGGCGACCTGGCCGGCGATGAGCACCAGCAGCTTGAGGTCGTCGTCGTCGAAGCCGCCGCCCTGGCCGTCGAGGTCGATCCGATCGACGACCTCGATGGCGCCGAGCACCTCGCCGCCGTCGACGAGCGGCGCCACCAGCACGCCGCGCGGCGGCAGCTCGGCGCTCGAGCCCTCGCGATCTCGGCGACCACCCGCGGATCGGCGTCGGGGTCGTCGACGATGGCCGCCTCGCGCCGGCTCACCGCCCAGCCGAGCAGGCCCTCGCCGCGCGGCATCTGCCGTCCGGCCTGGCGCATGGCGCTGGGGCCGTGGGTGGTGACCACCCGCAGCCGGTCGCCCTCGCACGAGGCGATCGCGCCGCCGGCGGCGGCACCACCACCGGTGACCTGCGCCAGGATCCGCGCCAGCAGCTCCTCGAGGTCGGTGGCCGCCGACAGCTCGCGCTCGACCTCGAAGAGCACCTCGAGCTCGCCGCGCGCGCGCGACAGCTCGACGTTCTGCGCGACCACCGAGTGGTAGAGCTTGGCGTTCTCGATGGCGATGGCGGCCTGGGTGCCGAGCGCCTCGAGCAGCTCCTCGTCGCTGGCCTCGAACGGCCCGGCCGCCTTGTTGAGCACCTGCAACACGCCGATGATGGTGCCCAGGCTGTCGCGCATGGGCGCCGCCAGGATCGAGCGGGTCCGGTAGCCCGAGCGCAGATCGACCGCGGGCTGGAACCGCGGATCGGCGTAGGCGTCGACGATGTTGACGTTGGCGCCCGACGACGCCACCGCGCCGGCGATGCCCTCCCCGACCGCCAGCCGGATCTCGACCACCTCGCCGCCCTGCTGCACCTTCGACCACAGCTCGCGGCGATCGTCGCTGACGAGGTAGAGGGTCGAGCGATCGGCGTCCATCAGCGCCGTGACCTTCTCCATGATGAGCGCGAGCAGCGCGTCGAGCGGCAGGCCGCTGGTGAGCGCGCGGCCGACGTCCTGCATCAGCGCGAGCTTCTTCTGCTCGCGCTGGAGCTGGGCGCGCAGCGTGGCGACCTCGTCCATGGCGACCGCCATGGTACCTCGCCCGCCGCGGGCCCGGCGCTCACGGCGCGCCGGCGACGGCCCGCGAACTGCCGAGGCCCATCGTCGGGGGCGGCGGCGCGTCGTCGAGCTCGCCGAGGAAGGGCCGCGCGCGGTGTCGGCGAACACGAAGGCGGCGGTCGGTGAACCGTCGGCCGCAGCTCGTGGGCGCCGGCCAGGCTGCCCGCGGTGCGCGGCAACCGCAGGTAGAGGACACTCGGCGTCGCCACCGGGTGGCAGGCTCGGCGCGAAGTACGCCCAGGTGATGGCGCGATCGGGCGCCACCAGGGTGTCGACGAACACGACCGCGCGGGGGCACGCCCGCGGCGGTGAGCGCCTGCGGCAGCGCGGCGCGGGCCTCGGCGCCGGCGTGCATCGCCCGCAGCTGCGGCGGCACGAACGCGATCACGCCGACCACCGACGCCGCCAGCGCGCCCGCCATCACCCGGGCCCGGGCGCCGGCGACGCCGACCGCGCCGAGCCAGCCCGCGAGCCGGGCGGCGCCGTCGACGGTGGCCAGGACCAGCAGCGGCACCACCTCGAAGACGTAGATGGGGCCGGTGGTCGACACCACGGTCTTGGGCACCAGCACCCGGTACGCGTAGACCGCCGCGACCAGGAGCCACAGCAGCGCCGCGTGCCGACGCGGCCGCGCCAGCAGCACCACCACCAGCGACATGGTCCAGCCGAGCAGCCAGAAGTTCTGCCGGAGCAGCGCGCCGCCGACGGAGTTGGCGACCTCGCCGTGGCGGCCGAGCACGTCGGCGTTGGCGCCGTGGATGACCTCGTAGCCGGACTGGGTGACGCTGCCGGTGAGCGCGTGGTTGTACAGGAGGATGAGGCCGACGCCGACGACGAGGCCGGGCGCGGCCGCGACGATCGCGCCCAGCCGTCGCGCCCACGGCCAGCCGTCGCGACGCCACACCCACAGCGCCCAGCCCACCATCGCCAGCACCCACGGCACGCCCGGCATCGGCCGTGTTGCGATCGCGAGCCCGCCGGCGAGCCCGGCGGCCACGGCCCAGCCGAGCTGGCGCGACTCGACGAGGCGCAAGAGCGCCCAGGTCGACAGCAGCAGGAAGAACAGCTCGGTCGGCTGCGACAGCTGGGTCGCGTGGGTGGTGACGAACTGCGGCGACGCCACCAGCAGGATCGCGGCCAGCGCGGCGCGCCGATCGCCGACGAGGCGTCGCCCGATCGCGAAGGTGAGCAGCAGCGATCCGAGCGCGAGCAGCGGCACCACCAGCGCGCGCAGCGACACCGCCTCGCCGAGGGCGAGGACCAGCGGGTGGCCGAGCGGGTACTTCCCGGCCCAGGCCCGCTCGCTCATGATGACGAACTGGTTGCCGAAGTACGCGGCGTCGGCCGGCGGCGGGTTGACCAGGCGCCCCTCGAGCAGGGTCTGGGCCTCGAAGAGGTAGGTCAGCTCGTCGTCGGTGATCGGCTCGTCGAGCAGGGCGCCGAAGCGCACGCCGAGCGCGAGCACCACCGCGAGGCTGCCGGCGACCGCGACCGCGGCGCGCCGCCGCCGCGCCAGCGCGTCGACGAGCGCCGGCAGCCGCGCGGCGACGCCGAGCCACCACAGCCCGGCGCCGAGGCACGCGGTGGCGATCGAGCCCCACAGCGCGAACCACACCAGGAACCCCAGCTCCTCGATCGGCACCGTCATCACGCCGGCCTGCGGCAGCCGGAAGTCGGCGTACAGCGCGCCGGTGCGGACGAGAGCCGCGAGCGCCAGGCCCGCCGCCGCGAGAGCGACGACCCCGAGCACGCGACGGGACACGACGGACGACGGCATGGGCTACGACGGCGCCGACGATACGTGATCGACGGCAGCGGCACCACCGACGGGCGCGCGCGGCGCGCCGCCCTAGGCGTCGGCCCAGTTGGTGGCGATCCCGACGTCGACCTCGAGCGGCACCGCCAGCGGATAGGCCTGGGTCATCTCCTCGGCGACCAGCGCGCCGACCCGCTCGGCCACCGCCGGCTCCGCCTCGAACACCAGCTCGTCGTGCACGGTGAGCAGCATCGGCGCGTCGAGGCCTTCGCGGGCCAGGCGCGCGTGGGTGCGCAGCATCGCCAGCTTGATGAGGTCGGCGCCGGCGCCCTGCATCGGCGTGTTCTGCGCGACGCGCTCGGCGCCTCGGCGAGCCATGACGCTGCGCGAGCCGAGCTCGGGGATCGGGCGCCACCGCCCGAGCAGCGTGCGCGAGCCCCCGCGACGGCGGGCCTCGGCGACGACCTCGTCCATGAAGCCGCGCACCCTGGCGAACCGCGCGAAGTAGCGCTCGATGTACGTCTTGGCCTCGTCGCGCGGGATGTCGAGGGCGCGCGCCAGGCCGAAGGTCGACTGGCCGTAGACCAGGCCGTAGTTGACCGCCTTGGCGACCCGGCGCTCGGCCGGCCCCACCTGCTCGCGTGGGATCGCGAACACCTCGGCGGCGGTCTGTGTGTGGACGTCGACACGATCGCGGAACGCCTGCACCAGGGTCGGATCGCCGGAGAGGTGGGCCAGGATGCGCAGCTCGATCTGCGAGTAGTCGGCGGCGACCAGCACCCGGCCCGGGGCCGCGACGAAGCAGCCACGGATCCGACGGCCGAGCTCGGTGCGCACCGGGATGTTCTGCAGGTTGGGATCCTGCGACGAGATGCGGCCGGTGGCGGCGGCCACCATGTTGAAGGTCGTGTGCAGGCGGCCGGTGCGCGGGTTGACCAGCGGCGGCAGCGCGTCGAGGTAGGTGCCCTTGAGCTTGCCGAGCTCGCGGTGCTCGAGGATGGGCGCGATGATCGGGTGGGCGTCGAGCAGGCTCTCGAGCACCTCGTGATCGGTGGAGAAGCCGTGCTTGGTCTTGCGCATGCGCTCGCCGACGAGGCCGAGCCGCTCGAACAGCACGTGCCCGAGCTGCTTGGGCGAGCCGAGGTTGAACTCCTCACCGGCGAGCTCGAACACCTGGCGCTCGAGCGCGGCGAGCTGGGCGCCGACCTCTTCGGCCAGCGCCCGCACGCGCTCGACGTCGAGGGTGACGCCGCGCCGCTCGAGATCGACGAGCAGGCGGGCCACCGGCAGCTCGACGTCGCGGTAGAGCGCGCCGAGCCCGGCCTCGTCGAGGCGCGCCGCCAGCCGCGGCGCCGCGGTGAGCACCGCCGCCGCCGCCTGCCCGGCCCACGGCGCCGCGGTCTCCACCGGCGCGCTCTCGAGGCTGCGCTTGCCGCGGCCGGCCACCGTCGCGACCGGCGGCACCTCGAGGCCCACCAACGCGGCGACGTCGTCGATGGCGGCGGCGTCGCGGGTGCTATCGAGCAGGAAGCTCGCCAGCATGGTGTCATCGACGACGCCGGCCAGCGGCCAGCCAGCGTCGGCGAGCACCCGCGCCGCGAGCTTGCCGTCGTGGCAGCGCTTGGGCACCGCCGGATCGGCGAGCACCGCGAGCAGCGGCGCCAGATCCGCGGGCAGCGGCGGCACCGGCGCGCCGATGTAGCGGTGGCCGAGCGGGACGTACGCCGGCACCCGCCCGGGCACCGCGATCACCAGCGCTACCAGGTGCGCGGCATCGGTGCGTGCGGCGTCGACCTCGACCCACACCGCGATCGCGTCGGCGGCGCGGGCGTCGGCGGCCAGCTCCGCGAGCGCGTCCGGACGCACCACGATCTCGGCGGCGGTGGTCGAGCCGAACGGCAACGGCGGCGCCTCGCCGGCGCTCGCGGCGGTGGCGTCGACCTCCGGCGCCGCCGCCGGCGGCGAGGTCTCGGCGTCGACCTTGTCGATGAGCTGCTGGAACTCGAGCTCGCGGAACAGGGCGAGCAGCGCCGGCACGTCCCACGGCTGGGCCCGCAGCTCGTCGAGCGGGCGGTCCAGCGCGACGTCGCGGCGCAGCTCGACGAGCTGGCGCGACAGCCGGACCCGGGCGAGCTGCTCGGGGTCCGACAGCGGCCGCTTGACCTTGGCCCGCGGCACCGGCGGATCGGCCTCGATGGCGGCCTCGAGCGAGCCGTGATCGAGCAGCAGCTTGGCCGCGGTCTTGGGGCCGACGCCCTCGAGGCCGGGCACGTTGTCGGAGGTGTCGCCGACCAGCGCGAGGTAGTCGGCCACCAGGTGCGGTGGCACCCCGAACTTGGCGACGACGTCGTCGGGGCCGAAGGTGCGCTGGTGCAGCGAGTCGACCATGGTCACGCCGTCGCCGACGAGCTGCATCAGATCCTTGTCGCCGGAGTAGATGACGACCTCCCAGCCGGCGGCGCGGGCCTGGGTCGCCAGCGTGGCGATCACGTCGTCGGCCTCGACCCCGGGCACCCGCAGGAGCGGCCACCGCAGCGCCTCGACCAGCCGGCTGAAGTACGGCATCTGCACCACCAGGTCCTCGGGGGTGTCGGGGCGGTGCGCCTTGTACTCGGGGTAGAGCTCGGTGCGGAAGCTCTTGCGCCCGGCGTCGAACACCACCGCGATGTGATCGGGGTGCACGTCCTGGTGCAGGCGCATGAGCATGCGCGCGAACACGAAGATCGCGCCGGTCGGCATGCCCTCGCCGTTGGTGAGCCGGACCCCGGCGCGCTCGCCGCGGCCGGCGTTCATCAGGCCGAAGTGGGCCCGGAAGATGTAGCCATGTCCGTCAAGCACGTAGAGGCGTGGCATCAGGGCTCCTGCAGGGCGGCGGCGAGGCGCGGCAGGCCGTCGATGGCCCACGCGCCGTGCCAGAACAGATCCTTGCCGGACACGCGCACGACGCGCGCCGACGGCAGCGCGGCGGCGAGCTCGGCGGCCTCGGCGTCGGCGAACGCGTAGGGCTCGTCGGGCAGCACCACCAGGTCCGGCGCGCGCGCCACGATCTCGGTGAGGGCGAGCCGCGGGTAGCGCTCGTCGCGCTCGCCGGCGCCGGTGGCCGGCGCCTTGCCGAGATCCGCGGCCAGCGGGTAGAGCCGCGCGCGATCGCCGAAGGCGTTGCCCACGCCGGCGTGCGCGAGGGCGTCGTGGCCGTAGGTGTCGCCGTTGAAGGTCATCCACGGGTCGCGCCAGATCGGGACGAAGGCGCGGCGCGTCGGCGGCGACGCCGCGGGCCCGCGGGCGTAGGCCCGGGCCAGGAGCGCGCGCACCGCCGGATCGCGCTCGACACCGAGCGCGCGCGCCAGCCGCGCCAGGTGCGCCATGCCTGCCGCGACCCGCCGCGGCAGCGCGACCAGGATCGGGACCCGACCGGCGAGCGCCTCGAGCGCGGCGCGGCCGTTCTCCTCCTGGTTGGCCAGCACCAGGTCGGGCGCGAGCGAGATCACCCGCTCGACGTCGACGTCCTTGGTGCCGCCGACCTCGGGCACCGCCGCCAGCTCGGCCGGCTCGACGCAGTAGCGCGTGCGCCCGACCACGCGATCGCCGGCGCCCAGCGCCCACACGCTGTAGGTGTCGCTCGGGACCAGCGACACGATCCGTCGGGGCGGCCGCGGCAAGAGCACGGTGCGCCCGAGGTCGTCGAGCAAGCGGTGCGTCGACACCGGTGCCGTATACCAGGCGCGCGCACCGAGGCGTCGCCGGCGCGCGCACGATCGCCCCCGTGCTAGCGTGCCTGCGTGGCCGAGCCCCGCCGACCCGCCGTGACCGAGGAGGCCCTCGCCGACGCCGTGGCCCGGATGTCGAACGACGAGGCGGCGTACTTCCTGGCCAAGCTCGAGACCGCGCTGCGCCGCCGCAAGCTGCAGCTCGTGGGGCAGCTCGTCGCCTGCGTCGGCGCGGTCATCGGCCTGGTGGTCGCGCTCGCGGTCTATGGCGGCCGCAGCCCCGGCCAGTTCGTCGGCTGGGTGTTCCTGTTGCCGGTCGGCCTCGCCGGCCTGTCGCTGCTCGTCTTCGGGCGCTGGGCCGATCGTGTCGGCGCCCACGAACCCGCCGTCCCTCCCGTCGCCCCGAGGTCGCCTCCATGAACCCGCCCTGCCCTCGCCTCGGTCACGCCGCCGCCGCGCTGCTGCTCGCCCTCGGCGCCGGCTGCGGCGACGACGCGCCCGCCACCATCGACGCCGCCCCCGGCGACGGCCCCGACGCGCCGCCGCCTGCCGATGCCTACATCGCCGACGCCGTGGTCCCCGAGTGCACGCCGGCGGCGGGCGGCAACGTCTCGCTCGAGCTGGTCGCCACCACCGGCGACGCGGTCCTGCTCATCACCGCGCCCGTCGGCGACGCCCGGCAGTTCATCGTCGAGCGCGACGGCGCGATCCGCACCTTGCAGGACGGCGTCCTGGCGACCGAGCCGTTCCTCGATCTGCGCGCGTCGAGCGGCGGGCCGGTCGCGGCCGGCGGCGAGCGCGGCCTGCTCGGGCTGGCGTTCCACCCCGACTACGCCCACAACCAGCGGCTGTTCGTCTACTACACGCGCGGCAGCGGCGACGCGATGTTCGACGTGGTCGCCGAGTACCGGGCCACCGCCGTCGATGGCGCCGACCCCGCCACCGGCCGCGAGCTGCTCGCCATCCCCGACTACGCCAGCAATCACAACGGCGGGATGATCGAGTTCGGGGACGACGGCCTCCTGTACATCAGCACCGGCGACGGCGGCGGCCAGAACGACCCGCAGGGCACCGGCCAGGATCCCGATCGCCTGCTCGGCAAGCTGCTGCGCATCGACGTCGACACCACCTCGGCCGGGCGCCCCTACGGGATCCCGAGCGGCAACCCGTACGCCGACGGTGGCGGCGCGCCGGAGGTGCTGGCGATGGGGCTGCGCAATCCGTGGCGGTGGTCGTTCGATCGCCCCGCCGGGGCGATCTACGTCGGCGACGTCGGCCAGAACACCATCGAGGAGATCAACCGCCTGCCGCTGGCCGAGCTGGCCGGCGCCAACTTCGGCTGGAGCCAGTACGAGGGCGACGCCTGCTTCGATCCGCCGTGCGAGCCGGCGGGCAAGACCTTCCCGCTGGTGTCCCTCGACCACGCCGACGACTACTGCTCGATCATCGCCGGCGCGGTGTACCGCGGCACGTGCTTCCCCGACCTGGTGGGCCGGTTCTTCTACTCGGACTACTGTGGCGGCGAGCTCGAGTCGTTCGTGTACGACGACGGGGTGACCGCGGCGGCGGTGCACACCACCGTGGTGCGCCCGTCGACGTTGTACGCCGACGCTCGGGGCGAGCTGTACGTCGGCACCGAGGGCGGCCAGATCTATCGCATCACCGCGAGCGCGGACTGAGCCGGTGATCGACGTCGCGCCCGAGGAGCGCACGGTCGAGCTGGGCACCGGCCTGCGCTACCACGTGGTGACCTGGGGCGCCGCCGACGCGCCGCCGGTAGTGCTGGTGCACGGCTTCCTCGATCACGCCTGGAGCTGGGCGTCGGTCGCGACCCGGCTGGCCGCGGCCGGCCGCCGCGTGATCGCGCCCGACCTGCGCGGCCACGGCGACAGCGATCGGGTCGGCGCCGGCGGCTACTACCACTTCTTCGACTACGTCGCCGACCTCGACGCCCTCGTCGACGCGCTCGGCCTCGGGCAGCTCGACCTGGTCGGCCACTCGATGGGCGGGACGGTCTCGGCGTACCTCGCCGGGACCCGCCCCGCGCGCATCCGCCGGCTCGCGCTGCTCGAGGGCCTGGGTCCGCCGGACGGCAGCGGCCAGCTCGACGGGCTGCCGGCGCGTACGGCGGGATGGATCGACGGCTGGCGTCGCGCTCGCGCGGGAGGGCTCGGCCCGGCGCTCGCCGATCTCGACGACGCCGTCGCCCGGCTGCGACGCCACGATCCGCGCCTCGCCCCGGACCTGGCGCGCTGGCTCGCCGAGCACGGCACCCGGCGTGACCCCGACGGCGCGCTGCGCTGGAAGCACGATCCGCTGCACCTCACCCAGGGTCCGTATCCGTTCCGCCGCGATCACGCGGAGGCGTACTGGCGCGCGATCACCGCGCCGGTGCTGCTCGTCGACGGCGCCGCGTCGACGATCCGGCTCGCGCCCGCCGAGGCCGCCGCGCGCGCCGCCGCCCTGCGCGACGCCCGCGCGGTGACCCTGCCCGACGCCGGCCACATGATGATGCGCCACCAGCCCGCGGCCCTGGCCGACGCGCTCCTCGCCTTCCTCGGCTGAGCCGACTCGATCAGGCGCCGTCGTCGGCGCGGCCGAGCGCCGCCGGTGGCCGCCGGCCGCCGCCGAAGCCGGCGAGCACCACCAGGGTCACTAGGTACGGCAACACCTGCGCGAGCTCGCGCGGCACCAGGGTGTCGCCGCGCACCTGGAGCTGGATCCGGATCGCCTCGGCGGCCGCGATCGCCAGGGCGATGAGCGCGGCGCGGACCGGGCGCCAGCCCGAGAGGATCACCGCGGCGAGCGCGAGGTAGCCGCGCCCGGCGGACATCTCGGCCGCGAACACGCCGACCGACAGCGACAGCTGGGCGCCGCCGACGCCGGCCAGCGCGCCGCCGAGCACCAGCACCCGCAGCCGCACGCCGGGCACCGACACCCCGACGGCGCGCAGCGCGGCGGGGCGATCGCCGGCGGCGCGCGCGTGCAGGCCGCGGCGGGTGCGCGCGAGCCACCACGGCACCACCAGCGCCGCCGCCAGCGCGACCCACGCCACCGGGTTGTCGACGAGCCGGTCGCCCACCGAGGCCACCGGCGGCGAGTTGGCGCCCTCGCCGTAGATGGCCTGCAGGAGGAAGCGCGTGCCCGACAGCGCGAGCAGGTTCAGCACCACGCCGACCACCACCTGCTCGGCGCGGGCCCCGAGCACCAGCGCCGCCTGCACCAGGGCGACGGCGACGCCGCCGACCGCACCGCCGATGACGCCCACCGTCACCGAGCCGGTGGCGTGGGTGGCGGCGGCGGCGGTGAACGCCCCGACGAGCAGCTTGGCCTCGAGCGCGAGGT
>JAWKQW010000047.1:0-30153 GCA_041389945.1 Kofleriaceae bacterium
ATCGCGACGGCGATGGCGAGCTCGAGCTGCCGCCGGGCTGCGACGATCTCAACGGCCTCGGCGCCTGTCGCAGCGACTGCGTGCGCGCGAGCTGCGGCAACGGCCTGCTCGACGCTGGCGAGGCCTGCGACGACGGCAACCTCCTGCCCGGCGATGGCTGTCGCCCCGACTGTGCGTCCGACGAGACCTGCGGCAACGGCGAGCTCGACTTCTTCGCTGGCGAGCAGTGCGACGACGGCGATCTGCGTGGCCGCGACGGCTGCGACGCCGGCTGCGTGACCGAGGCGCTGCGCTGGCGACGGCGGGGCTTGCCCGCGGGCCGCAAGCGCGCCGCGATCGCCTACGACAGCGCGCGCGCGCGGGTCGTCGTGTTCGGTGGCGCCACCAGCGACGGCACCCGACTGGGCGACACCTGGGAGTGGGACGGTGACCTGTGGACCGACGTGACCCCGGCCACCGGGCCGACCCCGCGCGAAGGCGCCGCGATGGCCTACCACGCCGCCCGCATGCGGGTCGTGCTCTTCGGCGGCCGCGACGACACCCGGGTCCGTGACGACACCTGGGAATGGGACGGCGCCACCTGGAGCGAGCGCTCGACCAGCGTCGCGCCGCTCGCGGTCACGGAGCACGCGATGGCCTACGACGCCGCGCGCCGTCGCACCATGCTGTTCGGAGGCGACCGCGGCAACGGGTCCATCGCCGACACCTGGGAATGGGACGGCGACGCCTGGCACCCGCTGGCGCCACTGGTCGAACCTCCGCGACGAGCTGGACACGCGCTCGCCTACGACCCCATCCACGCGCGCACCGTGATGTTCGGTGGCCGCGGCGCGGTGACCGAGCTCGCGGACACCTGGCTGTGGGACGGCACCACGTGGAGCGCGCTGTCAGCCGCGGGCCCGCGGCCGCGGCGTGGCGGGGCGCTCGCCCTGGAACCAGCCACCGGCGAGCTCATCCTGTTCGGCGGCTGCGTCGAAGATCCGGACAGCCCCGGCGACTTCTACGACGAGCGCGAGACCTGGGGGCTGTCGGCGACCGCGTGGACCCGGCGCGGCGACGGCTCGGAGCCGACGATCTCGCAGCCGTGCGAGGTCGCGATGACCTCCGACCTCGCGCGCCGACGGTTGGTCATGCTGGAGCCGAGGATCCGACGACGGCACCCGCGGCGTCGGTCTGGGACGGAGCCGGCTGGCGCCTGACCGAGCGGCCGCGACGACCACCGGCGCGCAGCGACGCGGCGATCGCCTACGATCCCGATCGTGATCGGGTCGTGCTCTTCGGGGGCTCCCTCGACGGTGATCCGGACGGCCACACCTGGGAATGGGACGGCGCGCGGTGGGCGCTGGCGGCGTCCGTGGGCCCGGGCCGCATCGGCACCGCGCTCGCCCATGATCCGGTGGGCGGCGGCGTGGCTGCTCTTTGGTGGGCGCGGGGACGCGGGCGGCTTGCAGGATACGTGGCGCTGGGACGGCGCGACCTGGACGCCCTTGAGCCCTTCGCTCACGCCACCGGATCGCTACCTGCACGCGATGGCGACCGACGTCGACGGCGGTCGGATCGTCATGTTCGGCGGCTTTCCGTCCCGCGACGACACCTACGCGTGGACCGGCGCGACCTGGCAGGTGGTCTCCAGCACGGTGCGACCACCGGCGCGCTACCGCCACTCGCTCGCGGCGGCGCCCGGCACCGGGACGGTGCTGCTCTACGGCGGCTTCGGCACGTCACCGCTCGACGACACCTGGGAGCTCGTGGGTGACCAGTGGGTGCAGCGCACGCCGGAGCACAGGCCCGGGGGATCGCCGGTCACCGTGGGTACCTCGACCGGAACACTGCTGTACGGCGGCGGCTTCGGGCACGACGAGACCTGGCGCTGGAACGGGGCCGACGGGTGCGCGGCTGCAGCGCGACCGTGCTGCCCGGCGCCAGCAACGCCCTCGCCTTCGACACCGCGCGGCGGCGGCGATCCTGGTGGCGGCCAACTCGACCAGCGCGGCGTCGAGACCTGGGCCCAAGCCGACGACACCTGGGTGGCGCTGCAGCCGCCGTCGCGCCCGTCCGCGACGATCGGCCACGTCGCGGCCTACGACCGAAGCCAGGGCCAGACGGTGGTGTTGACCTCGACGAGCGGAGCGCTGCAAGAGCACTGGCAGTGGGATGGCACCGCGTGGACCCGCCACACGCCGGAGCTGGCGCCGACGACCACCTTCAGCGGCGGGGGCGTCGCGCTCGCGTTTCATGACGCCACCGCCACCCTCATCGCCGCGGTCGCCACCCCCACGGAGCCGACCCTCGCGACCTGGCGCTGGGACGGCGCCACCTGGACCCAGCTCGCCCCGGCCAGCGCGCCGCCACGCCGGGTTGATTTCGCGCTGGCGCCCCACGCCGCCCGCGACGAGCTGATCCTGTTCGGGGGCCTGGCGCTGACGACGGGCAACCCGCCCCTCGCTGACACCTGGCGCTGGGATGGGACGTCCTGGACCCAGGCCACGCCGGCCACCTCGCCCCCGGCGCGATTCGAGCACGGCCTCGCCGACGACGTCGCCCGCGGCAGGCTGGTGCTCTTCGGCGGGCGATCGTCGTTCACCCAGCTCCGTGGCGACACCTGGGAGTGGGACGGCGACGACTGGGTCGTGCGCACCACTGCCATCGCACCCGCCCCTCGGTTCGCCATGGGATTCGCCTATGATCCTGCGCAGCAGCGCGCGATCCTCGTCGGCGGCGAGACGGTGAGCGCCACCATCGCGGACGCCTGGGCATGGGACGGCGTGAGCTGGCGAGAGGCGTCGGCTGCGCCAGCCCGCGGCCCGCTGGCGCGCGCACCGCTGAGCTACGACGCCGCCAGGCGGGAGCTCGTCAGCTTCGGCGGCCTCGTGAGCAGCGGCACGTTCGCCACCTCCAGCGACGAGCTGTGGACGTTGACCTCGCGCGGGGCCGCCACCGAGGAGGCGTGCAGCAGCGGCCTCGACGGCGACGGCGACGGCACGATCGGGTGCGCCGACGTCGACTGCGCCAGCGTGTGCGATCCCACCTGCGACCCTGCCCGCGAGGCCGCCGGCCTCTGCGTGCCGAGCGATCCGCTCGCGCCTCGGTGCGGCGACGGCGCCTGCGCGCCGGTGGAGGACTGCGGCCTGTGCCCGGCCGACTGCGGCGTCTGTCCGCCAGCGTGCGGCGACGCCCGTTGCGAGCTCACCGAGACCACCGCGACCTGCCCGGGAGATTGCCCGCCATGAAGCATCGGGGGTGTGCCGTCCTGCTCGTCGTCGGCGCCTGCGGCGGCGCCGGCGCCCCAGCCGACGCCCCGGCGGCCGACGACGCCAACGCCGTCGACGCGCGCGCTGGCGCCGACGCGGCCCCCGCCGGCGACGCCGCGCCGCCGGATGCCGCCGGCGCCGACGCGGCCCCCGCCGGCGAGTGCAGCTACCACGCTCAGTGCGACGACGCCGATCCGTGCACGATCGATCGCTGCTGGAACCAGGCCTGCGAGAACACCGTCGACCCGCAGCTCGATGACGGCGATGCCTGCACCGCGGACAGCTGCGACGGCCTCACCGGGCAGATCCGCCACAGCTCGACGGTCCCCGACGGAGACGAGTGCGGCTACTACGCCTGCGATCCCGCCGACGGCGCCACCACGTACGTCTGCACCGGCGGCTGCGAGTGCGGCTGCTGCCCCGCCGGAGAGCTCACCGTCCAGCTCACCGGCACGGTCGGCCAGGTGGAGGTGTACTCGCGCTGGCCCAACGGCGCAGCCTCGCCCGGCCCGCTGCGCGGGACGTGCGCGTCCGGAACCTGCGTGCTGCAGGTGACGACTGGTGAGAACGGCCTGCGGCTGCGCGCCACCGATGGCGTCGAGTGGACCGGTTGCACCTTCGGCAACCTCCAGCACAAGCGACGCGAGTGCTACGTCGGGAGCCTGCCGGCGACGGTGACCGCGACGTTCGCGACGCGCCTGCTCACGGTGACTCAGGTCGGCGGCGGCGCCGGCTCGACCCGGGTGTCGGTCCGCAAGGGTGGCACCTACTTCACCTGCGCCGCCGGCCAGGCGACCTGTGCTGGCACGGTGCCCTGGACGACCTCGTGGCCAAGCGTGCGCCTCACCGCGACCGGCGTCGGGGGCGCCGAGGCCACGTGGGAGAGCGGCTGCGCCTTCATCAACAGCGTCAACGAGTGCTACGCGGACACCAGCGCGAGCGAGGTCGTGGTCTCCTTCGATTGAGGCGCGGACCGAGCGTCACGCGCCGAGCGCGCACGCCGCCGCCCAGGCCGCCGCCAGCGCCTCACCGCGCGGCCCGTGACCGACGAGGGTGAGGACCCGGCCGACCTCGGCGTGGACCAGGGTCGCCTGCACGTACGCCGCCGGCAGCACCGCTGGGAACCGGTCGGCCCACTCGACGAAGGCGACCCCGGCGTCGGCGCCGCGGCGCGCGCCGAGGACGTCGTCGAGGCCGAGCTCCGGCAGCTCGCGCGGGTGCTCGACCCGGTACAGATCGACGTGCCACACCAGCAGCCGGCCGCCGGGATACCGATGCACCAGCGCGAAGGTCGGGCTGGCCGCGGCCGCCGGCGCGCCGAGGGCCGCGACGACCGCGCTGGTGAGCGCGGTCTTGCCGGCGCCGAGATCACCGAGCAGCGCCACCACGTCGCCGACCTCGAGCAGCGGCGCCAGGGTGGCGCCGGCGCGCGCGGTGGCGTCGGCGTCGGGCAAGGCGAGGGTGACCATGGCGCGACTTAGCCGCAGGCGCAGGCGCAGCGCAAGCGCTCGCCCGACGGCGGCCGCGCCGTGCTACGTCGCCGGCATGCGCCGAGCGCTCCTGGTCGTGCTCCTCGCCTGCGCCTGCGGCGACGGGCTGGGGCCGCCGCGGGTGCGCCCGGCGCCGGCGCCCGACGCGGTCGCGCCGCTGCGCGGCGACCCGACCCCGCGCTCGCCGCGGCTGGCGAGCTACCAGATCGACGCGCGCCTCGACGTCGCCGCCCACCGGATCGAGGCGACCCAGGTGCTCACCTGGCGCAACGGCGGCGGCCAGGCGGTGACCACCCTGCCCCTGCACCTCTACCTCAACGGCTTCGCCAACGAGACCACGCTGTTCATGCAGAGCTCCGGCGGCGCCCACCGCGGCCACGCTGCCACCGACGGCGCCTGGGGCTGGATCGACGTCACCTCGATCCGCGAGGTCGGCGCCGACGCCGAGCTGCGTCCGAGCGCGCGCTTCGTCGGCCCGGACCAGACCGTGCTCGAGCTGCCGCTGCCGCGCCCGGTCGGGCCCGGCGAGCAGATCGAGCTGGCGATGGCGTTCACCGCGCAGCTGCCGGCGGTGTTCGCGCGCACCGGCTACGCCGGCGCGTTCACGATGGTCGCGCAGTGGTTCCCCAAGGTCGGCGTCTTGCGCGGCGCCCCCGGGCTCGAGGCGTGGGTGTGCGAGCCGTTCCACGCGCTCGCCGAGTTCTTCGCCGACTTCGGCACCTACGACGTCGCGCTGACGGTGCCGCAGACCCACGTGGTCGCCGCCACCGGCGTGCTCACCGCCACCGAGGATCACGCCGACGGCACCCGCACCCTGCGCTACCGCGCCGAGGACGTGCACGACTTCGCGTGGATGGCCGACCCGTACATGGAGGTGATGTCGCAGGCGGCGACCACCGCCAGCGGCCCCGTCGAGGTGCGCGTCTACCACCGGCCGGCGCAGCGCGCCTTCGCCCGGCGCCACCTCGCCGCCGGCGTCGGCGCCATCGAGCAGTTCAGCGCGCACTTCGGCGACTACCCGTGGGCGGTGATGACGATCGTCGATCCGCCGCTCGAGGCGGCCGGCGCCGCCGGCATGGAGTACCCGACCCTGGTCACCACCGCCGGCGACACCGCGCTGGCGCGCCCGGGGCTGCGCCTGCCCGAGTACGTCACCGTGCACGAGATCGGGCACCAGTGGTTCGGCGGCATGCTCGCCTCCGACGAGGGCGCCGAGCCGTGGCTCGACGAGGGCGTCAACGAGTGGGCCGACGCCCTGGTGATGGGGGCGCTCTACGGCGAGCGCGCCAGCGCGGTCGACTGGCTCGGGTGGAGCGCCGAGCTGGCGTCGCTGCGCCGCGCGGTCGCCGACGATCCGGCGTCGTTGCCGACGCCCATCGCCACCGCGGCGGCGGCCTTCGTCGACGGCGACGCCTACGCCGAGGTCGCCTACGGCAAGGCGCTTCTGGCGCTGCGCACCCTCGAGTACGTCCTCGGCCGGCCGGCGATGGTGGCGGCGATGGGCGCCTACGCCCGGGCCTGGCGGTTCCGCCACCCGACCGGCGCCGATCTGTTCGCGGCCCTCGAGGAGCACACCGGCGCCGACCTCGGCTGGCTCATCGGGCCGGCGTTCCACCAGCTCGGCGCCGTGGAGCTGGCGATCCGCTCGTCGAGCTGCGTGCCCAGCCACCCGCCGCGCGGCCGCTTCGTCGACGGCGACGGCAGCGCCCGCGTGGTCACCGCCGCCGACGCGCCCTCGCGCGGGGCCTGGCGCTGCGAGGTGATCGTCGCCAACACCGGGACCGTGCCGGTGCCGGTCGAGCTCGAGCTGCGCTTCACCGACGGCACCGTGCGGCGCGAGCGCTGGGACGGGCGCGGCCCGTGGCACCGGCTCGTCTTCGATCGCGCGAGCCCGCTGGCCGAGGTCGTGCTCGATCCCGAGCGCCGCATCCTCCTGCAGGACGACCTGCTCGCGCTGCGCGAGCGGGCCCGCGCCGATCTGCGGGCGTCGTACCGCGCCGGCGCGCGCCTCGGGTTCTGGGCCCAGGCCGCGATGATCGGAGCCGGGCTGTGAGCCGCGGCCGTCGCTGGTGACCATGACCCGCGCCGGCGCCGCGCTGGCGTGGCGCTACGCCGGCACCTACCTCGCGATCTACGTGGCGCAGGCGCTGCTCGCCGCGACCGCGATGGTGGCGACCGCCAACGTGCTCGCCGCCGAGTTCGCGCGCCGCCCGCGGTTCGACGACGCCGTCGACGGCGATCTGGTCGCGCTGATCGAGGTGGTGCGAGCGGCGCCGCACGTGATCGCGGCTGCGCCGGCGTGCTGGTCGCGGTCACCGGCGCCTGGGTGATCGCGTCGTGGCTCCTGCACGGCGGCGCGCTCGCGGTCGCCCTCGAGCGCCCCGACGGCCGCGCCGCCACCGCGCGGGTGTTCGGCGCCGGCGGGGTCGACACCTTCCTCGCGTTCGCGCGGGTCGGGCTCCTGTCGGCGGTGGCGCGGGTGCCGGTCCTGGCCATCGCCGGCGCCAGCCTGGCCGCGATGGCGACGCGGCTCGAGCTGGCCCTCGACGACGTCGACCTGGTGGTGGCGCTCTTCATCGGGGTGGTGCCGCCGCTCCTGGCGTGGCTGGTGCTCGACACCGTCGGCGATCTCGCGCGGGTCGACCTGGCCCGGCGCCGGCGCGCCGGCGCGCCGCTGGCAGCGACCCGTGCCTACGTCACCGCGCTCGGCGATCTCGTGCGCCGGCCGCGGGCGCTGGCCCACGCCGGCCTCGGCACCCTCGCCGTCGCGCTCGTCGTCGTCGGGTACGCGGCGCTGGTCAGCCGCCACGCGCTGCTCGGCACCGGCGGCGCGGTCGCGCTCCTGGTCCTGCGCCAGGGCGTGGTGCTCGCGCGGCTGGCGATCCGCGCGATCGTGATCGGCGGCCAGGTCGAGCTCACCCGGCCCGCGCGCGACCTATAGTCCGGCCATGGCCGACGACACCCCGACCCTGCCCGCGCTCCTGGCCGCCTCCGGCCTCGCCGACCGCGCCCTCGCCCTCGACAACGCGATGTACCGCATGCAATGGGGCTCGGCGTTCGTCATCGTCGGCACCTCCGGCACCGCGATGGTGGCGATCGCGCCGATGTTCAAGCACCTGCCGCCCGGCCGCGAGTACGCGTTCTTCACGAAGCTGCTCGAGCACAACGCGTACATGGGCGGCATGGCGTCGTTCGCGCTGCAGCCCGACGGCTGGGTCGTCCTGCACGCCGGCCGCGCCCTGCGCGGGCTCGACGCCGAGGAGTTCGCGGTGCTGGTCACCGCGGTCGGCCGGTTCGCCGATCAGTTCGACGACGAGCTCATCCGTGAGTTCTTCGGCAGCCGCGAGGCCGCCGGGGCGCCGCCGGTCGGCGAGTAGCCCGCGCGCCGCGGCTCGAGCCAGAGCGCGGCTAGAGCCGGACCGCGTCGTAGCGGGTCAGCTCGCCGAAGGCATCGAAGCGCTCCTGGATCGCCGCGGTGGTGAGGTCGCGCAGGCCGTCGACGGAGAACTTCTCGACGGCGAACGACGCCATCACGCTGCCGACGATCATCGCGGTGCGGATGGTCGCCGGCTCGAGGTTGCCGGCGTAGGCCAGGTAGCCCATGAAGCCGCCGGCGAAGCTGTCGCCGGCGCCGGTCGGATCGCGCACGTCCTCGAGCGGCAGGGCCGGCATGCCGAACGCGCCGCCGCCGTGGAACAGCAGCGCGCCGGCGTCGCCGCGCTTGATGATGACCGAGGTCGGGCCCATCTTGAGGATCTTGGCGGCGGCGCGGCGCAGGTTGTGCTCCTCGGCGAGCTGCCGAGCCTCCTCGTCGTTGACCAGCAGGGTGCTCACCTTGCGCAGGGTCTTGCCCAGCGCCTCGCGGGCCCCACCGATCCAGAAGTTCATCGTGTCGAGGGCGAGCAGCTTCGGCGCGTCGCACTGCTCGGCGACGCCGAGCTGGACCGCCGGGTGGATGTTGCCGAGGAAGACCAGCTCGGCCTTGCGCTGCGCCGGCGACAGCACCGGCTGCCAGTCGCCGAACACGCCGAGGCGGGTGTCGAGGGTCTCGCGCGAGGTCAGGTCGTCGGAGTACTTGCCGACCCAGTGGAAGGTCTCGCCGGCCTTGCGCTCGATCTGGCTGACGTCGACGCCGACCGCGGCCAGCTCGTCGAGGTGGCGCTGCTCGAAGTCGGCGCCGACCACCGCGGAGATCGAGACCTTGTCGGTGAAGAACGCGGCGGCGCGCGCGATGAACGACGCCGAGCCGCCGAGCAGGTCGCGGTGCATGCCGAAGGGGCCGTCGATGTCGTCGTACGCGACCGAGCCGACGACCAGGACCGAGCGATGAGCGCTGCGCTGCTTCATGACGGGGGCTGGGGTACCATCGAAGGCGCGTGGCGAGCAAACGGGCACGGGCGGTTCCCCGCCGGGGCGGGCGACGATGAGCGCGCCGCCGACCGACGCCGATCCCGCCGACGTCGACGCCCTGCTCGCCGCCGGCCGCCACGCCGACGCGGCCGCGGCGCTGCTCCGCGCCGGGCAGCCGGCGCGCGCCGCCGATCTCTACGAGCAGATCTGGGACTTCGCCCGCGCCGCCGCCGCCGCCCACGCCGCCGGCGACCTCGGCCGTGCGCTGCGGTGCGCGCTCGAGGCCCGCGACGAGCCCCTGGTGCGCGAGCTCAAGGCGCGGATGGTGGGCACCGACGACGGTCGCCGCGCCGCGCTCGACGCCCTGGCCCGGGGCCGGCGCCACGGCGAGGCCGCCGAGCTGGCCGAGCAGGTCGGCGAGGTCGATCGCGCGATCGAGCTGTACCAGCGCGCCCACCGCGACCTCGACGCCGCCCGCCTGCTCGGCGACGCCGGCCGCGATCGCGAGGCCGGTCAGCTGCTCGAGCGCGTGCTCGAGGTGGCCGCCGGCGACGATCGCGCCGCGGCGCACCTGCGGCTCGGCCAGATCCTCGCGCGCCGCGGCGCCCACGCCGACGCCGCGCGCCACCTGCAAGAGGCCTCGCGCGTGGCGGCCCATCGCGAGCCGGCGCTGCGCCAGCTGGTGGTGGTGCTGGCGTCGATGGAGCTGCGCGACGCCGCCCGCGACGTGCTCGCGGAACTGCGCCGCGAGGCGCCCGACGTCGCGCCCGACCTCGACGGCTACCTGCGGGCGTGGCGCGAGGCCACGCCGGCGCCGGCGCCGCGCGAGGCCCAGCTCGTCGCCGGCCGCTACCGCCTCGAGCGCCTGCTCGGCGCCGGCGCCGCCGGCCGGGTGTTCCTCGCCGACGACGAGATCGGCGGGCGCCTGGTGGCGATCGCTGCTGCACGGCGGCGGCGCCCGCGGCGGCCCGGCCTTCGAGCGCTTCGGCCGCGAGGCCCGCGTCGCGGCCGCGCTGCGCCACCCGTCGCTCGTCGAGATCTACGACGTCGCGCTGGAGCACGGCGTGCTGGTGATGGAGTACCTGCCCGGCGGCTCGCTGGCCCAGCGCCTCGGCGTCGGCGAGCGCTTCACCGAGGCCGCGGTCCGGCGCCTCGGCCTCGAGCTGCTCGCCGGGCTCGAGGTCGCGCACCACCGCGGCGTGGTCCACCGCGACGTGAAGCCCGCCAACGTGTTCTTCGACGCGCGCGGCACCGGCAAGCTCGGTGACTTCGGCGTCGCCCACCTGGTCGACCTCGGCCAGACCCAGACCGGCGGCCTCATCGGCACCCTCGCGTACATGTCGCCGGAGCAGATCACCGGCGCGCCGATCACCGTCGCCGCCGACCTCTACGCCCTCGGCGTGACCCTGTTCGAGGCCCTCACCGGGCGGCTGCCCTTCCTCGGGCCCGACTACGTCGCGCAGCACCTCGGCGAGGTCGCGCCGCTGCCGTCGACGATCCGCCCCGAGCTCGGCCCCGGCTGGGACGGCTTGCTCGAGGCGCTGTTGCGCAAGGCGCCGGGCGAGCGGCCGGCCCTGACCGCCGCCCGCGCCGCCCTCGAGGGGCTCGCCGCCAGCGGCCCGGCGGTGATGCTGCCGCGCCCGCGCGCGCGCCCGAGCAGCGTCGGGCCGGTGGCCACGCCCACCGAGGAGCCCGCGGCGGAGGTCGCGCGCTACCAGCACGAGACCGCGCTCGGGCGCACCGAGGTGTCGCGCCTGGCGCGCGCCGTCGATCGGGTGCTCGATCGATCGGTGGTCATCGAGCGGTTCGACGACAGCGAGCCGGGCCGCGCCGCGCTGGCGCGGGTGCGCACCATGGCCGCGGCGTCGAGCCCCTTCGTGCAGCGGGCGCTGGCGTGGGATCACGCCGAGCGCACCGCGGTGTTCGAGGCGCCGGCGGGCGCGCCGTGGGCCGACGCCGTGATCGATCCGTCGCCGGCCCCGCTCGGACGGCTGCTCAAGCGCCTGGCCCGGGCGCTGGGCGCGCTGCACGAGCTGGGCGTCGCCCACGCCGCGCTCACCCCGACCACGATCGTCGTCGACGACGGCCACATCCCGACCCTGCTCGCCGCCGGCCTCGGCGCACCGACGCCGGCGACCCCCGCCGACGACGTCGCCGCCATCGTCGCCCTGGTCACCGCGCGCCTCGGCCTGGCACCGACCTGGCCCGCGCTCGCCGCCGCGCTGGCGCCGGGCATCGACGCCCCGTTCAGCCCCGGCGCCGACGGCGCCGCCCTCTACGCCGCCCTCGACCGCCTCGAGGTCGCGCGCCTGCGCGCGGGGTGAGCGCGGCCCTCGACGCCGCCCCCGGTCGCCCCGAGGTCGCGCGCCTGCGCGCGGGTTGAGCGCGGCCTGGCGCTCGTCGCCCCACCTCTCCTCGTCGCTCCCCAGCTCAGGGCTCTGGGGTCCGCCAAAACCTGTACCTATTTCTCCCAGGTTCTGGCGGACCGGATCCTCGCCGCTCCTCGCGTCGTCCGATCGGCGAAGCGTCGTCCGCGCCACGTCGCTGCGTCGCGCCTCCACGTGGGTACGCCGCGTGCGGCCGACGTCAGGCCCAGAACGCGGAGAAAAAAGTAGCGTTCTGGGCCTGACCCCTGAGTTCAGACCCGGATGGGACTTCTGCTTGCGCGCTTGCAGAGGCCCGTGACCTCGTGAGTTGGAGTGAGATTTCAGGGTGGCATTCGCACAGGTGTGTAGGCCGTAAAGCACCAGGATTATCCACCCAGTGTCGTCCTGATTCATCTATTCGCCATTTCATGCTTGAGCGCTCCAAGGGGGCCTGCTACTGTTCGCGCGTGTCGACGACGACTCCACGTGCTCCACAACGTCGTGCCAGCGCCCGCGGCCACAGGCAGGGTTCGCTGCCCTTTCGGACGCATGGCGGCGCGCGCGCTGGCGCCGGTCGCAAGCCCAAGGGCGAGCGCGCGGAGCTCAGGCACGCCTCGCGCCCGAAGATGTCGGCGCGCGAGCCCGTGCACGTCACCGTGCGCGTGGTGCGCGAGCTCGCCGGGTTGCGGTCGCACCACGGCTTCGCCGACGTCCAGGCCGCCCTCGCCACCCAGCTCGCACGCGCCGACTTCCGCGTGGTCCACGCCTCCATCCAGCGCGACCACCTGCACTTCCTCGTCGAGGCCGACTCCGCCCGCGCGCTCGGCAACGGCATGCGCGGGCTGCTGATCGCGCTGGCGCACCGGCTCAACCGCAGACGGGGCCGCCGCGGCCGCGCCTTCGTCGACCGCTACCACGCGACCGTCTTGCGCACGCCGCGGCACGTGCGGGCGGCGCTTCACTACGTGCTCAACAACTGGCGTAAGCACCCCGAATCATCCGCGCCCGGCTTCGCCGGCACGCGCTGCGATCCGTACTCGTCAGCGACGATGTTCGCGCCGTGGGCCGGCGAGGTCGTGCGCGTCCCCGGCTGGGCCTCTTGCCGGTGGCCCGACCGCAGTCATGGCTGCTCGAGCACGGCTGGCGTCGCGCCGGTCCGCCGCTGCCCTGGCACCGCGCGCCCGGCGCACGCCCGGCCGAGGTCCCGCCGCTAGCCGAGGCGCACCGCGTCGCCTCGCGCGCTCCGCACGACACCACGGGCCGCGCGCCGCGCAACGCCGGCGCCGGCCCGCGCAACGCTCGACGATCGCTCAGCGCAGATCGCCGAGCAGCAGCACGATCCAGATCGCCTGGTCGCCCAGATCGGGGTGCGGGCCCTGGGCCACGCCGACGCCGACCTCGTCGGGGGTGTAGCTGCCGAGCAGGCTCTCGCCGGAGACGGTGGCGAGGTCGCCGACCGCCATGATGACGGTGCCGATCTGGCGGTAGCGCGAGACGAAGCCGTCGACGCGGCGCTTGGCCTGGGCCCACGCGGTCTCGCGGGCACGCCGCGCGCAATGGCGCTCGCCAGCTCCTGGGCCGGCCCGTCGAGCTCGGGCCGCTCCGCCAGGGCCGCACCGTGCGCGCGGCGGCCAGCACCTGGGCGGCGGCGGCGGCCGGCTCGATCGGCGGCGGCACCCGCAGGAACACCTGGGTCACCAGCAGCTCGCGGCGGCCGCTGATGTCGTCGCCCAGCACCACGCCGATGCCGAGGTGGGTCGCCGACGACGACAGCAGGTTGGCGCGGTGGCCGGGGCTGCCCATCAGGCCGGCGTGGACCTCGCTCACGCCGTACGCGCGGGCGACGTTCTCCAGCACCGTCGGCGTGCGCAGGCCGGCTGCGCGCACGCGATCGGCGGCGGCGCCGGTGATCGGCGAGACGCGCGCGACCTCGCCGGTGGCGTGCATCTCGGCGCTGTGCCGGCGCGCGACCTCGGCCGCGCCCTCGTGCCAGCGGAGCTCCGGCAGCCCGGCGCGGACGCGATCGCGGTTGACCAGGGCCAGCAGGCGCTGCTCGGCGTCGGCGGCGTCGCGCAGCGGGACGTCGTCGACGGTGGGGTCGACCCGCAGCGAGGTCGGTGGCGGCTCCGCGCACCACACCGGGAAGTTCGCCAGCACGTTGGAGCCGGTGGCGTCCTCGGCGGTGATCTCGATCTGGGTGCGGCCCGGGCTGGCGCATGGCACCTCGACGACGAAGTCGGTGGTCCCCACCGAGCGCACCGGCATGCGCTGCACCCCACCGGCGGGCTCGGTGACGAACACCTCGGGCCGGACGAAGCCGGCGGCCACCCGGCCCTCGAGGTACGTGGAGCGGCCGAGGTCGACCGCGCGCGCGACCGGCTGGATGGTGACGCGCGAGCCCTGCAGCGCGAACACCACCACGCCGCTGCCGTCGCGGTGGGCGACGCCGACGCCGAGCCGGGTGTCGGCGCCGGAGCCGAGCAGCTCCGGCAGGCGCGGCGCGATCTGCGCGACGATCTCGTCGGGATCGTCGAGGTCGCCCCACACCACGAGCAGGTGCGGCGACGGCTCGATGATGCCGTGGTGCTGCAGCGCGAACTCGACGAGGCCGTACGACACCACGCCCTCGTCGGGCACGTACGGCGCCAGCGCGCTCGCGGCGGCGAACAGGCGGCCGTCGGCGACCGGCGTCGCCATGCCGGCGGCCGTCGCGGCACGCCCGACCGCGGCGATCACCGCCTCGCCGATCGCCGACTGCGGCGGTGGCGGCGGCGACAGCGCGTAGTAGGTGGCGCCGGGACCCCCGGGCGCGAAGTCGATGGTCTCGCCGACGACGCCCGCGCCGGTCGAGGCCTCGAACGCCGACGCCTGGCGCCAGCTCGGCTGGGTGCCGAGGCCGGTGCCGCCTCCGGATCCACCGCACGCGCCGAGCAGGCTGCCCAGTGCCGCGATCACTCGCTGCGCGTGCGTCATGAAAAAAAATCGTAACACGCGCGCGCGAACGCGCATGTTTCGGCGCGGACCGCCGCCGGGGCTCGCGGCGCGCCGGGGCTACGGCGTCGTCGCCGCCGAGCCCGTCGCGGGCTCCCCGGCACCGGAGGGCCGGCGCAGCCGCGGCGCCGGCGCCGCGCTCCCCGCGCCGGCGCCACTGCCCGCCCCCGCCATGCTCGCGCTCCCCGCGCCGCTGCCGGTGCCCGCCGCGGAGCCCCCGCCGCCCGCCGCGCTCCCGGCGCCGCCCGGGTCAGCGCTGCCCGCCGCGCTCCCGCTGCCCGCCGCCGCCTCGGGCGCAGTCGGCGCTGGTGGTGAGGTCTCGCCCGCAGCGTCCGCGAAGATCACCGTGAGCATGCGGTCCAGCGCGTGGAAGTCGCCGTAGGTGATCGGGTTCCACGACGACGCCGACAGCCGCCCGGTCGCGGGCAGGTCGCCGCGCACGATGTTCATGCGCAGCGAATCGCCGGGCACCGGCGGCAGCCGCACTGCCATCTTGTCGTCGCGGCCGCGCAGCGCCGGCCACGGGATGGCGATCTCGACGTCCCAGCCGGAGTCCTTGTCGCCGCGCTTGTCGGCGGTGCCGCGCACCCGCACCGCCGAGGTCATGCCCGCCGACCAGCTCTCGTCGCCGGGCTTGGCCCGGGTGGTCGCGAACCACGAGTCGAACTGCGCGTTGTTCGGGTTCACCTGCAGCTCGACGTAGCCGCGGCGGTTGCCGTCGGCGTCGATGAACAGCTCGAGGACGTCCTCCTTCCACAGCGGGGCGTCGTCGGCGGTGTACTGGCTCCACACGTCGGTGTCCTTGATGCTGGCGAACACGTACAGCGCGGCGTCGTCCCAGGTCAGGCGCGCGGTCGCCGAGCCGACCGGCTCCGGACTGCCCTCGGCGGTGGCGAACGGTGGCGACGTCACCGCCTTGGCCCAGCCCGGATCGGCGCCGACGCCGTCGATGGCGATGGCCCCGGCGGCGCGTGGCACGATCACGGTGCCGCGCGGCGGCGGCGGCGGCGGCGCCTTGGCTAGATCGACGGCGAGCTGCAGCGCCACCACCGCGCCGTCGGCGCCCGGCCCCGAGCGCAGCGGCATGCGCGCGCTGACGTCGCGGCCGCCCTCGCGGATGAGGCCGACCCGCACCGTCGCGGCCTTCGCCTTCCAGCCCGGCGGCACCACGAAGGTCTGCTCGTCGACGAGGAGATCGCCGGCCTGCCACGCGCTCGGGCCGTAGGCCTCGCGCAGCGGGCTGTCGTCGAGGGGCACGAAGTCGGAGCCGGCGCCGGCGCCCTCGAGCGAGCCGAACACGCGCCAGCCTGGCCCGGGCGCCTCCACCACCTGCCAGTAGTGGCGCAGCGTCACGTCGGCGCCGGGCACCACCGTCGTGCTCTCGATCGCGGTCCCGAGGTAGCGCACCTTGCCGCCGAGATCGGCGTCGACCCGCGACGTGAGATCACGCGGCACCTCGGCGACATGGAACGCCGCGAGCTGCGCCTTGTCGGCCGGCTTCGCCCCTGGCCCGGGTCCACGATCGACGCAGCCCCAGGCCAGACCCGAGGCGACCACGAGCAGCGCGCGCACCATCACCCGCTTTTACCCCAGCCTCCCCCGTGCCTGTCTCCCCCTGCCCGTGCCCGTGCCCGTCTCACCCCCTGCCCGTGCCCGTCTCACCCCCTGCCCATGCCCGTGCCCGTGCCCGCCTCAGAACCGCAGCAGCGTCGCCCCACCCTCGATGCCCCGCTCCGGCGCCTCGAGCGCCCGCGTGCTGGTCGAGTCCGCGGTCGCGATGCTGATGAGCACGTACGCGCTCACGCCGGCCACCACCCAGAACCACCACTGCTTGTAGAACGGCTTGGCCTTCGGCGCGTCGGGCTGCGGCGCCGCGGGAGCCGGCGCCGGCGCGCCCGCTGGCTGCGGCCCGGTCGCCACCGCTGGCGGCGGCGCCGCGGTCGCGGGGCCGGGCGCGACGAAGCCTGCCTGCGCGCGCGCCGCCGAAACGTCGATGGCCGCGACCCGATCGAGCGCCGGATCGCCCGTCGAGGGCCGCGCCGCCACCATGGGACCGACCGGCGGCTGCATCGGCTGCTCGACGACGGTGGGCACCGCCGCCGCCTCCGCCGCACGCGCCGCCTCTGCCGCACGCGCCGCCTCTGCCGCACGCGCCGCCTCCGCCGCACGCGCCGCCTCCGCCGCACGCGCCGCCTCCGCGGCCGCCGCCGCCTCTGCCGCGCGCGCCGCCTCGGCCTTGCGCGCCGCCGCCGCGACCGCGCTCTCGAGCCGCGCGATCGAGGCCTCGACCTGGCTGCGGTTGGGCGCGTCGGGCACGCGCGCCAGGTACGACCGGTAGTGGCGCGCCGCCGGCTCGCCCTCGCCGAGCTTGTCGTAACAGAGGCCGATGTTGAAGTCGTTGTAGCCCGACGGGTCGAGCTGCTCGGCCTTCTGGTAGCCCGCCAGCGCGCCGCGGAAGTCGCCACCATCGAACAACCGACGCGCGGCCTGGGCCTGCTCGCGGGCCTGGGCGCGAGCGTCGGTCTCCGCGGCCGCGACCCGCGACTGCACCAGGCCAAGGCCTGGCGCCGCCAGCGCGCACGCGAGGATGAGGAGGCCGCCGAGGAGCGGCCGCGACGAGCGGCGGGGTGGTCGCGTGCGGGTCATGAGCTGCCGACGAGTGTGCGACAGATCGGGCCCGGAACGAGCACGATCTGCTCGCACCCGCTGGCAGACGTGACCGCGGTCAACCGCAGCCACCTGCGGTGCCGGCGCCTGCCGCGCCGTGCCGGGCCTCGGCGGCCAGCCGACCGCACGGCGCGCACGCCGGGCCGCGAGCCCGCCTCACTCGAGGCAGTCGAGGTCGGCCGGGTGCGCCAGGCAGTACTGCTGCCGGCAGCGCTTGGTGTTCTCGAGGATCTTGTTGGTGCAGTCCTTCACCGCCGGCGGCGGATCCGGCGGCGCGCTCGCCTTGGCCTCGAGCTCGACGTTGAGCGAATCCTCGCGACCGTCGATGACGATCGTCTTGTCCTTGTAGCCCGACGCCTTGAGCACCAGCGTGCGCGGCTTGCCCGGCACCACCGTGAGGATGGTGGCGGCGCCGCCGACCTTCTTGCTGCCCTCGTAGATCTTGGCGCTGTGCGGCTTGATCTGGATCGCGACCTTGATGGGATCGACCGCCACCGGCCGCTCCGGCGCGGCGTCGGGCGGCACCACCATCGGCGCGGCATCGGGCATCACCACCATCGGCGCAGCATCGGGGGGCACGGTCACCGCCGCCGAGCCCGAGCCCGCCGCCGGCATCGCGTCGGGGGTGATCATCGCCACCGCCGAGCCCGAGCCCATCGCCGCCGAGCCCGAGCCGCTGCCCATCGCGGCTGAGCCCGACCCCGAGCCGCTGCCAGCGCCGGCCACCGTCGGCGTGGCGTCCTTCTTGAGCAGGAAGAACGCCGCCGCCGCGCCGCCACCGCCGAGGATCGCGATGATGAGGAAGATGAGCCCGGCCTTGCTGCCCTTCTTGGGCAGCGCCGCCTCGCTCATCGCCATCGAGCCGGAGCCGGTCTGGCTCGGCGCGCCGGCATAGGGCATCGCGTGCGACATCCCGGGCGGCGTCGCGTGCGGCGCGCCTGCCACCGGCGGCGGCGTCGCCATGCGCGGCGGCGGCGTCGAGCGGCCGGGCAGCGACGCGCCCATCATCGTCGGGATGGCGCCCTGGGGCGTGCCCGGCATGCTCGGCTGCGACGGTCCCGCACCGCTGACCCCGACCGGGAACGCCGCCATGTACGTGCTCATGCCGGCGCCGACGACCTGCCGGTAGAGCGCGACCAGCGCGGCCACCAGCTCGTCCATGGTCTGGTAGCGACGGGCCGGATCCTTGGCCATCGCCCGGGTGACGATCTGCTCGAGCTCCGGTGGCAGCTGGCGCCCGACCTTGGCCGCGCGCTGCCCCACCGGCTCCGGCTCGGTGGTGATGTGCTGGGTGAGGATGCCCATGAAGGACTCGCTCCTGGAACGGCAGCGAGCCCGCGAACACCTCGTACATGATCACGCCCATGGCGTAGATGTCGACGCGGGCGTCGATGCCCTGGCCGAGCGCCTGCTCCGGCGCCATGTAGTACGGCGTGCCGAAGATGGTGCCGGTGCGCGTGAGGTTGTTCTGGCCGTCGTTACCGGCGACCTTGGCGATGCCGAAGTCGAGCAGCTTGGGCACGTCCTCGCCGCCGGGCCCGACGGTGACGTAGATGTTCTCGGGCTTCATGTCCCGGTGCACGATGTTCTTGCTGTGCGCCGCGGCCAGGCCGTGCCCGGTCTGGATGAGGATGTTGAGCAGCCGATCCATCGGCATCGGCTGCTGGATCATCTCGTTGAGCGGAGCCCCGTCGAGGAGCTCCATGCACATGTAGATGCGGCCGTCGGGCAGCTCGCCGAAGTCCTCGATGCCGATGATGTTGCGGTGGCCAATGGACGACGCCGACCGCGCCTCCTGGCGGAACCGCGACACCGCCTCGGGGTTCGACACGATCTCCTGGCGCAGCAGCTTCACCGCGAAGCGCTTGTCGATGTGGACGTGCTCGGCGGCGTACACCTCGCCCATGCCGCCCTCGCCCAGCTTCTTGGTGACGCGGTAGCGCCCGTCGAGCACGGCGCCGAGCAGCGAGCCCGAGTCGGCGGCGGGTTGAGCGCCGCTCGCGGGTGGCGTGGGCCCGTCGGTGGACATCGGAGCCGAGAATATAACGCACGCGGTCCACGCCGGCAGCCACCCCCGCGCGGGGAAAGCGCGGCCGGGGGGGCGGGCCGACTACGTGGGCTGGCAGGTGCCGAGGCCGTCGGCCGGCCCGGCGCCGCCGATGACGCACTGCTGGCCCGACGGACATGCCGTGTTCGAGCCACACGCCTGTCCGCCACCGTCGACCACGAGGGCGCACCGCCCGAGCTGGCAGCGCGGGCTCGCGCCGACCTCGCACGCGTCGACGTCGGGGCACACCGCGGCGGGGTCGCAGTCGAGGGCGGCGGTGAACGCGTCGGCGTCGCCCGCCGGCACCGCGACATCGACCCCGCCGGCGCCGCAGCCGCAGCAATCGGCGGCGACCTGCACGCACTCCTCGTCGGCGGCGCACTCGGCCTCCGGCGGCATCTCGGCGCACGCGCAGGTCTCGCAGCCGCCGGCGTCGACGGCGAAGCCGCCGGCGCAGGCCAGGTTGCACACCACCTCGGGGCAGGTCAAAACGCAGGCGCCGAGGTCGCAGCGCGCGACCGCCGCGCCGCACGCGACCGGCTCCTGGCAGCCGAGCTCGTCGCAGGCGCCGGCCAGCGGGTCATCCACCGACACCGCGAAGCCGGGGCAGCCGCAGCAGGTCGCCGACACCGGCACGCAGTCGTCGTCGACCTCGCAGCCCAGGCCCGGGGCCCGGGGGCCGCCCGCGCCGCCGCCGCCGCCGGGGTCGGCGGAATCGGCCGCCCCGCTGGTGCACCCGGCGGCGCCACCGACGGTGACGGCGAGGACCGACGCCGCCGCGAGGGCGACCAGGCGATGCGAGTTCACGGCCACGGCCACCCTCGCAGCATGCCGCATGCCGCACCGAAACCTCTGGAATCGCGAGGGAGTTCCTCAGGATTCTGAGGCGAGGATCAGACCGGCAGCGTAGGTTCCGCCGCCGTGACGTCCAAGATCATCACCAAGACCGATCGCCAGATGGAAGATCGCCTGCACGCGATCTCCGACGACCCGGTCCGGGCCGACGCCCTGTCCAAGGCGCGCGCGTTCAAGCGCACGTGGATCGAGCTCGCCGAGGCGCTGTCTCGCGTCCAGCAGAGCGGCGCCTGGACCGCGTGGGGCTTTCCGGACTTCGAGGCGTACTGCCGCCAGGAGCTGCACCTCAAGGCCGCCACCGTGGCCAAGCTGCTCGGCAGCTTCCGGTTCCTCGAGACCGCCGCGCCCAAGGTGCTCGAGCGCGCGCGCACCGGCCCGGCCGCGTCGGTGCCGAGCATGGCCGCGGTCGACTTCGTGGCGCGCGCGACCGAGCGCGGCGCCGCCGATCGCGAGACCCTCGAGACCATCCAGCGGGTCGCCTTCGACGAGGGCGCCGAGGCGCCGCTGCTCGCGCGCCGGTTCCGCGACGTGGCGTTCCCCGAGGACGCCGGCGATCGCGAGGGCCACCTGCGCAAGCAGATCGCGGCGGCCGCGCGCCGGCTCTCGACGCTCCTCGCCGAGGACGGCTCGCCGGTGCCGCGCAAGCTGGCGATCCAGGTCGAGGCGACCTGCGGCGAGCTGCTCGCCGCCCTCGAGAGCAACTGACGCCCGGCGGCCACGCGCCGCCGGCGTTCACATGAAGTAGGCGATGCCGCGCACCAGCAGGTAGCCGCCGTAGCCCATCAGCGCGATGCCGATGATGCGCGGGATCCACACCGCCTTCTCGCCGAGCAGGTGCTTGCCCTTGTGGGTGAGGTAGGCAACGAGCACGAACCAGCCGAGGCTGCCGAGCAACACGCCGATCGCGGTGACGAGGCCCTCGGCCTGGTTCGCGGTCGGGATGATCGAGCCGAGGATGACCACCCAGGTCACCAGCGCCGCCGGGTTGAGCGCGATCAGCGCCAGGCCGACGGTGAAGCCCGACCAGATCTCGCGCGAGGGGTTGGGCGCGCGCGGGGCCTGGGCCGTCGTCGGCGGCACCGGCCGGCTGCGCGCGGTGAGCAGCCCGTAGCCGACGAGGATGACGCCGCTGATGGCGTAGAGCACCGGCGGCACCGTCGGGTTGGCGCGCAGCATCGGGGTGATGCCGAGGACCCCGAGGGCGCAGTACATCCCGTCGGCGATGGCGCCGCCGGCGGCCACCGCGAGCGCGCGCCGGAGCGTGTGCCGGTAGGCGGCGTCGATCACCGCCACGTTCACCGGCCCGATCGGCACGCCGGTGAGCGCGCCGGCCGCGAGGCCGATGAGGAAGAACGTCAGCACGAGGCCCGTGCTATAGCAAACGGGTGCCGAGCGGGACCACCGTCGACGACGATGTTTCGTCGACGCGGCCCGCCGCGGGCCCCGACGCGGTGACCTGGCTCGGGCACGCCAGCGCGGTGATCGCCGTCGGCGGCCGCCGCCTGCTGGTGGATCCGCTGGGCCGCGGCCGGGCCCGGGCCGCAGGTCCCGTCGACGCCGTCCTCATCACCCACAGCCACGTCGACCACCTGCACCGGTGGACCCTCAAGGCCCTCGACCGCAGCGCCCACCTGGTGGTGCCGCGCGGCGCGGCGCCGATCGTCGCCGATCTCGGCTTCGCCCGGGTCACCGAGGTGGAGCCGGGCGACGCCCTCGACGTCGGCGGGGTCGAGGTCCACGCGGTGCCCACGCGCCACGACAACGGCCGCTGGCGCAAGGGCGACGCACCGCTGTGCGCTGGCTACGTCGCCCGCGCCGGCGGCGTCGCGGTCCACCACGCCGGCGACGTCGACTTCTCCGACCACGCGGTGTTCGACGACATCGGCCGACAGTTCCGGCTCGACGCCTCGCTGCTCCCCATCGGCGGCATCATGCCGGTCTGGTACTATCGGCTGCGGCGGCGCGCCCTCGATCGCGGCGTCCACATCGACCCCGACTGCGCCCTCGACATCTTCGAGCGCCTCGGCGCGACGACGATGGTGCCCGTGCACTGGGGCACGGTGCACGCGCCCCTGGGCCTGCCGCAGACGCCGCGCTGGCGGCTGCAGAAGATCGCGCGCGCGCGCGGGGTGGCGGCGTCGGTGCGGGTGCTGGCGCACCGCGAGGCCCTGCCGCTGGGCCGTCACGCCGCCCTGCCCGCGGGGCGCGACGCCACGACCGAGCCGGCGCCCGTCGGCTAGCTAGCGCATCGCTAGCGCAGGTAGTGCAGGACGATGCCGGCGACGCCGATGACGCCGGTGGCGATGCCGATCACCGAGCCGAAGATGCGATCGCCGGTCCAGCGGGTGCGCGGGCGCTCGCGCAGCGTCCGACGCAGGCGCAGGACGTCCATCACCACCCACCACCCGGCGACGCCGGCGGTGGCGATCGCGGCCATCAGGATGAACGTGGCGTGGGAGACGATCACGCCGGCACCTCCGGCGGATCGATCGGATCGATCAGCATGCGCTTGGTGTCGTGCACCAGGGTCAGCCCCATGATCGCGACGAACCCCCACAGGTAGAAGTCGACCTCGATCTGGGCGACGCCGAAGAGCACGTTGTAGCCGCCGTAGGCGACCAGCTTCTCCATCGCCCACGACCGGAAGTTGACGGTGCGGCCGGCCCGCCTGGCGTAGGCCGCGCGCAGGTACGTGTTGTACACGCCGAACGCGATCGTGATGACCACCGGCAGCCACGGCAGCTGGCCGTAGGCGGTGAGCACCACCATGAAGAACCCGTAGCAGAAGCCGTCGGCGATGGCGTCGAACACCTCGCCGAACGGGGTCTGGCAGCGCAACAGCCGCGCGACCAGGCCGTCGACCATGTCGAGGGCGGCGCAGATGAGCAGCGCCAGGGTCGCGATCTGGGCGTAGCCCTGGTCGACCGCCCACACGAAGGGCGGCAGGGTCAGAAACCGCGACGCGGTGATCGCGTTGGCGGGGTTGAGGTTCGAGACCTTCCGCGGCGGGGCGTCGACGGGAGGTTCGAGCGCGCGTGCTCGGTGACCATGACGAACGTCGGGGCGCGGATCAGGCCACCGGGCCGACGGTCTCGGCGCCGGTGAGCTCGACCCGCATCGCGTGGGGATCGATCGAGGGCCAGCCGGCGGCGGACCGTCGCCGCGCGGGCCCTCGCCCGGGCGCTCGGTGGTCATCGCCGCCGCCGCCGGATCGACCCGACGGTAGTGGCGCCAGGCGAAGTGCATGCGCTGCAAGAGCGAGACGTGCGCCATCACGGCCACCGCCCAGCAGCCGACCAGCATCGGCCGCGGATCGCGCAGCAGCGCGGTGAAGAACACGCCGGCGCCGAAGTAGATGATGAACTCCGCCGAGCCGAACATGCCGACGACGTCGACCGGGTGGCCGATCTTGCCGTGCTCGCGCCGGATGTCCTGGTGCGCCTCGGCGTAGATGGACAGCTTGATGATGACGTTGACCAGCGCCCCGGTGATGCCCAGCGCCATCACCACCAGCACGTGCGGGTACGCCGGCGACAGCCACAGGCAGCCGCCCGCGAACATCACGCCGAGCACCCAGCGGTCGGCGACGTCGTCCATGACCGCGCCGAAGGTCGAGCGCTGGCCGAAGTTGCGCGCCTTGTAGCCGTCGATGTGATCGACGAGGCCGCGCACGATCAGGAGCGCGAACGCCGGCCACAGCAGGCCCAGGTAGAACAGCACGCTGCCGGCGGCGCCGAGCATGGCGCCGATGAGGGTCCACACGTTGGCGTGGATCGGCGGCCGCGCGATCGTCGACACCACCGGGTGGAGGACGCGATCGAGCTGCTTGCGGACGGCGAAGAGGTTCATCGAAGGGGGTGGTCGGGGCGTCCCGACGGCCGCAGCCTACGCGCCCTGGCGGGTCTGCGAAAGCGCGATCCGCAGGGCCGCGATGAGCTGGTCGATCTGGCCGCGGGTGATGGACAGCGGCGGCTGCAGGCGCAGGCAGTTGCCGTAGGCGCCCGACACCGTGATGAGCATGCCGGCCTCGTGGAGCAGGTCCTTGATGCGGGCGACGTGCTTCTTGCCCAGCACCTCCTTGCTCTCGCGGTCCGAGACCAGCTCGATGCCGCCGAGCAGGCCGGTGAAGCGGACGTCGCCGATCCACGGGTCCTTGAGGTCCCACGCGGCCTCGGTGAAGTAGCGGCCCATCTGGGCGGCGTTGTCGATGAGGCCCTCGTCGACGATGGTGTCGATGAGCGCGAGCCCCGCCGCCGAGCTCACCGCGTTGCCGCCGGAGGTCGGGGTGGTGCCGCCGAAGAACGTCGAGATCTGCGCGGTGCCGGCCATGGTGACCGCCAGCGAGCCGACGCCGCCGGACAGGCCCTTGCCGCCGGTGATGATCTCAGGCTCGAGCCCGTAGTGGTCGAGGCCGAACATCTTGCCGGTGCGGCCGAGGCCGGTCTGGATCTCGTCGACGATGAGCAGGATGCCGCGCTGCTTGCGCGCGCGGTCGACGCGATCCCACCACTGCTGCGGCGGCGCGATGCCGCCGACGGCCTGGATCGGCTCGGCGATGATCGCCGCGGTGTCGGGGTGGGCGTCGAGCTTCTCCTCGAGGCCGTCGAGGCACTGGGTGGCGCACTTGTCACCGCCGAACGGGCAGCGGTAGCAGTAGGCCGACGGCAGCGCGAAGTTGTGGGCGTCCATCGGCACGCCCGAGCTCTCGCGGTACTTCTCGCTGTGGGTGACCTGCAGCGCGCCCAGCGTGAGGCCGTGGTAGCCGTTCTCGAGGAAGCCGACGTCCTTCTTGCCGGTGGCCTGGCGCGCCAGCTTGAGCGCGAACTCGTTGGCCTCGGAGCCGCCGGTCGAGAAGAAGGCCTGGTTGACCGACTTCGGCGCCAGATCGACGAGCCGCTTGGCCAGCTTCACCGTCGGCACGGTGCCGTGCTTGCCCGACACCTGCAGCACCTGGGTGAGCTGCTCGGTGGCCGCCGCGACGATCCGCGGGTGACAGTGGCCGGCGTTGTTGACGAAGTAGCCCGCGGTGAAGTCGAGGTACTCCTTGCCGTGGACGTCGGTGATCGTGCAGCCCTTGGCCGACGCGACGAGGACCGGCTCACCCACGGGGTGGGTCCAGGGGCGCATCACGTACTGCGCGTCCATCGCGACCAGCGCGTCGGCTTCTTCGGGGCGAGTGGTGGTCACGGCGTCGATCCTTTGGGGTTCGCGCGACGGGCGAACCGCTGCGGCGGCAGAACGTAGCGCACCGACCAAATCCTTGTCAAGTCCGCCGCTTAGCGCGTAGATCTCGCCGGTGTTGCGTTCAGGATCCACCACCGTTGCCAGGGCTTCATCAGCCGCAACGGTAGCGTCATCAAGGACTTGGGTGAGCGCGGGTCGAATCGGTGGGGTCACGCCATCGCAGGTTGCGAAGGCGATGCCAGCTCACCGAGCTGCGCGGCGAACCGGCGCTCGGCGCGATCCCACCGCCGCAGGTGGTGTGAGACCACCCGGCCGCCCTCGATCTCGATGACCCGGTAGCTCGCGGTGCGGCGGGCGTCCTTGCCGGCGTAGGTCCCCGACGGCACGCCGAGCACCGGCACCGGGCCGGTCGGGCCGGCCAGCTCGTGGTGCAGGTCGCGGTGCTCGTGGCCGTGCACGATCAGGTCGGCGCCGACCTCGGCGATGACCCGCGCGAAGGCCTCGTGGTCCTTGAGCCCACGGATCGCGCTCTTCGCCCAGCGCCCCGCCGGCGGGTGGTGCAGCGCGACCACCCGGGCCTTGCCCGCGAGGCGCGGATCCGCGAGCACCGCGCGCAGGCGCTCGAGCTGGAGCTCGCCGAGCCGGCCGTAGGCGGTGAACCACGGCGTCGCCAGGCTCGAGGTGAGGCCGATGAGCGCAAGCTCGCCGCGCACCCGCACCAGCGGGAACCGGGCCGCCACCCGGGCGTCGAACTCGGCGCGGCGCCCGTCGACGGTGTGGCCGCGCGGGGTGTCGTCGACGGGCCAGGTCCAGCCCGGATCGCTCTCGCCGTAGGCGCCGAAGGTCTCGGTGAAGTGGTGGCCGCCCTCGAGCACGTAGACGTCGTGGTTGCCGGGCAGCACCGTGACCGCGTCGGGGCCGAGCGCGAGGCGGTCGAAGCGGCCGCGCGCGAACGCGTACTCCTGCGGCAGGGCCACGTTGGTGACGTCGCCGGTGCACAACAGGTGATCGATGCCGGTGGCCTCGGCGCTGACGTCGTCGACCAGATCGTCGAACGCCTCGGTCAGGTAATGGCGCGACCGGTTGGTGAGCAGGTTGGCCTTGCCGATCCAGCGCTTGCTCGCGAAGTCGAGCCAGCGCGCGCCGTCGAGCGCCAGCAGGTGGAGGTCGGAGCAATGGGCGAGCCGCACCGGGTGTTCATACGCGGCACCCGCGGCCTTGTCGATCCGGGGCCGCGCGGATCCCGCTACAGTGCCGCGATGACCACCCTCGCCCAGCGCAAGGCCTGGCTGCAGCGCATGGCCGGCCGGACGATGGCGGTGCCCCTCGACGACGAGGCCACCGGCTGCACGATCTGGCTCAAGGCCGAGTTCATGTTGCCGTCGGGCTCGACCAAGGATCGGGTCGCCGCGTTCATCCTCGGCCACGGCGTCGAGACCGGCGCGGTCACCGACGAGACCATCGTGGTCGAGGCCTCCAGCGGCTCGACCTCGATCGCGCTGGCGATGGCGTGCGCGGCGCTCGGCGTGCGCTTCCGCGCGGTGATGCCCGAGGGCGTGAGCCGCGAGCGCCTGCTCATCATCCGCCGCTACGGCGGCGAGGCGGTCTTGACGCCAGCGGCCGGCGGCGTGCTCGGCGCCATCGAGGAGACCCACCGCATGGCCGCCGCCGATCCAGAAGGTGTTCCTGCCGCGGCAGTTCGAGAACCAGCTCAACGCCCGGGCGCACCAGCGCGAGACCGGGCGCGAGCTCATCGAGCAGGTCGGCACCACCATCCACGGCTTCGTCGCCGGGGTCGGCACCGGCGGCACGTTGATGGGCATCGCCCGGGCGCTACGCGAGGCCGGCCACCCCGCCCGCATCGCCCGCGCGGTGCCGCAGAAGGGCGCCGCGTGCTTCGCCGGCCAGCCCGAGGTGTGCGGCGGCATCCCCGGCGTCATCGACGGGCTGTCGACCATCATGGACGGCGCCGAGATCGGGCTCGAGGCCGACGTCGACGTCAGCGAGTGGGACGCCATCGCCGCGACCCGCGAGCTGTGCGCGCGCGGGCTGCCGGTGGGCCCGTCGAGCGGCCTCAACCTCGCCGGGGCGCGCGCCCTCGCCCGCCGGATCGGCCCCGGCCACACCATCGCGACCGTCTTGTGCGATCGCATGGGCGTTACTTCCTCGACCGACCTGTTCGACGACGTGTGCCGCTGATCGTCGGCGCGCGCGTGTCGATGAAGGCCGGTCGCGATGTAACCCCCGGTGCGCGCTGGAGTATGGTCGGGCGCCACCGTGGAGACCTCGATGAGACACCTCTTGCTGCTCGCCGGCACCGCCGCGGCGATCGCGGGCTGTGACGGCCCCGACGATCGCCCGACGACCTGGGCCTACCTGCACGCCACCATCATCGAGCCGGGCTGCGCCACCGCGGGCTGCCACTCGCGGCTGTCGAACCAGGGCGGGCTCAACCTCGCCAGCGCCAAGACCGCCCACGCCCAGCTCACCGGCCGGGTGCGGCGCGCCGGAGCTGCCCGGCGAGCCGCCGGGCAACTACGTGGTGCCCTACGAGCCGGCGCGCAGCCGCCTGCTCTACCTCCTGCGCGGCGACGAGACCGACGTGATGCCGCCGGATCGGCCGCTGCCCGGCGCGGAGATCGAGCTGGTCGAGCGCTGGATCCTCGAGGGGGCCCCGTGCAGTGACGCTCGCGATCGCCATCGGCGTCGGCGCTGCTCGCCGGCGCGGGCGTGGCCGCGGCCTATCCGCAGTTCAGCCTCCACCGGCAACGATCGCTGCTCGGCGTGCCACGTGCGCCGGCCGGCGGCGGCGTGCTCAACGACTACGGCCGCGACGAGGCCGGCGGCACCATCAGCCGCGGCGGCGACGGCCGCCTGCTGCACGGCGCGTGGACGCCGCCGAGCTGGCTACCCTCGGCGGCGACGTGCGCCTGGCCGGCCTGGCCAAGCGGGTGTCGCTGCCGCCGGCGCGGCCGGTCGCCGTCGACGGCGAAGAGGTCATCGGCGATCCCGCCGGCACCGCCCAGGGCGAGCTGGTCGCGTTCCCGATGCAGCTCGATCTCTACGGCCGGGTCGAGAGCCACGGCGTGTCGGTCAACCTCACCGTCGGGGGCCGCGGCTCCACCCGCGGTAGCCAGACCGAGTTCACCGACCGGGTCGCCGCCCGCGAGGCGTACGTGATGCCGAGCGACAGCGGCAGCTACGTGCGCGCCGGCCGCTTCATGCCGATCTACGGCCTGCGCAGCCAGGACCACACCGCGTACGTGCGGCGCTACCTCGGCCAGCACACGCTGGCCGAGCCCCTCGGCGTCGCCGTCGGCACCCAGCGCGCGACCTGGGAGGCACACCTGTCGGCGTTCATGCCGACGCCGGCCGCGCTCGGCACCGCGCGCGCGCGGGCCTTCGCCGCCTACTACGAGCGCCGCGGCTGGGACGACACCGCCGCCCTCGGCCTGCAGGCGCGGCTGGCCCAGGTCTCCGGCGCCGACACCACCCTCGCCATCGGCGCCGTCGGCAAGCGCTGGCTGCCCGAGGCCGAGCTGATGGTGCTCGCCGAGGTCGACCTGCAGCAGCAGCGCTTCGACGGGGCTGAGCCGGCGCGGCTGCAGCTCGCCGGCTACCTCGGGCTCAGCCGGTTCTTGGCGCCGGGCGTGATGCTCGGCGGCGCGCTCCAGCACTGGGATCCCGATCTCGGGCTGCGCGCGTCGAGCCGCCAGGCCGCCGAGCTGAACCTGCAGTACTTCCCGCTCGCCCACGTCGAGCTGCACCTGCTCGGCCGGGCCGAGGCGGTGGGCCAACGACCTCGATCACGCCTCGCTGCTGGCGCTGTTGCAGCTCCACTACTACCTGTGAGAGGCGCCATGGATTCGCACCTGCTCGCCCGCGCCGCAACCCCGTGGCGTCGTCTTGGGTTCGCCGCGCTCGCCGTCGGTGGCGCCGTCGCGGCGCCCGCCTGCGTCGAGCCCGACCGCGCCGCCGAGCCGACCTGGGCCGACGTCGCGCCGATCCTCGCCGCCAACTGCGTGCGCTGCCACGGTGCGCCGGCCATCGGTGGCGCTCCCGGCGGCTTCCGCCTCGACAGCTACGGCGACGCGCTCGGCCCCGACGGCCGCCTGGTGCGCGGCGCCGCCACCATGGCGGAGTTCGTCGCGGCCCGGGTCGCCGACGGCTCGATGCCACCGATCGGCGCGCTGTCCGACGACCAGGTCGCGCTGCTCACCCGGTGGTCGCAGCGGCGCTTCACCGACGAGGACAACCAGGTCATCCCGCCGCCGCGCGGCGAGGCCCGGGCCGGCAACCGAACGCCGACGCTGCAGCTCCTCGCGCGCGCCGACGACGACGCCGGCATCGAGCTGGACTACGAGCTCCTCGACGCCGACCGCGATCTGGTCGTCGGGGAGCTGTGGGCCGACGACGACGCCCCGGCCACGCCGCCACGCCTGCTCGGCGCGGTCCACGGCGGCCGCGGCACCCTGCGCTGGGACGTGGCCCTGGTGCCCGCCGGCACCTACGAGCTCACGCTGCGGGTCGACGACGGCGCCGGCGCGGTGACGCTGCTCGCCGGCGACGTCGAGGTCGAGCACGACGATCCGCCGCCGCCGCGGATCACCCTCGAGGCGCCCGCCGCCGGCGACATCCTCGCCGACGCCGCGTCGCCGCACGCGGTGATCGTGCGGCCGGCCTCGCTCACCACCGCCGCGCTCACCGTCGACGTGGGCGCCGGCGGCGAGGCCACCGGCGCGCGGGTCGAGCTCGCCACCGATGCCCCGGCGGTGGCCGGCGACGCCCTCACCGTGCCGTGGCCGACCACGGAGCTGGCCGCCGGCGCGCGCTGGCAGCTCGAGCTCACCGTCTCCGACGGCGCTGCCAGCCACACCGTGCGTTCGGCGCCGGTGACCATCAGCCACGTCACCACCAGCGAGACCTTCGCCACCATCTCGCGCGACATCCTC
>JAWKQW010000048.1:0-29672 GCA_041389945.1 Kofleriaceae bacterium
CACTCGTCGAGGATCCGATCGGCGAGCGTGGTCTTGCCGTGATCGATGTGGGCGATGATCGAGAAGTTGCGGATCCGCTCGGCGGGGAACGTCATCGGCGGGGGCCTTGTCTATCAGTCATCGCGCCGCAGATCGAGGCCGAGGTCCACCTGTCCGGGCAGCGCGTGCTGGTACCGGGCGAGGACCAGGTCGATGCCCTGGCGCACGTACTCGGCGACCGGCACCCGGGTCCGGGCGTGGAGGAGCTTGAGCTGCGCGTCCTGCTCCGGCGTGATGTACACCGTCGTCGAGATCTTCTTGCGCGCCACCGCAGGACCATACGTGGCCATACACCGAGGGTCAAACCGAGGGTCGAGCCCGAGGCGCCCGCGGGAGATCGCGTGTGCCGCCGCTGCCTTGCACCCGCCCCGGGGCCGGCGTAGGCTGCCTGGCGTATGTCGAACCTGCCGATTTCTCGCGCGTTTCGCTCGCCCGCGGGCGCCGCACTCCTGCTCGCCGCCAGCTCGCTGACGCTGGGCCTCGGCTGTGGCAAGGACAAGCAGGAGAGCACGACTCCGGTCGACGCGACCTCTGCGAGCGGCTTGCCCCAGGTCGATCCGACGCTGTGCGAGACCGGCGGCAAGAACGTCATCACCTACGATCTCAACAAGGACGGCCAGCCCGACGTCTGGCGCCTGTACAAGACCGAGGACGAGGGCGGCACCAAGGTCGAGTACATGACCTGCAAGCAGGTCGACTTCGATCACGACGGCCGCAAGGACTGGGTCGTCGGCTTCGGCCGCAAGGGCGTGCGCCAGTACGAGAAGGTCGACATGGACTACGACGGTCGCTTCGACCTGTCGGCGGTCTACGACCCCAAGACCGGGGTGGTCGCCGAGATCGAGCGCGACAGTGACTTCGACGGCCAGTACGACCTGCGCGAGACCTACGACAGCACCGGCCGCATCCAGGGCGTGCAGCTCGACAAGGACGGCAACGGCAAGCCCGACGAGTGGGAGCAGTACAAGGACGGCGTGCTCATCGCGATCCTCTACGACGACAACTTCGACGGCAAGGTCGACCGCCGCGAGGAGGTCCCCGGCGCCCGTCCCAAGGTCGAGATGCCGACCCTGCTCGACAACACCGCCGAGTCGAGCATCAACGCGCCGTCGCCGTCGCCGGCGCCGGCCACGCCGTGAGCCGGCGCGTCGACAAGCCCTGGGGCCACGAGCTGGTCTGGGCCCAGACCGATCGCTACGTCGGCAAGCTCCTGCGGATCCGCGCCGGCGAGGCGCTGTCGCTGCAGTACCACCGGGTCAAGGACGAGACCATCATGCTCCTCGGCGGGCGGCTCGAGCTGACCACGTACGCCGAGGGCGAGGAGCCGCGCGTGCGCGAGCTCGCCGCGCTGCAGCCCGTGCACCTCGTGCCGGGGATGCGGCACCGGATGGTGGCGATCGAGGACGCCGAGCTGGTCGAGGTGTCGACGCCCGAGCTCGACGACGTGGTCCGACTCGAGGACCGCTACGGTCGGGTCTAGGGCGAGCCGCCCGCCGCGCGCCCTCGACTTTTGTGTCGCCGGCGCGACACCGGCGGGGAGCGTGCGCCTACGATGCCCGGGTGACAGCGAGCGCTCCGAGGCGACGGCTCTTGAGGGCCGTCTGGGTCGTATCGATGGTGGTGGGTGCGCTGGCGACCTGGGCCAGCGAGGCGACCGCCGGCCGCCTCCTCATCCCGGCGGTGTACGCGGAGGCCGACCTCGCCGACGAGGCCGGCGCCGCCACGCTCTTGCTGCGCGGCGCGCTCGACTCCGAGACCCGTCCGGTCATCCCGGCGGTCGAGATGGCCGCGTACAAGCAGCCGATCACCCTGGGCACCGCGCAGCAGAGCCTGAAGACCTTCGGCGCCGATCGCGTCGTGTGGGGTCACCTCGATCGGATCGGCTCGACGCTGGTGATGCGGGCGTCGGTGATCGACGAGACCGGAGCGATCACCCAGTCGGTGTCGGCGACCGCGCCGGACGGCGACGTCCGCGATCTCATCGAGGAGATCGCCGAGGACGCGGCGAGCGCGCTCGGCATGCCCAAGCCGACGGTGGCCGACGCCTCGCTCGGACAGCTACGCCCCTTCGTGCTGGCGGCGAGGCTGAGCCTCGCTGGCCAGTGGGCGGCGGCGGCGAGCGTGCTCGAGGCCGGCGATCCGGTGGTCGCTGCCCGCATCGCGCCGGCGCGCTCGGCGGCGCGCCAGGTGTGGTCGCGCGCCGACCTGCCCTTGCCCGCGCGGCTCACCGCGGTGGTCGCCGGCGGGACGCCGCGCGACGATCCTCGCCGTCGCCGGTAGCGACGGCAGTCCGCGGCGCGGGCCGCCCGCGCCTGGGCCAAGATCGCCATCTCCGACGTCACCGGCGCGCGCGGCGAGCTGGCCAACATCGCCGCCACTCCCGAGGTCACGCTCGCGCGCGCCGCCGCCGCGACGCTCGGTCAAGCCGACGCCGAGCGCGACGGCGCGATCCGAGCGCTGCTCGCCGGCGCCGGCCCGGGCGCGATGGCGCTGCGCTGGATGGGACGGCTGCCCGCCGGCGCGCTCGAGCCCGGCCTCGAGGCCAGCCTGGTGACGGCCGCCGACAAGTTCGGCGATCGCCGGCTCGGGTCGGCCATCGGCCTGCGCGCCGCCGAGGGGGGGCTCACCACCGCCGCCGCGCTCGGCATGATCCATCCCGTCGATCTCGACACCACCGAGCTCGCGCGCCTGCGCGCGGTGCTCGGCCGGCTGCCCGCCTCGGTCGAGGCCGATCGGTTGCGCCTCGGCGTCGCGCTGCGCGGTGGCGACACCGAGGCCGCGCGGGTCGCGCTCGGCAGCCTCGGCCTGCGCGGCGACGCCGCCGAGGCCGCGCTGTATCGCGGTCGCCTGGCCTGGGAGGCCGGCGATCTCACGGCGGCGGCGGACGAGTTCGAGCGCGCCGGCGATCGCGCCGGCTTCGAGCAGGCCCGCGTGCTCATGGCCGCCGGCAAGCCCGAGAAGGCCAAGACCGCCGTCGACAAGGCCCGCCAGGCGGTGGAGGCCTTCAACAAGGCGACCAAGGATCGCATGCGCCTGGCCGACTCGGCCGACATCTTCGGCGACGGCGACGGCGACGGCAATGGTGACGAGGACGGCGACGGCGATGAGGACGGCGGCCTCGTCGACCCCACCGCCGGCGCCGAGTCGCCGGTGGAGAAGGCGCGGGCCGCGGTGGCCGCCTTCGCCGCCAAGCAGGCCTCGCAGATCTCGCTCATCGCCCAGGCCGACATCGCCGCGGGCGGCGGAGATCCCGAGGCGGCGGTCGAGGCGCTGCGGCTCGCGGAGCAGGCCTCACCGGGGGCGCGCGAGACCCAGGAACGGCTGGCGATCAACCTCGACCTCACAGGCGACAAGGCCGGTGCTGCCGCGGCGCGCTCCGCCGCCGGCGCGCTGACCCTCTCCCCCGGCGCCTCGAGCACCGCCGCGCGCCCGGGCGTGGGCGGCCCGGGCGGGACCGACGGCTCGGCGGCGGGCCCCGCGGTGGTGGAGAAGCCCAAGGCGCCCGCCGGCGATCCGGTCGCGCCGCTGCTCGCCAGCCGCCTGCGCAAGATGCTGGCGAACCTCGACACCCGCCTCCTCGCGGGCCAGCCGGTCGCCATCACCCCGGGGGTCGTGCCCAGCCCCGGCTTCTTCGCGCTGCGCCAGGTCGACCCCGACGAGCTGGCCGACGGCCTGATCCAGGTGCTCCGCGGCGAGCCATACCAGGCCGACGTCGTCGGGCGCAGCAGCACCGCGGTGCCACGTGAACTGGGGCCGATCCAGGCGGTGGCGCAGCGCACCGGCGCTCGCGTCGTGGTCGTCTACGAGCTCACCCGCGCCAGCGGCACCGACGTCGACATCGCCCTGGTGGTGGTCGACACCGGCAACCCCGACCCGTCGACCAACACCAAGCTGGTGACCGCCACCATCGACGGCGCCGAGCACGACCTGCTGGGCTGGAACCCACGGGTGCTGGTGGTGGTGGTCGGCGTCGGCGCGGCGCTGCTGCTCGTGCTGGGCTTCTTCGTCATCCGCGGCAGCGCCGAGGTCATCGTCCAGGTCAAGAGCGACCCCGACGCCCGCGACGAGGTGCTCGCGGTGGAGCTGTCGCGCTCGTCATCGCGCCCGCGCATCAGCAACCCGGCGGCGTTCCGCAAGAACGCCCAGCGCGAGGGCCAGAAGCTCCGGCGCCGCAGCGGCTCGCTCATCGGCCCGCGCACCAAGCTCCGCGCGTTCCCCGGCACCTGGTACGTGCACCTCACCGGCGTCTACGATCGCAGCAACGAGCTGCAGCAACTCGACGAGAGCTACTCCCGGGAGATCACGCTCAAGCGCGGCCAGTCGCTGCCGGTGCTCTTCGATCTGGCGCCGGAGCACGCCGAGATCCGGGTCCGCGTGCACGACGCCCAGCTCGCCGGCATCAGGGTCTGGCTCGACGGCGACACCGCGGCGACCCAGAAGACCAACGCCCAGGGCATGGTGACGTTCCAGGCGGCGCCGGGCGAGCACGTCTTGCACGTGGCGGCGGCCGACATCGAGGTCGAGCGCCCGCTGACCATCGCGGTGGCCAAGATCGAGGCCATCGAGGTCAACCTCACGCGCGAGCGCAAGCTGGCCGAGGTCTCCGGCGGCCAGAGCCTGATGCGATCGGCGCTGTCGACCCCGGCCGCGGCCTCGGCCGCCCACGCGGTGACCTTCGGCGACAGCGCCGCGAGCGGCGTCGGCGCGACCATGGCGATGCCCGGGACCAGCCCGGCGTTGTCGAGCGACCTCGGCGCGCGCGGCCCGGTGTCGGCGCCGGGCATGGCGCCGTCGGCGGCGGCCCCGGCGGTCCCGATCGGTCAGCCCGGCTCGATGCTGTGTGGTCGCTACCGGATCCTGCGCACGCTCGGCCAGGGCGCGATGGGCATCGTCTACCACGCGCACGACACCAACCTCGAGCGCGAGGTCGCGATCAAGGCGCTGGAGTCGTCGCTCAAGAGCCATCCCGACGCGCTGCGGTTCTTCATCGAGGAGGCCAAGGCCCTAGCCCAGCTCCACCACCCGAACATCGTGTCGGTCTTCGATCAGACCACCGACGCCGGCGAGCAGTACCTGGTGATGGAGTTCGTCAAGGGCAAGACCCTCGAGGACATCATCATGGACCGCGGCACGCTGCCCCTGGGCGAGGCGCTCGACATCACCGATCAGCTGTGTGCGGGCCTCGCCTACGCCCACGGCCGCCGGGTGATCCACCGCGACATCAAGCCGGCCAACATCTTCGTCTCCGACGAGGGCGTGGTGAAGCTCGGCGACTTCGGCCTGGCCCGGGTCATGCGCGAGCTGTCCATCCGCAAGACCGAGATCCGTGGCACGCCGCTGTACATGGCGCCCGAGCAGATCACCGGCACCAACGTGTCGGCCAAGAGCGACCTGTACGCCGTCGGCGGCACGCTGTTCACGATGCTGTGCGGCCGGCCGCCCTTCGTCGACGGCGATCCTCTACCACCAGCTCCACACGCCGCCGCCGGCGCCGTCGACCCTGGCGCCGGACGTGCCCGCCGAGCTCGACGCGCTGATGGCCAAGCTGCTCGAGAAGGACCTCGACGGGCGCATCGAGTCGGCCCAGGCGATCCGCGACTGGATCGCGACGATCGCGCGCTAGCGACGATGGCCGCGCGCGCGGTCGCTCGGTCGCCCAGGTCGGCGCCATCGCCGTGGTCATCGGCGCTCACTCGCGGGGGCGGCGGCAGCGTGGCCGCTCGCGGTCGACGCGCCGGCGTGCCCCGGGGTCGACGCCGACCGCGTGCGCGCGCAGGTCGAGGCCCAGCGCGCGGAGCTGGGCCGCGACGCCGACCTGACCGCGTCGATCGAAGTCTCGGCGACCGCCGGCGGCGTGGCGCTGACCCCACCACCGTCGAGCCCGGCCGCTCACCGGCGGTCCGACCTCGCTGGCGGCGCCTGCGCCGAGGCCCTCGACGCCGCGGCGCTGATCCTCGCGCTCGCGCTCGATGCCGCCGGCGCCGGCGCCACCGCCGCAGCGCCGCCCGCCGCCGGTCGCGCCGCCGCCACCGCGCCGGCCGCCGCCGCCGCCGGTCGGGGTCGCTGCACGCCGCCGTCGGCGGCGAGCGCGGCGCGCTGCCTGGCGTCACCGGGGCCGGCCAGCTCGAGCTGCGCCTGGGCTGGGGACCGGCCAGCCTCGCCGTCGGCGCCGCGCACCTCCTCGCGCGTACCTCCGTCGACGACGCCGGCGCGGGCGTGCGCGCCGACCTCACCGCCGCTCACGTCGCGCTGCACGTCGCCCCCCTGCCCGCCCTCGACGCCGCCCTCGGCCTGGAGCTCGGCCAGCTCGAGGCCAGCGCGGTCGGCGTCGCCACCGCTCGCCAGGAGCGGGTGCAGTGGCAGGCGGTGACCGCGGCGGTGGCGACCCGGCGCCGCCTCGGCGAACGCACCGCCGTCACCCTCGGCGTCGAGGTCGCCGCACCCCTCAACCGCCCGACCTTCGTCGTCGACGACGTGCCCCGGTTCACCCCGGGGCCGGGGCTCCGGCTGTCGCTCGGCCTGGCCTGGCAGATTCGATGACGGAACCCGGCCCCGCTGGCCATAGGATGAGTCGTGAGCGCCGCCGCCCCGCTCGAGGCCGACCCGGACGCGCCGGGCCCGACCTTCGACGCCATCTACGACGCGCACCTGGCGTTCGTCTGGCGCAACCTGCGCCGGCTCGGGGTGCTGCCGGCCTCCCTCGACGACGCCACCCAGGACGTCTTCCTGGTGATCCACCGGCGCCTGGCCGACGCCCCGCCGCACGCGCTGCGCGCCTGGATCTTCGGCGTCACCCGTCGGGTCGCCGCCGATCACCGTCGCCTGCGGGCCCGCAAGGGCGCCACCTCGCTGGCCGAGGTGGCGGAGCCGGTCGCGCGCGGGCCCGGGCCGGTCGCCGAGGTCGAGCGCGCCGAGGCCGCGCGCCTGGTGCACGCGCTGCTCGATCGCCTCGACGACGCCAAGCGTGAGGTGTTCGTGCTCGCCGAGCTCGAGCAGATGCCGGCGCCGGAGATCGCGGCGGCGATCGGGATCCCCATCAACACGGTGTACTCACGCCTGCGCGCGGCCCGGGCCGAGTTCGACGCCCACGGTCGACGCCTGGCCCTGGCGAGCGCGGGCAACGGCCCCGAGCGAGGAACGAGATGAGCGAGCTCTCCCCCACCACCGCGGCGCTGCTCGCGGCGGCGCGTGGCGCCGACGACCCGACCGCCGACGACGCGCAGCGGGTGCGCGCGGCACTCGCGGTGAAGCTCGCCGCCGGGGCCGGCGCGAGCATGGCCAGCAGCGCCGAGGCGGCGCAGGTCGGCGTCGACGCCGCGGTGGCCAGCGGCGGCGGCGGCGCGGCCACCACCGTCAGCGGCGCGTTGATCGCCAAGCTGGTGCTGGTCGTCGCCGCGGTGACCGCCCTCGGCTACGCCGGCTGGCGCCTGACCCGACCGAGCGCCGAGACGCCGACGGCGGTGGCGATCGCCCCGACCGCGACGACGACCGCGCCGGTCGAGCTCGCGCCGGTCGAGCTCGCGCCGGTCGAGCTCGCGCCCGCCGAGCCGGTGCCGGTCGAGCCCGCGCCCGCCGAGCCCGCGCCGGTCGTCGCCAGCGAACCGCCCGCAGGCCCGCCCCCGGGCACGCCGGTGCGTCGCCCGCCGCGCCCGTCGGTGCCCGCGACGGTCGCGGCGCCGGCGCCCGCGCCCGCCGACGACGCGTCGACGCTGGCCGCGCAGACCCAGGCGCTGCGCGCGGTGCGGACCTCGCTCTCGCGCGGCGACGCCGACGCCGCGCTGGCCGCCCTCGACGACTTCCGCCGCCGGTTCCCGCGCGGGTTGCTGGCCGAGGAGGCCGCCGCCCTCGAGGTCACCGCCCGCTGCGCCGCCGGCCAGCCGAGCGCCGCCGAGGCCGCCGCCGAGGCGTTCCTGCGCCGCTACCCAGGCTCGCCCCACGCGGCCCGGGTCGCCGGTGGCTGCCCCGGCGACGCGCCATGACCCCAGGGATCCGGCAGCCCGCCTTGTAACGGGTCGGGTCGCCAGTATCATCGCGCGGATGTCGCCTCGGGGCCGCACGGAGCCACCACGATTCAGCGCGGGCGCGTGCGCCGGGCCAGCGCTCGCACCGTCGGCGTGCGCGGCGTGATCGAGGCCGCGACCATGGCGCCCTCGCCGGCCGAAGCCGATAAGCCCTCGGTGCGCGCTCGCCTGCGGGCCGCGCGGGCGGCCCTGTCGCCGGCGACCCGCGCCGCCGCCGCCGAGGCCATCGCCGCGGCCGCCGGCGCGCTGCTCGACGGCTCGCCGGCGGGCGCGACCGGTCGCGCTCTACGCGGCTCGCCCCGACGAGGTCGACACCGCCCCGCTCGATCGAGCGGCCTGCGCCCGCGGGTTGGCCGTGGCCTATCCGCGGGTGGTGCCAGGCAGCCTGGTGCTCGGCTTTCACCTGGCCACGCCCGCCGAGCTCGTGCCCGGCGCCTTCGGCCTGCACGAGCCGCGCGCCGACGCACCTGCCGTCGCCGTCGGCGCGCTCGCGCTCGTGTGCCTGCCCGGCCTCGGCTTCGACGCCACCGGCGCCCGCCTCGGCTCCGGCCGCGGCTACTACGACGCCACCCTCGCCGACGCCGCCGGTCCCGTGCGAGTCGGCCTCGCGTTCTCCTGTCAGCTCGTCGCGCGCGTGCCGTCGGCCGCGCACGACGTCCCCGTCCACCACATCCTCACCGAGGCCGGCGCGCGCAGCGCCTCGCCCCGGTGATCACAGGTCTTTCATGGATACCGTCATCATCATCATCGCCGCCGCCGTCGGGCTCGTGCTCGGGGTCGTCGTCGGCGGCCGCCTCGGTCGCAAGGCGCCGGTCGAGCGCGACGTCGCCGAGGCCGAGGCCGAGGCCAAGCGCCTGCGCGAGGCGTCGGCGGCGGAGGTCGCCGAGCTGCGCCGCGCCGCCGAGGTCGAGGGCCGCGAGGCCGGCCAGAAGCTCAAGGCGCAGCTCGACGACGAGCTGCGGGGCCGTCGCGCCGAGGTCGCCAAGCGCGAGGAGGCGCTGGCCGCGCGCGAGCGCGACCTCGATCGCGCGCGCCGCGACGCCGAGCGCCGCGCCAGCGAGCTCGACAAGAAGGAGCGCTCCGCCGAGGGCCGCGCCAAGCAGGCCGAGGCGGCCGCCGCCAAGGCCGAGGCCCAGCAGGCCGAGACCAGGCGTGCCCTCGAGGAGGTGGCCGGGCTGACGGAGGCCGAGGCCCGGCGCCGGCTCGAGGACGAGGTCCGCGCCCAGGCCCAGGCCGCCATCGCCGCGGAGGTCAAGCGCATCGAGGACGCCGCCGAGGCCGAGGCCCAGAGCAAGGCCAAGACCATCATCGCCGCCGCGATCCAGCGCTACGCCAGCGAGTTCGTCGGCGAGCGCACGGTGTCGGTCATCCCGCTGCCGTCCGACGATCTCAAGGGCCGCCTCATCGGCCGCGAGGGTCGCAACATCCGCGCCCTCGAGGCCGCGACCGGCATCGACCTCATCATCGACGACACCGCCGAGGCGATCTCGATCTCCTGCTTCAACCCGGTGCGCCGCGAGATCGCGCGCATCGCCATCTCGGCCCTGGTCGCCGACGGTCGGATCCACCCGACCCGCATCGAGGAGGTCGTGCGCAAGGCCGAGAAGGAGGTCGACCGCCTGTGCAAGGAGGCCGGCGAGCAGGCCGCCTTCGACCTCGGCGTGACCCGCCTGCACCCCGAGCTCATCAAGCAGCTCGGCCGGCTCAAGTACCGGCAGTCCGGCGCGCAGAACCTCCTGGCCCACTCGGTCGAGGTCGGCTACCTCGCCGGGTTGATGGCCGCCGAGCTCGGCCAGAACGTGAAGCTCGCGCGCCGCGCCGGGCTCCTGCACGACCTCGGCAAGTCGGTCGACCACGAGCAGGAGGGCGCGCACGCCGAGGTCGGCGCCGCCCTCGCCCGCCGCTTCGGCGAGTCGCCCAAGGTGTGCCAGGCCATCGCGGCCCACCACGGCGAGGTCGCCGCCACCGGCGTGCTCGATCACCTGGTCGCCGCCGCCAACGCGCTGTCGGGCGCGCGCCCCGGCGCTCGCCGCGAGCAGCTCGCGTCGTACATCAAGCGGCTCGAGGATCTCGAGGCCTTGTGCGCGACCTTCCCCGGCGTCGAGCGCACCTTCGCGCTGCAGGCCGGCCGCGAGGTGCGGGTGATGGTGATGAACGACAAGCTCGACGACGCCCAGGCGATGCTCTTGTCGAAGGACATCGCCCGCCGGATCGAGACCGGCTCGGCCTACGCCGGCTCGGTGCGGGTGGTGGTGGTGCGCGAGACCCGCGCCTCGGAGTACGCGCGATGAGCGCGGGCTTGCTCGACGAGCTCGCCGCCCGCCATCTGCTCGCCGACGTCACCGATCGCGCGGGCCTGGCGACCCTGCTCGGCGGCGGCGCGGTCAGCGCCTACGCCGGCTACGATCCGACCGCGTCGTCGCTGCACGTCGGCAACCTGGTGCCGACCATCCTGCTCGCGCGCCTGCAGCGCGCCGGCCACCGCCCGATCGCCGTGGTCGGCGGCGCCACCGGCATGATCGGCGATCCGTCGGGCAAGAGCGACGAGCGCAACCTGCTCGACGACGACACCCTCGCCGCCAACCTCGCCGGCATCCGCGGCCAGCTCGAGCGGCTGCTCGACTTCGACGGGCCGCGCGGCGCCCAGCTCGTCAACAACGCCGACTGGTTCCGCGGCGTGTCGTTCCTCGAGTTCCTGCGCGACGCCGGCAAGCACCTGACCATCAACTACATGATGGCCAAGGACTCGGTGCGCTCGCGCCTCGAGGGCGACACCGGCATCAGCTACACCGAGTTCTCGTACATGCTGTTGCAGGCGTGGGACTTCGTGCAGCTGTCGCGCAGCCACGGCTGTCGGCTGCAGGTCGGTGGCAGCGATCAGTGGGGCAACATCACCGCCGGCTGCGAGCTGTCGCGCAAGCTCGGCGGCGCGCAGCTGTTCGGGCTGACCGCGCCGCTGCTCCTCGACGCCAGCGGCCAGAAGATGGGCAAGAGCGCCAGCGGCGAGCGCATCTGGCTCGACGCCGCGCGCACGCCGCCCTACGCCTTCTACCAGTACTGGCTCAACGTCGCCGACGCCGACGCGCCGCGCCTGCTGCGGCTGTTCTCGTTGCGACCGCTCGACGAGCTGGCCGAGCTCGTCGCCGCCGGCAACGCCGATCGCGGCCAGCGCGCGGTGCAGCGCGAGCTCGCGCGGGCGCTCACCACCTGGGTCCACGGCGCCGAGGTGATCGAGCCCATCGAGGCCGCGGCCAAGATCCTCTTCGGCGGCAGCCTCGAGGGCATCACAGACGCCGTCCTGGCCCAGCTCGCGTCAACGGTCCCCACCGTCGAGCTCGCCCGCGCCGAGCTGGCGGCGGGGCTGCCGGTGGTCGAGCTCATGGCCCGCACCGTGTGCGACTCGCGCGGCGCCGCGCGGCGGCTGGTCCAGCAGGGCGGCGCCTACGTCAACAACACGCGCGTCGGCGATCTCGACGCGGTGATGGATCTGAGCGCGCTGGCGACCCCGTCGGCGCTGCTGGTGCGCGGCGGCAAGAAGGACTTCCGCCTCGTCCGGCTGATCTGACCGCCTCCCGTGTGGCGCCCCGCACGTGTCACGAGCGACACGCGCGATCCGCTCGTCTTCGTCGGCGCGCCTCGACTTTTCTCGCTGCGGCGCTGGACGCACGCGCTATAAGCGCGCCGAACGTCAGCGAGCGAGGACGCATGTCGAACCACCAGCTACCCGCGGTGCCGTCCTCGGCGCCGGCCCGTCACCCCGCCCCTCACGAAGCGCCGCGCGTGCGCCTGCTCGTCGTCGACGACGACGCGTCGCTGCTGCGGGCGGTGCGCCGGAGCCTGCGGTCGGTGCGCGACGAGATCGAGCTCACCCTCCTCGACAGCGGCATCGACGCGCTGGTCCAGGTCGGCGCCGAGCGCCCCGATCTGATCGTGATGGACGTGTTCATGCCTGGCCTCAACGGGGTCGAGGCGTGCCGCAGCCTCAAGGCCAACCCGGCGACCGCCGACATCCGCGTGATCCTGGTGAGCGCCGCGGTGACCGCCGAGCTCGAGGCCTCGGCGCGCGAGGCCGGCGCCGACGCCGTGCTCGACAAGCCGGTCGACCTCACCGCGATCCTCGCGGGCCTCGGCGTCCGCGCGCCACGGCCGGCGGCCCGGGGCACGGAGGCGCCGCCGCTGGCCGAGGCGAGCGCCCGCCGCGGCGCCGACGTGCTGGTCGACATGCTCGCCGCCGCCGGGGTCGAGCAGATCTTCGGCCTGCCCGGCGGCGCCATCTCGCCGGTGCACGACGCGCTGCTCGACAGCTCCATCCGGGTCATCACCACCCGCCACGAGAGCGGCGCGATGTTCGCCGCCGCGGGGTACGCCCGCGCCACCGGCAAGCTCGGGGTCGCGGTCGTGACCTCGGGCCCGGGCGCGCTCAACGCGATGACCGGCCTGGCGTCGGCGTGGTGCGACGGCCTGCCGGTGCTGCTGCTCATCGGCGAGGTGCCGCGCCCGACCCAGGGCAAGGGCGTGCTCCAGGACGGCTCGGCCCACGGCCTCCGCATCATCGAGATGATGCGGCCGGTGGCCAAGCTCGCCGTCGAGGTACCCGAGGCGCGGCAGCTGCCGCACCTGGTGCGCCGGGCGATGGCGACCGCGCTCAGCGGCCGCCGCGGGCCGGTCGCGCTGTCGCTGCCGATGGACGTCACCACCGGCAAGCTCACGCCGCCGGTGATCGCCGGCACCATGCGCCTCGACAGCGTGCTGCCGCTGGAGACCCTCGACGAGGTCGTCGACCTGCTCGACGGCGCCAGCCGGCCGCTGCTGCTGGTCGGCAGCGGCGCCACCACCGGCGCCGCGCCGGCCTTGCTCGCCGAGCTGGTCGCGCGCACCGGCGTGCCGGTGGCGACCACGCCCAAGGCCAAGGGCGTCCTGCCCGAGTCGAGCCCGTACGCCCTCGGCGTGCTCGGCCTCGGCGGGCACCCGTCGGCCAAGGAGTACCTGCAGGGCGGCGTCGACGTGCTCGTCGCGCTCGGCACCAGCCTGGGCGACCTCGCCACCGACGGGTTCTCCCCGCTCATCGGCGCCGGCCGCGCCCTTGTCCACGTCGACATCGACGCCCGCCAGATCGGCAAGAGCTACTCCCCGACCCTGGCGGTGGTGGCCTCCGCCGAGGGCTTCCTGGCCGGGCTGCTCACCCAGCTGCCCGACGACGTCCCGCCGCGCCCGCCGGTCGGTGGCGTGCGCCGCCACCCCCTGCCGTCGTCGGCCACCGCCGTCGCCCCGCAGGACATCCTCGCCGAGATCCAGGCGATCTTGCCGGGCGACACGCTGTACACCGCCGACTCCGGCGACCACTTCATCTTCGCGACGCACTACCTGCGCCTCGAGCACCCCGACGCCTACCTCGTCATGACCGGCCTCGGCTCGATGGGGCAATCCATCGGCGCCGCGATCGGCGCCCAGCTCGCGCACCCGGGCCGGTGCATCGCCGCCATCGTCGGCGACGGCTGCTTCGCGATGAACGCCTTCGAGGTCGCCACCGCGGTCGCCGAGAAGCTGCCGCTGCGGGTGTTCGTGTTCAACGACGGCGCCCTCGGCATGGTCGAGAACGGCCACGAGACCGTCTACGGCCGCCGGCCGAACTACTCCACCGGCCCGCTCGACGTCGTCGGCATCGCCGCCGGCCTCGGCGCCGCCACCGTGCGGGTCCAGCGCGCGGGCCAGCTCGCTGCCCACGCCGACCTCCTGCGCCACCACCCCGGCCCCGTCGTCGTCGACGTGCGCATCGACGGCACGATCAAGCTGCCGAAGAAGGATCGCATGGGCGCGTTCGCGCCGAAGCCGCAAGTCACGGCGCAATCCGCAAAATCCTTCAACTAGGCGCAAATGAAGTCTCGAACAAACGTTGGCATCGCAGGACTCGGCATTCATCTCCCTTCCGTCATCCGCACCAACGACTGGTGGCCACCTGCCGTCGTAAAGAGCTGGGAGGCCCGCAAGGGGCAGCGCGAGCAACAGCGAACTGAGTCGCCGGAGATGCCCCCCGGAGGCGAGCTCGTCACCGAGGCCATGGCCCGCTACGACGCCGACCCATTCGAGGGCGCGATCGAGCGGCGCGTGATGCCGGACGATCAGATGCCGACGGACATGCAGATCGCGGCAGGCCGCACCGCGCTCGCATCGGCGGGCGTTGCGCCGCAAGACGTCGACTTCCTGCTAGTACAGAGCACGACGAGCGACTATCTGCACGTCCCTGATGGGTGCCGCGTCCACGAGCAGCTCGGGATCGCGACCAACTGTTTCACGTTGCAGACCGACATGATGTGCAGCTCGTTCCTACAGCAGCTCATCCTGGCCGAGGCACTGATTCACTCGGGCATCGGCACGACCGGCCTACTGATCCAGTGTTCGACGATGTCGCGCCACCTGCGACCAGAGGACCCCTGGTCCGCATGGTTCGGAGACGCCGCCACCGCCGCGGTTGTCAAACCGGCCCGGCCGGGCCGAGGTCTGCTTGCACACGCGCACATGACCGACGGTCGGTACCATGGTGGCCTGGTAACCGGCACACCCAACGCCCACTGGTGGGACGGCGGCCAGCCCATTGTCCACGTCAACGATGGCGACCGGGCGCGCGGCATGGTAACCGCCATCCCCGAGGCAGTGAAGATCCTGATCGAACGCGCGCTCGCGGACGCCGACCTCTCGAAGAGTGACGTCCGATTCATCGCCACTCACCAGGCGACGATCTGGCTGGGCGAAGTCGTCCAGCGCCACGCCGGGCTCGCACACGCTGCTCGCGTCGACGCATTTCCACGGACGACGAGCGTGGTCGGCTGCAATCTCCCAATCACGCTCGGGCTCGCGACCGAGCGCGGCCTTCTACGCGATGATGATCCCGTCGTCATGTTTGCGGGCGCGGCAGGGATGACGGCGGGGGCAGCGGTGATGCGCTGGGGCGTCTAAGAGCGCCTCCGTCGTACCGATGAAGGAAGTCTCCTGTAAGGCGCTCGATCCGTTTCTTAGAGCGGTCCGCAGCGGCGCCGATCGAGAAGCTCTGGCGGCTGGTACCGGATACGAAATCGATCATCTCCAGCGACGTCATGAGCGCATCGAATGGGAAGCGTTCCTGCGATTCATGGCCAATGTCGAGGCCACATTCAGCGATGAAGAGATTATCGAGATCGGCGCTGCCGGACTGAAGTCTCCGCTGGTCCGCTCGTTCGTCGTCGTTGGCCGAAGTCTCCTGTCCGCCACCGGGTTCTATCGGTGGCTGTTGAGCAGCGGAGGTCTTGGGAATCAGCTGTTCACGAACATCGTGCCTCGCTATCGCGAGCTCACGCCGCAACAGGTCACCGTCGAGATGCGGCTTGCGCCGGGCTACGAGCCCTGCCCAGCGTTCTTCAAGTTCGCACTAGGCGGCCTCCAGGGTCTGCCTGCGCTGCTAGGCATGCGTTCCGCGACGGTGGACATGTACGAGATCGAGCGGGGCGTCCGCTTCGACATCTCGCTGCCCGAGGAACGAGGCGTTCGTGCACGTATTCGCCGATGGGCCTCGAGCCGCCGCGACGTGAAGCACGCCGCGGCCGAGCTCGAGGATGCGATGACGGCGCTCGAGCGGCGCTACGCCGAGCTCGACGCGGCGAGGCAGTCGATCGAGCAGCAGCGCATCGCGCTGGACACCGCGTACAAGGTCGGGCATCGGATCTGGGGAGACCTTGAGCCCACCGCCGTGGTCCAGGCCGCGCTCGACGAGCTGCAGGGCGTGACCTCGCTGGACGCGATCCGGATCGAGGTGACCACCGACGCCAGCGCGGTGATCGACGCGCGGCGGGGCACGGCGCCCGGCCGCGCCGCCGACGTCAGCACCCCGGTGCGGGGCTCGCATGCGACGGGCCAGATCGAGGCGTGGATCAGCTCGAACCTGCCGGGGGCCCAGGCGTTGCTCGAGCTGGTCGGCCCGACCGTCAGCCTCGCGCTGAACAACGCGTTGGCCTACCAGGAGCTGCGCACCTACCAGCGTGGCCTCGAGACGTTGGTCGAGGAACGCACCGCGGAGTTGACCCTGGCCCGCGACGAGCTCGCCGGCACCGTGATCCAGCTCCGCGAGGCCCAGGGCGTGCGCGAGCGGTTCTTCGCCCACGTCAACCACGAGTTCCGCGCCCCCCTGTCGCTGATCTCGCTGGCCGTGCCCGAGCTCGAGGCGCGGCTCGCCGAGGCGCCCGACGCGCGGAGCACGCAGGCGCTGACGACGGTCGCGAGCCAGTCGCGCAAGCTGCTGCGGCTCGTCGACGAGCAGCTGCTCGCCGCCCAGGGCGCCGAGATCGGCATGAAGGTCGCGCCGGTGCCGCTCGACTTCGCGCGGATGGTCGGCGAGATCGCCGACGTGTGGCGCCCGGCGGCCACCGCGGCCGGCCTCGGGTTCTCGTGGCACGCGCCGCCGACGGTCGAGGGCATGGCCGACCCCGACGCGCTCGAGCGCATCATCACCAACCTGCTGTCCAACGCGATCAAGTACACGCCGGTCGGCGGCGAGGTCGAGCTGGTGCTCGAGGAGCAAGGCGAGGCCGTGGTCATCGCGGTGCGCGATCGCGGCATCGGCCTCGACGACGAGCTGCTCGAGCGCCTGTTCTCGCGCTACGCCCGCGGCAAGGACGTCGGCGATCGGCAAGGTACGGGGCTCGGCCTCGCCCTGGTCAAGCAGCTCGTCGACGCCCACCATGGCTCGGTGACCGGCGCCCGCCGCGCCGGCGGCGGCAGCGAGTTTCGCATCGTGCTGCCGCGCCTGGCGCCCGCCGTCGCGCAGGGCGCGCCGGTCCCGGCCAAGCGCGCCTTCGCGCCGCGGCTGCGCCCCGAGGACTACGACGTCGCCACCCGCGCGCTCGAGTCGGGCCACGTGATGACGCCGCCGGGGACCTCGCTCGGGACCATCCTGGTCGCCGAGGACGACCCTCGCCTCGCCGCCCGGATCGCCACGGTCCTCGCCGACGACTACAAGGTCATCATCGCCCGCGACGGCCGGGCCGCCCTCGAGCTGGTGGCACCGCACCAGCCGCACCTGCTGGTGACCGACATCGAGATGCCGCACATGGACGGGCTCGAGCTGGCCGCGCGCTTCCGCGAGGCGTCGCGCGATCGGGTCGCGCCGGTCTTGATCCTGTCGGCCATCGGCGATCTGTCGACCCGGGTCGCCGGGCTCGAGGCCGGCGCCGTCGACTACATGGTCAAGCCGTTCGACCCGCGCGAGCTCAAGGCCCGGGTCCGGGCCCAGTTCCGCATGCGCGATCTGGCCGTGCGCCTGCACCGCGCCGAGCAGCTGTCGGCGCTGGCCACGCTGTCGACCGGGCTCGCCCACGAGCTGCGCAACCCGGCCAACGGCGTCGTCAACGCGGTGGGCCCGCTGACCCAGATGCTGCCGCCGGCGCTGCGCGAGCCCGGGGCGCCCACCGCCCAGCTGCTCGACGTGATCCGGACCTGCGCCGACCAGATCGGCGCGCTCAGCCGGCACCTGCTCGACTTCCGCGGCGAGGTCGAGCTGGCGCCGCGGGACACGCCGCTGGGCGATCTCGTCGACCGCGCCCTCATCCTGTCGCAGGGCGCGCTGTCGCGGGTCAAGATCGAGACGCTCCTGGCGGAGCCGTCGCGGCGGATCCACTGCGCGCCGGCGCTGGTGACCCAGGTGTTGACCAACCTCATCGAGAACGCGGCCCACGCGGCTGGGCCTGGTGGATGGGTGAAGGTCACCGCGCCCCCGTTGCACGACCAGCGCTTCGTGGTCGAGGTCAGCGACAGCGGCCCCGGGGTCCCGGTCGACCTCCGCGAGCGCATCTTCGAGCCGTTCTTCACGACCAAGGCGCCCGGCGTCGGCACCGGGCTCGGGCTGCCGCTGGCGCGCGACGTCGCCCATCGTCACGGCGGCGTGCTCGAGATCCGCGAGCGCGACGGCCAGAGCTGCTTCGTGCTCGAGCTGCCGCAACCCGGCAAGGAAGCCTCCCGATGACCACCGCGCGCCCGCTGATCCTCTACGTCGACGACGAGCCGGGCAACCGCATCGTGTTCCATCACTCGGTCGGCGCGGAGTTCAACGTCCAGGCCGTCGCCGACGCCGCGGCGGCCATCGAGGTGCTCGAGTCGACCGAGGTCGCGTTGCTCATCACCGACATCCGCATGCCGGGCATGAGCGGCGACGAGCTGCTGGTCCAGGCCAAGGCGCGCTGGCCGGCGACCCTGCGCGTGGTCATCACCGCCTACAACGACGTCGAGCCGATCCTGCGGGCCATCAACGAGGGCCTGGTCGCCCGCTACCTGGTCAAGCCCTGGGATCTCGACGAGCTCGTCGCGATGCTGCGCTGGGGCGTCGACGCCTACCAGTTCGGGCGCGACTCCGAGACGCTGCGCGCGCGGCTGCTCGAGGTCGAGCGTCTGGCCACGCTCGGCAGCATCGCCAGCTCGACCTTGCACGACATCCGGGCCCCGCTCGCGGTCGCCGCGCTCGACGCGCGCGACCTCGATCGCTGCTTGCGCGAGCCGGGCCCGCTCGCCGACGCGCTCGCGGGCAAGCCGATCGCCCCCGAGGCCCAGGCGGAGCTTGCCGAGCTGGCCAACGATCTGCGCGAGCGTGCCCAGGACATCAGCCGCAACCTCGACCTCACGCTCAGCGTCACCGAGTCGCTCCGGCAGTTCATGCGCCGGGTCGCGCCGAGCACCGAGGTGCCCACCGGCGATGCGCGCGCCGCGATCCAACAAGCGCTGAGCATCTGCGGGGGCCTCGGGCGCGGCCGGCTCGCGAAGCTGTCCTACGCCGGCCCGACCGCGCTGCCGCCGACGGCGCTGGGCACCGCGGATCTGGTCCAGGTCCTCATCAACGTGATCAGCAACGCGGTCAACGCGATCGGCGCGCGCAAGGGGGGCGGAGAGGTCGTCGTCCGCGCCCACGTCGACCGGGACCGCCTGGTGATCGAGGTCCGCGACGACGGGGTCGGCATGACCCCGGAGGTGCTCGCGCGGGCCGGCAAGCCGTTCTTCACCACCCGTGCCGAGGGCACCGGCCTCGGCCTCGCCCAGTGCAAGCGCATCCTCGGCGCGCTCGGCGGCAGCGTGGAGCTGGCCAGCGTCGAGGGCAGCGGCACCACCGTCACGCTGGGCGTCCCGCTAGCCAGCGCGCGCACCACCTAGCGGGGCGCCGCGCAGCCCGGCGCTCGAGCACCGACGACCCAGCCTGCGCGCGGACGTCGAGCCTGGTACCATCGACGCGTCGTGTCCCGCTCCGGCCGCCACACCGCGCCGATGACCGTCGCCCCGCAAGATGGCCGACGGCGTGTTGGTGGGGCCGACACCTCGCACCGGCGCCGTCGACGTCAACCTGGCCGCCCGCGATGCTCGGCATCGCCGCCGATCGCGAGATCACGACCGCGATGCTCAAGGACGAGCTCGGGTTCTACCTGTTCGACCTCGTCGGCGGCTCGAAGGCCGTCGCGCTGCGCGAGGAGGTGCGGATCGGCGATCGGGTGCTGCACTCGGTGGTCACCCCGCTCACCGACGAGGACGGCGCGCCCATCGGCGCGGTGGTCGTGCTGCGCGACCTCGGCGAGACCCGCGACCTGGCCCGGCGCCGGGCCGAGTTCGCCCAGCTCATGTCGCACGAGCTGCGCACGCCGCTGACCTCGGTCGCTGGCGCGCTCGACATCGTGCTGGCGGGCTACGCCGGCGAGCTCTACCGACAAGCAGCAGCGCTACATCGAGATGGCGCGCCACGCCGCGACCCAGATGAACGTGCTCGTCGACCAGCCGCTGGATCTGGCGCGGGCCCAGACCGGGTCGATCACGGTGTCGCTGTCGCCGATGCACCTCGATCGCCTGACCCGCGCCATCGTCGATCGCTATCGCGACAGCGCCCGCAGCAAGGACGTCCAGGTCACCGTGACCGCGCCTCCGGCGAGGCGCTCGGCATCCTCGGCGACGCCGAGCGGCTGGCCCAGGTGCTCGGCAACCTGCTGACCAACTCGATCAAGTTCGCGCCGCAGCACGGCTCGATCGAGGTGGCGCTGTTCGGCCCGCCGCTGGTGCCCGACGCCGTCGGCGTGTCGGTGTTCAACGACGGCTCGCCGATCGCGCCGGAGGATCGCGAGCGCATCTTCGAGCCGTTCTCGGCGTCGGGCCGTCACGTCGGCGGCTCCGGCATGGGCTTGTCGATCTCGCGCTCGATCATCGAGGCCCACGGCGGCCGCATGTGGCTCGAGACCACCGAGCGCGGCACCAAGTTCGTCTTCACCCTGCCGTGCAAGCCGGCGGCGATCGAGGTGGCGAGCCCGCTCGGCGCCCCGGCGCCGGCGGTCCGCAAGCGCCGCGAGGCCGCGCGGGTGCTGGTCGTCGACGACGATCTCAACCGCGCGCTGCTCCTCAAGGGCCTGTTGCTCGCCGACGGCGACCTGGTCGAGGTGGTCGAGGACGCCGACAGCGCCCTGGCCCAGGCCCGGGCCCTGCCGCCGGTCGCGGCGGTGGTCGCCGGCAGCGTGCCCGACGCGCTGGCGCTGGTGGCGATCCTCGAGCACGACCCCGCGACCCGCAAGGTGGCCAAGCTGGCGCTGGTCGAGCCCGGCGTCGCCGCGGCGTTCGCCTCGGCCGGCGCCGACGAGGTGCTCGAGCTGCCGATGCAGCCGCAGGCGTTGCGCGCGGCCTGCCATCGCCTGATCGACAGCGATCGCCGCGCGGCCCAGCGGGTGCTCGTCGTCGACGACGACGCCGGCATCCGCGCGATCTGTCGCGAGGTGCTCGAGCAGGCCGGCTACGTGGTACGTGACGTCGGCAGCGCCGACCTGGCGCTGGCCGAGGCGCGCCGGTTCCGGCCCGACCTGGTCCTGCTCGACGTGATGATGCCGCTGGCCGATGGCTTCCGGACCGCCGAGCGCCTCCGCACCGATCCCACCACCTCGCTGACGCCGATCATCTTCCTGTCGGCGCGCGGCGACGTCGCCGACAAGGTCCGCGCGTTCCGGTCCGGCGCCGAGGACTACATGGTCAAGCCGTTCGACGGCGCCGAGTTGGCGGCCCGGGTCGGCAAGGCCTTGGCCCGCCACGCCCGCGAGCTCGGCGCGTCGCCCACCACCCAGCTCCCCGGCGGCGACGCCATCGAGGCCGAGATCGAGCGCCGCCTGGCGGCCCGCGATCGTGCCGCCGTCGCCTGCTACCTCGACCTCGACAACCTCAAGGCGTTCAACGACTACTACGGCTACGCCAAGGCCGACGCGGTCATCCGCCAGACCGGCGGGCTCATCCGCGACGTGATCGCCAGCCTGGGCGGCCCCGGCGACTTCATCGGCCACATCGCGGGCGACGACTTCGTCTACGTGGCGCGGGCCGACACCGTCGACGCCATCAGCCGCGCGATCTGCGAGCGCTTCGATCGCATGATCCCGCTCTACTACGATCGCGACGATCGCGCGCGCGGCCACATCGAGACCAAGGACCGTTTCGGGGTCCAGCGCAGCTTCCCGATCATGAGCGTGTCGATCGCGGCCATCACGCTCGATCGGGTGGGCTCGTTCGCCGAACTCGCGGCGCTGGCCGCGGTCGGCAAGCAGGCGGCCAAGGCTATCCCCGGCTCGTCGTACCTGCGTGACGGCCAGCCGGTGGCGACGCCGAGCGCGGTCGAGACGGCCTGACCGGCGTCAGCGGCGACGCGGCCGCGGCGGCGCGCGGCCGCGGCGGCTCAGCCGCCGAGCTCGATGCCCACCGAGCGCGCGGTCCGGGCCAGCTCGCCACCCGGATCGACCAGCTTGAGCTTCTTGATCGCCTTCTCGATCGGCTTGGCGACCAGGCGGCTGTTCTCCACCGCGGCGACGTGGCCGAACTTCTGCTCGGCGATCAGCTCGACCGCCTTCACGCCGAACCGGGTCGCCAGCTCGCGATCGTAGGCGCACGGCGAGCCGCCGCGCTGCACGTGGCCGAGCACCGTGGTGCGGACCTCGAACTCGGTCGACGCCGCGATCGCGGCCGCCAGGCGCTCGCCGGCGCCGCCGAGGCGCTCCTGCTTGGTGACGTCGCCGGCGGTGACCACCGCGTGGGTGCCGCCCTTGGGCACCGCGCCCTCGGCGACGACCACGATCGAGTAGCTGTTGCCGCGGCCGTGGCGACGGTTGATCGCCGAGATCACGCGCTCGACGTCGTACTCGATCTCTGGGATGAGGCAGACGTGGGCGCCGCCGGCGACCGCCGAGGTCAGCGCGATCCAGCCGGCGTAGCGGCCCATGACCTCGACGATCATGATGCGCTCGTGGCTCTCGGCGGTGGTCTGCAGGCGATCGAGGGCGTCGACCACGATCTCGACCGCGGTCTGGAAGCCGACGGTGGTGTCGGTGGCCTCGAGGTCGTTGTCGATGGTCTTGGGCACCCCGACGATGCGGGGCGCGCCCTTGTCGATGAACTTCTTGGCGAAGCTCATCGTGCCGTCGCCGCCGACGACGATGAGGCCCTCGAGGTTGAGCGCCGCCAGGTTGGCCATGCACCGGGTCGAGACGTCGTGGATCTCGGTGCGGCCGTCGGGCAGCCGCACCGGGTACGCGAACGGGTTGGCCCGGTTCGACGAGCCGAGCTTGGTGCCGCCGCGCGACAGGAGCTGCGCGACCCAGTTCGCGCCGAGCTCGACGTACTCGTTCTCGTAGAGGCCCTCGAAGCCGTTGCGGATGCCGAGCACCTCCCAGCCGTAGGTCTCGCGGGCGTGCAGGGTCGCCGCGCGGATCACGCCGTTGAGGCCAGGACAGTCGCCGCCGCCGGTGAGGATGCCGATGCGCTTGCTCATCGGCGCCGGGTTATACACGACCGCCCGCGGCGCGGAAGTCGGCCGAGGCGTTGACATCGCGCCGCCGTCGTGCGAACCCGCGCTCGATGGCAAAGCTCGACGGACTGCGGGTCGTTCGCTCCAAGATCCACGGCTACGGTCTCATCGCGCTGAAGGCGTTTCGGGAAGGCGACATCATCTGCTACGGCGATGGCGTCACCTGGCGCGACGGCGACGACTTCGACGACACCTACGCCCTGGCGATCAACGGCTACGTCGAGCACCCCGACGGCACCGTGACCGAGGACGGGCCCGACCTGTTCTACGACCTGGCCGATCAGACCCGGTGGATCAACCACTCCTGCGACGCCAACACCTGGGTCGACTCGCGCTGGGATCGGGAGCTGCACGACGTGGTCGCGTGGTGGGTCGCGCTGCGCGACATCGCCGTGGGCGAGGAGCTCACCTACGACTACGCCTTCGTGGCCGAGGCGGCGGAGCCGTGCGGGTGCGGCGCCGACGTGTGCCGCGGCGTCATCGTCGATCCCGATCCCACCGAGATGGCGCGGCTGACGCCGGAGCTCCTGGCCAAGCTGCGGCCGGCGGCGGCCGCCGAGGCCGCGGCCGCCGGCGCCCAGGCCGCCGCCGGCTAGCTCACGCGCGGCGACGGCGACGGCCGCCGAGCCCGAGCACCATCGCCAGCACCAGCCCCACCCCGCCGCCGCTCGCGGCGCACCCGGACGGCGTCACGCACACCGGCCCGGCGGTGCGCGCGACGCACGCGGTGCCGCCGGGACACGCGCCGTCGTCACCACACGGCGCCGCGCACACGGCGCGGGCCTCGTCGCAGGTTCCCGACCGACAGCCGGCGTCGTCGGCGCACGGCGCCCCGGCCCGCCCTGGCGTCCCGTCGGGGTACGCGCACGCGCCGCCGCGACACGCCGCGAGCGGTGGCGCGCAGTCGGCGTCGACGTCACACGCGGCGCTGCAGTAGCTCACCGAGGGGTCGTCGAGCGCGGCCCGACACACCTGTCCCTCGCAGGCCGCGGCGTCGGTGCAGCTGGCGCCAGGGTCGAGCCCGAGCGGACAGTCGAGATCGAGACGCGTGCACCCGTCGGCGCAGCCGCCGTCGAAGCCGCACGGATCGCAGTCCGGATCTGGCCACGGCGCACAGGCCGCGCCGCCGCAGGCACCATCGGCGGCGCACGGCCCGTCCCACGCCGCCATCACCTCGGCCAGCTGGTCGGCGACGCGATCGACCCGCGCGGCGAACGCCGAGCCGACGCAGCCGTCGGCGCCGTAGCTGACCACGCCGACCAGCGCGCCGTCGGCGAGCACCGGGCCTCCGGAGTCGCCGGTGCACGAGGTCGCGCCGACGGCCCCGAACGCGACGAAGTCACCGCTGACCGCGCCGAGGGTGACGGCCGCGGCGTGGCGCTGCCCACCGCTGGCCGGATCGTCGGCCACGGTGCGGCCGTAACCGAGCACGCGCGCCGACGTGCCCGCGATCGGCGCCTCGGTCCGCACCGGCAGCGGCGCTGGCGCGAGCGACGCGAGGGTCCGCACCAGCGCGAGGTCGGGGCCGTCGGCCGGCCCGCGGTAGCCGCGCGCGATCCACACCGCGTCGACGCCGACCTCGGCGTCCCACGGCGCGGTGTCACCGAGCTGGATCCGCAGCTCGGCGGCGGCCACCCCGACCACGCAGTGGGCGGCGGTCACCACCACGCGCGGCGCGACGATCGCGGCGCTGCAGCCCTCGCCGGTGCCCGCCAGCCGCACCACCGCGGCGTCGTCGGCTGCCACCCCGCCGATGATCGCCTGCGCCTCGACCTCGGTGGCTGGGCCCAGCCCGCAGCCGCCGGCCAGCGCCGCGCCGAGCAGCGCCGCCGCGACGTGCCGGCGCTGGGTCCGGCGTGCGTGGCGCGCGCCCGCGAGCTCCCCGCCCCCGGCGGAGATCCCCTGCTCGCGCGGCTGTGATGGGCTCCTCATGACCGTCCAGATCTGCGACTTTCCCCTGTGAACCCGGATAGTTGATCATGCCGATCTGGGGTGGTCAAGGCGCGACGTTTGTGCTTGCCCGACATATCCCACACGGGGCAATGTGCGCGACATGGCCGGCAAAACGGTTGCCCTGGGACAGGTGGAGACGGGTCGCCGTCGCCGCCTGGCGTCCGGCACCGAGGCGCCGGCCATCGCCGACCCCGGCGACCTCACCGAGTTCGAGCTGGCCGAGGCCGAGGCCGAGGCCGGCGACGACGCCGCCGTCAGCGATCCGGCGGCCGATCCGGCTGCGATCGAGGCGCGGCTGCTCGAGGTCGGCCACCGCCGCTTCGGCATCCGCGCGTTCCGCCCGGGCCAGGCCCTGGCCATCCGCAACGTCATCGCCGGCATCGACACCCTCGCGGTGATGCCGACCGGCGCCGGCAAGTCGCTGTGCTACCAGCTCCCGGCCCTCGAGCTCGACGGCGTGACCCTGGTGGTGTCGCCGCTCATCGCGCTGATGAAGGATCAGCACGACAAGCTCGAGCACCTCGGCATCGACGTCTTGCGGCTCGACTCCACGCTGTCGCCGCGCGACGAGGCCGCCGCCCTCGCGCGGCTGTGCGACGGCACGCCGTGCATCGCCTACGTCACCCCCGAGCGCCTCACCGAGCCGCGCTTCCGCGAGCACCTCGCCGGGGTCCAGGTCGCGCTGTTCGTCGTCGACGAGGCCCACTGCATCTCGCAGTGGGGCCACGACTTCCGCCCGGCCTACCTGTCGCTGGGCGCCGCGGTGCGCGCCATCGGCCGGCCGCCGGTGCTGGCGCTCACCGCGACCGCGCCGCCCAAGGTCAAGGACGACATCCTCGGTCAGCTCGGCATCGCCGAGGCCTCGGTCATCGACATCGGCCTCGATCGCCCGAACCTGCGCTACCACGTGGTCAAGGCGAGCAGCGAGCGCAAGAAGCAGGCGCTGCTCTTGCGCCTGCTCGAGCGCCAGCGCGGCTGCGGCATCATCTACGCCGCGACGGTGAAGACCGTCGACGCCCTCGCCGACTTCCTCATCAGCCAGGGCGTGCCGTGCGGGCGCTACCACGGCCGCATGCGGGCCAAGGATCGCGAGGCGGTCCAGGGCGCGTTCATGGAGCGCAGCGATCCGCGGGTGATGGTGGCGACCAACGCCTTCGGCCTCGGCGTCGACAAGCCCGACATCCGCTTCGTCGTCCACTACAACTTCCCGGGCTCCCTCGAGAGCTACTACCAGGAGGCCGGTCGCGCCGGCCGCGACGGCCAGCCCAGCGACTGCGTGCTGCTGTACCAGCCCGAGGACAAGCGCATCCAGAGCTTCTTCCTCGGCGGGCGCTACCCGACGCCGGAGCAGACCCGGGCGGTGGCCGACGCCCTCATCGCGCTCGCCACCGGCGCCCCGGCCGTCGATCGCGGCGCGGTGCCCGAGCTCGGCGACGACCTCGACGACGACGGGGTGCCGGCGGTGCACGAGCACAGCGCCCAGGTCACCGCGGCGTTCGGCTCGCCGGCCGCCGAGGTCGCCCTCGCCGGTGCGCGCTGGGTCGACGTGAAGGACATCGCCGAGCGCGCCCTGGCCCCGGCCAAGAAGGCGCGGGTGGTGCTGTCGTTCCTTAAGGAGATCGGACTGGCCCGCGAGGCGCCGGGCGCCAAGTTCACGCCGACGACGCTGTCGCCGCCGAGCCTCGACGCGCTCGCCCGCGCGACCTCGCGCTACGACCAGAAGCGCCTCCAGGATCGCGCGCGCCTCGCCGCGATGCTGCGCTACACGCAATCGCACCTGTGCCGCGCGCGCCTGATGGTGAGCTACTTCGGCTACACCGAGGGCGCCACCTGCGGCGTGTGCGACAACTGCGTGGCCGCCCAGAAGGCGCAGGACGACGCCGCCGGCACCAGCGCCCGGGTCGCGCGCACCGCCGCCCTCACCCAGCGCGCCGCCAGCGCCGACACCGAACTCAAGCGGGCGCTCCTCGAGGAGGCGCTGCGTCGGCAGGCCCGGCCCGAGCGCGCGGTCCCGGCCGGGCGAGCGCTCAAGATCGAGCGCAGCCGTGGCCTGGCGCCGCCGTCGGGCCTCGGCAAGGGCGACCTGGTGCGGCACCCAGCCTGGGGCGACGGCGAGGTCGTGCGCGTCGTCGGCGATACCGCCTGCGCGTTCTTCCCGTCGCACGGCGAGAAGCGCCTCAAGGCGAGCTTCCTCGAGAAGCTCACGCCCTAGCTGTGATCTCCCACCACGTTGTCCCGTCGGAGTTGCTTGATCATCTCGATGGGTGCCTTTCCGTCTAGGGAGCCGTGCGGGCGCTGGCGGTTGTACCAGCGCATCCAGGGATCGAGGGCGGCCGCGCGTTCGTCCGACGAGCCGTACGGGCGTACGTAGGCCCAGAGCCGCAGGAGGGTCTGGATGAAGCGCTCGGCCTTGCCGTTGGTGCGCGGCGTGTATGGGCGCGTGCGCTTGTGCTTGGCGCCGAGGTCGTGGAGCGCACGCTTGAAATCACCGGAGACGTAGCCGGAGCCGTTGTCGCTCATGACGCGTTCGATGCGCCGGATGCCGTGGCGGGCGAAGAAGCGCGCCGCCCGCCGCAGGAAGTCCGCACACGTCGGGCCCTTCTCGTCGAGCAGGAGCTCGGCGTAGGCGAGGCGCGTGCGATCGTCGATCGCGATGTGGAGCACCTCGTAGCCCTTCTTGCCCTTGAGGCGACCTGAGCTGCGCCGGTCGCCGGTGACGCGATGCCCAGGCTGGAAGAAGCGCCCCAGCTTCTTGGTGTCGACGTGGATCATCTCGCCGGGGCGTTGCCGTTCGTACCGGTTCTCCGGGCGCTGGGGCTCCAGGGCGCGCAGCTTGGCCAGGCCCTTGGCCGCGACGATGCGCTGCACCCGTGAGGGCGAGAGCTTGAGCACGCCGGCGATCTGCGCCTGCGTGAAGCGAATCCGGCGCAGCGCTTCGATCGCGGCCTGCCAGGGGGCTGGCAGCGCCGTCGGCATGCGATGCGGGCGCGACGACCGGTCGCGGAGGCCCGCCTCGCCCTCGAGGCGCTTGCGTCGCGCCCACTTGCGGACGGTCTTCCGGTCGATGCCGAGCTGCGTGGCGACGACGGCTTCGGTCATGCCGGCGTCACGCCGGGCGGCGATGAGCCCTCGACTCGAGGGCGTCGTACGAGCAATGCTGTGGATGTTCATCCGCGCGCCCTCCGAGGCGCTTTGGTGGTTTGGCGATTGCCAGAGAACCCCGCGGAGCGCGGATGAACAACTGTTTCGGCGCGACGCCTGGTCGGCGCGGGACGTCGTCGGGAGGGACGACGTCCTGGAGATCACACCTAGCGCGCGCTCACTCGGCGACCAGCGGGTTGCCCGGCGCCAGCGCGCCGAGGTCGCCCCAGGTGGCGCCGCGCCAGTCGCTGCGGTGCGCGAGGTAGAGTCTCTGCGCGTCGCGCAGCGCGCGCGCGGCGAGCGGCGCGTCGGCGACGCGATCGGTGAGCTCGGCGGGACGGACGCGATCGTAGAGCCGGCCGCGGCCGGCGTAGTCGACCACGAGGTGCCAGTGGCTCAGCCGCAGGGCGTGGCTGCGGCCGCTCGCTGGCCACCACCCGCGGCCATGCTCGCCGGCGGCGTCGACGGTGAGCGTGCGCCCCTGCATGCGCGGATCGGCCGGCAGCCCGAGCAGGGCCAGAATGGTCGGCGCGACGTCGAGGTTGCTCGACGGCGACGGCACGCGCGCCGGCGACACCCCGCCGGCGACGATGAGCGGCACGTCGACGAGCTCGCGGTTGAGGCTGTAGGCGTGGCCGGCGGCGCCCTTGCGCTCGCCCATGCCCTCGCCGTGATCCGAGGTGATGACGATGGCGGTGTCGTCGAGCACGCCGAGCTCGCGCAGGCCGTCCTCGAGCGCGCCGACGCAGGCGTCGACGTGGGTGACCTCGCCGTCGTAGAGCGCGCGTACGCGGGCCCAGTCGGGGTGGTCGCCCGGCAGCGTCTTCATGCGTCCGAGCGACTTGCTGCTGGCCTGCTTGCCGATCGGCTTGGGCCACGGCCCGGCGAAGTACGTGTCGGTCACGCCCTCGTGAAACCGGTAGGCGACGTGCGGCTCGATGGGCAGGGTCGACAGGAAGAAGCGCTGGCCGGCGGCCACCGCCTGGCCGGCGAGCTCGACGGCGCGCGCCATCATCGGGCCACAGTCCTTGCCGTGGCGGTAGTACGGCGTCTCCGCCACGTCCCAGCCGGCGGCGCGGCGCAGCCGGGTCATGGCGAAGTCGTTGTTGCCGACGAAGGCGGTGAAGAAGCCGGCGTCGCCGAGCAGCGCGGCCAGGATCGGCGTGGTGGCGCCGGGCTCGGTGTCGTCGCCGATGACGCCGTGCACCCGCGGGATCTGGCCGCTGTGGATGGTCGCGTGCGACGGCGGCGACGACGGCGCCATCGACTGGTGCTGCAGGAACACCGCGCCGCGCGCGGCGAGCGCGGTCATGCGCGGCGTCTGCACCCGGGTCGGGCCGTACGGCGCCAGGCGATCGGAGCGCAGCGTGTCGATGACGATGAGGGCGACGTTGCGCACCGGCGGCACCGGCGGCGGGGACGGCCGGGCGAGGCGCTGCAGGGCGGCGCCGTCCCAGCGGGCGCAGTCGTCGGCCTCGAGATCGAGGCGCGCGAGCACCGGCTCGTCGCCGTCGACGCCGAGGGGCAGCGCCGCCGGCAGCGCGGCGGTGGCGCCGTCGTACGCGGTGGTGGTGCCGGCCTCGGTGGTGACACGGACCCGCACCGGTCCGGTCGCCTGCGGCGCGGCCACCAGGTGGGTGCCAGGTGGCAGCTCGCCGTAGAGGCTGACGCGGCGCCAGCCCGAGCCGCATGCCGGC
>JAWKQW010000049.1:0-29477 GCA_041389945.1 Kofleriaceae bacterium
GATGCCAGCCTGGGCGGCGCGGCGCGAGTCGGGCTCGGTGATGAACGAGTAGTCGAGCCGGCTCAGGCCGTCGAGCAGGACGCCCCCGAGCAGCCACGCCAGGAGCGCCAGCGGCGCCACCACCGCGAGCCGGCACAGCCACAAGAACGCGACCTCGGCGGCGCGGCCACGCCGCCGCGCGCTCAACGGCGTGCGGGTCGCCACCGCGCGCGCCACCTGCGGCAGCTCGCCCTCGCTCACGCGCGCCCCTGTGCGCGCAGCCGGCGCGAGAGCCGGTGCGACAGCAGGTTCATGGCCAGGGTGAATACGAACAAGAGCGACGCCACCGCGAAGATCGTGTTGTACGAGAGCGTGCCCGCCGGGGTCTCGCCCTTGGAGATGTCGACGATGTACGCGGTCATGGTCTGGGCCGGTTCGCGCGGGTCGAGGCTGACCCGGGTGTTCTGCCCGGCGGCGATCGCGACGATCATGGTCTCGCCGATCGCGCGCGACACCGCGAGGGTGAAGGCGGCGGCGATGCCCGACCACGCCGACGGGATGATCACCCGCACGATGGTCGGCAGCTTGCCGGCGCCCAGGCCGTAGCTGGCCTCGCGCAGGCTGGTCGGCACCGCGAACAGCGCATCCTCGGCGAGCGACGAGATCAGCGGCACGATCATGATGCCCATGACGATGCCGGGCGACAGCACGTTGAAGCCGGCCAGCCCCGGGATCCAGCCCTTGAGCGCTGGCGTGACCACGGTGAGCGCGAAGTAGCCGAACACGATCGTCGGCACGCCGGCGAGCAGCTCGAGGGCGGGCTTGATGACCTTGCGGGTGCGCGGCCGGGCGTACTCCGACAGGTAGATGGCCGCCAGCAGGCCGAGCGGCAGCGCGACCAGCATCGCGATGCCGGCGGTGAGCAGGGTGCCCGTGACCAGCGGCCACACGCCGAAGTGGGCGTGGTCGCTCGACAGCGGCGTCCACACGGTGTCGCCGAAGAACTGCCCCAGCGAGACCTCGCCGAAGAACTCCGCGGCCTCCGAGGCCAGCACCACGACGATGCCGATCGTCACCACGATCGACACCAGGCTGCACCCGGCCAGGCCGCCCTCGATCACCCTCTCCAAGAGCGAGCGCGACGAGCGCGTGCGCCAGCTCGGCGCGGACGCCGTCGGCGGGGCAGGGGGCGCGGTGACGGCGGACATGGTGGTGCTGTCAGGGCGTGGTGGGCGCGGCGCTGCCACCGGCAGCGCTGCCGTCGGCAGCACGGCCATCGGCGTCGCCGCCATGCTCGGCGGCGATGAGCGCCTCGATGGTCACGCCGACCATGTCCTTGCCAGAGAACAGGCTGCCGGTGGTGCGCGCGGCCCAGCGCGCAGCGACCAGCTCGCTGGCCGACGGCGGCAGCGCGACGTAGCCGACCTCGGCGGCCAGCGTGCGAGCGTTCGCGAGGTAGTAATCGACGAACTGGGTGACGATCGCCTGGCCGGCGGCCTTGGCGGCGACGTAGATGAACAGCGGCCGCGACAGCGGCTGGTAGGTGCCGCCGGACACGGTGTCGGCGCTCGGGGTGATCGGCCCGGCGCCGTTGTCGGCGATGCCGTCGTCGATCGGCACCACCTTGAGGACGTCCTTGTTGGCGTCGTAGTAGGCGTAGCCGAAGTAGCCGAGGGCGTTGTCGTCCATCTTCACGCCCTGCACGAGGGCGTTGTCGTCCTCGCTGCGGGTGTAGTCGCTGCGGCTCGAGTTCTTCTTGCCGACGATCGCCTCGGTGAAGTACTCGAAGGTCCCCGAGTCGGTGCCGGCGCCGAAGAGGCGCAGCGGCGAGTCCGGCCAGCCCGGGCGGATCTGGGCCCAGGTCGACACCTTGCCCTCGGCCTCCGGCGACCACATCGTCTTGAGCTCGGCGACGGTGAGGTGGTCGACCCAGGTGTTCTTGGCGTTGACCACCACCGCGAGGCCGTCGTAGGCCACCGGCAGCTCGATGAACTCGATGCCGGCGCCGGCGCACTTCGCGATCTCGGCGGCGTCGATGGGGCGCGACGCGCCGCTCACCTCGATCTCGCCGGCGCAGAACTTCTTGAACCCGCCACCGGTGCCGGAGTTGCCGACCGTGGCCTGGCCCTTGCCCGCGCGGCCGAAGTCCTCGGCCACTGCCTTACTGATGAGGAACACCGTGCTCGAGCCGTCGAGCTTCACCACGCCACCGCCGGGGGCGCCGCCGGCGGCCGCCGCGGCCGCGGCCTGGGCGGCCTCGCGCTTGCGCTTGGAGCAGGCGCTCTGGGTGCCCAGCATCAGGGTGGCGCCGAGCGCGACCGCCGTGAGCGGCAGACCGAGGCGAGGCGAGGATGACGTCGGGCGCTGCATCTGCCTGGACGCTCTCAGTCCTCTGTGACGGGAAGGTCACACGACCGCGACATTCCCCATCGGGGCTGGTGCGGCCGGCAGCTCGAACCAGAACCGGGTGCCGTGGGGCTGATTTGGGGTCACGCCGATCTCGCCGCCCATGCTCTCCACCAGGTGCTTGGAGATCGCCAGGCCCAGGCCGGTGCCGCCGGCCTCCCGGGCTCGGCCGGCGTCGACCCGGTAGAAGCGCTCGAACACCCGGTCGATGTGGTTGGGCGCGATCCCGGGGCCGTCGTCGACCACCTCGATGCGGACCCGCGCCCCCGCCGCCGGTGCCGCCGAGATCTGCACGTGGCCACCGGGGGGCGTGTACTTGATGGCGTTGTCGATCAGGTTGATGAGGATCTGGTCGAGGGCCTTGCCGTCGGCGACCACCCGCACGTCGGCGCCGACGGTGGTGGACAGCGCGGTCTCGCGCTCGCGCGCGCGCGCCTCGACCACGCCGACCGCCGAGGTGACCGCGTCGGCGAGCGGCAGCTCGGCCAGCTCCACGCGGTACTGGCCGGCGTCGAGGCGCGACAGGTCGAGCAGGTCGGCCAGGATGCGCGCGAGGCGCTCGGCGTTGCGGTGCAGCCCGTCGATGAGGCGCCCGCGCATGGCGGGATCGTCCTTGGCGCCGCCCATCAAGGTCTCGGCGTTGGCGCGGATCACGCTCACCGGCGTGCGCAGCTCGTGGGACACGTTGGCGACGAAGTCGCGCCGCACCGTCTCGAGCCGCCGCATCGCGGTGACGTCCTCGAGGGTGACCACCCGCCCGCCGCCACGCGCCGGCGTGGTGACCCGCGCCAGCACTCGGTGCCCGGGCGACATCTGGATCTCGGCGGTGTCGTCGCTGGGATCGGCCTCGATGAGCGCGAGCAGCGCCGGCGCGCGCACCACGTCGATGAGCGCCTCGCCGATGGGCGAGCTCGCCAGCCCCAGGAGCCCGCGAGCGGCGGCGTTGACCTGCACGATGCGGAGCTCGTCGTCGAGGGCGATCACGCCCTGGCCGAGGCTGTCGAGCACCAACGCCGCCAGCGCGCGCTCGCGCGCGAGATCCTGGCGCATGCGATCGGCCTCGGCGGCGAGGTGGCCGATCCAGGCCTCGGAGGCGTCATCGACGGCCACCGCCAGCGCCGGCTCGCCGAGGATGACGGCCTGGGCGCGGCCGCCGAGCTCGGCGGCCGCGCGCCGCCGAGCCACGGCCACGCCGGCGAAGCAGATGCCGGCGACGGCGCCCCCGGCGACCGTCGCCAGCGGCCAGGTGCCGTGACCACCGGCGGCCAGCACCGCGCCGGCCGCGGCCACACCGCCCGCGAGCGCCGCCAGCGCGGTCGCAGGGGCCGCGCCGGTGCCTCGGGCGGCGCGCGAGCTCACCCCCGCGCCTCGTCGGGCTCGTCCTTGAAGCGGTAGCCCACGCCGCGCAGGGTCTCGATGTACTCGCCGACGTCGCCCAGCTTCTCGCGCAGGCGCTTGACGTGGGTGTCGACGGTGCGGGTGGTGACGTCGGCGTCGATGCCCCAGACGTCCGACAAGAGCGCCTCGCGGCTCTGCACCCGGCCCTTGCGCGACAGGAACGCGTAGAGCAGGCGGAACTCGAGGGCGGTGAGCCCGAGCTCGGCGTCGTCGACCCAGGCCCGGTGCGCCTCGCGATCGATCTTGAGGCGCCCGAAGCGCAGCACCTCGGCCTCGGCGTCGGGGCGCTGGGCCCGACGGAGCACCGCGCGGATCCGCAGCAGCACCTCGCGCACGGAGAACGGCTTGACGATGTAGTCGTCGGCGCCGACCTCGAAGCCGACGACGCGATCGATCTCGCTGCCCTTGGCGGTGCACATGAGCACCGGGATGTCGCGGGTGCGCTCGTGCTCGCGCAGGCGCCGGCACACCTCGGTGCCGGAGAGGTCGGGCAGCATCAGGTCGAGGATGATCACGTCCGGCGGCGGCTCCGCCAGCGCGGCCTCCAGGCCCGCCTTGCCGGTGTGGGCCAGGCGCGTCTGGTACCCCTCGGTCTTGAGGTTGTACTCGAGGGTGGTGGCGAGGTCGACCTCGTCTTCGATGACCAGGACGGAACCGAGCATGCCGGTGAGGTAGCACGACGCACGTGGCGCCGGCGTGACGGCCGCGTGACGGCCTACGGAAGCTCGATCGTGGGCCGCTCGGGGTGGGCCCGGTACAGCAGCAGGGTGGCGCCGAGCACCTGGGCCAGGTGGCTGTCGGTGCGCTGGGCCAGCTCCTCGCCGGCCTCCTCGCGGTCGAGTCCGGCGTTGTCGCCGAGCTTGACCTTGATGAGCTCGTGATCGAGCAGGGCCTGGGCGGTGGCGGCGATCGTCGCCTCCGACAGGCCCTCCTTGCCAATCTGCACCACCGGTCGCAGCTCGTGGCCGAGCCCGCGCAAGTACCGTCGCTGTTTGCCGGTGAGCTCCATGGTGGCGCACCCTAGCAGGCGGGCGGCATCGGCGGGCGTCGGTGAGCCGCTTAGCCGCGGCAGGCGGCCTCGACCTCGGCGACTTCTTTCGGGCAGGCCGCGGTCAGGTTGTCCGGGCCGTCGGCGGTGATGAGGATGTCGTCCTCGATCCGGATGCCGAGGCCGCGCAGGGTGTCGGGGACGCCCTCGGCGTCGGCCGCCACGTACAGGCCTGGCTCGACGGTGATGACCATGCCGGGCAGCAACGGCCGCGACGTGCCGCCCTGGGTGTAGGCGCCGGCGTCGTGGACGTCCATGCCGAGCCAGTGCGAGGTGCCGTGCATGTAGAAGCGCTTGTACGAGGCGTCCTTGACCCGCTCCTCGACGGGGCCCTCGAGCAAGCCGAGCTCGATCATCGCGCTGGTGAGGCCGCGCACGGTGTGATCGTGGAGCTGCTCGAGCGTGGCGCCAGGCCTGGCCATCGCGATGACCTCCTTCTGCACGTCGAGCACGAGCTGGTAGGCGCGGCGCTGCACGTCGGTGAAGGTGCCGTCGGCAGGGAACGTGCGGGTGACGTCGGCGGTGTAGTGCTCGTACTCGCAGCCCGCGTCGACCAGGACCAGCTCGCCCGCGCCGATGACGCGGTCGTTGTCGACGTAGTGCAGGATGGTCGCGTTGACGCCGGCGCCGACGATGCTGGTGTAACCGGGGCCGCTGCCGCCGGCGGCGCGGAAGGCGTGGCCGAGGGTCGCCTCGAGCTCGTGCTCGCCGACGCCGGGCCGGCCCTGGCGCATCACCGCGCGGTGGGCGTCGGCGGTGATCGCCGCCGCCCGCCGCAGGGTCGCGATCTCGTCGGGGCCCTTGATGAGACGCAGCTCGTGCAGCGAGGAGCGCAGGTCGACCACCGCGCGCGGCGGGCGCTGGCCCTTCTTCTCGGTGCGGCGCAGGCGCGCCAGCAGGTGCGCCACCCGCAGGTCCATCGCGTCGTCGAGCCCGAGGCTGTAGTGCAGCTCGTCGACGTTGGCGACGAGCGCCGGCAGGCGGGCGTCGAGCTCGGCGACGGGGTAGGCGACGTCGGCGCCGAAGCGCGCCACCGCGCCCTCGACGCCGGCGCGGCGCCCGTTCCAGGTCTCCTGCTCGGGATCGCGCGGCCGCACGAACATCACCACGCGCTCGCCCGGTGGCGCGCCCGGTCGCACCACCACCACCGCCTGCGGCTCGGCGAACCCGGTCAGGTAGTGGACGTCGGAGTGCTGGCGGAAGAGGTGCTCGGAGTCGCCGTTGCGCAGGCGCTCGGGCAGCGACGCCACCACCGCGACGGCGTTGGCGCCGAGCCGGTCCATGAACGCCTGTCGACGAGCGGCGAAGATCGCGGGATCGCGCATGGAGCATTTCCTACCACGAGCCGCACGGCCCCATCGGGGCGCCGTCGGTGCCCGGCAGCGCGGCACCGCCCGGCCGGGTCACGGAATGAGCGCGAGGAACTCGTGCAGGTCGGCGTCGATCTCGCCGGGCACCTCGGTGCTGGCCCGGCGCTTCGGCTCGCCGTCGTCGATCCGCTCCAGCACGATCAGCGGCGCCGCCGCCACCGACGGATCGCTGCGCAGCTCTTCGACCACGCCGCGCTCGGCGGCGTCGACGATGTCGACCAGCATCGCCCGCGGCCGCAGCGCCCGCGCCAGCCGCGGCAGCTGGGCGCCGACCCGGGTCAGCGACACCACCGTGTAGCCGCGACCGGACAGCAGCGCGTCGAGGCGCTGCAGCGCCTGCCGATCGCGCAGCGCCACCAGCACGACGCCGCGCTCGCCGGGCTCAGGCGGCGGCGTCGCCGCGCGCGGCGGCGGCGCGGTGCCCCTGGCCTGGCGCGAGCGGTACACCGCGAGGGCGACCTTGTTGAGCAGGTCGTCGAGCTCGAAGGGCTTCTCGACGACCTCGGCCGCGCCCAGGCCCGCGGCGGGCACGGTCAGGCCGGTGACCGCGGTCATCACCAGGACCGGGATGCCGCTGTGCCGGGGGTCGTCGCGCAGCGCCCGCAGGAACTGGCGGCCGTTCATGCCGGGCATCATCAGGTCGAGCAAGATCGCGTCGGGCGGCGCCGCCGCGACCAGCGCGAGCGCGTCGGCGCCGTCGGCCGCGGCGTCCACCGCGTAGCCTTCCTCGGCGAGGAGGCGGCGCAGCGAGTCGCGCACCAGCTGATCGTCGTCGACGACGAGGATGCGGCCACCGCGGGTCGTCACGGCGAAGGTCTCCGGGAGCAGGTGCCACCCACCACGGCCTGGATGCTAGCATCAGCGACCGTGGTCGAGGCGTCCGCGCAGGTTCCCGCGTTCGAGCGCATCCGGCCGCGCCTGCTCGAGCACCTCATGGCCGTCCGCGCGAGCTTCGACCCGGCCCTGGCCCGGGCCGACGACGCCCGGGCCCGGGCCCAGCTCACCGCCCTGGTCACCCAGCTCGGCACGTTCCTGGCGACCGGCGACGTCGCCCTGCATCGGGGCGCGCTGCAGTCGATGCTGGTCCAGCGCGGGCGCGCCGCTGGCGGGGCCGCCCAGCTGGTGTCGACCCTGGTCGGGGTCGGCGACCTCGCGGCGCGGGTCGCGGTCGAGCAGCTCGGCGACGACGGGCACGACCTGGCCATCGCCATCACCCGTCGAACCGCCACCACGGTCCGGCTGTGCAGCGAGCTCCTCGTCGAGGAGCTCGGCCAGCGCGCAGGCCAGCGGGCGGTCCTGGCCACGTGGGGCGCGCGATGAGCCAGGTGCGCGTCGCCGGCGAGACCCACGTCGGGCTGGCCCGGACCGCCAACGAGGACGTGGTGCTGGTCGAACCAACCCTGGGTTGCTTCGGGGTGTTCGACGGCATGGGCGGCGCCCAGGCCGGCGACGTCGCCGCCCGGTGCGCGCGAGAGGCCGTGATCGAGTACGTGCGGGCGCAGCGCGGCCGCCAGCCGGTGCCGGCCCTGCTCGAGGGCGCCCTCAACGCGGCGTGCGCGGCGGTGTTCGGGCTGGCCCAGCGCGATCGTGACCTGCGCGGCATGGGCACCACCGCGGTGCTGGCCATGATGTCGGGCGAGGCCGAGGTCGTGATCGCCCACGTCGGCGACAGCCGGGCGTACCTGTGGCGAGACGGCCGGCTGGCGCCGCTCACCTTCGACCACACGATCGTGGCCGAGCTGGTCGCGCGCGGCGCCCTGGCTCCCGAGGAGGTGGACGATCACCCCTACCGGAGCGTCCTGTCGCGCAACCTGGGCGCGGCCGCGAGCTGCAAGGTCGACGTCGCCACGGTGCCGCTGGTCGCCGGCGATCGGGTGCTCTTGTGCACCGACGGGCTGCACGGGTTCGCCACCCACGAGGCCATCCAGCAGCTCCTGTCGGCGGGCGACGCGCCGGCGGCGACCTGCCGCGAGCTCGTCGAGCTGGCGCTGCGCGGCGGCGGGGGCGACAACGTGTCGATGGTGGTGCTCGACGCCGCCGGCGCCGCCCCCAGCGCGACCCACGTGATGCGGACCACCGGCGCCGATGCCTGGCGCCAGCATCGGCCGCGCCTGATCGCCGCGGTCCGTCGGCGCGAGCTGATGACCTCGCCGGTGGTGGCGCAGCTCGGCCCCGCGGCGGCGCTCGAGCTGCTCGGCGCCGATCTCGCCGACGCGGTGTTCCACGATCTCGAGCGCTCGACGGCGGTCAACGCGTGGACCTTCGCGCACGGCCTGGCCGAGGGCTGGCTCGGCGCGGTGCCGGGCGACGTCGAGCGCTGGCCCCCGCTGCGGGCGCTGCTCGACGGGCTCGTCGCCTGCGCCGACGAGGTGGTCGCCGCGGTGAAGGTCGATCAACCGCGCATCGGCCGCATGCTGGAGGCCGCGGTCGGGCGAGTGTTCAACGTCGTCGAGCTCGCGGTGGCGACGGTCCTGGCCGAGCAGGTGCGCGCCCTCGACGGCGAGCTCATCGGCCTGCAGGCCGCGGCGGCCGGGCGCGAGGACACCACCACCGGCTTCTCCGACTCGGCGACGGTGCCGTTCGTGCGACCGAGCCGGGCGGCCACCACCGACGGCGGCGGGCCGGCGCTGCACGGCGCCCTGCGCGGCGCGGCCCGGCTGGCGCGCGACGCGGTCGGCGACGAGGACGCGGGCCTCGTCGCCACCCTGCTCGCGATCGAGGGGGTCGCGGTGGCCGACGACCTCGCGGCGGCGGCCGCCGCCAGCGCCCACGAGCTGTTCGGGGTGCGCACCGTCGACGAGGCCGGGATGGCGCCGCTGTTCGACGCCGCCGATCGCGCGCGCGCCGCGCTGGTCGCCGCGGTCGCCGAGCTCGGGGTCGGCGCCGCCGTGCGCGCGGCGACCGCGCGTCGCCTCGGCCTGGCCCAGGAGCGCATCGGCGCCGCGGTGGCCGCGCTGGTGATCGAGGCGGCCGAGCCGGCGAGCGCGCGGCTGCGCGAGACCCAGGCCGCGACCCGGGCGCTGCGCGAGCGGCTGGCCGAGGGCGATCGGCAGCTCGCGCGCCTCGAGCGGGCGTCCGCGACGATCGTCGATCCACCGGGAGGTCGGCGATGAGCGCCGAGCTGCCGTCGCTGGCCGAGCAGGTCGCGATCCTGCGCGACGAGGTGCTCGACACCGCCGGCCACGGCGATCTCGATCCACCGGGCGCCGAGGTGTTCGCCGCGATCCTGCGGGTCCTCGGCGGCGGCATCGCCAGCGCCGACGCGCTGCTGGCGCAGGCGCTGACCCGGCGGCTGGCCTGGGGCGAGCGCGAGGAGCGGGTGCTCGCCGACGCCGAGCAGGTCTTCGATCGCCTGGTCCTGGCCGCGGATCGCGCCATCGAGCATCCCGGGGAGCACACCCTGGTGGTCGAGGCCGCCGTCGAGGTCGCCGCCGCCACCGCGCGGGTGGTGGCGCTCGGCGCCATCGTGCGCGCGGGGCGCGATCGGGCCCAGCGCCTGCGCGAGGAGCTGACCCAGCGTCAGCTCGAGGCGGCGCTGGCCCAGCAGGAGGACAACCTGCGACGGCTGCGCGCCGAGTTGCCGCCGGAGTGAGCGGCGTCGTGCTGGGCGATCACGCCTAGGCGCGCCCGGGATCCGACTCGAGCGCCGACAGCAGCGCGTCGAAGCCCGCGTCGCGATCGACGAAGCGATGCACCAGCGGATCGTCGGCGCCGGCCCAGGCGGTGCCGCGCACGATGCGGCGGGCCAGCGGCTGGGTCCGCTTGATCTCGGTCATGATCTCGCGCCAGCGCTCGTCGGTGCGATCGTGCTCGGCGACGGCGGCGTCGAGGTCGAGCTCGCGCAGGGCCTCGCCGACGCTGTCGAGGTCGTGCGCGAACAGCACGTCCCAGCCGCTGCTGACGTAGAGCGCCATGGCGCCGCGCTGGCGATGCTCGTCGCCGATCACCAGCACCCGCAGGCGGCGGCGGGGCACGTCGACGGTGACCGCGCGGCCGGCGCCGAGGCGGGCCACCAGGAACGCCCACTCCGGCGGCGGCGCCACCAGGAGCACGCCGAGCACCGCCGACGGCCGCGACCCCGCGCGCACGATCTCGCCGGCCATCTCGATGACCTGGCCGGCGGCGGCGTCCATCAGGGCGAGCGACACGCGGGTGCCCGGGACCATGGGCGCCGCGGTGTCGAGGCCGACGCCGAGCTCCGACAGATCACGGGTGCGACACACGATGACGCCGTCACCGAGGAGCGGCGACACCGTCACCGGGAGGGACGCCTGGATACGCTGGGCGCGACGAGCTATGGCGGGCCAGTGTCGCACGCCCGCCGCGTCGCCGTCAGGGTGCGACCGGCTCCGATGTCGGGGCGCCGCGCGGTGTCAGCGGCGACCTTCGCGCCCGCGTTGACGTCGGCGCCTGCGCGAGGCAGCGTGCGGATCATGGTCGCCACCTCGCGCGCGCTCGGATCGGTGCTGCTCACGGCGTCGCTGCTCGTCGGCACCGGCGCGCCCGCGACGGCGGAGCAGCCCGACTACTTCGGCACCCAGGCCACGCAGGGCGACGCCGTGCGCTACCGGACGCCGGGCCACCGCACGCCGCGCGAGCGCTGGCTGCTCGGGGGCCTCCTGGTCGGCGCCGGCGTCCTGACCCTCACCGGCGGCGCGCTGCACCTGGCCGCCGGCCGCGCCGCCGACGACGTCGCCGCCAACAGCCCGACGATGCGGTCGTGGACGCCCGCCGATGCCGAGCGCTACGACGCCGCCCGCCTGCGCTCGGGCCTGTCGATCGGGGCGTTCGTCGGCGCCGGCACTGCGCTGGTGGCGGCGGCGGTCGTCGCGTTCGTCACCTCGCCGCCGTCGCGCTGGGTCGAGGCGTCGCCGAGGGTGGCGACGCCGAGCGTCGAGCCGGTGCGCGGTGGGCTCATCGGCGCGGCGCGGTGGAGCTTCTGATGCGCGCGGCGCTGATGCTCGTCGCCGTCGGTGGCGCGCTCGCGGGTTGTCGCCCCGAGATCTACTCGGGCGCCTACGAGTGCGGCCCCGAGATGCTGTGTCCGCCGGAGCAGGTCTGCAGCCCCGCCACCGAGGCGTGCGTGGCGCCCGACCTGGTCGAGCCGTTCGCGTGCGCGGGGACGCCGCCGGGCTACGAGCCCGACGATGCCGTCGCCGACGCGCCGACCTTCTCGCTCGGCTGCGATCTCGTGGTCCGCGGGTGGGGCGGCTGCTTGCCGACCGCGGACGACGTCGATCTCGCGGTGGTGGAGCTCGCGCCCGCCTGCGTCGGCGCGACCGTCGAGGTGGACGCTCACTTCGCGCTCGCCTTCGCGGAGCCGGTGTTGTCGGTGACCACGCTCGACGGCGAGCCGCTGGCGCCGGCCCCGTGCGCTCCGGATCCGGCGTCGGGATCGGTGGCCTCGTCGTGCGTGGGCGTGGTGGCCTCGGCGGCGCAGATCCTGGTCGCGATGTCGGTGCCGCGCGACGGCACCTGCGACGGCGCGTGCGCGTTCAACCGCTACGACATCAACGTCGCGGCGACGCCACCCTGACCCGGCCTGAGCTAGCCTCGCGCGATGCCGGCCGAGTTCGCGTGGCGCCTCAGCAGCGCGCCGTACCTCGGCGCGAGCGTGGTGCTCGCCGGCCTCGGCGTGGTCACCGCGCTGGTGCGCGGCGACAAGGTCATGCGGGTGGCGCTGCTCGCCATCGTCGGCAGCGGCCTGCCGTGGGCGATGGGCTACGCCCTGGCCACCGGCACCGACGAGGCCGCGGTCGCGGTCGCGTTGCTGCGCGCCGGCAACGGCCCGGTCGCGCTCGGCGGTCCGGCCATCCTCCTCCTGGTGCTCGCCGGCGCCGGGCAGCTCGAGCAGCGCCAGCGGCTGGTCGTGGTCGCGACGCTCCTCGCGCTCGGCTCGATGGTGCTGGCGTGGTCGACGCCGTGGATGGTGCGCGACGCCTGGCAGCTGCCGTCGGGGACCTGGTACGTGCGAGCCGGGCCGCTGCTGGTGCCGCACGTCGCGCAGTTGCTCCTGTGGAGCGCGGTCGGCCTCGTCCTCGCGCGCCACGGCGTCGGGCGCGATCGCGCCCGGGTGCGCGGCGTGCACGTCGTGGCGGCGATCGCCATCGCCGCGGTCACCGCCCACGACACCCTCCTGGCCTACGGCGTGCGGCTCGGGCCACCGCTGGCGTGGGCCGCGCTGGCGATCGCGGTCGCCGCGGTGCTGTGGAAGATCGTCGTCGACGATCTGCTGCGCGCGCGCGGGCTCGATGGCGGCGCCGCGGACGAGCTCGGCCTGACCGTGATCGGCGCGGCGGCGACGATGGCGGTGGTCGGTGCGCTCGCCGGCTCGACCCACCGGCTCCTGCTCGCGGCGGCGGCGGCGCCGGTGCCGGTCGCCGGCGCGGCGGTGGCGATGTGGCTGCGGGCGCGGGCGCGGGCCGAGCGCGGCGCCCCGCCGGCGGTCGACGTCGTCCACGCCGCGACGTCCCTCGAGGAGCTGGCCGCCTTCGCCGCCACGCGCTGGCAGGCGATCGCGCCGGTCGACGCGGTGACCCTGTGGATCGTCGCCGACGAGGTCCTGCGCACGCCGGGCGGGCGCACCATCGACGCCGGTCCGCCGAGCGCGCGCCTGGCCCTGGCCCGGACCCGGCGCGTGGTGGTGCAGGGCGATCTGTCGACGGCGTGGCTCGGTGAGGTGCGCGGGCCGCTCGAGCACCTGCTGCGGAGCTGCGGCCCCGATCTGGTGTACCCGCTGGTCGAGGGCGACCGCCTCATCGGCGTCATCGGCGCGCGCCGGCGCGGCGAGCGCGCGATCCGCGGGCGCGAGCGCGAGGCGCTGGCGGAGATCGGCGCCACCGTCGGCCGCACGCTGACCTATCTGGCGCGGGCCCACGCCGCCGAGGTCGCCGCCGACGCCGCGCGCGAGGTCGAGGTCGCCGAGGCGACCCGGGCGCAGATGGCCGCGCACGCGCGGGCCGAGCTGGTCGGCTGGCGGCTGGCGGCGGCGTCGCGGCCGACCGCGGGGCTCGCCCTCGAGGCGTGGGCCTGGGAGGCGCTCGACGCGCGCCGGCTCGCGGTGCTGGTGGCCGACGTCGCCGGGCGCGGGGTGCCGGCGGCGCTGCTGTCGTCGGCGCTCGTCGGCGCGTTCGTCGCCGCCGCCCGCAGCTCGGTGACCTCGAACTCCGCGGTCACCCTGGCCAAGGCGCTCGATCGCGCGATCCGGGAGCTGGCGCCGTCGGCGCGGGTCGCGGCGTTCGTCGCGGTGCTCGACGCTGGCTCGGGGCGCCTCGAGTGGGCCAACGCCGGGCATCGCGGCGGCACGCTGGTCCGCCGCGGCGTCGGCGGTCCGGCGTATCGCATCGGCGGCGACTCGGCGCCGCTCGGCGGTGGCACCGTCGCGCTGGCCACCGGCGCCGTCCGCGTCGAGCCCGATCAGGTGCTGGTGGTGCTGTCCGAGGGCGCGCTCACCGCGCCCGATCGCCGCGGCCGCCCGTGGGGCGACGCTCGCCTCGGCGAGGTGCTCGGCCAGTGGGCGGCGCGCGACGACGAGCCGGAGCTCGCCGACATGGTGCTCGGCGCCATCGCCGCGTACACCCACGATCAACCGGCGCGCGACGACGTCCTCGTCGTCACCGTGGCGCCGGCGGCGAGCTGACGCGCCTACGCGGTCGCCTCGGGCGGCCGCTCGTCGTCGCCGACCAGGCGCAGGCCGGCGGGCAGGGTGTCGCCGAGCGCGACCCGCTCCTCGCGCGCCTCCAGGGCGACGACCTGCTCGACCAGCACCGCGGCGCGCTCGCCGCCGGGCAGCCCGCGCAGCGCGGCCACCAGCCGGGCCCGGGTGGCGTCGGGCAGGTCGCGGCTGCGATCGCCGGTGCGACGGCCGAGCTGGGCCAGCGGGAACGCGGCGCGCTCGGGCTCGGGCCAGTCCCAGCCGACGAGGCGATCGATCCAGCCGGCGACCTGGCTCGGCGGCACCACGCCGTTGAGCGGGCCGTACATCGGCACCCGCGCGCCGATGCGCCCGAGCGCCCACAAGGCGAGGCCGTCCTCGCGCGCCTTCTTGCCCTCGAGCTGGCGCACCAGTTCGTCGCCGAGGCGGCCCTTCACGCCGACCGGGATGCGCTCGAGGCTGGCGACGGTGCGCCAGATCTCGGCGAGCTCTTGCTTGCTCGGGCGCAGCTCGGCGAGCTTCTTCTGCTGCTTGTAGCCGGGCAGCAGCGCCGGGCCGAGGCGATCGATGAGCTGCTCCTGGTGGCCCTTGGTCAGCCCGCCGGCGACCCGCCGGAACGTGATCCACCAGGCCAGCCGGCCGGGCTCGCTCCTGGGGAACGCGAGCCCCTCGAGGAACAGGCCCCACATCTGCTGGCCGCGCCAGCCGTCGAGAGACGCGCCGACGCCGGGCCGCAGGCAGAAGCCGGCCAGGCCGAGCCAGCGTTGCTCGGCGTCGGCGGACCGCCGGCGCGCGCCGACGTCGGCGAGCAGCGCGTCGAACAGCGCGCGCGCGGTGGCGAGCGACCACTCGTCGCGCCGCGCCTCGAGCACGCCCTCGAGCTCCTTGGTGAGCCCGGCCAGGCGCGGCCCGCCACCGGCGAACGCCGCGGCGATGGCGGCCTTCGCCGCCGGCAGCCGCGGATCCGGCTCGTCGGTGGGTGGGCTGGCGGCGTCCATCGTCGACGACGATCGCGCCTCGGCCTCGGCCGGCGCGGCGCCGCCGGAGCGCATGTCGAAGGCGAGCTTCCACTTCGCCGGCGCGCCCTCGGCGAGAGAGTCGGCGCGGGTGCGCTTGCCCGGCGTCGCCGGCGCCGGCGTCCACGGCCGCCCGCCGACCACCTCGCGGCAGTAGATCTCGAGGGCGCCGAGCTCGCTGATGTGGACCTCGAGGCGCACCGTGACCTCGGCCTTGCCGCGCGCGCGCAAGACGGTGACGATCGGCGGCAGCTCGAGCAGATCGGAGCCGTCGTCGACGGTGTCGGCCCGGCCGTCGCCGATCGGCACCAGCGCGCCGCTGGCGTCGGCGCGCGAGCTCGACGAGTACAGCCGGAAGCTGACCGGCCGGTTGGTCACCAGGCGGAAGTCGCGCTCGAGGGCGACGGTGGCGCCGTCCTCGAGCCCCTTGCCGGCGAGGCACACCGCGAAACGCTCGCGACCCTCGCCCTCGACGCCGATGTAGTAGGCGCGTGGGGTGCCGCCCTTGATGCGGGTCGCCTGGCCGCGGCGGACCAGGCCGTAGTAGGCGGCGCCCTGGGCGACGGCGAGCTCGGGCGCGCGCTGCGGCGCAGCTCGCGCGGCGCGCTGCCCTGCCACGCCGCGAGCTGCGCGAGCACCGCGCTGCCGCAGCGCGGTCGGCGTCATCGCGCCGCCGTTGAACAGCACGCAGTCGATGCGCGGGCGGCCGTGGCGGCCGAGGAACTGCGCGAGGTGGCGGGTCACCGCGGGGTCGGCGGCGTAGGGCAGGCCGAACTCCTGCAGGCCGCCGCGGGCCCGGGCCAGCGGCGCGTCGACGGCGACCTCGGGGAAGAACCCGTCGAGCAGGACGGCGTCGAGCTCGGCCCGGGTGATCTCGTCCTTGAGGGTGCCGCCGATGAGGCGGGTGCCGCGGCCGGCGACCACGATCGGCGTTGTGGCCTCGCCGTCGTCGGCGAGCAGACGCTCCTTGGCCAGCCGACACGCGTGCACCAGGGCGTGCCACTGCATGGCGTCGAGCGGCTTGCCGGCGCGCTCGGTGAGGCGCTGCTCGACCCGCTTGGCCAGGGTGAGGTCGACGTTGTCGCCGCCGAGCAGGACGTGGTCGCCGACCGCGGTGCGGGCGAAGCCGTCGCCGTCGGCGTCGACGGTGATCAGCGTGAAGTCCGAGGTGCCGCCGCCGACGTCGAACACCAGCACGTGCTCGCCGGCGGCGGGCCGGGTGCGCCGCGGGTGGTCGCCGGCGAGCCACGCGTAGAAGGCCGCCTGCGGCTCCTCGAGCAGCACCACCGGCGGGTAGCCGGCGGCGGCCGCCGCTTGCAGCGTGAGCTCGCGGGCGGCCTCGTCGAAGGACGCCGGCACCGTGACCACCACCTCTTGATCGGCGAACGCGGCGACGTCCTCGTCGGCGAAGGCGTGATCCCAGGCCGCGCGGATGTGGGCGAGCACCTGGGCCTGGGCCGCCACCGGCGACAGCTTGGGCACCGCGGCCGCGGGCTCGTCGTCGTCGGCGCCGGCGCCCCACGGCAGGATCGCGGCCTGGCGATCGACGCCGGGGTGGCACAGCCACGACTTCGCCGACGCGATCATCCGGTGCGCCATGCGCGCGCCCTGGGCCCGGGCCAGCTCGCCGACCACCCGGCGCGCGCCCGGCGCCGCGCTCGGCTGGGCGGCGTCCCACGGTAGCGCGGTCTCGTGCGGCGCCAGGTCGTGGTCGCCGGCGAGGTAGACGAACGACGGCAGCTGCCCGCGCTCGGCGACGTCACCCGGCGCGACCAGCTGCGGCACCGCGAAGGTGCGGACCCGATCGTCGCCGGCGCGGGCGTCGACGTAGGCCACCGCCGAGTTGGTGGTGCCGAGGTCGATGCCGATGAGGTAGCGCGCCGGCGCGTCCATCCGGACGCATCTCTACCGCAGCCCCGGGCCAAGGCCAACCGCGCGGCGTCAGCGTCGGGTGGGGCGGCGTCGGCGGCGGCGCGTGACGCCGAGCAGCGCGACCAGCGCGAGCGGCGCCAGGTCGGTGCCACCGCCGGCGGCGCAACCGCCGGCGTCGGTGTCGGCGCCGCCCATCGGCCACGGGAACCTCGGCGGATCCATCGGGTCCGAGCTGCCGCCGAGCGGGCAGGTGAGGATGTCGTCGGTGCTGGCCTCCAACAGATCGAGGTTGGCGCAGTCGCGCACGATGGTGCAGGCGCGCGCGGGCGCGCTCTCGTTGCCGGCCAGGTCGACGACGCTGAGGTCGACGCAGACCTCGGCGCCACGGACCAGCTCGACCTTCACGAAGCAGGTCTGGCTCCCGAGCACGAACCGGTCACCCAACCACATGTACGCGAGCGGCAGGGTCTGGTCCGTCGGCGACGACGGGCCGGCACCCTCGACCCGCACCCGCGCCGCCACCGCGTCCGCGGGGAGCTGCACGCTGAGCTCCAGCACGCTGGCGTCGTCGCCGCAGATGCCGTCGCTGCCGTTGGGATCGAACGTCCGGGCCGCTCGCAGCTCCTCGAAGCCCGGCGGCGGTGGCGCCTCGTCGTCCACGGTGGCGCCGGTGGTGAACGTCCAGCTATGCGCCGATCCGCTCTCGGGGACGACCACCACGGTGTACGTGGCGTCGGCGGCGAGCGGCGCCAGGATCGGGATGCGTCGCAGCGAGTTCTGCCACCAGTCGATGAGCAAGGTCGGCGGGCCCAGCGGGACCATGCCGCCGGGGCCGCGGAGCGTGATCTCGGGTTCGAGGCCGAGCCCGATGTCCTGCACGAGGACGGCGCCGAGGTTGGTCGGCACGTCGACGGCGCCGTCGGCGGGGAGCTTGATCCGGTTTACGTCGCAGCTGCACGCGTCGGCCGCCGGCGGGCGCAGCGCTGTCACCGCCAGCCCGAGCGTCACCGCCACGCCGTTCGCGCCATCCCGACCACGCTCGCACGACCGGTGCCCGCGCCGCGGTCGCTGGCTCACGGTCGCTCACCGGGTGTGCGGCGAGCGCGCCGCGGCGGCGCGCGGGTACAGTCGGAGGCGATGCCGCGCTTCGACGCCACCACCGCGACCGCCCGGGTGTTCACCTTCAAGGAGGGCGCTGTCGGCCCTGGCCCACGACCTCGAGCTCGAGGTCGGCGCGTGGTCGATCGACGTCGGCGACGACGGCGCCGTCGACGCGCGCTTCGAGCCCGGCTCGCTGCGGGTGCTGCACGCGGTGTCGGGCGGCGTCCCCACCGGCGCCCTCGGCGACGGCGACAAGCGCAAGATCGCCGCGACCATCGCCGGCGAGGTGCTCGACGCCCGTCGCCACCCCGAGCTGCGGTTTCGCGCGCCCGCGGCGACGGCCGCCGGCGACGGCTACCAGCTCTCCGGCGAGCTCACGCTGCACGGCCAGACCCGGCCGCTGCGGGTCACCACCCGGCGCGACGGCGAGCACCAGGTCGCCGAGGTCACCCTGCACCAGCCCGACTTCGGCATCACGCCCTACAAGGCGATGCTCGGCACCCTCCGCATCAAGCCCGACGTGCGGGTGGTCGTGCGGGTGCCGTGGCCGGCGTCGCGCTGAGCGACGCGACATCGGCATGCCGGCACGTGACGCTCTAGTGGGCGGACGCCTCGACGACGCAGGCGCCGCTCCCTTCCTCGTGCCGCACGACACAGCGCACGTCGAGGACGGCCGGCGCGTCGGGGGATGCTCGCGAGAACTCGTAGTCGTGGAAGATGACGAACGGCCTCTCCACCGTCAGGACCGTCCCTCGACACGTCGCCGCATCGAACTGGAAGTCTTCGGAACTTCCGGTAACGCTGACGAAGGCACCGTCGTCGGCGGCGCTGACCGCGTTCAGGACACCGCACAGGTCGGCCATCACGGTCACGTTGTTCGCGCACACGATCGGATCGTACTCCTCGATGAGGATCGTGCCCGTCACCGAGGGTGGGTCGACCACGAAGGTCTGGGTCACCCCGTCGAGGCACGACTCGCACTCAAGCTCGTCGACGCAGCCGTCGCACAGCTCCAGGTTCTGGCCCGCTGCGAGATCCAGCATCGCGCCGCTCGCGGGGGTCACCTCGACGGCACCCTCGTACACACCGAACGCCCCCAGCGTGCGATCGGTCGTCATGCACGGCGTGCTGGAGGCGCTCATGACGGTCCCGCGCACACCACAGGTGCCGAGGCGGGTGCGGATGAAGCCCTTCCTGAGCGGGGTCGGCGGGCCGCGGTCGGTCACCCGGATCGAGCCCAGGGTCAGGTTGATGTCCTGGGCCTGGGGCACGCATCCGCGGTCGGGATCGCAGCGGTCGACGGTGGCCTGCCCACGCTGGCCCAGCGTCACGGTGCTGTCGCCGGCGGATTGCCAGGACAGCGTCGCGTCCGCGCCGGTGGTCACGGTGCTGCCGACCGGGATCTCGGCGCCGACCGTCGCCGTGAACGAGGGGGCGCTCGGCGGGGTGACCTCGACGGGGCCCGTCGTCGCGGTCACGATGGACCCCACCGGCTCGCTGTCGGCGTAGCCCTCGGTCATCGACCACTCGGAGAAGTGGTCGACCGCGAAGGAGACCTGGGTCGGCGTGGTCTCGATCGGGTCGTGGCGCTCGACGTACGCGCCGGCGTCGTCGAGCGACCACAGCGCGAGCGCCCGGCCGGCCGCGCTGGCGGGGATGGGGAAGGTGACCGTGACCGGCATCGCAGGCTGCGCCGAGGCCTGCACGGACACGGCGTGCACGACCCGTTGCACCGTCGCGCCGTCGACGAACTGCACCGATCCGAGCCCGGAGGCGACCTCGGTGCGGCCGAGCTCGGTCACCGACACCTGGGAGCTGGAGCCCACCGCCCCCGCGGGGAACACCAGCGACACCTGCCCGTCGCTGATCGTGGCGCCGGCCGGGGTGACGACCTGTGCCGGGCGGCGCGCGAGCAGCGGCACCTCGATGAGATCGTGGCTCGCGATGATCGCGAGCTCGGACCGCCACGGCACGTAGCCCGGCGCCGCCACCACGACCAGCGCGCGCCCGGTGGGCACCGTCGCCACGGCCGTGGAGCCGATCAGCTCCTGGACGCCGATCTCGATCACGGCGACCACCGGCTCGCCGGTGGTCGCGTCGACGACCGCGACGCTGACCTGGGTCGTCGTCGCGACGCTGCCGACGCGGGGACCAGGCCCGGGCCCCCCGTCGCGCGGGTCCTGCGGCGCCGGGCTCCCGCAGCCGGCGAGGAGCACTGCGACCAGCACGACGTCGGCGCGCATGTACAGCGATGTTACCACCGGCGGGAGCGCGCCCGAATTGCGCCGCGCGCGGTGCCGCTCAGTCGCGCTCGCGCACCGAGTACTCGAGCTTCCAGCGCCCGGCGCCCTCGCGGGCCTGGCACCACAGCTCGAGCGTGCCGAGCTCGGTGACGTGGGCCTCGAGCTTGATCGGCACCAGGTCGCCGGCGGCGCGGCCGTCGTCGGCGGGCACCAGCTTCTCGACCGGGTCGAGCTCGACCAGGCCCGGGTCCTTGCCGTCGACGAGGGCGCCCGCGGGATCACCGGCGCGGGTGGCCGACGCGAAGAAGCGGAAGCTCGACACCTCGCCGACCACCAGGCCGAGCTCGTCGTCGGGCAGCTCGGCCCGGGTGCCCTCCTCCATGCCGCGCGGCGCGACGCACAGCGCCTTCACCGGCGGCGCGAAGCCCGGGATGGCCGGCATCGACGACTCGACGCCGATGTAGTACGCGCGCGCGGTGCCGCCGCGGATGCGCACGCCGCGGCCGCGTCGGACCTGGCCGTAGTACGCGGCGCCGAGCGCGACCGCGAGATCGAGATCCGCCGGCGCGAGCTCGCGCACCGGCTGTCCACACCAGGTGGTCAGCACCTCGACCAGGCGGCGCCGGATGGGATCGGCCTTCATCACGCCGCCGTTGAACAGGACCGCCGTCGGCAGGCGCCCGTGCCGGCCGAGGAACTCGGCGAGGTGGCGGGTGATCGCGGCGTCGTGCGCGTAGGGCAGGCCGAGCTCGCGCAGGCCGCCGGCCCGGCGACGCTCGGCCTTGGCGCCCGCCGCGACCACCGGGAAGAAGCCGTCGACCAGGAGCGCCAGCGCATCGGCCCGGGTCAGCTCGGCGCGCACGGTGTTGCCGATGAGCTTGCTGCCGCGCCCGAGCAGTGCGACTGCGCCGGCAGGAGGCTCGCCCTTCTTGCCGGCGACGTCGACGAGGGCTGCTCCTTGGCCCGCCGCGCCGCGTGGTGCACGGCGCGCTCCTTTTGCAGGGCATCGAGGGTCTTGCCGTCGGCCTCGAGGCGCTGCCGCTACAACGCGGCGAGCGCGAGGTCCATGTTGTCGCCGAGCAGGATGTGCTCGCCGACGGCGACGTGAGGCGAGGTCGCCGCCGTCGTCCTTGATCTCGACGTGAGCGAGAAGTCGGTGGTGCCGCCGCCGATGTCGCACACCAAGACGACGTCACCCGGGCTGAGGTGTCACGCCAGGCGTCGCCGCGCGCCGCGAGGTCAGAGCGTAGAACGCCGCCTGCGGCTCCTCGAGGTAGCGTGAGCTGATCGAGCCCGGCCTCGCGCGGCGACCGCGGTCAGCTCGCGGGCGGCGGCGTCGAACGAGGCCGGCACGGTCAGCAGCAGTCCTGCTCGACGAGGGGCTCGTCCTCGTGGGCGTCGTCCCACGCCGCCCGCGAGTGTGCGAGCGCGCCGACGCGTTGACCGGTGACACCCGCTCGCCGGCGCTCTGCCTAATCGGTCGGACGATCGGCGCCATGCGCCACCGGCAGCACCGCGGCGGTGCGGTCGACGGTGGTCGCGCTCGGCAGCCACGACAGCGACGGCACCAGCCGGTGCGGCAGCTCGGCGCCGCGATCGCGCGCGAAGGTGCCGACCGCGTAAGCCATCGGCCCGGTCCACGGCAGCGCCAGCTCCGCCGGCGCGACCTCGCCATCGCGGGCAAGAGCAGGAACGACCGGCAGGCTCGGGCGCGCGTCGACGGCGCCGGTCCGACCACCTGCGGGATGGGCATGATCGCGGCCGGCCCGGCCTTGCCGTCGCCGCCGTCGATCGCGCTGGTGGCGACCGCGGGTTGGTGGTGCCGAGGTCGATGCCGACGACCGGCGCTGGAGGTCGCCATCGGCGCAGCTCGACCTCGGCCGCCGCCAGGATCGTGCGGTCGACGCGCGCCGTCGGCGAGGGTCGGCAGCGTCACCTCGGTCGCGCGCAGCCCGGGTGGCGCAGCGTGCGGTGAAGGGCGGCTCGCCCTTGGCCTCGCCGATGAGGCGGATGGTGGCCGGGTCGAACCCGCGCGGCACCGTGGTCGGCGCGTCCTCGGCGCTGGCGGCGATGGGCTCGAGGGAGAGGTGCGCGAGCACCTCTTCTGGCAGCCGCGGTGGACGTCGCGGGCGGCGGCGCCGATGTCGGCGTCGGCGAAGCCCATCGAGCGGCTCGCGCAGGAAGTCGATCAGGGCGGCCTCGCTGCGCAGCGCGAGCAGCGCCAGCGCGCCGTCGCGCTGGGCGAGCTGCGGATCGCGGCGCGGCTTCTCCGGCGCGCGCTCGGTCTTGGCCGGCGCCGGGGTCGCGGCCACCGGGGCTGCGGCGGCGGGCTTCGCCGCGCCGTCGCCGGTCGCCGGCGGCAGGCCTGTCCCACCCGCGGGCAGGCCCGGCGCTGCGCCGGCGGGGAGATACGCCGCCGCGCCGGCGGGCAGCTTGCCCCCGAACAGGAGGCGGAAGAAGCACGAGAAGGCCAGGGCGATGCGGTTCATGGGTCGACGCGCATCCACCGGGTGGGCCGATGCGGCGCCTTGGTTAACCCCGGGCCCAGGGCAAGTCAAGCGACGGAAATCTGAGCGCCGTCGACGAGAACCAACCGGTGGATCAACGAGTTATCGTGGCCTCGGGTGGTGGCCCGGCCCTTGCTCGACACCGCACGCGAGCCGCCCTTCGCGATCGATTCGGGCTCGCTGGTCCACGTCACCTCGCCCCGGCAGGAGAACCATGACTCACCACCGCTTTGCTCATCGCTTCGCCGTCGCCGCCCTGGCGCTGGCGCTGGCACCGGCCGCCGGCTGTCAGTTCTACTTCGGCGGCGGCGGCGACGACGAGTGTGACTACCCGGCCGAGGGCCTCGCGTACTACGAGGAGCTGCGCGATCCGTGGAGCGGCACCTGCCAGGTCTTCGGCGGTGGCGGCGGCGGTGGCTGCGACGTGGGCCCGACCTACGATCGCGCGCCGGCGCCGGACTGGGCGAGCTGCCAGAGCGGCTGCGAGGGCCTCGCCGAGGCCGACTGCGCCGCCGCCGAGTACTGTCGCGGCGCATACTACGAGGACTGTCCCGCGTGCGACGACCTGTCGCCGCCGACCTTCCTCGAGTGCTGGGGCGTGGCGCCGTCGGGGCCGCTGCCGCCGGACGTCGCCTGCGACGCGCTCGACGCCTACGGGTGTTCGCAGCGCAACGACTGCCAGGCGGTGTACGCCGGCGGCCTGTGGCGCGACGCGCAGGCGCCCGAGGCGCCGGGCCTCGAGTTCCTCTACTGCCGCGCCGAGGTCGGGGTGCCCTGCGGCGACACCACCTGCGCGCCGGGCGAGACCTGCGAGGTGGTGTATCCGCCCTGCGAGGGTGACGACTGCGACGGCGGCGGCATCTACCAGTGCGTGCCGCAGACCAGCGGCGTCTGCGACGAGGTCCTGTGTGGACCGGGCACCGAGTGCATCGAGGTGTGCGACGGCGGCGGCTGGGGCGGGCCCGAGGGCGACGCGCTGCCGCCGCTGTGTTACCCGAGCTGTGAGCCGGTCGGCGTGTGCCCGCCCGGGCACCACATCGAGGAGCGGTGCGAGGTTGGTTGCGACGGCGCCGACCCGAGCTTCTGCGTCGAGACCTGCAGCCGCGAGTGCGTGCCCGACGGCGGCGACGTGTGCGACGACGGCCAGGCGTGCCCGCCGGGCTCGACCTGCTCGACGACGTGCTTGCCGTGCGCGCCGGACGCGCCCTGGGGTGAGATGTGCGGCTGCGTGACCACCTGCGAGCCGATCTTCCCCGGTTGCGCCGCGGCGCTGTGCGCGCCGGGCACCCACTGCGAGGAGACCTGCCACCCGTGTGACCCGCTGCCCGACGGCAGCGGCTGCGAGGCCGCGTGCGAGATCGCGTGCGTGCCCGACGCCGGCGACCCGGGGCGCTGCGACGGCGAGGTCGTGTGCGAGGTGCCGCCGCCGGCGTGCCCGACCGGCACCACCCCGGGCATCAGCGGCCTGTGCTGGAGCGGCTACTGCATCCCGCTGGCGGCGTGTGGCCCGAGCGATCCGGGTGAGTGCGGCGGCGTGGTCACCTGCGGTCAGCCGGGGCCGGCGTGTCCCGACGGCACCGTCGCCGGCGTGCGCGACGGTTGCTACACCGGCTACTGCCTGCCGGACTGGACCTGCGCGCCGGGCCCGACCTGCGATGGCCTCGCCACCGAGGAGGCGTGCATCTCCGCCGCCGGTGATCTCGGGTGCTGGCCGTCGTATGCGGGCACGGACTGTACCTGCGACGCCAGCGGCGCGTGCACGTGCAACGAGCTCACCTTCGCTCGCTGCAACGCGCCGGTGACCTGATCCATGCGCGCCTCGACGTCACTCGCCGCGCTCTCGCTGTCGGCCTGCGCGCTGTCAGCGTGCACCCTGTTCTTCACCGGCGACGGTGACGATGCGCCGTGCGTCGGCGACGAGGCGCCGGCGCCGGCGCTCGGCGCGCGCGATCCCGACACCGGCGCGTGCGAGGCCTACGGCGGCGGCGGTGGTGGTTGCGGTGGTGGCGGCGCGAGCCTCGAGCCGGCACCGCTCGACTGGGCGATCTGTCCCGGCCCGTGCGAGGGCCTGTCCGAGGCGGTGTGCCTCGACCAGCCCGCGTGTCGCGCCGCCTACCTCGGCTGCGAGGCCTGCGAGGATCCGCCGGGCTTCGTCGAGTGCTGGGGCGTGGCGCCGTCAGGACCGGTCGCCGGCACCCGGCCGTGCGCCGAGGAGGACGCCCATGGCTGCTCGCGCCGCGACGACTGCAGCGCGGTGTACGTCGAGGATCCGACCCCGGCGGCCGGTGGCGGCGACGCCGACGCGCTGCAGGTGGCGCCGTGGCGGTTCCTTCAGTGCGTCGCCGAGGCCGAGATCACCTGTGGCGTGAGCGCCGAGGTGTGCGCGAGTGACGCAACCTGCGAGCTCGTGTGCGACCCCTCGGGCGGGTGCGCGGAGCAGTGCGTCGCGGAGCGCAGCGACGCCTGCGTCGGCGTGATCTGTGGCGCCGGCATGGCGTGCGCGGTCGAGCCGGGCAGCGGTGGCGCGGTGTGCGTCAACGGCGGCGGCGGCGCCTGCGATGGCGTCGTCACCTGCGAGCTGGTGCCACCCGCGTGCCCGTCGGGCACCACGCCCGGCGTTCGCGACGGCTGCTACACGGGCTACTGCGTGCCGACCTCCGCCTGCGACGCGCCGTAGCGCGCTGCGGCCGGTACGTGGCTGGCGCTGCGCGCCGCGTCACGCAGGTCGTGCGAGCCGCCTGCGGGTCCGCGCAGTTCGTGCGCGGCGCGCGCGCTCCGCGACCCGCGTCGGTCGGCACGCGGCTTGCGTAACCACCGGGCATGCTCTCCATCCAGAACGTCCTCGTCGCCTTCGATGCCCAAGAGGGTTCGCAGCCGGTGCTCGATCGCGCGATCGAGCTCGCGTGCCGCGCCCCCAGCCACGTCCTCCACATCGTCGCCGTGCTCGACGGCCGCGCCGGCAGCGCGGTGTTGCCGCCGACCGGCGACGTCGACTACCGCTACGCCGGCGAGGTCCAAGCCGAGCTGGCACGCATCGTCGAGGCCGAGCTGCGACGCCGCGGCGCGACCCAGGCGGTGCACTACTTCGTGCACGCGCGCATCGGCAAGCCTGCCGACGAGATCCTGCAGATGGCGCGCGAGATCGGCGCCGACATGATCCTGGTCGGCTCCAGCGGCGTCAGCGGCGTGAAGCGCATGATGCTCGGCTCGGTGTCGGAGCGGGTGGTGCGCGAGGCCGGATGCCCGGTGATCGTCGCCCGGCCCAAGACCTATCCCGACGTCGCGCGCCTCGACGTCGTCGAGGTCGAGCCCGAGGGCACCCATCGGGCGCTGCCGCACCGCTACGAGTACCAGGGCAACATCGCGACCAAGCGGCCCCTCGACCGGCCGCTGTACTCGACCGCGGCGCCGCGGTGCGAACCTGCCCGGTCCGGCGCGCGGCGCCGGCGGGCGCGCCGGGCTATCCGATGGCGCGTGACCTCCGACGGTGGACGACACCCGGGTCGATGCGTCGCCGCCTGGCGAGGAGCCGTCGGATCTCGACGCCGCCGAGCGGACCGCGGCGCTGTCGCCAGCGGTCGCCGCAGCATCCCGCCCGGCGGGCCGGCGCTCGCGAGCGAGGAGGTCCGCGACCCGCACCGACCTGGCCTGGGCGACCGCGGCGCGGCCGGTGAGCTCGAGGCGCGGCCGGCGCCGCTGGAGGAGCGGGTCTGGCGCGACAGCGGCGTGCCGACCCCGGTGGCGTTGCACGCCGCCTCGACCCAGCAGCTGCCACGCGACATCGACAGCCGCGGCTCGATGCAGGGCCGACCGCCTGCCGGTGGAGGCGCTGCGCGGCGAGTGAGATCGAGCGGACCCGGGTGTTCCCGTGGATCGCGATCGCCATCGTCATCGCCGCGCTGGCGGCGGCGGCGGTCGCCGGCGGCGACGTCCACGCCAAGGTCGTCCTGCTCGGGAGCTGCCTGCTCGTCGTCGGCGCCAGCGCCTGGCTCCTGTGGGTCACCCGCGATCGCGACGGCTACACCGATCGGCGCGCCCTCGTCGGCGCCATGCTGATCGCGCTCGGCGCCAACGGGAGCATCTACTACTGGGGCGCGGCGTCGCCGGCCTCGGGCCTGCTCATCTACGGCATCTACTTCTTCGCGCTCGGCGCCAACCGCGGCATCACGCTGGCGCTGTACGCCGAGTGCGCGGTGCTGCACGGCGCCCTGTCGATCGCGATCATGAGCGGCGCCGTCGCCGATCGCGGGCTGGTGTCGATGACCGCGCTCACCACCCGCGACCAGCTCATGCTGACCGCGATGGTGCAGTTCCTCTACCTGGTCGCCTACCTCACCGGGCGGGCGACCCGGCGCACCACCCTCGAGGCGGTGTCGCGGCTCGAGCGCGCGGTGCGCTCGGTGGCCCAGCGCGAGGCGCTGCTGCTCGAGGCGCGCCAGGAGCTCGATCGCGCGCTCAAGATCGGCGGGCCCGGTCGCTACAGCGAGCAGGTCATCGGCTCGTTCCGGCTCGGCAACCTCATCGGCCGCGGCGGCATGGGCGAGGTCTACGAGGCGGTGTCGGTGCACGACGGCACCGGCGCCGCGGTCAAGCTGCTGCACCCGAGCACGCTGGCCGATCCGCGCCAGGTCTCGCGCTTCGTGCGCGAGACCGAGGTCGCGGCCAAGCTCGACTGCGCCCACGTCGTCGGCGTGCTCGAGGTCGGCACCACCGCCGGCGAGGTGCCGTTCCTCGCGATGGAGCGCCTGCGTGGCGCCGACCTCGCGCACCAGCTCCGCCGTCGCCGCACGATGGCCGCCGACGACACCGTCGACATGATCCGGCAGCTCGCCATCGGCCTCGAGGCGGCGCGCGCCGCCGGCATCGTCCATCGCGACCTCAAGCCGCACAACGTGTTCCTCGCCGACCGCGCCGTCGGCGGCCAGATCTGGAAGATCCTCGACTTCGGCGTGTCGAAGCTCGCGAGCGGGCAGGGCACGCTCACCCGCGGTCAGGTGGTCGGCACGCCGGCGTACATGGCGCCCGAGCAGGCCCGCGGCGAGGACGTCGATCATCGCGCCGACGTGTACGCGCTGGCGGCCATCGCCTACCGCGTGCTCACCGGGCACCCGGCCTTCACCGGCAAGGACGTGCCGTCGACGCTCTACGACGTCGTGTACAAGATGCCGACCCAGCCGTCGCTGCTCACCGCGTTGCCCGCCGACGTCGACCGGGTGCTGGCGCTGGGCCTGGCCAAGTCGGCAAGCGATCGCTTCGCCACCGCCCCCGAGCTCGCCGAGGCGCTGGCGCTGGCCTTCGGCGAGGGCCTGCCGCCGACCATGCGCCGGCGCGCCGACGACGTCATCGAGCGCTGGGCCTGGGGCGCGCGGCGATGAGCGAGCGGCCGTTTCCGACCAGCATCTGCCACCGGTGCCGGCACCTGCGCGTGGTCGTCAGCGCGCGCGGCTCGGGCTTCCTCATGTGCCAGGAGCCGCGCCTGCCCAAGTACCCGCCGCAGCCGGTGGTGCGCTGCGGCGCCTTCGCGGCCGCCGGGCCGGCGTGAGCGCGCGCGTGGACGACGAACGTGGCACGGCGCGCGGGCCCGGGCGCCGGCTCGCCATCGCGGTGTTCGTCACCGTGCTGGTCGCCTACGGCTACTTCTATCAGGCCGGCGGCTGGAACCAGAACAGCCGGTTCGATCTGGTGCGCGCCATCGTCGAGGACGGCACGCTGAAGATCGATCGCTTCGAGAAGAACACCGGCGACGAGAGCAAGCGCGACGGTCACTACTACAGCGACAAGGCGCCAGGCCTGTCGCTCCTGGCGGTGCCGGTGTGGGGCGCGGCGCAGCTCGTCATCTCGCAGCCGCCGTCGGCGCGCGCCCTGGCCTGGGGCGCGTGGACGAGCACCGTCGTCACCGTCGGCGTGCCGTCGGCGCTGGCGGTGGTGGCGCTCCTGGCGCTGGCGCGACGCCTCGGCGCGTCGACGGGCGCGGCCACCGCGCTGGCGCTCGCCTACGGGCTCGGCACCCTGGCCTGGCCGTACGCGACCTTGCTCTACGGCCATCAGCTCATCGGCGCGCTCATGCTCATCGCCTTCGCGGTGCTGGCCACCGGCCCGCCGTCGGGAGCCACGCTGTCGGCGCGTCGCCTCGCCGGCGCCGGCGCGCTGCTCGGCGTCGCCGTCGTCGTCGAGTACACCGCGGCGCTGGCCGCCGTCGTGCTCGCCGCCTACGCGCTGACCCGCGCGCCGTGGCGCCGGGTCGTCGTCGCCATGGCCGCCGGCGCCGTCGGCCCGGGCCTGGTGCTCGCCGCCTATCACGCCGCTGCCTTCGGCGGCCCGCTCACCTTGCCGTACGAGTTCTCGACCCAGCCGCATCGCCACATGGGCGTCTTCATGGGCCTCGGCGCGCCGGACCCGCGCGCGCTGTGGGGCATCCTCGGCTCGAGCTACCGCGGCCTGTTCTTCGCCGCGCCGTGGCTCCTGCTCGCGATCCCCGGCGGCGTCTTGCTGTGGCGCGCCGGTCGCCGCGCCGAGACCGTCGCCGCCGCCGCGATCTTCGTCCTGTTCGTCTGGCTCAACGCCTCGCTGGTCGACTGGCAGGGCGGCTGGGCCATGGGACCGCGGTACCTGGTGCCGGCGATTCCGTTTTTGGTCGTGCTCGTCGTCGGCCTGGTCGCCCGCGGCGCCGCGACCCCGCGCGCGCCGCGGCTGCGACGCGCCGGCTGGGTCGTCGCGGGCCTCGCCGTCGTCGGCAGCGCCTACCTCATGCTCGTCGGCACGGCGGTCAAGCCCGAGGTCCCGACCCACGTCCGCGCGCCCTTCGGCGACTACCTCCTGCCGCGCTGGTCCCGGGGCGAGGTCGCCGTGTCGACCCAGAGCATCGACACCGCCGGCTATCCCG
>JAWKQW010000050.1:0-28721 GCA_041389945.1 Kofleriaceae bacterium
CGCATCGTCACCCCCATCACGGTGCCGGCGATGGAGTTCGGTGGGGTCCAGCTCACGCCGACGTACAAGCAGCCGCCGTTCACGATGGACTGCCACCTCGCGCTCGGCCTCGCCACCCACCTGCCGCGGCTGGCCGGCTACGGCGTCGCCGAGGTGCTGTTCAGCCGCATCTACGGCAACACCCGGGTGCGCTCGCACGGCCGCACCGGCGCCGCCCGCTCGCGCCACGCCCTCGGGCTCGCCATCGACATGCGCGCGTTCGTGAAGGACGACGGCACCAAGGTGGTCGTGCTCGACGACTACCCGCTCGCCGACGAGCTCTTGCTCACCATCGAGGCCGAGCTCAACGAGTCGGGCGGCTTCCGCTCCCTGCTGACGCCGAGCAACGATCCGGAGTCCCACGACGACCACTACCACCTCGAGGTGAAGGTCGCGTACCCGACCAAGGTCCCGCGCAAGCCGACCTCGTAGCGCGCGACCGCGACGTTCGGCATGCGCTCACGCGCCGCAGCACTTCTTGAACTTCTGGGTCGAGCCGCACGGGCACAGGTCGTTGCGCCCGGGCACCCTCGGCGGCAGCCGCGCCAGCTCGAGCGCCGGCGGGAACCGCACCGGCCGACGCTGGCGGCCGCGCGTCTCGGCCTCGACGAAGCGGGCCTCGAGCTCGGCCAGCCGCGCCGCGGTGAACCAGCCGCGGGCCTCCTCCTCGAGGGCGCGCGCCAGCGCGTAGTAGCGCGCGCGGTGGTGGCCGCTGTCGTAGTGGGCCACGCAGCGATAGCCCGGCATCGGCTCCACCAGCGCGCTGCCGCCGGGCAGGCCGTAGGTACCGACGTCGCGCGCCGGCGCGATCGGCCAGCCGATGCCGAACAGGTGGTGCGCGACGATCGGCATGCCGGCCCAGGCCCGGGCCTCCCACTGGTTGAAGCCGTGCAGGTAGGCGGCCTCGTCGGCGGGCGCGACCTCCTCGGGCACCCGGTACGGCAACCCGAACGGGATGCCGTAGTTGGCGGCGGTGACGTCGCCGGTCAGCGCGTGGATGAGCTCGTGGGTGCAGAAGCCGACCAGCCGGCTGTACACGCACGCGGTGTCGCGCACGGTCACGTAGCGGTAGCCTGGGCTGTCCATCGCCTGCGCGACCTTCCACAGGACCGACGCGCCCAGGTCCCACGCGACCTCGTAGTCCCAGCCGCGCATGGCGTCGTCGAACCGGTACAGCGCCTCGACCGCCTGGACCCGCTCGTCGAGGGACAGGACGTCGTGGCAGGCGTGCTCGCAGCGGTACGGCGTGCGCAGCGCGTCGACGACGGTGGCCGGCATGGTCGCCCGAGCGTAGCAGCTCGGCGCGAGCCCGCCGTGGTCAGTCGATCGGCGGGGGGATGTCGGCGGCGGCGAGCCGGAAGATCAGGTACGCGCGGAAGGTGTTCGAGCCGGTCGAGGTGAACGGGTCGGCGATGCCGCCGGGCGAGTACCACATCCAGCGCGCCACGGTGTCGATGGTGGGCTCGGTGGTGGCGCTGCCGGTCGGACACGTCGGCGGGAAGCGTCCTCCCGGGGTCGGATCGTTGGGCTCGCCGATGGCCAGCGCGCCGACCGCCGACGGCGTCACCGCGCCGTCGCGGTTGACCCAGCCGGCGCTGGTCGTCGTCGGGCTGCCGCTGCCGGCGTTGCACACGCTGATCTGCGCGTCGATCTCGCCCTGGGTCGGGCCGGTGGTGCTGGCCTGCATGTCGACGCCGGTCGCGCACACCTCGAAGGCGAGGTCGCCGGTGTACACCGGCTCGCCGTCGCCGCGCACGAACTGCCCGAGCACGCCCTGCGACACCGACAGGTCGTCCCAGGTGACGATGTACAGGTATGCGCCGGCCGGCGCCGCCTCGGCGGGGACCAGGTAGGCCTCGGGGCCCTCGCCGCAGTTGAAGATCTCGCCGGCCGAGGTCGCACGGCTGCCCTGGAAGAACGTGTCGATGCCGGCGCTGGTGCCGTAGCCAAAGCTGTAGGCGTTGTCGGCGGTGATCACCACCTGCACCGGCAGCAGCGGCGCGGCGTCGCCTCCGGGCGCGGCGTCCTGGGCGCCGGGGTCAGCATCGACGCCGAGCGGCGCGTCGCTGGAGCCAGGGCGGGTGGTCGGACCGCACCCGGCGGCGAGCAGCAGCAGCGCCACCAGGCGGAACATGGGGGTCGTGGGCGTCACGGGTCGAGTCTTGCGACGAGAATGAATCCTCGTCAACCGCCGGCGGCCGACGGTCGCCCGGGGGCGCACGTTCCAGGGTTCGAGGCGCACGCGGGCCCACGCGCGTCGTCCCATTTCGAGACGCCGCTTCACCCAGTGGTTGTGTCGCCGGCCAGTCGGCGCGACCATACGGGTTGCATGACGCGTCGCGGTACCCTGATGGCTAGCGTGCTCCTCGGGCTCGGCGGGTGCGCGCAAGCGACCGCGCCCGGCGCCGACGTCGACGCCGCGCCGCCGTCCTCGACGCCGGCCCGACCACCACGTGCTGGTCGCAGACCAGCAGCGACGAGATCACCGCGCTTCAACTCCAGACGCCTGCGGGTGCCACCGACGGCACCTTCACCCGCGAGAACAGCTACTACCGCGCCTTCCCGCTGGGCGCCGCCGGCGTGGTCGGCCCGTTCGAGGTCAGCCAGGTCTCCTTCGGCGTGGAGTCGGCGGTCAGCGGCGACGGCACCCAGCCGATCGACGTGACGCTCTACACCTACGCGGGCACGCCGGGCTCGACCCTCACCGTCGGCGCCCTCACCCAGCTCGCCACCACGACCACGATGGTGGCCGACACCGAGCTGACCTACGTCACCGCGCCGATCTCCACCACCGTGCCCGCCGGCGCGACCCTGGTGGTGGAGGTCCGGTCGTACGACGGCGAGAACGACCTCGAGGCCTTCTACATCGGCTCCAACGCCGGCGGCGAGAGCGGCGACGGCTACCTGCGCGGCCCCGACTGCGGCATCACCACCCCGACCGCGGTCGACACCATCGAGGTGAGCGGCCTCGACACCACGCTCATCGACATCCTGATCACGGTCACCGGCACCACCGGACCGTGAGCCACGCCAGCCGACGCCGGGCTTTGGTGGCATGCTGCCGCGCATGAACATCGCGGTGCTCGGTTCCGGTGTGGTCGGCCAGACCTTGGCCGATGGGTTCCTCGGTCACGGCCACCACGTGTGGCGCGGCAGCCGCGAGCCGACTCGCTCGCGCCTGGGCTCCGCCGCCGGCGCGCGCGCGCAGGTGGGCACCTTCGCCGAGGCCGCCGCCGCCGACGTGGTGGTACCGCGGCCTGCGGCTGGCGGCGGCAGCCGCAAGCTCGAGCTCGCCGGCGCCGACGCGCTGGCGGGCAAGGTCGTGCTCGACGCCACCAACCCCATCGCCGACACCTGCCGGTGCACGGCGTGTTGCGCTTCTTCACCACCCTCGACGACTCCCTGATGGAGCGGCTGCAGCGCCAGGTGCCGGGCGCCCGGCTGGTCAAGGCGTTCTCCTGCGTCGGCAACGCCCACATGGTGAACCCCGACTTCGGCGGCCTGCGCCCGTCGATGTTCATCTGCGGCGACGACCCCGCGGCCAAGGCGGTGGCGACCACCTTGCTCGACCAGCTCGGCTGGGACGCCGAGGACATGGGCGCGGTCGAGGCCGCGCGCGCGATCGAGCCGCTGTGCATGCTGTGGTGCATCCCGGGGCTACGCGGCGGGGCCTGGAACCACGCGTTCAAGGTCCTGCGCCGGTAGGGGTGCCGTCGCCCTCACGCGACGGACGTTCACGTCCCCGCGCCGGTCCGAGCTGGGCCACCATCGTCGGGTGCGGGGAATGCACTCGTTCGGCGTGGCGTGGGTGGCGATGGCCGCGGTGGCGTGCACCAGGGATGCGACCCGGCGCTGCGCCGACGGCAGCGTGTGCCCGGCGGCGCTGGTGTGCGCGTCGGGGCCGGTCTCGTGCGCGATCGCCGAGGAGCTGACTGCTTGCGCCGGCCGCGACCCGTGCGCGACCTGCGACCTCGTCGACGGCAGCCCCGGCGTGTGCCGCGACGGGCTGTGCCAGGCCTCGCGCTGCGGCGATGCCTGCGTCGACGAGCGCCGGGGCGAGGTGTGCGACGACGGCAACGTCGCCGCCGGTGACGGCTGCGCCGGCGGCTGCACGTCCGACGAGCGCTGCGGCAACGGCGTGGTCGAGCTGCTCGAGCAGTGCGACTGCGGCGACGCCCCGCCAGGGCCCGCGGGCTGTGCGGGGACGCAGAACGGCGGGCCGATCTGCGACGACGGTTGCGTGTTGCGCCCGGCCTGCGGCAACGGCGTGGTCGAGGCCGCCCTCGGCGAGACCTGCGACGACGGCAACGTCGACGACGGCGACGGCTGCGCTGGCAACTGTCGCTCCGACGAGACCTGCGGCAACGGCGTCCGCGACGTCGGCGAGGAGTGCGACGACGGCAACGACGTCGACGGCGACGGTTGCCAGGCCGGCTGCATCGCGCCGCGCTGCGGCGACGGCATCGTCGACCCCGGCGAGGCCTGCGACGACGGCAACACCGGCAGCGGCGACGGCTGCATCTCGACCTGCACCTCGCTCGAGGCGTGCGGCGACGGCGTCATCGATCTCACCGAGGAGTGCGACGACGGCAACACGACGGCGCACGACGGCTGCCAGGCCGACTGCAAGGTGCAGCGCTGCGGCGATGGCACCGTCGATCCGCTCGGCGCCGACGGCCTGCCCGGCACCTTCGACGACGAGGTCTGCGACGACGGCGACAACGACCCGTACACCGGGTGCGCCTTCGACTGCAGCTCGACCCAGGCCTGCGGCAACGGCGTGCTCGACGTGTTCACCGGCGAGCAGTGCGACGACGGCAACGATGACAACCTCGACAACTGCCGCAACACCTGCGTGCGCCCGCGATGCGGCGACTGCATCGTCGACGACGACCGCGGAGAGGTGTGCGACAACGGCCCGGGCTTCCAGTGCACCGGGCACGACTGCTCGATCGGAGCCGGCGCATGTCCGTGACCCGCGGCGTCCTGCTCCTGCTCGGGGCCGTCCTGGCGCTCGCGCCGGCGTGCGTGGCCCCCGACGTCGCGACCTGCGCCGACGGCAGCGTGTGCCCCGCCGATCGGGTGTGCGCCCCGCGGGGCGGCTGCGTGCACCCCGAGGCGCTGGCGGTGTGCGCGCCGACGGCGAACGCGGGCGACGCCTGCGCCGCCCCCGGCGTGGCCGAGGGCGTGTGCGTCGACGGCGTGTGCCTGACGCCCGGCTGCGGCAACGGCACCGTCGAGCCGTCACGCGGGGAGGTGTGCGACGACGGCAACCTGCTCGGCGGCGACGGCTGCGCGCCCGACTGCCGCTCCGACGAGACCTGCGGCAACGGCGTGGTCGAGCTCGCCGAGCAGTGCGACTGCGGCGACGGCGTCCGGCCGGGCTCCGCCGAGTGCGGCCAGACCCACAACACGCCCGACGGCCCGGTCTGCACCGACGCCTGCGTGCGACGCCCGCTGTGCGGCAACACCATCACCAACGTCGGGGAGGTGTGCGACGACGGCAACCAGGTCGCCGGCGACGGCTGCGCCGCCGACTGCCAGTCCGACGAGACCTGCGGCAACGGCGTGCGCGACGCCTTCGAGGAGTGCGACGACGGCAACCTCCTGCCCGACGACGGGTGCCAGCCGACCTGCCAGCGCCCGCGCTGCGGCGACGGCTTCCTCGACCTCGGCGAGGCCTGCGACGACGGCGACCAGGCCTCCGGGGACGGCTGCGCCGCGGACTGCCAGTCCGACGAGACCTGCGGCAACGGCGTGCGCGATCCGCTCGCCGGGGAGCAGTGCGACGACGGCAACGAGCTCAGCGGCGACGGCTGCCAGCCGACCTGCCGCATCCCCCGCTGCGGCGACGGCTACCTTCGATCCCCGGCGAGGTCTGGTGACGACGGCAACGTCAACTTCGGTGACGGTTGCGCCCTTCAACTGCGCCTCCTTCGAGGTGCGCGGCGACCTCGTCGTCGATCCCTTCGTCGGCGAGCAGTGCGACGACGGCAACGGCAACCAGACTGACGACTGCCGACACTGCCGGTTGCCGTTCTGCGGCGACGACGGCGTGGTCGACTGCTACCAGGGCGAGATGTGCGATCCGGGCACCGCTCCTCTGCTGGGGTTCTGCGCTGCTCGTTCCTGTGCGTGACCACCTCACCGTGCTGAGTGCGTCGCGACGCGCGCGTCAGCGACGCCCGGGCAGCCCCGGCGAGCGATCGTGGGGGATCTTGTAGTGACCGAGGATCCGCTGGGGCTGCGCCACCTGCGCCACGTCGAGGCGCATGAGGCTGCCGGTCGAGGTTCGAGCTCGACGGCGCCCTGGCCACGCCGATCCGTTCGACCAGGTCGACCATGTCGCGCGGCACCACGCCGTCGACCTTGACGATGGCCTCGTTGGCGAGGTGGCCGTAGCCGAGGTTGACGTCGTCGGCGAGCACCTGGGTGAGGATGACCACCTCGGCCAGCGCCGCCGAGCGCTGCCCCATGTAGTAGTAGTAGAGGAACTCCTTGGGCGCCTTGTTCCACCAGTCGCTCCAGGTGGCCAGGAAGTCGCGCGAGAGCACCTGGAACACCAGCCCGCCGTAGACGAAGTACACCGGGTCGCGCTCGTAGCGGGCGCGCGGCACCAGCGGCCGCCACGGCGCCAGCGGCAGCGCCAGCTCGCGCAGCTCGCCTGCGCGCCGCACCGTCACCGGCAGCCGATCGCCGACGAAGCGGCCGCCGAGGACGACGTCGAGCCGGGTCCGGTGGCGGCCGAGGTACACGACGGTGCCGTTGCTGGCGATGGGCACGCCGTCGATGGCGACGATGACGTCGCGCGGCTGGATGAGGCCGTGGGCAGAGCCGCCGTGATCGACCTGCACCACCACCACGCCGCTGTCGCCGGCCGGCAGCCCGAGGTCGGCGCGCAGGCGCGGGTTCTCGAGGTTCTGGGTCGACACCCCGAGCGCCGGCACGTCGAGCGGCGCGTCGCGCAGCGCGCCGTCGAGGAACCACCGGAGCAGCGGTGGCGGCACCATCTCGCCGATGTTGTCGACGTTCTCGAGCTTCTGGAACGCGATGCCGATGACGTGCTCGCCGCCGAACACCGGGCCGCCGCTGTTGCCGGCGTTGATCGCGGCGTCGATGGTGACCGCCAGCAGGTGGCGCTGCGAGTGGCTGTAGCGCTGGACCTCGATGCGCGAGACCACGCCCTCGGTGATCGACACCTCCTCGCCGCCGACGGGGAAGCCCACCACCGCGACCGGATCGCGCAACGCCGGCATGTCGCCGATCGAGGCCGGCGGCACGTCGGCGAGGAAGCCGACCGGCTCGACCACCTCGAGCAGCGCCAGGTCGCAGTCGTGGCTGATCGCGCGGACGCGGACGATGGCCTTGTCGGGGTTGGTCTGCTTCTGGATCTGCAGGAACGTCGCGTGCGCGACCACGTGGGCGCCGGTGACGATCAGGGTCGGCCCGACCACGACGCCGGAGCCGGTGCTCGACGACGGCGCCCGCGCCTGCCACGGGCTGTCGTAGTCGGGCTCCTGCGCGGTGGCGAACACGCGGACGACCGCGGGGTAGTGCATGCGGCACCCTACCAGGCGAGCCGCCGGCACGGCGCCGCGCCGCCTCGCCCTAGCGCGGCGGTGGCGGGCGCACGCGCTCCCACGGCGCCGCCACCCCGAGGTACTCGCCCCAGTCGAAGCCAGCGTCGTAGAGCGCCTGCCGCTGGGTCGGCGACAAGACACCGCCGATGGAGGTCTCGGCCTCGCGCAGGAGGCCGCCGAGCCCGCCGGCGAACTCGAGCAGCCCGGGCAGGTTGCGCTGGTACGGCGACACCTCGCCGGACGCGATCGCGGCGTCGGCGTAGTCGATGACCTCGTCGTAGACCCGCGCCAGCTCGGCGTCGATGGCCTCGCCCTGCGCCGGCGTGACGCCGGCCCGGGCGAAGGCCTCGCGCCGCATCTCGGCGGCGCTCGCCCGCGGCCGATCGAGGAACAGGCCGATCATCGCGCCGAGCCGCGCCTGGAACTCGGCGTCGGTCTCGCCGTCGAGCCGCGCGAACATCGCGGCCAGCTCGTCGGTGCGACGCACGCGCCGATCGAGGCGGCTCTCCGGCGGCGGCGCCGGCGGCAGCGACGGTCCGTTGAGCGGCCGGGCCGCGCCCTCGGCGCCGGCGCCGGCGGCCGGCGCGCTCGGCCGCACCAGCCACGGGTCGACGGGCGCCGCGGCCGCGGGCTCGGCGCGCGCGGCGATGGCCTGCGCCCCGGCCGCCTCGCGCAGGGCGACGTTGTCGCGCCACAGGACGACCGCGGCCACCGCGGCGGTCACCGCGACGGCGCCGGCGATCCAGGTCGAGCGCGGGACCGCCACCGCGCGCTCAGTGCACCACGATCCCGCGCGGGAACGGATCGAGCTGGGTGCCCTCCACCTTGCGCTCGCGCACGGCCAGCGCGACCAGGTGGGTCAACGCGTCGTCGTCGACGGGGGTGCCGCGCTCCGGCACCTGGATCGCGCCGCCGGCGAGCTCCGGCTGGAACAGGAGCGCCTGCCCGGCGCCGTTGTAGCCGAGCTGAACGAACAGGTCGGGCGCGAAGGTCACGCACTTCTTCGGACAACACACGAACGAGCTGGCCACGCGATAGAAGCCCTCGACCGGCAGCGGCTTCAACGTGGAGACGTCGTAGCCGGCGGGCAAGGTGGTGCCGCGCGGCGAGAACCGCGCGCGGTTGTGATCCCACCGCTCCGGCACGTACACGCCGGCGCCGGGGTTGCCGTGGTTGTGGAAGTAGACCAGGCGCCCGGCCGGCAGCTCGCCGACCGGCGCCGTGGTGCGATACAGCCCGCAGGGGGGAAGTGCAGCGTCGCTCATCGTCGCCGCAGCATGACCGCAGATGCGCCGGGCCGCCAGCGGCTACGGCGCGGCGCAGTCGGCCGGGCAGCGCTGCGCGTCCTCGAGGCCGATGGCGCACGCGCCGTCGCCACAGGTGGGCGCGTCGGCCGGGCACGACGTGCTCGGTGGGCAGGTCGGAGTGCACCACGGCCAGCAGTCGGGATCGGCGCAGCCGGCCAGGCCATCGCCGTCGGTGTCGGCGCTGGCGTCGACGCACGCCTCGGGCAACGCGAACGGCGAGGTGAACGCGAACGCCCAGATCTCCTGGGCAGGCTCGATCGCGGGATCCGGCTCGACCGGCGAGCCGCCGAGCAACAGCAGCTCGCGGCGCGGGCCGTCGAAGGCCAGGGCAACGCCGGTGCGATCGCTGGGCGCCACCCCGGTCGGCACCACGCGCCACTCGTCCGCGAGCTCCCACAGCGTGCCGGCGGCGAAGCGCACCACCCGCTGTCGGATCGGGTGGTAGGCGAGCTGCGCGTGGCCGTCGACGGCGACCGTCGCCGCCGGGATCGACAGCGCGTGCCAGGCGTCGCCGTCGAGCTGCCAGGTGTCGGCGGCGTGGGCGCCGACGGCGTCGACCCCGCCCATCAAGACCAGGCGCGCGCCGGCGCGATCGTAGGCGAGGCCGGCGAAGGATCGCACCGGCGGCGCCGCCGTGGTCGCGACCGCGGTCCAGGCGCCGGCGACGTAGGCCCAGGTGTCGGCGAGCGGCCCGGCGCCGGCGTCGCCGCCGAACAGGACCAGGCCGCCGCGGCTCGGGTCGTAGGCCAGCGCCGCGCCGACCCGCGCGCTCGGGCCGCCGGCACCGCCCACGGTCCAGCCGGCGCCGTCGTACTCCCAGGTATCGCCGAGCACGACGTCGCCATCCCCCACCCCGCCGAACAGCACCACGACGCCACGCGCCTCGTCGTAGGCCAGCGCGTGCTCGGTCCGCGGCGCTGGCCCGCCGCCGCTCGGCCGCCGCTCCCACCAGTCGGCGACCCGCTCCCAGGTGTCGCCGCGCGGATCGGTCGCGCCCGGCTCGACGCTGCCCTCGGGGCGACCTCCGAACAGCACCAGCCGCCCGCGCCGGGTGTCGTAGGCCATCGCGCCGCCGGTGCGCGGCCGCGGCACCAGCCCCGGCGTCACCACCGACCACGTCGAGCTGACCCGGTGCCAGGTCTGCCCGGCGGGGCCGCCGTCGACGGGGGGCGGCTCGCCCGGCACCAGCAGGACGGTGCCGAGGCCACCGTAGAGGAGCACACCGTCGGCCACCGAGGTGAGCACGTGATCGGCACGGGCCGAGGCCCCCGTCGTCGCCGCGCTCCAGACGTCACCGTCGAGCACCTTCACGTCACCCACGTAGCCGCCGCTGGTCTGGCCTCCGACGAGCACGACCACGTCGCGCACCGGATCGAAGGCCATCGCGTGCCCCGAGCGCGCCGCCACCGACGCGCCCGACGTCGCCATCGCGGTCCAGGTGACGCCGTCGTACGACCACAGATCGCCGAGCGGGGCCGCCGCCGTCGTGGTGCGGCCGCCGTGGACGAGGGTGCGACCGTGCGCTGGATCGTACGCCATCGCGTGCCGTCGCCGTGCCGGAGGCGAGGTCGCCGGCGTGACCTGGGTCCAGGCGCCGTCGAACTCCCAGGTGTCGTCGAGCGGCGTCGGTGGCAGGCTCGTCGTCGCGTTCCCGCCGAAGAGCACGATCACTCCCCGCGTGGTGTCATACGCCATCGCCGCCTCGGCGCGCGGGCTGGGGCCGGCGCCGACGACCTGGGTCCAGGCCTCGCCGTCATACTCCCAGGTGTCGCCGAGCAGCGTGTTGCCGTCGCGCCCGCCGAACGCGACCACCACGCGGCGGTTGGCGTCGTACGCGACCGCTGGCCCGACCCGCGCCGGCGGCGTGACCGCGAGATCGCTGCGCAGCCGCCAGCCGTCGCCGTCGTACTCCAGGGTGGTGCTCAGGGCCCGGGCGTCGAACGCGCGGCTACCGCCGACGACGACCACCCGCTCGCGCGCCGAGTCGTACGCCGCGCCGGCCTCGATCCGATCGTAGCCACGCGCTGGAGACCACGGCGCCCAGCCCGCCACCTCCACCACGCAGCTCGCCGTGCAGCCGTCGCCGGCGAGGGCCGGGCCGGTGTCGCATTGCTCGCCGCGGATGGCGTCGAGGTAGTCGTTGCCGCAGGTCTCGTCCGACAGGCAGTCGCCGGAGCAGCCGTCGCCCGAGAGCAGGTTACGGTCGTCGCACACCTCGCCCGGGTCGAGCACGCCGTCGCCGCACCGGGCCGGCTGGCAGTTCGGACGACACTCCCCGGGGCCGTCGCCGTTGCTCGCGCCGTCGTCGCAGCCCTCGGCGCTGTCGGGATCGACGTAGCCGTCGCCGCAGCGGCTGACCCGGCAGACCAGGTCGACGCAGATGCCGGCGCCGAAGCTGCCCACGCACGGCGCGCCGTCGACGGCGCCGTCGCATGCGGTGAGATCTAGCGGCGCGGCGCAGCCGCCGGTGGGCGCGCAGACCTGCTCGGCGGAGCACACCGCGCCGTCGGGACAGGTCGTCGCCTGCGGCGCCAGGCAGCCGGCGAGGAACCACGCCGGCGCCGCGAGCGAGGTCAGGAGCAATCGTCGGGACATAGCAGCGCATCCTCGAGGAAGGGGTCGCAGGCGTCGTCTCCGCACCGCGGCGCCGCCGGATCGCAGGAGGTCTGGGGCGGGCACGTCGGCGTGCAGGCGCCCCAGCAGTCAGGGTCGGCGCACCCGAACGCACCGTCGTCGTCGCTGTCCACGGCCTCGTCCGCGCAGGCGTCGACCGGGAAGTTGTCGTCGACGAAGGCGAAGGCGAACGGCTCGCAGGCGGTGTTGATCCCGACTGAAGCCTGTCCGCCGAAGAGCATCGTGTGCCGGCGCAGCGGATCGTAGGTGAGGCCGTAGCCCGAGCACTGACCGGGGGCGGTGGCGCTGGTGGCCGGCGTCCACTCGTCGAACAGCTCCCACATCTGGCCGCCGGCGAACCGCACCACGCTGCCGCGGGCGGCGTCGAAGGCGAGGTCGCCCATGCCGCCTGGGGGCTGGACCGTCGACACCACCTCGGCCCAGGTGCCGTCGGCGAAGGCCCAGGTGTCGCGCACCGGCTGCCCCCCGCTCTGCCCGCCGAAAAGCACCACCCGACGACGCCGCGGATCGTGCACCATCGCGTGCAGCTGCCGGGGCGACGGCGAGGTCGCGGGAGCGAGCTGCGTCCACGCGGCGCCGTCGTAGGCCCAGGTGTCGCCGAGCAGCGCGGTGTCATCGGAACCTCCGAACAGGATGATCCGCTGGCCGTCCGGGTCGTAGGCCATCGCGGCATCTCGCCGCGCGGGCGGCCCCGGGACCGCGCGCTCGACCCAGCTGGAGCCGTCGTACTCCCAGGTGTCGCCGAGCGCCGCGTCGCCCTTGCCGCCAAAGGAGCAACCACGCGCTGCCGGGCCGCATCGTAGGCGACGCCCGCGGCGTTGCGCGCGCTGGGATGGACCGCCTGGAAGCGCCGCTCCCACCACGGCCCGGCGAAGACCCAGGTCTCGTCGCGCAGCGGCGAGACGCCGATGACGATCGGGCCGATGATGGCGCCGCCGAAGGTCATCATCTGGCCGCGCGCCGCGTCGTACACCATCGCCGGTCGGTTGAGCCCCGGGGGCATCAGCCCCGGCGTGATCTGGGTCCAGGTGGCGTCGACCCGTTGCCAGGTCTCGCCGGCCTCGCCGCCGTCGATCGGGATCGGCAGGACGACCGTGGTCTTCTCGCCTCCGAAGAGGACCAGGCGATCGCCGTCCCACACCATGGCGTGACCGCCGCGCGCCGTGGCGCCGCCGGCGGCGGTGCTCCACGAGGTCCCGTCGAGCTCGCGGGTGTCTGCCACCGGCGACGCCAGGCTGCCGCCGATGAAGCCGCCGTGAAGGACCACCCGATTCCGCGTCGGATCGTAGGCCATCGCCGCGCGGTTGCGCGCCGTCGGCGTGCCGGCCACCGTGAGCTGGCTCCACGCCCCACCGGCGAGCGCCCAGGTCTCGGCGCGGCGCGCGTCGCTGGCGTCGAGCCCGCCGAACACCACCAGGCGCCCGCTGCCGGCGGGATCGTAGGCCGCCGCGTGCTCGTAGCGAGCCGGCGGCGTTCCGGTCACCGCCGCCTCCGACCAGACCCCGTTGGCGTCGCGCTCCCACGTGGTCGTCGGGATCGTGCCCGTGCGATCGATGCCGCCGACGAGCACCAGCGTGCGACGACCGGCGTCGTAGGTGAGCGTGGCGCCGTGGCGACCGCCGGGGCCGGTGCCGACGGCCTGGGTCCAGGCGACGCCGTCGTACTCCCAGGTCTCGTCGGGCGTCGCGCCGTTTCCGAGGGCACCGCCGTGCAGGACGATCACCTCCCGCGCCGGATCGTAGGCCATCGCGGCGCCGTCGCGCGGCGCCGGGGCGACGGCCAGATCGGTGCGCAGGTGCCAGCCGAAGCCGTCCCATTCCAGCGTGGTGTCGAGCTTGGTGCTCACGTGGTTGCGCTGGCCGCCGAAGACCACCACTCGATCGCGGATCGGATCGTAAGCCATCGCGTGCAGGATGCGGTCGTAGCCCGCGGTCGGCGCCAGGCTAGACCACGTCGGCACCTCCTGCCGACACAACGGCGTGCAGCCGTCGCGGGCGAGCAGCGGATCGCCGTCGCAGGTCTCGCCGGCGAGGAAGTCGACGTAGCCGTTGCCGCAGGTCTCGTCGGACAGGCAGTCGCCGGAGCAGCCGTCGGCCGACTGCACGTTGCCGTCGTCGCAGGCCTCGTCGAGATCGACGATGCCGTCGCCGCAGCGGCCCGGCTGGCAGTTGGGCCGACACGCCGCGCCGGGGCCGGCGCTGTTGCCGGCGCCGTCGTCGCAGGTCTCGCCGTTGAACGCGTCGAGGATGCCGTCGCCGCAGCGCGGCTCGAGGCACCCGGGCTGGCAGCCGTCGCCGGCGACGTCGTTGCCGTCGTCGCACTCCTCGCCGCTGTCCTCGAGGCCGTTGCCGCACACCTCGTCGGACCGGCAATCGCCGGCGCAGCCGTCGCCGGAGCGGACGTTGCCGTCGTCGCACACCTCGTCGTCGTCGACGATGCCGTCGCCGCACCGGGCCGGCTGGCAGTTGCGCCGGCAGCTCGCGCCGGGGACGTCGGCGTTGGCGGCGCCCTCGTCGCAGCCCTCGGCGCCGCCGGGATCGAGCAGGCCGTCGCCGCAGCGGCTGGCGCGGCACGCCTCGCCGACGCACAGGCCCTCGCCGAAGTCGCCGGTGCACGCGTCGCCCTCGCCCTTGCCGGCGCACGCCTCGACGTCGCGCGGGTCGGCGCACCCACCCGCGGGCAGGCACACCGCGTCGCCGCCGCACACGGTGCCGTCGTCGCAGGTCGTCAGCTCCGGCGACGCGCACGCCGCCACCAGCCCCGCTCCCAGGGCGAGCGCCCAGATCCCTCCGCGCATGCCGTCAGGGTGCCAGATCTCGGCGCCCGCAGGTGCCGAAGCCGACGTCGGGTTCTGCCTACATGCGCACCAGCGCGGCGCCCCACGAGACGCCGGCGCCGAGGGCGCAGAACAGCGCGATGTCGCCGGGCTTGATCGTGCCGGCGCGCACGCTCTCGTCGAGCAGGATCGGGATTGACGCGCTCGAGGTGTTGCCGACCCGGGCGATGTTCGACAGCACCTTCTCGGGCGCGTAGGCGGCGCGGGCCACGACCTGATCGATGATGCGCAGGTTGGCCTGGTGCGGCACCACCCAGTCGACGTCGGCGTTGCTGAGGCCGGAGGCGTCGACCACCGCCTGGCTCGCCGAGTACAGGTTCTTCACCGCGACCCGGAAGATGTCCTGGCCCTTCATCTTCACCTTGTGATCGCCGCGCGCGACCACGTCGGCCGACTGCGGATCGGCGCTGCCGCCGCCGGGGATCATCAGCGAGCGCGCCAGGCTCGAGTCGGTGTACACGTTGGTCGCGAGGATGCCGCGGCTGCCGTCGCTGGGGCCGAGCACCACCGCGCCGGCGCCGTCGCCGAACAGGACGCAGGTGGTGCGATCGCTCCAGTCGACCACCCGCGACAGCAGCTCGACGCCGATCACCAGCACGTGGCGGTGGGCGCCGCGGGCGATCATCGCGTCGGCGAGGGTCAGGCCGTAGACGAAGCCGGCGCACGCCGCCGACAGATCGAACGCCGGGCACGGGCCGCAGCCGAGCTTCTGCTGCACGAAGGCGGCGGTCGCCGGCATCGGCATGTCCGGGGTGACGGTGCCGACGATGATGAGATCGACGTCGGCGGCGGTGAGGCCGGCGGCCTCGAGGGCGCGCCGCGCCGCCTCGGTGGCCATGTCGGAGGTGACCATGCCGTCGGGCGCGATCCGGCGCTCGCGGATGCCGGTGCGCTCGCGGATCCACTCGTCGGAGGTCTCGACCATCTCGCTGAGATCGGCGTTGGTGCGCACGATCGGCGGCAGGAACGCGCCGGTGCCGAGGATGCGAGCGGCGGGAGCGCGCGGCGACGGAGTCGACATGAGGCGCAATCTGCCCGAGTTCGTCCGGCGGGGCCACGCCCAGACGTCGTCGTCGCGTGACGCCGCTTCACCGACGGCCCCGGCAGCTCACCTCGGCGTCGACGATCGCGGCCGCCTCAGCACAGCGCGCTGTTCTTGCACTCGTCGGTGATCGTGACCGGCGGCGGCTTCGACGGCGCGGTCGTCGTCGGCCGGGTGGTCGTCGGGCGGGTGGTCGTCGGCCTCGACGTGGTCGGGTGGTTGCTCGGCGCCGGCGTCGCCGTCACCCGCGCCAGCTCCTCGCGGGCGGCCGCCAGCTCCTCGCGCGCCGACGCCAGCGCGTCGACGCGGGCGCCGAGCTCGACGCGCAGGTCGGCGAGCGCCCGCTGCTGCTGCGCGAGGCTCGCCTGCGCCGACGCCTGCTCGCGCTGGTGCTCGCGATCGGCGGCGCGCAGGCCGATCACCGCCGCCACCAGCCCGGCCACCGCCAGCCCGGCGACGACCACGGCAGCCGACGCGGCGGCGCCGGCGCCGGCACCGGCATGCGCGCCGCGATGGTGTCGAGCGCGAGCCGGGCCTCGGCCTCGGCCCGGGCCCGGGCTTCGATCTCGAGCTGCTGCAGTCGCTCGGCGCGCTCGGCCGCCTCCCAGCGCGCGCGCGCCGCCTCGGCCTCGGCCGCCGCCACGCGGTCGCGCTCGCGCTCGCGCTCACGCACCTCCTCGGCCTGGCGCTCGGCCTCGGCCACCGCCCGCCGCCGCCAGCGCGGCCCGCCGAGCCTCGGCGTCCGCCGCCTCCTGCATGCGGCAGCTCTCCTCGAGGCCGCGGAGCTCCCGCAGGGGTCAACCACCGAATCGTGCGCGCGCGTGCCAGCCGACATGCAGAGCAAGACACGCCGCCGCGACCGCGGTTGCAGCGCGGCTACGGGCTCGGCGCGGCCGCCGCGGGCTCCGGCGCCGGGGCGATCGCCCGCCGCATGGTCAGCGCGATCTGCGCCGCCTCGGTCAGCGGCGTCGCCGCGAAGGCCATGGCGGTCGAGGTCTCGACGACGCCGGTGGCGATCGCCTGGCCCTCGGCCAGGGCCCAGCTCGCCGAGCCGGCGCCGCCGATGGTCGGCGGCGACGGATCCTCGGTCGGACCAGCACCCAGGGTGACCGCGCCGCTGGCGGAGGTCACCTTGCCGGTCGCGGTCGGGGCGAGCCGCGTGGTGGCGATCACCCCATACCCAGCCAGCTCGTCGATGACCTCGACCTCCCAGGTCGCGCCGACCCGCACCGGCTCGGCGGGCAAGACCAGGGTCGGGCCAAGCGCGACCCGGATGGTCTCGAACAGGTTGCGGGTGACCGAGGTCCCCGCCGGCACGTCGACCTGGACCGCGCTCCACTGCCCGGCCGGATCGACCGTCCACCGCAGGGTCGCGCCGAGGATGCGGGCCAGCTCGTCGCGATCCTCGGCGACCACCGGCTCGCTGGCCGCCGCGTCGAGCAGCGCGGCGCCGACGATGGTGGCCTCGAGCTTGGCCCCGGTGGTGGCGTCGACCTCGGTGGTGACCACGTCGAGATCGAACTCGACCGTCGGCGAGGTGACGTCGCCCTCGGGTCCGCCGTAGCGCAGGTCGAGATCGAACCGCAGCCGCTGGTGAGCGCCGGGGCTGGCGGCGAGGCGCAGGGCGCGCGCCTTGGCCTTGCCGCTGCCCGGCGAGCGCAGCGTGACCTTGGCGGTCGGCATGGCCAGCTCGAACGACATCGGGCCGGGACCTCCGGCGGCGGCGGTGGCGGCGCGGGCGCGGCGGCGGCGGCGGAGGCGCAGCGCGGCGGGCAGCGGCGCCTGCGCCGGCGGCGGTGAGCCACCACACGCGACCAGCGACAGCAGGCACAGGGCGGCAGAGTGAGCGCATCGTCGACATCGGCGCCGCGAGCCTCACGCCGAGGTGTGGGCGCGCCTTTTTTGATCAGGGCCGTCGGCGCGCGCCCGCGCTCGATGCCCCCTGCGCCGCCGGTTCAGGCGCCGGTGATCGTGACCTTCTTCATCTGGATCGGCGTGCGCGGCCGATCGCCGGCGCCGGTCGGGCTCGACTCGATCTGCTTCACCACGTCCATGCCGCTGGTGATCTTGCCGAACACCGGGTGCTTGCTCGGGCCCGGCGAGAACCAGTCGAGGTAGGCGTTGTGCACGGTGTTGATGAAGAACTGGGCGCCGCCGCTGTTGGGCTGGCCGGTGTTGGCCATCGACAGCGTGCCCGGCTCGTTGGACAGCTTGTGCGCCGCGGGGTGCTCGTCCTGGATGCGGCCCAGCGGCGAGTTGCCGGTGCCGGCGCGGGGGCTGGCCGGGTCCTTGGAGTACTCGCAGCCGAACTGCACCATGAAGTTCGGGATCACCCGGTGGAAGTGCAGGCCGTCGTAGAAGCCCTGTTGCGCCAGCTTGACGAAGTTGCCAGCGGTCAGCGGCATCTTGTCGGCGTAGATCTCCGCCGTGAAGGTGCCGAGAGAGGTCTCAAAGGTCGCGGTGGGGTTCGCCATGGCCGCGGGTGTAGCAAGCCCGGCGCCGGCGGTGGCGGCCGCGGGGCCGTTTTCGCCGCGCGCGCCGCGCCGAGATCGGCGCACGACGCGGCGCGGCCACCGACGGCAGGTGACCCGCGCGCCCAGGCGGAAGAAGCGTACGCGCCCAGGCCGAAGAAGCGTGCGCGCCGCGCGGCGCGCCGCGACTAGTCGCTCTCGCGCTTGAGGATGAGGAACTCGACGCGGCGGTTGTCGGCCCACGCCTTCTCGTTGTGGCCCGGGTCGACCGGCTGGGTCTCGCCGTAGCCCTGCGAGGTGAGGCGACCGCTGTCGATGCCCTTGTCGATGAGGTACTTGCGCACCGACGCCGCGCGCCGGTTCGACAGGTCGAGGTTGTAGGCGTCGTTGCCGCGCTCGTCGGTGTGGCCCTGGATCTCCACCAGCTTGATGTCGGTGGTGCCCTCGAGGGTGGCCGCGACCGCGTCGAGGATCGGGTACGACTCCTTCTTGATGATGTCCTTGTTGTACTCGAAGTACACCTTGTCGAGGATCTCGATGTTGGTGTCGGTCACCACCACGCGGCCACGATCCGGGCAGCCGTCGTCGTCGTCGAGGCCGTTGTAGGTCTCGGGCTCGTTCGGGCACTCGTCGTCGCCGTCGAGGATGCGATCGCGATCGTTGTCCGGATCCGGGCAGCGCCGTCCTCGTCCTCCCACTCGTCCATGTCCTCGGGGTCGTCGGGGCACAGGTCGTCGACGTCGAGGATGCCGTCCTGATCGTTGTCCGGATCCGGGCAGCCGTCCTCGTCCTCGAAGCCGTCCTTGTCCTCGGGATCGTCGGGGCACTGGTCGACGTCGTCGAGGATGCCGTCGCCGTCGCGGTCGTTGATGTCACCGTCGGGGCAGCCGTCCTCGTCCTCGAAGCCGTCCTTGTCCTCGGGGTCGAGCGGGCACTCGTCGTCGTCGTCGAGGATGCCGTCGCGATCGTTGTCGGGCTCGGGGCAGCCGTCGGCGTCCTCGAACTCGTCGAAGTCCTCGGGCTCGTTCGGGCACTCGTCGACGTCGTCCTTGTAGCCGTCGCCGTCGCGGTCGCCGATGTTGGGCTCGAACACGATGCCGATGAAGGCGCGGGCGTCGGGGTTGCCGCCCTTGCCGGGGAGCAGGCCGCGACCGCCGCCGAGCGACAGGAACGAGTTCTTGCCCAGGTAGAGCTTGATGCCGCCGATGGCCTCGAGCGGCATGAAGTTGTCGCCCGACAGCGGCATCGCGCCGAACACCTCGCCGACCAGGTCGAACTTGCCCGGCGACAGCGCGTAGGCCAGGCCCAGGCCGTACGGGATGGTCGGCCCGGCGGTGATCGACTCGCCGGTCACCGGCGCCGGCTGGGAGAACGTATCGGGATCGTCGTTGGTGAACGTGGTCTCGGAGCGGAGCCGGATGCCGGCGTTGAGCGCGGCGCGGAACCGGCCGCGCTTGCCGAACTCCTTGTCGACGATGGCCATCAGCTGCGGCATCAGCTTGGCCTCGCCGAGGAACCGATCCTCCTGGCTCACCGTCGGTAGGTACACGCTGCCGATGAGGCCGAGGCCGATCTTGGGGCCCTTGCTGGTGGAGAGGAACCGGGTCTTGACGTGCAGGCCGATGTTGCCGATGCCCTGGCCCTCGAGCTGGAACCGCTCGTCGTCGTTGGGGTTGCCGGGATCGCCGACGAAGTCGGGGCCGCGGTCGCCCTGCATGATGACGAACGGGATCGACGCGCCGAGCTCGAGCTCGACGCCGCCGAGCTTGAGGCCGTACGCGCCGATGAGGGTCGCGGTGAACATGTTGTCGATGGCGTAGGTCGCGGTGCCGTCCTCGAACGAGAGCAGCCCATGCCCCCAGTCGAGGGCGCCGATGCCAAACGACAGCTCCTGGTGGCCCAGCGGCTGCGACGCGTTGATCGTCAGGTAGCCGCGCGAGTCCATCGCCGGCCGGAACCCGTCGAGGGTCAGGTTGCCGGCGCGCTGCGCGGCGGCCGGCGCGGCGCTGCCGGCGACGAAGGCGGCCACGACCGCGACCCCGAGAAGGGTCGATCGACGCGAGTGCTTGGATACCGAGTTCATGCCGCCTCCGCGATCCCGGGGGAAACCCGAGTCGAACTGAATGCTTGCCCCAACCTGGGACGCCCTTGGTTACACCAGGGCGGCCCAGAGGGTCAATTTGCCCCGGCCGGTGTCGGAGGGGGCGGCGCTACGGCGTGATGACGTCGACGCACGACGCCATCAGGCCGGCCGGCAGGCTCGAGCCGAGCTGCTTGTAGTACGTGTTGGCCTTCGACGCGTTGCCGAGCTTGCACGCCGCGAGCACCGCGATCTGCTTGGGCCGCTTGGGTGCGCCGTTGCACTTGATGGCCTGCTCGGCGTACCGCAGCGCCGGACCGTACGAGCCCTGGGCGCTGGCGTTCTCGGCCTGGCTCAGGAGCGACTCGTAGTTGCACGCCTCCGGCGGGTTGGTCGGCCCCGGATCCTGCGTCACCACCTGCGCGGTGCACGAGATCGCGCCGACCGCCTCGCCGACCTCGGGCCAGACGTTGCCGCTCTGGCTGGCGAGCTTGCGGAGATCGTCGCACCGGCTCTTGCGGGCGAGGGTCTTGCCCTGCGCCACCATCTGCGCCTGATAGGCGTCGCGGGCCTTGTCGTGGGCGGCGCGGGCGCGCTCGCGATAGACCGAGTCGACGTCGATCTTGGCGTACTCACCGACGATGGTGCCGTAGTCCTTCTGGCGCACGGCGTCGCTGATCCGATCGAAGTGCAGCGAGTTGCCGAGCTCGCGCTTGGCCTGGGCCGCCAGGGTCTCGGCGTCGGCGCTGGTGGCGTCGAGCTCGAGCACGTCCTTGGCGCAGCCCTGGAGGTTGGCCCACTCCTCCTTGTCGATCATCTCGCGGCAGCTCGCGAGCTTGGTCGCGGCGGCGGCGTTGGCGCTCGGCGCCGCATCGGCCACGGCCACCGCCGGGGCGGCGTCGATCGGGGCGAGCCCCACCGGGACCGCGGCGGAGCCGGAGCCCGAGCCGCTCCCGGTCGCGACCTGCTCGGGCTTGGTCGAGCCGCGCGACATCATCATGTACGCCGCCAGGCCGCCGCCGACGAGCAGCACCGCGAGGGCGCCGATGATGAGCGGGCGGCTGCCCGACGGCACCGGCACGTCGGAGGTCTGGGCGTCGCGCCCGAAGACGAAGTCCTCGCCGGGCTCGACGAAGCGCAGCCGGACGTGGCCGAGATCGACGACGTCGCCGCGGCCGAGCTCGACCTTGCCGTACTCCTCGCCGTTGACGCGCACGCCGTTGGACGACTGCAGGTCGCTGATCGTGTAGCGCCCGGTCTCGGCGTCACGGGTCAGGCGCGCGTGGTTGCGGCTGATCGAGCGGTGGTTGATGACGACGTCGTTGTCCTCGGTGCGGCCGACGACGGTCTGGGTGCCGCCGAGCACCCACTCCTGCCCGGCGAAGTTCGAGGACAGCGCCACCAGGCGACCGGCCTGCTTGGCCTCGGTCGCCGGCGCGCTGGCCTTGGCGGACACCGGCGCCGCCGCCTTGAGCGTCGGCGCGTCGTCGGCGGCCCGCGGCACCGCGCCGTCGAGCCCCTCGGGCACCGGCGGGACGGCCATGGGCGTGGTCAGGCCGTGCTCGAGGGCCTCGTCGACGGCGCCGCCGACCACGCCGCCGTGGCGCGCGGTGGGCACGGTCTTGCTCGCGTCGGTGCCGTTGGCGCGCGGCGCGGCCTCGGTGACCTCGGCCTTGATCTCGAGCAGGTAGTCGCCGATCTGCGCGCGATCGGACACCGACAGCGCAGTGCGCTGCGCGATCTTGGCGCCGTTGACGCGGACGCCGTTGTAGCTGCCGAGGTCCTCGATCTGGATCGTGCCGTCGTTGCGGAGGATGCGGGCGTGCCGGCGCGAGACGTTGCGCTCGGTGAGGCGGATGGTGTTCCCCTCCTTGCGCCCGATCGTGATCTCGTCACGGATCAGGGGGACGACCGTCGTCTTCCCTTCGTCGTCCTGGATGACCAGCTTGTACATCGGCGTCGTCTCGATCCTCAGAGCCCGGAGGCAGCAAGCCGCCCCCGAGTCCCCGTCGCTAGAGTGTTACCCATGGAGCACCGGCGTTGACAGGCGAAGGTGGCTCAAATCACGTCACGGCTGGGATCACGTCGGGGGCCGCGATCTCCCGGGACCCGGCCCCAGGAGCTTGCGGAGGTGCGCCACGGCGGCGTCGAACTGCGGGTCGTCGGCAAGGCGTGCCCTGATTCTGGCATCAGGACCGGGCGGTTCGCCAGGTGAGCCGAGGTCGGTCTGGGTGGGAGCGCCGGGGACCGTGAGCTCGTCGCCTGCCCCGGTGCCGTCGCCGGTGATCAGCTCCGGAGCGAACGCCTCGACCTCGAGGTCGGGCGTGATCCCTCGTCCTTCCAGCGAGTTGCCGCGTGGAGTCAGGTAGCGTGCGGTGGTCAGCTTGAGGCCGCCGCCGTCGTCGAGATCGAAGAAGGTCTGGACCGATCCCTTGCCGTAGGTCGGCATGCCGACGACGGTGCAGCGCTCGTGCTCCCGCAGCGCGGCGGTGACGATCTCGGCCGCCGACGCGGTGCCTTCGTCCACCAGGCACACCATCGGGAACCCGGCCCGGGTACCGGCGGCGTGGGCGACGTGGCGCTCGACGGTGCCGTCGCGGCTGCGCATGGTGACGATGGTGCCGGCGCCGACGAAGCGATCGGCGACCGCGACGCCGGCGTCGACCAGGCCGCCGGGATCGCCGCGCAGATCGAGGATCAGGGCGTCGAGCGCGCCGGCGGTGGCCAGCCGGTCGAGGGCGTCGTCGACGTCGGCCGCGGTGGCCTCCTGCATCCGCGCGATCGCGACGTAGCCGAGGCCGCCGCCGACGGCGAGGGACGACACCGACGGCACCTTCACCTGGGCCCGCACCAGGGTGAGGTCCCGGGGCTCGCGCCACCCGACCCGGCGGATCGCCAGCACCACCCGGGTCCCCGACGGGCCGCGCAGCGCGCTCTCCCAGCGGGTGGCGTCCTCGACGGCGCGGCCGGCCATCGACGTGAAGGCGCCGTCGACGGCGACCAGGCGATCGCCGACACGCAGGCCGGCGGTGTCCGCGGGCGAGCCGATGATGACGTCCTCGACGACGGGCTCCCCGGCGGCGACCTCGCGCGGCCCCGGGACCTCGCCGGGCAACAGGTCGCCGGGCCCGAACGTCACCCCGATGCCGCCGAACTCCCCGTCGGTGTCCTGCCGGAGCTGGCGGTACTGGCTCGGCGCCAGGTAGGTCGAGTGGGCGTCGAGGCCGCCGGCCATGCCGCGCATCGCGTCGCGCAGGAGGCCGACGTCGTCGACCGGCTCGACGTACTCGGCGCCGATGAGCGTCAGCGCCTGGGCGAAGGTGTCGAGGGTCTGGTAGCGGCGGGTGACCGCGCTCGGGGCCGCCGCCACCGCGACCGCGGTGGCGACGACGGCACCGGCGGAGAAGGCGGCGAGGTGGCTGGGCGTGCTCACGGCGCCGATCCTACCCGGGGCTCGACGCCGCACAACCGCGCCGCCGAGATCACGGCGACGGCGCGACGAGGTCGGTCGGCGGCACCGGGGTACCGCCCGGCGCCAGCGGCAGCCGCACCTCGAAGTACAACCGTCGCCGCGCCGCGCGGCCGAGGCGATCGCCCTGCGCCACCGCGGCGCCGCGGGCGACGGTGAGCTCGGTCAGCTTGCCGATGACGGTGACCACGCCGTCGTGCTCGAGCACGACGCCCTCGTCGAGGCCGCGGATGGGGCCCGCGTAGCGGACCACGCCCGCCGCCGGCGCCAGCGCGGGCGCGCCGTCGTCGACGTCGAGATCGACGCCGCGTCGCGACAGCCGCGCGCCCGAGCGCTCGTGCACGAACGGCCCGAAGTCGCGCGCGATGGTCACCCGCGCCGCCGGCCAGCGCAGCGCGCGCGGCGGCGGCGCCAGCGCCAGCGCCGACGCCAGATCGTCGTCGAGGCGCGCGCGGGCGGCGTCGAGCCGACCAGCCTCCTCGGCGAGCAGCGTCTCCTCGCGGCGATCGTCGGCGAGCAGCAGGCGCACGCCGGCGCGCCGGCGCGCGGTGGTGAGCCAGGCGTCGGCGTCGCCACCGAGCTCGGTGCGCGGCCGCAGCGCGCGATACGCAACGCGGGCGCGGGCGGCGCGCGCGGTGCGGACCTCGTCGCGCATGCCGGCGACGGTGGTGTGGGTGCGGGCGGCGACGTCGCGCTGGCCCGCGAGATCGACCCGCACCTGGTCGCGCAGGTCGCCGACCGGCGCCGGCAGCGTCGACGGCGTCGATGACGGCACCGGGGTCACCGCGTCGTCGCCGGCGTGGGCGACCATGGCGACCGCGAGCAGGAGCGGCGACAGCCGCAGCGCGCTAGCCCGGCTCACGCGCGGCTCCGGCCAGGGCGCCGCCGACCATGCCGAGGCCGGCGCCGAGCCCGATCGCGGCCAGCGCGTCGGCGGCGATGCCGACGCCGGCGCCGTCGCCGAGGGCGCGGGTCAGCGGCGCCAGCAGCGCCGCGCCGTGCCCGCCGCACACGATCGCCGCCAGCGCCGCGCCGATCGCGACCGCGACGGCGCCGAGCACCGCGCCGGCGACCACCGACGGCGCCAGCCGGTAGGCCGGCCCGGCCCCGAGCAACCGCGCGACCTGGCGCTCGCTGGCCGAGGTGGCGTCGTCGGCGAGCGCCAGCCGGGTCACGCCGACCACGGTGATCAGCGCGCACACCGACAACAGCGCGACCAGCGCCGAGAGCAGCGCCCGTGCGCCGGTGAGGATCTCGCCGAGCTGATCGGCGGCCTCGCCGTCGACGGCGACCTCGTCGACCGAGTCCGACGCGCGCAGCGCCGCGAGCAGCGGGCTGGCCGCGACCACGTCGCGCGCGCCGGGCTCGAGCACCAGCTCGATAGATCCGGGCAGCGCCTCGGGATCGACGCCGTCGAGCAGCGCCTCGGTCGGGCCGAGCGCGGCGCGCAGGCGCTGGGTGGCCTCGGCGGGCCCGATCAGCTCGGCGCGCACCACGCCGGGCAGCGCGGCCAGCTCGTCGGTGAGCGCGTGCGCGCGGGCCGGCTCGATGCCCTCGCCGAGGTACACCACCATCGCCGCGCCGCCGCGCCAGCGCGTGGCCCAGCCGTCGACGTGATCGGCCACCGCGCGGATCGCGCCGAGGGCGACCACCGCCGCCGCGATCGCCGCGATCGCCCAGCCGACCCGGCTCCGTCGGGTCACCAGCACGCGCACGCCGCGGGCGAGCGTCGAGGTCAGCGCCACGGCGTGCCCTCGTCGCGGCCACCGGCGCGGCGCTCGCGGGCCTCGGTCGGCGCCGGCACCACCGGCCCCGACGCCCGCTCGAAGACCTGGGCCGGGGTGCCGTCGGTGGCAGCGCGCGACCGCCGCAGCCGGCGCGGCGCGACGGTGGTCACCCGCAGGCGTCGCCGCGGCGCCGTCATCCGACCCTCTTGAGCGCGCCGTGGTGGGGAACGGCAGCACGTTGCGGGGATAGCGTCGTCGGCCACCGCCGGGCGGCGACGGTGCGGCGCGGTGTGCATGTCGATGATGAGGTCGGCGTCGTGCACCGTCGACGTCAGGCCCGGCGCCAGCACGCCGGCGCCCAGCACACCGGAGCTCAGCGCGTGGCGACGCCAGCCGAGAGCCGGCTCGCCGCCAGCGCCAGCCGCGGATCGTGACCGACCACGAGCACCGCGGCGCCCGCGGCGCGGCCTCGGCGAGCGCGGTCGTGACCAGCGCGGCGCCGTCGTCGTCCTGGGCGCTGGTCGGCTGATCGACGAGCAGCACCAATGGCTCGGCGGCCAGCGCCCGGGCGGAGCCCAGCCGCTGGCGCGCGGCGCTCGACAAGGTCGACGGCATCCGCGCGCGTTCGGCGAGCAAACCCAGCCGCTCGAGCAGCGCCACCGCGCGCACCATCGCCGGGCCGCGGCGGACGCCGGCGACCTCGAGGGCGAACACCAGCTGGCCGACGACTACGTCGCGGCCGAGCACGAGGCCGGCTCGTGCGGCGCGTGGCCGACCCGCCGACGCAGCCGTCGCAGGGCGCCGGCGCGCAGCGCGTAGGGATCACGCTCGCGCAGCCGCGCACCGCCGGCCGGTAGCGTCGCCGAGCACCGCCGCCGTCAGGCGCGAGCCGCCGGCGCCGGGCGCCGCCTCGACCAGCGCCACCTCCCCCATGACGACCGCGAGGCTGCCTGCGGGCGGCTCGCCCGTCGCCGGGTGATCGAGTCGGAGCGTGGCGACGTCGATCATGAGGTGCCCTCGGTCATACGCCCGTCCGCAGGGCAGAGCAGCGTCCCCGGCGCCCGCCTCGGCCGCTCGGACGGTGGCCCGCCGGCCAGCGGCTCCGGTACGATCTCGCCATGACCTCGCCTCGCGCCTTGCTCGCGCTCGCCGTGGCCCCGTGGCTCGCGTGTGGCGGCGCCGCCCCGCCGCCCGCCGCGTGCCCGACCGCGCCGGAGGTGACCACCGCCACCGGCGCGGCCACCACCGTCCCCGCCACCACGCCGGTGGTCACCGCGGTCGAGCCGACCGCGCCGGCGCCCGCCGCCCGCTGGGGCGGCACGCTGCTGTTCGACGACAGCGATCGCATCCGCGCGCTCGACCTCGCGACTCGCGAGCCGGCGCCGCTGAGCGTCGCCGCCCGCCTGGTCGAGGGCCTGCGCACCGTCGGAGGTGGCGCCGCGACCTGGGTGCAGTGGAAGGACGCCGGCCTGCGCCCGCACGCGCTGCGGTTCCACCGCGAGGAAGGCGAGCTGCGCACGCTCATCGTCGAGCCCGAGGTCGACGACGTCGCGCCCGACGGCAGCCTCGCCATCGTCACCTGCCCCAAGAAGGCCGGCACCACCTGCGTGGTCACCATCGGCCCCGACGGCCCCGGCGAGCCGACCCCGATCAAGTGGCCCAAGGGCGCCGGCCGCGTCCACGGCTGGACCACCGGCGGCAAGGTCCTGGTGATGACGTCGTCGAGCCTGCGCTCGATCAACCTCGTCGAGTTCGAGCCCATCGCCGGCACCCAGACCGCGCGCGGCACGTTGCCCAAGGACGCCCAGGGCTTCTTCGATCGCGACGGCCGCTACGTGGCGTGGTTCGAGGGCGGCCGCGGCACGCCGCTGGCGCTGGCGTTCCGCGAGGTCACCGGCAAGGACGGCGACATCCGCCGCCTCGACCTCGGCGTCGCCCACGACGCGCGCTGCGAGCCGACGCCGGCCAACGACGCCTGGGCGTGCGTGGTGTTCCCCGGCGTCGCCGAGCCCGGCACGCTGCTGATCGCCACCCTCGGCGATCTGTCGACGCGCGTCGTCGCCACCGACGTCGAGAAGGTGTTCGGGCCGCTGGCGTTCGCGCCGACCGGCGACGCCGTCGCCATCTCGCAGGCGCGCGGCGACAAGAGCGTGCTGCGGGTGGTGCCGCTCGCCGGCGGCGAGGCGGTCACGGTCTGGCAGGACGAGGACCACTTCATCAGCCGGCCGCGCCCCCTGGGCTGGCTGCGCTGAGCGACCGAGCGCGCCCGCCATGATGACGGTGCTCAGCTACGTGCTGGCGGTGGCCGGCCTCGGGCTGGTCGCGCTGCAGGTGATCGCCGCGCAGATGGCCAACGTCCACTACCCCTTCGAGCGGGTGACGCTCATCAACCTCCTGCGCACCGATCCGCACCGCGCCGAGGCGCAGTGCCGGGCGCTGCCGAACACGTTCTACGCGCCGATCGGCGCCGCCATCGCCGCCGCCGCGATGGCGCAGAGCCGCGACCCCGCGGCGATCGCCGCTGCCAACCGCCCCGCCTACGACGCCGCCGCCATGGCCGCGGCCAGCTTCTGGAAGATGGCGCTCACCAAGGGCAAGCTCGGCGTCGGCCTCGCCGGCGGCGCGATCGTGCTCGACCCCGCCAAGGGCGTGCCCACCCTGTTCGTGATCATGGCGGTGATCGCCGCCGGGGGCCTGGGCTGGGTGTGGTGGCGCGCCGAGGCCGCCGAGCGCAGCGTGGTGCTGGCCCGGGCCGAGGTGTTGCCCGAGGTCGATCGGGTCTTCGTCGGCGGCCACTACTGACGGCGGCGTCGCCGGACGCGCTCGGCGGCGAGCGCGCCGAGCGGCGACAGCGCGATCATCGGCATCACGTAGAACGCCGGATCGCCGGCGTCGACCCGGCGCGGCCGGTAGACCTCGCCGAGCCACAGGCACAGCGCGCCGTAGGCGACGAGGATGCCCGCGCCGCACCACGCCCACGGCGTGGCGTCGATGGGCGGCGTCGCCGGCAACGCGGTCGGCGCGACGTGGCGCGGCAGCTCCCACGCCACCAGCGCCAGCGCGCCCAGCCACATCGCGGTGGCCACGATCGCGGTCGGGTATACCGCCGTGCTCCAGCACAGCCCGACGATCGCGGTGAGCACCGGCACCGCGAGCACCGCGCCGAGCCCGGCGCGCCGCTGGGTGAGCAGCAGCACCGCGACCGCGAGCTGCAGCGCGCCGACCGCGCGGTAGAAGCCGCCGGTGGCGTGGAAGGCGTGGAGGAAGTCGTGGAACGGGCCGTGGTTGCCGGGATCGGTGAACGGCTGGCCGAGCACCTTCTTCAGCCCCGCCGGCACGAACGCGAAGCCCAGCGCCAGCCGCAGGATCGCGACCCCGACCTGCGCGGCTCGACGGTGGTGCAGCCGCGCGATCGGGACCGAGAGAGAGACGGCGAGGCGCACCCCGGCGATGTAGCACCCGTCCGGCGTCGCGGCGGCCTCGTGAGCGGAAATCACGCGCGCGGGCGTGCGGGCGCGTTTGCTATCATCGCCGCC
>JAWKQW010000051.1:0-28210 GCA_041389945.1 Kofleriaceae bacterium
CGCCGCAGGAGGGCCAGCCGCCACCGACCAGCTTCTCGGCGCTGCCCGACGTCGTCATCGCGGGCAAGATCACCAACCACACCGCCGGCGCGTACGCCGCGGCCGATCTCAAGGCGCACGCGAAGACCTCGCTCACCGCCGGGCTGCGGCTCGACTACTTCGATCGCATCGGCCGCGCGACCGTGTCGCCGCGCCTGCAGGTGACCCAGCAGGTCGCGCCGCGCTGGAGCGTGCGCGGCGCCATCGGCGCGTACACCCGCCAGCTCGAGCAGGGCGAGTCCCTGTCGACCACGCTACGGCCCGAGCGCGCGACCCAGTACGTCGGCGGCGTCGAGTACCGCGTGCGCGACGGCCTCGACGCCAGCGCCTCGCTCTTCTACACCGACCGGCAGGACCTGGTGGTGCTCGATCCGCTCGAGGCCCAGACCGGCAACCCGGCGCCGTACCGCAACCTGGGCACCGGCCGCTCGATGGGCGCCGAGCTGCTCGCGCGCGCCCGCTTCGATCGGTTCTTCGGCTGGCTGTCGTACACGCTGGCGCGCTCGGACCGGCGCGACGGCCCGCTCGCCGATCGCCGCCTGTTCGACTTCGACGAGACCCACAACCTGGTCGCGCTCGGCAGCTATCGCCTCGGCAAGTGGGAGCTCGGCGCCCGGTTCCAGTACTCGACCGGCCAGCCGCAGACGCCGATCACCGGCTCGACCTACCTCGCCGACGCCAACATCTACGTGCCGACCTACGGCGAGGTGAACTCGACCCGCATCGAGGCCGCGCACGCGCTCGACGTGCGCGTCGATCGGACCTGGACCTTCCGCACCTGGAAGCTGTCGACGTTCCTCGACATCACCAACGTCTACGCCCACGCCCGGGTGCTGGGCTACACGTACAACTTCGACTACAGCCAGCGCGAGGCCATCACGGATCTCCCGATCCTGCCGGCGCTGGGCGTGCGCGGGACGTTCTGATCCGCGCCAGCGCCCAGGCGATGGGCCGATCGCACGCGACGAGCGGCGCGTAGGCCACCAGCGCGAGCGGGTACGGAAACCAGATGTTCATCAGGGCGACCACGCCGACGTGGAAGCCCCACGCGGTGGCGATCCACAGCCCGGCGACGCGCCCGCCGACGAGGGCCACCGGCGCGCCGAGCTCGACGACCAGGGTGGCGAGGGCGAGCACGGTGAACGCACCGGGGTGCTCGAGCAGCGGCACGGCGAGGTCGGCGATGCGATCGCCGAGCACGTGCTTGCGCAGGTTGTCGATGGCGATCTGGTTGCGCAGCTGCTCGCCGCCGAGCCAGGCGTCGCCGGCGAGGCGCAGCCTGGCGATGCCGGCGAGCACATAGGTCGACACCGTGACCACCGCCGCGGTGCGCACCGCCCAGGCGTAGCGACCGTCGGGCGCGGGCGGTGTTCGACCGCGGCGGAGCCGGCGCCAGGCGTCGACGGACCACGCGTCCGCCGCCGGGGAGACCGCGAGGATGGCCACGTGCAGCACCAGCAGGTTCTCGGTGTGGAACACCATGCCGAAGGAGTTGCGGTAGGTGAGCGTGAACAGGAGCAGCGCCGCGAACGCCGGCGCCAGCCACCGGTGCCAGGCACCGACGGCGAACGCCACCGCGAGGATCGTGGTCGCGACCACCAGCGCGGTCCAGGCCGCCGACGACAGCGGGCGATCGAGCAGCAGGTCGACCACGCCCACCGGGCGGAAGTCGGCGGCGGCGAACGCGCCGTAGCCGACGAGGTGCAGGAACCGCCCGCCGAGGTAGCCGACGGCGAAGGTGCCGACCACCAGCCGCAGCGCCGCCAGCCGGGTCGGCGCCAGCGGCGCCAACCACCAGCGCCCGAGCGGGCGCCGCGCGGCGATGGCGACGGCGATCGCGGCGCCGAGCAGCCCTAGCGCCAGCCCGGTCGGCAGCGGCCCGGTCACGGCGCGCCCTGCCCCGGCACCGGGCAGCGACCGCGCTCGCGCTCGGGCCCGCGCACGCCGCGCACCAGCAGGTCGACCGCGTCGTGCTTGCCGGTGACGATGGCGATGGTCTGGGTGCCAGCCAGCGCCGGATCGCGCGCGACCCGGGCCGCGATCCGCGCGCACAGCTCGGCGATGCCGGCGCGCCCGCGGCCCACCGCCGCCCGCAGCACCGCGCTGGCGGCCAGGACCTCGCCGTTGGCGACGTCGTGCGGCGGCACCGGGCGGCGACCGCCGGCGGCGTCGATGGCCACCGCGTAGTCGAGCGACATCGTCGTCGCCCGCGGCGTCGCGAACATCGGATAGGTCGACAGCGGGAAGCCATCGTCGCGCGGCGCCCGGTGCACCGGCCACCACACCGCAAGGACGAACCCGATCGACGCCGCCAGCGCCAGCGCTCGCTCCGCCCGCGTCATGGCGCGTCGATCATGCCGCGCCCATCGCGGCGACGACCTCGCCCTCGATCATCTCGGCGAGGCGCTCGAGGGTGGCGGCGCCCTCGGCGGCGGTGGCCGCCGCCGGCGCGCCGGCGTAGGCGGCGTCCATGCCCATGGCGGCGAAGGTGGTGAGGCCGGCGCGCAGGCCATCGGCCAGGCTGATCGGCACCACCGGCAGCGCGGCGCGCGCGCCGTCGTCGACGAGCGCGGGGTCGGCGGCGAGGACGATCGAGGTCTCGTACTGGCCGGCGTGGCAGGCGCCGCTCTTGAACTCGTCGGTCAGGGTGCGCGCCCACTGGCGGGTCAGCGGGCACGCCACGCTCACGCGGGCGCCGGCGGCGGCGCGCACCGCGGCGTCCTGGGCCGGCTCGAGGTGGTTGTTCACCAGGCACACGTGGGCGCACCCGGCGGCGAGCAGCGCGTCGGCCACCGCGCGCAGCCACGCGGTGAGCGCGGCCGCCGGCACCGAGGCCGCGCCGGCGAAGCCCGCGGCGCAGTCGGTGACGCCGAAGCCGACCGCCGGCGCGATCACCGCGGCCAGGCCGCGCTCGTCGAGGCGCGCCACCGCGCGTGCGCACGCCGCCTCGGAGATCACGACGTCGGTGAGCAGGCTCAGGTGCGGGCCGTGCGGCTCGACCGAGCCCACCGGCACCAGCGCCACCACCGGGCGGCCGGCGGCGAGCAGCGCGGCGAAGCTGACGCTGGTGTGCGCGCGCAGGTGCGGACCGGTCACTACGCCCCGCCCTCGCCGACCCAGGCGTGGCCGGGCAGCTCGCCGGCGGCCTCGCGCGCCGCCAGGGCCTTGCGATCGACCTTGCCGCGATCGTTCTTCGGCAGCTCGTCGACGAAGGCGATCGCGCGCGGGAACTTGTAGCGGGTCAGCCGCGCACGGACGTGCGCCTGCAGCTCAGTCGCGAGCGCGCCCGGGTCGGTCAGGCGCGCGCGCGCCTCGGGCCGCACCACCACCACGCCCTTGGGCTTGTGCAGGCCGCCGTCGTCCATCGCGATGACGCTGCACGCGGCCACCGCCGGGTGCTCGAGCAGGCAGTCCTCGACCTCGCGCGGCGCCACGAACACGCCGCCGACCTTGAGCAGATCGTCGGCGCGCCCGGCGAAGGTCAGGTAGCCGTCGCCGTCGAGGCGGAACAGATCGCCGGTGCGGCACCAGTGGCCACAGAAGGTCCGCCAGCTCTTGGCGCGATCGCCGTAGTAGCCGTGGGCGACGCTGTCGCCGCGCACCCACAGCACGCCGATCTCGCCGACCGGCACCGGCGCCTCCCCCGGCGCGGTGGCCTCCTCGGGCAGGATCCGCAGCTCGTAGCCGGCGACGGCACGACCGAGGGTGCCGGGCACCACGTCGCCGGGCCGGTTGCTGCAGTAGATGTGAAACATCTCCGCCGAGCCGATGCCGTCGTAGACCGCGCCGCCGAAGCGCTCGAGGAAGCGCCGGAGCAGCGGCTCCGGCAGCGCCTCGCCGGCGGAGAAGTGGAACCGCACGCTCGGCATGGTCACCGGCGGCAGGCCCTGGATCCTCCGCGCGTCGTCGAGCTCGAGCAGCTTGCCGAGCATGGTCGGCACGTTGGTGACGATCGTCGGCCGGTGGCGCTCGATGTTGGCGAGCAAGGTCTCCGCCGTCGGGCGCTCGCTGAACAGGCACGCGGTGCCGCCGACCGCCATCGGGAACCACAGGTTGGTGCCGGTGGCGTAGCCGAAGAACAGGCGCGGCACGCTGAGGGTGACGTCGTCCTCGGTGAGGCCCATCGTGCGCTTGGCGAACACCTCGGTGTTGAACGCGAAGTCGCGGTGGCTGTGCATCGCCGCCTTGGGCACGCCGGTCGAGCCCGAGGTGAACAGCCACACCGCGTGATCGTCGCGCCGCGGCGTCGGCAGCGGCGTGGTCGACGCAGCGCCGGCGGCGAGCGCGGCGCCGAGGTCGCGGGTCCCCAGCGGCGGCGGCGACACCGGCGCCTCGGGGTCGTCGTCGCTGCCGGCGTCGGCGGTGACCAGCACCGTGCGCAGCGCCGGCAACTCCTCGCGGTGCGCGGCCAGCGCGGCGGCCACCGCCGGTGTGGTGATGAGCACGCGGGCGCGCACGTACGCGAGCACCGCCGCCAGATCCGCGGGCGGCGCCAGCGGGTTGCCCATCGTCACCACCCCACCGGCGGCGAGCACCCCGAAGATGCTCCACGCGAACGGCGGCACGTCGGGCAGCACGATGTACACGCGCTCCTCGGCGGCGAGGCCATCGTCGACGAGGAACCGCGCCAGCGCCCGCGCTCGATCGGCGACCTCGGCGTAGCTCCACGCGCGGTCGCCGAAGCGCACGCACACGCGATCGCCGCGGCCCTCGCGCAGGCGATCGAAGAGGCAGGAGTCGCCCAGGCCGAACTCGTCGGGGAACGTCGGCAGCTCGGCCATGGTCACGCCCCGGCCCCGGCGGCCACCGCGCGGCCGATGATGGTGCGCTGGATCTCGCTGGTGCCCTCGTAGATCCGCAGCGGCCGGATCGCACGCTGGAGCAGCTCGACCGGGTGGCCGGCCATCACGCCGCGGCCGCCGAGCAGCTGCACCGCGCGATCGACGACCCGGCTCGCGGCCTCGGTGGCGCCGAGCTTGGCGATCGAGACCTCGGTGGTGACCTTGCCGCCGACGGTGTCCTTCTGCCACGCCGCCCGCAGGACCAGCAGGCGCGCGGCGTCGAGGTCGACCACCATGTCGGCCAGGTGCGCCTGCACGAGCGGCTGCTCGGCCAGCGGCTTGCCGAACTGCACCCGCGCGCGCACGTGGGCGGCCGCCTCGGCGAGGGCGCGCCGGGCCATGCCGACGGCGGCAGCGCCGACGGTGACCCGGAACGCGTCGAGGGTGGACATCGCCAGCCGCCAGCCGTCGCCCGGCCCGCCGATCATCGCCGTCGTCGGCACGGTGACGCCGCGCAGGGCGAGCGCACCGATGGGGTGCGGCGCGGTGGCCTCCATCGGCGTCACGGTCACCCCGTCGGCGGCGAGCGGCACCCAGAACGCCGCCAGGCCGCGCCGCCCGGCGCTCGGATCGACCGAGGCGAACACGGTCGCGTGCGAGGCCAGGCCGAGGTTGGAGATGAAGAGCTTGTCGCCGTCGAGGCGCCAGCCGCCCTCGACCGCGGTGGCCCGGGTCGCGATGGCGGCGACGTCGGAGCCGGCCTCGGGCTCGGTCAGCGCGAACGCCGCGACCTGGCGACCGTCGGCGAAGCTGGCCAGCTGGGCGCGCGCGGCGGCGTCGCCGGCGAGCGCCACCGGGTGGGTGCCGAGGCCCTGCACGGCGAAGATCGAGTCGGCCCGGGGCGACACGTAGCCGAGCAGCTCGCGGGCGAGCACCAGGCCACGGGTGTCGAGCGGGAGCGCGTCGGCGACGACGAGGCGCAGCAGCTCGGCGCCGGCGAGCGCCGCCACCGCACCGCGATCGCGGGCCGGTTCGTCGGCGGCCTGCTCGGCGGCGGCCAGCGCCGGGGCCGCCGCGCGCAGGCGTTCGGCCAGGGCCGCGTGGCCCGGCGCGAAGAACATCGGCAGGTCGTCCGACGACAGCGCGATCATGGTGACTGCCGGCTGGGCGCGCCGACGAACGCCGGCGGCCGCTTGGCCTTGAACGCCTCGTGCGCCTCGGCGAAGTCGGGGTGGGCCATGCACAACGCCTGGGCCTGAGCCTCGGCCTCGATCGCCTCGGCGAGCGCCATCGTGTGCTCGCGCTCGATCATCTCCTTGGTCATCGCGTGCGCGAACGCCGGGCCGCCGGCAAGGCGCGCCGCCCAGCTCTGCGCCAGGGCCACCGCCGCCGCGCCGTCGTCGACGACGCGGTTGACCAGGCCGATGCGCAGCGCGTGATCGGCGCCGATGAGATCGCCGAAGAACAAGAGCTCCGAGGCGTGGCCGAGGCCGACGATGCGCGGCAACAGGTAGGTGACGCCCATGTCGGCGCCGCACAGCCCGACCTGCGGGAAGATGAAGCCGAACCGCGCGTTCGCCGCGGCGATGCGCACGTCGGCGGCGCACGCGATCACCGCGCCGGCGCCGACGGCGACGCCGTTGACCGCGGCGACCACCGGGCGCCTGGCGGCTCCACATCGCCGCGATCAGGCGGACCGGTGGCGCGGGTGGAACGCGAGCAGCTCCGGGGTGCCGCGCCCGAGCAGGTGGCCGATGATGTCGGCCTGATCGCCGCCGGAGCAGAACGCACGGCCGCGCCCGGTGATGACCACCGCGCGCACCGCGGCGTCGCTGGCGATGGCCTCGAAGGTCTCGGCGAGCTCGCGGTAGACCTCGAAGGTCAGCGCGTTGAGCCGGGCCTCGCGATCGAGGGTGATCGTGGCGACGCCGTCGGCGACTTCGTAGGCGAAGGTGGTGGGCGCGATCGTCATGGAGCCTCCTCGGCGTGGGCGACGTGGGCGACGACCTGGATCTCGACCTTGGCCCGCGGCTCGACCAGCCCGGCGACGCCGACGAGCGCCATCGCCGGGAAGTGATCGCCGAGGCGCTCGCGCCAGATGCCGCCGAGGGCGCGGCGGCCGGCGCGGTAGGCGTCGAGGTCGGTCACGAACACGGTCATGGTGGCGATGTCGGTCGGGCCGCCGCCGGCCGCCGCCACCACCGCGAGCACGTTGTCGAGGGCCTGGGCGAACTGCGGCACCAGCTCGTCGGACACGATCGTGCCGGTGGCGTCCCAGCCGATCTGCCCGGCGACGTGCAGGGTCGCGCCATCGCCGATGCGGCCGTTGACGTAGCCGCGCGGCGCCGGCCAGCCCGGCACGTGGACCACCCGGGTGCTCACTTGAGCACCGCCCCACCGTCGAGGATCAGGGTCTGGCCGTGGATCGCGCGGGCGGCATCGGCGCACAGCATCACCACCGCGTGCGCGACCTCGGGCGCGGTCATCAGCCGGCGCTGCGGCGACATCGCCTCGAGGGCGGCCCGGGCGGCGTCTTCCCCGCGACCGGTCTTGGCGGCGACGTTTACGACCGCGGCCTGGGCCATGTCGGTGTCGACCCAGCCCGGGCACACCGCGTTGAGGGTGACGCCGGTGCGGCCGAGCTCGACGGCGAGGGCCCGGGTCATGCCGACCAGCGCGTGCTTGGCCGCGCAGTACGCCGACGAGTACGCGTAGCCGGACACGCCGGCGTTCGACGCTACCTGCACCACCCGGCCCCACCCCGCCTCGACCATCGCCGGCACCAGCGCCCGGGTCAGGCGGAACGGGGCGGTGACGTCGACCTCGAGGATGCGATCCCACAGCTCGTCGGTGGTGGCCGCCAGCGGCGCGCTCGCCGCGATGCCGGCGTTGTTGACCAGGACATCCACCCGCCCGATCGCCGCGACCTCGGCCAGCAGCCGATCGGTGCCGGCGCGATCGCCGAGATCGCCGACGACGGCGACGCCGCCGAGCTCGGCGGCGATGGCCTCGAGCTCGGGTCGGCTGCGCCCGGTGACCACGACCCGGGCCCCGGCCGCGGCCAGCCCGCGCGCGACCGCGGCGCCGATGCCGCGGCCGCCGCCGGTGACCAGGGCCAGCCGCCCACGCAAGAACTCGCCGCCGCTCATGGCAACGCTAGTAGCGCACATGCCGGTCCGGGGGCAACGCGCGTCGACTAGCCCCCGCGGCTCATGGTCCGCGGTCACCAACGGCGCCGACGACACGCCGAGCGCTCAGTGTGCCGCCGAGCTCGGGCGCGTCGACGTCAGCGCGATCGGCTCGATCGGTCATGCGCGGTGCGGCATCGCTGGCAGGCGACGGCACCAGGCTGATATCGTCCGCGGATGGTAGGCCGTGACGTTGCACTTGCCCGCGCCGGGGTGACAGCGCTGGCCGTACTCTGCGCGTGCGGCTCGAGCGCTGGCCTACCCGACGCGCGGCTCGTCGATGACGCGCCGTTCACCGACGCCGAACCCGGCCCGGACGCGATCCCCGCGGTGCCGGTCGAGACCACCATCGACGCGGCGCCGGCGGCGCTGTCAGCGACCGCCACCGCGACCTTCGAGTTCTCGGCGAGCCGACCTGCCTCGTTCCTGTGCCGCCTCGACGGCGGCGCGCCCAGCGCCTGCGCGTCGCCGCTCGCCTTGACCGGCCTCGCCGAGGGCGACCACGCCTTCGCTGTCCATGCGATCGCGGATGACGACGGCGTCGTCGATGGGACGCCCGCGACCCACAGCTGGCGCGTCGACACTACGCCGCCCGAGACCACCCTCGTCTTCGGCCCAGGCGCCATCGACAACACGCCGTCGCCGCAGATCGACTGCACCGCCGACGAGGCCGACACCACCTACGAGTGCGCCCTCGACGGCGGCGCGTTCACGCCGTGCACGTGCCCGGTCACCGTCGGGCCGCTCGCCGACGGCCTGCACGAGCTGCAGATCCGCGCGGTCGACGCCGCTGGCAACGTCGACCCGTCGCCGCTGGTGATCAGCTGGGAGCTCGACACCTCGACGCCCGACACCCAGATCGACAGCGGTCCCGCCGGCATCGTCGCCAGCGCCAGCGCCAGCTTCGAGTTCTCGTCGCCCAACGCCGGTGGTGGGGCCACGTTCGCGTGCGCCGTCGATGGCGGCGGGTTCGCCGCGTGCACCTCGCCCCTCGATCTCGTCGGGCTGGCCGAGGGTGGCCACACCTTCGCCGTCGCGGTCACCAACGCCGCCTTGACCACTGACCCCACGCCCGCGGCGCGCACGTGGACCGTCGACACCGTGCCGCCGACGGTGATGTTCACGAGCGGCCCGAGTGGCCCGACCACCAACCCGTCGCCGAGCTTCACGTTCACCGTCACCGGCGGCCCGGCGACAACCACGTGCGCCATCGACGGCGCCGTCGCGGCGGCGTGCGGCTCGCCGATGACGACGCCGACCCTCGGGGCCGGCGCCCACACCATCGTGGTCACGGCGACCGACGCCGCCGGCAACGCCGGCAACGACACCCGCGGGTTCTCGGTGGTCGCGCCGGTGTGGACGCTGCGGACGCCGGCGACGTCGCCGCCCGCGCGGCAGCGCGGCCACATGGCCTACGACGCCGCCCGCGCCGAGGTCGTGCTGTTCGGCGGCGACCTCGGCGGCACCCGGCTCAACGACACCTGGATCTGGAACGGCGCCACCTGGATCGAGCGCACGCCGGCGACCAGCCCGACGGCGTACTCGCAGGGGACGATGGGGTACGACGCGGGCCGCCAGCGGGTCGTCCTGTTCGGCGGGCTCGGGCCCGTCTCCAACGTCGCGCTGGCCACGACCTGGCTGTGGGACGGCACGACCTGGACGCTGGCAAGCCCGGCGACCTCGCCGCCGCGCCGCACCAACGGCGGCATGGCGTATGACGCCAACGCCGATCGCCTGGTGCTCTTCGCTGGCAGGGACCCGGTCCCCGCTCCCGGGTTCAACCTGGCCGACACCTGGCTGTGGGACGGCACGACCTGGACCGCCGCCACGCCGGCGATCTCCCCGCCCGCCCGAGTAGGGCACAGCATGGCCTACGACGCACGCAACAACGTGACCACGATCTTCGGTGGCACCGGCGGCACCACCGAGACCTGGATCTGGGACGGCGTGACCTGGAGCGAGCTGGCGCCGACGCCCCGGCCGAGTGGGCGTTACTCGGCCCGGCTGGTTGACGATCTGGCCAGCGGCCGCCTGGTGCTCTTCGGTGGCACGTCGCAGACCCCGGACACCTGGCGGTGGGACGGCGGCACCTGGGACAACCTCGCGCCGCCGCTGCTCCCGACCGCACGCTACCGGCACGTCATGGCGTACGACGCGGCCCGGGCCGAGACCGTCGTCTTCGGCGGCACCGCCACCGCCGGCGGCGCGCTGCTCGGCGACACCTGGGTGCTGTCCGCGCCCTGACCGTCGCTGCCGTCGAGCGCCTTGCGGATTGCGCGAGAGGAACGCGCGCCCACCGTTGACGATGGACTGCGCCACGGCGAACCAGCAGCGCGCGAGCCGCCCCTGGGCAACGCGCGCGACGCCGGCGCTACGAACCGCAGTCGCCGTCGAGGCCGGCGATCCACGCGCGCACTGCCGCGACGCCCTCGGCGTGCACGAGGTTGCGCCCGAGCTCGGGCATCTTGACGTCGGCCTCGGTGGCCTCGATCCGGTAGACCAGGATCGACTGGTCGGGCTCGCCGGGCACCACGTCCCAGGCGCGCCCGCCGGAGCCCTGGCCGGCCGCCACCGGCGGCTTGCACACGCCGAACGAGAACGGATCGTCGTTGGCCAGCCGCAGGTCGAGCCCCGAGGTGCGGGCGGCGCCGAGGGGGTTGTGGCAATGGCCGCAGTTGATGTCGAGCCAGCCGCGGGCGCGCTCGGCCACCGGGGCGTCGCCGTCGAGCGGCGCCACCGCCGGCCACTGGTCCTCCGGCGGCGCGCCCTCGACGAGCCCGTCGTCGACCAGGGCGGCGAGCTGGCCGTCGTGGTTGAGGTGGCGCGCCTTGGGGCCGATCGGCGCCAGCACGTCGACGGTCTCCTCGTGGCAGTTGCGACACTGGTTGCGGCTCGGGGTGACGTAGGCGTTGGTGCGCGCCTGGCCGTCGCCGTCGATCCAGGTGACGTCGAGGGTGCGCGCCCCCGACGACAGCACCGCGTCGCCGAGCGCCTCGTCGTGGACGTAGGTCGCGCCCTCCCAGCCGTCGGCCCGGTGGATGAGCAGCCGGGTCTCGAGCAGGCGCCGGCCGAGCGACGGATCGCGGGCGTCGACCGGGTACGCGAAGGTCTTGACGATCACGGTGCCCACCGGCATCGCGAAGGCGCCGTCGTCGGACCAGGTCATCGCGGTCCCCGGCGGCAGGAAGATCCAGCGCAGCTTGTCGGCGTAGTCGGAGAACAGCGGCGTCGCCAGGTCGTAGGCGCGCAGCGCCGGATCGGCGAGCTGCCCCGGCACGTCGGTGAACAGCCGGTAGCTCGACAGGTACGTGCACATCGGCCCGTCGAGATCGATCCCGGGCCCCGGCCGCCGGCACCACGCAGCGCTCGTCCTCGGCGTGCCCACTGGGGTCGCACGCCGCGACGACGAGCGCCGCGATCACCGCCGCCGCGCGCGCCATCACGCGCCCGGGACCGTCACCGCCGGCAGCGGCGGCAGCGTGCAGTCGACCACGGACGCGTCGTTGTCGGCGATGGGCGGGTTGGAGCCGGCGGTGCCGGTCGGGTAGTTCACGTTGAGGAAGCCGCCGTCACCGTTGTCGCGCACGCAGATGCGCAGCTCCGGCGGGTACACGCCGTCGGTCGAGCGCGCCGGATCGACCACGCCGTCCCAGGTCACGTGCGGCACCACGATGGGGGCGCCGCCGTTGTACTCGGAGATGCCGAGGATGAGCAGCGCCCCGAGCTCGCCGTTGGGCACGGTCGAGGTGCCGGTGATGACGTTGTCGTGCACGTACACCGCGGTGGGGTACGGGTCGTAGCTGGGGTCGCCGGGATCCTCGTCGATGGGCAGGTAGCTGACGATGCCGACGTGCGCGGCCTGGTGGTCGGCCAGGGTGTTGCCGAACATCTCCACCTTGTTGGCCGCGAGCACCACCAGGCCGGTGCCGGCCGGCACCTTGCCGACGATGTTGCCGGCGGGCGCGAAGTTCTCGGTGTTGTTGCCGGTGACGATGTTGTCGAACACCCGCGCCTGGGAGCCGTTGCCGATGGCGAGCCCGGGCAGGTTGAACACCAGGATGCCGCCGGTGTTGTCGGTGGCGGTGTTGTCGTGGACGTCGGCCCGGGTGGTGTTCTCGATCTCGATGCCGGCGACGTTGAACGACGCGAAGCTGTCGCGGATGATCACGTTGTCGCTCTGGCCGACGTAGATGCCGGCGTCGGAGGCGCCGCGTACGGTGCACGCCTCGATGAGCACGTCGGCGCACTGCACCGGGTACAGGCCGTAGGCGCCGTTGGCCTCGCTCGGGGTGCCGCCGGCCCACTCGACGGTGACCCGGCGCAGGGTGACGCCGGTGGCGCCCTCGATCTTGAGGCCGTCGCCGGCGGTGTCGACGATGGTGAGGTCCTCGAAGGTGACGTCGTCGCCGGTGGCGAGGATGCCCTGGGCGCCGGTGGTCTGGCCGGCGAAGTCGAGGACGGTCGCGGCCTGGCCGGCACCGCGCACGGTCACGCCGTCGGCGACCAGCTGCAGGTCGGTGGTGAAGGCGAAGCGGCCGGCGCCGAACGCCAGGGTGACGCCGTCGACGGCCTCGTTGAAGGCGGCGTCGACCTCGGCGGCCGAGGTGCCCGCCGGCAGCGCCACGCAGGCGCCGGTCACCTCCGCGCACGGATCCGGCGGGTCGTCACCACACCCGGCGGCGACCACCGCGAGCCCGAACCATGAACGCGCGCGCGACGACCAGGTCGACCTCATCTCGCCACCCTGCCGCGGTCCGGCGCCGCCGGCAAGCTCGCCGTCAGCCGCCGAGCTCCTTGCGGATCGCGTCGATCACGTCGGCGTAGCTGGTGCTCTCGACGACCTCGGCCATCTCGGCGGTGTAGCGCACCACCAGATCGTCGCGGCCGCGCTCGAGCGCGTCGCGCCGGGCCCGGTACAGGGTCAGGAACGCGCGCTCGGCGTTGACGAAGTACTGCACCACCCCGAGCACTGCGCGGGCGGCGCTGGCGGTCATCGAGCGCGACGAGTCCGAGAACGAGAACCGCCGGCCCTCGGAGTTGAGGACGTCGATGGTCACGGTGCCGACCGCGTCGACCCCGGCCCCGCCCTGCTTCGTCTCGACCTCGGCGGCGAGGTCGAAGCTGGCCAGCTTCACCGTGCGCAGCGACTGGTACTCCAGCGCGTAGCGCCCGAGCAGGCCGCTGTAGAGGGCGTCGACCATGCCCACGCCGCGGCCCTCGACCTCGATCTTGCTGCCGCGCTCGATGACGGTGACCTTCACCACCGCCGACCGCTCGGGCTCCTCGTCGAGGGTGAGCCGCCCCAGCTCGAGCTCCACGTAGGTGTCGCCGAGCACCTTGCGCAGCAGGCGATCGCTCTCGGGAGGAGGTCTGGTCACGCCGCGAGCATAGCGCGCATGACCGCCGGCGCCCGTGACCGCGCTCGCACCGCGAGGCTATAGTGCGCGCCGTGCCCCCGCTCGCGCAGATCCGCGCACATGTCGAGAGCCTCCTGGCCTGCACCGCGTGCCCGCGCATGGTCGGCCCCGTCGTCAGCGGCCGCCCGGTGCTGTCGCCGGTGATGCTCATCGGGCAGGCCCCGGGCACCCACGAGGGCGCCGCCGGCAAGCCCTTCGCGTGGACCGCCGGCAAGACCCTGTTCCGCTGGTTCGCCGAGGCCGGGCTCGACGAGGCCTCGTTCCGCGAGCGGGTGTACATGGCGGCGGTGTGCCGGTGCTTCCCGGGCAAGGCGCCCAAGGGCGGCGACCGGGTGCCGGCGTCCGACGAGATCGCGCGCTGCAGCGTGCACCTGGCGCGCGAGGTCGCGCTGCTGCGCCCGACCCTGGTCTTGCCGGTCGGCAAGCTCGCCATCGCCCAGGTGCTGCCGGAGGCGACGGCGCTGGCCGAGGTGGTGGGGCGCGCGCACCGGGCCACCCTGCACGGCCACGAGGTCGAGGTGATCCCGCTGCCGCACCCGTCGGGCGCGTCGACCTGGCACCGCACCGAGCCCGGCAAGACGCTGCTCGCCGACGCCCTCGCGCTGCTGGCGCGGCACCCGGCGTGGCGCTCGCTCGGCGCCGGGAGGGCGGCGTGAGCGCGGTCGACGGCGCCCGCGCCGCGCAGCTCCTCATCGAGCTCATCCGCCTGCGCACCCAGCAGCCCGGCGCCGACGGCACGGCCGGCGACGAGCGTGGTTTCTGCGACGCCCTGGTGCCGCGGCTGTTGCCGCACGCGCCCGACGAGCTGGCCATCGTCGACGCGCCCCGCGGCGGCGGTGGCCCTGGCGCCTACCTGTACGCGCGCTGGGGCACGCCGACCCGGGTCATCAACGCCCACGTCGACACCGTGCCCGCCAACGACGGCTGGACCCGGGATCCCTGGGCCGGCACCCTCAAGGGCGATCGGGTCTACGGGCTCGGCGCGTGCGACACCAAGGGCGCCATCGCCGCCGCGATCATCGCCCTCGGCCGCGGCCGGCCGCGCGACGCCGCGCTCCTGTTCTCCGGCGACGAGGAGCACGGCACCGCGTCGGTCGCGCACTTCCTGGCCAGCCCGCGCGCGCGCGGCCTTCGGGCCGCGATCGTGTGCGAGCCCACCGCCCGGGTCGCCGGCGTCGCCCACCGCGGCGTGCTCGCGTACCGCGCGCGGCTGCGCGGCACCGGCGGTCACTCGTCGAAGGCCGACCACGAGCCGCGCCCGATCGCGACCCTGGCCCGGCTCGCCGTGGCGCTCGACGACCTCGGCCGGGCCCGGCTCACCGACGGCGCGCCCGGCATGCTCGGCCTGTGCATGAACGTGGCGCGCCTCGCCGGCGGCGTCGCGTTCAACGTGATCCCCGCCGAGGCGACCCTGCACTTCTCGGTGCGGCCGTGGCCCGGCTTCGATCGCGCCGGGTGGGACGCCGAGCTGGGCGCGCTGGTGCGCGGCGTCGACCCTGCGATCGAGCTGACCTGCGACGTCGACCACGCGCCGTTCGGCTGCCTCGACGAGGCGGCGGTGCGCCCGCTGGTGGCCGCGGCCGCCCGCCGCATCACCCACCTCGACTTCTGGACCGAGGCGGCCCTCTACGACGCCGCCGGCATCGCCGCCGTGGTCATCGGCCCCGGCGACATCGCCCAGGCCCACGCTCCCGACGAGTTCGTCACCGTCGACGATCTCGCGTGGGCGGTGGATCTCTACGCGTCGGTGCTCGCGGGGCCGGCGTGACCGCGCTGGCCGGCAACGCCGCCCAGGACGTGGTGCTGCGCTTCCTCGCCTCGATCGGCCGCCCGGCCGAGGCCGAGGCGTACCTGCAGCGGTTCCAGCGCGACACCCCGGCGCGGTTCGCGGTGGTCCACGTCTCCGACGCGGTGATCCGCGACGCCTTCGACGCGCTGATCGTGAACCTGCGGTTCCTCGTCGAGCTCGGCCTGCGCCCGGTGCTGGCGTTCGGGGCGCTGGGGCCGCGCGGCGCCCGCCGCGCCGCCGAGCGCGTGCGCGACGCCCTCGCCGGCACCATCGCCGCCACCGTCACCACCGCCGACGCCGCCGGCGCGCTCGCCACCGCCGGCGGCCTGGCGCTGGTGCCGCTGGTGGCCGGCGCCGACGACGCCGCCGGCGACGACGCCCGCTTCGATCGGCTGGCGGCGCTGGCGAGCGCGCTCGGCACCGGCAAGCTGGTGTTCCTCAGCCGCCGCTCGGGCCTGCAGCCCGCCGGTGGTCGGGTCGAGTCGATCATCGACCTCGCCGAGATCCCGGCGGTGGCGCCGCGGCTATCGCCGTCGCAGCGCCAGCTCCTGCGGCAGACCGCGCGGGTGATCGAGCAGGTCGGCCACCCGCTCACCGTCGCCATCACCTCGCCCCTCGATCTGCTGCGCGAGCTGTTCACGGTGAAGGGCGCCGGCACCCTGGTCCGCCGCGGCTCGGTGATCAGCCGGGCCACGCGCTGGGACGACCTCGACGGCGACCGCCTGGTCGCGCTCATCGAGGACGCCTTCGGCCGGCGGCTGGCGCCGGGCTTCCGCGAGCGCCCGTTCCACACGGCCTTCGTCGCCGGCGACTACCGCGGCGCCGCCCTGGTGGTGGACACCCCGCTGGGGCCCTACCTCTCCAAGTTCGCGGTGACCACCATGGCCCGGGGCGAGGGCGTGGGCCGCGATCTGTGGCGCGCGCTGATCGCGGCGTACCCGAAGCTGTTCTGGCGCAGCCGCGCCGACAACCCGATCACCTCCTGGTACCGCGAGCAGTGCGACGGCCTGCAGCGGCTGACCGCCGCCGGCAGCCCCTGGGTGGTGCTGTGGCGGGGCCTGCCCCCCACCGAGCTGGCCGCCGCCATCGCCCACTGCCTGGCGACGCCCCCGGACTTCGCCTGATCCCTCGCGCCCACCGACTTTGACGGGCCGCCCGTGCCGGCCGCCCCGAAACCGACTAGGCTGCCGCCACCCATGACCAACATCGTCGGCGGCGACGGCCGCACGCATATCCAGTCGCAGCTGATGCGCGAGTCCTTGCAAAACCGCGGCGTGCTCAAGGGCACCGAGAGCGCGCGCGATCTGCAGATCTTCCCCGACGTCACCCTGGTGTCGATCGGCGGTCAGAGCATCTTCGATCGCGGCAAGGAGGCGATCCTGCCGCTGGTCGACGAGCTCGCCGCGGCCAAGCCGCACCACCGCATGGTGGTCGGCGTCGGCGGTGGCACCCGGGTGCGCCACACCATGTCGATCGCCCTCGACCTCGGCATCCCCGTCGGTGGCGTCGCCCAGCTCGTCGGGGCGATGGAGGAGCTCAACGCCATCCTGCTCAACGCGCTGTTGTCGAAGCACGGCTCGATGCCGATGCAGCGCGATCACTTCTGGGATCTGCCGCTGTACCTCGACAGCGGCATCCTGCCCATCGCGATCTCGGTGCCGCCGTACCACTTCTGGGAGCCGCCGCCCGCCGACGGCGTGATCATCCCCGAGCACGGCTCGGACTTCGGCCTGTTCCAGATGGCGGAGGTGCTGTCGATGAAGCAGCTCATCTTCGTCAAGGACGAGGACGGCCTCTACGACCGCGACCCCAAGGTGCACGCCGACGCCAAGCGGTACGCCAAGATCACCCTCGCGGAGCTGCTCGCCAAGCCGCCCGAGACCAACATCCTCGACGAGGCCCTGTTCCACGCCTGGGCCAACGCCAAGAACATCAAGCGGATCCAGATCGTCAACGGCCTGGTCCCGGGCCAGCTCACCGCCGCGTTGCGCGGCGAGGACGTCGGCACCGTCATCGTGAAGGAGTAGCGCCATGGCCAACCCCACCCCCACCGCGCCCCGCCGCACCCTCGACTCGGCCCTCGCCGCGTCCGCCCTCACCGGCGGCGCCATCGGCGGCATCGACTACCGCCCGGTCGCCGTCATGCCCGACGTTCGCGTCGTGAAGATCGGCGGCCAGAGCGTGATGGATCGCGGCCGCGCCGCGCTGTTCCCCATCCTCGACGAGATCGTCGCCGCGCGCGCCGAGGGCATCCAGGTGGTGCTGCTCGCCGGCGGCGGCACCCGCGCGCGCCACATCTACTCGATCGGCAGCGAGCTCGAGATGCCGACCGGCGTGATGGCCACGCTCGGCAAGTACATCCCGATGCAGAACGCCCGCATGCTGCAGATGCTGCTCGCCAAGCACGGCGGCATCTACATCCTGCCCGACGACTTCGAGAAGCTGCCGCTGTACCTCCAGCTCGGCTGCATCCCGGTGATGAGCGGCATGCCGCCGTTCGGCTACTGGGAGAAGCGCGAGGAGGGCAGCCGCATCCCGCCGCACCGCACCGACGCCGGCGTGTTCCTGTCGGCGGAGTTCCTCGGCGCCAAGCGCGCGATCTTCATCAAGGACGAGGACGGCCTGTACACCGACGATCCCAAGAAGGATCCCAAGGCCACCCACATCCCGCGCATCACCGCCGCCGAGCTCACCGCCCGCGATCTGCCCGACGTCGTCGTCGAGCGGGTCGTGGTCGACTACCTGCCGCGCGCGCGCTGGTGCAAGGAGCTGCAGGTGGTCAACGGCACCAAGCCGGGCCAGGTCCTCGCGGCGCTGCGCGGCGACGACGTCGGCACGATCATCTCGGCGAGCTGAGCCCGGCCGCGCCGCGGCTCGTCACTCACTCGACACAGCCCAGCGGATCGCCGCCGGTGGCCGGGTAGCGCACCAGGCCGGTGAGGCACACCTCGCCGGTGAGGTCGTCGGCGTGGCCGACCACCATGCCGGTGTCGTTGACGTAGGTGCAGGTCGTGCGCAGGGCGTCGCCGGCGGCGAGCGTCACCGCCTCCAGCGGGTACGCGTAGGGCTCGGCGAACCGATAGCTCTGGTCGCGCACCACCTCGAACGCGCCGCCCTGGCGGCTCAGCTCGAGGCGCTGGGCGGTGCCGAGCTGGTGCATGTACGGCCACAGCGCCAGCACCGTGGTCGGCGCGGTCAAGGTGCAGGTGCCGCTGGCCTGGTATGGCTCGCCGTCGCCGGGGATCGCGAGCTGCGAGGTGCCGACGAAGACGACCTCGATCTCCTCGGTCACCGCCGCCGCCGGCGCCAGCTCGACCTCGAGGCCGCCGGTCCCCGCCAGCGGCTCGTCGGTGGCGTTGAACAGGTGCAGGTTGAGGCGGAGCAGATCGCCGGCGTGGACGCGCAGGGCGTGGCCGGGCGGGAACCGCAGCTCACCACCGCCGACGCCGGCGGCGTAGACCAGGCCGAGATCGAGGGTGCCGGCGTCGCAGTCGAACTCGCCCACGGCGCTGCCCGGCGCGGTCACCGTCACCACGGTGTGGTGCACGCCCGCCGGCGCTACCGGCCGTAGCGCCGCGATGTACATGTCTTCGGTGACGGCGACCGTGCGGCAGCGGTACTGGTCGAACACGCCCGACTCGACCTCGAAGCCGCGCTCGACGAGCGACGTCCAGCTCGGGCCGGCGTCGCCCGAGAACGGCGCGTCGGCGACCTCGCCGCCTCCGCCGCCGCACCCGGCGAGCGCGACGGCGGCCAGGAGCCGGATCCTCGGCGCGGCCATGCTCGACAGTGTAGCCCAGGGTGGCGGGGGCCCGGGTATGCTGGGGCCGTGGCCGACCTCTGCAACGTGATCGTGTTCGCGCTCGACGGCGTGAGGATGGCCACGGAGCTGCGCTGGGTGCGCGAGGTCGCGACGCTGGGCTTCGTCACCGACGTGCCGACCGCGCCGCCGGGCATCGCCGGGGTGTGCAACCTGCACGGCGCCATCGTCCCGGTGCTCGATCTCGCCGGGCTGCAGCAGGATCGCGCCGGCACGCCGCCGCGCCAGGGCGACGGCGCCCTGGTGTTCGAGCTCGACGGCGCGGTGGCGGCGCTGCGGGTCGACGCCATCGACGAGGTCGCGACCCTGTCCACCGCCGGCGGTGGCGCCAGCGCCGCGGTGGTCGATCGCCGGGGCCAGCGCCTGCCGCTCATCGATCCACGCGAGCTCCTGGCGCGCGCGCGCCCAGGTCGGCGCCGCCGAGCCGGTGGCCGGGCGGCCGGAGCCGGGCCGGTGAGCGAGCCGCCCGCGCCGCCCGACGGCGAGGCCGGCGCCGTCGACTTCGACGAGGACGAGCTGGCGATGCTGCGCCAGCTCTTCCGCGACGAGGCCCGCGACGGCCTCGAGGTGGTCACCGCGCGCGCTCGCCGCCGGCGCCGCCGCCCCGCCGCCCGACGCCATCGGCGAGATGCTGCGGGTGACCCACACCCTCAAGGGCGCCGCCGGCACCGTGGGCCTCGGCGAGGTGGTCGACCTGTCGCACCGGCTCGAGACCGCGCTCGCCTGCCTGCGCGACGGCGTCGTCGCCTGGCACGCCGGCACCGGCGATCGCCTGGTCGAGATCGTCGACGGGCTGCTCGGCGTGATCGACGCCAGCTCGTCGGCCGCCGGCGCCACGCCGGAGGCCCGCGCCCTCGGCGAGCTCATCGACGACCTCGCCGCTGGACGTCCGGCGCCGCGCCCCGAGCGCGAGGCGGTGCCCGAGGCCGTGCACGGCGACGCCAGCAGCCGCGCGATCCACGCCCTCGACGGCACCGGACCGCTGGAGCGCGGGGCCCTGCTCCGGGTCGAGGCCGCGCGCATCGACGAGCTGATGTCGAGCGCCGGCGAGCTGCTCTTCGATCGCACCCGCATCGAGCGCCGGGTCCAGTTCCTGCGCACCCTCGCGCGCGACCTGGGCGGCTCGCGCGCCGCGATGCGCGAGCTGCTCGCGCGGCTGCCCGCCGGCGACGCCGTCGGCGCCCAGCTCGCGCCCATCGAGGCCCAGCTCGCGCTGCAGTCGACCCAGCTCGGTCAGATGAGCAGCGCGCTGCTCGACGAGGTCGAGGCGCTGCGGCGGACCATCGGAGATCTCCAGGGCGGCCTCACGCGGGTGCGCATGCAGACCGCGCGCAGCCTGTTCCTGCACCTGGCCCGGGCCGCGCGCGCGGTGAGCCGCGCCGCCGGCGCCCGCGTCGAGCTGCGCACCAGCGGCGAGGACACCGAGTTCGACAAGACCGTGGCCGAGCGCCTCGTCGATCCGCTGATCCAGCTCTTGCGCAACGCCATCGTGCACGGGCTCGAGCCCGCCGCCGAGCGGGTGCTGCACGGCAAGCCGGCCACCGGCGTCATCACCCTGCGCGCGCGCCAGGAGGGCAGCCTGCTCGTGGTCGAGCTCGCCGACGACGGCCGCGGCATCGATCCGCAGCCGCTGCGCGATCGCCTGGTCGCCACCGGCCGCTGGTCGCGGGCGCGGGCGCAGCTCGCCTCCGAGGAGGATCTGCTCGCCGCGCTGTTCGACCCCGGGGTGTCGAGCCGCGACGACGCCGACGAGCTCGCCGGCCGCGGCATCGGCCTCGACCTGGTGCGCGAGGGCGTGGCCCGGCTCGGCGGCGAGGTGCGGCTCACCTCCACCCCCGGGCGCGGCACCGCGTTCACCCTGCGGCTGCCGCTGTCGACCGCGGTCAGCCACGCCATGCTGTTCAAGGTCGGCGGCCAGGTCTACGCCTTGCCCAACGTGCACGCCATCGACACCGGCACCGTCGAGGCGGACGCCACCACCGCGAGCTACCGCGGGCACGAGGTGCCGGTGGTGCGCCTCGAGACCTTGCTCCATCCCGCCGGCGAGCCGCCGCCTCAGCCGGTGCGTCGTCCGGCGGTGATGATCGACTACGCCGGCCGTACCTTCGCGTGCACCGTCGACAAGCTGGTCGGCCCGCGCGAGATCGTGCTCAAGCCGCTGGGGCCGCTGCTCGAGCCGCTGGCGCTGTACACCGGCGCCACCATCAGCGCCTCGGGCAAGGTGCAGCTCATCCTCGACACCGCGCAGCTCGCCAGGCGCGCCTACCCCGACGCCGTCATCACCGGCGCCGATCCGACCCGGATGGATCGCCCCTCGGCCCCCGCGGGACGCGTGCTCGTCGTCGACGACTCCCGCGCCATCCGCGAGGCGATGGCGAGCATCCTCGCGCGCGAGGGCTGGATCGTCGACGTCGCCGAGCACGGCGCCCGCGCCCTGGCGATGACCGAGCAGGTCGACTACGACCTGGTGGTCACCGATCTCGAGATGCCGGAGCTGTCGGGCTGGGGCCTCATCGAGGCGCTGCGCCAGCGCGCCGACGCCGCGCACATCCCGATCTTGATCGTCACCTCGCGCGCCAGCCCGGACCATCGGCGCCGCGCGCGCGACCTCGGCGTGCGCGAGCTCATCGCCAAGCCGATCACGCGGCACAAGCTGCTGGACGCCGTCGCCAAGCGCTAGCAGGGCGATCTCGCCCGCCCGGTGCTCGTGCCCGTGCCCGTGCGCGTGCCCGCGCCCGTACCCGTGCCCGCTCCCGTCTGACAGCTGACTGCCAGGCGTCGGTCATCCCTGGTGAGATTCGAACACCTCCCAAGCTCCGGCACCTTCCGGCAAACCCCTGCAAACAAACGACTCTCCGCCGCCTCGCTGATTGGTCCAACCATTGGCCCGGAGTGTGCTCATCGAGCAGGCATCAACCTGACCGCGGAGCCCACCATGAAGACCATCACCACCCTCGCCGCCGCCGCCGCCCTCCTCGTCGCCTCCACCGGCCTCGCCAGCGCCGACGAGCTGTCCTCGCCCGGCCTCACCGCTCCGACGCGCTCCGACGCCGTCAACACCGACGACCGCTACTCCGAGGACACCGCCACCGCCCTCGCGATCGCGGGCACCGCGCTGCCGCTGGCGCTGTTCGCCGGCGCCGGCATCGTCGACGAGCTCGACGCCAGCGACGCCGCCGGTCCGATGGTCGTCGCCGGCCTCGGCGCGCTCGTGCTCACGCCGTCGGCGGGGCACTGGTACGCCGGCAAGGTCGTCACGCCGGGCCTGGTCGCGCGCGCCGCCGGCCTTGGCGCATTCGCCTACGGCGTGTCGCAGATCTGCCTGTACGACTGCGGCGACCGCAGCAACAACGCCGGCGGCCCCATGCTCCTCGGCGCCGCGGCCGTCCTCGGCGGCGTCATCTACGACCTCGCCACCGCCGACGCCGCCGCCCGCGACGGCAACGCCCGCGCTCGTCGCCTGCAGCTCGCGCCCACCGTGACCCGCTCCGGCGGCGCCACCACCGGCGGCCTCGCCGTCAGCGGCGCGTTCTGATCGAGATCCCGGCAAGCCGCGGGATTCATTGGCCTGCGGTGCGTAACCAGCTACGCACCGTGCGTCGCGCACTACCAGTTGACCGAGCCGAAAGCGGGGGGATATAGGCGGCTGTTCGCTGGAGGTTACATGTCGGAGCGCTCGCTGTCGGAAATCTTCGATCGGGTCAGCACCTCGCTGGTCAAGGAGGCGCGTGGCGCCATCAAGAGCCTGATGGGCGAGCGCCGCTCGGTGGCCGAGGGCGACACCCGCTTCGTGCCGCCGCCGCCGCCGGATCCGAGCCCGATGGATCGCGAGGCCGACGACGGCTGGGGCTTCGCCGACACCCGCTTCGTGGTCAAGCCCAACGGCTCGACCGTGCTCACCGGTGATCGCTACAACATCAGCAACCTCGAGTTGCCGGATCTGATGCCGTGGTTCGCCAAGATGCTGGCGTCGCCGCTGGGCCCCGACAACCGCAACGAGCCGCACTACCCGCCCGCCATCCCGGCGGCGCGCCCGGCCCCGGCGCTGCGCGCGCAGCTCGCCACGTTCCTGGCGCCGGACCAGGTCTCCGACGAGCCGCGCGTGCGCCTGCGCCGCGGCCACGGCCACACCGGCGGTGAGATCTGGGCCATCCGCTACGAGACCCTCGAGCGGGTGCCCGACCTGGTCGTGTTCCCGCACGACCACGATCAGGTCGTCGCGCTGGTCGAGGCGTGCAAGCGCCACGGCGCCTGCATCATCCCGTTCGGCGGCGGCACCAACGTCACCGAGGCGCTGCGCATCTCGGTGCACGAGGAGCGCGTGGTCGTCGCCGTCGACATGCGCCGCATGAACCGCGTCCTGTGGATCGATCCGGTCAACCGCATGGCCTGCATCGAGGCCGGCGCCACCGGGCGCCACATCGTGGCCGAGCTCGCCAAGTACGGCCTGACCATGGGCCACGAGCCCGACAGCCTCGAGTTCTCGACCCTGGGCGGCTGGATCGCGACCAACGCCAGCGGCATGAAGAAGAACCGCTACGGCAACATCGAGGACCTCGTCCTCGACGTGCAACTCGTCACCGCCGGCGGCGTGGTCAACCGCCCGCAGGTGGCGCCGCGCGAGAGCGTGGGCGTCAACCCCAAGCAGATGGTGTTCGGCTCCGAGGGCAACCTCGGCATCATCACCACCGCCACCGTGAAGCTGTTCCCGGTGCCGGAGATCCAGCGCTACGGCAGCGTGCTGCTGCCGGACCTCGCCGCCGGCCTGGCGTTCCTCTACGACCTGCAGCGCTCCGGCGCGGTGCCGGCGAGCGTGCGGGTGATGGACAACACCCAGTTCCACTTCGGCCAGGCGCTCAAGGAGCGCAAGACCTCGGTGGCGGCCAAGGCCAAGAGCGAGCTCGAGAAGCTCGTGGTCACCCAGCTCAAGGGCTACGACCCGCACAAGATGGCGGTGGCCACCGTCGTCTTCGAGGGCAGCAAGGACGAGGTCGACTTCCAGGAGAAGGCGCTCTACCGCATCGCCGAGAAGCACGGCGGCATGAAGGCCGGCGCCACCAACGGCGAGCGCGGCTACAACCTCACCTTCGGCATCGCCTACATCCGCGACCTGACCTTCGAGCACTGGGCCATCGCCGAGAGCTTCGAGACCAGCGTGCCGTGGAGCCGCGCGATCGAGCTCTACGAGCGGGTCCGGACCCGGGTCGCGCTCGAGCACGAGCAGCGCCGCCTGCCGGGCAAGGTGTTCTTCACCGGCCGCATCACCCAGGTCTATCCGACCGGCGTGGCGATGTACTTCTACCTCGGCTTCTACGCCAAGGGCGTGGCCGACCCGGTCGCCGCCTACGCCGCCCTCGAGCACGCCGCCCGCGAGGAGATCCTCGCCTGCGGGGGCTCGCTGTCGCACCACCACGGCGTCGGCAAGATCCGGCAGGACTTCCTCCCCGAGATCTACTCCGAGGGCGGCCTGGCGCTGACCCGCCAGGTCAAGGAGGCGGTCGACCCGACCAACCTCTTCGGCGCCGGCAACCACGCGGTGCGCGGCCCGGTCGCGCTCCACGCCGAGCCCGCGGCGCCGCACGCGCAGCCGGCCAAGCCCGCGTCGAAGGGCAAGGCCTCGTGAGCCACGTCCTGCTCACCGGCGTCACCGGCTTCGTCGGCAAGGTCGTCCTCGAGGAGTTGCTGCGGCGGCGCGACGAGCTCGGCGTCGAGCGGGTCACGCTGATGATCCGCGCCGGCAAGACCCGCGACGGCAAGCCCATCGATCCGGCCGAGCGCTTCCGCAAGAGCGTGGCCAGCGCCGAGCTGTTCGCCGGGCTGCCGGCCGGCTGGGAGGCCTCGGTCGACGTCGCCGCGTGCGACCTCGAGCAGCCGCGCTGCGGCCTGAGCGACGCCGACTTCGATAGGGTCGCCGCGAAGGTCACCCACGTCATCCACTGCGCGGCCTCGGTCGAGTTCGATCTGCCGATCAAGGACGCCGCCGCCGCCAACATCACCACCGCCCTCGAGGTGCTCGAGCTGGCCCGCGCCTGCCGCAAGCTGGTCGGCCTGGTCGACGTCTCGACCGCGTACGTCAGCGCCTGGCGCCCCGGCGCCATCCACGAGCAGCTCGCCCACCTGCCGCGCCCCGCCGCCGACACCTACAAGGAGATCGTCGACGGCACCCGGACCGAGGCCGAGCTGCTCGCCGAGACCGGCCACCCCAACACGTACACGTTCACCAAGTGCATCACCGAGCACCTGGTGTCGCAGCGCCGGGGCGAGGTCCCGGTGATCATCGTGCGCCCGAGCATCGTCTCGGCGTCGTGGAAGGCGCCGTTCCCGGGCTGGCTCGACAGCCCGGCCGCGCTCGCCGGCTGCCTCTTGTACACCGGCCTCGGCGTGGTGCGCGCGTGGAAGGCCGATCCGGCGACCCGCCTCGACGTGGTGCCGGTCGACATCGTCTCGCAGCGCATCGTCGAGGCGGCCTTCCAGTCGACCTTCCCCAAGCCCGGCCAGCCGGTGCCGATCCGGTACGCGGCGATGGGCATCGAGCACGCGCTGCGGGTCGACATGGCGGCCGGCTCGACCATCGAGTTCTTCCGCCAGCGCCCCGGCGCCAAGGCGGTGCCCGGCATGTTCATCGGCCGCAGCGATCACGGCTTCGCCGCCGCCGATCTGATGCGGCGCGAGCTGCCGACCCAGATGAAGCGCGCGCTCCTGTCGGCGACCAACCGCTCCCGCGACAAGCGCCGGCTGGAGAAGGCCGACGAGAAGGTTCGCTACCTCAACAGCGCCTTCGAGTACTTCACCCACCACACCTTCGACTTCCAGGCGGCGCAGCCGGTCGACGCCGCCGGGTTCGATCCGATCGCGTACATGGACGTGGTCAACCGCGGCCTGTACAAGCACCTGCTCCGGTTCGACGACACCGAGATGACCCTGGCCGGCGCCGCCCACGACGACGCCCGCGACGACATGGCCTGGGTCCGCGAGCACCCCGAGGGCGGCATGGTGATGCGCACCCTCGGCGTCGGCGTGCGCAAGGCGATGCGCCGGTGCGCCAGCAAGATCACCTTCGATCGGCCGTCGTTCGAGCGGGCGATGGACGAGGCGCCGCCGGACACGCTGTTCGTGCTGGCGCCGTCGCCCGCAGCTACCTCGACTTCCTGCTCGCCAGCTACCTGTGCTTCCCAGCACCCGGAGCTCGGCATCCCGGTGCCGCACATCGCCGCCGCCGAGGAGTTCGGCAAGATCCCGCTGGTCGGCCGGGTGCTGCGCGAGTCGCGCGCGTTCTACATCAAGCGCGGCGCCGGCCGCGAGATGCCGGAGCTGTCCGACGAGCTGCGCCGGCTCGCCGACAAGCACGCCTCGATGATGTTCTTCGTCGAGGGCCAGCGCAGCCGGTCGCGGCACTTCCTGCCGCCCAAGCGCGGCATGCTGCGCGGGCTGCAGGCCACCGAGCGCACGTTCACGCTGTTGCCGATCTCGATGGCCTACGATCGCTCTGCCCGAGGAGGCGTCCTTCGAGCGCGAGCTCTCGGGCGGTCGCCGCTCGAAGATGTCCTTGCGCTCGCTGCTGGCGTGGATCACCCAGCTCGCGCGCGATCGGGTCCAGCTCGGCCGCATGCACATCGCGTGTGGGCGGCCGCTGGTGCTGGCGCCGTCGACCGACGTCCCGGGCCTGGCCCGCGAGCTGGTCGCCGAGCAGCAGCGCCACATGGCGGTGTCGACCTTCCACCTCCGCGCGCTGCTCGCCGAGGGCAACCACGAGTTCCTGGCGGCCGCCGGCGTCGACGAGGCGTGGCTGGCCGAGGCCATCCGCCGCCGCGGCGGCCGGGTGGTCGACAGCGATCTCGAGGTGCCGCAGCCGATGCCCGCGGTGCTCGGCCAGTCGCTGCGCAACCAGTGGATGTACTGGTTCTACGCCGACGCGGTGGCGCTGCACCCGAACAACCCGGCGATCGCCGACCACGTCGCGCGCAACACCTGGATGGAGCTGCCGCCGCCGATGGAGCTCGACGATCCGCGGGTCGCCGCGCTGGTGGCCGCGCTGATGGCGCCCATCGTGCGCGACTACCGCACCACCGCGACCCGCCTGGGCGTCGTCGGCGAGCCGCTGCCCTACCCGGGCGCGCGCGCGCTGATCCAGGCGTTCCCGACCGCACACCTCCCGCACCTCGAGGACGCCTACGCCGCCCTCGCCGACCGCGGCATCCTGGCCGCCACCGAGGGCGGCGCCTACACCTGGGGCCCCAACGGCCGCGACGTCGACGAGTTCTGCGCGCGCGCCGGCGCCCTCTCGAGCGCCGCCGCGCGCCCCGCCACGCAAGGAGCATGAAGATGAAGCCCAAGGTCCTCGTCACCGGCGCCACCGGCTACCTCGGCCGGCACCTGCTCGGCGCCATGCACCAGCAGGGCGTGCCCGCCGCCGCGCTCGTCCGCAAGCCGCGCGAGTGGCCGCAGGTCGAGTGGCAGCCCGAGGTCGGCGACGTCGAGCTGGTCGAGGGCACGCCGCTCGATCCGCAGGCGTGGCAGGGCCACCCGTCGGTGGCCGACGTCGGCACGATCATCCACGCCGCCGGCATCGTGCGCCACACCCGGGCCGAGCCCGAGGAGATGCTGCACGTCAACGTCGAGGGCACGCTGCAGATGATCCGCGCCGGCAAGGCGCTCGGCGCCCGGGTGGTGCTGGTGTCGAGCTCCGGCACGGTGGCCTGCTATCGCCACCTCGACCTCGCCGCCGATGAGCACGCGCCGTTCGCCGACAGCGTGTCGGGCCGCTGGCCGTACTACGCCTCGAAGATCCGGGCCGAGCGCGAGGGCCGCCGCCTGGCCGACAAGCTCGGCGTCGAGCTGGTGATCGTGCGGCTGCCGGTGTTGCTCGGCCCGCTCGACCACCGGCTGCGCTCGACCGGCCACGTCACCCGCGTGCTCGAGAACCGGGTGCCGTTCATCCCGTCGGGTGGCATGCACTTCACCGACATCCGCGACGTCGCCGCGGCGATGACGCGGATGACCCAGCTCGAGAAGGTCCGCGGCATCTACAACTTCCCCGGCACCCAGTCGTCGCTGGCGACCTTCTTCCGCATGGTGTGCGAGGTGTCGGGCGCCACCATCACCGACCGCCGGGCGCCGGCGTGGCTGCTCGGCGGGGTCGCGGCCGCCACCGAGACCATCACCCGCTCGACCAAGCT
>JAWKQW010000052.1:0-27921 GCA_041389945.1 Kofleriaceae bacterium
CACCGATCGCCCGAAGATCGCGGTGCGCATCGAGGGCCACACCGACAGCCAGGGCAAGGACGCCGACAACCTGCGGCTGAGCCAGCGCCGCGCCGACGCCGTGCGCGACTACCTCATCGGCAAGGGCATCGACGGCGATCGCATGGTGGCCAAGGGCTACGGCGAGACCATCCCGATCGCCGACAACCGCACCAAGGGCGGCCGCGAGATCAACCGGCGCGTCGAGTTCCAGATCACCGCCCAGTAGCGCCGCGCGACCGGCGGCGGCCCGCACCACCCACGCCCACGCCCGCGGCCGCGGCCGGCGAGGCGACCGCGCCCCGCCGGCGTGAGGCGGCCTTCTGCCCGCGCCGGCCCGCGGATCCCCTCGCGCCGAGCCCGCGGTCTCTGGTATGCACCCCGGATGCATCGTCCCGACCGGGTGCGTGCCTGGGTCCTGGCCCTGGCCATCGTCTTGATCAGCGTCGCGGTGGCCCGGCCGGCGCGGGCGGACGTTCGCGCCGACGTCACCGCCAAGATCAAGGCGGCGATGGAGAACTTCGACGTCTTCGAGTACGACGCCGCGCGCAAGCTGCTGACCCAGGCCCTGGCCAAGGCCAAGAAGGCCAAGCTGCAGAACGATCCGCTCACCGCGCAGATCCACCTGGCGCTCGGCATCGTGTCGTTCGCCGGGTTGCAGGACGAGGACGCCGCCCGGCTGGCGTTCCTCGACGCCGCGCAGATCGATCCGACGATCGAGATCGATCCGGCCTACCGCACGCCGGAGATGGCGGCGCTGCTCGACGAGGCCCGCGCCGAGTTCGGCGGCGACGGCACGCCACCACCACCGTCGACGCCGGCGGTCGACTGCGCGATCATCAGCGGCATCGAGCACGACCTGGTCGAGAGCGGCACCGCCGGCACCTCGATCGAGATCGTGGCCTACGTGGGCCTCGACACCCCGGCCAACCGGGTGGTGCTCAGCTACCGGTCGCAGGGCGCCGAGGCCTTCGACGAGGTCGACATGGTCGCCACCGACGAGTGCGCCTACGTGGGCACCATCCCCGGCGTCGCCCTGCGCGGCCAGATCGCCTACTACTTCATCTCGGCCTACGGCAGCGGCGGCAAGCTGGTGTCGCAGCGCGGCAGCGACGGCTCGCCCAACCTGGTCGAGCTGGCCCCGGGCACCGGCGGTGGCGACGACGAGGATCCGCTCGGCGGCGGCCGCCGCGACGTCCCCGGCGGCGTCGTCGCCGGCGGCAAGCCGGCCAAGGTGTTCGTCGGCGTCGCCGTCGGCTCCGGCCTCGGCTACGTCACCGGCACCACCGAGCAGGCGGCCAACGACGTCGGCTGCTGCCTGGCGCCGGCGCTGCTCCACTTCGCGCCGGAGCTGGGCTTCGCGCTGTCGCCCAAGGTCGCGCTGTCCCTGGTCGGACGCATCGGGCTGCCGCTGGGCGCCAACATCACCGGGCACTCGCCGGTGGCGCCGGCGGCGCTGCTCCGGCTGCGCTACGCCTCGGGCCCCGGCGGCGACGGCGCCCAGGTCAGCGGCTCGCTCGGCGGCGGCATCCTGCGCAACACGATCAAGCTCGGCGAGGCCGTCGGCGACGGCATGGACACCGACATCGTGGCCAGCGGCCCGCTCCTGCTCGGCGCTGGCGTCGGCTACGCCAAGGCGCTGTCGGCCGGCAGCAAGACCAAGATCGTCGCCGCGCTCAACGTCCTCGTCGGGCTGCCGGTGGTCGACGAGGTCGGCCAGGCCGCGGTCAACTTCGGCGTGCAGGCCGACGCCAGCCTCGGCGTGCAGGTCGGGTTCTAGCGCCATGGCCGACGTGCTCGACGAGGCCACCTTCGACCGGCTCGCGCGCGACGAGCTGCGCCACCTCGAGGACGCCTTCGCCCAGGTCGACCCCGATCAGGTCGAGGTCAGCGCGTCCGACGGCGTGGTCCGGCTCGACGTGCCCGGCGGCGTGCGCATCGTCATCAACAGCCACCGCGCCGCCCGCCAGATCTGGATGGCGGCGGTGGCCACCGCCTGGCACTTCGATCCGTCGGCCGACGGCGCCTGGCGCGCGGCCAAGACCGGCGAGGAGCTGCGCGCGACGGTGGCCCGGCTGGTGGCCGAGCACGCCGGCATCGACGTCGCGATCTGATAGGGTCGGCCCATGGCCGACTCTCAGTTCCTGCAAGTCATCCGCGTCTGGGCCGCCCTGGCCTGGGCCGACGGGACGATCGCCGACGCCGAGGCGAGCGCGCTGGGTCGTCTGATCCAGGCCGCCGATCTCAGCGAGGAGGAGCGCGGCCGGGCGCAGGCGATGCTCACCACCAAGGTCGAGCTCGACACCAGCGAGCTGGGCGGGCTGTCGGCCGACGCTCGCAAGGGCATCTACCGCGCCGCCTGCCGGCTGGCCGCGGTCGACCAGCACGTCGCCGCCGGCGAGCGCTCGTTCCTCGCCAAGCTGCGTGAGGGGCTCAAGCTCAGCCCCGACGAGGCCGCCGAGATCGCGCGCGCGGTGCCGGGCCTCGGCGACTGATCGCGCCGCATGGCGGTCCGACAGCGACGGCACCGGTTCGATCACCTGTTCGGCCGCGGCGTGGTCGCGGCGTCGTCGGCGGCGCTGATGTCGACCGGCCTGTATCCGGTGGTGCCGTACCTGGTGCGGCGCGGCGCCGGCGGGCTGCGGGCGCTGGCCGCCGAGTGGGCCGCGGCCGTCGGCTCGTCGGTGGCGCGGCCCCTCGGCTTCGCGCCGCTACCCGGCGCGACCGGGCGTGGGCCGCGCCCGATCATCGTCCTCCACGGCTTCGCGATGAACCGCGCGAACTTCTGGCTGCTTGCGCGGCGGCTCGCGCGGGCCGGGCTCGGGCCGATCGTCGGCTTCGAGTACTGGACGCTGGGGCGCACCTCGACGGCCGCGCGCGAGCTGGCGCGGTTCGTCGACGAGGTCCGCGCCGCCACCGGCGCCGCCGAGGTCGATCTCATCGGCCACTCGATGGGCGGCCTGGTCGGGCGCTACTACGTGGGCCTCGGCGGCGGCGACGGCGTGGTCAAGCACCTGGTCACCATCGGCTCGCCGCACGGCGGCACCGAGATGTCGCGCTTCGGCGTCGGCCGCGCGGCCAAGGAGCTGATGCTCGGCTCGGCGCTGCTCGCGCGGCTGGCGGCGGCGCCGGCGCCGACGACGACCCGGCTGACCGCGATCTGGTCGCGCGCCGACGCGCTGGTGCCGGGCTCCGAGGAGGCGCGCCTCGACGGCGCCGAGGAGCTGGTGTTCGACGATCTCGGCCACCTCAGCCTGCTCGGCAGCCGGCGGGTGGCGGCCGCGCTCATCGCGCGCTTGCGCTGAGCGCGCTCACGGCCGGCGGCGCAGGTCGAGGCGCGCCATCGCCGCGGCGTCGCCGACCAGCGCTGCCCGCCGGCGCGCGCGATCGGGGCTCGGCGCCGCCGCGGCGGCCAGGCTCGGCGCCAGCCGCGCCAGCGCCACGTCGGGGCCGCGCGCCACCGCGCGCGCGCCGGGCAGCGGCAGGAGCGTGTCGAGCTCGAAGCGCGCCGCCTCGATCGCGGCCCGGGCGCGGCCATCACCGGCGGCGACGCCGGCATTTGCGCGTGTACGTCATCGCCAGCGCCGGCGGCGCCGCCCTGCGCGATCGTGCCGTCGGCGATGCCGTCGAGGTGTGCTCGACCGCGAGGGCCAGCGCCGCGAGGTCGGCGGCGTCGTCGAGGGCGAGCGCCAGCCGCAGCGCGCCATCGGCGGCGGCCTCGACCTCGGCCGCGGCCAGCTCCGGCGCCGCCTGCACCAGCGCGACGACGCGCTCCTCGAGCGCGCTGGCCTGAACGACGGCGTCCATCGCCGACGGGCCCCAGCAGGCGCGGGCGCCGTCGAGGCGGGCGTAGGCGGCGGTCAGCTCGGTAGCTTGCCCTCGAGCTCGCGCCGGCGCTATCGTCGAGCCCGCCGTGCGGATCCGGGTGCAGCGCCCGCGCCATCCGGCGGTACGCACCTTGACCGTCTCCCGATCGGCGTCGGCCGGCACCCCGAGCAGCCAGCAGGCGTCGCCCGGGGGCGGCGTGGTCGCCGACGGACGGTGGGCCTGGGCGCCGACGCCCTCCATCGCCAGCGCGCCGATGCCGCGCAGGTAGTGGAGGAACCCCACCAGGCGGAAGCGCAGCGTGCGCGCCATGGTCCAGATCTGGTCGAGGGCGCTGCGGTGCTTCATCGCGTCGAGGATGCGGCGGTCGGTGTCGTCGCACGCCGCCGGCGGCGGCGCGAGCTCGGCGCCGCAGCACCAGGCGCACGCCGGCGAGCTCGGTCACCAGCGCCTGCGCGGCGCGGGCGTCGACCTGGGCCTCGAGGTGGCGGCGCACCCACGCCACCAGATCGAGCTGGCGGGTGGCAGCGGCGCCCGGCGATGACCACGGTGCCGCCGTCGAAGCGCGCGGTCACCGTCAGCGCCGCCGCCAGCCGGGCCAGCCGCACCATCGCGTGGCGGCCGCCGGCGTCGGCCTCGCCGAGCACGAGCTGGCCGCGGCGCAGGACGAGCACGTCGGCGGCCTGGCCCGGCGGCGCGACCGACAGGACGCCGGTGGCGCCGGCGCGGCCCAGCCGGTGGATCAGGCGCAGCAGCTCGCCGGTGGCGAGCGCCTCGTCGGCCTGTTGGTTCGCGCGCACGCCGTCATTGGGCGCACAGCCGACGGCGGGGGCAACTTTTTGCGGCCGCGGCGGGCGGCCGCGCGGCTCACATGAAGCCGGCCTTGCGGCGCTCGAGGATGAAGTCCGACACGGTCTCGCGGACGTCCTCGCGGAACTCGACGATGCCCTCGGCGATCTCGCGCAGCGAGGTGACCGCCGGCTTGTTGTCGCAGTCGATCTGCGCGCTGGCGCCGCGCGAGAGCTGCCGCGCGCGCTCGGCCGCCAGCACGACCAGCGCGAAGCGGTTGGGGACGCGGGCGAGACAATCTTCGACGGTGACGCGGGCCATGGGACGGGCACCTTGCCGCGCGATCGCACCAGGTGTCAAGGCACGCGCGGGCGGCGCCGCGGCGGCCCGGGCGAGGGCCCCGGCACGCCCGAAGATCCCCAGCGATTGCAGGCGCTTGAGCGCCTGGGCGGGCTCAGCGGCGGGCCGTGACCTCGAGGAACTTCTCCTCGAGGGAGGCGCCCTCCTTCACCGACCGCGGCACCAGGCCGAGGCGGGCCAGCTCGCCGACCAGGTTGCCGATGATCTGGTCGGAGGCCAGGCCCGCCTCCGGGCGCAGCTCGATCTGGACCTCGCCGGTGGTGTCGACCGCGACCGAGCCGACCCCGCGGTGGCTGCGCACCAGCTCGAGCTCGGTCTCGACCATCGGCCGGGCGAAGGTCATGCGGACCACGCCGGTGGCGGCGGTGAGCTCGGCGACCGACTTGTACTCCTTGAGCTTGCCGACGTCGAGGATCGCCACCGCGCCGCACAGCTCCTGGATCTCGGCGAGGTTGTGCGACGACACGATGAGGGTCGCGGTCGCCGCGCGCTTGATGTCGGCGATGAGCCGGCGCACCGCCGCGGCGTTGACCGGATCGAGGCCGGCGGTCGGCTCGTCGAGCACGATCACCTCGGGCTTGCCCATGAACGCCTGGGCGATGCCGAGGCGCTTGGTCATGCCGTGCGACAGCGCGCGCGCGCTCTTCTTCTGCGCCTCGAGCAGCCCGACCATGTCGAGCACGCGGGTGGTCTCGGCGGCGGCCTCGGCCGGGGTCATGCCGCCGAGCAGGCCGAAGAACTCGAGCTGCTCGCGCACCGGCACGTTGGCCTGGAACAGCGCGTCCTGCGGCAGGATGGTCAGGCGGCCGCGCAGGTCGCCGATGCGCTCGACGTCGACGCCGAGCACCTCGATCGAGCCGCTGGTGGGCTTGAGGAAGTTGGCCAGGATCGAGAACAGCGTGGTCTTGCCAGCGCCGTTGGGCCCGAGCAGGCCGAACACCGAGCCGGCCGGGATGTCGAAGCTGACGTCGTCGAGCGCGCGCTGGCGGCCGAAGACCTTGGTGAGGTTGCGGATCGAGACGGCGGGCGTGGTCATCGTGGGCTCCCGGGGGCTCGCGTCACAGATCGCGCTTCGAGAAGTACGACATGCCGGCGAAGATGAAGAGCCCGGTGAAGCCCAGCATCGCGGCGACGCCGCCGAGCAGGCCCGGCCCCAGCGGCTGCAGCAGCATCCACTTGAAGCCCCACGGCGTGAGGTACTTCAGGTAGTCGACGGTCGGGTTGATGTTGTTGCCGATGCCGACGAGCAGCGGCATCAGGTAGGCGATGAGCAGCGAGATCACCAGCGACCCGAAGGAGCGAGGTCGATCGCGCACGAGATCCACGCGCACAGCGCCACGTAGGGCAGGCTGAAGATGAGCAGCCGTACGTAGCCCTGGCCGAGCCACATCATCATGTCGCCGGTCGGGTGCACGTTGATCTTGGCCGCCATGTACAGCGCCAGGATCGCGAACAGCATCAGGTACACCACCGCCGAGAACAGGAAGGTCCCGAGGAACCTGCCGAGGAAGATGTTCGGGCGTTCGGTGCGGATGAGCAGGAACCGCAGGCCCTTGCTGGCGATGTCGCCCGAGGTCTGGTTGAAGCCGCCCATGCAGGAGAGCAGCGGCGTCACCAGGAACAACAGCACCAGGATCGCCGACACCAGCGCCGGGTTGTCGCGGGTGAGGTAGTCGAGCTGGCCCGGCGCCGGGTCGACCGCGAAGTCGATCGCCTTGCTGGCGATCTTGAGGACCTGGCGGTTCACCTCGGGCACCGCACCTGCGGATCGAGCTGGGCCCGCTTGGTCTCGCTCTCGAGGGCGTCGAGCGGCGAGATGACCAGAGGCTGGCCAGGGACAGGCCGAGCACCAGGGTGAGCAACACCGAGACCAGTAGCGCCGCCTGGATGCCGTGGCGCACGGAGTGGCCGCGATCAGACGCAGATGGGGGGGTCGCAGCACCCTTCATCCTCGCTCTCCCGCCGACCCTCGGCGGGCCCCCTCGGATACCACACGAGGCCGGAAATGCCGACGGCCGCAGGCGCTGGGCGCCGCGGCCGCCGGATGGCAGAGATCGTCGGTGGCCGGGGCCGCCGTCCACCTCGTGCCAGGGACCTAGTTGGTCAGGTCTTCCTTGAAGGTCGTGTTGAGCAGCACCAGGGTCAGGACCGGGTAGATGAGCCCGATGATGGCGAAGATTCCGAAGCCCTGCCTCGCCCCTACAGTCGACACGATCGTCGTTGCGATGGACGAAACTGCGTAAGCGTTTCCAATCGTGCGGCCGAGGAACTTCTTCTGACCGAGGTATCCGACACCAGCCATGATGATGAGGATGGTTGCGACCAAGGACAGCGCGAGCCACGGGTACGCAGTGCCTGCGCCAGGCGGTATGAGTCACTGTTCCGCCGTTCGATTCGACTGCCGATTTGGCGGCCGCAATCACGGTAAAAATCGCTAGCAGCCCGAGGGCGCCGAAGGCACCAAAGACAAAGTTCAGGACCGCCAGTGCCGTCAGCCCACCCGGGCGCTTACCCTCAGCCATCGTTCGCTCCTTTGGTTGTGCACCCGCCGCCTGCGCGGCACGAACGCGTTCGCATTCTCGGCGGGGCCGTCGGCGGCGCGCAAGTTCACCCGCGACCAATCGCCGCGGGCGAGCCCGCGAGATCTCGGATCGGGGTGGCTACGCGCCGTCGGCCGGCGGCACCCAGATCCAGCCGTCGCCCTCGCAGGCGTCGTCGTCGCGCGGCCAGCCCTCGCGGGCCCGTCGGTACGCGACGTAGGCCGCGATCACCGCGTCGAACACGTGCACGCTGCGCAGCACCTCGTCGCGCGCGAACCGGCTGGTCGGCGCGAAGCCGACGTCGGTGAGCTGGGCCAGGACCGAGGCCCGGGTCGGCCACGGATCGGCGTCGCGCTTGTAGTCGCGGGCGCGGCGCTGGCCGAACCACGCCTGATCGCCGCCACCGGCGACACCTCGATGAGGTTGTCGTCGAGGGTGAAGGCGCCGGCCAGCCGTCGGCGCAGCTTGCCGGCGCGGGCGGCGACCAGGCTGCCGGCGGCGGCGGCCGAGCGGCGCGAGCCCGCGGCGGTGGCCGACGTGGATCTCGGTGGCGCGGTGCAGGTACGGCTGCAGCCGCATGCGGCCGCTGGCGTCGGGCACGCCGACGAGGCGCTCGCCCTCGGTGCGCAGCCACACCACCGCCGGCTCGACGCACGCACCCACGCCCGGGCACACCGGGCGCGGGCAGCACACGCACGGCGGCGTGAGGCGGCGCGTTGACCGCGATGACCGCGCCCGGCGCCAGCGCCCGCGCGTGATCCCACAGCGCCTGATCGACCCACGCGCCGCCGGTCGCGGTGCGGGTCGAGGCGGCCCGGATGAGCACGCCGGTGGCGGTCGGCACCAGCTCGGCGACCGCGGTGGTCTTGCCCCGGGCGCCGCCCAGATCGATGCCAACGTAGGGTCCCCCGACGGACACGCCCGGCCGTTGTAGCACGGCCGAAGGTGGCGAAGTCCGCGCACTTCTCATATGTTGCGCGGCCCTGTAAGGCCGGGTGGGGCGCGCGCGTTAACGGCCGCCCGGCAGGGACGTCATGGACCGCATCGCGACCTTTCGCCGCTTCATCGAACAGAAGCCCCAGGACCCGTTCCCCCCGGTACGGCCTCGCCGTGGAGCTGCGAACCCAGGGCTTGCTCGCGGGCGATCGAGGCGTTCGACGACCTCGTCGTGCACAGCCCGGCCTACGTGCCGACCTACCTGATGTTCGGCACCACGCTGACCGAGGCCGGTGATCGCACCCGCGCGGCCGAGATCCTCACCGCGAGCTGTGCGGTCGCGCGCGCCGCCGGCGATCGCCACGCGCTCGGTGAGCTGGAGGGCGCTCGCCGCGCTCGACGACGGCTAGCCCTGCGCGCACCCGTCGAGCGACGGGGGCGTGACAAATGACGACTCAGCACCTGGCGCGGCGTCGCGAACTGGTGCACAAAATGAAACCAAAGGCGGACGAGACACATGAAGAAGCTGTTTTTTGATGGCGATCCTGACCGCGGCCCTGGCTGCGTGTGGCAGCAAGGCCAAGCCGGCCGACACCAAGCCGACATGGGCAACGGCGGCGACATGGGTGGCGACACCTACGGCGGCGACATGGGTGGCGACATGGGCGGCGACATGCACGATGGCGGCGACATGTACGGCGGCAACCCCTGCGGCGGCGACGCCTGGTGGCGGATTGTCTCGTCGTCGGCGACGCGCGGGCTACCACCGCGTCACCGGCGAGCGACCGGTGGTGACCACGGTCAGCTCGCCGACCCCGGCGAGGTCGCTAGCGACCTCGCCGCGTCGTTTCTGGGCCGGTGGAGAAATGGTAGACTCGGGGGTCTCAAAAGCCCCTTCGCGGAAGCAGTGTCGGTTCGAGTCCGGCCTCCGGCACCCGATGAGCCCGCGCCCTACGGCGCGAGGCTCGACCCAGCGCAACAGGCCCTCGGCCTCGGTGTAGCGCACCAGCACCCAGCCCTCGGTGGCGGCGCCGGTCGCGCGCGCGGTGCGCCACCAGCGCTCGCGCTCGACCACGTGCGGCGCCAGCACCAGGCGCTCGGTGACCTCGGCGCCGACCACCGTGTGGGCGTCGAACATCGCGCCGTAGCGCGCGCGGAAGCTGGCGAGCCCGGCCGGCATCGTCGGCTGGCCGCGCGCGTCGAGCACCGTGACCTCGGGGTGGAAGCACGCGCAGAACCCGTCGAGGTCGGCGCAGTTGTAGGCGGCGAGCTGGCGCCGGGCGAGATCGTCGACGAGCGGCGGCACGCGCGCGACCGTAGCTCGTCTGGGCCCTTGGCGTGTCGTGGTCGTCAGTTGCAACGGTGGTCGTGCCGAGCCGGAGGTCGAGATGCTCACCCGGGCACGAGGCCGTAGCTGCGGGCAGGCAGCGTGACGCCGTATGCCTCGACCGGCTCGGCGCGCTTGTTGACGTAGGCGAGGACGCGCTCGCCGGCGTCGGTGGTGAACGCCTCGAGGGTGACGCCGGCGACGGTCGAGCGTGGCAGCCATCCCCAGCGGCCGCGCAGCGCGGGCGCCATCGTGCGGTACGCCTCGCCGGGGGCGCTCAGCTGCCACTGCCCGTCGACGACGGTGGCCAGCGCGGCGCGCGGTGCCTCGGGCGTGCTCGCCTGGGCAGCCGAGGTGATAGTGCAGCGCCTCGAGCTGGCCGTCGCGCTCGTAGTACAAGCGCGCCACTGCGAGCAGCATCTCGGCGGCGGCGAGGCCGGCGTCGGGGCCATCGACCTCGGCGCCGTCGTCCCGGGTGGTGTTCCACTCGGTGAACCACACGCGGGCGCCGGGCAGGTCGCGCGCGTAGAGATCGAGATCGGCCTCGAGCACGTCGATGATGGTCGCGGCGGTGTCCCACAGCTTCTCGGTGGTCGCGATGCCGCGGACCGGCGTACCCGCGGCCCAGGCGTCGCGGACGGCGTCCCCAGCTCTGCTGCTGGCGCGCCGGAACCGGCGTCGACAGGATCGTGCGAGCCTGCGCGCTCTGGATGTACACGCGCACCGGATCGATGAGGGCCAACTCGGTCATCGCGTGCGCCCACGGTACATAGCCGCCGAAGGGCTCGAACTCGTCGACGTGGATCGGCGGCTCGTTGCCGGGGCTGACGCGGCGACGCCGGCGCGGCCGAGGTGCGCGTCGGTGAACTGCGGCGCGTGGGTCCGGCTGCTGGTCGCACCCAAGGCCGTCAGCGCGGCCTGCAGCTCCGCGTCACCGTCGGTCTCGAGCATCAGGTAGCTCTGGCTGCCCGGGGGGAAGCGCAGGTCCGTGAGGCCGAGGGCGCGGACCTCGTCGGACGCCCAGGCCGGTTGGCCCGCGGCGTCGCGCGCGGCGAGGCCCTCGAGCCGCAGCGACGCGCCCAGCATCGGGCGCAGCTCGCCGAGCGGCTCGTAGTCGAGGTCGGCGAGGACCTCGGCGAGGGTCGGGGCGCCAGCGTCTGCGCCCGGGCTCGCGTCCGGCCGCGCCGGGCCGATCGCCGGAATGTCGTCGGGATCGCAGCTAGCGCCGAGCATCGCCAGCGCGGCGCCGACGACGAGCGTCGCGCGCGCGGTGGTGCTGCGCGCGGTCGAAGGTCGCGGTCGCGGCGCGCTCATGGGGCCAGGCGCATGAGCGCGCGCACGCCGCCGGCGCTGCTCGACAGCAAGAGCTGATCGGCTTCGACCCAGAGGCCGGACCCCAGCGCCGCGCCGTCGGGCCGCGGCAGGTCGCGCCATGACTCGCCGTCGAAGTGGCTGATGCGCTGGTAGTCGTGCAGCGCGAAGACGTTGTCGGCGGCGGAGCCGTGCAGGGCGATGACCTTGCCCGGAGACGCCGAGCGGCTCACGTCCCAGGCGGCGCCGTCGAAGCGGTAGATGACGCCGTCGCTGTCGAGCGCGAAGACGTCGTCGCTGGCGCTGCCCCAGACCTGCACGCCGGTGGCGTCGCCGTCGAGCGTGAAGTCGGTCCAGGCCGCGCCGTCCCAGTGCGCGAGCTGACCGTGCGCGGCGGAGTCTCCGGCGAACCAGACGTCGGTCGCGGAGGAGGCCCAGGTCGACGCCCACGGCCCGGCGGAGTCGTCCACGCCGGTGAGCGCGACCCCACTGCCGTTCGCGAAGGCGCCCGGGCTGGTGGCGGCGCCGGTGGCCACGAACGTGGCGCCGGGTGCAGCGCTCCAGATCGCCGTCCGCCCAATCCCCGCGTACGTGGTCGTGACACCGACGACGGGCCTGATCGTCAGGTCGGTGCCGGTTCCAACCAACGTGCGATCTGGCAGCTCCCAGATCGAGGTGAAGCTGTCGATGCCCGGCACCGCGACGCCGTTGCGCGTGGCCACGGAGACGCCCGGCCCCGCCGGCGCACCCGACAGCCACACCGCGTCGTCGCTCGCCCAGATTCGCAGCCCTCGCGTGGTGGCGAGCGGACGCGCCGTACCCCAGGCGCGGGTCGCGCGGTACAGCAGCGGGCCGGCCGCGACGTAGGCGCCTCCTCCCGCGACGCCGACCTCGGGATCGACGAGGCCGGTCGGCAGGTCCACGTCGATCCAGATCCGTCCGTCCCACCGGCCAAGCCCGCCGCTCTGCGACCGGGTGAGCAGGGCGCGTGGCGACGTGCCGACGAGTCCCACCCCGGTGTCGGCGTGATGGCTCGTCCACGCCGCGCCGTCCCAGCTCCACAGGCCATCGTCGCCGATGACCCACAGGGCGTCTCCCGCGAACGCGACCAGCGAGCGCGCACCGCTCGGTCGGTTGCCGCCGCCCGCGTCGACGAGCGCAGGCGTCGTCGTGCCGGCGAGCCGGTAGACGCGACCGTTGCCGGCGACGGCGAAGACCTCGCTCGCCGAGACGCCTGCCAGCGCCCGGGTCGCGCCGGCGCCGGTCACGCTGGCCCAGCTGACCCCGTCGAAGTACCAGAGGCCGCCGGCGCCGGCGCTGGAGCCGACGTAGATCTCGTCGCTCGTTGCGGCCCAGACGCTGCTCAGCGTCGCGGCGCCTGGCACCGCGGGCGCCCGTGACCAGGCGACGCCATCGAAGACCGCCACCGTCCCGGCGGCGCCCGCGGCGACCACCTCCCCGTCGGCGGTCACGGTGATCGCGCGCAGGCTGGCGCCCGCGCCGACGTCGTCATACGCGGTCCAGTCGAGCCCGTCGTAGCGACGGACGTCGTCGTCTGCCGTGATCCAGAGGTCTCCATCGGGGCCGTCTGCCATCGCCAGGATCGGCGCCGCCTCGGCGCGGACCTGGGTCCAGCCGATCGACTCGCAGCTCGAGATGTCGAAGCCGCACAAGGACGAGCACGTCGGTCGGCCGAACGCGAACCCGAGCTCGGCGCAGGTGGTGGCGCCGACGTCGCCGTCGCAGCTCTCCGGTCCCTGGCGCTCGCCATCGCCGCAGCGCCCGACGCACGCGGAGGTGTCGAACTGGCAGTTCGCCGCGCAGCCAAGCTCCCCGCCGTAGTAGCCGCGATCGCCGCAGCTGGCCGCCACCACGAGCTCCGGCTCGCATTGTTCGCTGCCGGCGATGATGCCGTCGCCGCAGCCGCTGAGCTGGCAGTCGGGTCGACAGGTCGCGCCCGGGTCGGTGCCGTTGGGGGCGAGACAACCGGCCGGCAGGTCGGTCGGGTCGTCGCCGCAGTCGCAGGCCTCGGCGACCGCGAAGTCGGTGACGCCGTTGCCGCAGACCTCGAGCGAGCGGCAGCTGCCCGCGCAACCGTCGCCGGACAGCTCGTTGCCGTCGTCGCACGCCTCGCCTGGCTCCTGCACGCCGTTGCCGCACACCGCCTGGAGGCAGGCGCCGTCGACGCAGGTGCCAGCGACCAGGCTGCCCGCCTCGCAGGTCGCGCCCTCGTCCTTGCCAGCGCAGGCCGTGAGCTGCGCCGGGTCGAGGCAGCCGCGGGGATGACATTCCGTTCCCGCCGGGCAAACGCTGCCGTCGTCGCAGCGCGCGCCTGTGCTCGGCAGGCAGGCTGCGAGCCATCCGAGCGCGAGCACGAGAACCGCTACGCCCACGCGAGGTGGGTGCCGCGGGGCCGTCATGGCGCAGTCTCGCAGGCGTAGTCGCGACAACGCTCGAGGGTCACGGGGTTGCCGTCGTCGCAATCAGTGTCCTGGTAGCAGGCGCGGGCCTCGCATCGCTGGGCGCGGCAGACGTCCTCGGTCAGCGGATCGCCGTCGTCGCACTGATCGTCGCGGGTGCACTCGCGATTGATGCAGACGCCGGCTGCGCACACGTCGGTGGTGGCTGGGTCGCCGTCGTTGCACTGGGCGCTGCTGGCGCACTGTGGCGGCGGGCACTGGTCGAGCAGCCGGCGCGGCGCGGTCGCGTCGGTGACGAAGTCGGCCACCACCGGCCCGACCACAGGCCACCAGCTCTGCAGCTCGACGGTCGTGTGGTACTGGCACGCGCCCGCCACCAGCCATGGCACGTCGGCGAGAGAAGCATCCTGGCCGGCGATCCATGCGGTGCGCGCGTCGTCGTCCTCGAGGATCGAGACGCCCGTCGTGCCATCGAGGTGAAAGCCCATCTCGATGGTGTCGAGGCGCGACTTGAGCACCAGGACGGGCAGGCTGAGCCCCCCCTCGGTCGCCGGCCTGGTCAACCAGTCGTAGGCGACCACCGAGTCGGCGCAGCGCGTCGGATCCCGCCCGGCGGCGGACTCACCGGCGACGCAGGTGGGCAAGAGCGTGGCGCCGAGCCTGGCGAACGAGGTCGCGAAGGCGGCGACGTCGGCCGCGGTGTTGGTCGAGTACTGGTCGCCGAGGCGATGGCTGCCGAGATCGAAGTCGGCGGCCCAGGCCCCATCGGGCACCAGCCGCAGGTCGCCGCGGGCCGCGGTCATCGGCAGCCGCTCGACGAGCAGGTCCGCCGTGTGCTGGACGCCGTACGCACCGGCCGAGGTCCCGACGTAGAGCACGCGCGCGGTCGTGTCGTCGAGGCCGAAGCGCTGCATGAGGATCTCGACGCCGGCGGCGATGTTGATGCGGCCGCGGCGGTACCACTGGCCCGTGCACGGCTCGCCGTTGGGCAAGGTCGGGGCGGCACAGTCGCTGGGGCCGCTGCCTGGCAAGACGCAGCCCTCGTTGCGGCACGAGGTGTCGGAGGCCGCGAGCGACGCGCCGGTCCACAAGGTCGACGACCGATAGTTGAACTGGGCGAAGTTCGCGTCCCACAAGGCGGGGTTGGCGCCGTCGTTGGGCGTCGTGCCGCTCGGCCCCTCGACCCAGCGCTGCCGCATGCCAGCGTACTTGGCCGGGACGAGGTCGCTGCCGTCGGCGGCGCCGACGCCCTGCGCGAGGGAGGCGCGGTCGCGACAGCTCAGCAGGTCGTCGTCGCAGAACCCGCCGCCACCGAGGCGAATGATCCAGACGTCGCTGCCCGTCGGCGACAGGCTGACCTCGAGCGACCAGGGCTCGCCGTTGTTGGTCAGGGCGGTCGCCCACCTCGCGGGATCTCTTTCGGCCGGCTTGACCAGCTCGTTGTCGTACGGGCGATCCGCGACCGCGCAGGTCGTGACGTCGAAGCCGGTCAGATCGGCGCGGCAGGTCGCGGTGCCCGCCGCGTAGGTGGGCGCCAGCGACGCGCACGCGACCTGCTCGGCCGCGGCGCAACCGACGAAGGTCGATGCCGGCGGACCGCCGGCGTCGACGGTGGCGTCCACGGGGGCGTCAGGTGGGGCAGGTGCGTCGATGGCGGCGCTGGCGTCGTGGCCCTCGCCGCCGGCGCTGCCACAGGCGCTGAGCGCGATCGCCGCGATGATCGGGCGGAGACGCCGCGAGCGGCGCGCCCGCGCGAGGCGCTGGGGGGCTGGCATCGGTGTCGTCATTTCAATTCATCTATGAATGGAGATGGGTGGTCGGTCAAGGCAATTCGCCCGCGTGGCGGCTGGCCGTCGATTGCCGGCGTCGGCCTCGCTGCGGCACACTGGTGGCATGACCGCGCAGGCGCCGATGGTGCGAATGGGCAAGAAGATGCTCACCCCGCAGGCGTGGCTGACCGCGGCGCTGCGGGTGCTCGCGCGCGGCGGGCTCGGCGCCGTGAGCATCGACGGCCTGACCCAGGAGCTGGGCGTCTCCCGAGGCAGCTTCTACTGGCACTTCGCCAACCGTGACGCCTTCCTCGAGGCGCTCCTGGCGCACTGGGAGTTCGTGTCGACCACCGATGTGCTCGCCAAGCTGCGAACCACCCAGGACCCGCGCGAGCGCCTGCACCGCCTGTTCCTCGCGGCGTACCGAGATCGCGAGAGCGGGCTGGCGTACTCCGCGCTGACCGCGGCCACCGATGACGCGCGCGTCAAGGTCTCGGTGCGGCGGGTCACGCAGTCGCGGCTGGCGTTCCTCGAGGAGACCTACGGACTGTTCGGTCAGACGGCCGTGCTCGCGCGGCGCAACGCGCTGCTGGCGTACTCGGCGTACGTGGGCCTGTACGACATCGTGCGCGCGCTGCCCGCGCGCGGCAGCGAGGCGATCGTCGGCGAGGAGCTGCGCGCCTACCTCGAGCACGTGTGCGCCACGCTGATCCCCGGCTAGAGCGCATCTCACGACCTGGCGTGGAGCGAGACCCCAGCGATGCGAGGAGCATCGGCGGGTGGCAGGGGTGGTGGCAGGAGACGCGCGCCCGCAGCGCAGCGACGAGCATGGCCGTCGCCATGTGAGGAGCGAGCAGCGGACGCACGCGCCGAGGCGCCCGCAGCTCGACGGTCGCAGCCCACGCCAAGTGGTGAGATGCGCTCGAGTTTAGAACGGGGCCTGGACCGCGATGCCTCGAACCGGCTCGCGCGCGATGGACCGAAGCGGCGCGACACGGAGGCCGCCAGCGCGCTGGTTGAAGCGACGAACGCGCTCGTGCTGGTGGTCGCGAAGTCCATGGCCGCACCGATCAGGGCCGTGACCCCTAGCACCGCGCCGCTACCGGCGGACCCGCCGGACTCGCCCTCGCCGCCGGCATCATCGACGAGCCCGGCCCTCGGGGCAGGGCGAGCGCATCCAGGTCGTGTGAGTCGATCGGCTGCAGCATCTCTGCGCCGAGGGATCGACCTCGATCGGCCGGCGTGATCGAGCCCGGCGACGCCGCGCCGGCGCCCCCCCCTCGAACCGCCGCAGGCCCGGCGATTAATTACCGCGGGGTCAGCGCGCTTGCCCTCGTCGAGTTCGAGCGCGCCTGCCGCATCAGGGTCCGGTCGATGGCCGGCGACCTGGCCTGGCGCCGACTTCGTGCTCGCGCTCAAGGCCAACCGACGGTCGATCGAGTTCGTTGAGCTGAGATCTCATCCGTGACTAGACGAGGCACCATCGCCATGCCTTGACCAACGCGCAGCGGGCGCGGATCCAAGCGCGCTTGCCTCGGAGCGCATCAGGCGAGAATCTGAGCGCGGCGATCGGCTCTTCAGACGGGCATCCATTGGCGCGACCTTCTCGAACGCTTCGGGCCGTAGATTTCCGTCCACCGCCGGTTCCGGAACTGGGCGCAGCGCGATCACTGGGCGTCGGGGCGCGACGTCGTCGGGGAGATCGAGGACGGCCGCGACGGCCGTGGAGCTCGCCGTGTTACGCTCGGCGGATGCGTTCGTGGCGGGGGCTAGCTGCGCTGCTCGTGGCGGCGCTCGGCACCGCCTGCATCGGCGAGGACACCATCCGCTGCGACGACGGCAGCGTGTGCGCGGCCGGCACCGCGTGCCGCGTCGGGGGTGGCTGCGCGCCGACCGCGGCGGTCGAGGCCTGCGCGGGGCTCGTCGACGGCAGCGAGTGTCGCGCACCGGGCGTCGAGGCGGGCGTGTGCGCCGCCGGCGTGTGCGTCGCGCTGGGCTGCGGCAACGGCGTGCTCGAGCCCGACGAGGTGTGCGACGACGGCAACCAGCTCGCGGGCGACGGGTGCAGCGCGGACTGCGGGTCCGCCGAGACCTGCGGCAACGGGATCATCGATCAGGCGGTCGGCGAGGGCTGCGACGACGGCAACACCGTCGACGGCGACGCCTGCCAGTCGACCTGCCGGATCCCGCAGTGCGGCGACGGCGTGGTCGACGCGGCGTTCAACGAGGCGTGCGACGACGGCGCGGCCAACTCCACGGCGCCCGACGCCGGGTGTCGCCCCAACTGCCAGCCGGCCCGCTGCGGCGACGGCGTGCACGATCCGGCGCGCGGCGAGGTCTGCGACGACGGCGCCCAGGCATCGGGCGACGGCTGTTCCTTCGACTGCCTCTCGCTCGAGGTCTGCGGCAACGAGTACCCCGACTTCATCACCGGCGAGCAGTGTGATCACGGCGCCGGGCTGTCGGGCGACGGCTGCGCCTCGCAGTGCCGGGTCGAAGAGCTCGGCTGGCGGCCGGTGTCGAGCGCGCCGGCCGCGCCGTCGGCGCGCTACGACCTCGCGAGCGACTACGACACCGCGCGCGGTGAGCTCGTGGTCTTCGGCGGCGCCGATCCGGCGACCCTCGCGCTGGTCGCCAACGACACCTGGGCGTGGCGCGACGGCCGGTGGGTGGCGCTGGCGCCCGCGCACGCGCCGCCGGCGCGATCGCGCGCGGCGATGGCCTTCGATCAGGCGCGCGGGCGGATGGTGCTGTTCGGGGGCGCCGGCGTCGGCGCCACGGTGTTCGGGGACACCTGGCTCTTCGACGGGGTGGACTGGTCGCCGCTGGACACCGTCGGTGGGCCCGCGCCGAGCGCGGCCGCGACGATGGCCTACGACGTGGGGCTCGGCGAGATCGTCCTGTTCGGCGCCGGCGCCACCGGCGACGAGACCTGGCGCTTCGACGGGACCGCGTGGGCGTTCGTCGAGGCCCAGACGCGACCGCCGCCGGGCGGCGTCGTCCGCTACGTCCCCTCGCTGGGATCGCTCGCGCTGGTGACGCGCGGGGCCGCGGCGATGGAGGTCTGGCTGTTCGACGGCGCGACCTGGACGCTGCGGCCCGCGAGCAATCCCCCGTCGCGTCGGCTCGGCTTCGGCCTCGCCTACGACCCGATCGGCGAGCGGCTGGTGCTTGCCGGTGGCCACGTGGGGAGCTTCGGCCTTGCCGAGACCTGGTTCTTCGACGGCGTGGCGTGGACCCAGGGCGCGGGCGCGGCCTTCACCGCGCGCACGCGCACGACGGCCACGCTGGATCCACGCGGCGGCGGCGTGGTCTTGCTCGGCGGCAAGAGCAACGACCGGAGCACCGGGACCGTGCTCGACAGCGCGTGGGAGCTCGTCGGCGACGGCTGGATCGAGCGGGTCCCGACCGCGTCGCTGCCGCCCGCCCGCACGTCCGCGGCGATGGCCTACCTCGACGATCGAGCCGCGGTGTTGCTGTTCGGCGGCGGCTATGTATCGAGCGGCGGCGCGCCACCGCCGCGCGGCGGGCACGACGACACCTGGGTGAGGACCGATCGCTGGCGCGAGATCACGACGAGCCCGAGCCCGGGTGGGCGCTTCGGCGCCGCGCTCGCCTACCACCCGCGGCTCGGGCTCGCGGTGCTGTTTGGCGGCAACGACGGCGGCGGCTTCTTCTACGACGACACGTGGACCTTCGACGGCGCGACCTGGCACGAGGTCACCGGCGCGACCGGCCCGACCTGGCAGCCGGGTGCCGCGCTGGCCTTCGATCCCACCGCGCAGGCGCTGGTCCTGGCGACGCCCGACGGCGCCGCGATCGGAGCCCCCATCACCACCTGGACCTTCGACGGCGCGACCTGGGCCCCGGTGTCGACCGCGCACGCGCCATCGGCGCTGACCGCCGATCGCGTGCTGGTCGCCGACGTGCGCCACCAGCGGCTCGTCCTGGTGAGCAGCGTGGATGCCTGGGCCTTCGACGGCGTGGACTGGACGCCGCTCGACGCGATCACGCCGTCGGGCACGGTCGCCCACGCGAGCTTCGATGCGCGCCTCGGCGGCGTGGTCGTGCTCGGGAAGATCGGCACGTACTGGGCCACCTGGCTGCTTGGCGCGACCGGCTGGACCTTGCTCGAGGCCGTCGACAACCCGACGGTGCGCTCCACCGCCGGGTTCATCCATGACGCCGTGACGGGCGACGACCTCCTGTTCGGCGCCTCGGATCAGGCTGGCTTCGACACCTGGGAGCTGGGCTACCGGGCGTCGAGCAGCGGCGTCGCGCGCGAGGCGTGCCTGAGCGACCAGGACGTCGACGGCGATGGCCTCGCGGGCTGCGACGATCCCGATTGCTGGGGGCGCTGCCAGCCGAGGTGTCCGCCGGCGACGTCGTGTACACCGGCGCCGGGCGGCCCCATAGGCTGCGGTGATGGCGTCTGCGATCCGAGCCTGGAGGTCCTGCGGCTGTGCGCGGTCGACTGCGATCAGTGCGGCGACGGCGTGTGCGCGCCAGGCTTCGAGACCGAGGCGTCGTGCCCCGCGGATTGCGAGACCTGTGGCGACTTCGCGTGCGGCGCCGGCGAGACGCCAACGACCTGCGCGGCCGATTGCCCGGGGCCGTGACTCGCGGGCACGGCCGCGCGCGCGGCTCCAGCTCGCCAGGCGCTGGCGCCTCCAAGGAGGCCTGGCGCGGGCCCGTGCCTTGCACTGCCGAGGGGCATGACCCAGGTCCTGGTCCACCACCTGATGACGACGCCGGTCATCACCCTGTTCGCCGAGCAGACCTTGTCGCTGGTGCAAGACCTCATGCGGCTCAAGCACGTCCGTCACATCCCGATCATCGACGACGACAGCCGGTTGCTCGGGCTCGTCAGCCACCGCGACCTGCTGCGCGCCCAGACGAGCTGCCTCGAGGCGCTGGCCGCGCGTGAGGGCGCGAGCCCGGCGACGCCGCCGCCGACGGTCCGTGTCCGCGAGCTGATGTGCGAGGACGTGATGACCGTCGCGCCGGATGCGCCGGCGGCGGCGGCCGGTCACCTGCTGCGCGACCACGCCTTCGGCTGCTTGCCCGTGGTCGACGCGTCCGGGCGGCTGGTCGGCATCATCACCGACCGCGACTTCCTGCGCTTCGCCGTGCGACAGCTCGAGCTGCACGGCTGAGGGGCGGCGGCGCCGCGCAGCGCTTGCGGCGATCGTCGAGCGATGTGCAGGGGGTTCGCGCTCGTCGTCGCACGCGGCCCGGCACGCGCGGCACGCGCGATGCAGCGAGGGCCGGCATGAAGGCGATCCCCACCGTCAGCAAGTACATGTCGACCTCGCCGGTCTCGATCGGCCCAGCCCAGTCCCTGGCGACCGCGCACAAGCTCCTGCGCGAGCACGAGATCCGCCACCTGCCCGTGCTCGACGGCGGTCGCCTGGTCGGCCTCTTGACCTCGCGCGACATGTACCTGGTCGAGGCGTTCGAGACCATCGACGCCGAGGCGACCAAGGTCGCCGACGTGATGAGCTCCAACGTCTACGCGACCAGCCCCGACGCGCCCCTCGACGACGTCTGCGCCGAGATGGCCGAGTTCAAGTACGGCTCGGCGGTGGTGGTCCAGAACCAGAAGGTCGTCGGGATCTTCACCACCGTCGACGTCTGCCGCGCGATGACGGACCTGCTACGGACGCGGCTGGCGAAGTAGCCGTGCCGCCCCGCGATCGCGTGGGCTACGGCGCGTCCGGCGTCGGCGGCGCCAGGCGCCGGGCCAGGCGGCCGAGGGTGGTGCCCTGGACGAGGATGGCGAAGACGACGACGCAGTAGGTGACGACGAGGATGACGTTGCGCTCGGGGCCCGGGGGCAACGACAAGGCCAGCGCCACCGAGATGCCGCCGCGCAGGCCGCCCCAGGTGAGCAGCGCCACCGCGCCGCGCTGGCGTCGACGGAACGCGGGCAGGACCGCCAGCGGCGCGGCCACCGACACGAACCGACACGCGAGCACCAGCGGGATCACCGCGGCGCCGGCCACGAGCAGCTCGGCAGACAGCCGCAGGTGGACCAGCTCCATGCCGATGATGAGGAACAGGACCGCGTTGAGGATCTCGTCGATGAGCTCCCAGAAGGTGTCGACGTGATCGCGGGTGGTGGCCGACATCGCCAGCTCGCGGCCCTGGTTGCCGATGAGCAGGCCGGCGGCCACCGCGGCGATCGGCGCCGACACGTGCAGCGCCTCGGCGGCGGCGTAGCCGCCGAGCACGATCGCCAGCGTGATGAGGATCTCGACCGAGTACTGGTCGATGCTGCGCAGCATCCGGAAGCCGACGTAGCCGATCGCCACGCCGAACAGCGCGCCGCCGAGGGCCTCCTGCACGAACAGGTGCGCGAGGCTGCCGGCGGACAGCTCGCCGCCGGTGGCGACCCCGAGGATCGCCAGGAAGAACACGACGCCGACGCCGTCGTTGAACAGCGACTCGCCGGTGATGGTCACCTCGAGGCTGCGCGGCGCGCGCGCGGCCTTGAGGATGCCGAGCACCGCGATGGGGTCGGTCGGCGAGATGAGCGCGCCGAACAGCAGGCAGTCGACGAAGGGCAGGCCGAGGCCGAGGGCGCCGAGGATGAGGTAGCTGCCGGCGCCGACCGCGACCGTCGAGATCGCGGTGCCGACCAGGGCCAGGAACGTGATCGGCAGCCGGAACTCGCGCAGGTCGTCGAGCTCCACGTGCAGGGCGCCGGCGAACAGCAGCAGGCCGAGCATCCCGTGCAGGAGCGCGTACGACAGGTTGACCTGGTCGAGCAGGGCGGTCACCCGGGGCTCGACGTCGGTGATCTCGAGGCCGTCGAGCACCAGCACCAGCACGCTGCCGAGCAACGCCGTGGCCATCAGGCCGATCGCCGATGGCAGCCGCAACAGGCGCGCGTTGACGTAGGCCAGCGCCGCGGTCAGCGTGACGAGGATGGCGGCGACCTCGAAGTCGGACACGACCGGCGCAGGGTAGCGCACGTCGACGGGGCGCCGCGCGCGGGCGCGGCCCGGTTCAGCTCGGCCGCAGGCGCGCCGCGACCTCGTCGCGCACCGCCGCGGCCACCGCCGAGCGCGCCGCGGCGCGGTCCGGCCCGACCAGGTCGCTCGGCAGCGGCGCGCCGCGCTCGATGACCGCGGCGACGGCGCCCTCGACGGCGGCGTGCGCGCGCACCAGCCGGTCGTCGCCGCAGCGACGCCCCAGCCAGCCGAGCGCCTCGCCGGTGGCGAGCAACATCGCCAGCGGGTTGCAGCGATCGGTGCCGGCCAGCGGCGGCGCCGAGCCGTGGATGGGCTCGAACATGCCGTGGTCGTCGCCGACGTTGCAGCCGACCGCCATGCCCATGCCGCCCTGCAGCACCGACGCCAGGTCGGTGAGGATGTCGCCGAACATGTTGGTGGTGACGCACACGTCGTAGCGCTCGGGCTGGGTCAGGATGTACATCGCGAACGCGTCGACGATGGCGACGTCCTGCTCGACGTCGGGGAAGTCCTGGGCGACCTCGCGGTAGACCTCGAGGAACAGCCGGCAGCCGTGCAGCACGTTGTGCTTGACGATGCAGGTCACGCGGCGCTTGCCGTCGGCCGGCGCGCCCTTGCCGCGGGCCCGCGACAGCTCGAACGCCTTGCGGATGACCCGGGCCGACGCGGCGCGGGTGATGACCCGCAGGTCGGTCGCGCGCGCGCCGTCGGGGCTGCGCTCGCCGACGCCGCTGTAGAGGCCCTCGGTGTTCTCGCGCACCATCACCAGGTCGACCCGATCTGGGCGCCACACCTGCTGGAAGCCGCCCGAGATGCCGTGCTGGATGCCGGGCAGGCAGCGCACCGGCCGGACGTTGGCGTACAGGTCGAGGTGCAGGCGGTTGCCGATCACCGGCGACCACCCGGCCATCTGGCCGTTGGTCATCGTCACCGGCGCGCCGTCGGGGCCGGGCCAGCCGACCGCGCCGAGCAGGATCACGTCGGCGGCGCGGCAGCGGTCCTCGCTGCCGACCGGCCAGTCGCGGGCCTCGCCACCGGCGGCCACCCCGTCGAGCCCGTGCTCGAGGTAGTAGCGGCCGCCGCAGGGGATCTCGGTGGCGGGCAGCGCGACCCCGGTCGCGGCCTCGACCACCTCGAGCAGGGCGCGGGCCTCGGCGGCGACCTCGACGCCGATGCCGTCGCCGGGGAGGATCACGACATCGTAGGCGTCCTTGCGCGCCGGCGCGGTGGCGGTCACCGGGGCACGCTAGCACGTGCGGACGAGGTCACGCCGGGACGCCGGCCGGCCGCGAAATGGCAAACGCCCGGGTTGGGGGCGCCCGGGCCGAAGGGGTAGACTCGACGTCCACGATGAAGATCACCTTCTGGGGCGTGCGGGGTAGTTACCCCGTCCCCGGCGCCTCGACGGTCCGCTACGGCGGCCACACGTCCTGCGTCGAGGTGCGTTCGGCCAGCGAGCAGTGTCTCATCGTCGACGCCGGCACCGGCCTGCGCGGGCTCGGCCAGAAGCTCGCGCGCGACGGCGGCACCAAGCGCCACCGGGTGCTGCTGTCGCACGTGCACTGGGATCACATCCAGGGGCTGCCGTTCTTCGAGCCGACGTACATCCCCGGCACCACCATCGACGTCTACGCGCTGCTCACCGCCGCCGACGAGCTGCAGCAGGTCATCGGCGGCATCACCCGCCACGAGTTCTTCCCGGTGCCGCTGCAGGCGGCGCCCGCCAGCTCAACTTCATCGAGGTCAAGCCGGGCGCGGCGATCGACCTCGACGACTTCGAGTGATGCCGATCGCGCTCAACCACCCGTTCGGCTCGGTCGGCTACCGCATCACCGAGCGCGCGAGCGCGCAGGCGTGGGCCTACGTGTCCGACACCGCGCCGTTCACCGAGGTGCTGCACAAGCAGCACTTCCTGCACGGCCTCGAGGAGCTCACCGACGAGGATCGCGCGGCCCTGACCTCGATGCGGGCGGCGTTGATCGAGGCGCTGCGCGGGGTGGACACCGTGGTCTACGACACCCACTTCTTGCCCGAGGAGTACGCGCGGTTCCCGCACTACGGCCACTCGACGCCGGACCACGCCCTCGACGTGTGCACCGACGCCAAGGTCCGGCGGCTGGTGCTCTATCACCACGCGCCGTCGCACGGCGACGACCAGATGGACGAGATCGCCGCGCGCTACGCGGCGCTCGGGGCCGAGCGTGGCGTCGAGGTGGTCACCGCGCGCGAGGGCATGGAGCTCACCATCGGCGCGAGCTCGGGCCGCGGCAAGGGCCCGGCCGGCACCACGCTGCCGGGCATCGGCAAGCCCGGCGCCGCGACCGACGACGGGGCCTCGACGTGAAGGTCCGGTTCTGGGGCGTGCGCGGCTCGTTCGCCATGTGCGGGCCGGAGTTCTTGCGCTACGGCGGCAACACCACCTCGGTCGAGCTGGTCACCGCCGCCGGCAAGCGCGTGCTCATCGATCTCGGCACCGGCGCCACCGAGTTCGCCAAGGCGCTCATGGCCACCGAGTTCGCGGCCGGGCAGGGCGAGCTGCCGGTCTTGCTGTCGCACACCCACCTCGATCACATCCAGGGCCTGCCGTTCTTCACGCCGCTGTTCATCAAGGGCAACCGCATCCGCCTCTACGGCGCCGATCCCACCGGCTCGTCGCTGGAGGCGACCCTGCAGAACCAGCTCGCGCCGCACTACAGCCCGCTCGGCGCCCTCGAGAACCTCGCCGCCGGCGTCTCCGTCGATCCGTTCACGCCGGGCTCGACCTTCGAGATCGACGGCTTCTCGATCGCGACCGCGCGGGTGCCGCACGGCAGCATGTGGACCACCGGCTTCCGGATCACCGCCGACGGCAAGACCGTGACGTTCCTGTCCGACGTCGAGTACGCGACGCCGGAGCAGCCGACCGCCGAGGCGCTGGAGCTGGCCGCCAACGCCGACCTGCTCATCCACGACGCGATGCACGCCGATCACGAGTACGAGCACCGGCGCGGCTGGGGCCACTCGCCGGCCCGCGCCGGCATCGTGCTGGCCGAGCGCGCCGGCGCCCAGCGGGTGGCGCTGTTCCACCACAGCCCCGACGCCACCGACGAGACCATCGACGCCATCGTCGAGCACGCCCGCGGCATGACCTCGCTGCCGGTGTTCGGCGCCGCCGAGGGCAGCTACGTCGGCGTGTGAGCCCCGCCGGCGCGGCTGGGCAGCTACGCGGTCGCCGGCGCGGGTGAGCCCGCGGGCGCGGCGCCGGGCATCGCGCGGCGCGCGGCCTCCTCGCGCTCGAGATCCTCGAACGGATCGCTCCAGCTCTCGTACTGGAGGATGCCGAGCTCGGCGAAGCGGGTGCGCTGGCGGTCGCTGAGCAGGTCCATCTTCTTCACCGCCGGCACGATCTTGGCGAACAGCATCTGCCGGAACATGATCTGCCCCTGGTTGTGCATGGCGATGTCCATGCACTCCTTGGCCGGGAGGCCGAGCTTGTCCCAGACCTCCTGGTAGAGGAACCGGTCGCGCATCAGCCGCGCCGCCTCGAACACGAAGTCCTCGCGCTCGCGCTTCACCGACTCCGGCTGCTCCCGGTAGTAGTCGCGTAGCGACAGCACGCCGAAGGCGACGTGGCGGGCCTCGTCGCCCATCACGTACGCGGTGAGCTCGCGCAAGAGCGGCTCGCGGGTGTTGTTGCGGATCATCCCGAAGGCGGCCAGCGCCAGGCCCTCGACCATGATCTGCATGCCGAGGAACTTCATGTCCCACCGGCTGTCCTTGAGGATCATGTCGAGCAGGGTCTTGAGGTGCGGGCTCACCGGGTAGGCGATGCCGACCTTCTCGTGCAGGTAGCGGTTGTACACGTCGACGTGGCGGGCCTCGTCGACGACCTGGGTCGCGCCGTAGAGCTTGCTGTCGAGGTCGGGCACGCTGTTGACCAGCTGGGCCGCGGCCAGGAGCGCGCCCTGCTCGCCGTGGAGGAACTGCGAGATGGTCCAGGCGCCGACCTCCTGCTCGAGGCGGCGACGCTCCTGCGGGGTCATCTTCTGGTAGATGTCCGAGCCCCACAGCGGCAGGAGCTGCTCGGGGATGAGCGGCTTGTCGAGATCGACGTCGGTCTGCCAGGGCAGGGCGTCCTCGGAGATCCACTGGCCGCGGGTCGCCTTGGTGTACAGGTCGCGCAGCTTCTGGCGCGTCTCCTGGTAGTCCCAGGTGTAGGTCACGTCGAGCAGCGCCTCGAGGGTCTCGATCGAGGGGCCGCTGGTGACGTCGGGAGAGCCGGCTGGCAACATGAACGCTCCTCGTGAAAGTGAAACGAACTTCATCTTGAAGGGCGGCCGGCCCCGGGTCAAGGATGATTCACCGCGATCGGCGAGGTCGGGGCCCAGCGGGGATCCCGGGGCCGGACCCGAGCTCCTCGCGTGCGCCAACGTGCCAGAACCAAGCGCGTTCCCGGTCGGTCGTGGCATCCTCTGCAGCTTCTGGCGCCGCCCGCTGAATCACCGTCGACATGAAGGACAGCACCACCCGCACCCGCGGTCGCGGCCGCCGCCCCGCGGCCAAGCCCGCTCCGGTCCGTGCGCCACGCTTCCAGCAGGAGCGCTCGCGCCGCACCTTCGAGGCGCTGGTCGACGCCGCCGAGGCGCTGTTCGCCGAGCACGGCTACGACGCCACCGGCAGCCCCGAGATCGCGCGGAAGGCCGGCGCGTCGGTCGGCACCTTCTACCGCTACTTCGACGACAAGAAGCAGGTGTTCCTCGAGGTGGTGCGGCGCCACCTCGAGCAGATGATGACCTCGACCCTCGACGGCATCTCGCCGGCGGCGCTGGCGGGCAAGGCGCGCCACGAGACCATCGCCATCGCGATCGACGCCCTGTTTCGCTCGGTGACCCACCACCCCGGGTTGAGCCGGACCATCGAGGAGATGGCCCTGCGTGATCCCGAGGTCGCGGCGCTGCGGCACCGCTACGAGCAGGCGTCGCGCCAGCGAATCACCCAGCTGGTGACGCTGGTCGCGTTGCCCGAGGTGGTCGCCGATCCGCAGGCCACGGCGTGGGCGCTGACCGCGTGCGCGATGGAGTGCGCGGCGGCGGCCGGCGGGCTGCGCGGGGCCGGGGCGCCGTCGCAGGCGCGGCTGCGCGCGGCGCTCATCGCGATGGTCGAGCGCCTGCTCTTCGGCGACGAGTAGCGCTCGGGCGGTGACGCCGCGTGCGTGCTAGCGTGCCGGCCATGAAGTGCGTGTCGATGTTCGTGGTGGCGACCTTGGCCCTGGCCGCGGGCTGCAAGGACGACGCGCCGCCGCCGGCCCCGGCGCCGGCCAAGGTCGCGCCCGCGACCGCCGGCCCCGTCGGCACCGACGGCGTGCGCCGGATCGCGGTCGAGGCCAACAAGGAGGGCTACGCCCCGGCGCGCATCAGCGCCAAGCCCGGCGAGAAGCTGGTGCTGGTGTTCACCCGCACCGCCGAGGGCGCCTGCTTCGCCGAGGTCAAGGTGCCCGGCAACGAGCTCAAGGCGCTGCCGCTCAACCAGCCCGTCGAGATCCCGGTGACGGCGCCGGCGTCGGGCGAGATCCAGTTCGCCTGCGGCATGGACATGTTCCACGGCGTCATCGTCGCCGACGCCTGAGCCGCGCCCGCGCTCAGCGCACCGGCATCCCGTCGGTGCTACCGC
>JAWKQW010000053.1:0-26964 GCA_041389945.1 Kofleriaceae bacterium
TGTCGCGGCTCAAGAAGTACATCCGGGACCGCTCGGAGATGAACTGCGCCGACGCCGTCGCCGAGCGCCTCTCCGATCACGTGCGCGCGCTGTGCGACGAGGCCATCCGGGCGGCGGCGCGCGACGACCGCAAGACCGTGCTCGATCGCGACGTGCCGCGCCTCGGCTGAGCGGTCAGCCGCGAGCCGACGGCGCCAGCGTCGCGGTCGCCTGCGCCAGGTCGTCGTCGACGAGGCCGAAGCACGCGGTCAGGGTGGCGCGGATGGCGACCGGATCGGCGGCCTCCACCGCGGCGCGCAGCCCCATCGCCTTGGCCATGAACGCGCCGCCCTCGCGCGCGGCGGCAGCGCGGAAGTGCGCGGTCGCCGCGGTCGCCGTCGTCGACGACACCCCGAGCAGGGTCTCGAGCACGGTGGCGGCGCGGGCGTCGTCGCCCTGCATGTGAGCGCCGGCGAAGTCGCGGAAGGTGAGCTCGGCCATGGCGCCGATCCTAGCGCGCCGCGACGCGAGCGCTGTGACGCGCCGCCGTCTGGTCCGCGAGATCGCCGGCGGCGACCCTCACCATGCCGGCGTCGTCGCGCTCGCCGCTCCAGTACACCACCTCGCCGTGCTCCATCAGCTCGCTCGGCGTGATGACGCGCTCGACGCCGTAGCGCGCGTCGCCGTCGGACGCCCACCACACCAGCTCCGAGCAGTAGAAGTCCTCGTCGGAGCCGAGGCCGAACATGCCCGCGGTGTCGAAGGCAGCGCCGATCCGCCCGCGCGCGACCTCGACCGCCACCGCCTGCGCCTCGGCGCTCATGCCCGCGGGCCGCACGACGATCGCGTAGTGGTTGCGTCCGAGCAGCTCCTCGAGGGAGATCTCCCGCACGCCGCTGCCGACCGCCTCGATCACGGTGCCGCGCTCGGCGCTGTAGATCGACGCGTGCGACAGCGGCGTGCCGCCGGTGACCGCGGCGATGCCGTCGGCGACCAGGTAGTACGAGCGGGTCAGGATCCAGTCGCCGTCGCGGGCGGTGCGCCGGATCTCGGCGGCCCAGCGGCTGGTGATGGCGGCGTCGATGGCGGGATCCTCGGGCCAGTGCACCACCAGCGACGGCGCGGAGCATCCGGCCGCGGCGGTGGCGGCGACGATGAGGGCGGCGCGGGAGCAGGCGGAGCGGGTTCATGGCCAGCCCTCTTTCGCGAACCGTGCCGCCGCCCAAGTCATCGTGATCACGTGGCCAGGCCGCCGCGAGCGCCAGGTCTTCACCAGATTTGCCAGATGGTCCGACCATTCATCGACGCCTCATCCACCGCCCGAAACCGGCCCGCGCCAGGCCGCCACGGTAGCGTCGCCGCGGTGAACCCGAGCCCCCGCCTCTGCGCCGCCGTGGCGGCGTCGCTGCCCTGGATGGGGGCCTGTGCGGCCTCGAGCGAGCCGCCCCCGGCGCCGGCCACGGTGGCGCGTGCGCCGCTCGCGGTCGAGGCCGCGACGCCGCTGCCCGACGCCGCGCCGCCACCGCTGGCCGTGCCCGCGCCGGTCGGCACCGACTTCGCCGCCGAGGCCGCCGCGATGTTCCGGGTCGCGGCGTGCGGCGGCGACGCCGCGCTCCCGGCCGGCGTCAGCGCGCGGGTGGTCGGCAGCCACTGCCGCTCGATGGCGCGCCACTACGCCTCGTACCGGCGCGGCTGGGCCAGCCGGGCTGGCGCCTTCTTCGCCAAGGTGCGCCCCCCGACGTTGCCGACGGCGGTGGTCTACCCGTTCGGCGGCGGCGATCTCACCTCGGCGCTGGTGGTGTTCCCCGACACCACCGAGCTCACCACCATCTCCCTCGAGGCCGCCGGCGACGTCCGCGCGCTGGCCCGCATCGAGACCGGCACCCTCGCCGCGGAGCTCACGGCGATCGCGGGCGACATCGAGCGGCTCTACCGCGCCGCCCACTCCACCACCGAGAGCCTGCAGGACGCGTCGCACTCGACGCTGCCTGGCACGCTCATGTACGCGCTGTCGGCGCTGGCGCTGCACGGCTTCGAGCCGCGCTCGCTGCGCTACTTCGACCTCGAACCCGACGGCGCCATCCGCTACCTCACCGCCGACGAGCTCGACGCCGCGGCCGCCACCTTCGCCGGCCCAGGCAAGCGCCGCGAGGGCCGCACCTGGCTCGAGCAGGCCTCGCCGTTCGCCAACGTCGAGATCCAGTTCGGCCGGCCCGGCGATCCGGCGACCCGCACCTACCGCCACCTCAAGGCCAACCTCGACGACGATCACCAGGGGGCCGATCGCCGCCTGCTCGCCCACCTCGAGGCCAAGGGCGAGATCGCGGCGATGACCAAGGCCGCGAGCTTCCTGCTCTGGCGCCCGGAGTTCTCGCAGATCCGCGACTACCTGCTCGCCCACATGGCGTGGATGGTGTCCGACGCGTCGGGCATCCCGCCGCGCTACGCGGCGCCCGCCGGCTTCGTGCAGGAGACCTACGGCACCTTCACCGGCCCCTACTTCGACAACGATCGCGCCAACGTCAAGGCGGAGTTCGTCGCGCTGTGGGAGCGCCAGCCGCGGCGCTCGCTCACGTTCCGGTTCGGCTACCCGGACCAGACCCGCACCGACGGGCCCGGCCACCTGCTCATCACGCGCCGACCGACGACGCCGTGACCGCGCCGCCGCCGCGCGGGCTCACCCCGCGCGGATGCGCGCGAGGATCGGCGGCAGCGCCGCGATCAGCGCCGCGGTGTCCGCGGCCGTGGTGGCGCGCCCGAGGCTGAGCCGCAGCGCCTCGCGCGCGGTGGCCTCGTCCTGCCCCATCAGCCGCAGCATCGGCGACGGCGCGGTCGTGCCCGACGAGCAGGCGGCGCCGGTCGAGGTCGCGAAGCCGGCGAGGTCGAGCGCGATGACCAGCAGCTCGCCGGGCACGCCGGCGAAGCCGACGTGGACGGTGCCGCCGACGCGCGGCGCGCCGGCGCCGTGCACGCGCGCGCCGAGCGCCACCAGCGCCGCCTCGAGCGCGTCGCCGAGCGCGGCCACCTGCGCCCACGCGGCGACGTCGACCGCCGCCGCCGCCGCGCCGAAGCCGGCGATGCCGATCACGTTCTCGGTGCCGGGGCGTCGCCCGCGCTCCTGCGGCCCGCCTCCCCACGGCGCCACCATCGGCAGCTCGTCGCTCACCACCAGCGCGCCGGTGCCGGCGGGACCGCCGAGCTTGTGGCTCGACAAGGCCACGCTGTCGGCGTGATCGATCACCGCCGACAGCGGCCCGCGCCCGGCGAGCTGGACCGCGTCGACGTGGACCCGCGCGCCGGCCGCGCGCGCGCGCCGCGACCGCGGCCACCGGCTGCACCACGCCGAGCTCGTGATGGGCCGCGGCCACCGCCACCAGCGCGGCGCCGCCGGCGAGCGCGACGTCGAGCTCGTCGAGGCGCCAGCGGCCATCGCCGTCGACGCCGACCCACGTCGGCGCGAAGCCCTCGTGCACGAGCGCTTCCAGGGCGCCGACCACCGCCGGATGATCGCCACGGCACCCGATCACCCGCGACGGTCGACCGGCGGCGCGCGCGGCCCGCGCCAGGCCGACGATGCCCAGCGAATCGGCCTCGGTGCCACCGCTGGTGAACACCACCCGCTCGCGCCGGACGCCGGCCACCTGCGCCACCTGGTCGCGGGCGCGCTCGACCAGGTCGCGCGCGCGCCGGCCCTCGTCGTGGATCGAGCTGGGGTTGCCGCCTCCGGCGAGCGCGGCCAGCGCCGCCGCCATCGCCCCCCGCGCCGGCTCGCCGAGCGGCGCCCCGGCGTTGTGGTCGAGGTAGATTCTGGGTGAGTTCATTGACACCGGTCCCGGCGGCCGCCGATCATTATTTTCCCACGGCATCGTCGCCGCGGTGGATAGCTTACGGAGACTCCTTGGCCGACGACGCCGGCGCGCGGCTGGTCCGCTCAGGTTTGGTGACGGCGAAGGCCCTCGAGGCTGCGCGCGGTAACCGAGCCCGTGGCGGCGGTACGGTCGGCGAGCACCTGGTGGCCGCGGGCGAGGTCACCGACGACGCCCTCACCGAGTTCTACCGGCACCGGCTGCTGGTGCCCCAGGTGAGCCCGAACGCGCTGGCCAAGCTCAAGCCCAAGGTCATCGCCACCATCCCCGCCGACATGGCGGTCGAGCTCCGGGTGGTCCCGGTGACCTTCGATCCCGACGGCAACCTGATGATCGCGATGAGCGATCCCAGCGATCGCAAGGCGGTGGACGAGCTGGCGTTCTTCACCAGCAAGTACATCGTCCGCGCGGTCGCCACCCAGATGCAGATCGCGTGGTGCCTGGCCCACTACTACGGCCACGTCACCGAGCTCGGCCGGCGCCTGATGCAGCCGCGCGAGGCCGGCGGCAAGCCGACGTCGCGCCCGGGGGCCGCCGCGCCCGTCCCTGCGCCCAGCACGCCGGCCGCCGCCGCGCCTGCCTCCGCTCCCGCCGACGACCTCCCGCCGCCGGCCCCGGCGATGCCCGCGCTGGCGCCGCGTGCCACCGAGCCGCCGCCGGCGCGCTCGAGCGCACACGCGGTGTCACCGGCCGCGCCGGTGTCGGTCGTGAAGGTCGGCGCCAGCGCGCCCGCCGCCGAGTCGCCCGCGGCACGGCGCCCAGCCGCCGCCCGCGCTCGCAAGCCGGATCCGCCGGAGCTCGCCGCTCGCGTCGGCGAGGTGCAGGTCAAGGGGCCGAGCGATCCGGGCCCGATCACCGACGAGCCGCGCGTGGTCATCGACCTCGGCGCCGCGCCGGGCCCCGATCCGACCACCACCCCGACGGTGTCGGCGGAGCCGTCGATCGTCGTCGAGGCCTTCGCGCCCGAGCCGACCCACACCGGCGGCGACGCGTTCGCGCCATCCCGACCCGCACCGGCGGACCGTTCGCGCCCACCCCGACCGAGCCCCTCGCGACGCCCGCGCCCGCCGAGCCGCCGATCTTGCTCGATCGCCCGCGGACCCCGTCGAGCTCCGACGAGGTCGTGCTGCTCGAGCAGCGCCGCGGCGGCGGCGCCCGCGTGCGAGTCGTCGGCGGCGCAGCGGCGCCAGACCCGGGTCGGGGTCGGTGACTTCGTCGCCCTGGCCCCACCTCGCCGGCCGCCCCGGCTCCGCCGCTGGGGCCGCGCGCCGCGCGCGACACCGAGGTCGGCGTCCCGGCCGCGGTGATCGCCAGCGCCGAGGCCGAGTTCAGCGACGTCTCCACCGATCCCAACCAGGACTCGGTCCCGAGCGCCATCGTCGACGATCGCCCGACCGAGCTGATGGCGACGCCGCCGGCGGGCGCCGGCGACCTCCGGGCACAGCGACCGGCGCCAGCGACGGCGCGCCGGTGGTGCTGGCCGACGCCGCCCCACCGCCCCCACCGCCCCCATCGGCGCCGCCACCACCGCCGAGCCGGTCGATCTCGCGAAGGAGCTCACCGCGGCCACCGCCCGGCTGGTCGAGCTGTTGCGCGCGCTCGATCACGCCGAGTCGCGCGACGACGTGGTCGGCGCGATGACCCGCAGCCTGATCGAGACCCACGCCCGCGCCGGCTTCCTGGTGGTGCGCGGCGCCGAGCTCGCGGTGTTCTCGGTGATCGTCGCCGGCGGCGGCGAGGATCCGAGCTGGCAGCGCGGGGCCACCCTCGGCCTCGACGCGCCGTCGATGTTCCACGACGTGGTCGGCACGCAGCTCCCCTACCGCGGGCCGGTGCTCGACGACGCCAGCCGCGGCTTCCTCACCGCGTCCTTCGGCGCACCGCCGGCCGAGCTCCTCCTCATCCCGATGATGATCCGCGACCGCGTGGTCGGGCTCATCTACGCCGACGGCCGCAACCGCCACACCTTCGACGATCACTACGCCATCGCCGCCCGGGCGGCGGGCCTGGCGCTCGAGCGCATCGTCAAGGCGCGCAAGAGCTGACCGCGGCGCGGCGGTCCCCGTCGCGCGGCGCGACACCTCGATCGCGCGTCGCGACGACTACGACGGCGTGAGCGAGACCGGCGCCTGGAAGGTCACGGGCGCGGTGCCCGCCGGCAGCTTCCACTTGGCGGCCACCGCGCGCAGGCACGCGTCGAACGGATCGCCGAGCCCGTTGAACGAGGTCTTCTGGAACTCGCCGCTGGCGGCGAAGCTCGCAGAGATCTTCAGCGTCACCGAACGCGCCTGCAGCGACGAGTTCTTCTTGAGCGCCTGCTCGTAGCACTTCTGGATCGCGCCGCGCGACTTCTGCACCACGTCGATGAACTTCTGCGACAGCGCCGCGGCCGCGGCGTCGTCGATCTGTGGCCGCGCGCCCGCCTTGGCCGGCGACACCTTGAGCACGTCGCCCTCGAAGGTGATGAGCAGCTCGCCGGAGCCACCGCCGGCTCCGTCGCGCTCGAGGGTGCTGATCCGCAGCTCGTAGTCCTTGATGAGCTTGTCCTTCTCGGTGATCGACGCCTGCAGGCTGGTCACCTTGGCGAGCGTGTCGGGCGTGTCCTTGTAGGTCGTCTCGCCCTTGCACGCCGCCAGCGTGACCAGCGCGAGCGCGACGCCGAGCGAGCGCCAGCGCGGAGACGACGCCGGCGCAGCGAGCGCGGCCGCAGACGAAGAGGACGGCAACTGGGTCATGACTGGCGATCTCCTGGTCGGCCCGGCGGGCCCATGGGTTCGTGGCTCGAGTCGTGCGTCGCGACCTCGGGGCGTCGCGCAGGATCGACGGGCGGCGCGGCCGCCGAGGGCCGCGAGCTGACCGCGCCCAGCGGCGCCTGGTGCGCCGCCGCCCGCTCGAGCAGCTCGCGCACCGCGCGCCCCTGCGCCACGTGCTCGTCGACGATCCGCGCCACGGTCTCCACGTCGACGCCACTATACAGCGCCGCCTTGCCACGGGGGCCCGGCAGGGTCGCAAAGCCGCGCGCCGGCTCCTCGCCGATCACCTCGCGGACGAGCACGTTGGGGCCCAGCGTGCAGCGGCCGAAGCAGCTCTGCCAGCCGAGCTCCACCGCCGCGGTGAGGCCACGGGCGGCGAGCGCGGTCGCGAACCCGGCCTGGAGCGTCGCCGAGCCCCGCCGGTCGCCGCACTCTGGGCCGCGGCACACCAGCACCTTGAAGCGACGCGCCGACAACGCCCAACCATACGAGCAACCGTCACCGGCGACAACGACCGCCGCGGCGCGCCGCCGCGGCTGCGTCGCCAGTGACGACAGGTCGGCGCGCCCGGCCCCGGCGTCGGGTCAGGGCCGCCGGAGCGCGCCGGCCGCCGCCACCGCCGCCAGCGTCGGCAGCGTGCGCGCGTCGGCGCCGACGAAGCGCAGGGTCTCGCGGCCCTGGTCGCCGCCGGCGCGCAGGATGGCGTTGACCACCGCCTGGCACCACTCCGGGCTGGCCGCGAGGTCTGGGTCGACCCTGTACATCAGGAGGTGGCTCTGCAGCCGCGCCGCCGCCTCGACGCCGCCGATCGCGCCGAGCGCGCTCACCACGTCGAGCAGGTCGCCGAGCTCGATCGACGGCGCCTCGAGGTGCCGGGCCAGGGCCCGGGTGGCGTCGGCCTGGGCGGTGGCGTCGAGGCCATCACCGAGCCCGCCGACCGCGCGCGCCAGCACCCCGACCGGGCCGGTGCGGGTCTCGGCGACGACGTCGTCCTGGTGGCCGAGCGCGGCGATGAGCGCGGGCAAGCCGCCCGGGTCCTTGCGCGCCACCAGCACGTCGCCGACCAGGTCCTTGATCTTGTCGCTGGCGCGGTCGTCGTCGAGCAGCGCCAGCAAGTCCGCGGTGACCTCGCCGCCGGGCAGCTTGGCCAGCGCGCCGATCGCGAGCTCCTTGACCTTCTCGAACCGGCGATCGCGATCCCGAGCGATCGACACCAGCGCGGCCACGGTGTCGGCGCTGCTGTCGGCCACGCCCGGCGGGGTCCAGCCATCGCCGTCGATGGTGGCGCCCAGCACCTGCCCGCCGCCGTGATCGAGCGAGCCGCGGTGGCGCACCACGCCGGTCACCGGATCGAGCGCGACGATCTCGCCGCCGGCGCCGACCCCGAGCAGCACGGTGCCGGCGTGCTCGGAGGCGACCAGCTCGACCCGCGGGTGGCTGTAGGCCCAGCGCAGCTGGCCGTCGCCGTCGTAGCCGAGCACGAAGCGGAAGTAGTGCACCGCGTAGCCACCGCCGAGCCACGCCAGCGCGCCGTCGGCGCGCGGGTCGCCGCGCCACAGGATGTGCGCGCGATCGGCGGCGGAGTAGCCCGCCTGCACGGCGTCGTAGCCGTCGGGGGCGTAGCGCGCCTGGGCGAGCTGCGGCGGCAGCGTGAGCTGGCCGAAGGTCGACTCGGCGCGCCGGCCGCTGGCGGCGCGCGCGTCGAGGCGATACACGCCCTGCGGCGAGCCGAACCAGGCTCCGTCGCTGGTGGTCTCGACGAACGAGATCTCCTGATCGACGCCGCGCACGCGGGTCACGATCGCGCCGGTGCGAGCGTCGAGCACCGACAGCCACTGCTTGAGGAACGGGCTGAACACCAGGCCGCCCTGCGCCGCCGGCGTGCCGAGCTGGCCGTTGGCGTCGGCGCTCCACACCGGCTCGCCGCTCGTGCCCGAGAGCGCGGTGAGCCAGTAGCGGCCGCCGCCGTCGGCGCCGAGCCGGGTCACCACGTAGGCGCGCTCGGTGTCGGCGCTGAGGCCGAGCATGGTCCCGTCGAGGGGACGCCGCCAGCGCACCGCGCCGCTGGCCTGCTCGCGCGCCACCACCGCGCCGCCCTCGACCGCGGCCACGAAGTCGCCGCCGACGACGACCCGCGACTGCACGTCGGCGTCGACGCTCCAGGTGGTGCGGCCCTCGGTGAGATCGTGGGCCAGGAGCCGGCGCGGCGAGCCGCTGATGACGGCGAACACCCGGGCGTGACCGTCGGTCGCCGCCGGCGCCATGCCGCCGCCGAGCTCGCGACGGTCGAGCGCCGCGGCCAGCGCGGCCGGATCGTTGTCGTCGGCGGTGAGCCGGAACGCGGCGCCACCGCCGCAGCCGACGAGCGCCAGCGCGGCGACGGCCGCGGCGAGCCGCGTGGCGGCCTTCACGAGCCACCTCCCAGGCGGGCGTCGACCATCTGCTCGGCCTCGCGCCGCGACGCCCGCGGCGGCTTGGCCGGGGTCGCCTCGACGTAGTCGGCCAGCGCCGCGAGGGCCTCGGGGCCCGACATCTTGCCGAGCGCGCGCACCACCTGGAGGCGAGCGTCCTCGGGCCCGAAGTCCGGGCGCACCAGGATCATGCCGAGGCAGGTCGCCAGCGGGCCCTCGGCGACGGTGCCGAGCTGCTCGCTGATCACCCGCGCGGATCGTCAGGCTCGGCGAGCCGGCTGATCACCGGCTCCTCGCCGCGGGCCAGGAGCACCAGCACGATCGACGCCGGCCTTGCTGCGAGCCCGGGCCAGCGCCCGCGCGGCCTCGGCGCGCACCGGGGCCAGCCGGTCGCCGAGCGCGGCGACCAGGGTCGCCGCGCGCCGCCAGCGCCAGGTACGGGCTGAGCGCGGCCAGCGCCGCCGCCCGCACCTCGGGCACCCGGTGACCGGCGTACCGGGTCGGGGTCGCGACGTCAGCGGGATCGGGGTGCTGGGCCACACCCGGCGAGCGCCGCCAGCAGCACCTCCGGCGACAAGCCGCCGGCGAGGGCGTCGAGCAGCGCACCGTGCGCGGCCGGCGTCGCGGCGCCGAGCACCTCGGCGGCGCGCACGGCCGCCGCCGTCAGCGCCGGTGAGCGCGGCGACCTCCAGCATCGGATCCGGCGCGGTCACCGCCGGCTTGCGCGCAGGCCGGAGCCGCGGCCGGCGAGGCGAGCGCGGCGAGCGCCGGGCAGCCCCCGCGAAGGCGGCGCCACGGCGGCGTGGTCAGGGGCGATTCCCGTCGGAGACAAGGCCTGCGCTCATGGCGCAGGGTACCGCGGGCGCGGGCGTCGATCAATGGCGGCCGCCCGCGGACGCAGCGCCGCGGCGACCTGGCGCCGGGCCGGCGCTCAGCGGGTCTCTTCGTCGGTGAAGTCGACCTCGCCCTTGTACTTCTCGGCCTCGCCGACGATCGTGAACTTGCCGGTGGCGAGGGCGACGCCGCCCGACTCGACCTGGATCACCAGGTTGCGGTTGACGCCGACCTTCTCGCGCTCGAGCACGATTGTCGAGATCAGCGCCCGCGCGCTGGCCGCAGGTGTCCATGAACTGATCGAAGGTGCCAGCGTCGCCGGCCGGGTCGACTGATCGAGGATCTTGATGTTGATCTCGATGTCCGCGAGCGCCTTCTTCATGAAGGCGGCGAAGTAGATCTTCCAGGACTTCTTCTCTGTCCTCCTGGAACCGGGTCTTGGACTGCTTCTTGATGGCGCGGTGTACGCGGCGGCGCTCTTGGCCGAGGTCGGGAACCGCTTGTCGCTAGGCATCCTGCCCGCCGGCGAGCCTTCTCCGGGCCGCTGCCGCCGGCGTGGGCCGGACCGACCCAGGGAGCGACCAGGAGCGAGAGCACGACGACGAGCGGGGTGATGCGACGAACCATGAGCGACCTCCGGCCTGGGACCCTACCAGCATGTGGCGCCGCGGCGGCAAGGCTTCGCCTACGCGCAGCGGCCATGAGACGGCCGGGCCACCGCCAGGCTTCAACCGCGGCGCGCTTTTTCGCTCAGCGGGCCAGGGTCTGCTCGATCGCCGCCAGCGCCGCGGGCGCCGGGGCCTCGCCCTCAGGCAGCGTCGCCGCGATGCGCGCGGCCCGACGGGCCAGGGTGCGATACAGGCCGGCAAGGTCGCCGTCGGCGAGCACCTCGAGGTGCCGGGCCACGGTGGCGGCGTCGCCGCGACGCACCGGGCCGGTCAGCGCCGCCGGCAGGCCGCGGGCCGCGACCTCGGCCAGCGCGCCCTGAGCCAGCGGGACCAGCGCGGCCCGGGCCGCGGCCAGGTCGAGGCCACTGCCGGCCAGCAACTCGGCGGCGGCGTCGACCAGCGCGACGACGTAGTTCGACGCCAGCGCCGCCGCCGCGTGGTAGCCGGCCATCTGCTCGGCGCCGAGCAAAAGGCGGCGTGCCGATGGCGCGCGCGAGGGCCAGCGCCGCGGCGCGTCCAGGCCGTCGCCCTCGACGCCGAAGGTGGCGCCGCGCAGGCTCGGCGCCGGCTGCCCCGGCGTCGCGGCGACCACCGCCTGCAGCAAGGTGCAGGGTGCCGACGCCGCCGACCACGCCGACCGCGGGCGACAGGATCTCGCCGGCGGCCCACGCCCCGGAGCAGTGCAAGAGCACGTGGCGCCGGCCGAGCAGGCCGGTGCCGAGCAGCATCGCGGTGACCTCGGCGATGGCGTCGTCGCGCACCGCGACGATCACCACCTGGAGCCTCGAGCATGAGGTCCGGCGGCGCCGGCGAGAACGCGGCGACGCCGGCGCTGGCGGCGGCGGCGCGGGCCGCCGGGGGGCGCGGGCCCACAGCCCGAGGACGGGCACGCCGGCGCGGCGCAGGGTCGCGGCCAGGGCGGCAGCGACCGGGCCGGCGCCGACGACGAAGGTGCTGGGGTTGGGGCGCGTGCTCATGGCGTGGCGCGGTACAGGCCGCGCTCGGCGATATAGCCGAGAACCGCCGCCGGCAGAAAGGCCGGTGACGCCCTGCCCCGTCGCCAGCCGCTCGCGGATCGCGGACGACACCTCGGGCATGGCCACGTCGCTGCCGGTGGCGCCCGGCGGCAACGGGTGGCCGCGGCGGCCGACCACGATCGGCGGCGCCCGTCGCACCACCTCGTCCCAGCGGTGCCACTGCGCGGTCTCGCCGAGGATGTCGGCGCCGATCACCAGCCGCGGCGCGACGTCGGCGGGCAGCGCCTCGAGCAGGTGCAGCGTGCGGCTGGCGACGAAGCCCTGGCCGCGCCGCCAGCTCCTCCTCGAGCCGCGACACCGTCACCCGCGGCCCCAGCGGCGCCGCCGCCAGCTCGCACATGCGCACGCGACAGTCGTAGGCGACCAGGCCCTTGCCCAGGGCGTGGCGGTAGGTCGGCACCATCCACAGCTCGTCGACGGGCGCGGTCTCGAGCACGTACAGCGCCACCAGCTGGTGGGCGACGTGCGGCGGGTTGAAGCTGCCGCCGAAGATGGCGACCGCCGCGTACCGCCGCCCGCGCTCACGAGTGGCGCAGCCACGGCACCCAGGCCTCGGCGAGAAGGCGCGCTCGTCGGCGGCCCAGGTCGCGGCCAGCTCCGGCAGCGAGGCGCCGGCCTCGATCCCGCGGCGCACCGCGTCGCCGCCGCACAACAGGTCGAACGCGCCGATGGTGTCGACGAACTCATGAGCGCGGGTCCGCCGCGAAGTGCGCCGGCGCCAGATCGTGGCACGCCTTCACGAAGGCGACGCCGGTGAAGGTACGGCCGGTACGCGCGCGCGTCGACGACGTGCTGCTGCACGCCGCCGCAGGCCGGCCGGCGTGCTTCTGGAACTGCAGCGTGAACACCACCGGGCGGAACCGCACGCCAGGCAGCGCCATCGCCTCGAGGGGTGGCGGCCAGCCGCTCGGGATCGAGGCCGGGGCCGCCGGCGAGCTCGAACGGCCGGGTGGTGCCCCGCCCCTCCGACAGCTCGGTTGCCCTCGACCAGGCACATGCCCGGGTACACCAGCGCGGTGTCGACGGTGGGCATGTTGGGCGACGGCATCACCCACAGCAGGCCGGTGTCGGCCCAAGCGTGGTCGCGCCGCCAGCCGCGCATCGGCACCACGGCGAGCTCGAGATCGAGGCGTTCCTCGGCAAGCCGCCACGCGGCGATCTCGCCGGCGGTGAGGCCGTGGCGGTTGGCGCACGACACCAGCCCGACGAAGGAGTCGTAGCCGGGCGCGATGGCGCCGCCCTCGACCAGCGCGCCACCGATGGGGTTGGGCCGGTCGAGCACCACGAAGCGCTTGCCGGCGGCGGCCGCCGCCCGCATCGCCAGCACCATCGTCCACACGAACGTGTAGTAGCGGCTGCCGACGTCCTGGACGTCGTCAGGTACGACGTCGACCTGCTCGAGCATCGCCGGCGTCGGCGACAGCGACGCGGTGGTGTGGCCGTAGAGGCTGTACACCGGGGCGCCGGTGACCGCGTCGCAGGTCACGCCGGCGCCGCCACCCTCGACAGGGATCATGGCCGCAGGCGTCGCCGCGCACGCCGTGCTCGGGGCCGAGCAGCGCGGCCGCCTGCACGCCGGCGCCGTGCAGGCGATCGACGAGGTGGCGGTAGTCGGTGTCGATCGCGGTGGGGTTGGCGATGACGCCGGCGGGCCCCGCGCAAGGAGGCCGAGCTGATCCTCGAAGAGGCGCTCGAGCCCGGACTGGACGGTCATGACGGCGCCCGACCGGCTACGCGAAGATCGGCACCGGCTTGAGCGAGACCTTGCCGTCCTTGGTCACGACCCGGAACCGGACCGCGCGGCACTGGTGCTGCGCCTTGAGCTTGCCCTCGTTCATCTTGAGCTTGGCGATGAAGTTCTCGAAGGAGACCTCGTCGGGCGAGCCGATCGCCTTCCGGGCGGCGAGGTACTCGGTGTACACGCGCTTGTAGTAGTCGGGCTCCGACTCCTGGGCCAGCATCGCCAGCTCCGGATCGGTCTGCGGGCCGGGCGCGGCGGCGGCCTCGTCCTCGTCGAACTCGACCCGGCCCTGCACGATCGGGTTGCCGTCGTCGTCGAGCTCCTCCTCGCCGGGCTCGGGCCGGCCGAGGAGCCGCGCCAGCATCACGTTGAGGCCGTTGGCGAGGCCGTCGAGCTCGCGTCCGACCGGGCGGAAGGTGCGATCGACGTTGCCGTTGATGATGTCGGCGACGCCGAGCTCGATCTGATCGACCTGGCCGAGGATCCGGCGGTTCGACAGGTACAGGCCGAAGCCGGCCACCACGATCGCGCCGATGCCGAGCAGCAGGATGAAGGTGCGCGCGGTGCGGGCGGCGTCGGGCGACGCCGCCGGCTGCAGCACCAGGGCGCCGGTGGTGGCGGCCGGGTAGTCCGCCGGCAGATCGCGGGACTGGTAGCGCGGCACCCGCAGCGCCGCCGCGAGGTACGCGGTGCCGTCGATCGACACCTCCTGGATGCCGCTGCCCGCCGCCAGCTTGTGGTCGACCATGACCCGGGCCAGCTTGGCCTGCATCGTGGTGTCCTCGTCGTTTCCGCGGCGGAAGCTGGTCGCGAACACCTGCGGCGGCGAGGTGGCCTCGGCGCCGGTGGGCGAGTCGAAGTACGCGACCTCGGTGCCGAGCTCGCCGTGCTGACGCAGCGCCTGCTGCGCGGTGACCGCGTAGGCGATGACCACCGCGCCGACGACGGTGAGCGAGCCGGCCGGGGCGCCGGCGGCCACCGGCGCGTCGGGGTCGACGATGGGCGCGACGCCCACCTTCATCAGGCCCTTGCGCGGGTAGTCCCAGGTCTCGCTGATGATGTTGCGATCGCGGAGCGCGGCGCTGATGGCCGGCCACTGGATCTTGTCGTCGGCGGTCTTCCACTCCTTGGCGACCACGCTGGCGACGCCGTCCATCGCGACGATCTCACCGCTGTCGTTGACGATCGCGAGGATGTCCGGCGCGGCGTCGCCCTTGTCGCTGGCGCGGAACGCCTGGAACGCGAGCTGCGCCTGGGTGCTGCGCTCGGTGACGGTGGTCGCCTTGATGGCCTTGAGGAACCCCGGCGAGGTCGCCAGCGCCTCGGCGCGCTTCTGGATCGACAGCGCCTCGAGGGCGGCGGTACGGCCGAGCGTGCCGGCGGCGCGCGCGACCGAGGCCTCGGCCTCGCGCCGATCGCGGCTGGCCTGGGTCGATCCGGTGACGTAGTAAGCCGTGAAAGTCAGGACGGCGATGACCACCGCCACCACCGCCGCAATTACCGTGCGAGACATGAGCCCTCCCGGGGCGTATCGTGGCGTGGACTATCGAGCCGGGCAGCGCGGGGTGTCAATCCGCGGGGCAGCTCACTTGCCCGGGGCCCGAAACGCCTCGGCGATCTCGGCGAGGTCCCCGCGATGCAGCGCCACCACGTCGGCGACGCCGGCGCGCAGGTTGTCGGCGAGATGATCGGCGTCGGCCGCGACCAGCAGGGTGCGGTCGTACGGGCGGTAGCGCTGACCGAGCTCGGCGCAGCCGGGGTCGGGCTCACCGACGACGACGGTGCCGTCGGGACGGCGCTCGGTGTACGTGGCCTTGGCGCACAGGACCTCGGCCGGGACCACCACCACGTGCAGCGCATCCGGCGCGAACGACCGGCTCGCGCCCCGGCCGGCGGCGAACACGTCGAACTCGGTGAGGGTGCGCTCCACCGCCGTCAGCGCCGCCTCGGCGGAGATCGCGCCGACGGAGCGCGCGGTGACCGGCAGGCCCGGGCGGGCCACCGGCGACGACAGCGCCAGGCCCTCGGGCAGGTACGGCCGGATGGTGTCGATCGAGGCCGCGGGGGCGGTCGTCGCTGGTGACACGACCGGGGCGTCGGCCTTCGAGCGGCGGGTCATCATCACGACCGCGACCGCGGCGCCGGCGCCGAGCACCACCAGGGCGAGGATCAGCGACGCGCGCGGCCGGCGCGCCCCCTCGATCTGCGAGGTCGGCATCCGCCGCTCGCGGTCGGCCGGAACGTCCACCGCGCTGATCGCCGCCGCGGCCGCCGCCCGGGCCGGGCCGCTGACCGCGTCCTCGACCACGACCGGCGCCGGCTCCGTCGGCGGCAACACGCTGCCGCGCTTGGGCCGTGGCGGGGTGGAGTCGCGGGCCAGCCGGATCGCCTCGGCGCCGCCGCGATCGCCCGACGCGTCGGCCTCGGCGACCACCGCCTCGAGCGCCTTGCGGAACGCGCGCGCGCTGGCGAAGCGCTCCTCGGGCCGCTTCGAGAGCGCCCGCAGCACCGCCTCGTCGAGCGCCGGCGGCACCGGCACCCCGCGCGCGCTCGGCGGCCGCGGCGCCTCGCCCAGGTGCTTGGTCATGATCTCGAAGTGGGTGTTGCCGTCGAACGGCGTGTCGCCGATGAGCGACTCGTAGATGGTGGCGCCCAGCGAGTAGAGGTCGGTGGTGGCGTCGACCTCCTGGCCCCGGACCTGCTCCGGCGACATGTAGCGCACCGTGCCCATGGTCTGCCCGGTGGCGGTGAGCTTGGTCGAGGTCGTCATCTTGGCGATGCCGAAGTCCATCACCGTCGCGGTGCCGTCGTCGCTGCGGATGAGCACGTTCGACGGCTTCATGTCGCGGTGCACGACGCCGCGGCCGTGGGCGTACTCGAGCGCGCGCAGGACGTCGATGGCGATGCGCACGGTGACGATCCAGCCGAGGCGACCGTGCTCGAGGATGAGCCGCTCCCAGGTCTTGCCGCGCACCAGCTGCATCGCGAGGACGAACGAGCCGTTCTCCTGGCCGAAGTTGTACAGGTGCACGATGTGCGGGTGGTCGAGGGCGGCCAGCGCCTTGGCCTCCTCGACGAAGCGCGACTTCACCTGGGCGTGGGCGGCCAGCTCCGGCGGCAGGATCTTGAGCGCGACCTCCTGCTCGGTGAGCTGGTGCCGGCCGAGGTAGACGATGCTCATGCCGCCCTGCCCCAGCACGTCGACCAGCTCGTAGTGGCCGAGCACCACCGAGCCGAGCAGGCGCTGGCTGCCGGTCGAGCCCAGCGCGTGGCCACACGCCGCGCAGCGAACGTCGATCTCGAGCACGCCGGCCCCGCAGCTCGGGCAGGTCGGCCCGCCGGCTCCGGGCCGCAGCTCAGCCGGCATCGCGCTCCGCGGCCGCCCAGCCCGGCACCCGCGCCAGGAGGCGCGCGAGCTCGTCCTGCAGCACCGCCGGGAACTCCACCGGCGTGTAGTGGCTGCCGCCGTCGATGTGCACCAGCCGCGAGCCGGGCACCCGCCGGTGCAGGTTCTCGGCGGTGGCCGGCGGCGTGATGATGTCGCGATCGCCGGTGATGATCGTGGTGGGCACGTTGACCGCGGCCAGCACGTCGGAGGCGTCGTGCTCGTCGAGGCGCGCCAGCAGATCGGCGTAGATGGCCCAGTCGATGGTCTTGAAGCCGGCGGCGACCACGCGGAAGACGTCGAGGTCGGCCGACGGCGCGACCATGCCGAGCTTCTTCATCGCGATGAGGGTGGCGTCGGTGCCGGCGACCACCTGGGTCGCGCGCCCGACCAGCGACGCCTGCGCCTTGATGATGCGCAGCATCGCCGGGATGACCCGCTTGAGGTGGCGCGACGACATCACCGTGTGGAACGCGCGCCCGGCGGTGCCGTTGATGGCGAAGATGCCGGCGACCCGCTCGGCGTGGTCGCGGGTCAGCTCGAAGGCCACCTGCACGCCCATCGACCAGCCCACCACCACGCAGCGATCGATGCCCTCGTGATCGAGCAGCTCGACCAGGTCGGCGACCTGGTGGGCGACGGTGTTGGCCCGCGGATCGGCGGCCGGCCCCGACGCGTAGAGGCCGCGGTAGTCCCAGCACAGCACCCGGTAGTCGCCGAGCACGTCGTAGAGGTGCTCGAAGGCGACGTAGGTGCCGCCGAGGCCGTTGGCCAGCACCACCGCCGGGCCACGATCGCCGCGGACCTGGTAGCCGATGCGGGTGCCGTCGCGCACGGTCAACGAGCGGTGCTCGACGCCCTCGATCATCGGCGCGAAGCCTACCCCGGAATGTCGACGCGGCGCCAAGCCGGCGCCGCGTTAGCACGTCCGGTCGCGCGCTAGAACAGCAGCGTCGCGCCGAGCCGGGCCGAGGTGTAGGCCTCGGCCTCGTCGGCCGGAGGCGCCACCGTGCGGGCGCTGGCGCCCAGCGGCACGCGATCGTCCTCCTCGATGACGCTGCGGCCGCCGGCGCGGACGTCGAACGACAGGTGGATGCGCGGCGTCACCGCGTAGCGCGCGCCCACGCCGAGCTCGGCGAACTGCTGGCTGCCGGTCCAGCTGCCGTCGACGTCGACCTGGGTCACGCCGACGGCGCCGAGCAGCACCGGGGTGAGCCGGGCGTAGGGCTGGGTCTCGAAGGACAGGCCGGTGGCCAGGCGCCGATCGACCCGCCCGACGCTGCCGCCGTCGCGCGAGAACTCGCTCTTGGCGATCTCCCCGTCGAGGATGAGCCGCGGGGTGAGCCGCAGGTGGCCCGACAGGCCGAGGTCCGAGGCCGCCTCTGACCCTCGGTGGACACGCCGCCGGCGAACACACCGACGCCGAACCGAGGCAGCGCCTCGGGGGCCGCGGCGACCACCACCTCCTGTCGGGGCTGCGGGGTCACGCCCCAGTAGATGGTGGCCTGGGGCTCGAGCGGCACCGGCTGGACGATGACGCGGGTGCGCGGCGGCCGTGGCGCGCGGGGGCTCCGGTGCGCACGGGGCGCGGCCGGTGGCGAGGGGCGCTGACCCGGCCGGTGCCCGGCGCGCGCTCGCGCGCCGCCGATGCGCACCGAGGCGCGGGCGTCGAAGCTGATGCTCACGTCGGCCGAGGCATCCGGCACCGACACCACCTGCGACGCCGCGGCGACGAAGACCACTCCAAGGAGATGAGTACGAGACACGGCGAGCCTTTCGCGGGGGGAGCGCACGGCGTGCGCGGGCATGGCGACCTGTGGGCCGACGCAATGCAGCGCGCGGGCCACGTCGGGCGCGGCCGCCGACGATCTCGCGCGACCACCGACACGGTCGAAATCGCGACGATCGAGCGACCCGAGGCGCGTTCGCCCGTGCCCGCGCCGACGCCGACTGTGGTCCGGGGTTCACGGTGACCGTGCCGCGCGGTCACGACGGATCGAGCTTTCGCCCGAAGCCTTCGAAGTCACAAGACTGCTTGACAGCTGGAAGTGGCCATCCGTAGGTGGCCGCCCACGGAGGTGCCGACGGTGATCGCGACTACACGCAGAGGCCGGTCGTGAGCGAAGCGCTCTGGCGGCCGCGATATCAGCGAACTCAAGGCTCGCCTCGGCCTCAAGAAGGGCGGCAGCCCGACCCAGGCCGGCCGGGCGCACTCCGCAACCGGCGGCGTGGTGCCCCCGCCTGGGGTCAACGTCCCGCCGCCGCCGGGGACCCAGCCGGCGCGGCCGGCGGTGCCCAACGCCGCGGACGACCCGTTCGGCGCGATGAACGCGATGGCCCAGATGGGCCAGGTGCAGCGTGCGCCGGAGATCGTCATCGTCAACGACGGCAAGCCGGTCGAACAGGTCGGCGCCAGCACCCGCTTCGCCACCATCGGCAAGTACGCGCTGATCGCGCTGGTGCCGATGGTCATCGGCATGGTGATGGGCGCGGCGGGTCGCAGCAACTCCGCCTACAACCAGGCCATCGGCGGCGCCAAGGTGATCGCCGCGGGCGTCAAGGCGTCCAAGCAATCGCTCGGTGAGCTGCAGACGGTGCTCGACGAGGCGACCAAGAAGGGTCCGCTCAAGCCCGACAAGGCCCTCACCGACAGCCTCAAGCCGCTGGTCGAGCGCCTCAAGCCGCCGAGCGACGTGGTGTTCCGCGCCAGCAAGGCGCGCTCAACGCCGATCTGTCCGCGCGGATCGTGACCTTCTTCGCGGCGGTGTCGGTGATCCGAGCAGAGCTCGAGGTCCACCAGCAGACCGCGGCGTTCGACGATCTCGCGGCGTTCGAGACCGAGATCCCGGCGGCCGTGAAGGCGGCCGCGCTGGCCCAGAACGAGAACGCCACGCCGCCCAGCTCGGCTACCCGTACCGCTACGGCGTGATGTACAGCGCCGGCGCGGGCAGCTACGGCGCCCAGCTCGTCGAGCTCGGCGCGCCCTACTGCGCCAACGGCAGCCTGTCGACCAACGGCACCTGCGACGGCTTCAACGGCGAGTTCGCCTTCCGCCGGGTCCTGGGCGAGAGCTGGTCGAAGGGCAAGATCGCAAGCCGGGCACCAGCGTCATCGAGGACAAGGTCATCGTCCCCGTGCTCGCCACGCCGGTCGGCGACAGCCTCGTGCGCACGCCGGCGGGCACCGCCGCCGAGGCGATGTACACCCGCCGCCTGACCTCGATCAGCAAGAAGCTCGAGGACACGATCCAGGCGGCCAGCGCGCTCGAGACCGAGCTCGAGCAGCTCGCCAAGAAGGGCGAGAAGTTCACGTTCTTCATGTGAGCGGCGCGCCGGTCGCGGTGGGCTGAGACCGCCCAGGTCCGGGATCGGTCCCTCGGGGTGCGCGACGCCAGCTCGTGATCGGCGGCCGCCCGCGCGCGGCCCGCCGGGGCGCGCAGTAGGCTACGGCCGCACCGCGCGTCGCGCTCCGGCGACGCGTCTTCCCCGAGGAGGCGACGTGAAGGAACGAACCCGATACCCGATCTCCGGCGGCCTGATGCTGCTGGTCGGCCTGGCCCTGCTCGCGGCCACGCCGTACTTCGTCTACCTGCTGTCGAACGCCGCCAATGCCCACCAGGCCGCCGGCCGGGCGGCATCGCCCAACCCAGCGCTCGTGCTCGGCGTCATCCTGTCGCCGCTGGCCGGCCTGTTCGTGATCAAGGGGCTGTTCGTGCAGGGCCCCAACGAGGCGCGGGTGCTGCAGTTCTTTGGCCGCTACATCGGCACCGTGCGCACCGAGGGCCTGCGCTGGACCAACCCGCTCAACAGCAAGACCCAGATCTCGCTCAAGGTGCGCAACTTCGAGAGCGCCCGGATGAAGGTCAACGACGTCGAGGGCAACCCGATCGAGATCGCGGCGATCGTGGTGTGGCGCGTGGTCGACACCGCCGCCGCGCTGTTCGCGGTGGAGAACTACCAGCACTTCGTGCAGGTGCAGGCCGAGGCCGCCGTGCGCAACCTCGCCACCCACCACCCGTACGACGCCCACGAGGAGGGGCAGCTCAGCCTGCGCGGCAACTCCGATCAGATCGCGGCGCACCTCGCCGACGAGATCGCGGCGCGGCTGCAGGCCGCCGGCGTCGAGATCGTCGAGGCCCGCATCGCCCACCTCGCCTACGCGCCGGAGATCGCCCAGGCCATGCTGCAGCGCCAGCAGGCCGGCGCCATCATCGCGGCCCGCACCCGCATCGTCGAGGGCGCGGTGAGCATGGTGGAGATGGCGCTCCAGCAGCTGTCGTCGCGCGGGTGGTGGAGTTCACCCCGAGCGCAAGGCGGCGATGGTGTCGAACCTGCTCGTCGTCCTGGTGCGGCGAGCGCGGCTCGCAGCCGGTGGTCAACGCCGGCGCCGCCGACTGAGCGCGCCCGGCGCGGCGCGCCGCCGCCGCACCGCCTACTTGCTGCCGGGCTTGCCGCCGCTGGCCTTGATGACGTCGTCGGCGGCCGACGAGTTGAGGTCGATCGGCGGCGGATCGCCGTCGTCGATGACGCCCTTGGTCACCGAGCCCATCTTGTCGGTGGGCTTGGGCGCCTTCTCCACCCGCTCGGCCGCGACCTTGTCGGCGGCGGCCACGTCCATCATGGCCAGGCCCAGCGCGTCGTAGATGCGCAGCTTGTCCTGAGCTGGACCCGGTAGTTGCCGTTGGTCCAGGTGATGGTCGAGCCCTCGGCCACACCCGGCCCGAACCGACCCTCCATCGCGCCCTTGAACACGTCGAAGGTGCGCGACTCGTCGGCGAGGTCGGAGGTGTCGAGCGAGACGTACATCTTCCACAGGACGCCGTGGTGGAAGAAGAAGAACCGGCGCTGGTTCTTGCCACCGTCGTTCTCCCAGTGCACGAGCATGCACTCGCCGGTGTTGTGCGCGAACTCGCCGGCCACCAGCGACACGTCCCAGCCGGTGCGCTTGCCGTCGAAGTGGACGAAGGTCTGCTTGACCTCGGCGAGCTCCTCCTTCTTCTCGCGGCGCAGGCGATCCTGGGTGGCGACGTCGGTGGTGGCGGCGATGCGCTCGGCGTAGGCGTCGTCGAGCTGCTGCGAGAGCACCGCGCCGACCTCCTTGACCGTCATGCCGAAGCTGTACGGACCGCGCAGCTCGTCGAGGGCCTGCGCGTGGGCCGCGCTGATGGCTGGCGGCTTGGGCGCGGCCTTGGCCTTGGCCTTCGGGGCCGCGACCGCCGGCGCCGGATGGGACCCGAGGACCAGCCCGCCGGCGCCCAGGGCCAGGGTGGCGGCGAGCAGGGACGACACGAGACGCTTCGACATGGAGGGAATGTAGGACATGGTCCCCCCGAACACCATCACGACCTGGCCCGGGGCCGGGCGCCTGGGCTACGGGGCGATCATGACCGGGGTCGCGGTCGCCGACAGCGACTCGCTGGCGCCGGTGAGGGCGTCGGGCGTGACCGCGATGTCGAGCTCGCTGCCGGAGATGGAGCCGTGGCAGCCACCGCACACCGCGTCGAACAGGTCGGCCTTGATGCCCAGCGAGATGGCCTCGCCCGGGCCGACCTGGTGCTCCTCGGTCATGGTCACCACGGTGTTGCCGGAGCCGTCCTCGAGGGCGAGGATCACGCCGGCGCCGGCGGGCACGTTGACCCGGACCGAGCCATCGGCGGCCAGCGGCGCCCGGCCCAGGAGCTGGCGCGACTCGAAGATGCCGCCCGGCCCGCTGCCCGAGGTGGTGCCGCTCGGCGCTGGCTCCTCGAGGTAGACCGCCAGCTGGGTCGCGCGCCGGAACTCCTCGACCGGCCGGCCCCGGCGCAGGTTGCCGGTGAGCAGGGTGAACACCGCCGGCGCGTCGGGGAAGTGGATGACCGCGCGGTCGGCGCTCAGCCCCGGATCGACGGCGCCGCCGAACACGAGCTGGCGGCGGTTGAGGAACAGCCGGCCCGGCGGTCGCTTGATCGCGAGCACGGCGTCGACCTGGGCGCCGGCGCCGCCGACGAGCACCTGCCGGGCCCCCGTCGACGGATCGATCGACACCAGATCCCACGCGAACTGGGTGGCGCTGCCGAGGTCGCCGGAGAACGCGGCGTACGAGGTGAGCACGGTGCCGTCGGGCAGCGGGAAGGCGCCGCGGTAGGCGCCGCTGGTGGCGCTGCCGACCCGCCCGGTCGCGGCCGGATCGACGAGGTGCATCGCCTCGAGGAAGCCGGGATCCTCGTCGACCCGGCCGGCCTCGAAGGTGCCGACCGAGCGGTTGAACACCGCCAAGGTGCCGGCCCCGCCGCGGGCCCCCGGGTCGGACAGGATGAGCAGGAAGTTGCCGTTGGAGCTCTCGCGGATGTCGGTGGCCTGGCCGTAGTCGACCGACGGCAGGGTCGACGTGAGGTCGCCCGGCGCGACGTAGAGCGACTCGGCGCGCTGGGCCAGCAGCGGGTGGTAGTCGGTGAGGTCCCAGTTCAGGCGCCGGCCGGCGAGCTGGTAGAAGCCGCCGGAGACCTTCTCGGTGGTCATGATGACCCGGCCCTCGCGCATGAAGTTTGGCGCCAGCTCGGAGTTGGTGAGGAAGGTCATCTGCTCGAGCCCGCTGCCGTCGAGGCGCATCCGCCACAGGTCCGACTGCGGCAGGAACAGCTGGCGCGACCGGGTCGGGCCGCTGGTGCCGCGGGTGGAGGCGAACACCAGGTACTCACCGTCGGGCGACCACGCCGGATCGAAGTTGTGGATCTTGATGCCGCCGACGTCGGCGACGGCCGGCGTCACCCGGGTGCAGTTGCCGCCGGTGATCGACACCGTCCACAGCCCGAGCGGATCGGCCGCGGAGGTCCGCATCGCGAACGCCACGGTGTCACCGTCGAGGCGCACGTCGGGATCGCGGACGTCGGCCTGGCCGGGCGCCACCCCGCAGCTCGCGAGCAGCGAGGTCGCCGGCAGGGCCACGCTGGCCAGCCGCTGCCCCGGCCCGAAGGTGGCGGTGGCGACCAGGAGGTCGGAGCCAGGCTGATAGGTGTCGAACGCCAGCGGCGTGGCGACGTGGGTCTCGGCGCGCTCGACGTACACGATGGGCACGGTGTCGCCCTCGTCCATCGAGGTCACCATGTCATCGGCGAGCAGCTCGGCGCGTTCGAGATCGAGCCAGTGCTGGACCAGGCAGAACGGGGTCGCCGTCGCCGGGTCGATCGGCTGCGGGCAGGTGGCCGGATCGGCGAAGCCGGCGCCTGGGGTCTCGAGGATCGAGCCGCCGCGGTGGGCGATGCCGCCGGTGGTCGGCGAGGTGGTCTTGGCCACCGCGCGGCCGCGCCGGGCGTCGGGGTACTCGAGCGCCATGAACTCCTCGCGGAGGAGGTCGTAGTTGCGCTGGGTCGCCACCGCCGAGTAGAAGCCGCGGGTGCCGGAGCGGAACTTGAAGTCGTTGGTCGCCGACGGGCTGTGGCAGGCCTGGAACGCGCACCCGCGCACCAGCAGCGCCGGCTGGACGTGGTCGGCGAAGAACTCCTTGGCTGGCTCGCCGACGCCGAACTCGAGGCGCCCCACCGCCTCGGCCCAGGTCCGGATCGCGGTGTAGTTCGCCGCGGTGGTGCTGGCGAACTGGTCGCCGCCGCTGTGCGGCCCGCCGCCGGCGGACACCGCGAGCGGCACCCGCAGGATCTGCGAGTCGTCGACCGGCGTGCTCACGAACGACCACGCCTGGCTGAAGTTGAACGCGCGCTGCGGCTCGTCGTCGCCGCAGGTGACGTAGAAGTCCGACTGCGGCGCGCCGTGGCAGTTGCCGGCGGCGCAGCCCTCGATCACCGGCTGCACCGTGGCGACGAAGCTGGCGAAGTTGGGGTTGGCCACGTACGGCGCCGGATCGAAGCCGGCCGGGATCGAGGTCGAGCACGGCCCACCACCGACCTGGGCCGGAGTCGGCGGCGGCAGCCCGTTCTCGGTGGCGCCGTTGTCGAGCCAGGTGAGCAGGGTCAAGAACGCGTCGGAGTTGACCTCGAGCAGCGCGCCACCGGTGTGCAGCACCTCGAGCTCGCGGCTCTCGCCCTCGTAGCGCAGCGGCAGCTCGCCCTGCCATACGGCCTTCACCAGCAGCAGCGGGTACTGGTAGGCGCCGAACGGCGCCAGCAGGTCGCGCCGCTTCTGCACCCGCTCGAAGGAGGTGACGTCGAGGTTGCCGGCGGCGAACTGGTACGGATCGTCGTCGTTGGTGGCGTGGCAGCCCGAGGTGTTGCCGGCGCAGCGCTGCACCAGGATGGGCTCGATGACGCGCTCGTAGTAGGTGCGGCCCGGCGGCGGGTCGCCGCACGCGCCGCCGAACGACGCCATCAGGCCGGCGCCGACGATCGCGGTCGCCATCACCGCCGCGCCGATCCACCGAGGTCGCGATCCCATGGCCATCAGCATACTCCAGGCTCGTCGAGAATCTCCGCGGGCGGGCCCGCCCGAAACGGCCGCGAGCGCGCCGGGGCGCGCTCGCGTCGCGACGTGTGCGCGCGGCTACAGCGCCGCCAGCGCGACCCGCGCGGTGTTGCGCACCAGCGACGACGCGTCCGACATCGCCGCCTCGAGCGCCGGCCGCGACGCGGCCTGGCCGAGGCGCCCCAGGGCCCAGGCGGCGTTGCGCCGCGCCGACGGGTCGACGTCGCTCGCGAGCACCGCCTCGAGCGCGACCCGGGCGCTGGCCTCGCGCAGGCTGCCGATCACCGCCGCCGCCTTGGCGCGCACCAGGGCGTCGGCGTCGTCGAGCAGATCGACCATCGCGGCCGCGCCCTGCTGGTAGAGGATCGCGTGCCAGGCGTCGACCGCCTCGGCGCGGACCGTCGCGTCGGCGTCGGCGAAGGCCGCCTCGATGGCCGGGTTGGCGGAGGCGTGCCCCATCTTGCCCAGCGCGCGCACCACGTGCTGGCGGGCCTCCGCCGACAGGTCGGCGCGCACGGCGAGATCGGTGAGCACCGGGATGCTCGGCAGCGCCTTGACCGTACCGAGGAAGTCGGCGGCGTTGCGCACCATGAGCGAGCCGCCGGCGAGGTCGTCGACCATCTGCTCGATCATCGCGTCCTTGAGGCCGGGCCGCTTGGCGAACCACCAGGCGGCGACCTCGCGGACCTCGTAGCGCGCGTGCTCCAGCAGCGCCGTGATGGGCTCGATGCAGTCGTTGCAGATCTTGCGCTCGACGCGCTCGACCTCGGCGAGGATGGCGTCGACCGAGCCGGACGCCACCGCGCTGCGGACCTTGTTGGCGCTGCCGCCGACGCCGGCGGCGGCGGGCGCGGCGCCGACGACGAGGGCCGCCCCGAGAGCGAGCGAGGTCAGCGCGGCGAGCGACGTGCGGATGAGGTGCGTGGACATGGGTTCCTCCAGCGGATGGGGGCGAGGCGACGGGGAGCGTGCGGGCGCGGCGGTCACGGCGCGTAGGTGGCCAGCGGCGCGTTCTCGCGCGAGTAGAACAGCGCGCCCATCGCCGCCGAGGTGACCAGCGTGTAGTACTCGTCGGGCGTGAGGTCGGTGAAGCCGGCCACCTGCGCGTGGGTCTGGCCGGCGTAGGCGCGCACGCCCGGGTCCTGGGTCGGGAACTGCTGCGGCGGGTTGAGCAGCGACAAGAGCGGCATCTCCGTCGCCATCGGCAGCAGGTACCTGACCATGTCGCCGACGACGACCACGTTGGCCTTGTCGAGGTCCTCGGCGTCGAGGCCCACCAGCGAGATGTACGACTTGCTGTAGCCGTCGACGAGGAAGTCACCCACCGCGAGCTGGGCCGGACCGTCCGACAGGTCGAAGGTCCAGGTCGCCGACGCTCCGGTCTCCGGATCGCTGATGGTGTAGCTCGGGTTCATGCCGTTGGCGGTGCCGTCGTGGCAGCTCACGCACTTGGCGTCGAAGATGGGCTGCAGCGCCTGGTCCCACGGCACGCCGCGCAGGGCGTCGCGGGTGAACACGTCGGACTTGCGCGCGACCCGCGGGGTGTCCTGCAGCATCGGCACCGGGCCGGCGATGAGGGCCTGCACCGGGCCCGGCTGGACCACGGTGGCCTCGGCGCGATCCTCGTGGCAACCGCCGCACATGCGCGACTCACCCGGCTTGGCCGACTGCCACACCGGCTCGTTGACCACGGTGAGCCCGAACCGATCGATGAGCTGGAGGTGGACCGGCACGTTGGCCGGCACCAGCGCCGCCCACGAGTTGTCGCTGGCGAGCGGCGCCACGCCGAGCAGGGTGTGGCCCTCGAACATCGTGGTGCCGAAGTCCATCGGGAAGCCCTCCTCCGAGGAGTAGCCCTCCATCACCCGCACGCCGTAGACCTTGCCGGGCTCGACCTGGG
>JAWKQW010000054.1:0-25346 GCA_041389945.1 Kofleriaceae bacterium
TCCTCATCAACCCGCAGACCTTCCACTGGAAGGACGGCGACTCCCTCGACGTCGCCGGTCGCGCCACCTTCCGGCAGACCCGCTACTACCAGAAGCGCCTCGGCCAGGCCGACGCGTGGCGTAAGCTCCTGCGCGGCGACGTGCCAGTGCGCCGGATCGCCGAGGTGTTCGCGCGCCGCGCGCGCGACGTCGCCGAGACCCGCGGCCGCGCGATCGCGCTGCGGCTGGGGCGCGGCAGCCCCGAGGCGGTCGAGCTCGGCCGCGGCCTGCGCGCGCTCGCCGGCCAGCGGGTGCCGCTGGTGTTCGTGTTCTCCGCCGACGATCCCGGCCGCGACTACCTCGAGGGCCTGCTCGGGCCGAACCTCGCCTACCTCGGCGGCGCCGACGAGCGCGACGTCGGCTGGCGCATCGTCGACGGCCCCGACCACACGTTCACGCCGCTGTGGGCGCAGGCGCTGCTCGAGCGCCTGCTCACCGACGAGCTGGCCACGCGCTGGGGCGCGTGAGCGCGCTGGTGATGGTGACCCGCGAGGCCGTCGCGCCGCGGGCCGACGCGCCGACGCCGACGGTGATCCTCCTGCAGGGCCTCACCTACCCCGCCGATCAGCTGGTGCCGATGGCCGCGCACCTCGGCGACGCGTTGCCGCACGTGCGCCTGCTGGTGCCGGCGGCGCCGGTGGAGCTCGAGGGCTTCGCCGGCGGCCGCTCGTGGTGGCCCATCTCCGTCGGGCGCATGCTGCGCCAGCGCGGGCGCGGCGAGCACCAGGACCTGACCGCGGCGCGCCCGCCGGGCATGGACGGCGCCCGCGACGCGGTGCTCGCCGTGGTGGCCGCGTGCCCGGGGCCGGTGGCGCTGGTCGGCTTCTCCCAGGGCGCGATGCTCGCCGTCGACGTCGCCCTCGCGGCGCCGGAGCGCGTCGCCGCGATCGGGCTGGTCGCCGGGACCATCGTCGACGAGGCCGACTGGCGGCGGCGCGCGACGGCCGCGGCCGGCCTGCCGGTGCTGATGCTGCACGCGCCCGACGACGAGGTCCTGCGCCACGACGTCGCGCGCCGGCTCGCGACGCTGCTCGCCGACGCCGGCGCCCGGGTCGAGTTCGTCGACGTCGACGGCGGCCACGCGGTGCCACCCTCGGCGACGCCGGCGCTGGCGGCGTTCCTCGCCAGGGCGCTGCCGCCCCCGTAGCCGTCGCCTCAGCCCGGCGGCTCGCCGCGATCGCAGCGCACGCACGGCAGCACGGTGCCGAGGTGCTCGGCGCGACCGGCAGCGGTGGTCACCCACGGCCGGAGGAAGAACGGCGGCCGGTGGCGCACGTGCTGGCGGTGGCCGCAGGCGAGCTCGGCCACCCAGTCGCCGTGCTCGTCCTGGTGGTACCCGGTGATCGCGCGCTCCACTCCGACGACGATAGCGCCGACGCCCGCCGGCGCGGGCTCACCGCGGTGCGACGTGAACGCGCACCACCGGCGGCGGCGCCCCGGGCACGCCCACCGCGCGCACCCGGCGCGGCCAGCCGGGCACCACGGTGACGTAGTCGTCGTCGAGCGCGAACCCGGGCGCCTCGATCACCACCGGCGCGGCCAGGCGCGAGGTGGTCAGCGCCACCGCGTAGCACCCGGCGGCGGCGGTCGGCGTCACCTCGATCGACAGGCAGCCATCGTCGGCGCTCGGCGGCACCACGTGGTGGACCACGTCCGCGACGATCTCCGCGCCGCGCTCGAGGGTGACGACGATGGCGTCGTGCCCCGGCGGACCGAACCGGTACGCGTACGCCGAGTCGACGAAGCGCCCGACGACCTCGTCGACGGAGATCGCCACGGTCGCGTGCGGTGCCAGCGCCAGCGCCCGGGTGCCCTCGGCGACCACCTGGTGGCCGTCGCGCAGCGCGCGCACGCGCAGGGTGCCGGCGACCGCCGTCGGGCCGTCGTTGAGCGCGTGCACGACGAGCCCGTCCTGACCCTCGTCGGTGGTGACCAGCGCGAGCGGCGCCCACGCCCGCCGCAGGTACCAGTACGGCGGCTTGACCGCGCCGTCGCTGCCGATCACGCCCCAGCCGGCGCCGGGCACGACGTCGCGCCACATCCACACCAGCGCGCCGGCGGTGCGCGAGCCGGTGCGCCGCCACTCGGCGTAGGCGCGCGCCATCACCTCGCCGCTGACCCGCCGTGACAGCGCGGCGTAGCGGTGCGGTGCCTCGCTCCGCAGCGCCGCAGGATCCACGCCGTGCACGACGCCGAGGTAGTGATCGCGGACGTCGGCGAAGTCCCAGGCGGCGCCGCCGTCGCGCGGTACCCCGGCGCCGTCGACGGGCCCGGCCGCCGGCGGGTTGGCGAAGGCCAGACACTCGGTGGCGAACCCGACCTCGGCGCGGCGGGCGTCGTCGAGCGGCCGCAGGTAGGCGCCGACGCCGTAGTAGTGCGCGACCCCGACGCCGACGTGGAACGGCAGCGGTCCGCCGGTCGGCGAGTTGCGCACGTACGCGAGCTCGGGCCGACGCGCCGCCACCGCCGCCGGGATGATCGTGTCGAGCAGCGGCCACGACAGCTCCTCCGGCGGGTGGCCCCACATCGTCGCCTGCTGTTCGATCTCGCTGCCGCCGCACACGACCACCAGCGACGGCGAGGGCTCGAGCCGGTCGAGCAGCGCGTCGACCTCGGCGGCGAGCTCGGCCGCGAAGGCGTCGTCGGTCGGGTAGTCGAGGTTGGCCAGGAGCGCGTCCTGCCAGACCATCAGCCCGAGCTCGTCGCAGGCGTCGTGGAAGGCGTCGTGCTCGTAGCAGCCGGTGCCGGGCACGCGCACCAGGTTGGCGCCGGCGTCGCGCAGGCGCACCAGCTCGGCGCGGATCGCGTCGGCGGTGCCACCCATCGCGACGGCGTCGACCGGCATCCACGACGCGCCGCGCGCGAACACCGGCACGCCGTTGACCGCCAGCGCCAGGCCGGGGCGATGGCTCGCGACCACCTCGCGGAACCCGACCACGCCGAGATCGATCGGCCCGGCGTCGGTGTCGACGACCACCGCGTGGGTGGTCGGCGCGCCGTGGGTGTGCGGCCACCACCGCGGTGGCGTCGGCACCACCAGCTCACCGCGGAAGGTGCCGGGCCCGGTCGCGGTCAACGCGGCGGCGGCGCCGGCGCATCGCACGGTCGCGGCGCTCGCGGCCACGCCGTCGAGCTGCACCCGCACGATGCCGTCGTCGCCGCGCATCGTCGCGGTGACCCGCGCGCCGATCGCGGGGCCGCGCTCGACGACGATCGGCCGGAACGGCCCGACCGGCGCCGGCCCCGGCGCCCACCCGGGCATGCGCCCGAGCAGCGGCGTACGCGCGAAGCGGAGCTGCTGGCTGGCGACGAGGCGGGTCTTCCAGCGCACCCGCGGCAGCTTGCGACCGGCGAGCGCCGGCGTGAGCGCGCGGCACGCCAGCACCAGCTCGCGCGCGCCGGCGGGCGCGGCGAGCACGTGCGGCCGCAAGGCGCTGGTCGGCCCGGCCTGGCCGACCCCGTCGATCCAGCAGTCGGCGCCGGTGGCGACGCCGTGCAAGACGACGCGGGCCGGACCGTCGCCGGCCGGCAAGGCGATCCGGAACCAGGCGTCCTCGCCGTCGAGGTCGCGCCCATCGGTGGGCACGCCGGCGGCGCGCAGGGCGGCGCCGACGGTGCCGGGCACGTCGCACGGCAGGCCCGGCTCGGTCGGCAGGTCCGCCGGGCTCGCCCACGCGCCGGGCGCCGTCGTCCACAGCTCGGCGCGCTCGAGCTCGACCCGCGCGAGCCCCGGCGCGGCGCGCACCCGGGCCACTAGCCGGCCTCGAGCGCGCGGGTGACCTCGTCCTGCCCGCGTTGCCACGCGGCCGCGATGGACGCGAACGCGCCGGCGGCGTCGACGGCACGGCCCGACACCAGCGAGCGCGCCAGCTTGAACTGCAGCGCCTTGCAGCCCATCGACGCCTCGTCGAACGCGGCCGCGGCGACCTCGAGGCGCGCGCCGTCGAGCCAGCGCAGGTGGCTGGCCACCAGCTCCGCGGCGGCGCCGGCCATGCGCAGGGTGCCGAACGACCACGCGTGCAGCCCCGGCAGCCCGGCCTCGCGCAGCCACGCGCCGTCGCGCGCGGCGAACCGCGCGGCCAGCGCGTCCACCGGGTTGGTCGTCGGGCGCCGCGCGGCGTGGCGCCGCAAGACGCGCCAGGCGTTGTCGCGGGTCGGCGTGCGCGGCGCGCTCCAGTCGACCAGCTCGCAGTACGGCGACAGCACCTCCGGCGCGGTGCCCTCGGTGCGCAGGGCGCCGCGGAAGTCGGCGCCGCCCAGCTCGAAGTAGCCCGCGTTGTGGAAGTAGCGCAGGCGCTCGCCGTCGACGTCGATCGCCTCGATGGCGATCGCGGTCTTGCCGTGGGTGAGCTGGTAGGACACGCCGCGGGTGTCGGGCAGCCAGAAGCTGTCCATGTCGACCACCAGGATGCGCCCGCGCGCGATCTGCTCGACGGCGTGCTCGGCCAGCGGCCGCCACAGGTTGAGCTCGTGCACCCGCGCCCCGAGCAGCTCGTCGAGATCGCCGTGCGGCGGCCGCAGGAACGTCCACTGATCGGCCTCGAGGTCGGTGGCGATCGCGAAGCCCAGGATCGCGTGCGGGTCGACGCCGCGCGCCGCGCACAGCTCGATCCACACGTCGACGTAGCAGCTCGTCTCCGGCCACGCCCGCTCGGCGCCGTGCAGCGCGTGCGGCGCGTAGCTCGCGGGGTCGAGGCCCCAGAGCGACGTCAGCGCCACCGCGCTACTCGCCCGGCCACAGCCGCGCGCGGGTCGCCGCGGGCCAGGTCGTCGGATCCATGCCGAGGTGCTTGAGCAAGGCGATGGTGATGCGCTCCATGCCGAAGCCGACGCACGCGGTGTGCGCGGTCTCGCCGCCGGCGCCCTGGATCCCGAACCGGGTGCCGAAGTGATCCTGGTGGTAGTTGAAGCTCATGATCGCGGTCGGCTGCTCGGCCGAGCACACCGGCACCAGGAGCTCGAACTTGAGCCGCGCCTCGCGCTGGTTGGCCGCCAGCATGCGGCCGCCGCGCCCGAAGAACGGATCGTTGGCGACGTCGACGGCGACCGGCAGGCCAAGGCCCGCCAGCAGGTCGCGACCGCGCTCGGCCCAGGTGTCGCGCCACGCCGGCAGATCGGCGCCGGCGGCGATGCGCACGAACTCGCGCATGCGGAAGGTCTGCAGCCGGGCCGGATCGCCCGACGGCTCGTGCCGGAAGCACCACGCGAACACGTCGAACAGGCGGCCCCCCTCCGGCAGCGGCCCGTCGGCGGCGGCGTAGGGATACAGCGGGTAGCAGGCGGCCGAGCCAAGGGCGACCGCGGTCAGCTTCTGGTGCGCGATCCAGTCGCGCCCGGCGCCGATGGCCTCGAGCATCTCGGCGTGCTCGGCGGGCGTGCCCTCGAAGCTGGTCACCGCGCCGGCGAGGTGCGGGAACGACTTCAGAAACTCGCTCTGCTCGAAGTGGGCCCGGCTCATCACCGGCGGGAACCGCAGCGCCTCGGCGCCGTCGCCGACCGCCGAGCGGGTGATGAGGCGATCGACGGCCTCGAGCACGCGCTCGAAGGCTGCGCCCTTGCCGTAGACGCCGGGGACGCCGGTCCAGATCAGGTGCTTGTGATCGAGCAGCGCGGTGAGGAGCTCGCGCTCGGCCGGGTTGGCGCCGGCGGCCGGCGGAGGCAGCGGGGGAGTGGGCATCAGCAGTCCTTGCTCCGCGCGAACGCGGCGATCGTCAGTCGTCCTTGAACACGCACAGGAACGCGGCGTTGGTCGCGTGCAGGCGATCGTTGCCGACCATCAGCGACGCCGACAGCGCGTCGCGCAGGTGGCGGCCGAGCGAGGCCGGCGAGTCCTGCTTGTAGGCCATGATGCCGATGGTCTGCAGCGACTTCACGGTGATGTCGAACACCGCCTGCGACGCCGCGATCTTGAGCTGGTTGAGGCGCAGCGCCCACGCGATCGTCGCCAGCGCCTCGTCGGCGCCCGGGGTCTCGTAGACCTCCTCGACGTCGCGCGCGACGTCGTGCACCAGCGCCCGCATGACCGCGAGCTGGGTCGCCAGCTCCGACACCCGCAGGCCCTGCGGCGGCGCCTTGCCCGGCGCCTTGCGCGCCTCGCCGCGCAGGTACGCGCGGGCCCGGTGCACGGCGTCGGTGGCGATGCCCAGCCAGGTGCCGCCCCACAAGACGTGCGAGTACGGGACCATCGTCTTGGCCGACACCGTGCCGTAGTCGGGCAGGATCTGCGCCGCGTCGCCGGTGGCGTGCACCGAGAACCCCGGGCTGCAGGTGCCGCGCATGCCGAGGGTGTTCCAGGTCGTCGTCGGCGACAGCGTGGTCGAGCCACGCCGCAGCATCACCAGGACCTGGTCGTTGCCAGGCGCGTCGGGCGACCGGCGACAGGTCGCGAACCAGTCGTCGGCGTGGGCGCCGTAAGAGATGGTGGTGGCCTGCTTGGTCAGCGCGAAGGCGCCGCCCTCGACCCGGACCCCGGCCACGCTGGTGCGGGCGTCGCCGCCGACGCCGACCTCCGAGGTGATCGAGGCGATCAGGAGCTGACGCTCGACGCACTCGCGCAGGTAGCCGGTGAACCAGGCCGAGTCGCCGCGGTGGCGCGCGATGCAGCCGATCTGGATGAAGTGCATCGCGGTGATCATCGCGGTCGCGGCGCACGCCTGGCCGAGCACGCAGCACAGCTCGGCCTGCTCGCCGAGCGACAGCCCGAGGCCGCCGAGCTCTACCGGCACGCCGGCCGACAGCAGGCGCGCGCGCTTGAGCGCGTCGATGGCCTCGACGGGGAATCGCGCGTCGCGATCGACGGCCGCGGCGTTGGGCCCGGCTGCCTCGGTCGCGACCTTGCGGGTCGCCTCGAGCGCGAGCGCGAAGTTGGCCGACCTACGCGCCACCCTGGATCTCCGTGATGGCGGCGGCGATGGCGGCGACGCTCTGGAACGACGAGCGCCGCAGCAAGCGATCGGGGAACTCGAGATCGAAGGCGCCCTCGAGCGCCAGCATCACGCCGACCGAGGCGTGCGAGGTCATGCCGGCGGCGTACAGATCGTCGTCGTCGCCCAGCCCGGCGGCGTCGACCGCGAGCTTGCCGTGTTCGGCGAGCACCTGACGGACTCGGCCCCGAAGTTCTTCGCTGCTCATCTCGCTCGTCCTTTCGTGGGCGCCGGGGCGCGCCGCGCCGCCACCAGCGCGACCGCGACCCCGGCCTCGTGGCTGAGGCTCACCGACCACGCCGCCAGCCGCCGCCGACGCGCCAGCTGCCGTCCGGCGCCGTGCAGCGCCACCCGGCAGGCGCCGCTGGCGCGACGCACCACCTCGATGTCGGTCCAGGGCGGCCGCACGTCGGGCGGCGCCAGCACCTTGAGCACGGCCTCCTTGGCCGCGAAGCGCGCCGCGTACGACGCCGCGGCGGCGCGGCCGCGGGCGTCGCAATCGGCCTGCTCGCGGGCGGTGAACAGGCGCGCCTTGTAGCGCGCCCCGAAGCGGGCCAGCGCCGCGGCGACCTCGTCGATGGCGACCAGGTCGACGCCGACGTCGAGCGAGCTCCGTTCGCGCGCGCGGCTTGGCATCCGCGGAGCAGTGTCGGCGTCGACGCTCGGCGATGCAAGCCGACCGGGGCCGATCTCCGGGCGGCTTGCTCAGCCGCGCGCGACCGCGAGCGCGGCGCGGCGCACCACCACGTAGCGCGGATGGACGGCGAAGAGCTCGACGGTCACGGGGGCCCCGGCCGCGACCTCCAGGGTCATCGACGTCGGCGAGGCGTCGAGCACCCGGGCGCGGTGGCGATCGGGCTCGGCCACCCACGCCCCGCTGACGATCGACAACCCCGGGGCCGCCGGCTCCACCCGCCAGGTGACGGTCTTGCTCGCGCCACCGAGGTCGGTGCGCACCCCGACGTCGACGATGACCGGCGCGTGTGCCGCCGCCTGCGTCCCTGGCACCCAGCCGGCGTCGAGCTCGGCGGTGATGGCGCCGACGATCGCGTCGAGGTCGGCGCCGCCCTGCACGCTCACCAGCATCGCGCCGAGCGTCCACAGCACGTGGCCGCGGGGGAACTCCGGCGGCAGCCTGACGCAGACGTCGCCGAGCGCCGGCCCCACCACGAACGGCGAGCGCGACATCGTGGTGCGCTGCGCCTCCGCCACCAGCGCGCGCTGGGCCGCCTCGGCGTCGGCCAGGACGAGCACCTCCAGCACCACCTCGTCGCCCTCGACGACGACGGTCGCGAGGCGGGCGGCGCCGCCAGGCACGATCGTGGTCGTGTCGGACCGTGGCCGCGCGCCGCCCCCCACGCGGGCCAGCAGCGCATCCCAGTCGACGCACGCCCTCGCGTCCGCCGGCGCGCGCGGCGGCACCGGCACGCCGAGCTGCGCGGCGAGGTCGGGAGATTCCTCGACGCGCAGCCTCACCCGCGCGCGCTCTCGGTCGAGATCGCCGCGCCGGCGGCGCGCATCTCCTCGAGGGCGCGCGCGCCGTCGCCGGGCGCCAGCTCGACCGCGCGGCAGCCGTCGGCACGCACCGTCACCGCGAAGCCATCGGCGAGGGCGTCGAGCACGGTGAACTTGACGCAGTAATCGGTGGCCAGCCCGAGGACGGTCACCGCGGTGACGCCCTGCTCGCGCAACCACTCGCCGAGCCCGGTCGAGCGCCGCCGGCCGTTGTCCCACAGCCCGCTGTAGCTATCGACGGTGGGATCGGTGCCCTTGGGGAACACCCGGGCGATGCGCGCGACGTCGAGATCGTCGCGCAGCTCGGCGCCACGGGTGCCGCGGACGCAGTGCACCGGCCACAGCACCTGCGGCAGGCCGTGCAGGTCGATGACCTGGTACGGCTGGGTGCCGGGGTGGTTGGCGGCGAAGCTGCCGTGCTCCGGCGGATGCAGATCCTGGGTCGCGACCACCAGGTCGAACTCACGCATCGCCGCGTTGGCCACCGCGATGGTGGCGTCGCCGTCGGCCACCGCCAGCGCGCCGCCGGGGCAGAAGTCGTGCTGCAGATCGATGAGCAGGAGCGCCGCGCGGGAGGCCATGCCCGAAGCCTACCCCGGCTGCCACCGCGGCCGAACGCATCGGCCTGCGCCTGAGCGCCCGTCGCCGCGCGCCGCGGGAGATACTCGGCGGATGCCGGTGTCGGTGGTGCTGCTCCTGGTCGTGGTTCCGGTCGCGGTCGCGTACGGGCTGTACTTCGCGGAGGGGCCGCGGGTCCGCCGCATGATGCGCAAGGCGCCGCTGCGCCGGATCGCCGACTGGCCCGAAGGGCAGCTCGGACGCATCGCCGGGACCATCGCCGACGGTCCGGCGCTGGAGGCGCCGCTGACCGGCCGCCGCTGCGTCTACTACCTGGTCACCGTCGACGAGCGCCGGCGCTCGGGCAAGAGGTCGCACTGGAGCGAGCTCGCCCGCGAGGAGCGGTGCGTACCGTTCGCGGTCCTCGACGGCAGCGGTCGCGCGCTGGTCGACCCGGCCCAGGCGCAGGTGCTCAGCGGCACCGATGCGCGGAGCCGCTCGGGCACCTTCGACGATCCCGACCCTCGCGAGGCGGCGTTCCTTGCCCGGCATCGCGAGGACGGCAAGAGCTTCTTCGGCTTCAACCAGAAGCTGCGCTACGCCGAGGCGGTGCTCGAGATCGGCGAACGCGTCGCGGTGGTCGGGATGCCCCTGCGCGAGCCCGATCCGGACGCGGTGGCGCAGGTCAGCGGATATCGCGACGGCCCGCCGACCCGGGTGCGGGTGGGGCCCGGTCCCGCCGGCGGACCCTTCGTGACCGATCATCCCGGTACCGTCGACGCGCCCTGACGCGCCCGCGCCCGGCCACGTCCACGCGGGCGGAGCGGCGTGACCGCCGATCCGATGGGAGATCGTCGCGAGGTAGGCCCGGCGAGACCGCGCGCGTGCACCATGACTGCGCGTGGAGAACATCATCTACCTGACGATCGCGCTCGCCGCCGGCGCCTTGGGCACCGCCATCTACTTCGTCGCGCCGCTCCCGACGTGGAGGTACATGCGGACCATCCGACGGCACCGGGTCGCCGACGGCCCGGAGGGACAGCCCGTCCGTATCGTCGGCGCGATCGCCCCGATCGGCGCACCGCTGATCGCACCGCTATCCGGAACGCCGTGCGTGTACTACGCGGCACAGCTCATCCAGTGGCGAGGCAAGGGGAGCAAGATCTTGCGGCGCGAGTTCCACGTCGTTCCCTTCGCCGTGGTCGACGAGAGCGGCCGGGCCTTGCTCGACCTCACCGTCGAGCACTTCCGGTACACCGCGGTGCCACGAACCCTGTATCGCGTCACCTCGAGCCCCACCCCCTGGGAGGAGGCCATGCTCGCCCGCGCCGGACAGGAGCCATCGCCGACGCGGGGCTGGACCCACAGCTATCAGTTCGTCGAGCAGGCGCTCACCATCGGCACGCAAGTCGCCGTCGTCGGCGTCGGCGTGCGCGAGCCGGACCCCGACGCCGTCGGCGCCGTGCGCGGCTATCGCGACGTCCCGCCGACGAGGCTGCGACTTGGGCCGACTTCTCGCGGCGGCCCGTACGTCCACCCGGTGCGCCCCTCCCTCACGGGGCCTTGACCGCGCCGACGGCGCGAGCTCCAGGCTCGGAAGCCGGGACCGCCGACGAGGACCGCGCGCCGCCGGCGCGCTCACAGCGCGAAGGCGAGGCCCTGCCGGGTGAGCTTGTCGTAGCGACGACGATCGAAGCGGTACAGGCGCGCGGCGCGGTGGCGCACGCCCTGCTCGACCTCGTCGGTCTCGACCAGCACGTCCATCGCCAGGAGCTTCTTGCGAAAGTTGCGCTTGTCGAGCTCGGTGCCGAGGATCTGCTCGTAGAGGCGCTGCAGCTGGGTGAGCGAGAACCGCGGCGGCAAGAGCTCGAAGCCGATCGGCGTGTAGCGCACCTTGCCGCGCAGGCGCTCGTGCGCGACCTCGATGATGCCGGCGTGATCGAACGCCAGCCGCGGCAGCTCGGCCAGCGAGAACCAGCCCACGCCCATCGCGTCGGTGGCGGCGCGCAGCTTGTGATCGGCGAGCTTGGCCAGCGCGTAGTAGGTCACCGAGATCACGCGCTCGCGCGGATCGCGATCGAGGGCGCCGAAGGTGTAGAGCTGCTCGAGGTAGACGTCGGTGACGCCGGCCTCCTCGGCGAGCTCGCGCCGGGCCGCCTCGTCGAGGGTCTCGTCGAGGCGCACGAAGCCGCCGGGCAACGCCCACGCGTGCTGGAACGGCGCCAGCTTGCGCTGGATGAGCAGCACCTTGAGATCGCCGGCGTCGACGCCGAACACCACGCAGTCGACCGCCACCGCCGCCCGCGGGTACGCGTAGACGTGGCGGCCCGGCCCCGGCTCGCTCGGCGCGCGCGCGGCGCCGCTCACGGGATCTCCCGGGCGGCCACGTGCTCGCGCAGCTCGGCCAGCTCGCGCGCGAAGCCGCCCGACAGGATCGGGAACCGGCACCACGAGCGCGGATCGACGTTGCGATCGTCGAGGTGGAAGCTCGGCGCCAGCCGCTCGCGCTTCCACTGGTTGCGGCACCACAGGGTGAAGAACCGCTCGATCCAGCGCGCGAGCTGGGCGGCGGCGACCTCGGGGTAGCGCGGCTCGAGATCGAACAGCACCTCGAGCGGCGTGCGCTTGTCGCGGATGGCGGCGTCCTCCACGGCCTCGAGCACGTCGTACGGCATGAGATCCGCCTCGTCGGTCTGCGCCGCGCCACTGGCGTCGGCCGGCCGCAGCTCCGCGGTCGGCGCCTGCGCGGTGACCAGCGCCAGCGCCGGCACCGGGCCGACGCCCTCGGGGCCGACGGTCTCCATCCAGCGCAGCCACTGCCGCAGGTAGGTCTTGTCGATGCCGCCCAGCGGCGCCAGCCCGCCGGCGGTGTCGCCATCCATCGTGGCGTAGCCGACGGCGGCCTCCGAGCGGTTGGAGGTGGTGAGCAGGATCGCCGCGCGCAGGTTGGCCAGCATCCAGATCGACGGCGCCCGCACCCGGGCCTGGATGTTCTGCAGCGCGACGTCGTCGGCGGCCCAGGTCAGGTCGCGGCCGAGCGCGCCCTGCACCACGCCGAGGTAGCCGGCGAGCAGCGCGTCGACGTCGAGGACGTGGTGCTCGGCGCCCAGCGCCTCGGCCACCGCCGCCGCCGCCGCCCGGGTCACCGGGCCGGAGTTGTGGGTCGGCTGGTAGGCGGTGGCGAGCAGCGCGTGGACCACCGCGGCGTCGGGCGCGGTCGTGGGCACCGCCGCCAGCCGCGGCGCGTGCGCGAGCTGCGCGGCGAACGCGTCGGCGCCGAGCTCGGCCCGGGCCAGGCGCGCCGCGGTCGCGACCAGCACCGCGCACGCCGACGAGTCGGCGCCGCCGGACAGCGACACCACGTAGCCGTGGCCGCGGCTCTTGCGCAGGTAGTCCCACAGCCCGAGCGCCACCGCCCGCGCGAACTCCTCCTCACGCGCGTGCGGTCCGTCCTCCCAGGTGCGGGCGATGGTCGGCGGCGCGCCCGGCCGCACCACCGGCCACGCAAACGGCAGCTCGAGCACGCCGAGGTCGGCGTCGTGGTGCGGCCGGCTCGAGGCCCGCCGCGCCTGATCGCGCCGGTTGCCGTCGACGTCGATGATCGCGGTGACCAGCTCGACCTCGCCGAAGCCAAGCCGGCGCCCGCGCGCGAGCAGCTCGCCGCCCGACGCGATGAGGCCGCCGCCGTCGTAGATCACCCGGCCGGCCTCGTTGCCGAGCAGGTTGGCGTAGAGGTAGGCCACGCTGAACGCGCGCGAGCCCTCGATGACGAAGCGCTGCCGCACCGCGAACTTGCCGAACGCGAAGTGGCTCGCCGACGGGTTGCACAACACGTCGACGCCGCGCAGCGACAGATCGGCGCCGGGCCGGTTGGCCACCCACGCGTCCTCGCAGATCTCGAAGCCGATGCGCAGATCGCCGACGTCGAACAGGAGATCGCCGATCGGGATGCGGGCGGCGCCGCGCTCGTACACGCCGCGCTCGCCGGCCGGCCACGCCTTGAACCAGCGCGGCTCGTAGTGGATGCCGTCGCCGGCGAGGAACTGCTTGCACGCGATGCCGGCGAGCGCGCCGTCGACCAGCAGCGCGGCGCCGTTGTAGAGCGCCTTCTCGAAGTACACCGGCACCCCGACGGCGACGACCATGCCGCGGGTGGCCGGCGCCAGCGCCTCGAGCACCGCCATCGCGGTGTCCTGCACGCCGGGCATGAAGAACGTGTCCTCGCAGCCGTAGCCAGTGACCGCCAGCTCGGGCAGGCACAGCAGCGTGACCCCGGCGTCGCGCGCCACCGCGATGGCGCGCTCGATGCGGGCCTGGTTGCCGGCCCAGTCGAGCGGGGTCTGGTTGAGCGAGGCGACGCCGACCTTGACGTGTTTCATCGGTTCTCCTGGAGGTGATCGGCGAGCAGCGGCGCGATGCCGACCACCTCGACGAACGGCGAGCGCAGGGCGTGGGCGCGCGGGTGGCTGTCGGTGACGACCAGCCGCCCGAACAGCCCGGTCGCGCGCAGGCGCTCGGCGGAGTCGCCCGGCAAGACGCCGTGGGTGGCGATGGCGTCGATCGAGGTGGCGCCGGCGTCGCGGTGGCCTCGGCGGCGCCGATCAGCGAGCCGCCGGTGCGGATCATGTCGTCGTAGATCACGACCGCCTTGCCGGCGACCTGGGCCGAGACCCCGGTGACCTCGGTCTCGGCGCCGCCGACGCGCCGCTTGTACACGAACGCCGCCGGCACCCCGAGGTCGTTGGCCAGCGACTCGACCCACTTGGCGCGGCCGGCGTCGGTGCAGGCCAGCACGAAGTCGTCGCCGCCGAGGCGCCGCGCCGCCGCCATCACCAGCGACTTGCCGTAGACGTGGATGGGCCGGATGCCACCCTCGAAGTAGTGGGCCACCGCGGCGACGTGCAGATCGACGAGGAACACCTGGGTGCCGCGGCTCGCCGGCGGGATCGACGACAGCAGCCGGGCGCGGTTCTTGGCGACGACGATCTCGCCGGGCCGCACCGCGCGCTCCATGGTCGAGTAGCCGAAGAACGGGATGACCAGGTTGAGGCGGTACGCGCCGGCGCCGACCAGCCCGCACGCGAGATCGTAGAGCTCGAGGGTGTCGGCCTCGGTGACGGTGCCACCGACGAGCACGACGTCGCGATCCGCGCCCTCGGACTCGAGGCGCTGGTAGCGCTCGCCGTCGGGGAAGTGCTGGCGCGCGATGGTGCCGGCCTCCCAGCCGGTGAGCTGGCACAGCTCGGCGGCCAGGTAGCCGTAGGCCTCGGTCGAGAACACGAGCGGGGTGGTCACGACGATCCTCCTCGAGCAGCGGCGATGAGCGCGCGCTTGCGCGCGTGGACGTGGGGATCGAGGCCGACCGGGTGCGGCTGCGGGTTGAGCAGGCGCCGCGTCCGCGGCGACAGCGCTGCGAGGTCGGCCGCGCACCGCGCCCGGGCCGCCGGCAGATCGTCGACCACCCGCAGCTCGCCACCGACCATCGCCGGCACCAGCAGATCGTCGTCGGCGTCATGCGCCGGCGCCGGCTCGAGCCGGGTCAGATCGTCGAGGTCGCCCAGCGCCAGCGGTCGGGTCACGCCGTGGGCGCTGTCGTAGAGCACGTCGCCCACCAGCGCCCCGCCCTGCCGCAGCCGGCGCACCTGGAGCTGCCCGGGGTTGGAGATCTTGATCGGCTGCTCCGACAGCTTGAGCATGTCGCGCCAGCCGCCGTCGTCGGTGCGCACCGCGCCGAGCTTGTACACGCCCCCGAGCGCCGGCTGGTCGGCGGCGGTGACCAGCTTGGTGCCCACGCCCCACACGTCGATGCGGGCGCCCTGGGCCCGCAGGCTGGTGATGATGTGCTCGTCGAGGTCGTTGGAGGCCACCACGCGCGCGTCGGGGAACCCGGCGGCGTCGAGCAGCGCGCGGGCCTCGATGGAGAGGTGGGCCAGGTCGCCGGAGTCCAGGCGGATGCCGGCGAGGGCGTGGCCGCGGGCGCGCAGCTCGCGGCCGACCTCGATCGCGTGGCGCACGCCGCCGAGCGTATCGTAGGTGTCGACCAGGAACGTGCAGTTGCCCGGCATGGCGTCGGCGTAGGCGCGGAACGCCTCGAGCTCGCTCGGGTGGAACATCACCCAGCTGTGCGCGTGGGTGCCGCGCACCGGGAGGCCGAAGGCCATGCCGGCGCGCACGTTGGAGGTGGCGGCGACGCCGCCGACGAAGGCCGCGCGCGACGCGCTCAGGCCGCCGTCGAAGCCCTGGGCCCGACGCAGCCCGAACTCGAGCACCGGCGCGCCGGCGGCGGCCTCGCACACCCGCGCCGCCTTGGTCGCGATCAAGGTCTGGAAGTTCACGAGCGTGAGCAGCGGGGTCTCGACGAGCTGCGCCGCGACGATCGGCCCGCGCACGCGCAGCAGCGGCTCGTGCGGGAACACCACCGAGCCCTCCGGCACCGCGTCGACGTCGCAGGTGAAGCGGAGGTCGGCGAGGTAGCGCAGGAAGCCGTCGGCGAACAGCGGCGCGTCGTCGCCGCCGCGCAGGCCGGCGAGGTAGTCGAGCTCGGCGGTCTGGAAGCGCAGCCCGGCCAGGTAGGTCAGCGCCGGGCCGATCCCGGCGGCGATGGCATAGCCGCCGCCGAAGGGCGCGCGCCGGAAGAACAGGTGAAACACCGCCTCGCGCTCGGCCTGGCCCCGGGCCCAGTAGCCGTGCGCCATGGTGAGCTGGTACAGATCGGTCAGCAGCGCGGAGCCGGTCTCGGCGGGAGCGGTCTGCATATGAGTGTATAGTTAACACGAAGTCACCCGTGTCAACCCCCGCGCCGCCGACCATCCTCGTCTGGGGCGAGGTGCTCTGGGATCGCTTCCCCGACGGCGATCAGCTCGGCGGGGCGCCGGCCAACGTGGCCTATCATCTGGGGCTCATCGGCCAGGCCGCCGGCGACGCGCTGCGCCCGGCGCTGGTGAGCCGGGTCGGCGACGACGCCGATGGCACCCGCGCGATCGCGCGCCTGGCGACCGTGGTCGACGCTCGCCTGGTGCAGCGCGACGACGCGCACGCCACCGGCGAGGTGACCGTCACCCTCGTCGGCGGCGAGCCGCGCTACCGGCTGGTGCCCGGGCGCGCGTGGGAGCACATCGCGCTGACCGACGAGGTCCGCGCCGCGCTGCGCACCGCGCGCGCGCTGGTGTTCGGTACGCTGTCGCAGCGCACCGCCAGCGGGCTGGCGACCTTCGCCGAGGCGCTGGCCGCGGCGCCGTCGACCTGCGTGCGGGTGTGCGATCCCAACCTGCGGCCGGGCACCGTCGACGTCGCCGCGCTGCGGCTCGCGCTCGACGCCGCCGACGTGGTCAAGCTCGGCGCCACCGAGCTGGCCGCGTGCGCCGCCGCCCTCGACGAGCCCGACCTGCTCACCACCCTGCGCCGTCGCTGTCGCCTGGTCGCGGTCACCCGCGGCGCCGACGGCTCGACCCTGTACGCCGGCGACGAGCAACGCGAACAACCAGCGTCGCCGGCGCGTCCCGGCGGCGACAACGTCGGCTGCGGCGATGCCTACGTCGCCGCGATCACCGCCGGCGTCGTGCTCGGCTGGCCGCTGGCGAAGATCGGCGCCGTCGCTGCGCGCTGGTCGGCGGAGGTCGCGAGCGCGCGCGGCGCGCCGCCTGTCGTCACCGATGACACAGCGAGCGCGTTGCTCGCCTGACGGCGACGCGCGTGCGAGCATCGCCGTCGATGCGACGCGCGGCGTGGATCTCGATGCTGGTGGTGGTGGCGTGCGGCGGCGGCGACGCCGCGATCGACGGCGGCACCGTCGACGGCGGCCCGACCCCGGGCACCCTCACCGCCCTCGCGCCCTCGGTCGGCACGCTGACGCCGGCGTTCGATCCGGCGGTGACGAGCTACACCCTCACCGACCTGCGCTTCTGGGACGTCGAGCTCGCGCTCACCGCGACCAGCGCGCCCGGCACCGCCGTCGAGCTCGGCGGCGCGGAGCTGCCGTCTGGGACGACCTCGGCGCCGATCGACATCGCCACGTCGCGCACGATCGCGATCGAGGCCAGCGGCGACGGCGCCACGACCACCTACGTCATCACCGTGCCGCGCTTGCCGTCGCCGGCCACCTACCTCAAGGCCATCGCGCCCGACATCGACGATCGGTTCGGCTTGGCGGTGGCGATGACGGACGATCTCATCGTCATCGGCGTGCCGTTCGAGGACTCCAACGCCACCGGCGTCGGCGGAGATCCGAGCAACGACGCCTCGGCAGACTCCGGCGCGGTCTACGTCTACGCCGTCGACGGCGATGACTGGGCCCCGGCGGCGTACCTCAAGGCCGGCACGACGGGCTGCGACTGCGCGTTCGGCAAGACGGTCGCGGTGAGCGGCGACACCATCGTCGTCGGCGCGCCCGGCGACAACTCGGTCCTCACCGGCGTCGGCACCGGCGCCGGCGAGGACAGCTTCGGGCTGGCCGACTCCGGCGCGGTCCACGTGTTCGTGCGCACCGGCGCGATCTGGTCGCGCCAGGCGTACATCAAGTCGCCATCGACCGCGGCCAGCGCCGAGTTCGGCGCGTCGGTGGCCCTCGACGGCGACGTCCTCATCGTCGGCGAGCCGGGCCGCGCCACCGACACCGGCATCGCCTACGCCTACCACCGCACCGGCACCACCTGGGTGCTGGAGGACACCCTCGACGGCGCGGGCATGGCCTACGACCAGATGGGCATCAGCGTCGCGGTCAGCGGCGAGCGCGCCATCGTCGGCGCGCCCGGCGACGACACCGCCTTCCAGGACGCTGGCGCCGCCTACGTGTTCAGCCGACTCGGCGTGGTGTGGATCCGCGAGGACACGCTGGTGGCGGGCAACCCGGGCCAGAACGACCGCTTCGGCAACGCGGTCGCCATCGCCGGCACCGCCGCGGTGGTCGGCGCCGAGCAGGAGCAAGGCAGCGCCGCCGGCGTCGGCGGCTTCCCCAACGACCTGCTCAACGAAGCCGGCGCCGCGTACCTGTTTCGCGACGGCGCGGCGGGATGGTCGCAAGCCGCGTACCTCAAGGCGCCGGTGCCCGTGGCTAACGGCTACTTCGGCACCGCCGTCGCCATGAGCGAGGGTCTCATCGCCGTAGGCCTACCCACCGACGGCGCCAATGGCAGCGGCTTCGGCACCGATCCGACCCAGGACGGTCCGGTCGCGTCCGGCGCCGTCATCGTGTACGCCCTCGACGGCGCCGCCGTCACACCACTGGGACAGCTCAAGGGCGCAAGCCCGGCCGCCCTGGACCTGATGGGCCAGGCGATCTCGGTGGTCGGCGATCGCGTGCTGGTCGGCGCCATCGGGGAGCGCTCAACCGCGACGGGCGTCGACGGCGACCCCACCACCGACCTGCTCGACAAGGCCGGCGCCGCCTACCTGTTCCGCTGAGACGCGCGCGGCGCGCGGCGACGAGCCGCCCGTCCTCGTTCGACGTCGCGCCCCGGGCGGCCGCGCCGCGCCGGCGAGCCGCGCCCCGCCCGCGCGCGAGCCTCACCCGCGCGGTGTAGGCTGCCCGCCGCGCATGCCCGACGCCGTGACGCCGCCGCCCTCGCCGCTCGACCGGGCGTACGCGCACCTCGCGCGCCACGGGCACCGGTGGGTCCTCGCCGGCATGACGCTCTTGCTCGCGGTGGTGTACCGCGGCGTGTTCCGCGGCGAGCTCGGCGGCGACGACCTGGGCTTCCACCTCGCGGAGACCGCGCGGCTCTCCGATTGCCTGCGCGCGCTCGACTTCGACCTGTGGAACCCGAGCGCCAACGCCGGCTTCGCCTCGGCCTACTACTATCAGGTCATCCCCCAGCTGGTGCCGGCGGCGCTGACCGCGCTCACCGGCGGCCACCTGCTGTTCTGGTTCCAGCTCAGCGTGTTCCTGCCGCTGGTGCTGGTGCCGGCCGCGGGCTACCGCGCCATGCGCGTGCTCGGCGCCTCGGCGGGAGCCGCGGTCGCCGGAGGCGGCGCCATCGCCATGTGCATCTCGAGCTCGCGCTGGGGCCACGGCGCCGACGGCACGTTCTCCGTCGGGCTGTACACGCAGACCTGGGCGTTCGCCGCGTTCCCGCTCGCGCTCGCGTACGGCGTGCGCTGGCTCGAGGCCGGCACCCGCCTCGGCGCGGCGGTGGGGTGGGGCCTCTTCGTCGGGCTGTGCCATCCCTTCGCCGGCATCGCCCTGGGGCTCGCGCTCGGCGTCGGCGTCGCGGTGCGCCTGGCGTTGACCGCGGTGCCGTGGCCGCCGGCGGCGCAGCTCACGACCTGGGTGCCGTGGCTCGCCGCCGACGAGCTGGCCGCGCGACCGCGGACGCTGCGATCGATCGGGCGGCTGCTCGCGCTCGGCGCGCTGCTGCTCATCGGCTCGGCGTCGGCGTGGCTCACCGTGGTCATCGACTACGACGGCTTCGGCGGCTTCCCGCGCCGGGTCGCCGACGAGGTCGGGCCCGGGCTCGGCGGCCTGTGGGACTGGATGACCGACGGCGTCGTCCTCGACGCGGCCCGGCCGATGGTGCTGACCGGGCTGTTGCCGGTGGTGCTGGTGTTCGCCCGCGCGCGCTACCTGGTGTGGCTGTGGAGCGCGGCGCTCCTGTACACGACGCTGCTCGCGATCGGCCCGCACCTGGTCACGCCCGACGATCTGTTCCCGGCGGTGCGCTTCCTCGGACCGCTGCAGATCGTGCTGGCGATGGCCATCGGCGCCGGCGCGATCACCGTCGGCGCCGCCGCCTGGCGCGCCGCCGAGCGCTGGCGCTACCCGCTGGTGATCCGCACCGTCCTCGCCGGCCTGGCGGTGGCGCTCTCGATCCTGGCGATCGTGCCGGGCGCCCGGGCCCAGGCCGGCCGGGTCCACGTCGGCGCCGACCTGGCGTGGGTCCACCGCGACGAGGTGCTCACGATCGCGGCCGCGCTCGCCGCCGAGGGCGGCACCGGCCGCAAGCAGGGGCGCGCCGGCACCGAGAACCAGTGGGCGAACCTCATGCCCTACACCTACGGCCGCACGCCGGCGCTGCTGCAGATGGGCGGCGCGGGCCTGCAGTCGAGCCCGAACTACGTCTACCTGTGGGAGGAACGCGATCCGACCCGCACCGCGTGGATCTTCGACGGGCCGTACGTGATGTTCTCGCGCGACAAGGCGTCGACCATCCCCGCCGGCGACACCGTCATCGAGACCGAGCACCTCGCGGTGCGACGGCTGCCGACCCCGGGCCTGGTCTCGGCGGTGACCCTGGGCCCGGTGCTGCCGGCCGGGCGCTTCGCCGCGCGCAAGGAGGCCATCGCGTGGGTCAAGTCGGCGGCGGCCATCGCCGGTGAGGCCCGCCCCTACGCCGGCGGCCCGCCGCCGCTGCCGGCCGCCGCCGACGGCCGCTCCACCGGCGAGCTGCAGCGGGCGTGGCGCCAGCCGTCGCCCGGCGACGCCCCCGACATCGTCGCGCTGGTCACGGCGTCGGCGCCCACCACCTTCGTCGTGCGCGAGAGCTGGCACCCGCGCTGGCGCGCGTTCGTCGACGGCGCGCCGGCGACGGTGCGCCGGGTGACGCCCGACTTCCCCGCCGTCGACGTGCCGGCCGGCACCCACACGATCTCGCTGCGCTTCGACCGGCCATGGTGGGCCTGGGCCTCGTGGCTGCTGATCCCGCTGGCGATCGCGACGGGCGCGCTGGTGTCGCGGCGCCGCGCGCGCTGAGCCCGCGCCTGCTACACCCGGGGCCATGCCCACCGACTTCCGGTTCGAGCAGGAGTTCCGCGCCGACGCCGCGCGCACGATCCTGGCCGCCTACTACGACGCCGACCAGCTCGCCGCCCAGGACGCGCTCGGCCAGCTCGTCGATCGCGAGGTCGTCGAGTCGCGCGACGACGGCGACACCTGGGTGTGCACCTGGCGGGTGTCGTCGGCCAAGCCGCTGCCCGCGCTGGCGCGGCCGATGGTCGCCGGCGGCCGCCTGACCTACCTCGAGACCATGACCTGGCGTCGCGCCGACGACGCCGCCGACATCGCGGTGGTGCCGCAGCTCCTCGGCGGCCGGGTCCAGTTCGCCGGGCGCTACCAGTTCGCCGCCGCCGCGCCGGGGCGTTGGCGCCGCACCTACGCCGGCACCATCAGCGCGGCCATCCCGATGCTCGGCGGCAAGATCGAGCGCGGCGTGCTCGCCGAGTTCGAGAGCTCGGTGCCCAAGATGGCCGCGTGCACCCAGGCCTGGCTCGACGCGCGCGCCGCCGGCGGTGCGTCGTGAAGGTCCTCGTCCTCAACGCCGGCTCGACCTCGCTCAAGTACCACCTCTACGACATGGACACCGAGGCGGCGCTCACCGCCGGTCGGGTCGAGCGGGTCGGCACCGCGTCGGCGCGCCACGTCGACGACAGCGGCGAGCGCGCCGTCGACGGCGCCACCATCGCCGGCGCGCTGACCGCGGTGCTCTCGCACCTCACGCGCGACGGCGGCCCGCTGGCGCCCGGCGAGGCCCTCGGCGCCGTCGGCCACCGGGTGGTGCACGGCGGCGAGCAGCTGGTGGCGCCGACCACGATCGACGATCGCGTGCTCGGCATGATCGAGGCGTGCTCGACCTACGCGCCGCTGCACAACCCCGCCAACGCCGCGGGCATCCGCGCCGCCCAGGCGGTGTTCCCCGACGTCGCCCACATCGCCGTGTTCGACACCGCGTTCCACGCCCAGCTGCCGCCGGCGGCGTTCCACTACGCGGTGCCGCCGGCGCTCTACCTCGAGCGCGGCATCCGTCGCTACGGCTTCCACGGCCCGAGCCACCAGTACATGGCGCTGTCGGCCGCCGAGCACCTGCGCACCGACGTCCGCCGCCTGCGCCTCATCACGTGTCACCTCGGCGGCGGCGCCAGCGTCGCCGCCATCGATGGCGGCGTCAGCGTCGACACCTCGATGGGCATGACGCCGCTCGAGGGGCTGGTGATGGGCACCCGCGCCGGCGATCTCGATCCGGCGATCCCGATGATGCTGGCCGCCGGCGGCATGGCGCCGGCCGACCTCGATCGCCTGCTCAACCGCGAGTCGGGCCTGGCCGGCCTCAGCGGTCGCGGCGCCGACTTCCGCGACATCGAGGCCGCCGCCGCCGACGGCGACCCGCGCGCGCGCCTGGCCATCGAGGTGTTCGTGCACCGCCTGCGCAAGTACATCGGCGCCTACGCCGCCACCCTCGGCGGCGCCGACGCGGTGGTCTTCACCGGCGGCATCGGCGAGAACTCGGCGCGGGTGCGGGCGATGGTGTGCGACGGCCTCGAGTTCATGGGGGTCGCCCTCGACGAGGCCGCCAACCGCGAGCGCCGCGCCGCCGATCACGGCGGCCTGGTCGAGGTGTCGCGGCCGCGCTCGCAGGTGAAGGTGCTGGTGGTGCGCACCGACGAGGAGCGCATGATCGCGCGCGAGGTGGTGCGGACCCTCGTCGGCCCCAGCGGTGCGCTGCGCAGCGTGCGCGCCCGGCCCATCCCGGTCGGCGTCAGCGTCCGCCACGTCCACCTCAGCCGCGCCGATTGCGACGCGCTGTTCGGGCCCGGCTACGAGCTGACCCGGCGCGCCGACGTCACCCAGCCCGGGCAGTTCGTCACCCGCGAGACGGTCGACCTGGTGGGACCCAAGGGCGAGCTGCGCGGGGTCGCGATCATCGCGCCCTTGCGCAGCGAGACCCAGGTCGAGCTGGCGCGCACCGACGCCTTCGCGCTCGGGGTCAAGCCGCCGCTGCGGGAGAGCGGCAAGCTCGACGGCACGCCGGGCCTCACGTTGCGCGGCCCGGCCGGCACCGTCGAGGCCCCGCGCGGCGTCATCCTCGCCCACCGCCACCTGCACGCGAGCCCCGAGCAGGCGCGCGACCTCGGGGTCAAGGACCGTGATCTGATCGCGGTCGAGGTCGGCGGCGATCGCGAGATGACGATGGGCGACATCATCGTCCGCGTCAGCCCGTCGTACACGCTCGACCTGCACATCGACACCGACGAGGCCAACGCCGCCGGCCTCACCAGCGACAGCGTCGTCGCCTTCGCCGGCGTGCAGTGAGCGCGCCGCGCCGCCGGCCGACCACCTGCTAGGCTGCGAACATGGAACGCGCGGCTCGGGTGGTGTGCGTCGGCGTGACCGCGGCGGTCGCAGTCGGGTGCCGCGGGGAGCCGAGCCATCGTCCCCCCACCGGGACCCTGTCGGACCCGGTCGAGGTCTGCACCCGGCTCGCCGACGTGTGCCGCATCGACGCCGCCAAGCTGGGCATTTGTAGCCAGGACCGAACCGGGGCCAAGCTGGTCTGCGCCTCCCAGCATTAGCTGAAATTAATTTCACTTACATGTTAAGCACTTGAAAGACCACATGTACGACATGTGTTGTGTTGTGCGGCCGTGTCTGCTACGCGTCGCGTCATGAAGCGCGCCCTCCTCGCCCTACCCCTGCTCGCCGCTTGCGACCTGCCCGCCTCCGCCTCGGGCTCCGATCCCGAGCTGGCGCGCGCCCAGCTGGCCACCGCGCCGCTGGCCGTCGACGTCGCCACCGCCAGCAGCGGCGGCGCGGTCACCGCCCGGCTGTGGGCCGATGGCGCGTGGACCGAGGCGCGGGTAGAGCTGCCGATCGTGACCGGCTCCGGCATGGTGTCGGCCACCGACGCCGGCGAGCTCTCGCTCGACGAGCTCGCGCTCGAGCTCGGCACCATCGAGCTGGCGCCGTCGGCGCTCGGCGAGTCCGCGCAGCTCACCGACGTCCGGGTCGAGCTGGTCGAGCCGGCGCTGGCCGAGCGCACGACCTGGCTCGACGACGACACCGCGACCGCCGCGGCGATGGCGACCCTGCGGCTGCGCTGGTCGCTCGTGCGCGACGGCGAGGCCCTGCCGCTGGCGCCGCAGGTGCTGCCGCCGATGCCGCTGTCGCTGGCCGTCGCCGGCGACGGCTACGGCGTCGATCTCCAGGTCGGCGTCGACGGCAGCGGGCCGGTGTGGGCGTGGGCCGATGTGGTCGAGCTCGAGGACCTCGCGCTCGAGCTCGCCTCGGTCGGCGCGTACTGACCTCGCTTCGGACGTGTCGCATGGGGGTCGTCGCCCCAGCGGCGATCGCGCCCCCGGTCCACGACGACGCGTGGTTCTGGTGCGTTGGCCGCCGACGTCGTCGGCATGTCGACTGCAACATGAGGTGCTCACATGCGCGACGTACACCTGACCCTCGCTCATCCGATCTCGACCTCGCGCCGGCGCCTGGCCGGTGCGCTCGCCGCGGCGCTCCTCGTCGTCGGCTGTGACGCCGCGCCCGACGCCGGCGATCCCGACGTCGACGGTGGAACCGCCCCCGGCGACGGTGGTGGCACGCCCGGCGACGGTGGCGTCGACCCGGTCGCGCCGCCGCTGCCGCCGCTGTCGGACTACGCCGACTACATCGATCCGAGCGCGCCGTACCAGCTCCCGCTCGACACCGACGGCTGGGCCATCGTCACGCCGGGCGCGCAGCACAAGATCATCTACGTCTCGAGCAGTACCGGCGACGACGACAACGACGGCCTCACCGAGGCGACCGCGGTCGCCTCCCTCGACGCCGCGCGCGGCCTCGTCGACGGCGGCAGCTCCGACTGGATCCTGCTCCGCCGCGGCGACGTCTTCGGCGGCATCCGCCTGCGCGGCGAGGCCACCGGCGAGTCGGCCGAGCACCCGATGCTGATCGGCGCCTACGGCGAGGGCGCACGGCCGCGGCTCGACGGCAGCCTGCTGCTCTGGGACACCCACGAGCACCTGGTGCTGCGCGACCTGCACCTGCGCCGGGTCGGCAAGTACTGCCTCGACGTGCTCGGCCGCGTCCGCAACCTCTACCTCGAGAACGTGGTCACCGAGGGCTGCGAGTCGCGCATCCAGGGCAGCGACGACGCCCAGCTCCACGGCGTGACCCTGCACCGGGTCATGCTGCTCGACGCCCACCACGAGCACGACGGCGGCTGGAGCGCGCACGCCGATCGCATCTCGGCGGTGTACATGGCCAACGTCGACGGCATCCTCATCGAAGAGTCCTTCGCCGACCACGCCGGCTGGGTCGAGGGCTACCACGGCGATCAGTCTGCCGGGCCGCAGCCGCCGAGCCAGTTCTCCCACGACTTCTACCTGCAGGGGAACAACGCCAACATCGTCTTCCGCGACAACATCGCCGCGCGCGGCGCGTCGTTCGGCGCCCAGGTCCGGCCCGGCGGCGCGGTCGTCGGCAACGTCTTCGTCGGCAACAACGCGGCGTTCTTCACCGCGGGCGATCGGCCGTCGCTGGTCGAGCGCAACGTGGTGACGATCGCCGGCAACAAGCGCGCCGACCTCATCGGCGCCATCGGCTGGGGCCTG
>JAWKQW010000055.1:0-24002 GCA_041389945.1 Kofleriaceae bacterium
CTGGTGCTCATCATCGCGGCGATCTGCAGCGTCTCGCTGCTCAACCTCTACAGCGCCACCCACGGCACCCGCAACGCGTTCCGCTTCGACGCCCAGGTGAAGTGGATGGCGGCGGGCTCGATCGTGTTCATGGTGTTCACGCTGATCGACTACCGGGCGCTGGTGCGCTTCGCGTGGATCGGCGCGTTCGCCGCGATCGGCCTCCTGTTGATCGTGCGGCTGCTCGGCGACGAGGCGGTGGCCAAGGGTAGCGCCCGCTGGTTCAACCTGGGCGCGTTCGGCGTGCAGCCGTCGGAGCCGGCCAAGATCGCGGTGATCCTGGCGCTGGCGCGCATGTTCCACGACGCCGAGGGCACCCGCTACTCGACCCGCGAGCTGGTGCTGCGGCTGGCGTTGCTCGGCACGCCGGTGGTGCTCATCGCGCTGCAGCCCGACCTCGGCACCGCCAGCCTGACCACGCTCATCGGCGTGTCGATCGCGTTCATCGCGCTGCCCAACGTGTGGCCGATGGTGCAGGCGACCCTGGTGGGCCTTTTGTGCATCCCGCTGCTCTGGGAGACGATGCACACCTACCAGAAGAACCGGGTGCTGGCGTTCCTCGATCCGAGCGCCGATCCGACCGGCATGGGCTACCACACGCGGCAGTCGATCTTCGCGGTCGGCTCCGGCCAGGTGTGGGGCAAGGGCTTCCGCGAGGGCACCCAGAACCAGTTCGACTTCCTGCCCGAGCACCTCACCGACTTCCCGTTCTCGGGCTGGGCCGAGGAGTGGGGCTTCGTCGGCTGCCTGTTCGTGCTGGCGCTGTACGCGATCCTGGTGATGTGGCTGCTCAACCTGGCGGCCTCCGCGCGCGATCGCGCCGGGCAGATCATCTGCATCGGCGTCGCCGCGATGACCTTCTGGCACGTCTACGTCAACACCTCGATGGTGCTCGGCATCGCGCCGGTGGTCGGCGTGACCCTGCCGTTCATCAGCTACGGCGGCAGCTCGGTGCTCACGTTCTTCATGGCGATGGGTCTGGCCGCCAGCGTGTCGCTGCGACGGCACGGGTACTAGGGCGCGTCCCCCGGGCACGGGCGGCGACCGTCGCATGCCGGGCGTTTCCGGGCGTACGTCCTCGCTCGCTCGTCACGTGGGGCCACCACGCTCCTCCCTGCGCCGCGGGCGTGCGCCCGGCATCACCTCGAGCTGCTGGGTCTCGCTCGACGTCCTGAATCGGGACACCCCCGAGCAGCCGAACGTTGGCGTCGCACTCCTCGGTGTCGACGAGCCGGGCGCCGCCCGCGTGGATCTCAGCCGGGGCGACGCGGCGTGCTAGCAGCCGAAGCCGGCGCCGAGCGAATCGAGGGTCGCGGTCACCTGAGCGCACATCGCCGGCTGATCGTCGCCGAGCGATCGGACCAGCGCGCCGACGCCGCCGGTGAGGCCGAGGCGCATGCCGATGGGCACGCAGCCCAGCACCTGGGCGTAGCGCTGCTGCATGCGCGCGCACGGCGAGTCGGCGGCGACCTCGGGCATCGAGGGCGCCTCGCCGCCGAGGCCGCGGGTCACCAGCGTCCGCATGGTCTGCTCGAGGCGATCGCGGACGTCGCGCGGGATCTCGTCCAGGCAACGGGCGAAGGAGGCGCGGGTGTCGAGCGGCGACTCGAGGATGCAGGCGTGCGCCGCCGGCGGCCAGTGGTCGACCTCGCACGATCGCTGGATGGCCGCGAGCAGCGCCGGCGCGATCGAGGTCACCGCCGGCGGCAGGTTGCTGCCGGCGAGCTGGGTGTCGAGGACCCGCTTGAGGCGCGCGGACACCGCGGGGCAGTCGGGTCGACCGAGGGCCGCGAGCCTCGGCAGCAACGGCCGCGGGCACGCCGCCGCGGCGTAGTCCGAGCGCGCCGCGACCAGGCACGCCGCCTCGGCCTCGGTGAGCCGGGCTCGTTCGCACAGCGCCCGCGCCTCGGCGACCTTGGGCGCGCGCTGCTCGACCGGGGCGTAGTTGCCGAGCTCCAGCGAGGCCAGCGCCTCGGCGACCGGGCCGCAGTCTGCCGGGGGCGGCGGCCGGCAGGTGCCGGCCTCGCAGCGCAAGCCGGCGTTGCAGGTGCCGTTGCCGTAGCAGGGCTGGCCGTCAGCGCCGGCGCCGGCGCCCTTGCCGCACGCCGTCACCATCGCGATGCCGAGCACCAGGGCCCACCGGGTCATGCCTCGAGGGTAGCAGCGGCCGCGGCAAAAACTTGGGCGCGGGTGGGCCGCGCGCAACGATATTTTTCGTGAAGACCACGATCGTTTCTGTTGGTGCGCTGGCCGTCGTCGCCGGCTGCGCGGGCGCAGCGCCGACGGCGCCGCGGGTGATCTACGGCGCCGCCGCCTTCGGCGTCGACGTCTCGACCGAGCGCGCGTGCCAGCCGCGGTCCGCCGACGGCGAGCCGGCGATGCTGACCACCGCGGTGGGGGAGGGCACGCGGTTCGCGGCCATCGAGACCTCGCCGCTGGGGCCGCACGCCGGCGCCTACGTGCGGGTCGAGGGCCACGGCCGGCGCTCGCTGCAGCTCGGCAAGGAGGCGCGCGCCTTCGGCTGCACCCAGCGCCCGCTCACCGACGACGCCTCGCAGTGCCCGGTGATCTCGACGGCGGCCTTCGGCGCCGCGGTCGAGGCGTCGTTGCAGGCGATCGGCATCGCCGCGGTCGGCCCCGAGCTCGGGGTCGGGGGCGAGCTCAACTGGGATCCGGCGACGCCGCAGGGCCACGAGGCCTGGCACATGTCGGTGCGCATCGCCGACTGGGCCGACGCCGACGCCGCGCTGGCGGTGGTCGCCCGCGCCCTCGACGCCTGGGGCATCGGCTCGCCGTTCGGCGTGTCGGTGGTGGGGCAGGTGTGCCCGGACGCCGAGCCGGTGATGCTCGAGTACATCGACGAGCTGCGCTGAGCGCAGCAGGGGCGCGCGAGCGCGCGTCAGCTCGACCGCACCGACCGCACGCCGCGCGTCATCCCCGCGCAGCACGTGGTCGGCCGTGGGCGTGTCTTCCGCTATCGTGGGGAGATGAGGGCGCGGGGCGTGGGGGAAAGGCGAGCGCGCGCGCGCGCGAAGGTGATGCGCTGGCCGCGGCGGTGCTCGCCCTGCTCGGCACGCCGGCCGGATGCGTCGGCGCCACCGAGATCGAGGTGCGCCGGACACCGTGTGTCCGGCGGCCCGGGTGTGCCCACCCCGCCGGCGGGGCCTGCGTGGGACCCGAGGCCAGGTGACGGCCTGCGAGGGCCGCGCCGAAACGATGCACGCGCTGGCCGGCGTCGGCGCGGGCACCTGCCGCGCGGGGGTCTGCGCGGCCACCGGCTGCGGCGATGGCGTGGTCGACGTCGGCGAGCAATGCGACGACGGCAACGACGTCGACGACGACGCCTCACCAACGCCTGCACCACGCCCGCGTGCGGCGACGGCGTGGTGCAGGGCAGCAACAATGCGACGGCGGCGCCGCCAGCGGCGACGATCGCGCGTGCACCGGCGGTGCAGAAGCTCGCCCGCTGCGGCGACGGGCTCGTGCAGGCGGGCGTCGAAGCGTACGATCTCGGCGCGGGCAACGCCGACGGCGGCGTGCACTCGCGTGCGCCGCGGCGCGCTGCGGCGACGGCCACACCTGGCTGGGCGTCGAGGGCTGCGACGACGGCAACGCCGTCGACGACGACGGCTGCCGCAACGGCTGTGTCCTGCCGACCTGCGGCGACGGCGTCGTCCAGGCCGGCGAGGGCTGCGACGACGGCGCCGGCAACGGCGACGATCGCGCGTGCACCGCCGCGTGTCAGGTCGCGACCTGCGGCACGTGCCAGGTCCACCTCGGGGTCGAGGGTGCGACGACAGCAGCGCCGGCAACGCCGACGACGCGGCGTGCACCACCGCGTGCCGCGGCAACGTCTGCGGCGATGGCGCGACCTGGGCCGGCATCGAGGTGTGCGACGACGGGAACACGGTCAGCGGCGACCGGTTGCCGCGCGGACTGCGGCAAGGCCGAGGCGTGCGGCGACGCCGTCGTCGACGCCGGCGAGGCCTGCGACGACGGCCCCGCGGGCGCGCCCAGCCCGGCCGACGGCTGTGACGCCTGCTGACCACCTGGCTGGCGTCGGCGGTGGTCGGGCGCGAGCGGCTGGCGACCGAGGTCGGCCTGACCGATGCCGGCGGGCTCGCGTTCGATCGCGACGGCAACCTGTTCTTCGCCGAGGGAGGGCTTAGCGGGGGTCGTGCGCCGCGTCGCGGCAGGGACCGGCGTCATCACGATCGTCGCCGGCGGCGGCACCGCCGGCGACGGCGTCTCGTCGCACCAGCGCGCGCCTGCTGAACCCGACGAGCGTGGCGGTCGATGGCCTCGGCAACCTGTACGTCACCGAGCGCAGCGGCCGCCGGATCCGTCGGGTCGCCGCAGGGACAGGGGCTCATCACCACGATCGCGGGCACCGGCTCCCAGGGCTTCGGCGGCGACGGCGGCGTGGCCACCGAGGCGCTGCTGAGCTCGCCGCAGGCTGTCACCGTAGATGGGGCCGGGAACGTGTTCTTCGTCGAGCGGGGGCAACGCCCGGGTCCGCCGGATCGCCGCGGGCACCGGCATCATCACCACCGTCGTGGGCATGCCCGGCCTCGCCGGTTCGCCGGCGACGGCGGGGCCGCGACCGGCACCATCAGCCACGCGCGCGCCTTCGCCGCTCGACCCTCGCCGGCAACCACTGTACCTCGCCGACACCCGGCAACCGCAGGATCCGGCGTGTGGCGGCGAGCACCGGCATCATCACTACCGTAAGCCCGGCACCGGCGTCGCCAGGTTCGCTGGCGACGGCGGCAGCGCCACCGCGGCGCGGCTGGATTCGCCTTCGAGCATCGCGGTCGCCGCCGACGGCGCCCTCGTGATCGGTGACTCGGGGAACTATCGCGTGCGAGAGGTCGCGGCCACGACGGGCCTCATCTCCACGGTCGCGGGCGACGGGAGCCCCGGCTTCGGCGGCGACGGCGATCTGGCGATCTTCGCGCAGCTCAGCAACGCGCTCGCCGTGGCGCTGGCGCCGGCGGGCGATCTGCTGATCTCCGATGCGTACAACTTCCGGGTCCGCGCGGTCGCGGCGGCGACCGGCATCATCACGACGGTGGCGGGCACCGGCAGCTACAGCGACGCCGGCGACAGTCGCGCAGCTACCAGCGCGCTGCTCCAGTACCTGCCGGGGTCGCGATCGAGCTCGCCGGCGACGTCTTCGTCGCGGACTACTACGATCATCGCATCCGCCGCCGGATCGAGGCGGCCGCCGGGATCATCACCACGATCGCGGGGACCGGCATCCCGGGGTACTCGGGCGACGGTGGCCCGGCGCGCAGCGCCGAGCTCTCAACTACCCGGCCGACGTCGTCGTCGACGGCCTCGGGAGCCTGTACATCTCAGGCTACTCGAACCAGGCCATCCGGCGGGTCGATCTCGGCGATAGTTCCATCACCACGATCGCGAGGTCGGCGTCAGGGCTTCGCCGGCGACGGCGACGCGGCGCTGAACGCGCAGCTGAACTCGCCGTTCGGGATGGCCGCGGACGCCGCCAGAACCTCTACGCGTCGCGGACGCCGGCAACAACCCGGATCCGGCGGGGATGGAAGCGCGGTGACCAGGCTCATCGAGACGGTGGCCGGCGACGGCGCCGCGGGGTTCGGCGGTGACGGCGGCCCGGCGACCTCGGCGAGCCTGACGAACCCCTTCGGGGTGGCGCTGGACCCCGCCGGGAACCTCTACATCGCCGACACCGGCAACCACCGCGTGCGCAAGGTGGCCGCGGGCTCCCACACGATCACCACCGTCGCCGGCTCGGGGACGGGCGGCTTCGCTGGTGACGGCGGGCCGGCGACGCTGGCCCAGCTGAACCAGCCCGGCGCCGTCGCGGTCGGCCCCGACGGCGCGCTCTACGTGGGGGACGCCTCCAACAACCGCGTGCGCCGCGTGGACCCGATCACGGCGATCATCGAGACGGTGGCCGGGAGCAGCGGCAACGACGGCAGCGGCGACGGGGCGGCCGCGACCAGCGCGGGCCTGGGCGCGCCCTGGGGGGTCAAGGTCGACGCCAGCGGTGATCTGCTCATCGCCGACCTGGTCCGGATCAGGCGGGTGGGCGGCGCGACCGGGGTCATCACGACGGTCGTGGGCCCGGTGGCGCCATACGGCCTGGGGCCCGCCGATCAGGGCGCGCTCGCGGATCCGCGGGGGCTCGTCCTCGGCCCTGACGCGCTGCTGATCGCCGGCGGCACCAGCGGCACCGTCGAGGCGATGCGCTGGGAGGAGGGCTGGCTGGAGGCCGTCGCCGGTCGCTACGGTCAGCCCGTCGCGACCGGCGTGCTCGCCAAGTTCCGGGCCTCGAGCTTCGGCACCGTCGGCGGCGTGGCCTACGACGCTGCGCTCGGGCGGATCTATCTGGCCGAGACCAGCGCCCACCGGCTGCACGTGGTGACGATCGTGGACGCCGACGACGAGGACACGTGGACCATCGCGTCGCTCGCGGGGAGCACGGCGGGCCACCTCGACGGCGTCGCGCCGACGGCGCGCTTCGACTCGCCGGCGGGCTTGTTCTTCGACGCCAGCGAGCGCGTCCTCTACGTCGCGGACGCCGGCAACCACGTCGTCCGCGCGTTGCCGATCGACGCGACCGGGCTCGCGGGTCCGGTGTCGACGGTCGCAGGGACGCCTCGGACCTTCGGCTTCTTCGGCGACGGCGGCGCGGCGTCCGCGGCGTTGCTCTACGGCCCCCAGGCGGTGACCCGGTGTGGCAACGGCGACCTGTTCATCGCCGACACCGTCAACCAGCGCATCCGGCGAATCGAGGCCGGCAGCGGCGTCATCTCCACGGTGCTCGGCGACGGGGTCGCGTCCTCGTCGGGGCAGGGCGCCCCCGCGGCGACGTTCCCGGTCGATTCGCCCCTCGGGCTGGCGTGCGACCCGTTCGGCAACCTCGTGGTGACGTCGCGCACCGTGGTGCGGCTGCTGGTCGCCGCCGACGACGGCAGCGTCGATGGCAGCGGTGCGGTGCAGACCATCTACGGCGCCCCGCCTCGCACGAGCTACCCGGCGAGCGTCACCAGCTGCCTCAGCGGCGTGGTGGTGCTCGACGAGGAGACCGTCCAGGTCGCCGACTCGTGCACCGGCGTGCTCGTCGAGCTCTGGCGGCAGCCCCAGGCGCCGTAGGGCACGACGGCCGCCACGGACGCCGACGCCGCCCGGCCTACAGGTGCTTCTGGATCTCGGCCTCGAGCTTGCTCCGCGGGACCGCGCCGACGACCTGGCCGACGACCTGACCGCCCTTGAAGATGAGCAGGGTGGGGATCGACCGGATGCCGAACTGCTGCGGCACGATCTGGTGGTTGTCGATGTCCATCTTGCCGACCTTCAGCTTGCCGGCGTACTCGTCGGCGACGGCGTCGACCATCGGCGCGATGGCCTTGCACGGGCCGCACCACACCGCCCAGAAGTCGATGAGGGTCGGCAGCTCGGCCTTGAGCACCTCGGCCTCGAAGTTGGAATCGGTGATCTCCTTGACGTGGGTGCTGGCCATGGCGGACTCCTCGAAGACGGTGACGGCGCGCCGACGCGGCGCGGGATGACGTTATGTACCCCCGCGCCCGGCACCTCGCAACCGCCCGGATGGCCGGGCGGGCGACCGGGGTTTGCTCGCCGCGGCGCCCGGGCCTATCATCGCGGCCATGGCGCGGCTGTTCATCTCCACCGACCGGCTCGAGGCGTGGACGGCCGAGGGGCGAGCCGCCCTCGACGGCGAGCACATGACCCTCATCGAGCTGTCGCGCTCGTTCAAGATCCGCGCGGCGGTGCGCTTCATCGGCGTCACCGGCGATGACGCCGACCCGCACCAGCTCGTGGGCCTCGTCAAGGACGTCGAACAGCTCGCCGCGATGGGGGCCGACCACATGGCCGATTCGGTCATCTACGTCGACACCGCCTACAAGGTCCAGAACGGCTTCCTCGGCGAGCCGATCCGGTCATGACGACGGCGTGGGCCGCGGCGGTGGTCGCGGCGGCGGCCGCCCCGACGGCCCGCGTGCTCACGGTGGCGCCCACCCCGGCGTTCTGGGTCGCCGTCGTCGGCTACGCGCTGGCGCTGGTCGCGTCGCTGGTGAGCCTGAGCGGCCGGGCCAAGGCCGATCGACTCGCGACCGGCCTCATCGCCCTGGCGCTGCTCGCCCACGGCGTGGACATCGGCTGGCGCGGCGTCCTGCGCGTGCACCCCGCCGAGTCGGTGCGCGAGGCGCTGGGCTTCATCGGCTTCTTGCTCACCGGCGGCTACCTGGTGGCGAGCCTGCGCCAGCAGCTCGACCTGGCGCGGGTGGTGGTGCTGCCGGTGTCGCTCGGCATGTTGCTGGTGGCGCGGCTGTCGCCCGCCGGCGACGACGCCGCCGACGCGCTGTCGGGCCTGGGCCGGGTGCACATCTCGCTGGCCACCCTCGGCGTCGCGATCTTCGCGCTGGCGTCGGCGGTGGCGGTGCTCTACCTGCTCAAGGATCGCAGCCTGCGCGGGCGCCGGCTCGACACCGTCTCGATGCGCGGCGACGGCACCTCGCTCGAGGGGCTCGACCGCATGGGCCACGTGCTGGTGTGGGTGGGCTTTCCGATCTTCACGCTGGCGCTGGTGCTCGGCGCGGTGTGGGTGTCGCGCCTCGGCGCCAGCTTCTGGCGCATCGAGTACCCCATCGCGCTGGTGACCTGGGGCTGCTTCGCGGCGCTGCTCGGCGCGCGGCAGCTGTGGGGCTGGCGCGGTCGTCGCGCCGCCAAGCTGACCCTGGCCGGCTTCGCCGCCGCGCTGGTGGTGCTGGCGCTCTACCTGCTGCGGCGGGCGATCGGCTAGCGATGGGCGAGCCGTTCGTCGTCGGCATCTCGTGGCGGACCGCGCCGGTGGCGGTGCGCGAGCGCCTGGCCGTGCGCGACGACGAGATCGGGCCGGTGCTCACCCGCCTCATCGCCGACCCCGCGATCGGCGAGGCGATGCTGGTGTCGACCTGCAACCGGGTCGAGATCTACGGCGTGGCCCGCGGCGACGCCGACGCCGCGGCCGCCGCCGCCCGCGCGATCTTGCTCGCGGATCGCGCGACGCCCGCCGACGCCGAGGTCGCGGCCGCGCTGTACGCGCACGCCGGGCCGGGCGCGGTCGGGCACGTGTTCCGGGTCGCCTCGGCGCTCGACTCGCTGGTGCTCGGCGAGGCGCAGATCCTCGGCCAGCTCAAGACCGCGTACCAGGGGGCGGTCGGTCGCGGCGCCGCCGGGCCCATCCTCGGTCGCTGCCTCGAGCGCGCGTTCGGCGTCGCCAAGCGGACCCGGACCGAGACCGCCATCGCCCGCGGCTCGTCGAACGTGTCGTCGGTGGCGGTCGAGCTGGCGGCGCGGGTGTTCGGCGACCTCGCCGGGCGCGCGGTGCTGGTGGTCGGGGCCGGCAAGATGTCGGCGCTCGCCGCGCGGCACCTGCGGCGCGCCGGTGTGGCCGAGCTGGTGGTGACCAACCGCTCGCCGGAGCGGGCGGCGGCGCTGGCCGCCGAGCTCGACGCGGTGGCGCGGCCGTGGGACGAGCTGCCGAGCTTGCTCGCCGCCGCCGACGTGGTCATCAGCTCGACCGGGGCCCGGCAGCCGATCCTCACCCGCGCGGTGATGCACAAGGTCGCGCGCGCGCGCCGCTACCGGCCGCTGGTGGTGGTCGACATCGCGGTGCCGCGCGACGCCGAGCCGTCGATCACCGACGCCGAGGGCATCTACCTGTTCGACATCGACGACCTCGAGAAGGTGGTCGCCGCCAACCTCGCCGAGCGCGCCAAGGCCGCCACCGACGCCGCCCGCATCGTCGACGGCGAGGCCGCGGCCTTCGAGCAGTGGCGGCGGTCGCAGGCGGTGGTGCCGACCATCCGCGCGCTGCGGCAGCGGTTCACGCTGGTCGCCGAGCAGGAGGTGCAGCGCACCCTCGACGCGCTGGCCCGGCGCGAGCACACCCCGGCGCAGCGCGACCAGGCCATCCGGCGGCTCGGCCAGCTCCTGGTCAACAAGCTCCTGCACGCGCCACAGATGGTGCTCAAGGAGACGCCGCCGGCGCAGATCGCCGCGCGCATCGAGGCGATGTGCGCGATGTTCGAGCTGGAGCTGGCGGCGGTCGCCGACGAGCCCGAGCTCGCCGCGGAGCCGCCGGTCGACGCCGACGCGCCGCCGCGCGTCACCGAGGAGAGCGCATGAAGGATCCCGCCCGCATCGTCATCGCCACCCGTGGCAGCGCGCTCGCTCGCTGGCAGGCCGACCACGTCGCCGAGCGCCTGCGCGCGGTCCGGCCCGGCCTCGAGGTCGGCTTCGAGGTCATCAAGACCCAGGGCGACAAGATCCTCGACGTGCCGCTGGCCAAGGTCGGCGGCAAGGGCCTCTTCGTGAAGGAGATCGAGGCGGCCCTGGTCGACGGTCGCGCCGACCTCGCGGTGCACTCGATGAAGGACGTGCCCGCGGAGCTGGCGCCGGGGCTGGTGCTGGCGGCGGTGTCGGCCGGCGAGGTGCCGTGGGACGCCCTGTGCACGCGCGGCCAGCCGGCGGCCGACGCCCTCGATCGCCTGCCGACCGGCGCGGTCATCGGCACCTCGAGCATGCGCCGGCAGTGCCAGCTGCTGGCGCGCCGGCCCGACCTGGTCGTGCGCATGCTGCGCGGCAACGTGCCGACCCGGCTGGCCAAGCTCGACGCCGGCGAGTTCGACGCCATCGTCCTGGCCGCGGCCGGCCTGACCCGGCTCGGCCTGGCCGACCGCATCACCCAGGCGCTGCCGCCCGAGGTGTGCCTGCCGGCGGTGGCGCAGGGCGTGCTCGGCCTCGAGACCCGGGCCGACGACGTCGACGCCATCGCGCTGGTGCGCGCGGCGCTGCACGACGACGCCGAGGCCGAGCGGGTCGCCGCCGAGCGCGCGTTCCTGGCGGCGCTGGGCGGTAGCTGCGAGACCCCGCTGGCGGCGCACGCCACCCGGCGCGCCGACGGCGCCCTCGAGCTCGAGGGCCTGTGCGGCATGCCCGACGGCAGCCAGATCCTGCGCGACCGCGCAATCGGCGCTGCCGCCGACGCCGAGGCCCTCGGCCGCGAGCTGGCGGCGCGGCTGATGGCGGCCGGCGCCGACAAGATCCTGGCCGCGACCCAGGCGCGCTGAGGCCGGCGGGGCAGGGCGCCCGCGCGCGCCGATGGCGAAGCACTTCGGTAAGTGCGGCCGCGGGCGGCGGCGAATTTGCCTGGGGTGCGCGGAGGGCCGTACGATCTTTTTCGTGCGCGGCGTATCCAGATCATGGCTCCTCGTCCTCGCTGCGGCCATGCTCGCCGGCGGCTGCCAGAGCCAGCTGTCGCGGGTGCGGGCCGACAACGCCCGGCTCACCCGCCAGGTCGCCGAGCTCCGCGCCGACAAGCGCAAGCAAGCGCGCGAGCAGCGCGACCTCGAGAACGAGGTGATGCTGCTGCGCGATCGCCGCGAGACCGTCGCCCTCGAGGCCGGCCGCATCGGCGAGCCCAGCCTGCCGGTCGAGGTGCTCGGGCCCGATCCGGCCTACGCCGTCGCCTCCGCCGCCACCTTCGGCGGTGACGCCTGGGACATCGCCGAGGACGGCACCCGGGTGGTCGGGGTGACCGAGGACGGCACCGAGATCGTGTACGCGGGCGACGCCGCCGCCGGCCGGGTCGGCACCTGGAGCGGCGAGATCGGCGAGAGCCTCGGCGACCTCGCGCCCGACGAGCTCGGCGTGCCCGGCGACGACGGCGACGACGACCTCGACGCGCCGCCGCCAGCACCGCCGCCGCGCAAGGCCGCGCCCGCCCGCGCCGCCAAGGTCGATCCGGCCAGCGCCTACCGCGACGCGGTCGACGCGCTGCACGCCGGCCGCCACGCCGAGTCGATCGACGCCCTGCGCGCGTTCCTGCGCCAGTTCCCTCGCCACGACTACGCCGACAACGCGCAGTACTGGCTCGGCGAGGCGTTCTACGACCAGCGCGAGTACGCGCAGGCGGCGGTGGAGTTCCGCGCCACCGTCGAGAACCACCCCCGCGGCAACAAGGTACCCGACGCCCTGCTCAAGCTGGCCTACAGCTACCTGGCGCTCGGGCAGACCGAGGTCGGGCGTGCCACGCTCGAGGAGGTCGTCCGCGTGTACCCGACCTCCGAACCCGCCAAGCTCGCGACCAAGCGCCTGGAGACCATCGCACCATGAAGCACCGCTCCTTCGTCCCCGTCGGCCTCGCGCTGGTCACCTCGTCGGCCCTCGGCGGGGTCGCCGCCGCGCAGCCCATCCCGACCAACCCGGTGGAGGCGCCGCCGCTCGTCATCGGCCCGACCACCCGCCGCGTGGATCCGCCGGCCCCGACGCCGACGCCGACGCCGACCCGCGCCGAGCCCGACATCCGGGTCATCACGCTGGGGCCCGACGGCCGCCCGCTGGCCGCGGCGGCCGCGGCGGACCAGCCGCGCTACTACTACGGCGACCCCGATCCCGACGAGGGCCGCGCCTACGGCGGCATCACCCCGGAGCTGCACACCGTCGTGCGCGGCGACACCCTGTGGGACATCAGCTGGTACTACTTCAACGACCCGTGGCAGTGGCCGAAGGTCTGGTCGTACAACCCGCAGATCTCGAACCCGCACTGGATCTATCCCGGCGACCTGGTGCAGCTGCTGCCGCGCGGCGTGTACGTGCCGGTGACCACCGCCGACCCCGAGGGCGACCCGGTGCGGACGAGCATGCCCGGCCCGGTGCGGCGCAGCTCGCTCACGCTGCGTGACGTCGCCTTCGTCGACGCCGTCGATCTCGAGGAGGCGGTCCGCATCGACGGCTCGCCCGACGAGAAGCTGCTGCTGGCCACCGGCGACTCGGTGTACCTGGCCTATCCCAAGGACAAGCCGCCCACCATCGGCGAGCGGCTGTCGATCTACAAGGAGGAGCAGGCGGTCGCCAAGGACGGCAAGAAGGCCGGCGCCTACGTCCGCATCCTCGGCGAGGTCGAGGTGGTCAGCGTCAAGAAGGACAAGGCGCGCGCGGCGTGATCACCGACGCCCGCCACGAGATCGAGCGCGGCGACCTGGTCGGCCCGCTGGTGCGCGAGCTCACCACGCTGCCGCCGGTGGCGCCCACGGTCGACGCCCAGGGCTCGATCGTCGCGATGCTCACCCGCGACCAGCTCATCGGCGAGAGCGAGATCGTGTTCCTCGACGTCGGGACCGAGGAGGGCCTCGAGGTCGGCAACCGGCTCTACGTGGTGCGCCGTGGCGACGCCGCCCCGGGGCGCGCCGACATCGCCCGCACCGGCCAGGACGATCGCCGCTACCCCGCGCGCATGCTCGGCGAGGTCTCGGTGGTCGACGTCGGCAAGCACACCTCGATGGCCATCGTCACGCTGTCGGTGCACGAGATGGGCATCGGCGACATCGTGATGATGCAGAAGGCGCTGCCGTCGGAGTAGCCGTCCGGGCACCGGACGCTGGCGCGCGGCTCGCGCGACCGGCCCTTGACGCGGGCGAGCAGGGTGACTACCTGCTCGCCCTTGTCGCGCGTGGGCCACCTCCTCCTCGCGCCGGGTGCCGCCGGCGTGCCCCGGCGCCTGGCCGGCACCGCGCACGCGCGCGCGGCGTTGCACGTGCGCGGCACGCTGGTCGAGCGCGCCCGCGCGGTGGCCCTGGTCGGCAGCCGCGGCGCCAGCGCCGACGGACAGGCCCGGGCGCATGCGCTGGCGGCGGGGCTGGCGGCCGCAGGCGTGCTGGTGGTGTCGGGCGGAGCCCTCGGCATCGACGGCGCCGCCCACCGGGGCGCGCTCGACGCCGGCGGCGCCACCGTGGTCGTGCTCGGCACCGGCATCGACGTCGACTACCCGGCCCGCCACCGCCGTCTGTTCGCCGAGATCGTGGCCAGCCCGGTCGGCGCGATCGTGAGCGCGTTGCCGCCGGGCACCGAGCCGCGCGGCCACCAGTTCATCGCCCGCAACCGGCTCATCGCCGCGCTGGCCGACGTGGTGATCGTGGTCGAGGCCCAGGCGCGTTCGGGCGCGCTGCATACGGCGGCCGCGGCGCGCGCGCTCGGCCGCGCGGTCGCCGCCGTGCCCGGCAGCCCCGGCGCCGACGGCTTGCTCGACGGTGGCGCCGCGCTGGTCGAGGGCGCAGCCGACGTCGACCGGATCTTCGCCGGTGCCGGGCGGTGTCGGGTGCTGGCGCCGGCGCCGGCCGAGGCCCACGCGCTCCTGGCGGCGGTGCCCGCCGGCGGCATCGCCGTCGAGGACCTCGCGGTGGCCCTCGGCGCGGGGCTGCGTCCGCTGCAGCGCCTGCTCGGCGAACTCGCCGCGACCGGCCACGTCCGCGTCGACGCCGGCTCCCACGTCACGTTGACGGGGCTGGCCCGGGCCGCGCGCGGGTCGACGACGGGGTAGCGCCGGGCGCCGCCCGAGGTCAGGTCGTGGCGGACGACTCGTCGCCGTCGGCCTTGGCCGGCTTGCTGCCGGCCTTCTTCGCGGCGGCCTTCTTGGGCGTGGCCTTCTTCTTCGGCGCGTCGCCGGCGGCGGCCTTCTTCTTGGGCGCGGCCTTCTTCTTCGGCGCGGCCTTCTTCTTCGGCGCGTCACCGGCGGCCGCCGCCTTCTCGGCCTTGGCCTTGGCCGCCTTGACCTGCTGGGCCGCCTTCTTGGCCTTGGCCTTCTGGCCGCGCGCGGCGGCCCGGGCCTGGCCCTCGGGCGACGCCATGTACTCGCGGCGATCCGAGAGCAGCTCGGCGGCGCGCTCGTCGGTGAGCTCCTCGGGCGTGTCGCCCTTGCGCAGGGTCGCGTTGGTCTCGCCGTCGGTCACGTAGAACCCGAAGCGGCCCTCCTTGAGCTGGATCTCCTTGCCGCTGACCGGATCGATGCCCTTGGTGATGACCGGCTTGGCCGGGCCGCGCCCGCGGAACTGCTTGGGCTGCGCGAGGATCTCCTTGGCCTGCGCCATGGTCATCGTGAGGAGCAGCGGCTCGGCCTCGACGCCGAGGTTGCGGCTGTCCTTGCCCTTGGTGATGTACGGGCCGTAGCGACCGTTCTGCGCCACGATCGGCACGCCGTCGTCGTCGACGCCGATGGTGCGCGGCAGGGTGAGCAGCTCGAGGGCGGTGGCCAGGTCGACCTCCTCGGGCTTCATCGTCTTGAACAGCGACGCGGTGCGCGGCTTGGCGTCGTCGGACACCTCGCCGAGCTGCACGTAGGGGCCGAACCGTCCCTGCTTGACGTACACGTTGAGCCCGGTCGCCGGGTCGACGCCGATGGGGGTGTCGCCCTTGGGCGCGGCCAGGAGCGCCAGCGCCTTCTCCACCGTGAGCTCGTCGGGCGGCAGCGCGTCGGGCACCGACACGGTGTCCTCGCCGCGCCGGATGTACGGGCCGTACTTGCCCGGCTTGACCACGATGGGCACGCCGGCCGGGTCGTCGCCGATGGCGATCGAGTTGACCTCGGCGGCGTCGATCTCGGCGATGTTCTGCGAGACCTGCGCCGACAGCCCGGAGTGCTTGGCGTCGCCATAGTAGAACGTGCGCAGGTACGCCACCTTCTCGCGCTCGCCGGCGGCGATCTTGTCGAGCTCCTCCTCCATCTCGGCGGTGAACTGCAGGTCGACCAGCTCGAGGAAGTGCTTCTCCATGAGCTGCACCACCGCGAACGCCTCCCAGTTGGGGATGAGGGCGGTGCCCTTCTTCCACACGTAGCGGGCCTGCAGGGTGCCGATGATGCTGGCGTAGGTCGACGGCCGGCCGACGCCGAGCTCCTCGAGCTTCTTCACCAGCGACGCCTCGGTGTAGCGCGCCGGCGGCGAGGTGGTGTGGCCGCTGGCCTCGATGCCCCCGACCGGGACCACGTCGCCCTGGGCGAGCAGCGGCAACGGCGCCTCCTCGTCGTCGCGCTTGTCGTCCTTCTCGTCGGTGCTCTCGACGTAGGCCTGCATGTAGCCGCGGAAGGTGATGGTGCGACCCGAGGCGCTCAGCTCGACCTTCTCGCCCGACGACGAGGTCACCGCCAGCCGCAGCGACACGGTCTCGCCCTCGGCGTCGGCCATCTGGCAGGCCAGGGTCCGCTTCCAGATGAGGTCGTAGAGGCGGTGCTCCGCCGGCGCCAGCTCCGCCTTGACCTCGTCGGGGGTGCGGAAGGTCTCGCCGGCGGGGCGCACCGCCTCGTGGGCCTCCTGCGCGTTCTTGGCCTTCTTCACGTAGGTGCGCGGCTGCGCCGGCAGGTACTGGGCGCCGAAGAGCGCCTCGACCTGGGCCCGCGCCGCCGCCACCGCGGTGGTCGACAGGTTGGTCGAGTCGGTACGCATGTACGTGATGTAGCCGCGCTCGTAGAGGCCCTGGGCCACCCGCATCACCTGCTGCGCGCTCATGCCGAGCTTGCGCCCGCCCTCCTGCTGCAGGGTCGAGGTCATGAACGGCGCCTTGGGCGAGCTGCGGTACGGCCGCTTGTCGGTGGAGCTGACCACCACCTCGCGGCCGGTGAGGCGCTCGACCAGGCCGCGGGCGCGCGCCTCGTCGAGCCACGCCACCGTCGGGCTCGGCTTGCCCTGGGCGTCGAAGTCGCGGCCCTGGGCCACGCGCTGGCCGTCGACGCTGTAGAGCTGCGAGGTGAACGCCGGCTGGGTCGGGTGGGTGACCGCGAGGTCCCAGTACGACGCCGCGCGGAACCGCATGCGCTCGCGCTCGCGCTCGACGATGATCCGGATCGCCGGCGACTGCACGCGGCCGGCCGACAGCCCGGTCTTGACCTTGCGCCACAGGACCGGCGAGACCTCGTAGCCGTAGAGCCGGTCGAGGGTGCGGCGCGCCTCCTGGGCGTCGACGAGGCCGGTGTCGATGTCGCGCGGGCTCGCCACGGCGGCGTCGATGGCCTTGCGCGTGATCTCGTGGAAGACCATGCGCTTGGTCGGGACCTTGGGCCTCAGCTGCTCGCGCAGGTGCCACGCGATGGCCTCACCCTCGCGATCTTCATCGGTGGCGAGGTACAGCGCCGAGGCGTCCTTGAGGGCGGCCTTGAGGCCGGCGATGACCTCGCGCTTGGTGACCTCGTAGGTCAGCTTGAAGCCGTCCTCGACGTCGACGCACAGGCCGCTCGAGGGCAGATCGACGACGTGCCCGACCGAGGCCATGACCGTGTAGTCCTTCCCGAGGAAGGTCCCGATGGTCTTGGCCTTGGCCGGAGACTCCACGATCACGAGCGGCTTGGCTGCCATGGGGACACCGCGTAGCGTGCCCAGGTGCGGCGCGTCAAGGCGCAGGGCGCCCGCGGCGCGAAAAGCCGTGGCCCGAGGCGAGCTTGGCGGGACCCGGCGCGCGCGCGCGCGACGCTCGATCACCGTCGACGAGCTGCCGCGATGGCGGCTCAGTCGTCGCGGTCGGGCGGGCGCGGCGGCACCACCGGCAGCATCGGGCTGTCGTCGGCGCTCACCCGGCGGAGGACGTCGAGCTGGCCATGGCAGAGCTGCCACACCAGGTCGGGTGGGCGCGGGCCGTCGGTGGCGAAGGCGTCGGCGATCCAGTCGAACGCGCGCAGCTCACGCCGCACCTCGATCGGCGCCTCGGCCCCGTGGGCGCGCCACGCCGCCATCGGCTGCCGCAGCGCGCGCACCGCCGCCTCGGTGTCGAGCGGGCGACCGGCGCGCAGGCCGCCGGCGGCGGTCGCGGTGCGCGCGAGCGACCACAGCTCGAGGCCGAGCTCGATGCGCCACCAGGTGAGGTCGTGGCCGGCACGCTCGGCGTGGGCGCGCGCGAGCTCGGCGAGGTACGCCCGCACCGGCGGCAGCGCCTCGGCGTGGACCCGGTCGAGCACGGCGGCGCGTGCCGCCAGCGGCGCCTCGAGCGCGGCGACGAGCGCCGGCGCTCGGGCGAAGGCGTCCTCCTTCCAGTCGCCGGCCCGCAGGTACGTCGCCAGCGCGGTGACCGCGGGGGCGAGGGCGTCCTCGGCGGCCAGCCACGCGGCCATCGCGTCGCGCACCGGCGCCGGCATGAGCGGGTCGGCGGCCAGGGTCTTCGTGCCGTCGCGACAGCGGTCGACCAGGCGCGCCACGTCGCCGAGCGCGCTCACGGCCTCGGGGCTCCAGGTCGCCGGCAGCCGGGCTCGGTACATGCCGAGCTCGAGGTCGACGTCGCGCGCGCACGGCTCGGTGGCGACCATGGCCGACCAGCGCGCGCGCGCCGCGGTGCGCGCGTCGACGGCGGCCTCGTAGGTCGCCCACGCGCGATCGATCGCGCGGGTGCGCGAGACGCCGGCGGCGATGAGCACGGCCAGCCCGGCGACGCCGACGGCGGCGAGCACGATCGTGCGCGGGCGCGGGCGCGGGCGGCGTCGCGTCGTCGTCGGCTCGGCGCGCGGGCGGGGCGGGGCCAGGCGACCGGCGCGGGCCGCGTCGCGCTCGGCCTCGGCGGTGGCCTTCGCCGCGGCGAGCTCGTCGCGCTCCTGCTCGAGGCGCTCGACCTCGGTGGCCAGCGCCGCGGCGCGCGCCAGCGCCGCCTCGTGATCGTCGCGGTAGGTCATCCGACCGAGGTCGGATCGCCGAGCAGGCCGGCGACGTCGTCGGCGCCGCGGCCGGCGGCGAGGCGGCCGACGCTGGCGAGGTGGTGCAAGAGCAGGGCGCGGTTGTCGCCGACCGAGAGGTTCTGCAGCTCGAGGGCGCCGATGCGATCCTCGGGCGAGAACGCCGGCTCCTCGACCCGCTCCATCGACAGCTTGTCGGGCGCGTAGGCCATGTACTCGGCCCGGGTGTCGAGCAGGGTGTAGTCGTCGCCGCGGCGCAGCTCGACGGTGACCGCGCCGGTCACCGCCGGCGCCACCCAGCGCGCCAGGCCGTCCTTGAGCAGGCACGCCTCGGGGTCGTACCAGCGGCCCTCGTAGAGCAGGCGCCCGAGGCGGCGGCCGAGGTTGAAGTAGAGGTCGATCGTGTTCTCGTTGTGGATCGCCGACAGCAACCGCTCGTAGGCGAGGTGGAGCAGCGCCATGCCCGGCGCCTCGTAGCAGCCGCGGCTCTTGGCCTCGATGACCCGGTTCTCGATCCGATCGCTCATGCCCAGGCCGTGGCGGCCGCCGACCCGGTTGGCCTCGAGGAACAGCTCGACCCGCGACGGGAACCGGCGGCCGTTGATGGCGACCGGCCAGCCCTGCTCGAACTCGATCGTGATCCTCCTCGGCGGCGATCGCCACCTCGGGCCGCCACGGCGCCACGCCCATGATCGGCTCGACGATGCGCAGGCCGGTGTCGAGGCGCTCGAGGTCCTTGGCCTCGTGGGTGGCGCCGAGCACGTTGGAGTCGGTCGAGTACGCCTTGTCGACGCCGGTCTTGTACGGCTTGCCGATGCGCGCGAGGTACTCGCTCATCTCGGTGCGGCCGCCGAAGGCCTTCACGAACGCGGCGTCGAGCCACGGCTTGTAGATCTTGAGCGACGGGTCGACCAGGATCCCGTAGCGATAGAACCGCTGGATGTCGTTGCCCTTGTGGGTCGAACCGTCGCCGAAGACGTGGACGTCGTCGGCCATCATAGCCCGCACGATCGCGGTGGTGGTCGCGGCGCGCCCCAGCGGCGTGGTGTTGAAGTACTTCTTGCCGCCGCTGGTGAGGTGGAACGCGCCGCACTGGATGGCCACGAGGCCCTCGCGCACCAGCGCGTCGCGGCAGTCGATGGCGCGCGCCGCCTTGGCGCCGTGGGCGAGCGCCACCGGCGGGATGTCGGCGACGCTTTCCTCGTCGGGCTGGGCCAGATCGGCGGTGTACGCGTAGACCTCCTGGCCCTGCTCGGCGAGCCAGGCCACCGCGGCCCGGGTGTCGAGGCCACCGGAGAAGGCGATGCCCAGCTTGGTGCCACGTGGCGGCAGCGAGCGATAGATGCGGCTCATGGGCCCCCTTGGTACCACCGCCGCCGACGGCCGTCACCGCGGCGCGGCATCCGGCGGCCGAGGTCATCGCGGGGACGGCGACCCGCTCAGACCCGGGCCTCGATGGCCATGCGGCAGGCGCTCATGTCCTTGGAGATCCAGTCGATGTCGTCGGGGACGGCGACCACCTCGCCGCACGGACCGAGGGTGAGCGGCAAGACGTAGCCGGGGAAGTTGGGATCCATCAGCTCGACGTCCCACCCACCCTCGGACGACGCGCTCGGCGTCATCGAGGTCACCGTGAGCGCGTGGCCGCCCCCGCCCGAAGACAGCAGCGCGATCGTCGCCGCGCCGCCGGCGTCGAGCACCGCGTCGGCCACCTCCATCTGCTTCGCGCGGTCCTCGCACGACAGCTCGCACAGCGGCGCGTTCACGATCGCCACCGGCGTGCCCTGCGCCGCCATCGCCGCCTCCTTGCAGTCGGAGATGATCTGCTCGCGGGTCGGGCCGGTGCCCTGCCGGAGCATGTCGTCGGTGAAGCCGCGCCCGTGCATGCAGTCGCGCACCGCCTTCTCGAACTTGCCGCCGGTGTCGTCGGCGCCGGCGATGATGTTGGCGTTGATGAGGGCGACGTAGCCGCACGCGCCCCAGGTGCCCTGGTCCCAGAAGCCGCTCTCGGGATCCTTGAAGGGTGGCTCGTCGCCCTCGCCCGAGATCGCGCACGCCGCGAGGTCGCCGCCCTTGTCGGCGGCGGCGCCCTCGCGGGCCATCGGGGCGCCCTCGTCGGCGTCCTGTTCGACGCAGGCGGCGGTGGCGAACGCGAGCAGGGCGCCGAGCGTGAGGCGAGACAGCATCGAGGTCGTCATGGCGAGCCTGTGTTGCAGCCGTCGGGCCATCGCCGCCTCCGGTGGCAACCCTTCGTGCCGACAGCGTTCTCGGCCCGTGCCGCGGCGGGATGTCGACGGCCGAGCTACACCCGCTCGCGCGGGTGGGGGGGCGTCACCGCCGGGGCCCGGCCGGCGAAGCTGCTCGCGCTGCGGTCAGGGCGTCGGCGGGCGCCGCACCACCCGGGCCGACGGCGGTCGCGGCGCCCGGGCTCGCTCGATGCGGCGACCCAGCGCGGCCAGGCCGCCGAGGCCGGCGAGCAGGATGACCACCACCGCGACGACGATGAGCATGTCGGCGATGGGCATGCCGCTGAGCGTAGCAGACCGCAGCCGGCGCCGGGCTGACTTGACGAGCCCGCCCCGCCGCGTCCACCGTGCGGCATGGTCTGGCAAGCGCCCGACGTCACCGTCGTCGGCGGCGGCATGGCCGGCAGCGAGTGCGCCTGGCAGCTCGCCCAGGCCGGGCTGCGGGTGACCCTGGTCGACAGCAAGCCGGCCTGGCTGTCGCCCGCGCACCACTCGCCGCTGCTCGGCGAGCTGGTGTGCAGCAACTCGCTGCGCTCCGACGAGCCGCTGACGCCGGCCGGGATGCTCAAGCGCGAGCTGCGGGCGGCGGGGTCGCTGGTCATCGCCTGTGCCGACGGCGCGCGGGTGCCGGCCGGCGCCGCGCTCGCGGTCGAGCGGCAGGCGTTCTCGCGCGCCATCACGGCGCGGCTGGCGCTGCACCCGCGCATCCAGCTCGAGCGCCGGGTGGCCGAGGCGCTGCCCGACGGCGAGGTCGTGATCGCGACCGGGCCGCTGACCGCCGGCGCGCTGGGCCAGGTGATCCGGCGCGAGCTCGGCGGCGACCGCATGTACTTCTACGACGCGATCGCGCCGATCGTGGCCGCCGACTCGATCGACATGGACCACGCGTTCCGCGCCTCGCGCTGGGAGCGGGGCGGGCGCCCGGCGCGGACCAAGGTCGATCGCGCGCTGCGGCGGGCCAAGCGCGCAGCCCGGGCCGCGGGCGCGCCGCTGCCGCCGGTGGTGCCGGTGCCGGCGCCGGTCGACGTCGACGACGCCAGCGCCGGCGGCGACGTCGGCGTCGGCGACTACATCAACTGCCCGCTGACCCGCGAGCAGTACTACGCCTTCGTCGAGGAGATCCGCGCCGGCCGCAAGGTGCTGCCGCACGAGTTCGAAGAGCCCCGCTACTTCGAGAGCTGCATGCCGGTCGAGGTCATGGCCGACCGCGGGGTCGAGACCCTGCGCTACGGGCCGATGAAGCCGCTCGGCCTCGACGATCCGCGCACCGGGCGCTGGCCGTTCGCGGTGGTGCAGCTCCGGCCCGAGAACCGCCACCTCACCGCGTACAACATGGTCGGGTTCCAGACCCGGCTGGCCTACCCCGAGCAGCAGCGCATCTTCGCGATGGTGCCGGCCCTGGCCCACGCCGAGTTCGTGCGGTTCGGTTCGATCCACCGCAACACGTACATCGACGCGCCGGCCAAGCTGGGGCCGCGGCTCGAGCTGCGGGCGTCGCCGCGGGTGCACGTCGCCGGCCTGCTCACCGGCGTCGAGGGCTACATCGAGTCGTGCGCGATGGGCCTGATGGTGGCGTGGCTCATCGCCGGCGAGCGCCTCGGCCACGCGCTGCTGCCGCCGCCGGCGACCACGATGATGGGCGCGCTGTACGCGCACGCGGCCACGCCGCGCGAGGGCAGCTATCGCTACAGCCCGACCAACGTCAACTACGGGCTCTTGCCGCCGCTCGTCGGTGATCACCGCAAGGACAACAAGAAGCCGCGCATGGCCGAGCGCGCGGTCGCCGACTTCGACGCCTGGGTCGCCGGACGGCGCGGGGCGCTGGGGCTGGGCTGAGCCCCGCGCCCGCGGTCAGAGCAGCTTGCCGAGCTTGTCGCCGAGGCCGCCGGGCAGCTTGTCGGCGATGCCCGACTTCTGCAGCAGCGGCAGCGCCTCGTCGGCGTGATCCTTGAGGAACGACAGCACCTTCTCGGCGGTGCTCTTGTCGATGCCAACCTTGGCGACCATCTTGCTGATGAACTCTTCCATCGGACGACTCCTGGGGTTCGAGGAAGCCGCAGCATACGGCGCGCGGGCCCGGGGCGGTTGAATCGGCGCCGGAGATCGGGGTAAGAGCGAGGGCCCGGGAACCCCGGGTGCGGCTCGTGCGTTTCAACCAGGCGTCCATGCAGTCCCCGGCCTCGCCGTCCTCCGCGCCCGTCGCGCCCGCTGTCGGCGCATCGCCGGCGGCCGCGGTGCCACCAGGGCTCGCGGCGCTCCTGGCCGAGGTGGCGGCGGCGGCGGCGCATCCCGACGGGCCGTCGGCGAGCCTGGTGGCCCGGCTGGCGGCGGCCGCCGACGAGCTGTGCGCCCTCACCACCGCGCCGAGCGGCGATCCGTACTCGCGGCGCGTGATCGGCACGCCGGTCGCCGAGGTCATGCTCGCGCGCTGGCAACCCGGCGCGCGCTGCGCCGCCCACGATCACGGCGGCAGCCGCGGCTTCGTGGTGCCCCTGCGCGGCGCCTTCGTCGAGACCCGCTACGGCTGGCACGGCGACGCCCTCATCGCGACGGGCTCCATCGACCACGCCGAGGGCCGGCCGTTCGCGGTCGGCGCCGAGCTCATCCACGCGATGGCCGACGACGGCACCACCGCGGGGGGCGGCGTGACCCTGCACGCCTACGCGCCGCCGCCGGCGCGCATGGGCGTCTACGATCTCGACGCCGGCGAGCTGATCGACGTCGTCGGCGACGTCGGCGCGTGGATCCCCACCGGCGGCGCGCACCCGCGGGTGCCGCTGGCCACGGTGCGGCGGCCCGAGGTGGTGTGGATCGGCTACACCACCCAGTACCGCGGCGGCTCGGCGGAGTTCGCGGTGGCTGCGGCCACCCTGGCCCGCGAGCTGGCGCAACGGCACGGCGACGCCGAGGTCCGGCTGTGCCCGCTCGAGCGCAAGGCCGACTTCGTCGCCGCGATGGAGCGCCTCGGCGCCGAGGGCCGCACCCTGCGCGAGCTGCACTTCGTCGGGCACTCCGGCATGTACGGCGTGATGTTCGGCTCGGTGGCGTGGCCCGAGCAGCTCTCGCCGCACGAGTGGCGGGCGCTCGCCGCGCGCGGCGCGCTGCCGTTTTCGCCCGGCGGCCAGGCCTACTTCCACGCGTGCCGCACCGGCCGCTGGTTCGCGCCGTTCTTCGCCCGCACCTTCGGCGTCACCGCCCATGGCCACCACGGCTACACCACGGTGTCGGCGCGCCCGGATCGC
>JAWKQW010000056.1:0-23521 GCA_041389945.1 Kofleriaceae bacterium
GACCGGCTCCTGCGCCAGCACCAGCACGTCGAGGGCGTCGCCGTCGTCGCAGTACGTGCGCGGGATGAAGCCGTAGTTCGCCGGGTAGTGCACCGCCGAGTACAGCACGCGATCGAGGCGCAACAACCCCGAGCGCTTGTCGAGCTCGTACTTGTTCTTCGAGCCGGCGGGGACCTCGATCACCGTCGGGAAGCGCGCGTCGACGGTGACCTCGTCGACCTCGAGATCGTGCCAGGGGTGCATGGCCGCGAGCGTACCCGGCGCGCCGCCCCGCGCGCGAGGTGTCCGCGCCCGTTGTCGAGCGAGCGCGGCGTGCGGTATGAGTGGGCATGGTCGCCCGCAAGCCGGCTCGTCCGCGTCGCAAGGTGACCAAGGCACCGGCGCCGGCCAAGCCGCGCGCGGCCCGGACCAAGCCGGCCAAGCCCCGCGCCGCGCGGCCGGCCACGCTCAAGACCCGGCCGACCGACGCCAGCGTCGCCAAGTTCCTGGCGCGGGTCGACGCTCGTCGGCGTCCGGACTGCCAGGCCCTGGTCGCCTTGCTCTCGCGCATCACCCGCGAGCCGCCGCGGCTGTGGGGCACCAGCGTCGTCGGCTTCGGGACCTATCGCTACACCTACGCCTCGGGGCACAGCGGCGAGTGGATGCGGGTCGGGTTCTCGCCGCGGGTGCAGAAGCTCACGATCTACTTCGCGCCGGGGTTCGCCGAGCACAAGGAGCTGCTCGCGCGCCTCGGCACGTACACCGCCGGCAAGGGCTGCCTCTACGTGCGCTCGCTGGCCGACATCGACCTCGCGGTGCTGGCCCGGCTGGTCCGCGCGTCGGTGGCGAAGCTGCCGGCGTAGGACGCGTGGCCGGCGACGGACGCTGGGACTGGCTCGAGGGCGTCCGCCCCGAGTCCGCGCTCGATGCCCTGGCGCGCGAGGCCGGCCGCGCGATCGCCGACGAGCTCGCCGCGTGGCCGCCGCGGCTGGCGTGGACCGATGCGCGCAGCGCCGCTCGGTTCCAGCCGGTGCTGGCGCCGGGCGCGCCGCCGCCGTCGGTGGCCGCCCGCACCCTCGGCTTTCGGCTCGCGCGCTGGGACCTCGGCCGGCAGCAAGACGCGCTCGATCATGCGCTGCGCACCGGGGTCCTGGCCCAGGTCGGCACGCCCGACGACGCGCTCGCCGCCGAGCTGGTGTGGCGCTGGCTCACCGAGTGGCTGCTCGAGCTCGCCGAGCGCGTCGCCGCCCGGCTGACGCGCGCCCACCTGGTGGCGGCCCTCGATCACGCCGAAGGTCGCCTGCGCGGCCTCGCCACCACCGCCTGACCGGAGACCCCATGGCCTGGACCCTCTATCACTACCCCGGCTGCAGCACCTGCCGGCGCGCCCGCGCCTGGCTCGACGCTCGCGGCGTCACCTACCAGGCCATCGACCTGGTGCAGACGCCGCCGAGCGCGGCCACCCTCGCCAAGGTCCAGGCGCTGGCGGCGGTGCCGACGCGCAAGCTGTTCAACGTCAGCGGCGAGCGCTACCGCGAGGGCGGGTGGAAGGCGAAGCTGCCGACCTTGACCGACGCCGCCGCCCACGCGGCGCTGGCCGCCGACGGCAAGCTGATCAAGCGGCCCATCCTGCTCGGCGCACGCGCCGCCGCGGTCGGCTTCGACGAGGTGGCCTGGGCCGCGCTCGTCGGCTGACCGGCGTCGGCCTGCCCGCCGGCCGGGCGGCCATGTAGGATGACGCCGCGATGACGCTGCTCCGTGCTTCGACGACATGGGCCTCGGCCCTGACGATCACCCTCGCCCTCGCCGCGTGCGACAAGGGCGCCTCGACCGGCGGCGCCGGCAGCGCCGGCTCGGCGACACCACCGTCGGCGGGCTCCGGCGCGCCCAAGGATCCCGGCGCGTCGGCGCCCGACATCGACAGCAAGGACGTGCTCGCGCGGACCGAGGTGGCGTCGACCGCCAACGTCCGCCACGTGCTCATCGGCTGGAAGGATCTCGCCGCCGCCTACCGCGGCCAGATGGATCCGCGCGCCGCCGGGCGCACCGCCGCCGAGGCCGCCGCGCTCGCGCAGCCAGGTCGCCGCCGCGCTGCGCGCCGACGCCGGCGCCCTCGACGCCCAGATCAAGGCGCACTCCGAGGATCCCGGCTCGCTCACCGGCGAGCCCTACGGCGTCGCCGACGGCGAGCGCATGGTGCCGGAGTTCCTCGCGCTGGGGCAGCGGCTCAAGGTCGGCGAGGTCGGCATCGTCCGTCGCAGTTCGGCTACCACGTGATGATGCGGGTGCCGCTCGATCGCTCGAGCCGGCCGACGTGCTGGCGCGCCCGGCCCGGCCCGGCAGCCACCATCCAGCACGTGCTCATCGGCTGGAAGGACGTGCCGGCCGCCAAGCAGCGCCCGCTCGATCCGCGCGCGGCCAACCGGACCAAGGCCGAGGCCGACGCCCTCGCCCAGCAGATCCTCGGCGAGCTGCGCGGCGGCGCCGAGATGACCGCGCTGATGAAGAAGTACTCCGAGGACGAGGGCTCCAAGGACAACGGCCGCACCATGGACATCGCGCCGGCGTCGCAGACGGTCGCGCCGCTGAAATTCCTCGCGCTGCGCCTGGGCGACGGCGAGGCCGGCCTCGCGCGCACGCCGTTCGGCTGGCACGTGGTGCTGCGGCTGCCGCCGCCGCCGCCGGATCCGATCGAGTCCGCCGACGTGCTCGCGCGCGCGCCGGCGACCGCGAAGGCCAAGGTCAAGCACATCCTCCTCGGCTGGAAGGACGTCAACTCCGGCGATCCGCGCGGCGCCAACCGCAGCCGGGCCGACCTCGAGGCGCTGGTGACCAAGACGATGGCGTCGCTGCGCGGCGGCGCCGCGATCGAGCCGCTGATGAAGGAGCTGTCGGAGGACGGCGGCTCGGCCCAGAGCGGGACCTCCTACGACGTCACCCCGACCGCGGGGCTGGTGCCGCCGTTCAAGGACCTGTCGCTGCGCCTCGCCGTCGGCGAGGTCGGCGCGGTCAAGACCCAGTTCGGCATCCACATCATCCAGCGCACCGAGTAGCGCGCCGCCGACGGGACGGCGTCGCTACGGCGCCTCGCCGGTGAGGCTCGGCAGCTCCTCGAGGTTGGGCACCAGGATGATCTCGATGCGGCGGTTCTGCTCGCGATTCTCCTCGTTGTCGTTCGCCTTGATCGGATCCTGATCGCCGTAGCCGGCGGCGCCGAGGTTCTGGGCCGGGAACCCGGCGTCGATCATGAACTGCAAGACGCTGATGGCGCGCGCCGTCGACAGGTACCAGTTGTTGGGGAACGCCCGGGTCTTGATCGGCCGGTTGTCGGTGTGGCCGGCGATGAGGAAGCGACGATCCTTGAACTGATCGAGCACGCGCACGGTCTCGGCCAGCGCGGTCTCACCGTCGGCGCTCAGGTCGGCCGACGCGCTCTTGAACAAGACGCCCGACGGCAGCTTGATCACCATCTGGCCGTTGCGGAACAGCACCTCGAGGCGGCCGGTGTCGACCAGCTCGCGGAACTTGCCCTGCAGCTCGCGGTAGGCGGCGATGCGCTTCTCGGCGGCGTCGCGGGCCCGGCGCAGCTCGACCAGCTCCTGCTGGGTCACCGCGAACTGGCCCTCGAGCATCGACAGCTTGCGGCCCTGCTCGGCGATGGTCTCGTCGCGCGCCGCCACCACCTCGCGGGTGCCGTCGAGCTCGCCGGTGAGCGCGGCGATCTTGCGGTCCTTCTCCGCGGCGGTCTGCTCGCTGGTGGACAGGTCGCCCTCGAGCACGCCGATCCTGTCGAGGGCCTTCTGGTGGACGCCCTTGTTGACGCCGCACGCTGCCAGCGAGGCAGCGAGCAGCGCCGCGAGTGCGGTGGATGCCTTCATGCCGCAACCGTAGCCAACCCACTGGGGGCGCGCGTCCAGCCGGAGGGCAAAAGTTGGAGGGGTATGTAGACCGATGTAGGATAAGGGGCTCGCACACGCAGTGAGTGCCCATGCCAAAAAACCGGAAGATCAAGGACACTTACAAAGAGACTCCGACCGAGAAGCCGGCGAGCAACCGGCTCACGAGGAAGGCGTCGAGTGGTCGGACCTCTGGCGGCCCGAGCCGTGAGATCGGCGGCATCCTGGCGCTGGGTGGCGGCGTGTTCATCGCCCTGGCGATGCTCGCGCTGCAGACCGGCAACCAGTTCATGGGCCCCTTCGGTCGCTTCGTCGCCGAGCTGACCTACGGCCTGGCCGGCCTCGGCAGCTACGCGCTGGTGGCGCTGATGATCGTCGCCGCGGTGCGCAGCCTGATGGAGCGCCGGCCGACGATGCCGCTCACCGTCGGCCTCGGCGTCGGCCTCGGCGTCCTGTCGGTGGGCGTCTTGCTGCACCTCGCCGCGGGTGGCTACCGCGCCGCCGGGATCGGCCCGGGCGGCGCCCTCGGCGAGCACGGCGCCGAGATCTTCCGCGCGCTGATCAGCACCGCGGGCACCGCGCTCCTGGCCGCGATCGGCCTGGTCATCGCGGTCGTGATCGCGACGCCGCTGCGCATGCGGCAGCTGCTCGGCTGGATCGGCCTGGGTGGCCGCGCGGTCGGCCGCAAGGGCGTCGCCGGCGCGGCCGCGGTGGGCCGGTTCTCCGGCGAGGTGGTGCGCGCGATCCTCCCCGAGCGCGAGCGTGACGACTACGACGGCGCCGAGGATGAGGAGCCCGACGACGCGCTCGCGGTCGACCCGGCGGAGCACGACGGCAAGGAGCCGCCGATCATCGTCCGCGGCGAGCGCGAGCGCGGGGTGGCGGTGCCCGGCTCCGAGCTGCTCGGCGACACCGAGCGGGTCGCCACCGAGGAGGAGCTCGCCGCGGCGGCCGAGGCCGAGCCCGAGCCGGCGCCGACCAAGAAGAAGCGCGGCGAGCGCAAGGCCGACACCACCAAGCTCGGCGGCGCGGTGCCGCCGCCGGCGATCGTCGTCGAGGAGGCCCCGCCGGCGGCGACCGGCAAGGGCCGCGGCAAGAAGGCGCCGGCGTCCGACGATCCCGCCATCGAGGCGGTGGCGGCGGCCCTGGCCGCGGGCTCGGTGGTGGCGCCGCTGCCGACCGCGCCGGGCCCGGCCGCGGCGGTGGCCGCCGCGAGCGCCAAGGCGGGCGCGCCGATGATCGTCGAGTCGCGGTTCACCACCGGCGACAAGACCCAGACCATGGCGGCCAAGGAGCAGCAGGCCCTGGCCGAGCGCCAGAGCTTCATCAAGCTCGGCGACGGCGACTACCAGCTGCCGTCGATCTCGCTGCTCAAGTTCGACAGCACCGCGCAGAACACCCTCGACACCGAGGCCATGCTCGAGCTGTCGGCGCGCCTGACCCAGACCCTCGAGAACTACGGCATCAAGGGCGAGGTCGTCGCGATCCGGCCGGGGCCGGTGGTCACGATGTACGAGTTCGCGCCGGCCCCGGGCACCCGCGTCAACAAGATCGCCAACCTCGCCGACGACCTGGCGATGGCGCTGGCCGCGCTCAAGGTCCGCATCGTCGCGCCCATCCCCGGCAAGGCCGCGGTCGGCATCGAGGTCCCCAACGCCAACCGCGAGAAGGTCTTCGTCAAGGAGATCCTCGCCGACGAGAAGTTCCTGCGCGGCAAGGCCCGGCTGCCGATGGCGCTCGGCAAGGACATCGAGGGCGCGCCCGAGGTGGTCGACCTAGCGTCGATGCCGCACCTGCTCGTCGCCGGCACCACCGGCTCCGGCAAGTCGGTCGCCGTCAACACCATGATCACGTCGCTGCTCTACCACTGCTCGCCGGAGGACGTCCGGATGATCATGGTCGACCCCAAGATGCTGGAGCTGTCGATCTACGAGGGCATCCCACACCTCCTGCTGCCGGTGGTCACCGATCCCAAGAAGGCCAACCTGGCGCTGCGCTGGGCCGTCGACGAGATGGAGCGGCGCTACGAGCTGCTCGCCAACGCCGGCGTGCGCGACATCGCCACCTACAACGCCAAGGCGGCCAAGGACGCCGCCAAGCACGAGGCCGACAAGCTGCGCGCCGCCGCCGACGCCGCCGCCCGCGCGCTCGAGACCGAGGTCGCCGAGGCGCTCGAGGTCGAGGCCGCCGACGGCGAGGAGGCCGCCGACGGCGACGCCCCGGTCGAGCTCACCGCGCGCAAGCAGGTGGCGGCGCCGCCGACCAAGCTGCCGTTCATCGTCGTCGTCATCGACGAGTTCGCCGACCTGATGATGTGCGCGCCCAAGGACGTCGAGACCTCGGTCGCGCGCATCGCCCAGAAGGCGCGCGCCGCCGGCATCCACCTCATCCTCGCCACCCAGCGGCCGTCGGTCGACGTCATCACCGGCCTCATCAAGGCCAACTTCCCGTCGCGGATCGCGTTCCGGGTGACCTCGAAGATCGACTCGCGGACCATCCTCGACGAGGGCGGCGCCGAGGCCCTGCTCGGCTCCGGCGACATGCTGTTCCGCGACCGCGGCGCCGCGCCGCGCCGCCTGCACGGCTGCTACATCGACGAGGAGGAGATCCACAAGGTGGTCGCCTTCCTCAAGACCCAGGCCCGCCCGGTCTACAACCTCGACATCCTCAAGCCGCGCGACGACGAGGAGTCGGCCGACGGCGGCGGCGCCGGCGCACCCGGCACCGGCGGCGGCAACACCGGCGACGACATGTACGACAAGGCCGTGTACGTGGTGACCACCACCCGCAACGCGTCCATCTCGTGGGTCCAGCGCCAGCTCCGCATCGGCTACAACCGCGCGGCGCGCCTGGTCGAGGAGATGGAGAAGCAGGGCGTGGTCAGCGGCCCCGACCACACCAACAAGCGCGAGGTCCTGGTCGCCGGCGCCTGAGCGGCCGCCATGCCGTTCACCCCGGCCCACGTCGTCGCCGTCCTGCCGCTCCTCGGCGCGCGCGCACGCCGGCTGCCGCTCGATCCGACCTGCCTCGCCATCGGCGCGATGGCGCCCGACTTCGAGTACTTCGTGCGCGGGCGCCAGGTCGGCGAGCTGTCGCACTCGTGGCTCGGCCTCGCGGTGTTCTGCGTGCCGATGACGCTCGTGCTCGCGCTGGTGTTCCACCGGGTGGTGAAGACGCCGGCCTTGCGGCTCATGCCGGCGGCGGTGAGCGCGCGCCTGGTGCCGGCGCTGGCGGCGCCGTGGCCGGCGGCGCCGGCGTGGCGGGCGGTGCCGGCGGCGGCAGCGTCAGCCGCCCTCGGCGCCACCACCCACCTGGTGTGGGACGGCTTCACCCACGGTCGCGGGGTCATCACCCAGCGGGTGCCGGCCTTGCTCGCGCCGGTCGAGGTGCCCGGGCTCGGCACCATGGCGCTGTGCCGGGTGCTGCAGCACGCGAGCACCGTGGTCGGCCTCGGCGTGTTGGTCGGCTGGCTGGTGCGCCGACGGTGGCCGGCGCCGGTGGCGGTGCCGACGGCGGCGCGCGCCCGCGGCTACCTGGTCACCGTCCTCGCGATCGCCGTCGGGGTGGCGCTGCTCACCGCGTACACGATCGCGCGCGGCGGTCGGCGCGGCCCCAGCGTCGGCGACCACGTCGTGGCGCTGATCGCCGGCGGCCTGTGGGGCGTCGTCGTCGCCGCGGTGATCCTGCGGGCGCCGGCCCAGGCCTGGCGCGACAAGATCTAGGGGGTGGCCGCGACGCCGTCGCGCAGGCTGGCCTCGACCACGGTCATCGCCATCCGGGTGGCGTCGCCGAGGTAGGTGAAGTCGACGTTGGCGAACACGTCGGTGGCCTGGTGGTAGTGCGGCGTGTGATCGCCGGCGACGAACTCCTCGCCGACGCCGACCGCGAGGAAGCCCTCGTCGAGGAACGCCTGGTGATCGCTCGACGCGAAGGTCACCGGCTGGATCGGCAGGCCGAGGGCGGCGCCGGCGGCGGCGTAGGCCGCCTCCAGGTGCGGCGCCGGCGACCACAGCTCGACCGCGCGATCGCCGTCGCCGTCGAAGGACAGCATGTCGAAGACGTGGGCCTCGGCCACCGGGATCGAGTCCTGCACGAGCCGCGCGACCATCGCCTTGCTGCCGATGAGGCCGTCCTCTTCTTCGTCGAAGAACGCGAAGGTGATCGGGTGCTGGCGCGCGGTCAGGTCGCGCAGGTAGCGGGCCAAGGACAGCACCAGCGCGACGCCGGTGGCGTTGTCGGCGGCGCCGGGGCCGGCGGCGACGCTGTCGAAGTGCGCGCCGACGACGATCAGCCCACCGGGGGCGTCGACGTCGGCCAGGAGCGTCGCGGTGACGTTGGCGCCGGTGCCGTAGTTGGCGCGGCCGGCGTCGAGGCCGAGCGCGGCGAGCTCGTCGAGCAGGTAGTCGCGGGTCAGGTCGCGCTCGTCCTCGCTGGCGCGGTGCGCGAGGGTGACCCCGGGGCCGAGCTCCTCGGCGCCGGCGAGCTGGCCGACGATCCGGCGCTGGTAGTCGCCGAGCCACGCGCACGCCACCGCCGGATCGCAGGTGCGGGCGTCGGCCGCCGGCGCCGCGTCGACGTCGGCGTCGCCGCCACCGCAGGCCGCGAGCCAGAGCATCACCGCGAGGGACGCGCGCATCGCCCGCAGCCTACCAAAGCCTGCGGCGCGCGCCGCAGGCGATCACGCGTCGGGATCGATCGGCCCGGGCGCGCCGGCGCGCAGGGTGCCGAGGCAGGCGCGCGCCGCGGTGACGTGGGTCGCGGCCTCGGCGTCGGCCTGGCTCGCCGACGGCACCACCCGCTCGAGCCGCCGCAGCTCCTCGGTCCAGCCGTCGACGCACGCCACGGTGGTGCACGCGCACGCCTCGGCGCGGGCCCGGCCGGCGCGCTCGCGCCAGGCCTCGACCGCCAGCGCGTCGGCCGGCTCGCGCGGCGCGCTCGCCTCGACCTCGGGCACCGGCTCGCCCGCGGCCAGCGCCGGTGGACAGGCCTGCCCGGTGTCGGCGCAGGTCGACAGGAGCGTCACCCGTCCGCGCGCGACCCCGGCGTCGGCGGCCAGCCGCCAGGGCTCGCGCTCGCCAGCGACCAGCGCCGCCTGCCAGCGCTGGGTCGCGGCCTGCGCCGCAAGCTCGGCCGCCGCCAGCGCCGCCGCCAGCTGTGGCCGTCGGTAGCCGAGCTCCGCCGGCAGCTCCGGCGCGACCGCCGCGTGATCGTCGACCACCGGCGTGCGCGTCCGCGGCGCCGCCGACGACGCGCAGCCGGCCAGCGCGAGCAGCACCGCCGCCGTCCTCATCCGGCCACCGCCGCGTACGCCACCACCCGACCGCTGGTGACGTGGGTGCGCCCGACCACGCGCTGCGCCAGCTCGGTGAGGCGCGCCAGCAACGCCGCGCGGGTCGCGGCCGCGGCGCCGCCGCGATCGACGTGCACCACCACGCCGCCATCGACGCACGCCGCCGCCCACGCGGCCACCTGCGCGGCGTCGGCCGCGCCCACGCCGATCAGCGCGGTGGCCGTGCGGCCGACGGGCACCGCCTCGATCGGGCGCGGCGCCCGCCTGGCCGCGCGGCCGTGGGCCACCGCCGACACCGTCCAGCCGTGGCCCGCGATCGCCCGCGCCAGCAGCGGATCGCCGTCGACGATCACCGTCTCCGCCGAGGCCCCGGCGGCCGTGAGCGCGGCGTGCACCGCCGCCGCCACCCGCCCGCGCGCGAGCACGCCGTAGGCCGCGCTGGCGCCCCTCATCGGCCCCGCAGGTACGCGCACCGCGGCGTCTCGATGTGCGGCGTCATCCAGGTCACGCCCCACAGCTCGGTGAGCAGGAACCGGAAGTTGCCGTAGGTGACCACGAAGAAGTCCATCTTGCGCTGCTTGATGCCCCCGCCGGTGTCGTCGGCGCGCACGCAGCCGTCGTGCAACGAGCCGTCGGGCAGGCGGATGCCGTCGAGCTCGGGGATGTAGATCGGCTCGCCGATCGGCACCACCCGGGGATCGACGGCTACCGACTTGAACGGCACCAGCGGGCGCTGGCCGGCGCCACGGCCGTAGGGGTGGCGGCGGACGTCGAGGGTCTGGAAGCAGGTCCCGTAGCCGTAGCCGCACTTGCCGTGGGTGTTGATCACGCGGCCGTCGGCGAGCAGGCCCGAGCCCTCCATGCGCAGGTGCCAGGCGAAGCGCTCTGGCACCGCGGCGATGAACAGGCCGTCGCGGGTGTACAGCCAGGCCGCGTCGGGATCGGCGAAGTCGATCTCGTCGGGCTCGTCGAAGTCCTCCTCGCGCGCCAGCCAGTAGAACCGCAGCGCGAAGCCGAGCTCCTCGGCCAGCGGGTAGCCGTCGATGCTCGGCTCGCGACCGAGCAGCGTCGTGCGCGGCTGTGGCGCGGCGCCGTCGGTGCCGACCTTGCTGTCGTCGGCCGCCGCGGCGCCGTGGCCGATCGTGGCCGCGAGGAGGGCCACCAGGGCGCCGCGCGTCGACATCCCGGCCAGCCTAGCGCAGGTGCGGGGCGAGGCGGCTGGCGTCGGACGCCCGGGTCTGGCTACTGTCGCCGCCCCCGTGGCCACGTCGACCGAACCTGTCCCTGGCGCCGAGGGCGCGCCCGCTGGCGGCCCGCCGGCGTCGTCGTCCGTCGCGAGCAGCCCGCCGACCCAGGGCGCCATCGCCCCGGCGCCGGTCGACCACAAGCTCGCGGCCACCCTCGAGCAGCTGCTCACCACCGCCGACGGCGGCCCGCTGACCTTCCGGCAGATGCTCGACGTGCTCGGCGATCGCGCGCACGCGCTGATGCTGCTGGTGCTCGCGTGCCCGTTCATCATCATCCCGATCCCGGGGTTCTCGACCCTGCCGGGCCTCTTGATGTTCGTGCTCGGGCTCGGCGTGATGTTCGGCCTGCGCCCGTGGCTGCCGGGGTTCGTCGCCCGCCGCCAGCTCTCCAACGCGCTGCTCACCAAGCTGGTGCGCGGCACCGGGCGGGTGCTGGCCAAGGTCGAGCGGCTGTTCCACCCGCGGCTCGGCGTGATGTTCAACCCGCTGATGCGCTTCGTCGCCGGCCTGTCGCTGGCGCTGCTCGCGTTCGCGCTGGCGCTGCCGATCCCGATCCCGTGGAACAACGGCCCGCCGGCGATCGGCATCCTGATCCTCGCCCTCGGCCTGCTCGAGCGCGACGGCCTGATGGTGGCGATCGGCATCGTGTACAACATCGTGCTGTGGATCGTCCTGATCCTCATCAGCTCGCTCATCTTCCGGGCCATCGAGCTGGCCTGGGACAAGGCCATGGCGATCGTGTCGTAGGTCGCCGCGTGTGGATCGAGCTCGCCGACGCCGCCGGCGCCGCCGGGGTCGGCGGCAAGGCCCGGGGCCTGGCCCGGCTCGTCGCCGCCGGGCTGCGGGTGCCCGACGGCGTGGTGCTGCCGCACGCGGTGTTCGCCGCGGCCGGGTTCGGCGCGCTGCCGGTCGACGCCGACGCCGCGGCGCTGGCGGCGCTGGCCGAGCGCGTGCTCGCCCGCGAGGCGCCCGCGGGGCTGCTCGCCGCGCTCGCGGCGCGCTTCGGCGACCAGCCGCTGGCGGTGCGCTCGTCGATCTCGCTCGAGGATCGAGTCGCCGGCGCCGCCGCCGGGGTGTTCGCGTCGCGACGCGCGGTGGCGCCCGCCGAGCGCTGGTCGGCGGTGCGCGCGGTGTGGGCCAGCGTGTTCACCCCGCTGGTCGTCGCCTACGCCCGCGGCGGCGGCGCCGACCTCGAGGTCGGCGTGGTGCTGCAGCGCCACGTCGAGGGCGCGCCGATCACGGTGTACACGCGCGGGCCCGACGACGATCGGCTGCGGGTGCAGCGCGACGGCGCGATCGAGCTGGTCGCGCGCGACCGCGCGCTGGCGCCGGCCGCGGCGGCGGTGCGCGACGCCGCGCTCGCCGCCGAGGCGGTGGTCGGCGCGCCCACCGGCGCCGACGTCGAGCTGATCGCGCCAGCCGAGGCGCCGCCGTGGATCGTGCAAGCGCGCCCGATCGTGGCGCCGGCGGTGGTGCCCCCGAGGCGCGCGCCGCCGCCGAGCCTGCTGGCGCCGCTGCGCGAAAGCGGCCTGCGCTGGCGCTGGGACGTCGAGCACAACCCGGCGCCGCTGTCGCCGGCGCAGGCCAGCCTGGTGGCGCGGGTGTCGGCGGCCGGCCTCGGCGGCTGGCGGCTGGCGACGGTGGCCGGCTACCTCTACATGTCGCCGCGCCCCGAGGCGCCCGCGCCGCCGTCGCCGCCGCGCGATCCGGTGGCGCTGCGCGCCGCCCTCGACGACGCCCTCGCGCGCTGCCACCAGGCCCTCGACGCCGCGCCGACGGCCACCTCGCCGCGCGAGGCGCTGGCCGCCACCCTCGAGCGCTACCTCGCCGGCTACCAGATCTGGGCCGAGGAGCTGGCGCCGGCCATCGCCGCCGCCCGCGCGGCCCTCGCCGCCGACCTCGCCGACGCCGGCCACCCGCCGTCGACCCTGGCGGCGCGGCTCGCCCACCGCCCGCGCTCGATCGCCGGCCTGCTGTCGGCGGTCGCCGCCGGCGCCCTCCCCGTCGACGAGGCGCGGCGCCAGCTCGCGGATCATGCGCCGAGCTGGGACGTCGCCTGCCCGACCTACGGCGAGCGCCCGGCGGTGCTCGCCGCCGCCCTCGCGCGCGCGCGACCGGCGCCGCCGCCGGCCCCGCCCGCGGTCGAGCCCGCCTTCGCCGCGCGCGCCCAGGCGATCGCCGACGCCGCCGAGCTCGACGATCGCTGGTTCGCGCGGGCCCAGGCCGAGGTACGCCGGGCGCTGCTCGCCGTCGGCGCGGCCACCGGCCTCGGCGACGACGCCTGCTGGGTGCCCACCGAGGCGCTGCTCACCGACGCCGCGCCGCCGCTACCAGCCTGGCGCGCCGCCGCCCGCGCCGCGCGGGCCGCCGACGCCCGCGCCCGCGCCTGGCGCATGCCCGTCGAGATCGGCGGCCCGGCGACGCCTCCCGAGGTGCGCCCGGCCTGGGTCGGGACCGGCGGCGCCGGCCGTGCCCTGGGCCGGGTGCATCGGCTCGGCGACGACGCCGAGCTGGCACTGGTGCCGGCCGGCGCCGTCGTGGTGACCGCCGCGCTCACGCCGGCGATGGCGGTGCTCGTCGGCGACGCCGCCGCGCTGGTGAGCGCCACCGGCGGCCCGCTCGATCACGGCGCGGCGATGGCGCGCGAGCTCGGCGTGCCGTTCGTGTGCGGTTGCCCCGAGGCGTGGGCCGAGCTCGCCGACGGCGAGCTGGTCGCGATCGACGACGGCGCCGTGCGCCGGGCATAGCGGCGCCGCGCCGCGCCCCGCTGCTCGTCGCTGGCCAACCGCCTGCTCGGCGAGGAGCGGGCTACGACTCGTCGTCGTCGGGCGGCGCGTCGTCGTCGGGCCCGGTGTCGTCGGGCTCGTCGGGGTTGTCGGCGGGCAGCGGGGTGCCGACCTTGGCGTTGACCCGCTCCTTGAGATCCTTGCCGACCTTGAAGAACGGCAGCCGCTTCGGCGGCACGTGGACGGTGGCGCCGGTGCGCGGGTTGCGGCCCTCGTAGGCCTTGTACTCGCGGACGGTGAAGCTCCCGAAGCCCCGGATCTCGATGCCTTCGCCGCGCTCGAGCGCCTTGACCATCGAATCGAAGACGGTGTTGACGATCGCCTCCGCCTTGCCAGCGGGGAGCTTGAGCGACTCGGAGATCTTTTCGATGAGCTCGGACTTGGTCACGGCGTCGTAACTCCGCGGAACTTGAACCAAGGCTACCGAAGGTTGGTGGGCCGCTGCAACCCTAAGCTCGCGAAAACAGACCCGGGGATCCGTCAGCTCGCCGTGGCCGGCAGCTCGCGCTCGCCGTCGACCTTGAAGTAACTGTAACCCTTCGGGAAATCGTACGACTCGCAGCGGTGACGGGCATAGAAGTCGACGAGATCCCGCCAGGTGGTCTGACCGCGCTGGATGGCGGCCTTGAGGGTCTGCGGGTGGCTGGTCGTGCAGGCGCCGGGACCCGTGGCGTGGCCCTGGGACGCGCGGGTGTCGAGGGCCAGCGCCGACGGAGGCACCCGGCTGAGGTACCAGGCCGACAGCGGGGTCAGCTCGAGCGTCTCGGCGCGCACCACCACCAGCTTCATGTCGGGCCGGTAGATGCACTCGCTGCGCTTCTCGGTGGCGCCCGGCGCCAGGGTCACCGCGTTGTGGCGAAGGATCATCCGGGTGCTGCAGGCCTGGGCGCCGAGGCTGGTCTCGGTGGCCACCTGGTACGCGACGTAGGCGTTGCTCAGGTTCTCGATCGTCATCACCAGGATCTTGTCGCCAACCCCGGGCTCGACCGAGAGCGACAGCCTCAGCCCGCCGGCCTCGAGCGGCGCCCCATCGACGGTCATGATCTGGCGCTGATCCTCGCCGTGGTACGGCAACACCTTGGTCAGGCTGGCCGGGTCGACGTCGGGCAGCGCCGCGGCGTGCGCGTCCTGCCGGACGAACTGGGCCCACGCGTTGCTGGTGCCGGCGGACTCGCGCAGCACCTCGCCGGCGCGCTCGCCCTCGCGCACCACCGGCGGCGGCGGCTTGCCGGGCAGGGGCGGCGTGCCGCAGAAGCGCAGCGCCACGATGCCGAGCACGGCGACGGCGGCGACGCCGCCGGTCGCCGCCTTGAACCGCGGCGTCGCCTCATCCTGCACCGCTCGAACATACACCGGCGACGGCCGCGCACTCCCGCCGGGCGGCGTCGACCGCACGCCGACCGGTCGCGGGCCGCCGCCGCGCCCGCGGAGATCTCCTGTCAGCGGGGCCCGACGAACAAACAATTGACCTGTGGATCCCGGGCGGGCCTAATCGCGAAGACGCATGCGGGGGGCAGTGGATCGATCGTCGAGTCCGGCCGTGCGCGCCCTGCCCGCAGGTCGGTGGACGGCGGTGGTCGGCGCCCTGGTGCTGGCGCTCGGGCTGGGTCGCGCCGAGGTCGCGGTCGCGGGGCCGGCGGCGCGCATCACCGAGCTGAGCGTGGTCGCCACCTCGAGCGCGAGCGAGAAGGAGCGCCTCAGCGCGGTCACCGCGCTGGCCAAGCTCGAGGATCGGCGGGCGTTGCGGCCGCTGGTCACCGCCCTCGCCGATCGCAGCGAGCTGGTGCGGGCGGTGGCCGCCACCGCGCTGGGCCGGCTCGGCCACAAGGCGGCGCTGCCGGCGCTGCGGCAGGCGAGCGCCGACGGCAGCGTCACCGTGCGCAAGCGCGCGCGCGAGGCCTACGCCAAGGTCTGCAAGGCCAACGGGCTGCCGGTCGATCTGCCGTCGGCCGCCGCCATGGCCGCCACCGCGCCGCCGCCGCCGCCGCCGCGCGGTCGCGCCGGCTTCGGCACCAGCCCGCGCGCGATCGCGCCGCGCCCCGATCTGTACGTGGTGGTCAAGGGCGCCACCGACGAGTCGCCCGGCAAGGCCGACGCGCGCAGCCGCGCCGCCAACGCCGCCGCCCTGCGCAGCGCGATGCAGGCCGCGCTGCGCAGCGACGCCTCGATCACCGGCACCGCCGCCGAGGCCCGGCGCTTCGGCCTCGAGGCGCGCCAGCTCGATCTGTCGGTGGTCAAGCTCGAGCACCGGGTCGAGGGCGGCAACGTCGCCATCGAGGCCCAGCTCCGGCTGTCGATCTCCGACGACCGCGGCCGCATGCTGTCGTTCGTCTCCGGCGGCGCCATCGTCAACGTCGCCCGCCGCACGTTCTCCACCAAGGCGCTGCCGAGCCTGCGCGCCGAGGCCCTCACCGGCGCCGTCGACGGCCTGTTCGCCAAGCTGGTCGGCCAGCTCCGGCGCGGCCCGCGCAGCTAGCGCGCGGATCGACGGCGCTCCCGATCGGCGCGCGCGCCGTCGGTGCGCCGTCGGTGCGCCTCAGTAGCAGCCGTCGCAGCGGCCGCGGACCTGGACCTCGACCTGGCGCTGGCGCACCGCCCGCGGCGCCCGCCGCTGGAACGCGACCTCGGCGCCGGGCAGGCATTCCACCACGCCGCACTCGGTGCACACGAAGTGCGGGTGCCCGGCGGCGTCGGCGTGCTCGCCGTCGGTGGCCTCGAACCGCCACACGTGATCGCCGACGTCGGTGCGCCGGGCCAGGCCGGCCTCGGCGAGATCGATGAGGTTGCGGTAGATGGTGGCGCGATCCCAGGCGCGATCGGCGAGCTGCTCGAACGCCTCACCGTGCGAGATGGGCGCGCCGGTGCGGCGCAACAGGCCGAGCACGGCGATGCGCGACGGCGTCGCCCGCAGGCCGACGGCGCGCACGGCGGCACGCAGCGCCTCGGCCGCGGCGTCGGAGCGGGGCGAGCTCGCCATCCGCCGACGGTACGCGCCCGGCACCCGCCACGCAACCTGATGCAACCGGGCTGCAACTGGCGTAGGGTGCCTGGCCCGATGCTGGTCGCCGTCGCCACGCCGCTCATCGCCGTCGCGATCGGCACCGCGATGGCGCTCGCCGGTGGCGCCCGGCCGCGGGTGCTGGCGCCGGTGCGCAGCTTCGCGCTGGCGGCGGTGCTGATCGCGATCGCCACCCACATCCTGCCGGAGGCCATCGCCGGCGGCGGGCTGCCGGCGCTGGCCGTGTTCGCGGCCGGCCTGCTGTTGCCGGGGTTGCTGTCGCGGGTGCTCGCCGGCGACGCCGACGGCCACGCCCACGCCGGGCTGGCGACCGGGCTCGGCCTCCTCGGCGTGCTGGTCCACCAGCTCGGCGACGGCCTCGCCCTCGGCGCCTTCACCGGCGAGGCCCACGCCGATCACGTGCACTGGGATCTCGTGCTCGGCATCGCCGCGCACACCGTGCCGCTCGCCGCGGTGGTCGCGGTCACCGCGGCCGCGCGCCGCGGCGCTCGGGCGGCGCTGGTGCTCGCCGGCGCGCTGGCCGGGGCCACCCTCGTCGGCCTGGCGCTGGCGCGCATCGGCGGCGCCGAGCTCGGCGGCGAGGTGGCCCCGTGGATCAACGCCGGCGTCGCCGGCCTGCTGGTGCACGTGCTCACCCACGACGCGCCGGCGCCGCCGCGCACCGCGATGGTCCGCACCGTCGAGCTGGTGGCGATCGTCGCCGGCGTCGCGCTGCCGCTGGCGATCGCCGTCGAGCACGGCGAGCACGGCCACGACGTGGTGGCGCCGTCGCTGGCGGCGTTCGCGCCGCTGGCGGCGACGCTGGCGCCGGTGCTGCTCGCCGGCGCCGCGGCCGCGGTGCTGCTCGCGCGCCACGTGGCGACCGCGTCACGGCGGGCGGCGGCGACCGGCCCGGCGATGGTGCGCGCGCTGCGCGGCGCGGTGGCCCCGGCGCCGGCGCCGATCTGCGCGGGCACGCCCGAGGTGGGCGCCGCCGCGATGCCGAGCGGCGCCGCGCGCCTCGGCGTGCTCGTCGGCGGCCCCGAGCTCGGCCTCACCACCATCGCGCTCACCGTCGCCTTGCTCGGCTGGCAGGTGGCGCTGGTGCGGGTGCTCGCCGCGCTGGCGATGGTGGCGCTGCTCGGCACCCTCGGCGGCGGCGTGTCGACGCCGGCGCCGGCGGCGGCGTCGAGCGCCGCGCCCCGGCGCCGTGACGTGCTCGACGAGCACGTGCTGCACACCACCGCGTGGGTGGTGATCGGCCTGGCGTCGGCGGCGCTGGTGTTCGAGCTGGCGCCGAGCGGCATGCTCACCTCTCACGGCTGGGCCACGGATCTCGCGCTGGCGCTGGCCGCCGCGGTGACCGGCTTCGTGTGCGCGCCGGCCGCGACGCCGCTGGCGGCGGCGCTGAGCCTGGTCGGTGCGCTGCCGACCAGCGTGGCGATCGCCGCCGTCGTCGTCGGCGGCGCCACCAACGCCGCGACCCGGGCCGCGGTCGGCCCCGGCCTGCCGAGGCGGGCCGCGCTGCTGGCGCTCGCGGTCGTTGGCGGGATCGGCATCGCCGGGGCGCTCGAGGCGCTGGCGCTGGTCCCACGGCCGCTGGTGGCGGCGGCGCCAGGCCCGATCGCGTGGACCTGCCTCACCGTTCTGGCCGCGCTGCTCCTGCGCGCGCTGTGGCGGTATGGCCTGGCGGCGTGGCTCGAGCCGCTGCACGGCGGCGATCACGCCCACCACCAGCACGCCGACGGCGCGCCGTGCACCGTCGACTGCCACGATCACCCGGCGATCGTCGACGGGCACGGGGACGGCCACGGGCACGGGCACGGGCACCAGGCGCATGGACACGCGCACGAGCACGCGCACCACCACCATGCGCATGAACACGCGCATGAGCACGATCCCCAGCACCGGCGGCGCGATCCCTGAGCTGGGTCACGCCGAAGCACGTCACTCGATCAGAACGGGATGTCGTCGTCGGGGCTGCCGCCGCCGTAGCCCATATCGCCGTCGCCCGCGGGCGGCGGCCCGTCGTCGCCACCGGCGTCGCGGCGTCCGCCGCCGTCACGCCCACCACCACCGCCACCGCCGCCGATGAACTGCACGTCGTTGGCGATGATCTCGGTGATGTAGCGCTTGACGCCTTCCTTGTCGTCGTAGCTGCGGGTCTGGATGCGCCCCTCGATGTAGACCTGGCGGCCCTTCGACAGGTACTTCGAGACCACCTCGGCGCGCTTGCCCCACACGACCACGCGGTGCCACTCGGTGCGCTCCTGGCGCTGCCCGTTCTTGTCGTTCCAGCTCTCGTTGGTGGCGACCCGCAGCTCGCACACGCCCTGCCCGCTCGGGGTGTAGCGCATGTCGGGGTCGGCCCCGAGGTTGCCCAGCAAGATGACTTTGTTGACGCCGCCGGCCATGGAGACGTGGCTAGCATGGCCGTCTGACAGCCCTGGACGCCCTCGCGCGCCCGGCATACAAGGTGGTCGATGTACCGGCAGCTGCGCGTCGCGGTGGTGATCCCGGCCTTCAACGAGGTCCGGGCCATCGCCGCCGCGGTGACCACGGTCCCCGCCTTCGTCGATCGGATCGTCGTCGTCGACGACGCCTCCGTCGACGGCACCGCGGCGGCGGCGACCGCGGCGACCGCGGCCGCGCCGGTCACCGTCGTGCGCCACCCGATCAACCGCGGCGTCGGCGCCGCCATCGTCACCGGCTACCGCGCCGCGCTCGCCGACGGCTGCGACGTCGCGGTGGTGATGGCCGGCGACGGCCAGATGGATCCGGCGGATCTGCCGGCGCTGCTCGCGCCGATCGCCGACGGCGACGCCGACTACGTCAAGGGCAACCGGTTCCTCCACCCGGCGGTGTGGCACGAGATGCCGCCGGCGCGCATCGTCGGCAACGTGGTCTTGTCGGCGGCGACCTGGTCACCTCGGGCTACCGCCACGTGTTCGACTCGCAGTGCGGCTACACCGCGATCGCCCGCGCCGCGCTCGAGCGCATCGATCTCGACGGCGTGTTCCCGCGCTACGGCTACCCCAACGACGTGCTGTCGCGCCTCAACGTCGCCGGCATGCGCGTGCGCGACGTGCCGGTGCGGCCGATCTACGGCCCGCACTGGAAGAGCGGCATCCGGCTGGGCGCCGCGCTGCACCCGATCCCGTGGGTGCTGTTGCGCTCGTGGGGCCATCGCCTGCTCCGCCGCGGCGCCGCGACCGCGCGGGCATGAGCGCGCACGTCCGGCGCCTCGGCGTGGTCACCACGTCGTACCCGCGCTGGCCGGGCGACGCCGCCGGCAGCTTCGTCGCCGCGCACGTCGCCGCGATGGCGCGCGCGCCCGGCGCTGATCATCGACGTGATCGCCGCCGACGCCGACGGCGCCATCGCGCAGCCCGGCGTGACCCGGGTGCCGGCGCCGCCGGGGCTGTTCTACGCCGGCGGCGCGCCCGACGCCCTCGAGCGCGGCGGCGGCGGCGCTCGCGCGGCGGCGTTCACCGCGCGGCTGACCGCGGCGGTGGCGCGCCGCGCCGCGCGCTGGGACGCGGTGGTCGCGCACTGGCTGGCGCCGTCGGCGCTGGCCGCGTTGCCCAGCCGCGGACCCATGCTGGCGATCGCCCACGGCGGCGACGTCCACCTGCTCGCGCGCCGGCGCCTGCTGGTGCCGACGGTGGCGGCGCTGGCCGCGCGTCGCGCGCGCGTCACCTTCGTCAGCGACGAGCTGGCGGCGCGGACCCGGGCAGCGCTGCCGGCGCCGCTCGCGCGCTGGCTCGACGACGCCGCCTGCGTGCAGCCGATGGGCGTCGACCTCGCGCGCTTCGCGGCGATCGCCGACGCCCGCGCCACCGCGCCGCCGCCGCCGCGCCCGCGCCTCCTGGTGCTCGCGCGGCTGGTGCCGATCAAGGGCGTCGACGTGGTGCTCGACGCGCTGTCGCACCTGCGCGCGCCGGTCGACCTGGTCATCGCCGGTGACGGCCCCCATGCGGAGGAGCTCCGACGGCGCGCCGCCTCGCACGTCGGCGCGCACGCGGTGCACTGGCGCGGCGCGATCGACGCTGACGCCCGCGACGCCGAGCTCGCGCGCGCGTCGCTGGTGGTGGTGCCGTCGCGCGCGCTGCCGAGCGGCCGCGCCGAGGGTCACCCGATGGTCGCCGCCGAGGCCCTCGCCGCCGGCGTGCCCCTGGTGGTGACGCGCACCGGCGGCCTGGCCGGGCTCGGGCCGCCGGTGGTGCACGCGGCGCCCGACGATCCGGCCGACCTGGCCCGGGCCATCGACCGGGCGCTGGCTCGCCCCGCCGCCGCGGCGGACCTGCGCGCGCTGGCGGCGCCGGTCGACTGGCGGGTGGTCGAGGCGCGACTGCGCGGCCACGGCCGCCTGTGACCCCCGGGGTGCATCGGCGGGTACGCACTGCATAGGCGGGTGCCGACGGCGGCGCCCGATCGCACCGGCGCCGCCCCACAGATATATCGAAGTTTCAGCCACTTGGCGTGACACCTGGGCGCCACGGAGCTGCAACCGCGCCGGCACGAAAGCTGCTTTGGGTCGACGGACGATGTCCTCTGGCGCCCGCTTCGAGCTGTCCGTCATCCTGCCGTTCGCCGACGACGAGGAGCAGCTCGGAGCCACGGTGCGCCAGACCGTGGCCGCGCTGCGCGGGCGCGCCGCCGCCTTCGAGCTGCTCGCCATCGACGAGGACTCCGGCGACAATTCGCACGCGGTGCTCGCCATCCTGCGGCCCGAGACCCCGGAGCTGCGGGTGCTGCACGCGCCGACCCGCGGCCGCGGCGTCGAGGTCGGGGTCGCCCGCGCGCAGGGCGCGGTGATCGCCATCGTCGCGCCGGGCCTGCCCGAGGCGCAGCAGCCGGCCCTGTGGGCCGCCATCGAGCGGGTCCGCGCCGGCGACGCCGACGTCGAGTTCGCGATCGGTCAGTTCATCGTCGCCCACCGCGGCCGCAGCCTCGACGCCTTCCACGGCGCGCGCCTCGCCGGCGAGCCGTCGCAGCGGCGGCTGGCCAAGCGCCTCGGCGCGCGCGGCTTCCGGGTCCGCGTCGACGGCGCGACCCTGCCGCCGCCGAGCGGGCCGACCACGCCGCGACCGCGCTCGTGGCGCGAGGCGTTCGTGCTCCGGCGCGCGAGCTGACGGGGGCCAGGCGGCCGCAGGCGCGGGCTCGATGCGGGCGCGGCGCGGCGGGGGCCCGATGCGGGCGCGGCGCGGCGGGGAGCGAGGGAGGCTTCGGGGAGAGGGCCGTCGTGGGTGTGGGGGCCACGGGCGCGGCCACGCTCACGGGAGCGTTCCCGTTCCCGGTAGGGTCCACGGCCACGGGCGCGTCCACGAACACGTCGACGGCCACGTGGACGTCGACGTGGCCGTGCCGTGGACGTCGACGTCGACGTCCACGTCGACGTCGGCGAAGCCCTCGATGAAACCCAGGGTCAGCGCGGCAGCTCGGCGATGCGGGCGCGCACGCCGTCGACGTGATGGCTGGCGCTGAACATGCCCTCGAACACGCCGGCGATGGTGCCGGCCTTGTCGACGACGTAGGTGACCCGCTTGGTCTTGCGCGCCAGCGTGCTGATGAGGCCCGTCGCGCCCCAGGCCCGGGCGATCTCCAGGTTCGGGTCCGACACCAGCGCAAACGGGATCTGGTAGGCCTCGGCGAACTCGCGGTGGCGCTCGGGATCGTCGACGGACACGCCGATGACCTCGACGTCGGCGGAGGCCAGCTCGCCGTAGATGTCGCGGAAGCCGCAGGTCTCGCGGGTGCACACCGAGGTGAAGTCGGCCGGGTAGAAGTACACGACCGCGGCCTTGTGCCCGCGCAGCTCGGCGAGGGTGCGGGGCGTGCCGTCGGCCGCGGCGTACGACAGCGGCGGCGCCGCGGAACCAACCTTGAGCGTCATCTGGTGGCCACCATGGCCGCCCGCGCGCGCGCGCGCAAGCCGCGCGCGGAGCTCACATCTCGAGGATGACCAGGCAGTCGGTCTCGTCGGAGATGCGCTCCATGTAGGCGTCGCCTTCGTCGGGCGGCATCGTCAGGCACGCGCCCTCGCAGGCGGCCACCTCGTCGGCGCCCATCGCCTCGCCGTAGGAGAGCTGCCAGCATGCGCCCTTGCGCTCGCAGGCGTCGCCGCAGCTCTTGACCTCGCCCTCGGGCAAGGTCGCGGGCTTGGGCTGCGGCGGCGTGGCCGGCACCGGCGCCGGGGTCGACGATCCACCGCACGCCAGGAGCACGAGCGACAACGAGCAGGCGAGCAGCTTCATGGGCCCGACGCTAGCGCAGCCGCGTGGGCGCGCGCGCCCGCAGGCGCCGGCAATCGTCAGCGCCAGCGACGCGCGAACGCGAGGTGGTTGTCGACGGCCAGCGGCCCGGGACCGCGCGCGGCGATCAGCAAGAACACGAAGCAGTACAGGACCGCCAGATCGCCACGGTTGACGATCGGCAGCCAGTTCCAGCCGCCCCAGTCGCTGCCGACGTGGAACTGGAAGTAGGCCACCGCCATGGTGCCGGCGCACAGGACCGCGAGCAGCCGGGTGGCCAGGCCGATCGCGATGAAGGCGCCGCCGACCAGCTCGATCAGGCCGCCGATCCACAGCTGCGACATCACCTCCGGCGGGGGCTTGGTGGCGAACAGCCCGAAGATCTTCTGCGCGCCGTGGAAGGCGAACATCGCGCCGGCCATCACCCGCAGCGCGGCGTAGACCCCTGACTCGAGCGAGGGCTTCGACATGCTCACCGTCTAGCACGCCGCCGCGCGGCGCCACCTAGCGGCCGGCGGCCAGCGGCGCGAGGCGGTCGAGCACCTCGGCGGCGACGTCGCGCCTGTCGAGGGTGGCGATGTGGCGGATGCCGGTGGGCGAGGTGATGTTGAGCTCGGTCAGCATGCCGCCGATGACGTCGAGGCCGACGAAGACCTGGCCGTATTCGGCCAGGGTCGGCGCGACCGCAGCGATGAGCTCGCGATCGCGCGCGGTGATCTCGGCCTTCACCGCGCGCCCGCCGACGTGCAGGTTGCCGCGGGCCTCGGCCTCGGCCGGCACCCGCAGGACCGCGCCGACCGGCTCGCCGGCGACCAGGACGATGCGCTTGTCGCCCTCGACGACCTCGGGCAAGAACCGCTGCGCCACCGTCCACCGGGTGCCGGCGCCGGTCGCGCTCTCGAAGATCGACGACGTGTTGGGATCGCCCTGGCGCGCGACGAAGATGCCGAGCCCGCCGAAGCCGTCGACCGGCTTGACCACGATCGCCCCGCCCTGCTCGTCGAGGAACGCCCGCAGCCGGGCGGCGTCGCGGGTCACCACCGTCGGCGGCGTCACCGTCGGGAACCGCAG
>JAWKQW010000057.1:0-21955 GCA_041389945.1 Kofleriaceae bacterium
TTCATGGAGGCCGCCATCCGCGACGCCGTGCGCGCCGCGCCGCGGGCCAACGTGGCGGCCGCCGCGCCCTACCAGGTCCCCAGGGACGCCCGCGCCGCCGCCGGCTTCCTCGCGGTGTCGGCGCTCATCGCCGGCTTCGCCATCCCGATGCCCGATCGCGAGGCCGCGTTGGTCGAGGCCGATCCGGCCTTCGCGCCGCCGGGCGCGATGGTGACCCTGCGCGGCCGCAACCTCCTGCGCGGCGTGAGCAGCGACCAGACCGCCGCCGCGGTGCCCGGCAACGTCAGCGTGTTCCTCGGCGAGGGCGGCGCCTCGATCGCGATGCCGATCCTGGCCTGGTCGTCGGCCGAGGCGCGGCTGCAGCTGCCGGAGACGGCGCCGCTCGGCGAGACCTCGCTCACCGCGTTCATCGGCACCCGCAAGCTCGGCCCGGTGCCGTTCACCGTGGTCGATCCCAAGGACCAGCGGTTCCACCGCGAGGACTCGGTGGCGCTGTCCGACGACGACGTCGCCTACGCCAAGGATCTGCTCGCCGATCTCAAGGCCAACGCCCGGGCCGACCAGGTCGAGGAGCTCGACGCCTTCGTCGCCAAGATCGAGCAGCTCCTCGAGCAGGCCGAGCGCGGCGAGATCACCAAGGAGCAGCTCCTCGAGGAGCTACAGAAGGCCGAGGCCGACCTCAACGCCGGCGCCGAGCCCGACCAGGCCGAGGTCGACCGTGATCTCTCAGAGACGGGGAAACAGCTCCAGCAGAACGAGCTGACGAAGGAGCTCGGCGCCGCCATGGCCAAGGGCGACCTGGCCAAGGCGCAAGAGGAGCTCGAGAAGCTCGCCGAGAAGCTCGCGAAGAACGAGCTGACCCCCAAGCAGGAGGAGCAGCTCGCCAAGGCGATGGAGAAGGCCGCCAAGCAGTTCGAGAACAAGCAGGAGGCCAAGGAGCAGGAGGCCAAGGCCAAGCAGCAGAAGGCCGAGGAGGAGGTCCGCCGCCTCGAGAAGGAGAAGCAGGAGGCCAAGACCCCCGAGGAGCAGGAGAAGATCGGCCGCCAGCTCGACAAGAAGAAGGACGAGCTCAAGCGGCTGCAGCGCGAGCAGGAGCAGAAGCAGCAGTCGGCCCAGCGCGAGTCGCTCAAGCGCCTGCACCGCGACATGAAGAAGGCGGCCGAGAGCCTGTCGCAGCCGGACAAGCAGTCGGGGCAACAGGACTCGCCGCAGAGCGAGCAGGAGAAGCAGGAGGCCCGGCAGCAGGCGTCGCGCTCGCTCAAGGACGCCGCCGAGGAGACCGGCAAGGTCGACCGCGATCAGCGCAAGACCGCCACCCAGAAGAAGGTGGCTTCGCAGATGGAGGACCTCAAGGAGGCCATGCGGCGGGCCAAGGCGCGCGGCGCCAAGGGCGCCAAGGATCCGTTCGGCAAGCAGGGCAAGCAGCAGGACTTCCTCGCCCGCGCCCGCGGCGGCACCAGCAAGGGCACCGCGTGGAAGCCGGGCCAGGGCCAGGGCCAGGGCGGCGGCCGGCAAGGCCAGCCCGGCAGTGACGGCGGCGACGGCAGCGGCGACCCCCAGGAGTCGAGCAGCTACGGCACCGGCACCGCGCCGCTGACCGGCGACGCCACCGCCAAGGGCGGGGCCACACCTCCGACCAGGACGTCTCCGGCATCCTACGGCAAGGGCCCGGAGCAAGCGCGAGACGATCCTGTCGTGGCGGCGCAGAAGGGCTTCGCCAGCCGCGGCTACCAGGACGTGGTACGCCGAGTACAAGAAGCAGGTCGAGGACGTGATGCGCGGCGAGAAGGTGCCGGCCGCGTACCGCCGCTACGTCAAGAAGTACTTCACCCAGATCAAGCCGCACTCGATGGACTGAGCCACTCGCCCCGCACGACCTTCTCCACGCGCCGAGCCGCGACCACGCGCCCCGGCGACGTCCCCCCCGCCGAAAGACGAGACCGCCCCATGACCGCATCCGCCGCCGCGGCCCTGCCGCAGGACATCGAAGCCACCGTCGGCACCTTCATGACCGACCTCCACCGCCTGCGCGACGAGATCGGCAAGATGATCGTCGGCCAGGAGGAGATCATCGAGGGCGTGCTCATGTGCCTGCTCGGCGGCGGCCACGCGCTGCTCGAGGGCGTGCCGGGCCTCGGCAAGACCATGCTGGTGCGGACCCTGGCCGAGACCATCCACGCCAGCTTCTCGCGCATCCAGTTCACGCCCGACCTCATGCCGGCCGACATCGTCGGCACCAACGTCATCGTCGAGACGCCGCTGGCAAGCGCTTCGGCCCAGCGCGGCCCGATCTTCGCGCGCACATCGTCCTCGCCGACAGATCAACCGCGCCACCCCCTTAAGACCCAGAGCGCTGCTCGAGGCGATGAGCGAGGGCTCGCAGACGGTGGCCAAGACCACCCACTCCGCCCCTGGAGGCCGTTCTTCGTGCTCGCGACCCAGAACCCGCTGGAGATGGAGGGCACCTACCCGCTGCCCGAGGCCCAGCTCGACCGGTTTTTCTCTCGCTGGTGGTCGAGCTCCCGACCGCGAGCACCTGCACACCATCCTTCGATCGCACCACTGCCGAGGCGCCGCCCAAGCCGGGCGCGGTCATCGAGAAGGAGCGCATCGTCGAGATGCGCGAGCTGGTGCGCCGGGTGCCGCTGGCGCGCGCGGTCCAGGACTACGCCGTCCGGGTGCTGCAGGCGACCCACCCCGAGACCGCGCAGGCCACCCCGACCTCGAAGAAGTACCTGTGCTACGGCGCCCGCCGCGCGGCTGCAGGCGATCATCCTGGCCGCCAAGATCCAACCACGCGCTGCTCGCCGGCGCCGCTACGCGGTGGCCATCGACGACATCCGCAGGTCGCCGCGCTGGCGCTGCGCCACTGGCTCATCCTCAACTTCGAGGGCGAGGCCGAAGGCGTCGTGTTTCGGACGCGATCATCGCCGAGATCCCTGGGTCGACCAAGGAGAGCTGAGTGGCCGGACCCCGCCGCCAGCGGCTCGATGCCGGCTGGCGCCAGCGGCCGCATGCTCGCCGCCGCCGGGTTAAGATGCGGCGGCCGCGCCGCCGATCGCAGCAAGCTGTTCGACGAGCGCTTCCTCAAGACCGTCAGAGCACCTGCACATGGTGTCGCGCAAGGTCGTGGCCGGCGCGCTGCGCGCCGAGCGCCGCACCCGCAAGGTCGGCTCGGGCATCGAGTTCGCCGACCACCGCACCCAGCGCCTCGCGGCGGCGACGACTTCCGCTACATCGACTGGAACCTCTACGGCCAGTTTCCTGGATAAGCTGCTCCTGCGGCTGTTCGAGGAGGAGGAGGACCTCCACATCTACATCCTGGTCGACTGCTCCGACTCGATGGCGATCGGCTCGCCGAAGATGCACTACGCGATGCAGGTGGGCGCCGCGCTGACCTACGTCGGCCTGGCCAACCTCGACCGGGTCGCGATCCTGCCGTTCTCCGATCGCCTGCTCGATCGGCTGCCGCCGGCGCGCGGCAAGAACCGCATCCACCGGGTCTTCGAGTTCCTGCGCGAGTGCGACGTCGGCGGCGAGACCCAGCTCGCCGACTGCATGAAGCAGTTCGTCACCCAGAACAAGCGGCGCGGCCTGGTCGTGCTCATCTCCGACTTCTACGACCCGCGAGGGTTCGAGGCCGGGCTCAACACGCTGCGCTACAACAAGTTCGAGCGTCATGCTCCAGGTCTACATGATCTGCGCGAGGCGGCGCCGGCGTTCCACGGTGACCTCGCCCTGGTCGACTGCGAGACCGGCGACGTCCGCGAGGTCACCGTCAGCCGGGCCCTGCTCGAGGCCTACAAGCAGGAGCACGAGAAGTACTGCGGCGAGCTTCGAGTGGTTCTGCAACGCGCGCGATGCTCCTTCCGGACCCACACCACGATTCCGTTCGACGAGCTGGTCCTCAAGATCTTCCGGTCGGTGGGGCTTTTTGCGTGACCTTCCTGACCCTGCTCTCGTCGACGCTCGTGATGTACCTACGGCAGCCGCGGCGCTGATCGTCATCGCGTACATCCTCAAGACGGGCGCCGCCGCTTCGAGGTGCCGGGCTGTTCTTCACCCTGTGGCAGCGTGCTCGAGCAGCGACGCCACCAGCCTGTAGCGCCTGCTGTGTGGCTGTCGCTGCTGCTGGCCCTGGCGCTGGCCAAGCGTTGCTCGCCGCCGCGCTCGACCTGACCCTGGGCGGCATCCCCAAGGACGCCTGCAGCGTGGTCGTGCTCATCGACGCCTGGCGTCGATGCGCGCCCTCGACGCCGGCGCCGACGACGCCCGCACCACCTGGATGGCCGCGCTGGCGCTCCGCGCCGATCGAGCTTGGTCGACTCCATGGGCGGCGGCGACGTCGCGATGATCATGAAGGTCGACGGCCAGGCCACGCCGCTGTCGCGGTTCACCGCGACGCCCGCGGTTGCGCCAGGTCATCGAGGGCCTCGAGCCGTCGGACGCTGGCCGACCTGACCCTGCGCGCTGGCGCCGCCGTTGCCGACGCCCTGCGCGATCGCCGCCCGCAACCCGCTCATCGTCACCGCCTCGACGGCGCCTTCCTCGAGGCGCAGTCTGCCCGAGGCCCGCCAAAGGCGCGCTGGCCGACGCCGCCGGTACGCCGGCAGCGCCGCTCCCGCCGACGACGCCAGCCGCCGCCGGCGTGGGCCGCGCGGTTGTCCGGCAGGTCGATCTACCGGTACCGACGTGCGCTACCTGCCGGTGGGCAGCCGCAGCGACAACGTCGGCATCGTCGCCTTCAACGTCCGCCGCTACATCGCCAACAAGGCTGGCCACGAGGGCTTCATCGAGGTCGAGAACTCTGGCGCCGGCCTGGCGCGCCGCCAGCTCGCGCTCTACAACGGCGCCACCGCGGTCGACCTCCGCCCCATCGAGCTCGGGCCGGGCCAGCGCCTGCGCCAGATCTTACAAGGAGCTGCCCGGCGGGGTCGACACCCGCCTGCGCGCGGTGCTGCGGCCCGACCCCGAGGCGCCCGAGGCCGGCGACGACGCCTTCGCCCTCGACGACGAGGCGTTCGCGCTGCTGCCGGCGCGGCGCATGCAGAAGATCCTCATCGTGGTGCCGACCACCGGCTGCCCGGCCGGCGCCGCCGCCGCCGTGCGAGGGTTGACAGCGGCAACCTGTTCCTGCAGGGCGCGCTGCTGGTCTACGACAACGTCGACGCCCAGATGATCACGCCGGCGGAGTACGAGGCCAACCCGGCCCTCGCCGCCGACTACGACGTGGTGATCTTCGACGAGTACACCCCGGCCGAGCCGCCGCCGCCGCCGACCTCGCTCATCTACTTCCACCCCACGGGGCCCGGCTCGCCGCTGGCCATCCGCGGCGAGGTGGCGCGGCCGCGGGTGACCGAGATCGACGAGGACCACCCGGTGATGCGGTGGATCACCCTGTCCGACGTGTACATCGACAAGAGCAACAGCTTGTCACGTCGACTGCGGCCGCGGCGAAGAGCTTCCTGGCGATGTCGGTGTGCGCGACCCGATCGTGGCCGCCAAGCGACGGTCGGCGCAAGATCGTCGCGTGTGTTCGGGTTCCGCCGCCGGGGCCGGGCCGCGAGAGCGCGACCGACCTGCCGCTGCGGGTCGCGTTCTGATGATCCTCGCCAACGCGATGGACCTGGCCTCGGCCGGCGACGGCGACCTCATCACCACCTACGTCACCGGCGTGCGCCAGCGCATCCCGCTCGACGGGCGTGGTCGGCGCCACCGAGGCCGAGGTCATCGGCCCGCGCGGGCCCGAGGCCGGCTCCTCGGCAAGGCGCCGATCGTCGAGGTGGCCACCTTCTACACCCAGGAGGTGGTCGGCTGGTGGTGCGGGCCCCGGGCCAGGCCGGCGCCGCCGGCGCGGTCATCGCCGAGCTCGACGTCGCCGCCAACCTCACCAACCCGACCGAGAGCGACATCGCGCCCTCGGCCACACTCACCCTCGGCGGCCGCGAGCTCGGCGCGCCCGAGGCGTTCGCGGTGACCCACACCCAGAAGCTGTGGATCTACGTCCTGCTCGTCGTGCTCGGCCTGCTGCTCCTCGAGTGGGCCACCTACCACCGCCGGATCACCCTCTGATGCCGACCCTCGACGCCCCTACCCGCCCTGGCCTCGCGCGCCGCATGGCGACCGCGCTGGCGACCTTGGCCCGGCCCGACGTCCTGGTGCGCCTCGTCATCGCCGCCGCAGTCGGGGTGGCGCTGTGGTTCGCGGTCGACGCCTGGGTCGACGATCGCGCGATCGTGGTGGTCGACGTCGGCGCGCGCCCGGTCGAGTTCCTCGACCCGCGCTGGTTCCACCTGGTGGCGCTGGCGCCGTTCTTCTACCTCATCCGGGTGTGGTCGCTGACCGACCTCTCGGTGCTGCAGCAGCTCGTGCAGGCCACGCTGCGCACGCTCGTCATCGCCGCCATCGGCGTCGCCCTGGCCCGGCCGTCGTGGGTGACCCGCGACAGCAAGGTCGCCACCGTCGCCCTGGTCGACGTGTCCGACTCGGTCTCCGAGCCGCAGCTCGCCGCCGCCCGCCGGTTCCTCGGCGAGCTGGCCGCGGCCAGGGGCGAGGGCAGCCTGCAGGTCGTCACCTTCGCCGAGAAGCCGCGGGTCGAGCGCGCCGAGGGCGGCACCTACCCGCTCGCGCGCCACCAGGCGGCGCCAGGCGCGGGCGGCAAGGCGGCGAGCGCGGCCGGCGCCGGCACCGACATCCAGGCCGCGATGCAGCTCGCCTACGGCCTCTACCCCGACGGCCACCTGCCGCGGATGGTGATCCTCTCCGACGGCAACCAGACCACCGGCGACGTCGCCGTCGAGAGCTACCGGGCCAAGGAGCTCGGCGTGAAGGTCTCGTGGCACATGTTCGACGAGGCCCACGTCTCCGAGCTGCGCGTGGTCGGGCTGTCGTTGCCCGACGAGCTCAAGGTGGGCGCACCCTACGACGTCACCGCCGAGATCTGGAGCACCGAGCCGCAGACCGTGACCCTGGCGCTGCGCCAGGACGAGTTCCCCAACCCGCTGGAGCCGACCAAGACCGTCGAGCTGCGCGAGGGCAAGAACCTGGTGAAGTTCAAGAGCGAGGCCAAGCGGGCCGGCGCCACCACCTACAAGCTGCGGGTGACCAAGCTCGTCGCCGACACCGAGACCGCCAACAACGAGGCGGTGCTCAGCGCCCCGGTCAAGGGCCGGCCCAACGTGCTCTACGTCGAGGGCGGCGTGCTGCGCGAGCCGAGCTCCGCCGGCTACCTGCAGCGGGCGCTCCAGCACGAGGACATCGACGTCGAGGTGCGCGGCCCGCGAGGGCTGCCGTCGACGGCCAAGGAGCTCGAGAAGTTCGATCTGGTGATCGTGTCGGACGTGCCGGCGCACCTGCTCAACACGGCCGGCATGAACGCCCTCGACCAGTACGTCGCCCACGTCGGCGGCGGCCTGATCATGGCCGGCGGCGAGGACTCGTTCGGCTCCGGCGGCTACCAGGGCACCAAGATCGAGCAGATCATGCCGGTGCGGTTCGACTCCGAGAAGACCCGCGAGCAGCCCAACGTGGCCATGGTGCTGGTCATCGACCACTCGGGCTCGATGCAGGGCGCCAAGCTCGAGGCGGCCAAGGAGTCGGCCCGGGTCACCACCGAGGTGCTCGCGCCCGACGACATCATCGCGGTGGTGGTGTTCGACAGCGAGGCCACCACCTTCGTGCGCCCGCAGCGCGCGGCCAACCGCATGCGCATCTCCGCCGAGCTGTCGCGGCTGCAGCCCGGTGGCGGCACCGACATCCGGCCCGGCCTGGCCGAGGCCTACGCGATCCTCCAGGGCGTCAACGCCAAGGTGAAGCACGTGATCCTCCTGTCCGACGGCGAGGCCCCGCCCGAGGGCATCCAGGAGCTCGTCTCCGACATGCGGTCGTCGCGCATCACGGTGTCGGCGGTGGGCGTCGACGGCGCCGATCGCAACCTGCTCACGATGATCACCGACGCCGGCGACGGCCGCCTGTACATGGTCGACGACCTCGGCTCGCTACCGCGCATCTTCGCCAAGGAGACCACCGAGGCCCAGAAGTCGCAGCTCGTCGAGGATCTGGTCGCGGTCCGGGTCGCCAAGCGGGTCGAGGCCATCGAGGGCACCGCCGTCGAGAAGGCCCCCGCCCTGCACGGCTACGTCACCCACCAAGCCCAAGCCGACCGGCGAGGTCATCCTCATCTCCGACCTCGGCGAGCCCATCCTCGCCCGCTGGCGCCACGGCGCCGGCACCGCGGTGGCGTGGACCAGCGACGTGAAGAACCGGTGGAGCGTCGACTGGATCCGCTGGAACGGCTACCCGAAGTTCTGGGCCCAGCTCGTGCGCACCTCGATGCGGCAGAAGACCTACGACAGCTACGACCTCGCCGCCCGCGTCGACGACGGCGTCGCCCACGTCGAGGTCGACGCGGTCGACCCCAGCGACCAGTTCGTCAACGAGCTCGACACCCGGCTCCAGGTCATCGACCCGCGCACCAACGCGGTCATCCAGGAGCTGGCGATGGACCAGACCGCCGCCGGCCGCTACGCCGCCGACTTCCGGCTCGAGCGCTACGGCTCGTTCCTGCTCAAGGCCGTGCACAAGCGCGAGGGCAAGGTCGTGGCCGAGTCGATGGGCTCGGTGTCGATGAGCTACCCGCTCGAGTACCTGCGCACCACGCCCGACCCGGTGCCCCTCGAGCACGTCGCCGCGGTCACCGGCGGGCAGGACCAGGTCGAGGCGAGCAAGGCGTGGACGGCCGACGGCGAGTCGGTGGCCTACGTGCAGGACCTGTGGCCGTTCGTCCTGCTCGGCGTGATCGGCCTGTTCATCCTCGACCTGTACGCGCGCCGGGTCCGCCTGTTCGGCTACCGCACGATCAAGTTCCAGTAAGGCGGGCGTTTTCGCCTGCACCATCAAGGACTTGGAGCTTCGCCGGGGCGCCGTCTACCGTCCGTCTACCGGCGCCCGCTGGGAGCGTGATGATCTGGGCCTCCGCGTCGATGCGAAACGCGACCCGGCCGTAGTCCTGCTCGAAGGCATCGGGCTTGAGGTGGGCGTAGACCCTCTCGGTGGTCGCGACCGTGCTGTGGCCGAGGATCTTCGACAGCCGGAAGACGTCGCCACCGTCGCGGAGGTAGTGGCTGGCGAAGGTGTGCCGCAGGTCGTGGAAGCGGATGCGGGCCGGCAGCCCAGCCTTGGCGAGCGCATCCTTGAACGGGTAGTGCACGCCGGGCTTTGAACGCACCCCGTTGGGTCCCGGGAAGACCAGCGCCGCACCGTCGCGCTGGAGCTGCATCGTTCGCAGCATCGGCAGCACCGAGTCGAAGATCGGAACCGCCCGCGCCTTGCCCGACTTGGTGGTGCCCTGGCGCCCTCGGTGGACCGTGAGCAGGCGCCCCGGCAGATCGACGTCGGCCCACTGCAGGTGCAGCACCTCGTCGAGCCGGAGCCCGGTGCCGACGGCCAGGGCGATGACGCCGCGCACGGTCGGGTGCGCCACCTCGATGAGCGTCGAGATCTCCGCGCTGGTCTTGATCCACTCGAAGGGCGCAGCCAGCTCGCCGAGTCGCTCGACCTTGTGGCACGGGTTCACCGTGATCCACCGGCGACGGCAACAGAACTTGAACGCCGACGACAACGTGCCGAGCAGCGAGTTGGCGTAGGTGGCCGACACGCGCCGCGCGAGGTCGCCGAGCCACTGCTCGACGTGGGTCGACTGGACCGCCGCGATGCGGACCTTACCGAACCTCGGCAACAGGTACCGGGTGAGCCGCCGTGCATAGATCGCCCGCGACCTGGCGCCCTTGCGGCTCGGATCCTCGAGCGAGGCGAGCCACTCATCGCTCGCCTCCTTGAACGTCTTGGCCTGGTCAACCTCGGGCGGCAGCTCGCCCGCATCGATCTTCCGTTGCGTCGAGCGGTAGTCCTCCTCGGCGGCGCGGGCGGCCTTCTGCGAGTCGAAGGTGCCGACGTAGAACTTGCGGCCATCGCGCTGCGCGTAGACCTGGAACCGCGACTCCCCGCCCCGCTCGACCTTGCGGATCACGCGCGCGACTCCGGTGTCGACGCCCGCGCCCACCGGCGCACCGCGCCCGGGTCGGCGGCGAACCGCGCAGCCCGGTCGCGCTCGGCGTCGCCGACGGTGGACGCGTCGACCTCGCCGGGGCGGTGCCAGTCGCACACCGCACCGGGGGCGTCGGCACGCAGCTTGGCGAGCGGGATATGCGTCGCGACCTCGTCGTCGGGCCATGCGACGTGCGCCACGCCGCGGATGACGCCCAGGACGCGCCGCCGTCGAGGCACGGACACTCGGTCACGTAGCGAACGCACGCCCTCAGCGCACGTACCCGCTCGCCGAGGACCTCCTCGACGCGATCGGCCAGGCTGGCGCCCGCTGCCCGAGGCTCCGCAGCAAGGCGCGCCGACCGCGCACGGTCCGCAGCGCGGCGTGCTCGTCGCGAATCGGCGACCGCGCGAGCAGCATGATGGCCGCGCCGATGAGCCACTGCAGATCGCGGGGCAGCGTCGCGACGAGGCTCGCGACCTCACGGGCTTCGGCGCTGACGGTGGCGGGGCGTTCGATCGTGGTCATAGCGTTCCCTCGGGCAAAGCTTCGCCGTCGGCGTTTTGCCGCACTGGGGCGACCGTCCCTCTCGCGAGGTCGTCGGCAGCGGAGCGAGTTGTGTGCGGGCGAGCGGCGCGACGTGCGCCGTTGCCCCTACTTCACGAGTCGGAGCGGAGGTGGAGTCGGCGGACCGTCATCGGTCGATGCCTTAGCGAAGGTGTCGGGCAGCGGCGGCGGCGCGGCGCCACCGAGGGCGACCCGCTCGAGCTGGGCCACCACGTTGCGGTGCATGAGCACCCGATTGCCGACGCGGACCGACGGCAGCTCGCCGCGGGCGATCATTCGGCGCACCGTCGCCGGGTGCACGCCGAGCAGCGCCGCGACGATCCGCACCGGCAGCAACCGCGGTGCGACCTGGGCCGTCATCGGCGCCCCCCGCGCAGCACCGCGAGCCGGCGATCGGCCCGCGCGAGATCGGCGTCGAGCGCCGCCACGGTCTTCGCCGTCGCGCGCCGAGGTGCAGCCGTCGAGGGCGCCCAGGTCGCGCCCGCGCGCACCTCGAGGCGAGCCAGGCTACCGGACCGCACGCGCCATGCGCCGCCGCTGCGATCGGCAAGCGCCGCATCGCCACGTACCAGCGTGCGCGCCAGGTCCATGCCGATGCCCCAGCGATAGGCCAGCTCGCGCAGCGAAAGACCGTCGACCAGCTCGGCCCCGCGCACCTGGGCAGCGATGGCGACGTCGAGGTCGGCGAGCAACCAACGGCGCCGGATGTTCGCGTGGCGGGACCCGACGCGACGACGATCGCGGCGAATCTCGGCGGCGGTCACGCGCCGCATCGCGATGAGGTCGTCGAGGTCACTCACGCGAGCCCCCTCGCGACGAGCCATGCTGCGAACGCAGAGACGAACCACCGCCGCACCGTAGCGACGTGGCGATGTACTGACGCGACAATCTCGAACGCGGGGGCGTTCCCGTCGACGATTGAGAAAGAGTTTTCAAGAGTTGCCTCCACTGCGCCCGGTTTGGCGAGCAAATAAGCCGTGGCGAGCGTCGGATCTCGAAGCCGTACTGGCGGCCTGACGGTCCAACTCGCGCAGCGCAGCGGCGCCGCGCGTCTTGCGGCCCTACCGACGATCTGAAGATCCTCTCGCTGGTAACCCCAAGGACCTGGCCGACGAGTTGCGGAGCCAGCCCATCGGAGTGCGGCGGCTCCCGGTGACGTCGAGCACGCAGCTATGCGAGCTGCCCGCGTAGACCATCGGCAGTGGCAGCCGCGCGCCGACGACGCCGCGTGGGCCGGTCCCTCGACTCGGCCGATGAGCCGCATGATGCCGGCAACGGATGTACGGACACGGCCGCGGCACGAGCCCGCACTCGGCCCTCGTCGCTGGCACGCCAACGCGGCGCAGACGGGCGGGGCGTTGCAGGCGTCGACCTCGCCGACCACCCCGCCCCTCGGCGTCGATGACAGGCAGGCGCACACATGCACTCTGCGCGCGGCTCGCCGTCACGACGCTGCCCGCCACGTGGGGTCGCCAGCCATTCGCTGCCAGGCGGCTGAGGTGGTCGCTTGCCTCGCCGATCGTCATCGCCACGGCGTCGATGCCGTAGGCGCCTTCCGCGCTTGCTTGAACGTGCATAGACCAGCGGCGCGCCGGGCCTCGATGCGCACGAGCCACGCCGCCGCTTGGGCGTGGCGCAGGTCGACGGGCAAGTCGCGCAACCCGGCCCGCTCAAGCGCCTGGCGTTGCGCATCGGTGGCGGGCGGCCCTTCGCATTCGACGGGCGTGGACTCACCGAGGAACGGATCCACCCGCTCGGCTCGATAGCTCGCGAGGGCCGTAACGCTCGCGTGCCGCACGACCCGCGCCGCCTCGGTGTCGGCCTCGTCGAGCAGCGCCGCAAGGTCGAGTTGCTCACCGGACGCGAGCAGCGCCGCCGCGGCGTGCTCGACCTCGGGCGGGACCAGCCAGCCCGCGAGCACGTCGACGGGACCGACGAGCCGGTGCCGGCCGGTGGTCCCGGTGAAGTCGAGCACGAGGCAGTCGGCCTTGTTCGGCGCCAGGCGCGTGCCACGACCGACCATCTGCGCGTACAAGGCGCGGGACTTGGTCGGCCTGGCGATGGCGACGCAGGCCACCGTCGGCTCGTCGAAGCCCTCGGTGTAGAGCCCGCAGTTGACGAGGCACCCGAACGCGCCCGCGCGGAAGTCGTCGAGGACCCGCGCCCGCTCGGCGCCCTTCGCCCCGCCATCGATGGCCCTCGCCCATCCCGGCCGGTAGCGGTTGACCACCTCGGCGAGTCGGTACGCGTGGGCGACGTCGACCGCGAAGACCATCGTGCGGCGGTCGCCTGCCAGCTCGGCCAGCGGCGCGGCGACGCCGTGTAGCGCCGTGTCATCGCCCATGGCCCGGGCAAGGCCACGCTGCTCGAGGTCGCCGGCAACGGTCCGCAGGCCGCCGAGGTCGATGGCCTCGAGCACCACGCGGCGCACGACCAGGGGCGCGAGCCAGCCAGCATCGATCGCCGCGCGCAGCTCGAGCCGGTAGCAGCACGAGCCGAAGACCGCGGCCAGCCCGGCGCCGTCTGACCGATCGGGCGTGGCGGTCACGCCGAGCACCCGAGCCCGGCCGAAGTGATCGATCACCGCCCGGTATCCGGCGGCGGTCGCGTGGTGCGCCTCATCGATCACGACGAGCGCGAACGCGTCCGCTGCCCACGTTGCCAGGCGCGACCCGCGCAACGTCTGGACGCTCGCGACCACGACCGGGGCGTCGCCGGCTCGGTGCGGCCCCTGCTCGATGGCAGACACCACGCCAGCGGCCTCTAGCTTCGCGCAGGCTTGCGTTAGCAGCTCGGTCCGGTGGGCCAGGACCAGGACGCGCCCACCGCGCTCTACGGCCATCCTGGCGACGCTGGCGAAGACCACCGTCTTGCCGGTCCCGGTAGGTAGCTCGATGAGGGTCGCCCGATCGCCGCGGGCGAACGCAGCGCGAGCCGCCTCGATGGCCTCGGCCTGGTAGGGGCGCAGGCTTGGGGCGAGTGAGTCCACCGCCGCCTGAGCGAGTGTCCTCGCTCACCGCCACCCCGCCCTACTACGGTAGGGGCGGGGCGGTGGTCGACGCCGCCGGGCGGTCGTCGGGCGGTCGGCCGTCACGACGCCCCCGCTCGATGATCTCGACGTTCGCCGAGCTGGCCTTGTCGCGGGTCCAGAGCCGCCAGCCTGGCGTCCGTAGCCCCAGGTCTTGCGCCAGAACCTCGACGACGGGACCGGCGGCTCAGCAGGCGCTCTGATCGCTGCAAGGACTGCCGGCCTGGACCGCTTCACGGCCGCGCGCAGTTCCGCGTCATCGGCCTGGCCGCCGAGTGCGCCGCGGATCGCCAGCTCGACCACTGTATCTGCAGCACCCTTAGCCTCGGCCCGCTTGCTGGCCTGCTCGGCGCGGACCTCGTCGCGCCGCTGGGCCGCCGGAACGGGGTCGCCCGAGACGGTGAACACCCCGGTGCGGCCATCGAAGCTCAGCGGAAAGACGCAGTCGCCGGCTCCCATGCGGCTCTTGCCGACGTTCAGGTCGACCAGCCTGGCCCCGTCGTCGCCATCGCGCACCGCGCCCAGGGCGAGGGTCACGTAGCTGGCGCGCTCGATCTGCGCGGACTCCGCCCCCGTGGCTGTGGTGTGTCAGCGCCGACCAGGTCGCCATCGCGGAGGCTCTTGGCGGCGGCTCGGCTGGTCTGCGACAGGTCGAGCACGACCACGCCCAGGTCTTTGGCGAGTCGTCGCAGGCGCTCTATCACGGTCGCGATGCGGGTCCGCTCCGAGTCGGCCACAGTGCCGTCGCCCAGGATCTGCAGGTAGTCCACGACGACGAGCACCGGCTCGCCGGGAAACTCCATCCGCGCGGCTGCCACCGTGGGCGCGATGTTGTCGAGCGTCGCGCGCTCGCCCTCGAGCATGAACAGCCGCGGTAGCTCGATCGCATCCTCCATGCGCCACCGATCGACGCGGCCCCGCATGACGTCCTCCCACGACCCGCCGCACGCTTGCCCAGCCATGCGCGACGCGGCCTCGACCTCGTCGAGTTCGATCGTCACGTACACGAACGGTCCGACGGTGCGGCGTGCTCGGCGCCGACCTGCAGCGCCCACGATGACTTGCCGGCGCCTGCGCCGGTGAGCGTGACCAGCGCACGCAGCGGCACGCGGGCGATCCTCCCGTGTCGCCAGCGTGAGCGAGGCTTCACGGGCTCGTTGGCGCGCCCCAGGATGCGGCTCACGAGCTCGTTTCCGCGTAGCCAGGCGGGCCTTCGCCGGAACGGCCTCGCCGCTCACGGACGCCACCCCGCGCACCATGCTGCGTTCAGGTCGCAGGTGCCCGCCCATCGACCACCTCGCTCAACGCCCACCTCGCGCGCCTTGGCGATGGCGTCCGCCAGCGCCCGCTGGCTGCACGGGTCGGCGTCGGCGACGAGCAGCCGGCCGCCTCCGACCTCGCGCAGCCGCCGCGCGGCGAGCATGGCGACGAAGGCGTAGCGGCCCGCACCGGCTGCACCGAGCACAACGGCGTCAGGCCACGCCAGGCACGCCGTGAGCGTGTCGAAGACGCCCTCGGGGACGACGACCAGCGAGCCGGCGACCACCTCGACGACGGAGCCGACAAGCGTCCCGTCGGTCGGGCAGCCGAGCATGGTGGGCGTCTTCGGCCCGCCGTCGGCGGCCACCTGCTCGGGGGCCCGCCGGCACGTAACCGACAGCGGCGCGCCGTCGAGGTCGCGCAGCAGCACGGCCGGAGCGTTGGCGCTGGCGTGCGAACCGAAGGCGGCTCGGCCTTGGCGGTCACGCCATCCCGGGCGAACGATGCGCACCACCGCGCCTCGCCCGACGAGGTCGCCGATCCCACGGTCGCGCAGGTAGAGGCCACCCGCGGCGTCGCGCAGCCACAGCGTCGCCCAGTAGGCCGCGGCCCGTCGGCGCGCCTCGACTCGCTCGGCGGACTTCTGCCGCGCGGCGGCGTCGTCGCGCTCGCGGCGCAGGCGCTCGGCGTCGGCGCGACGCTGGGCCCGCTCCGCGTCGCTGGCGTCGCATGGTCGCCAGCCGACGAGGTCGGCGACCTCCGCGAGCGTGTCAGGGAACGCGGTGGTCCCGCGACAGCGGCCGACTAGGTCGATCGCGTCGCCGTGGCCCCGGTCGCAGGTGGCCCCGAAGCACGACCACATGAGGGTGTCGGTGTTGATTGCGAAGTCCGGGTCGCGGTGGTCGCGACAAGGGCAGCGCCGCGACCGGAGGTGACCGCCGCTCCGATGCGCCGGCAGCCCCAGGGCCTCGCAGAGCCGCGGCGCACCGAGTGCGAGCAACTCGGCCCGCATGTCGGCGACGTCAGGGCCCCGGCCAATGTGCCGCCCCCGCACGTAGGCCGCGGTAGCCTGCCCTCGGTCGTCGCCTACCCGGTGCGCCCCATGCGCCTCGCCCTCTTGCCCAGGGCGGGGCGTTTCCATGTCGGGCGGCATTACGGCTGCCCTCCACGCTCACGCTCGGCGAGCCACGCCTCGACGTCACTCAGCCGGTAGCGGGGGCATCGCTTCCCGAGCTGGATCCACTTCGGGCCGAGGCCCCGGGACCGCCAGGCCCGGAGCCCGCCAGGGGTGACGCCGAGCCGGGTCGCAACCTTGCGGTCGTCGAGCAGAACCCAGCCGCTGTCTTCATCAGTCGCGCTCTTTGCGTTGCCATCGTCCATGGCGACATAGGTAGCCGCCCGAAGCGAACGCAGATACGAAGGCCCGTGCGGCGGATCCTTCGCACGTTCGCGATCGCCGTGAAGCTAGGCGGGCTTGGCCGCATCGAGAATTCGGAGCCAGAGGGCGATGCGTCGCCCTCGCAGCTTCAGCAACTCACGGACCGCGGGCGTCTTCGGGGCGCGTGTCCATTCGTCGCGCTCGTTTTGAAGAAACCTAAGCACCGCGTCGTCGCGGTGTCGCCGCAGCGATGCGGCGCGTTGCGCGGCTGCCGTGCGAACGCTCGCGACGGGCGCCCAACGCGAGACGTTCTTCTGCATCTCCCGCAGCCCGGAAATCGCTGATTCTTCGTCTGCGACTAGCTTTGCCAGGTGCGAGCGTGTCGCCTTGCGCCTGCGCGTGTGTAGGCGTTGCTCGGCGCTCCGAAGTTGGCCGGGGCCCTCGCCAGCGACCATGAGTGCCCGCCGATCGGAGAGTCCCGCGCGACGCAGGACGTCGACGTAGCGATCGCCGTCGTCGAAGACCCGACCAGCCCCGACCACGCCGGCGGCCTCAGCCTGCCCACGGAGAAATGCAACGGCCGATGGCCCGTCGAGTTGGAGCGGCGTCTCGAGGCCCGCAAGCGCGGCCAGGATCCCCTCGGCTGCGTTGATGAAGCCAAGATCCTGCGACAGGGTCAACGCCCCATGCAGCGCATCGCGCGCCACTGCGCCCGCGTAGCCTAGCGCCGCCACCCGCTGCAACTCCTCGCGGCGCGCCTTCAGCGTGGCATCCGCCTGCGCGGCTTGCGCCCGCTTCCCGTCCGTTCGCTTCGCCACGACCGCCCCTGCGCGGTGCGCTCCTGCCGGCGCGGACGCCGAGCGCGATTGAACGAAAGGAACCGGGCGCGGCCTGCAGGGCGGCCCCGCTCGAGGGATCAACTCGAGTGGTGCCCGGTAACGAGGAGCCTACCCGGCGGGTCTGACGCGTCGCGCGCGGCGGCGCGTCACTCCAGAGCCGTCGCGACCTTCTCGGTTGTCTCGACTGCCCACCTGGGCAACTTCGTCACGTCTTCGCAGTTCTGCCAGTCGTCGTCGCCGAGCGTATCCGTGAAGGTCTGGCAGAGCGCCGCCACATCGTAGCGGCCAGCGTCGATGCTCACGCGGAAGCGATAGCGCGAGGTCTTCTCTTGGCCGAAGCCTCGCCCCGGCTCCCACGCGGTCACGACGATGCCGCTCGCCGGATCGTTCGTCTCGATGGTCTTGCCCAGGTCGGTGAGCGCGAGCACCGCACGACGATGGTCCCCCTCGTCGGCTGGGCCGCTCTTGGGTGCGTATGGGATGAAGTAGTTGGCGCTACCCGTACAGCCGGCGACGATGAGCATGATCGCGAGTCGGTTCATCCGGCGAGTGTCACGCGCGCGACGGGCGGCACCTAGACGCGAGCGAGCCCCTCGAGCCCCACCGCCTCGCACCCTGCGGCGGTCGGCGCCGTCGCCGACGAGCACGCCGCGAGCCGCCCCCACCACCGCGCCGCCTCGGTCGCGCACACCACGGCCAGGCGCTCCGCGTCGCAAGGCCCGCCGAGCCCCACGACGAGCCGGCGCGCGATCGTCGCGGCCCTGCCCTCGTATGGCGGCCACGGCGGTAGCGATCTCGCACCGGCGCGCGGCAACGCCGAACCGGCGCGGACGTCCCACCCGAGGGCCGCGATTACCCGTTCGGCCCAGAACTGACCGCGCGCCGCAGCAACGCCAGCGTGCGGGTCGGGCATCGGGGTGGAGTGGCGAGGATCCACGGCCGTCTAGCGTGCCAGCGCGGTGTGACGTCGCGCCCGGCCCGTCTCCCCGCCGTCTACCGCCCGTCTACCGCGCCCTCGGCAACGTCGCGGTTTCACATGTTGCACTGCGCGATGTACATTCACGCAAGTTGCCGTGATGACCACGCTACCGCCACGATCAAGTTCACTAACCCCCGCCCCGGCGACGCCATGCCCGCCACGCCGCCCCCACGGCGCCTCGTCTGCGCGCGTGGCACGTCTACCTCGCCCGCTGCGCCGACGGCACGCTCTACTGCGGCATCACTCGTGACGTCGCCGCGCGCATCGCCGCCCACGATGCCGGTCGCGGCGCCCGCTACACCCGCGGCCGCGGCCCGCTGACGGTGATCGCGACCCGGCGCTGCGCCGCCCACGGCACCGCGCTGCGCCTCGAGGCTGCCATCAAGCGGCTGTCGCGCGCCGACAAGGAGGCGCTCGCTACCAACCGCACCGCCCTCGCCGCCCTGGCCCGACGAGTGCTGCGGCGGGCTCGGCGAGCTAGCGGATCCCGGTCGCGATCGCGGTGACCGCGCGTCCGCGAAGCGGCGCCGACGACGCTGCGGTTTGCCCGGTGCGGCACTTCGAGATTGATGCAGGGTCCAGCGGTCGCTCGCGGTTGCCGACCTCGCCCGCGCGCTCTAGGGTGCAGCCAGCCCTCGCCCGCCGGAGAACCCATGCTCACACGCGCCAAGCTGCTCGCCGCCTCGCTCTTGCTCGCCGCCCCGGTCGCCCTCGCCACCGGCTGTGACGGCACCGTCCACGTCGGCGGCAGCGGTGGCGGTGGCGCTGGCGCCGAGCGCTGGACCACCACGGAGAACACCAACGTCAAGCTCGACTGGGACAAGGTCAACGAGGCCTACCGCCTCGCCGATGGGCCGGCCGACTTCGAGCGACGGGTCAACGAGATCTACGAGGGCGACGAGATCATCTCGATCGCGGTGCGCGACGCCGACGATCGGACCCAGGTCGTCACCGGCTTCTTCGATCGCGACGGCAACGGCCGGGTCAGCGACGACATGATCCACGCCGCGATGACTGCTGAGGCGGAGCTGGCGCCCGCCCCCACCGCTGCTGCTGAGGGCGCGCCGACCGCCGCCGAGGGTGCGCCGGCCGCCGCCGCCGGCGAGAAGCTGGGCACGCCGCCGGCCACGGCCGTCGCGCCGCCCGCCGCTGCCGAGCCGCCCGCCGCCAAGCCCCCGACGACGATCGCCGCCGCCGCGCCGCCGCCGGCGACTGGCGCCGAGCGCGAGGCCATCTTCACGATCACCCGCACCGTCGGCAGCGACGGCTCGGCCCAGGTGCAGACCATGGGCTACGGCCCGTACTACGGCTACCATTCGCCGATGCTGAGCATCATGAGCGGCATGCTCATGGGCTCGATGATGGCGAGCATGTTCTCGCCGCGCTACGTGCCGGTCGGCATGTACGCGACCTCGGCGAGCCGGGCCAGCCAGCTCCGCAACCAGCGCGCCGGCTACCGCGCGCAGAACCCGTCGCGCTTCACCAAACCGTCGAAGACCGGGCGCGCGTACGGCGGCAAGCCGAGCGCGCCACGCTCCGGCGCCCCGGCTCGCTCGCGCGGCGGCGGCCGGTTCGGCCTGCACGACACCGCGGGTCGGCGCATCGCGCACCTCGGCCCTGGGCCACGCACCGCGCCGTGAGCTCGATGCTCCTCGACCTGCCGCTGCGCGAGCGTCCCGCCGAGGACCTGCTCGGCCTGGTCGACCTCGAGCGCGACCACGTCGACACCGACTACACCGAGGTCGGCTGGGCCCGGGTCCCGACCATCTGGCTCAGCAGCCCGTCGGCGCCCGCGCGGCGGGTCGACGACGCGGTCGTGCTCGCGCTGCACGCCGCCGACGACGGCCCGGCGCACCCCACCGACGTGCTGCTCGAGTTCGTCCTCGCCGAGGGCCCGACCTCGCCCACCGTCACGGTCTGGCTGAGCGCGGTGCTCGACGTCTGGCTGCCGCGGCCCTGACCGGGCCGCTGGTGCTCGCGCTGGGCAACCCCCACCGCGCCTCGCTCGCGGTGGTGACGCGTCGTCCACCACGCCACGGCGACGTCGACGCCTGGCTCGACCTCGACGCCGATTCTCGACGCCGGTCGGCTGCGCTCGACAGCGCCGCCTGGCACCTCCAGGTCCCGCCCGGAGCCCCCGCGCCGGCGAACGAACTTCGCCTGTACCTGCCCTGCTCACCGACGACACCCAGCTCCAGTACGGGCATCTACCTGCTCGCTGCTCGATCTCGAGCCGGCCGACGGTGGTCGCGAGCTCCGGTGGTGCTGCCGCCGGAGTTGTCGCCCTCGACCTCGCCCTGCAGCAGCTCGCAGGTCGAGGATCGCGTCGTCGATCACAAGCGCGGCCTGTGGCAGCTCACCGGCCGGCCTCGCCTACCTCGCCGGCCTCATCGACGAGGCCTCGGATCTGGTCGAGGAGTCGAGGAGACGACCGCTGACGTCGTCGCCGCCGCAACCTCGACCCCATGCGCGCGCGGTTCCTGTGGGGCTGGTACGACGGCGAGTTCGACGACCTGGTGGCGTTCCAGGAGCAGCGCGGCGTGCGCCCGGTCGAGCGCATGTGGGCCTTCTACCTGACCAGCGACGACTTCTGGCGCGAGCTCGCCCGCGACCTCGAGAGCTGAGCGCGCCGACCGCGCGACGCCCACCGCGCGGCCGCGGCTAGTACCGGTACGCCAGCCGCAGGTACGCGGCCAGGCCGACCACCGCCGGGTCGCTCACGGTCATGCCGCTGGCGACGGTCTCGCCCGAGGTCGACGACACGTCGAGGGTGCCGAGCACGAAGATCGACGGCCGCACCAGGTAGTAGACGGTGCCGACGGCGCTCAGGGTCTTGCTCGACGACGCGCCGTAGCAGTCGATCACCGAGGCGACGGTGCAGGTGTTGCCGGTGGCGTCGTCCTTGGCGGTGCCGTAGCCGAGCTGGGCGTCCCACTCGCCGCGACCGCCGGCGAACTCGCGCGACACGAACGCGCGCACCGCCAGCGAGGTGCTGCGGTTGTAGAGCTGGCCGCCGACGCCGAAGGTGCGCGACAGATCGAAGCCGATCCGCGACCCCAGCAGCTCGCGGTGCACCACCTGGCCCCACAGCTCGCCGGCCTGCGACGCCGGCAGGACGTCGCCCATCACCGCCGGGTCGTCGGACAGATCGATCTCGCCGCGCTGCCGGACCGCGAACGCCGTCGACACCTCGATCTGCTCGATCTGCCCGAGCGAGACCGACAGGCCGAGCCGGGCCTGGTTGCTGGCGATGCGCCGGACCTGGGTGCCGTTCTCGACCGCGCCGGCGGTGGTCGGCGTCGACAGGAAGTTGCGCGCGAGGATGTCGAGGGTGTCGGCGTCGACCCGGTGCAGCGCCGCCGACAGCCGCACCCGATCGCGCGGGCGGTAGTCGGCGCCGGCCGACAGGTTGGTGAGGGCGAAGCCGGCGTCGCCGACCACGTCGATGAGGCCGTAGTGGTAGACGTCGAGCTGCGGCGAGGTGCGCAGGTAACCGTTGGTGGTGAGGAACGCGCGCGGCGCCTCCCCCTTGCCGGGGATGACGGTCACCAGGCCGGCGGCGCCGTAGGCCTTCTCGACCCGGTACGCGGCGCCCGCGCCGGCAGTGATCGGCAGCAGCCGGCCGACCGCGTCGCCGCCCTCGTCGCGCACCCGCGGGTAGTCGAAGCCGATCGAGCGCGAGACGCGCGCCGGGTGGGCGCCGGCGAAGCCGAGCAGGGTCAGCTTCTCGCTGCGGATCAGATCGACGCGGACGCCGTCGAGCCGGTGCGCGGCCAGCTCGCTCACGATCTGGCGACCGATGACGATCCGCGAGGTGTCGCCGATGCGGGTCAGGGTCAGCTCGCGCAGCTCGGCCTCG
>JAWKQW010000058.1:0-21650 GCA_041389945.1 Kofleriaceae bacterium
CGCGGGCGCCGCCGCGGCGCGCGGCGCCGAGCTACTCACCGCCGAGAGCCACGAGGCTGGGTTCGACGAGGCGTACGATCCCGCCGACGTCCGGGTCGGCCCGCTGCGGCCGCGCTGGCGAGGTGGCGCGCTCGCCGCCGAGGTGCCGGTGGTCGGGGACACCTGCTACGCGTGCAGCCGCGGCGACGCCGGCAGCTACGAGGTCGGCCTGTGGGTCGACGCCCCGGTGCCGTCGGCGTGGCGCGACGCGCTGCCGGAGCTGCCGGCCGCGGTGGTCGCGGCGCTGGCTGCGGCCGACGTCGCCGGCGTGTCGTGGGGCCAGGCCGACCCGCGCTGGGCGACCGTCTTCGCCGCGGAGTGATCCCCCGCCTCGGGTAGGCTGCGGCGCATGAGTGCAGCGTCGCGCGCGTCCTGGGACGAGTACTTCATGAGCATCGCCCAGGTGGTGGCGACCCGCTCCACCTGTCCGCGCAAGTACGTGGGCTCGGTGATCGTGCGCAACCGGACCATCCTGTCGACGGGCTACAACGGCTCCATCCGCGGCCTGCCGCATTGCTCGGACGTCGGCCACATGATGGAGGACGGCCACTGCGTGGCGACCATCCACGCCGAGGCCAACGCCATCATCCAGGCCGCGCGCAACGGCGCGGTGATCGAGGGCGCGACCATCTACGTGACCGCGAGTCCGTGCTGGAACTGCTTCAAGCAGATCGCCAACGCCGGCATCACCCGCATCTGCTACGGCGAGTTCTACCGGGACCAGCGCATCTTCGACATCGCGGCCACCCTCGAGCTCGAGCTGGTGCACATCCCGCTGCCCGGCGTGAACCTGCCGGCGCTGGCGCCGCCGCCGGCGACCTGAGGCGGGATCGATTGGCCGGACCAATGAGGCGGCCGGACCTGGATTTGCCGTAGCGGTTTCTTGAGTCCGGCGCGAACTCGGGCCTAGTCTGGCCATCCTCGCGCCTGCGCGCGTGGGATCAGCCGAGGTACCCGATGATCACCACGTCTACTCGCACGATCCGTCGCTCGGTGGCCTGGATCCGCCTCACGACCCTGCTGGTGGCGCTGGCCGTGCTGGCCGCCTTCGGCCCGGGCCGGGCGGAGGCCAAGACCGCCGCCAAGGCCAGCTCGTCCAGCAAGGCCAAGCCGCCCGCGGCCAAGGCCACCACCAAGAAGAAGACGACGGCCAAGGCGACGGCGAAGAAGAAGGCCGCCAAGAAGACCGCGGCCAAGAAGAAGCCGACGTCGAAGAAGAAGGCCAAGAAGACCGCCACCCGCAAGACCGACAAGGGCACCACCAAGGTGTGCAAGTCGGTCACGACCGGCAAGGGCAAGCGCAAGAAGACCAAGCGGAGCTGCAAGCGGGTCAAGACCTTCCAGGGCCACGGCGTCGCCCGCGCGCAGCTGCGGACCGCGCCGCTCGAGCAGCCCTCCGGCGAGCTCGCGGTGTGGTCGGAGAACCTCGGCGAGGGCGTGACGGTCAACATCTACGCCAAGGACGCGCAGGGGCGACCGACGGGCGAGTTCGACGACGCCGCGCTGGCCGCGCTCGACGAGGTGTTCCGCTGCCGTCGCACCCAGGAGGTGCGCGCGGTCGATCCCAAGCTCTACGAGCAGCTCTCGCGCATGCTCGATCACTTCCGCAGTCAGGAGGGCGGCGAGGATCGTCGGTTCGAGCTGGTCTCGGGCCTGCGCTACAGCGAGCGCAACTCGAGCCGGCACCACCACGCCTCGGCCGCCGACGTCCGCATCAAGGGCGTGTCGATCCGCGAGATGTACGACTACGCCGAGTCGCTCGATCCCGGCGGCATGGGCATCGGCATCTACCCGACCAGCGGCTTCATCCACTTCGACTATCGCGCCCCGGGCGAGCCGAGCTACCGCTGGACCGATCTGTCGGGCCCCGGCTCGGGCAAGGCCAGCAAGAGCACCAAGAAGAAGAAGGCGCCGGCCAAGCGGCCGCGCACGACCCCGGCCCGTCGGGCCACGTCGTAGGGCGCGGCGGGCGGTGGGGGCGGCGGACGACAAGTTCGAGGGAGATCGCACGCTGCTCGAGCGCACGGTGACCGCGGGACCGGCGGTCACCGCGGCCGCCGATCGCGCCCGCGCCTTCGCGGATCCCGACGGCCTGCCCGGCGCCCGCGGGCGCTACTGCGGGCAGGTGGCCCTCGACGCCACCGGGGTCACCGACGACGATGTCGCCGCGCTCCGCGCCGAGGGCCTCGGCGACGTCGAGATCTTCGAGTACACGGTCGCGGCCGCCGTCGGCCAGGCCGGGCGTCAGCTCGACGCCGCGCTGGCGGCGCTGCGCGGGAGCAAGGGCTGATGCGGCTGCCGCTGGTCGAGCGCGGCGAGAAGCTGCGGCACCGGCTCCTGTTCCGGGTGATCCGCCTCGCCAGCGGCCATCGCGCGCCCGATGTGGTGCGCACGCTGAAGTTCCGCGAGGAGTTCTTCGGCGGCAAGATGATGTTCCAGGCGGTGATGCGCGGGCCGTCGCCGTGGTCGATCGGCGAGCGCGAGCTGTTCGCGGCGTACGTCTCCAAGGTCAACGCCTGCGAGTTTTGACTGCGCTCCCACGGCGCGGTCGCGTCGAAGGTCCTGGGCGCCGAGGTGCTCGATCCGGTGCTCGCCACGCTCGGCACCGCCGCGATCTCGGCGGCCGCGCGGGCGATGTTGCCGGTGCTCGAGAAGATGTCGCGCGATCCGAGCGCGCTGGTGCCGGCGGACTTCGACGAGCCGCGCCGGTGGGGCGTCACCGACGAGGGCATCACCGACGCCCTCTACGTGGCGTACCTGTTCAACATCATCAACCGCATGGCCGACGCCCTGGCCTTCGAGGTCGGGCCGCAGGAGGCGTTCGAGTCGTCGGCCAAGTCGCTGCTCGGCCGCGGCTACAAGCTCTAATCACGTATCCGCGAGGTGGCGTACACTCTCGCGATGTGGATCGAGGTGGGGCTGCTCGCGGAGTCGCGCCGTCGGTGGTCGGTGTGCGGCATCGTGGCGGCGCTGACGCTGGCGCTGATGGGCGGCTGCGTGGCGCCGGTGGCGACGGAGACGTGCGCCGACGGGGCGGTGTGTCCGTCGCCGAAGGTGTGCGCGCCGACGGGCGCGTGCGTGGAGGCGGCGCGGGTCGAGGCGTGCGAGGGCCTCGCCGACGGAACCATGTGCGAGCTCGGCGGTGGGCTGGGCGCGGGGGAGTGTCGCCGCGGGGTGTGCGAACTCGCGGGCTGCGGCAACGGCCAGGTCGACAGCGGCGAGGCGTGCGACGACGGCAACGACGTCGACGACGACGGGTGCAGCAACGCGTGCACGCTGCCGCGTTGCGGAGATCAGATCGTCCAGGCGGGTGAGGCGTGCGACGACGGGGCGGGCAACGGCAACGACCGCGCGTGCACGTCGACGTGCGAGGTGGCGGTGTGCGGCGACGGCTTGCTGCAGGCAGGGGTGGAGGCGTGCGATCTCGGCGCCGGCAACCTCGATACCGGCACGTGCACGACGTCATGCGAGGCGGCGCGGTGCGGCGACGGGCTGGTGTGGGAGGGCGTGGAGGCGTGCGACGACGGCAACGAGGCGAGCGGCGACGGGTGCCGGGGCGACTGCGGCAAGGTGGAGGTGTGCGGCGACGCGGCGGTCGACGCCGGCGAGGCGTGCGACGACGGCAACGGCAACGCCGCGGATGGATGCGATGCGTGCACGCAGACGGCGTGGCAAGCGGAGGCGCTGCTGGGGCAGGAGGTCTCGGCGACGCTGGTCGGATTGTCAGCGCCACTCAGCGTCGCCGTGGACCGCGACGGCAACCTGTTCATCGCCGACACGAACAACCACCGCATCCGTCGGGTGGCTTCGGGGACCGGGGTCGTCACGACGGTGGCGGGGACGGGGGTCTTTGGCTTCTCGGGGGATGGCGGCGCGGCGACCAGCGCGCAGCTCAAGTCGCCGTCGGGCGTCGCGGTGGACGGCGCCGGCAACCTCTACATCGCCGACACGGAGAACCACCGCATCCGTCGGGTGGCCGCGGGCACCGGGGTCATCACGACGGTGGCGGGCACGGGCATCGAGGCGTATTCGGGGGATGGCGGCCCGGCGGCGAGCGCACGGCTCGCTCGTCCGCGCAGCGTGGCCACGGATGGCGCCGGCAACGTGTTCATCGCCGATACGTTCAACCGCCGCGTCCGGCGGGTGGCGGCGGGGACCGGGGTCATCACGACCGTGGTGGGCACGGGCGTCGCGGGTTTCTCGGGCGACGGTGGCGCGGCCACCGGCGCGCAGCTGTCCTTCGTCGCTAGCGTCGCGGTGGACGGCGCCGGCAACCTCTACATCGCCGACACGTTCAACCACCGCATCCGGCGGGTGGTTTCGGGGACCGGGGTCATCACGACGGTGGCGGGGACGGGGGCCGCCGGCTTCTCGGGGGATGGCGGCGCCGCCACCAGCGCCACGCTGGCGAGCGCCTTTGGGGTCGCCGTGGATGGTGACGGCAACCTACTCATCGCCGATACCGCGAACCACCGCATCCGGCGGGTGGAGGGGGGCACCGGCGTCATCTCGACCGTGGCCGGCACGGGTAGCCAGGGCTTCTCCGGAGATGGTGGCACGGCCACGAGCGCACAGCTCAAGGAGCCAGCTGCTGTCGCGGTCGACGGCACCGGCAACCTCTACATCGCCGACACCGCGAACCACCGCGTCCGGCGCCTGGCGACGGGAACCGCGGTCATCTCGACGGTGGCCGGCACCGGCGTCGACGGCTTCTCGGGCGATGGCGGTGTCGCCACGAGCGTGCAGCTGGCGTACCCCGACGGCGTCTCGGTGGACGCGGCCGGCAACCTGTACATCGCCGACACCGAGCACCACCGCATCCGTCGCGTCGAGTCAGCGACCAGCGTGATCTCGACGGTGGCGGGCACCGGCAGCGTTGGCTTCTCGGGCGATGGCGGCCTGGCGACGGACGCCCAGCTCGCACTTCCGACCGGCGTCGCCGTCGACGGTGCGGGCGATCTGTTCATCGCCGACTCGTTCAATCACCGCATCCGGCGGGTAGCGGCGGGGACCGGGGTCATCACGACGGTGGCGGGCACGGGGGTCCTTGGCTTCGGGGATGGCGGCGCAGCCACGAGCGCGCGGCTCGCGCGCCCCCACGGCGTCGCGGTGGACGCGGCCGGCGACCTGTTCATCGCCGACACGAGCAATTCGCGCATCCGGCGGGTGGCGTCGGGGACCGGGGTCATCACGACGGTGGCGGGGACGGGGGTCTTCGGCTTCTCGGGGGATGGCGGGGCGGCCACCAGCGCGCAACTGGCCTCCCAGTGGCGGTTGCGGTGGACGGGGCCAGCAACCTCTACATCGCCGACACGGAGAACCACCGCATCCGGCGGGTGGCGTCGGGGACCGGGGTCATCACGACGGTGGCGGGGACGGGGGTCTTCGGCTTCTCGGGGGATGGCGGGGCGGCCACCAGCGCGCAGCTGGCCGGTCCCCGGGGCGTCGCCGTGGACGGGGCCGGCAATCTCTACATCGCCGACTGGGGCTCCCTTCGCATCCGGCAGGTGGCGACCGGAACCGGCGTGATCTCGACCGCGGCGGGCAACGGCACCGGAGGGCGTTCAGGCGACGGCGGGGCGGCGACGAGCGCCCAGCTGTTTTTTCCCTCGGGCGTCGCGGCGGACAGCGAAGGCAACGTGTTCATCGCCGAGTCTGACAGCCACCGGATCCGGCGGGTGGCTTCGGGGACAGGGGGCATCGTCACCGTCGCCGGTCAGCTCGACCCCGAAGGCATGGGCCCCACGGCCCAGGCCGCCCTGGCGACGCCAGAGGCGGTGGCGCTCGGCGACGGCATGGCGCTCTTCGCCGGCGGCGCTTCTGGCACCGCGCAGGCCCTGCGCGACGGCGACGGGCTCCTCGAGGTCGTGGCCGGGCGCTATCCGCAGCCCGTTGCGACCGCGGACTTCGCGCGCTTCCGCACCGCGTCGTTCGGTGACGTCGACGGCATCGCGTACGACGCCGCCGCCGGGCGCATCTACCTGACCGAGACCACCGCGCATCGCCTCTGGACGATCGATCCTGTCGACCTGGCCGACGAGACGACCTGGACCATCGCGCTGCTCGCGGGCGATGCCACCGAGCCGGCGGGCCCGGGCGCCTTCGCCGACGGGCCGGCGCTCGCGGCGCGGTTCGACTCGCCCGCGGGGCTCTACTTCGACGACGTCGCCCGGGTGCTCTACGTGGCCGACGCCGGCAACCACGTCATCCGCGCGATGCCCATCGCCCTCGACGGCACGGCCGGCCTCGTCACGACCATCGCCGGCACGCCGCGGACGCTGGGCTACTTTGGTGACGGCGGCGCCGCCGGCGACGCGCTGCTGTACGGGCCGACGGCCGTCACGCGGTGTGCGGCCTCGGGCGACCTGTACATCGCCGACACGACGAACCATCGCGTGCGCCGCGTCGAGGCGGGCACCGGCGTCATCACCTCGGTGCTCGGCGACGGCGTCCCGGGCTCGGCCGGCCAGGGCGCGCCGGCGGCGACCTTCCCGGTCGACGCGCCGCGCGGCATCGCGTGCGACGCCGCCGGCAACGTCTTCGTCACCTCGCGCACCACCGTGCGGCTCCTGCCCGCGACCATCGCGCTCGACGCGGCGACCGGCGTGGTCGACGGCACCGGCCTGGCGCTGACCATCTTCGGTGCACCGCCGCGCACCGACTACCCGGCCTCGGTCTCCTCGTGCCTCACCGCCGTCACCGTCGTCGACGACGTGACGACGTGGGCCACCGACTCGTGCCTCGGCACGCTCGTCGAGCTCTGGCGCCAGCCGGCGCCGTAGCGCAGCGGGCGCTTCATCGAGGTCGTTCCCCGCGCGGCGGCGCGGGCGCGGTCACGGCGCGATCCAGGCGTCGGCGTCGAGCCACCACACGCCGGCGGGCGCCGTGAGCTGGCCGTCGAGGCGCGGCCCGTAGGCGTCGCGCACGACCTGGGCCCCGGGCGCGTCGGCCAGGCGCTGCGCCAGCGAGAGCCAGCCGGCCCACCAGGTCTCGCCGATGCCCCCGGTGGTGCGGTGGCTGGGATCGCGCATCAGGAAGTACGTCGTCGGCTCGCCGGTGGTGGGGTCGAAGAACGCGGTCGGCGCCGCCGCCAGGTAGGCCCGGCCGATGGTCTCGGCGGTCGCCGGATCCCAGCCGGCCACCAGCGCCAGCCGCTGGAACTCCATGTGGAAGCCGGTCTGCCACGCCATGCTCACGTCCTCGCCGGGGAACTCGGTGGTGAGGCTGACCCGGCCGTCGTCGCGCACGGTGGCGATGGCCGGCACGCCGTAGGCGGCGACGCTCTCGTCGACCAGCCGCAGGAACGTGTCGGCGTTCTTGGCGATGGTCCGGCGCCGGAGCTCGGCGGCCGACGGGCCGTCGTCGTCGAGGGCGTACAGCAGGATCGCCTCCTTCATGATGCGGCCAGCGCGCTCGGCGCTGGTGCTGGCGGCGTAGCGGGTGAGGTAGCCCCAGATCACCAGCGACTCGTGCGCGACCAGCAGATCGTGCAGGTAGGCGTCGCCGGTCAGCTCGTAGACGGTGCGCAGCGCGTTGTTGCCGTAGTGCTGGTCGTCCATCGCGCCCCAGCCGTGGGTGTCACCCGGCCCGACGCTGGCGCGGGCGATGAACTCGGGATAGTCGCTGTTCCAGCTGGCGTCGTAGTGGACCCGACCACCCCACATGAACGCCTCGGGGTAGTCGTCGTGGCGGATGCGATCGAGGGTGCCGTCGCGGTCGCGGAAGTAGAAGCTCGGCCGCAGCGCCTCGCGATCGACGGCGACCATCGGCCGCCGCAGCGGACACACGGTGCCGGCGGCGAGCGCCTGCAGCGCGAAGGTCGGCACGTTGCTGGTGAAGTCGGCCTGGGCGCCGGTGGTCGGCGGCGCGAGGTTGATGAAGCCGAGGTTGTCGACCGGGGTGCCGACGATGGCGTCGTCGCAGCCGGCGGCGAGCCCGGCCCGCACGCCCTCGGCCTCGGCCTCGGCGAAGCGCGGCGCCGGCACCCGACCCCAGGGCCCGAGGGCGCGGGCTTCGTCCCAGGCGGCGCGGTCGGCGAGCCCCACCAGCGGCAGGTGCGCGGCGGCCTCGAAGGCGGCGCGGGCGTCGTCGTCGAGCGGGCCGACCGCGTACCGCAGCCGCAGCGGCAGCGCGGCGCCGTCGGCGAGCTCGGTGTCGACCACCAGCGGCACCGAGGTGAGGTCGCCGTCGACGGTGATCGCTGGATCGCCGTGGGCTTCGGGAGCGCGCAGCGCCACGGTCAGCGGCGTCCGCGTGCGCAGGGTGGCGCGCCGGATGACCACGCCGCCGACGGGGCGCTCGAAGGTGTCGTTGCCGAGCAGGATCACGAGCTCGCCGGTGTCGGCGCCGGCGTCGAGGGTGAGGTAGGTCGTCACCGCCAGCGGGTGGGTCTCGCCGGCGCGCTCGAGGTGGGCCCGGTAGCGGCGGGTGACGCTGGCCCGCGACGGCTGCAGCTCGACCACCTGATCGCTCACGAGCGGCGCGCGCCAGGGCGCGCCGTCGTCGAGCTCGACCTCGAGCCACGCGTCGTCGGCGGGGGCGCCGGCCAGCCACGATGCGACGCGCGAGCCGAGCTGGTGCGCGGGCAGGCCGCCGGGCGCCAGCCGCGGCGTCACCACCCGGCGCTCGCGCGGTGCCAGGGTGACCGGCACCCGCACCAGGCCGATCGCCAGCGAGTGCCGCGCGCCGGTGGCCTCGTCGTAGTGCCACTTCAGCGGCACCAGCTCGCCGAGGGCGCCGTCGACGGCGACGTCGGCGACCAGGGCGGCGTCACCGACGGCGCCGCGCGCGAACGGCACCGCGACCCGCGCCCACTCGGTGCGGGGGACGTCGGTCGGGTTCTCGAACGTCACCTCGGGCAGCGCGTCACCGAGGCAGGCCGCCTCCAGGCACACGCCGGGCTCGTCGGTGGCGCACCCGGCGGCGAGGGCGACGACGAGCAGGAAAGGGACCAGCGCGCGAGGGTGAGGCATCGCGTCGGGTATGTGCACGCACGAGGCCAGGCCCGCGCCGGGGCGCGGCGGCGGTCGCTGTGGCGGCCGAGGCCACACCCGCGCGTGGTGGGGGCGCCGGTCCCGCGCCGTCGAGGAGCGCGAGCGTGTCGGTCGATGTGTGCGTGGCGCTGGCCGCGTGCGCGCGCGGTGCCGGCGCGCGCGGCCTCGGCGAGCAGCTCGGCGGCGCGGGCGCGCGCCTTGGGCGGTGGCGTGGCCGCCGAGCATGCGCGCGAGCTCGTCCTTGCGCGCGGCGGCGCCGAGCGGGCGCACGTGGGTCTCGGTGCGGCCGGCGACCTCGGCCTTCTCGACGTGCAGGTGATGATCGGCGAAGGCCGCGATCTGCGGCAGGTGGGTGACGCACAGGACCTGCCGGTGATCGCCCACCGCGCGGATCTGCGCACCCACCGCCTGCGCGGTGGCGCCGCCGATGCCGGTGTCGACCTCGTCGAAGACGTAGGTGGCGACCTCGTCGGCGCGCCGCAGCGCCAGCTTGAGCGCGAGCATGATCCGCGACAGCTCGCCGCCCGACGCGATCTTCGCCAGCGGGCGCGCGTCCTCGCCGCGGTTGGCCGCGAGCATCAGCTCGACGTGATCGCAGCCGGTCGGGCCGAGCGCGCGCGGCTCGACCACGATCGCCAGCCGCGCCGCGCCCATGCCGAGCTCCGCCAGCGCCGCACCGACCTCGCGCTCGAGCACGCCGGCGGCCTCGCGGCGCGCCGCGGTGAGCCGCGCCGCGAGCGCAGTCGCCTCGGCCTCGAGGCGCGCGCGCGCCGCCGCTCGAGCAGGCGCGTCGCGTCCGGTGAGGCCGTCGAGCTCGGCGCGCAGCTCGTCGCCCTTGGCGATCACCGCCGCGGGATCGCCGCCGTGCTTGCGGCACAGGCGCCGGACCAGCGCGAGGCGATCGTCGATCCACGCCAGCCGCTCGGGGTCGCCCTCGAGGCGATCGGCGTAGTGGCCGAGCTGGCCGGCGACGTCGTCGAGCAGCGCGCGGGCGTCGTCGAGCTGCTGCGCCAGCGGCCCCAGGCTGGCGTCGAGACGCAGCAGGCGCTCGAGCTCGCGTCGAGCCACCGACCGATCGGCCGCGGCGTCGTCGCCGCCGTACACCAGCTCCTCGGCCCGCCGCACCCCGGCGGCGAGCTGGTCGACCGCCGCCAGCTTGACCCGCTCGGCCTCGAGCGCGGCGTCCTCGCCGACGGTGAGCGCCGCGGCGTCGAGCTCGTCGAGCTGGTAGCGAAGGAAGTCGACCCGGCCTCGCGCTCGCGCTCGTCGTCACCGAGGCCTCGAGGGTGGCGCGTCGATCTCGCGCAGCGCCGACCACGCCGCGCCGACGGCGGCGACCAGCGCCGGCGCGCCGACCGCGGCGACGTCGCGCGCTGCCCCCGTGCCCGTGCCCGTGCCTTTGCCTTTTGCCTTCCCCTTCTTTCCGTGCCCGTGCGTGCGTGCCCGTGCCCGTGCCCGTGCCCGTGCCCGTGCCCGTGCCCGTGCCCGTGCCCGCGCCCGTGCCCGTGCCCGTGCCCGTGCCCGCACCATCCCCTGAGCTCAGCGCCGCGAACGCATCGAGGATCTCCCGGTGCCGCCCTGGATCGACGAGCCCCTGGTGCTGGTGCTGGCCCGAGAGGTCGACCAGCACCGCGCCGAGCTCGGCCAGCCGCGCCGCCGTCGTCAGCGCGCCGTTGACGTAGGTCCGGCTGCGGCCACCGCGCTGGATGGTGCGGCGCACGAACACCTCGTCGGTGCGGCCGTCGTCGAGGGTGGCCGGCAGGCCGGCGCCGTCGAGGATCCCGCGCACCCTCGCCGCGAGGTCGGCAGGCACCTCGAAGATCGCCTCGACCACCGCCTCGTCGGCGCCGGCGCGCGGGATGTCGGCCGACGCCCGCCCGCCGCGCAGCAGGTTGACGGCCTCGACGATGAGCGACTTGCCGGCGCCGGTCTCGCCGGTGAGGACGTTGAGGCCCTCGCGCAGCTCGACGGAGACGTCGGACAGGATGGAGAAGTTGGTGACGCGGAGGTGTCGGAGCATGGGCGCAGGACTCCCGTGGGTGCGGCGCCGGCTGGCGCGCCCCGGTGACGGACGTGGACGCAGACGATGTGGGGCGGTGGCGAACCGCGAGGAGACGCGAGGCGAGACGTGGGTCGACGAGATCGGACGTGACGTGACGTGATGAGACGAAGGGGTTGGTGAACGCGAAGGACAGCGCCCGACGAGCGGCTCAGCGGCCGTCGTTGCGGACGCCCCAGTGCAGCTTGTCGCGCATGATGTCGAAGTAGCTCTGCGGCGACGGCAACAGCCGCAGCGGCGCCGGCGCCGAGGTGATCTCGACGGTGTCGCCGGGCAAGAACGAGTGCGCCCACTGGCCGTCGACGGTGAGCACCACGCCGCGCGAGTCGGTGCCCAGGCTCATCCGGATGATCGCGTTGGCCGGCACCACCAGCGGGCGTGCCGTCAGCGAGTGCGTGCAGATCGGCGTGAGCGTCATCGCCGCCTGACCGGGGATGACGATCGGCCCGCCGGCGGCCATGTTGTAGGCGGTCGATCCGGTCGGGGTGGCGATGATGAGGCCGTCGGCGCGGTAGGCGGCGGCGAACTGCTCGTCGATGTGGACCGCGAGCTCGACCAGGCGGGCCATCGCTCCCTGGTGGATGACGGCGTCGTTGAGGGCGGTGCGCACCACCGGTTCGGCGCCGGCCCGGGTGAAGGTGACCTGCAGCCGCATGCGATCGGACACCTTGAGGGTGCCGGAGAGGGCCGCGGTGATGGCCTCCCGCGCCTGGGTCGGCGCGAACCCGGTGAGGAACCCGAGCTGGCCGAGGTTGACCCCGAGCACCGGGCGGCCGTGGTCGGCGACCAGGCGCGAGGCCCGCAGCATGGTGCCGTCGCCGCCCAGGACCACCGCGAGGTCGATGGTGCGGCCGAGATCGTCCTCCGGGACGATCTCCACCTCGGGAGGCGCGAGCTGGTCCTCGGTGGTGACCACCGGGATGTGCCCGATCTCGCGGACCCACGGGACCAGCTCCTCGAGCAGGGCCCCGGCCTGGGTCTTGTCGGGCTTGAGGATGAAGCCGATGCGCGCCACGTGCCTGGATCTAACACAGTTCTGTGACACTGAACCTGCGAGCAGTGCCTCGCTTCCACTTCGATAACGGGGTATCGAACCGAGCCCCGCGCCGGGGTCCCGACCGGCTCCGCGCCTAACCGCTTGACGCCGAAAGGCCACTTGGGTAATCACTCCGCTCCCCGCGATCGCGCGGGCGTGCCCTTCCCTTCGTTTTTTCAGGATCCGTCATGAACGCTGTGCAGACCCAGAAGAGCTCCTGGCTCACCAAGGAAGCGGGCGAGGCGAGCCGCGAGTGGTTCGTCGTCGACGCGACCGATCAGCCGCTGGGCCGCCTGGCGTCGCGCATCGCCGCCGTCCTGCGCGGCAAGCACAAGCCGACGTTCACCCCGAACGTCGACATGGGTGACTTCGTCATCGTGCTCAACGCGACCAAGGTGAAGCTCACCGGCAACAAGGCCGACCAGAAGGTCTACCAGCACCACACGCTGTTCCCCGGCGGCCTCAAGACCAAGCTCGCCAAGCACGTCATCGCGGCCGACCCCGAGCGGGCGATCCGCGAGGCGGTGTGGGGCATGCTGCCGAAGGGCCCGCTCGGCCGCCGCGTGATCAAGAAGCTCAAGGTCTACGGCGCCGACACCCACGACCACATCGCGCAGCAGCCGCGCGCGCTCGAGATCAAGCACTAGCTCGCCGCTTGTAAGGAACGACGACCATGGCATCGACGGACTCGACCTCCTCCAAGACCTACGCGACCGGCCGCCGCAAGACGGCCATCGCCCGCGTGTGGATCGCCGCCGGCGACGGCAAGATCGTCATCAACGATCGCGCCGACGACGACTACTTCAGCCGCCCCACCGCGCGCATGGTGATCCGCCAGGCGCTCGAGGAGGTCGAGCTGCTCGGCCAGTACGACGTGCACGCCACCGTCCGCGGCGGCGGCATCTCGTCGCAGGCCGGCGCCATCCGCCACGGCATCACCCGCGCGCTGATGAAGACCGACGAGGGCCTGCGCCCGAAGCTCAAGGCCGCTGGGTACGTCACCCGCGACCCGCGCAAGAAGGAGCGCAAGAAGTACGGCCAGAAGGCCGCGCGCGCTCGCTTCCAGTTCAGCAAGCGCTGAGCTGCCGGGACCCGGGCGCCGATCCTCCCGGCGAGGATGGGCCCTGCCTCCTGGGCATCGACCGACGGCGGCCCCGCGCCCCGTCGGTGTTTTCGTTTCGGTGGCGACGCCCGGTCGGCGTCGGTCAGGAAAGGGCGCCGCGCACATGTCTACCGTCCCGGTCGCGATCATCGGAGCCTCGGGCTACACCGGCGCCGAGCTGGTGCGCCTGCTCGCGGGGCACCCGCAGCTTGAGCTGGTCGCCGTCTACGCCAAGCGCGCGGCGGGCGCGCGCCTCGACGAGGTGTTCCCGCACCTCACCGGCGCGTCGAGCCTCACCATCGAGGCGTTCGACGCCGACGGGTGCGCGGCCCGGGCCAGGGTCGCCTTCGCGGCGCTGCCGCACGGCGAGAGCGCGCCGGTGGTGGCGGCGCTGCGCGCGCGCGGCGTCACCGTGCTCGACCTGTCGGCGGACTTTCGCCTCGACGACGCGGCGGCGTGGCAGGCCTGGTACGCCTCCGCCGAGCACCCGCTGCATCCGGCGCCGGCGCTGCTCGCCGAGGCCGTGTACGGTTTGCCCGAGCTGCACCGCGCGCGGCTGCGCGGCGCCGGCCTGGTCGCGGTGCCAGGTTGCTACCCGACCGCGTCGATCCTCGCGATCGCGCCGCTGCTCGCGCGCGGGCTGGTGCGCCCGCGTGGCCTGGTGATCGACGCCAAGAGCGGCGCGTCGGGCGCGGGGCGCTCGCCGGGGCTGGCCACCCACCTGCCCGAGGCGGCCGAGGGCGTGCGCGCGTACAAGGTCGGGGGCGCCCATCGCCACACCGCCGAGATCGAGCAGGAGCTCGGGCGGGTCGCCGTCGGCGGCGAGCTGCGCCTGACGTTCACGCCGCACCTCCTGCCGATGGCGCGCGGCATCCTCGCGTGCGTCTACGCCGAGCCCGCCGACGCCGAGCTGGCGGCGCGCGCGCCGGATCTGTACCGCGCGGCGCTGGCCGAGGCCTACGCCGACGAGCCGTTCGTGTCGGTGCTGTCGGCGGGGCGGCTGCCCGACACCGCGCACGTGCGCGGCAGCAACCGCGTCCACGTCACCGCGGTGTACGACCCGCGCGCCGAGCGCGTGCTGGCCATCGCGGCGATCGACAACCTGGTCAAGGGCGCGTCGGGGCAGGCCATCCAGTGCGCCAACCTCGCGCTCGGGCTCGACGAGCGCACCGGCCTCGAGCAGGTGGCGCTGTTCCCGTAGCGGTCGGCGCGCGCGGGCGCGACGGCAGAATCGATCGCCGCATCGCGCGCATCCAAGCGTCATGGCGAGCGCCTTTCCCGATCACTTCTCGGCGGTGGCCGAGGGCTACGCGGCGGCGCGCCCGCGCTACCCGGCCGCGCTGGCCGACTTCCTCGTCGGGCGGCGCAGGGCGGGCGCGCGCCTGGGAGGCCGGCCGCGGCAGCGGCCAGCTCACCGGTACTGCTCGCCGCCCGGTTCGCGTGGGTGGTCGCCACCGATTCGAGCGCCGCGCAGCCGCGCGCGCGCCGCGGCTGGCGAACGTGAGCTACGCCGCCGTCGCCGCCGCCGAGGACGGGCCGCCCGCCGGCGCCGATCGGTTCGACCTCGTGGTCGCCGCCCAGGCGGCGCACTGGTTCGAGCTGCCGCGGTTCCTCGACGCGGCCGCCCGGGTCGCCGCGCCCGGCGCGCTCCTGGCGCTCACGCCTATGGCCGGACGCTGCTCGACGAGTCTGCCCTACAGGCGGCGGCCGATCACTCCTTCGACGACGTGCTCGGGAGGTACTGGCCACCGGCGCGCCGACTCGTCGACGATGGCTACCGCGAGCTCGCGGTGCCGGGGCCGGCGCTGCCGACGCCGACCTTGGCGATCGAGCACACCTGGGACCTCGCGCAGCTGGGCGCTTACGTCGCGACCTGGTCGGCGACCCAGGCGCTGCGCGCCGCCGGCGACGACGCGGCGTTCGCGGCCGCCTGGTCGCGGCTGGCGGGCGCGTGGGGCGAGCCCGGGCGCCGACGCCTGGTGCGGTGGCCGCTGGTGATCCGGGCCAGCCGGCTCGGCGTCGCCGCCGGTTGACGTGGCCAGGCCCGCGTCCGCGTGCGAGGCTCGTCGCGTGGTGACCACGAGCTCTCCCCGGGCGCGGCGTAACCTGGTCGTGGCGCTGGCGGTGGTCGGCACGCTGGCGGTGGTCGCCGGCGCGCTGCTCGCGGTGCGCCCGAGCGGTGGGCTGCTCGGGCTCAGCGCAGGTGAGCACGCGAGCTACCTCGCCGCCGGCATCGGCCTCATCGTCGTCGGCCTGCTGCAGGGGGGCGCCGCGACGATGGCGTGGCGTGGTCGCACGCGCGCCGCGGTGGTGGCCGCGCTCGGCCTCGCGGCGTGGGTGGTGGTCGTGGTGCTTGCGCGCGGTGAGCGCACGTACCTGCCGGCGGTGGCCGCGCTCGCGGTCGCCGTCGAGCTGCTGGTGATCGCGGCCCAGGTGCCCGCGGCCCGTCCGCCGTCGCCGGCGCGCCGGCGCACGCGTCGGCCGGGTCGCCGGAGATGACGGCGCGTCGCCGGCGCGCTGCTCGCGCTCGCCGGCTGCGGCCGGCTCGGCTTCGACGGCGCCGGACACGCCGACGGCGCGGCGCCAGCCGACGCCGGGGCGCGCGGTCGGTGAGCGCCAGCGCCGGTCACGAGTTCAACCCGCGCACCTCGCCGGATGGGCTCGCGCTGGCGTTGGTCCGGCACGCGTGGTCGGGGACGTGACCACCGCGTCCGCCGTCGACGACTGGGAGCTCGTGCGCGTGGGCGTGGCGCCGTGACGGCGTCGTGCCGACGCGCTCGCGGCGACGGCGGGTCGTCCTGACGTAGGATGTCGCCATGGCCCGGCCACGCGCGACGATCCTCGTCAAGCTGCTGGTGGCCTTCGCGCTGCCGACGGTGGCGCTGTTCGGGCTGTTCGCGTACGTGGCGTACACGGTCACCCGCGACGACCTCGACGCCGAGCTCGGCACCCGGATGGCGGCGGTGGCGGCGTCGGCGGCGACCCAGGTCCGCGGCAAGTACCTGACCGAGCTCGTCGCCGGCGACGAGGAGGATCGCGGCTACCTCAACGTGCAGCAGAAGCTGCGCGCGGTGGCGGAAGCGACGGGCGCCCGTCTGTTCGTCTTCGATCGCGACTTCGTGGCCCGGGTCGACACCGAGCCGGGCGTCGCGATCGGCACCCGCTACTACCAGGCCGAGCTCGATCGCCACGAGCTGGCCCGGGTGTTCGCCGACGGCGCGGCGGTGGCGTCGGTGACCTTCGAGGGCACCGGCGGCCGGATGTACAAGGCCGGCTACGCGCCGGTGCGGGCGTCGGAGACCGAGCCCGAGATCGTGCTGGCGATCGGCGCCCAGGCGCCCGCGGGCTACTTCGCGCGGCTCTCCGCGCTGCGCCGCAGCCTGCTCTTGTGGGGCGGCGCGCTGGTGGTGGTGGTCTTGGGCGCGACCATCGGCGCTGCCTACATGATCACGCGCAACGTGCGCCGGCTGGCCGCCGCCGCCGAGCGCATCGGCCGCGGCGAGCTCGCGACGCCGGTGCGGGTGCGCGGCCGCGACGAGCTGGGGCTGCTCGGCGCGACGATGGACGAGATGCGGGCGCAGCTCGCCGAGCGCGACGCCCGCCTGCAGCAGATGCTGGCCGGCATCGCCCACGAGGTGCGCAACCCGCTGGCCGGCATGACCCTGTTCACCGGCATCCTGCAGGACGAGCTGCCGGCCGACGGCGACGCCCGCGCCCACGTCGACAAGATCGCGCGTGAGCTGGGCTACCTCGAGCGGGTGGTCACCGAGTTCCTCGACTACGCCCGCCGGCCGCCGCCGGAGACCGAGGCGGTGGCCGTGCGCGGCCTCCTCGACGAGGTCGCCCAGGTCACCGGCGACCCGGCCCGCGGGGTGGCGGTGGTGATCGAGCCCGGCGATGGCGTGGTGCGCGGCGATCGGGCCCAGCTCCGGCGCGCGCTGCTCAACCTGGTACACAACGCCGTGGCCGCCACCCCGACCGCGCCGACCGGTCCGGCGGCGGTGGTCGCGCTGCCGCCGCCGGTGCGGCTGGCGGTCGTCGGCGACGGCGACCAACTCGTCGTCAGGGTCGACAACCACGGCCCGGCCATCCCCGAGGTCGATCGCGCGCGCATCTTCGAGCCGTTCTTCACCACCCGCGAGCGCGGCACCGGGCTGGGCCTCGCCTTCGTGCGCGACATCGCCCGCGCTCACGGCGGCGAGGTCACGGTGGGCTGCGCCGCGGGGGTGACCCGGTTCGAGCTGCGGCTGCCGCGGGCCGGCTGACGACGCTGCCCGGCGCGGCGGCGACGTGCGAGACTGCCGGCGATGGCGGCCATCCTCATCATCGACGACAACGAGACGGTGCGCGAGGGCCTTGCCCACGTCGCCCGCAAGCTCGGGCACGAGGTGGCGACCGCGGCCAGCGGCGCCGAGGGCCTGGCCATCTTTCGCCAGCGCGCGGCCGACTTCGTCATCACCGACCTCAAGATGGACGGCCTCGGCGGGGTCGAGGTGTTGCGCGAGGTGGCCGCCCTCGATCCCGATTGCCCGACGATGATCATCACCGGGTTCGGCTCGGTAGAGACCGCAGTCGAGGCGATGAAGCTCGGCGCCTTCGACTTCGTCACCAAGCCGATCCAGGCCGAGGTGGTGCGCCTCAAGATCGAGCGCGCGCTGGAGCTGCGGGAGGCCCGGCGCGGTCGACGCAAGGCCGAGGCGATGACCGACTACCTGCGCGGCGAGGCCGAGGGCCGCTTCGCCGATCTCATCGGCGACTCGGCGCCGATGGCGGCGGTGCGCCGCGCCATCGACAAGGTCGCCGCCGCCGACACGACCGTGTTCATCTCCGGCGAGAGCGGCACCGGCAAGGAGCTGGTGGCCCATGCGATCCACCGGCTGTCGCGGCGGGCCGCCGGGCCGTTCGTGAAGGTCAACTGCGGCGCCATCACCGAGAGCTTGCTCGAGAGCGAGCTGTTCGGCCACGAGAAGGGCGCCTTCACCGGGGCCATCAAGCAGAAGCTCGGGCGGTTCGAGCTCGCCGACGGCGGCACGCTGTTCCTCGACGAGGTGGGCGACGTGCCGCCGGCGATGCAGGTCAAGCTCCTGCGCGCGGTCCAGCAGCAGGAGTTCGAGCGGGTCGGCGGCGAGGCGCCGGTGAAGGTCGACGTGCGCCTGGTGAGCGCCACCAACAAGGACCTCGCCGCGGAGGTCGAGGCCGGGCGCTTCCGGCAGGACCTCTACTACCGGCTGCACGTCCTGCCGGTGGCCCTGCCGCCGCTGCGCGACCGGCGCGAGGACATCCCGCTGCTCGCCCAGCACTTCGTCGACAAGCTGGCGCCGCGGACCAACCCGCGGGTGCGCTGGATCGCCGACGCCGCGCTCGGCCGGATCATGGCGTACCCGTGGCCCGGCAACGTGCGCGAGCTGGAGAACGCGATCGAGCAGGCGCTGGTGTTCGCCGACGGCGATCAGATCACGGTGGCGGCGCTGCCGGCGATGCTGCAGCCCGGCGGCGGCGACGATCGCCTCGACGTGCCGCGCTCGATGTCGCTGCCGGAGATCCTCGACGATCTCGAGCGCCAGCTCATCGTCAAGGCCTTCACCAAGGCGCGCGGGGTCAAGACCGAGACCGCGCGGCTGCTCGGCATCAAGACCTCGGCGCTCTACTACAAGCTCGAGAAGTACGGCATCGGCGGCGGCGGCGACTGAGGCGGCGCCCGGCGGCGGTCAGCGCGGCAGCCCGGTCAGCGAGCGACAGATCCGCTCCTCGCAGGTCGTCGGCTGCGGCGACGGCGCCATGACCCGGCACCGGTAGCCGGCGCCGTCGATGGAGGCGTGGGCCTCGAGGTCGAAGACGGGTTGGCCCGAGGGCAGCGGGTAGGTCGCGGTGACGATCCAGCCGAGCTCGGTGGGGGCCGTGGTGGCGCTGGCGCCCGGGTGCTCGGTGCGCAGCCGGGCGGCGAGGGCGTCGCCGTCGGGGGCGTCGGCCGGCGCCACCGGGTGCACCGCGACCACGCAGCCACGCGCCGAGGCGATCACGCCGCCGCGATCATCGGTCGACAGCGCGGCGCTCGCCGGGAGCTCGGCGGCCACCGGCAGGATCGCCAGGCGGCGCACCGCGTGGCTCGGCGGCGGCGCCGCGCGATCGCCGCCGTTGCCACAGCCGGCGAGCACGAGCACGGCGAGGACGCACGAGGGCGATGACCACGGCGGCGACATCGCCCCGAGCATACCCGCGGGGATGGGCGAGGTCGTGGCGCGCCGGCGCCGGTCCGGCCGGCACCCCTCGGCAGGGCGCAGATCGCGGTTGACAAAGTGTCGTAGCAACACTATCAATGGTGTATGAGCGACACGATCATGACGGCGGTCGGGGTCGCGGTCGGCGCGCTCCACCGCCGGCTCGGGCGCCCCGGGCAGGACGCCGCCCTCGCGGTGGCGCACCCCGACCTCGCGGTGGTGGTGCTGGCGGTGGCCGATGGCTGCGGCAGCGCCCGCGCCTCGGAGGTCGGCGCCCAGCTCGGGGTGCGGCTGTGGGCGCGCGCCGTCGAGCGCGGCCTGCGCGCCGGGCTCGCGCCGGCCGACCCGGCGATGTGGGCGGCGGCTCGCGCCGCGGTGGTGGCGTCGCTGGCGGGCCTCGCCGACGAGCTGGCGCCGGACCGCGAGCGCGCGATCGCCGAGGTGTTGCTGTTCACCTCGCTGGTCGCCGTGGTCGGGCCGGGCGGCGGCGCGGTGTACACCGTCGGGGACGGCTGCTACCAGGCGGCGGCGGCGCCGCCGGTGGTGCTCGCCGCCGAGGCGGACAACTGCCCGGCGTACCTGGCCTACGATCTGGTCGGCGAGCCCGCGGTCGGTCACCTGACGGTGATGCCGCCGTCGCCGCGCGGCGTCGTCTGGCTCGGTACCGACGGCCTGTCGACGCTGGTCGCGACCGGCTGCCCGGAGCTGCGGGCGCTCCTGGCGTGCCCGCGCAGCGCCGCGCATCCCGACCGGCTGCGACGCCAGCTCGAGCGCTGGGCGCGCGGCGGCGACGCGCCGGCCCGCCTCACCGACGACGCGGCGATCGCGCTGGCGCGCTGGGGAGACGCGCCGTGAAGGTCTACGTCGACGGCGCGCCGGTCGCGGTGTTGGCGAAGCACCGCCTGGCCCAGGGCGGCGAGGCCGACGTCTTCGATCTCGGCGATGGCCGCGTGCTCAAGCTGTGGAAGCCGCCCACGCACCCCGACCTCGTCGGCGATCCGCTCGCCCAGGCGGCGGCGGCGGCGCGCCTCGACGAGCACCAGCACAAGCTGCGCGAGCTGCCGCCCGGGCTGCCGGCGCAGGTGGTGACGCCGACCGCGCTGGCCGTCGCCGGGCGTCGCGGTGGCCGCGTGGTCGGCTTCGTCATGCCGCGGGTCCGGGGCGAGCACCTGCTGGCGTGGGGTGAGCCGCGCTGGCGGCGCGAGCACGGCCAGGGCGCGGCCGCCGGCGTGGCGGTGCTGCGCTCGCTGCGCGCCACCCTGGCCGCGGTGCACGCCGCCGGCGTCGTCGTCGGCGATCTCAACGACCTCAACGTGCTCGTCGACGGCGCCCGGCCGCAGCTCATCGACGTCGACAGCTGGCAGTTCGGACGCTGGCGCTCGATGACGTGGACCGAGCGGTACGTCGATCCGCGGCTGTGCGACGAGGTCGACGGGGCGCCCCGGCTGGCGCGCCCGCACGACCAGGCCAGCGATCACTTCGCGCTCGCGGCCATGACGTGCCGGGTGCTGCTCGGCGTCGGCCCGTACGGCGGCGTGCACCAGCCGGCGTCGGCCGCGGCCCGGGTCAGCCCGGCCGAGCGCCCGGCGCGCGGGCTCTCGGTGTTCGAGCCCGACGTGATCTACCCGCGCGCGGCCACGCCGTGGCGCGCGCTGCCGGCGCCGCTGGTGAGCTGGCTGCGCGAGACCTTCGCCGGCGGCCGCCGCGAGCTGGTGCCCGAGGCGTTGCTCGACCTGCTGGTGTTCACCACCTGTCGCGGCTGCGGGCTCGAGCACGTGCACGCGCGCTGCCCGCGCTGCGCCCACGTCGTGCCGGTGGCGGTGACCACTCGCGGCGCGCTGCGGGTCACCCCCGTCGATCCGCGCGCGGTGCCGACGACGACCTGGGCGGTCGGGGCGGTGGCCACGCCCGGCGCGCCGCCGGTGGTGCTCCGCGGCGGCGTGCTGGCGCGGGCGACGGCGCTCGGCGAGGTCGCGATCGGCGACGTGGTCGGCGCCGAGGCGAGGGTGTGGACGTCGGCCCGCCAGGGCGTCGGCTTCTATCGCGTCGGCGCGCTCACCGTCGGGCTGTGGTTCGATCCGCACCGGGGCGGCCTCGCCGATGGCCTGCGCCTGCCGCCTGCCGTCGGCGAGCTGGTGTCGGCGAGCGCGGTCATCGGCGACGCGCGCGCCTGGCTGGGCTGGCGGTGCGCGCACTGCGGCAG
>JAWKQW010000059.1:0-21611 GCA_041389945.1 Kofleriaceae bacterium
CGGAGTCGCCGAGGTCGGCCGACTCCTTGAAGTTCTCCTTGATCGCGTCCTCGAGATCGCCGCAGCCGCCCGCGTCGTCGTCGATCACCGCGTCGTCGCCGGGCGCCGCGCCCTCGGCCTCGAGACAGCCAACGACGTCCGCGCCGGCCAGCCAGCCGTCGATGACGAAGCGCGCGACGAGATCGTCCCCGGCCGCGACGACCACGCCGCCGGGAGCCTCGGTGCGGATGTCCTCGTTGAGTCGCAGCCGCAGCGCGACGGTCGACGGCGTCGCGTCCCAGCTGAACGCGAGGGTCGCGGCGAGCGCAGCACCGTCGAGCGCCGGCGTGGGCTCGACGCGAACGTCGACCCGGCGGTACGTCCCGGCCGGGATCCGCACCTCGGCGAGCGACGGCGTGGCGGTGCGCGCGACCAGGTCGACGACGAACGGCCCGGCGACGACGAGCTTGTCTTCTCCCGCGTCGTCGTCGCACGTCGCGCCCACGAGCTCGCCGTCGAGGTCCCCGCAGGTGACGCCGTCGGGCAGGTCGAACTCGATGTCGCGCACGCCGAGCTGGCCGGCGCTCAGCGTGTAGACGACGCCGGCCTGGTCGGCGGCGGTGAGGGGGGCGCCGGGGCCGGCTCCGGACAGGGCACCGATGGCGACGCCCACGTGGGGACTGTCGCCACAGGCAGCGGCGAGGACGGCAGCGATGGAGCTGGAAGCGATCGAGATGGTGCGCATGGAGAACCTCCTGGATCTCACGATGCGCGGATCCCACCCGGCGAACCAGCCCACCACCGTCGATGTCGTGTTCTCGCGGAATACATCGCCGTCGCCCGCGGCCGCCTGATGCAGGACGCGGGCATCTCGCATGGCCTCGCCGCACCGACGGGCGCCCCCGAAGCCACCGTCGAGTTGGGCCCGACGCGCGGCTCGGGTCACCGGGGTCGAGGCCGTGGACGTGCAGGACCGACCCGCGCGTGGTCGACGCCAGCGGCCGCGTGAAACGACGCCAGCTACTCGACTGATCCGGCGCCCGGGCTCGACAAGGGTTCGACCGCCCGGCGCGCTCGCGGCCGCGCGACGCCGAGAAGAATTGACAGCGCCGATCGCCCATGGTGGCTAGAGGCGTGCCGACGTCGACGCCGAGCTGGAACGCCGACGGCCTGGCCCCGGCCGTGGTCACCGACGCCGCCACCGGCGTGGTCCTGATGCTGGCGTGGATGAACGCCGAGGCGTGGCAGCTCACCCGCACCACCGGCCTGGTCCACTTCTGGTCGCGCTCGCGGCAGGCGCTGTGGCAGAAGGGCGAGACCTCGGGCAACACCCTGCGCGTGGTCGAGCTTCGCCTCGACTGCGACGCCGACGCGATCCTGGTGCGCGCGACGCCGGCGGGCCCGGCCTGCCACACCGGCGCCACCTCGTGCTTCTTCCGGGTCGACGGCGGCCCCGACGACGACGGCGTGCCGACCGCGCCGGCCGTCGACGTGCTGCGCCGGCTCGAGGCCACCGTGCGCGCGCGCCGCGACGACCCCGCCACCGACGGCAAGCGCAGCTACACCCGGTCGCTCCTCGACGGCGGCGCCCCGGCGATCCTGGCCAAGCTCGCCGAGGAGCACGGCGAGCTGGCCGCCGAGCTCCCCGCCGGCGCGCCGAGCAAGGTCGTGCACGAGGCCGCCGACCTGCTGCTGCACCTGGTGGTGGCGCTGGCCTGGCGCGGGGTCGCGCTCGACGACGTGTGGCGCGAGCTGGCGCGGCGCGAGGGCACCAGCGGCCACGCCGAGAAGGCCTCGCGCGGGCGGCCATGACCGACCTCGTCGACGGCGGCGCGGTGGCGAGCGCGCTGGCCCCAGGCGGCCTGCTCGCCCAGACCATCCCGCACTACGAAGATCGCCCGGAGCAGCGGGCGATGTCGGCGGCGGTGGCGCGGGCGCTCGCCGACGATCGACCGCTCCTGGTCGAGGCCGGCACCGGCACCGGCAAGACCCTGGCCTACCTGGTGCCGGCGCTGGCCTCGGGCAAGCGCGTCGTGATCTCCACCGGCACCCGCACGCTGCAAGATCAGCTCGCGCGCCACGACCTGCCGCTGCTGCGCGCGCTGTCGCCGCGGCCGTTCACCGCCGTGGTGCTCAAGGGCGTCGCCAACTACGCCTGCAAGCGTCGACTCGCCGAGCTCGGCCGGACCCGCACCGACGACGTCGCCCGCGCGCTCACCGGCTGGGCCGACGGCACCGATACCGGCGATCGCGCCGAGGTCGACTGGCTCGCCGACGACGATCCGGTGTGGGCCGAGATCACCACCACCACCGAGACCCGGGTCGGGCCGCGCTGCGCCTACTTCGAGCGCTGCTTCGTGACCGCGGCCCGGCGCGCCGCCGAGCGTGCCGACCTGGTGCTCATCAACCACCACCTCTACTTCGCCGATCTCGCGCTGCGGGCGGCGTCGCCGGGCGCGCGGGTCTTGCCCGACCACGACGCGATCATCTTCGACGAGGCGCACCAGCTCGAGGACATCGCCACCGAGCACTTCGGGGCCCGGGTCTCGACCGCGCGCCTCGCCGGCCTGGTGCGCGACGCCCACGCCGCCCTCGGCGGCACCCTGTTCGACGGTGGGGCCGCCGAGCTGGTGCTCGCCGTCGAGCGCGCGTCGCACGGCCTGCTCGCCCGGGTCCGCACCGCGCTGCTCGCGAGCCGCCCCGAGGGCGACGGCGCGACCCGGGTGCCGCTGCCGCCCGGCCTGCTCGCGGGCGGCGACACCCAGGCCGCGTGGTTTCGCCTCGACGCCGCCCTCGAGGAGCTCGCGCGCGCCGCCGACGACGCCGGCGACGACGCGCCGGCCGACGCCGAGGTCGCCGACGACGGCGTCCGCGCCGCGCGCCGCCACCTGGCGCGGCGCGCGCGCGACGTCCGCGACGACCTCGCCGCGCTGGCCGAGCAGCACCAGCCCAGCCACGTGTACTGGGGCGCGCTGCGCCCGAGCGCCACCGCGCTGATGGCGTCGCCGCTGGCGGTCGGCGATCTCATCCGCCGCCGCATCGTCCACGGCGGCCCGACCGCGATCTTCACCTCGGCCACGCTCACCGCCGCCGGCAGCTTCGACTACGCACGCACCCGGCTCGGCCTCGATCGCGAGCTGGTCGACGAGCTGGCGGTGCCCTCGCCGTTCGACTACGGCGAGCAGGCGCTGCTGTACCTGCCGCGCGATCTGCCCGCGCCGCCGGCGCCAGGGTTCGGCCCCGCCGCGGTCGCGCGCATCCGCGAGCTGCTCGCGATCACCTCGGGCCGCGCGTTCGTCCTGTTCACCAGCCACCGGGCCCTGGCCGAGGCCGCGCGTGCGCTCACCGGCACCGTGCCCTACCCGCTCCTCATCCAGGGCCAGGCGCCGCGGGCCACCCTCGTCGATCGCTTCCGCGCCACCCCGGGCGCGGTGCTGCTCGGCACCGGCGGCTTCTGGGAGGGCGTCGACGTCGCCGGCGACGCCCTCAGCCTGGTGGTCATCGACAAGCTGCCGTTTTCGCCACACACCGATCCGCTCACCGCCGCGCGCATGGCCCGCCACGCCGAGCTCGGCGACGACCCGTTCACCACGCTGCAGCTGCCGGCGGCGGCCATCGCGCTGCGCCAGGGGTTCGGTCGCCTCATCCGGCGGCGCGACGATCGCGGCATCGTCGCCGTGCTCGATCCGCGGGTGGTGACCAAGAACTACGGCCAGGTGTTCCTGGCCAGCTTGCCGACGGGGCTGCCCCGCACCTCGGCCCTCGAGCAGGTCCGGCGCTGGTGGCAGCCGCGCGCGCCCGGGGCGAGCACGTGACCGCCGCGCTGGTGGTAGCGCTCGCCGGGCTGGCCGGCTCGATCCCCTTCGGCCTCCTGCTCGCGCGCCGACGCGGCGTCGACATCCGCGCGCAGGGCAGCGGCAACATCGGCGCGACCAACGTCACCCGGGTGCTCGGCCCGCGGCTGGGCGCGCTGGTGCTCGTGCTCGACGCCGGCAAGGGCGCCGGGCCGATCGTGCTCGCGCGCCACCTCGGGCAAGCGCCGTCGGTGATCGCGGTGGTCGGCGCCGCCGCCATCCTCGGCCACTGCTTCTCGCCGTGGCTGCGCCTGCGCGGCGGCAAGGGCGTGGCGACCGCCCTCGGCGTGTTCGTGGTGCTCGATCCGCTGCTGGCCGCGCTCGGCGGCGGCGTGTTCGTGCTGGTGCTGGCGGTGACCCGGGTGCCGGCGCTCGGCTCGCTGGCCGGCACCGCGACGGTGGCCGCCGGCCTCGCGGCGCGCGCGCCCACCCCGCTGGCGCTGCTCGGCGCCGGCACCCTCGCGCTGCTGGTGTACACGCACCGCGGCAACCTGGCCCGGCTGCGGGCCAAGGTCAGCGGACGATGACCGCGACAAGGAACGTCACGTAGCCGGCGAGCAGGAGCCCGCCCTCGGCGCGCGACACCCGCGAGCCGGTGATCATCATCGCCACGCCGACCACGGTGAAGCCGCCGAGCGACGCCAGGTCCAGCAGCAGCGCCGACGGATCGGCGGCCAGCGCCCGGGTCGCCCCCGACGCGCCGAGGATGAGCAGCACGTTGAAGATGTTGGAGCCGATCACGTTGCCCACCGCGATCGCGCCGTGGCCGCGCACCGCGGCGATGATGGAGGTGGCCAGCTCCGGCACCGAGGTGCCGACGGCGATGATGGTCAGGCCGATGAGGCGATCGCTCATGCCAGCCTTGCGGGCGACCCCGACCGCGCCGCCGACGAGCAGCTCGCCTCCGACGATGAGCAGCGCCATGCCGACCACGACCAGGAGCGCCAGCACCGACCGCCGCCGCGGCGGCGGGATCGCGGTGGCGGCGGCGGCCTCGGACGCGACCTCGGCGGCCACCTCGGCGCCGCCGCGGCGCGCGCCGAGCACCATCAAGGTCGTGTAGCCGATGGCCAGGCCGAGCAGCGCCGCCGCCTCGAGGCGCGAGATCTCGCCGTCGAGCAGCGTCACCGGCACCAGCGCGGTCGCCAGCACCAGCACCGGCAGCTCGCGCAGGCGCAGCGCCCGATCGACCGGCGCCGGCCGGATCAGCGCCGACACCCCGAGGATGAGGCCGAGGTTGGCGATGTTGGAGCCGACCACGTTGCCGAGCGCGATCGCGCCCTGATCGCCGAGCGCGGCGCCGATGCCGACCACCAGCTCCGGCGACGAGGTGCCGTAGGCGACCACGGTGAGGCCGACGATGAGCGGGCGCAGGCCGAACGACGACGCCAGCCCGGCAGCGCCGCCGACCAGCCAGCCGGCGCCGAAGTACAGGAGCACCAGGCCCAGCACGATCGACCCCACGTCGAGCATGGCCGAAACGGTAGCAAGCCGGCCGCCGCCGCGCGCGCGCCGGCGACGGTCAGTTGGCGGTGGGCGCGCGCGCGTCGAGCACGTGCCGGGTCCGCTCGACGACCTGGCCGCTGGTGCGCAGGGCATCCCAGCACGCGATCGCGGTGGCCCCCACGCCGGGCAGCTCGACGTCCTCGCCGAGCAGATCGATGAGCGGCGCGAGCACGAACCGGCGCAGGTGCAGGCGCGGGTGCGGCAGCGCCAGCGCCGGCGGGCCAGGCCAGGCGCCGACCCGCGGCCCCCACAGGAGCAGGTCGACGTCGACGGTGCGCGGCCCGAGCGGCGCGGCGCTGGTGCGATCGCGTCCGAGGCGGCGCTCGACGGCGAGCATGGCGTCGAGCAGCTCGACCACCGCGAGGTCGTCGCCGGTACCCGGGAGCTGCAGCGCCAGCGCCGCGTTGAGGTACGGAGGCTGGTCGGGCCCGCCCACCGGCGACGACCGGTACACCGGCGACGCCGCCGACGGGCCCCAGCTCGCCAGCGCGCGCCGCACCTCGACGAAGCGCGCGACGATCTCGGCCTCGGTGCCGAGGTTGCCGCCGAGGCCGACCACCAGCGCTCGGTCCGGCACCGGGCCGGCGCCGGTGATGCTCACGGCCGCGCGACCACCGGGTTGCGCAAGACGCCGACGCCGGCGATCTCGACCTCGACCACGTCGCCCACCGCCAGCGGCCCGACCCCCGCCGGGGTGCCGGTGGTGATCACGTCGCCGGGCTCGAGCGTCATGTGCGCGGACACGAACTCGATGAGGGTGGCGACGTCGAAGATCATGTCGGCGGTCGACGAGTCCTGCCGGACGTCGCCCCCGACCCGGGTCACCAGCCGCAGGTCGCGCGGATCGAGGCCGCCGACCACGCGCGGCCCCAGCGGGCAGAACGTGTCGTGGCCCTTGGCGCGGGTCCACTGGCCGTCGCGTTGCTGCAGCTCGCGGATCGACACGTCGTTGACGCAGGTGTAGCCGAGCACGACGTCGAGGGCCCGCGCCCGCGGCACCCGGCGCGCCCACTGGCCGATCACCACGCCGAGCTCGCCCTCGTAGTCGACCCGGGCGAAGCCCTCGGGCCGCTCGATGGCGGCGCCGTCGGGGATCATCGCCGAGCGCGGCTTCATGAACATCAGCGGCTCCGCCGGCAGGCCCTTGCCCATCTCGGCGGCGTGGGCCCGGTAGTTCACGCCGATGCCGACGATCTTCGACGGCACCAGGTCGATGTCTACGCCCAGGTCGCCGGCGTCTCGGCAGTACCGCACCCGCATGCCGGCATCCTACCCGCGCGCCCCGCGCAATTGATCCACCGGGGGGCGCCCCGTACAATCCACCCGTGGCGTCGGGGCCAAACGACCGGGCCAAGGGCCCGCCCGGGGCCCGGGCCGGTGCCAAGGCCGGACCGCGCGCGCCGATGTTCGGCGAGGAGGAGCGCACCACCGTCGAGCACAGCGGCTGGGAGGAGGGCACCACCGTCGACGACGGCGCGGAGGCGCTGCCGCCACGGCCGGGCCAGGCCGGCGCCTCCGGCGAGCCGATCACCGCCACCGGCGGCACCCTCGACGAGCTCACCATCGACGAGCAGCCGCGGCCGGGCCCGGCGCCGATGCTGACGCCGCTGGGCATGCCGGGGCTCGCCGGCCCGGTCAGCCGACTGGTGGTGGTGGCGGGCCCCGACGTCGGCCGCGGGTTCGACCTGCCGCCCGGGCAGGCGCTCACCGTCGGCCGCGCCCTCGACAACGCGATCGTGCTCGCCGACATCGCGGTGTCGCGCAAGCACTTCACGCTGCACCAGGAGGGCGACCGCTGGATCCTCTCCGATCGCGGCTCCGGCAACGGCACCGTGGTCAACGATCGCCTCGAGGACCACCCCATCGGGCTGGGCCACGGCGATCAGATCGAGCTCGGCAACACGGTCCTGCGCTTCGATCACCTCACGCCCGGCGCCGGCGACAGCCCGCCGGGGTGGAGCTCGCGCGACGACGAGGCCCGCACCACCGACGGCCGGGCGTTCCGCGACGGCGACTCCGAGGTGGTGCTGCCGGCGCTGCCGCCGGGCTTCGCCGCCACCCCGGCGACGCGACCGGCGCCGACCATGCCGCCGCCGGCGGGCCGCGCCCATCAGGCCACGGTGCCGCCGCAGGCACGCCCGGCTCGTCCGCTGCCGAACCCACCGCCGCGCCGGCCTCCGACCGCGCCGCCGCCGCCACCGGCTGCGGCCCAGCGCCGGGCACCGACCGCGCCGCCGCCGATGCCGACCCCCGAGGCGGCGCCGAGCGCGGAGCTACCGCGCCAGCCGACCGCGCCCTACGGCGCCGAGGTGCCGCGGCCGGCACCGCGGACCACGCCGCCGCCGGTGCACGCCGCCGCCAGCGCGCCCCTCGAGGTGAGCGCGTCGCCGCCGCTGGCGACCTCGGGGTTCTCGTCGCACGCGCGGCGACCGACCATCCCGCCGGTGGTCGGCGCGACCACGCTGCCGCCGACCTCGGCCAGCACCGGTCCGGGCCCGCGCGCGCCGATGCCCGCGTACCTGCTGGCGACCTCGTCGACACGCCGGCGTGGCCCCACGTGGCGGCCGTGGGCGGTCGCCGGCGGCGCCGCGGTGCTGCTCGGCGTGATGATCGCGTTCGCCACCTCCGGCGATCGCGGCGGTGGCAGCGGCGCCGGCGTCGATCTGGCGACGCGCCTGGCCGCGCCCGACGCGACCCTCGCCGCGGTCGTCCCCGTCGACGCCCCGGTCATCGTCGACGCCGCACCGCCCGTCGACGCCCCGGTCATCGTCGACGCCGCGCCGCCCGTCGATGCCCAGCTCATCGTCGACGCCGCGCCGCCCGTCGACGCCGCGCCGCAGGTGGTCACCCCCACCGAGAGCCCCCGCGAGAAGGCCGCGCGCGAGCGCCGCGAGAAGGCCGCGCGCGAGAAGGCCGCGCGCGAGAAGGCCGCACGCGAGAAGGCTACCCGCGACAAGGCTGCCCGCGACAAGAACCCGGTCGACGTGGCGGCGGCGCAGGACAAGGCCGAGCGCCAGTACGAGGCCGGCGACTTCAAGGCGGCGTCCACCACGCTGCGCGCCGCCGCCGCCGGCGCCAGCGGCGGTGACAAGACCACGCTCACCCGGGCCGCCGCCGACTACGACGCCGTCGCCAAGGGCCTCGGCGCCGCCAAGGGCAGCGCGCCGGTCAGCGCGCTGGCCGCGCTCAAGAAGGCGGTCGCCGCCGATCGCCGCTCGGGCCGCGCCCACGAGAGCAAGCTCAAGGCCGCCATCGCCACCGTCGCGCCGAAGGCGGCGACCGCGAGCATGGCCGCCGGCAACCTCGAGGCTGCCTACGCCGCCACCGTCGACGCCAGCGCCGCTGGCGCCGGCGGCGTGTCGACGGTGAAGCTGGTGCAGCAGGCCCTCGAGAAGAAGGCCGGCGAACTCTACGCCAGCGGCATCGGCAAGCTGAAGTCCGATCCGGCCGCGGCCAAGGCCGCGCTCGGGCGCATCAAGAAGATCGTGCCGAAGAGCAGCCCCTGGTACCAGAAGGCGGCCAAGGCGCTGGCCGGCTGAGCGCGCGCTCAGGCCAGGAGCCGGTCGATGGTCGCCTCGAGGGTGCTGAACTCGAAGGGCTTGTCGACGTGGGCGTCGGCGCCGGTCACCGGCGTGGTCGCCTCCGCCACCTGCGCGCCGATGGCGGTGACCAGGATGATCTTGATGCCCTCGGTGAGCGGGTCGCCCTTGAGCGCGCGGGTCACCTCCCAGCCGCTCATGCCCGGCATCATCACGTCGAGCAAGACCAGGTCGGGGCGCAGCTGGCGCGCCGCCGCCAGCGCGGTGGCCCCGTCGCCGGCGCTGGTGACGTCGTAGCCGCGCTTGCCGAGGCGCAGGCTCACCAGCGACACGATCTCGACGTCGTCGTCGACCACCAGGATGCGGCGTCGCGCTTGCTCGGTCATGCCCCGACGGTACCGCAGCGCCACGGCGGAGCGCGAGGGTCGGTTGCGCCGCCGCGATCCCCGAGGTCATACTGCCGGCATGTCGGTGGGCGTCGACTTCGACTTCGCGCGCTACGTGGCGCGCCGGCGCGGCGCGATCGAGGAGCAGGCCCGCGGCGGCGCCGCCTACGCCTACGTCGGCGAGCGCAAGGTGCGGCGCACGCTGGCGGCGGCGCGGCCGGTGACGATGGCGCTCGAGGCCACCACCCGGCTGTGGCGCGACGTCGCGCGCGCCGAGCTGCTCGGCACCTCGGTCAAGGTCACCGACGCGCAGTACCCGGCGGTGTTCGCCGCGGCTCGCCGCGCCGGCGCCGCCCTCGGCGTGCGGGTGCCGCCGGTGTTCGTCGCCCCCGGCGGCGCGGTCAAGGCGCGCGTGCTCGGCACCGAGGATGCGCCGTACCTCGTGGTCGGCGCCGAGTGGGCCGACGCGCTGACCGAGGACGAGCTGGTCGCGGTGCTCGGCCACGAGCTGGCCCACGTGCAGAACGGCCACGTGCTCTACGCCACCGCGCTGTACTACCTGAGCCACTCGGCGGTGTTCTTCGTGCGCTGGATCGTGCAGCCGGCCATCATGACCCTGCAGGCGTGGTCGCGCCGCGCCGAGATCACCTGCGATCGCGCGGCGCTGCTCGCCACCCGCGACCTCGACGTCGCCCTGGCAGCGCTGGTCAAGCTCGAGCTCGGCGTCACCCGCGGCCAGGCGTTCCGCCTCGACGAGTACCTGCGCGATCACCCGTCGCCGGCCGACACCAAGCGCGGCCTCGGCCGCTACACCGAGCTGTTCCGCGCCCACCCGTACCTGCCCAAGCGGGTCGCGGCGCTGCGCCTGTTCGCCGACTCCGCGCTCTTCGCCAGCCTCACCGGCGGCGACCCGGCCGGCCGACCGTCGACCAAGGACGTCGACGCCCAGGTCGCCGAGCTCATCAGCGTCTTCTGACGCGCGCTGCGCCTCCCCCGGCAAAGGATCGATCGCGATGGCACCCACGCTCACCCTCGAGCACCACCAGGCCGCCAAGCGCGAGATCATCGCGCGGCTCGGCCAGCTCGCCGAGGTCGCCGACGCCGTCGGCATGGTGTCGCTCGCGCGCGACATCCGCACCACCCGCATCCCCAAGATCGAGGCCGAGCGCTTCCACCTGGTGATCCTCGGCGAGTTCAACCACGGCAAGTCGACCTTCGTGAACGCGCTGCTCGGCGCCGACCTGCTGCCGGCGGGGATCACGCCGACGACCGCGTCGATCAACCACGTGGTCCACGCCGACGCGCCCAGCGCGCGGGTGGTGCTCACCGACGGCAGCCCGCGCGAGCTGGCGCCGACCGAGCTCAAGGAGTGGGTCACCGTCGCCGGCGGCCGCGCCGCCGAGGTCGCGTACGTCGAGCTCGGCTACCCGAGCGAGCTGCTCCGCAACAACGTGGTGCTGGTCGACACTCCCGGCGTCAACGACCTCAACGAGCAGCGCGCCGAGGTGACCTACGGCTACGTGCCGCGCGCCGACGCGGTGGTGTTCCTGCTCGACGCCGGCCAGGCCCTCAAGGACAGCGAGCGCGAGTTCCTGCGCTCGCGGGTGCTCGAGAGCGCCAAGGACCGCCTGATCTTCGTGCTCGGCAAGATGGACCTGCTGTCCGACGACGAGCGCGCCGCGGTGGTCGGCTACGTCCGCACCGGCCTGGGCGCCCTGGTCCCCGATCCGGTGCTGTTCCCGCTGTCGGCCAAGGCCTGGCTCGGCAGCCGCGATCCGGGCAGCGGCATGCCGGCGTTGCTCGCGCACCTCGACACCTACCTGGCGCAGGACCGCGCCCAGGTCCTCATCGACAACGCCGCCGCCGACGCCGCCCGCACCGCGGCCTACCTCGAGGCCAACCTCGGGGTGCGGATGGCGTCGTTCGAGCTCGACCTCGGCGAGCTCGAGGATCGCATCGCCCAGGTGCGGACCCAGCTCGACACCTCCAAGCGCCGCCTCGACGAGCTGCACGTCCGCATCGACGCCGACGCCGGCGCGATCAAGGCGCAGATCGCCCTCGACGTCGACGCCTTCGCCCGCGCCTTCGTCGCCGCCCTGCCCGCCCAGCTCGACGCCGCCGACGCTGGCGACATCCAGAAGTACCTGCCGGGCTTCATCGAGGACAAGTTCAAGGAGTGGGCCGAGCTCGAGGGCGCCAAGCTCGCGGCGATGATGGAGCGGCTGGCCGAGGAGGTCATCACGATCACCAACGAGAACGTCGCCGCCGCCGCCGCCGCCGTCGCCGAGCGGCTGGGCCCCGGCGACGCCAAGGTCGAGATCGAGGTCGACAGCTTCAAGTACGACGTCGGCATCTACGCGGTCGGGGCGCTCGGCACCACCGTGATGCTGTTCGTCAACGCGCTCGCCGGCGGCCTGCTCACGCTGGCGGCGCCGATCCTGGCGATCGTGCTCAAGAGCAAGGTCGCCGGCGACATCCGCCTGCAGGCCAAGGAGAAGGTGCCGGCGGCGGTGACCAGCGCCGCCACCGCGATGAAGCCACACTTCGATCGCTGCGTCGACGAGTTCGCCGCGCGCCTGACCGACTTCGTCACCGGCGCCGGCAACACCCTGTACAAGGGCATCGGCGAGGTGCTCGATCGCACCCTGCGCGAGCGGCGCGAGCGCGGCGGCGAGGTCGCCGAGCAGCGGGCCGCGACCGGCGCCCAGATCACCGCGATCGCCGCCGCCCGCGCGGCCCTGGCCCAGCTCCGCGAGGGCGTGTGGTCGACCGAGGCGCCCGGCGCGGCGGCGCCGCCGCCGGCGATCGTCGACCCCGACCCCGAGCCGTACGGCAACTGATGTCGCTGTGGTCGCGGCTCGAGCGGCGGCTGTCGGACCTCGCCGGCGAGCTGCTCCTCGACGAGTACAAGGACGAGGTCGCCCACGCCCGCGAGCTGCTCGCCGCCGGCGCGGCGACCGCGGCGGTCGAGGCCCTCGAGGCGCTGCTCGCCGACAAGCCCGACCACGGGCCGGCGCTGGTGCTGCTCGCGGCGGCGCAGCTCGCGGCCACCGATCCGACCGCGGCGCTGGCAACCGCGCGGCGCGCGCTGGCCCATCGACCGGGGGATCCGGCGGCGCTGCTCGCCGAGGGCCAGGCGCTCCTCACGCTGTTGCGCGCCGACGAGGCGATCACGCCGCTGGCGCGCGCGGTCGCGGAAGCCGGCGGCGATCGCGCGCTGCTCGCAGAGATCTACGGCGCGCTCGGCGCGGCCTGGCGCCGGCGCGGCGAGCTCGACAAGGCGGTGCGTGAGCTGCGCAAGGCGGTGGCCGAGGCGCCCGGCGAGGCCGAGGCCGAGGCCGCGCTCGGCGAGGCGCTGCTCGCCGACGGTGGCCACGATCCCGCCGAGGTCCGGCGCCACCTCACCCGCGGCGCCGACCACGCGCCGCCGCCGGTGCTCGCCTCGCTCGGGCTCGGGCGGCTCGAGCTCGACGACGGCGCGCCACGCCTCGCCCACGCGCGCTTTACCGAGGCGCTGGCCCAGCTCGGCGCCGACGACACGCCGCTGGGACGCGCGCTGCGCATCGACGCGCTGGTCGGCCTCGGTGACGTCGGCCTCGCCGAGCGCGATCCGCAGGCGGCGCACCAGCGCTACCTCGAGGCGCTGGGCCTCGATCCCCGGCGCCCGGGGCTGCACGCCAAGGTCGGCGACGCCCACCGCGCGATCGGCAACCACGCGGTCGCGGTCGAGGCCTACGAGCGCGCGCTCGGGCTGGGCGCGGGCCCCGACGTGTTGCGCGCGGCGCTCGCCGCCGCGGGCGCCGCCGGCGACGCCGCCCGCCAGATCCGGTGGGCCAACGATCTGCTCGCGGTCGAGCCCGACTCGCCGGCGGCGCTGGTCGCCCGCGGCCTGGGCACGCTGGCCGCCGGCGATCCCGCCACCGCCCGCGCGCTGCTCGCGGTCGCCGCCGCCGCCGGCGACGCCGACGCCCTCGCCGGCCTGGCTGCGGTCGATCTCGCCGAGGACGACCTCGCCGCCGCCGCCGCCCACGCGCAGGCGGCCCTGCGCGCGGCGCCGCACCACGGTGGCGCCCGCACCCACCTCGCGACCATCCGCCGGCGCCAGGCCGCGCTGCCGCAGCCCGGCGCCGACGATCTGCCCGCCCTCGGCACCGCCCTCGAGCGTGTGCTCGGTGGTCACCCCACCCTCTCCGCCCACGTCGGCGACGTCGCCCGCGCCATCGCCGAGCTCGACAGCCCGCTCCTGGTCACGGTGATGGGCGAGTTCTCGAGCGGCAAGTCGTCCTTCGTCAACGCGTTCATCGGCGCCGAGGTCGCGCCGACGGGGATCCTGCCCACCACCTCGACCATCAACGTCGTGCGGTTCGGCGCCGAGCCCGCCGGCCGCGTCCACCACCGCGACGGCGCGGTGCGGGCGCTGGCGTGGGACGCGCTGTTCCCCTACCTGCGCGGCCTGTCCGACGACGACGCCCGCACCATCGATCGGGTCGAGATCCTGGTGCCGCTGCCGCAGCTCGAGCGCATCCACCTGGTCGACACCCCCGGGCTCAACTCGATCCAGCCCGAGCACGAGGCCACCGCCCGCGCCTTCATCGCCCGCGCCGACGCCGTGGTCTGGGTGTTCACCGCCGGCCAGGGCGGCAAGGCCAGCGAGCGCGCCGCGCTCGAGGGCATCCGCGCCGAGGGCCGCCGCGTGCTCGGCGTGCTCAACAAGGCCGACCAGCTCGGCGCCGACGAGCTCGCCGAGGTGCTGGCGTTCGTGCGCGGCACCCTCGGCGAGCTGGTCGAGGTGGTGGTGCCGGTGTCGGCGCGCGACGCCTTGGCCTGGCGCCGGGCCGAGGCCGCGGGCGCCGACGCCACCAGCGACCGGCCCGACGGCAACTGGGGCGCGGTGGCGACCGCGCTGGAGGAGCGCTTCTTCGCCCAGGCCCGCCAGCTCAAGCGCGACGCCGCCGCGCGACGCCTGCGCGCGGTGATCGCCGCCGCCCGCGGCGCCCTCGCCGAGCAGCACGCCCGTGCCGAGGCCGGCGCCGACGCCGCCCGCGCCGCCAGCGCCGCCCTCGATCGCGCCGGCGCCGAGTTCGTCGAGCGCGTGGTCGCCGAGGAGCGCCGCAGCCTGGCCACCCAGACCACCGAGCTCTACCGCCAGGCCGCGCGCGAGGTGCTCGAGCTGGTGCGGCCGCGCCGGCTGCCGTTCGGCGCGCACACCGCCACCGCCGCCGATCGCGAGTACCTCGCGGCGCTGCTCGACCACGGCTTCGAGCTGGTGCTCGACGCCGGCCGGCGCCGGGTCGCCCGCGCCCTCGCCGACACCTGGCGCCGCGCCGACGCCGCCGCGCGAGAGATCGCGGCGGTGGTCGCCGCCGACGTCGCCGGCGACGTCGCCCGGGTCGCCGACGATCACACCCGCCTCGCGCTCGCCCTCGCCTTCGATCGCGCGCGCGCGTACCTGCGCGGCTACCTCGACGGCGGCACCGTCGACGCGTTCTTCCGCGAGGCCCTGCCGCGGCTCGAGCTCGCCGAGGACGCGGTGTTCCACGCGCTGTTCCGGGCCGCGCCGGATCTCGATCGCGAGCTCGGCGACGCGCTGGCCCGCGCCGGCGAGGCCGCGATCGCCGCGGTGCGCGCGCGGCTGGCGCACTGGGCCGGCCAGGCCGACGTCGCCAGCTACGACCTCGAGGTCGGCACCGTGCAGCTCCTCGACGAGCTCGCCGCGCAGCTGGCGTAGCAGGGCACGGGCACGGGCACGGGAGCAGGTCGCTGACCGCGGCTTCGCCGCGCGGGTCAGCGTCCTGCTACTGCTCGAACCGCAAGCGGAAGCACAGCGGATCCTTGGCCAGCCGCGCCCGCAGATCGCCGGGCAGCGGCTCCGGCGACGCGTCGCGGGCCTCGTCGAAGGCGGCCAGCGCCGCCTCGAAGGCGGCGTCCACCGACGGCTCGGCGCTCGGCGCCTTGAGCTTGGCCGAGGTCACGGTGCCGTCGGCGGCGAACCGCACGCAGCCCATCGGCGCGTCGACGTACACCGGATCGACGTCGGCCGGGACCACCGCCAGCCGCGCGACCTGATCGATCACCCTCGGCAGGAACTCGGGATCCGAGGGGCCCGCCGCCGGCGCGGCCCCGCGGGGCGGCGGCGGCCCCCCACCGCCGCCCGCGCCCGCCCCCCCCCCCCCCCGCCCGCGCTCCCAGGGGCGTCTGCGCATCGGCGCCGACGCTACCACGCGCCCGCACCACCACCGCCGATCGCCTCCGCCGCGCGGGTGTGCGATCGTCGGGCGTGCCGCCGCTCGCCGCGCCCCGGCCATCCGCCTCACCCTCGGCATCGACGAGGCTGGTCGCGGCCCGGCGATCGGCCCGATGGTGCTCGCGGTGGTGGTGCTCGACACCGCCGGCGCGCGCGCGCTGTCGCGCGCAGGGCTGCGCGACTCCAAGGCGTTCGGCGCCGGCGACGCCGCCCGCGAGCGCCGCGCCGAGCTCGCCGCGCTGGTGCGCACGCGCGCGCGCTACGTCGCCGCCCGCGAGGTCTCGGTGGCCGACATCGACGCCCGGGTCGCCCGCGGCGAGCTCAACGCCCTCGAGCGCGAGGTCGCCCTCGACCTGCTCGCCGACGCCCCGGCCTGCGATCGGATCATCGCCGACGGTGCGCGCCTGTTCGCGCCGATGGCGTCGCAGGTGCCGTCGCTGTGGGCGGTCGACGGCGCCGAGGCGCGCCACGCCGCGGTCGCCGCCGCCTCGGTGATCGCCAAGGACCTGCGCGATCGCGCGTTCACCGCGATCTGCGCGCGCTACCGCGACGAGTTCGGCGAGATCCGCGGCGGCGGCTACGTCAACGACGCCACCCGGCGGTTCCTGCGCGCGTACGCCACCCGCTATCGCGCGTTGCCGCCGGAGGCGCGCCGCTCGTGGCCGCACCCGTACGTGGCCGACCTGGTGCCGTCGACGCCGACGCCACCACCCGCGCAGCTCCCGCTCTGGTGAGTCACCGCGCCGCGTCGGCGCCGGCGAGCCCCAGCGCGCGCAGCACGTCGTCGGCCGCGCCGGCGTCGCCGAGGCGAGCGTCGGGCGTGGGCCCGGACGGCGCGATCGCCTGGCACAGCGCGTACGCGCGCAGGCTGCCCCGGCCCTGGCAGTTCCAGCGCGCGCCGACGGTGTCGTCGGCCTGCTGGCCGCTCGGCCAGCTCGAGGTCGGCGGGCAGGTCTCGCAGCCCTCGCCGCCAGCGCAACCACCGCCGACGAGGCGCTCGCGCGGCCCGCACGCCGCGAACAGCCGGTGCTCGCCGTAGGTCTCGCGGACCCGGACCGGCAAGCCTGGCAGCGGCGCGCTCGCCGGCGATTCCGCCGGCACCTCGACGCCGGAGGCTGCCACCAGCTCGCGCTCGCGCCCGGGCGACAGCCCGCAGCGCCCGGCGACGCACACGCCGTGGCGGCAGTCGCCGTCGTCGTCGCAGCTCTCGCCGTAGCCCACCTTGCAGTCGTCGCAGCCGCCGAGCGCGACCACGACGAGCGCACCCAGCGCGAGCCTCACGGGGCGCACCGCGCGAGGGTGGCGTCCTTGGCCAGCTCGCGGGTGTACATCGCGCGATCGCGGCGCTCGACCTCGGCGGCCAGCCGCCGCGCGGTGGCGCAATCGCCGCGCGCCGCGGCCGCGCGCGCCGCCTTGATCTGCGCCGCCACCGTCGGCGGCGCCTCGGCGCGCTCGGCGCGGTCGTTCTCCTGCTCCGAGGGCGGTGGCGGCGGTGGCGGTGGTGGCGCGCTCGGCTCGTCGAGCTTCGCCTTGTCGTTGCTCGTCACCGCCCTGGCCCCGGCGGCGGCCCCGGCCTGCCCGCCGCGGGCCAGCTTGGTCTCGTCGCCGGTGCCACTCCGGCCGTACCCGCTCGGGCCCGCCCCGTCGCCGGCGAACGCGTCGTCGAGCTGGCCGCGCGCCGGCCTGGCGGGCGCCTGCTGCGGCGCGCGCCGCTTGGTCGCGCTCGCCTCCGGCGCGGGATCCGTCGGTGCCACCGCGGTCTCCACCGCCGGCACCACCGGCGCTGGCGCCGCTCCGGCGAGCGCCCCGGCCGGAGCTCCCTCGTCGAGCGTCCTCGTCCGTGCTTCTTCGCTGGTCGCGACCGCGCCGCCGACCGCCGCCGAGCCGGTCGTCGGCTCCGCCACCCGGGCGCCGCCGCGGGTGTAGATCACGCCGCCGACCGCGGCCACCACCACCAGCCCCGCCGCCGCCATCACCGCCGGCTGCGCCAGCGCCGACGCCACGTACGCGCGGGCCCGCGCCCACGCGCTCGGTCGCGGCGTCGGCCGGCGCGCGGCGGCCGCAGCGAGCAGCGCGTCGAGCCCGCGCGCAGGCGGATCCTCGTCGGTGTCGCGCGCCATCTGCCGCAGCACCTGGCGCAGGCCGTCGTCGGGTTCGGTCCCGTCCCCGTGCTGCGTCGCCATCACGGCGCTGCCTTCGCGAGGTCCTTGTACTCGTCGAGCTCGAGCCGCAGCTTCTCGAGCGCGTAGCGCATCCGGCTCTTGACGGTGTTCTCCGGCACGCCGACCACCTCGGCGATCTGCTTGAACGGCAGATCGAGGAACTCGCGCATGAGGAACACCTCGCGCTGCTCCTCGCCGAGCTCGGCGATGGCGCGCTGCATGCGCTCGTAGAGCGCCTTGTTCTCGGTGCCGCGGCTCGGCGCGTGCTCGCTACCCGGCAGCACCTCCATCAGCGTGCCGGCGTCGTCGTCGCTGCCCATCGGGGCGTCGAGGGACGCGTGCCGGCGGTGCTTGCGACGCCGGGTCTGGTCGACGCACAGGTTGCGCGCGATCGTGTACAGCCAGGTGGTGAACTTGGCCTGGCGCTTGTACGCGTCGGCGCCCTTGATGACCCGGAGGAAGGCCTCCTGCAGCAGGTCCTCGGCGGTCTCGCGATCGCCGATGAAGCGCAGGATGTAGTTGTAGACCGGCCGCCGGTGCCGCCCGAGCAGCACCTCGAAGGCGCGCACCTCGCCGCCCTGGTAGGCGGTCATCAGGTCTTCGTCGGTCTGATCCTGCATGGTGAGGCGCGCCCCGAGCCTACCAGGGGCTCACCGACCCTAACGCCGGAGCCACCCCACTTCTGACACCCCGGCCGCCGCGGCCTTGGCGGTCGGCTACTTCTGGCAACCGGCGCAGGCGAAGGTCGCGCGGCCGCCGAGCACGCTGCGGCGGATCGGCCGGCCGCACCGAGGACACGGCTGGCCGGCGCGGCCGTACACCTGCAAGTAATCGGCGTGCTCGCCGCTGGCGCCGTCGGCGTCGACGAAGTCGCGCAGGCTGGTGCCGCCGTGCTCGAGGGCGTGGGTCAACACCGCGTGGATCGCCTGGGCCAGCCGCTTGGCCTGGGGCGCGCTCAGCGACCCGGCCCGCCGGGTCGGCCGCAGCCCCACCGTCCACAGCGCCTCCGACGCGTAGATGTTGCCGACGCCGGCGACGATCTCCTGGTCGAGCACGAACGCCTTGAGCGCGGTGGTCCGGCCGCGCGCGCGCGCGTGCAGGTGGGCGCCGGTGAGGACCTCGGCGATGGGATCGGGGCCGAGCCGGGCCAGCGCCGGGTGCGCGCGCTCGGCGCCGCGGGTGAGCACGTCCACCTGGCCGAAGCGCCGCGGATCGGAGAAGCGCAGCTCGCGCCCGTCGGCGAGCGCCAGCACCACGTGGGTGTGCGGCGCGCGGGGCTCGGCGCCGGCCTGGACCCGGAACCGGCCGCTCATGCCGAGGTGCACCAGCACGCTGGTCGGGCGATCGGTGTCGACCAGGAGGTACTTGCCGAGCCGGCGCAGCGCGGTGATGCGCGCGCCGACGAGCTTGCGCAGCGCAGCCCGCGGCACCGCCTGTCCGAGCCGCAGCGGCTTGCCGCTGGTGGTGACGCCGGCGATCACCGCGCCGAGCGCCGGCGCCAGGGTCCGCCGGACCGTCTCGACCTCGGGCAGCTCAGGCATCGGCGCTCGTGTCCGTCGCCGCCGCCGGCAGCGCCGCCGCCAGCGCGCCGTACTCGGCGATCGACAGGGTCTCGCCGCGGCGCCCGCCGTCGAGCGCGCACCGCGCCAGCGCGCCGTCGACGACCTCGTCGGGCCACACCGCCCGCAGCGCGTTGCGCAGGGTCTTGCGCCGCTGGCCGAACGCCGCGTGCACCACCCGACCGTAGTGCGCCTCGTCGGCGATGGGCACCCGGGTCGCCGCGCCCGGCAGCGGCACCAGCTTGAGCACCGTCGAGTCGACCTTGGGCGCCGGCACGAACGAGCCCGGCGACACCTTGGCCACCACCCGGGCGTCGAAGTAGGTGCCGAGCATCACCCCGAGCGCGCCGTAGGCCTTGGTGCCCGGTGCCGCGACGATGCGATCGGCCATCTCCTTCTGGATCATCACCACCGCGCAGCGCACGTGGGCGCGCGCGTCGGCGATGCGAAACAGGAGCGGCGCGGCGATGTGGTACGGCAGGTTGCCGCACACCGCGATCGGCTCGCCGCGCCAGCGCGCCGCCATCGCCAGGTCGTAGCGGAGCGCGTCGACCGCCTCGACCTCGACCAGCTCGGTGTGGCCGAGCTCGGCCTTGAGCACCGCGACCATGTCGGGTCGCGCTCGAGCGCGATGACCTTGCCCTCGGGCAACCGCGCCGCCAGCCGCGCGGTGAGGGTGCCCAGGCCGGCGCCGATCTCCACCACCCAGTCGTCCTCGGCGACCACGGTGGCGTCGACGATGGCGCGGAACACGCGCTCGGAGATGAGGAAGTTCTGGCCGAACTGCTTCTTCGCGCGCAGGCCGTGGCGCTCGAGCAGCTGGTGCGCGGTGGCGAACGCCGGCGGCTCGGTCACGGCGCCCTCCGCGGCAGCGGCATCGACGGGCTCGCGCTCAGGTCCCAGCCCGCGCGGGCGCCGGCGGCGAGCTGGTAGTAGCCGGCGGCGGCGATCATCGCGGCGTTGTCGGTGCAGCGCGCCGGCCGGGGCACGTGCACCTCGAAGCCGTCGGCGGCGCCCGCCGCGCGCAGCGCCGCGCGCAGGCCGCGGTTGGCCGCGACCCCGCCGCACACCTGCACGTGGGTGAGCCCCTCGGCGCGCACCGCCCACCGGGTCTTGCGCACCAGCACCTCGACGATCGCCGCCTGGTAGCTCGCGCACACGTCGGCGAGGACCGCGCCCTCGGGCACGCCGTGCGCGCGCACGTGGTGGAGCAGCGCGGTCTTGAGGCCGCTGAACGAGAACTCGGCGCCGGTCGAGCGCGCGACCATCGAGCGCGGCAGCGCGATCGCGGTGGGATCGCCGGTCGCCGCCAGGCGATCGACCACCGCGCCGCCGGGGTAGCCGAGCCCGAGCAGCTTGGCGCCCTTGTCGAAGGCCTCGCCGGCGGCATCGTCGCGGGTGGCGCCGAGCTCGGTGACCACGCCGTGATCATCGACTCGCACCAGCGAGGTGTGGCCGCCCGACACGATCAGCGCGAGGTGCGGCAGCGGCGGCGGATCGTCCTCGAGGAACACCGCCGAGAGGTGACCGTGCAGGTGGTGCACGCCCACGAGCGGCAGGCCGCGCGCCCACGCCAGCGCCTTGCCGGTCTGCAGCGCCACCAGGAGCGCGCCGACCAGGCCCGGCCCCGAGGTCACCGCCACCGCGTCGATGCCGTCGAGGCCAACCCCGGCGCGATCGAGCGCCGCGCGCAGGACCGGCACCACGTTGACCACGTGCGCCCGCGACGCCAGCTCGGGCACCACGCCGCCGTAGCGCGCGTGGACCTCGTCCTGCGACGCCACCACCTCGGCGAGCACGCGGCGGCCGTCCTCCACCACCGCGGCGGCGGTCTCGTCGCAGGAGCTCTCGAGGCCCAGGACCTTCACCGTCGCGACTCTACCCGTTTCATGCCGTCGTGCCCGCGCGCCGTCGAACGCGCGCTCACATGCCGAGGAGCTGGCGGATCTTGTCGGCGGTCGCGCCCCTGGGCTGCAGCGCGAGGTAGCGGGCGTAGGCGGCGCGGGCGTCCTCGCGGCGGCCGAGCGACCACAACAGATCGCCGTGGCGCTGCCAGCCGGTGGCGTAGCTCGGGCTCAGCTTGGTCGCCGCGGTGGTCGCGGCCACCGCCTCGTCGCTGCGGCCGAGGCGCGCCAGGCCGTCGGCGAGGATCAAGTAGGTGCGCGCGCTGCGCTGGAGCGCCAGCGACTGCTCGGCGAGCTCCACCGCAGCCTCGGCGTCGCCGGCGGACAGCGCGGCCTGGGCGCTGTCACGAAAGTCGCGATAGGTGGGCGCGCCGCGATTGGCGTCGGGCGGCGCCGGCGCGTCAGGCGGCGCCGGCGCGTCGGGCGGCGCTGGCGCGTCGGGCGGCGCCGCCATGGGGGCCGCGTCGACGGCGCGCGC
>JAWKQW010000060.1:0-21436 GCA_041389945.1 Kofleriaceae bacterium
TGGCGGCGGTGGTGGTCTTGCCGACGCCGCCGGAGCCGACGCACACGAGGATGCGTCGGTCGTCGAGGGCCAGGGAGAGCGGCGACGGCGAAGCCACGGGACCGACGGCGTGTAGCACGCGCGCGCCGACGTGGGCAATCCACGCGCCGCCGGTGTACGGTGCCGCCATGATCCGGGAGCTCTCCATCAGCGTGCGCGACGGCGCGGACTCGCTCCGCGAGATCGCGGTCACCGTCGCGCCGGGCGCCACCCCGGGGCGACTGCGGGTCACCGTCTTCGGCGAGGCCCGCGAGGTCGACGCGGTCGAGGTCCGGCCCGGGACCTACTCGGTCATCCTCGACGGCCGCGCCCACCTGGTCGACCTCGAGCCGCGCGGCCGCGGCGTCGTGCGCGGGACCACCGGGCTGGTCGACGGCGTGCTCGAGGTCGAGGACGCGCGCCAGGCCCGGCTGCGGGCGGCGACCCGGCGCGAGGGCGCCGCCGTCGTCGGCGAGCGCATCGTCGCGCCCATCGCCGGCAAGATCGTCAAGGTCTTGGTCGACGTCGGCGACGTGACCACCCCGGGCCAGCCGGTGGTGGTGGTCGAGGCGATGAAGATGGAGAACGAGATCGCGACCACCCGCGGCGGCACCGTGCGCGCGCTGGGCAAGCCGGCCGGCTCGGCGGTCGACGCCGGCGAGCTGCTGGTCGACCTCGGCTGAGGCGGCTCAGCGCCCAGCGGGCACCGGCGCCAGCCGCCGGGCCGCCTCGTCCTCGACGAAGAACCGACCGTCCCAGCGCCAGCGCTCGTGGCGGTGGTGGGTCGGGCAGCAGGCGCCGTCGCCGTCCTCGGCGTGCCGCCGCTCGAGCCGCAGCGCGCCGTCGACGACCCGCGCCGCCGCGATGCCACCGTGGCCGGCCTTGCCGCCGGCGATGCGCCCGAGCACACGGGCGCCGCCGGGCGCGGCGCCGAACACGAACAGCGTGTCGAAGGCGTCGAGGTCGCTGCTCGCGTAGGTGACCCGCAGGATCGCCTCCTCGACGCCGTCGGAGGTCAGGTCGCCGTAGCCGAGGACCTCGACCTCGACCCGCTCGTGGAAGCCGCCGTCGGGATCGCCGTCCTCGTACACGCCGTCGACGACCGGGTAGGGCAGCTCGCCCTCGCCCTCGAGCAAGGTCAACTCGTAGGTGCGGTTGGCCCAGTCGACGGCGACAAGCGGGCTCGCCGCCGGGGCCTCGACCACCGCCCCGGCGGGGGCCGGGGGAGCCGCCGCGCGCGGGCAGGCCGCGAGGAGCAACAGGACCGCGACGCCACGCATGACCGCACGATAGGACACCCGAGCCGGCGCCGCGATTCCCTGGCCGCGCGCGCCGCTTGGCCGGCCGCACCGGCTCTGGCATGGTCTCGCCGGTGTCGACCCTGGCCCTGCAGGCGGTGACGCCGGCGGCGCTGGCGGCGGCGGTGCCGGCGTGCAGCCTCGCCGAGGCCCGCAAGCTGGTCGCCCAGATCCACCGCGACGAGCCGGTGGCGGCCTCGTCGTCGGTTCGCCGGACCGCCGCCGACGCCGTGCTCGCGGCCGGGCACGTGCCGAGCCTGGCGGTCGACGCCGAGGAAGCCAGCGCCGTCGATCCGTTCGTGAAGTACCGGCTGCGCACCGGCGACGGCGAGGCGATCGAGGCGGTGCGCATCCCGCTCGAGCGCGCCGGCCGGTTCACGGTGTGCGTGTCGTCGCAGGTCGGCTGCGCGCTGGCGTGCGCGTTCTGCGCCACCGGGCGGCTCGGGCTGCGCCGCAACCTGGCGGCCTGGGAGATCGTCGAGCAGGTGCGGGTCGTCCGTCGACGCCTGCCGGGCGGTCGCATCCACGGCGTGGTGTTCCAGGGCATGGGCGAGCCGATGGCCAACCTCGACGCGGTCCTCGCCGCCATCGACGTGCTCCGCGATCCGTGCGCGCTCGGCGTCGATGCCCGCAACATCACGGTGTGCACCTCCGGGCTGCCCGCCGGCATCCGGCGCCTGGCCCGGTGCGCGCCCAAGGTCCGGCTCGGGCTGTCGCTGGGTGGCGCGCGGCCGGAGATCCGGCGCCAGCTCATGCCCATCGCCGGCGCCCACGCCTGGGCCGACGTGGTCGCGGCGTGCGCCGAGCACGCCCAGGCGACCGGCCTGGCGCCGATGTGGGCGGTGACCTTGCTCGACGGCGTCAACGACGACGTCGCCGACGCGGCCGCGCTGGTCGAGGCCGCGCGCGGGTTCGAGCGCACCACCGGCATCCGCCCGCGGCTCTCGCTCATCCCGTACAACGCCATCGGCGACGGGCCCGACGGCGGCGCCGATCCGTTCCGGCGCGCCGAGCCGGGGCGCACCCGGGCGTTCCGCGACGTGCTCGTCGCCGCGGGGCTGCCGCACCACGTGCGGTACTCCGGTGGCGGCGACGTCGCCGCCGCCTGCGGTCAGCTCGCGGCGCGCGCGCCCGCGATCACGCCTTGATCGACGGCCGCTCCGACACCAGGTCGTACCAGCGACGGAGGTGGGTCAGCCCGTCGGGGATGCGCAGGTCGACCGGCTTGCCGAAGTCGATGGCGCAGCGCGCGGTGATGTCGGCCACCGTGAAGCGCTCGCCGGCGAGGTAGCGCCGCGACGCCAGCTCGCCGTCGAGCCACGCCATCCGCGCGGCCACGATCTCGCGCATGATCGCGCCGAACTCCGGCGCCTGCTTGATGCGGCCCTGCCAGAACGCGTGGGTGTTGCGGAACACCTGGGCGATCGGCAGCAGCAGCTCGAACTCGGCGTGGCGGTTCCACTGCTCGATGGTGGCGCGCTCCCAGGCGTCGACCCCGAACAGGTTGGGCGCCGGGGTCAGCTCCTCGAGGTAGCGGCAGATGGCCATCGACTCGCGCAGGACCCGGCCGTCGGCGAGCTCGAGCACCGGCAACAGCCCCAGCGGGTGCTTCACCAGGTACGCCGGCTTCTGGTGATCGCCGGTGGCGATCATCACGTCGATGGTGTCGAGCTCGAGGTTCTTCTCGGCGCAGAAGATCCGCACGCGCCGGGGGTTGGGCGCCCGCGGGTCCTGGTAGAGCAGCATGGGCCCGACTCTAGCTGGCGGACGGCGCGGCGGGGCGCGCCAGGCAATCCTGCCGCGGATCTCGTAGACTGGTGGCCATGGCCTGCGTCGCACGGTTGGGAGCGCTCGGGGTGGTGGTCGCGCTCGGCTCGGCGGGTGCAAGGACGAGCAACCGGCGGCGCCGGATCCGGCGGTCGCGGCCCAGGCCGCCCAGGACGAGCAAGACCTGCTCGCGCGCCGCGACGCGCTGGTCTCCAGCCGACGCCAGCTCAAGGAGAAGACCGAGCAGCTCCAGGCGCAGATCACCCAGCAGCGCGCGGCCGGCGCCGACACCGCCGAGCTCGAGCAGCAGCTGTCCGACCTGCAGACCCAGCAGAGCGCCAACAAGGACGAGATCGTCGACCTGCTCGAGCGGCAGACCGCGCAGTACAAGGCCGAGCTCGAGGCGCTGCGCGCGGCCGGTGGCACAGGCGGCGCGCGCGGCGGCGAGCTGGCCCAGGTCATGGGCAAGCTGGCCCAGCGCGACGATCAGGTCGGCCGGATCTCCGAGCAGATGGTGGCGATGAGCAAGGAGCTGAGCTCGATGCGCGCCGAGCTCGCGCGCCAGGCGGCGTCGTGCGGCCAGCCGGCGGCGGTGCCGACCACCATCATCCAGACCGTCGACGCCAAGGGCTCCAAGTACGGCCGGCGCGACGTCGAGCCGATGCTGACCCGCGCCCGCACCAACATGTCGAAGAAGGGCCTGCTCGCCGCCGACCTGCCGGGGCCGGCCCAGGGCCTCGAGAAGGAGGCGACCGCGGCGATGGCCGACGCCGACTTCGGCAAGGCCTACTTCGCGGCGTCGCAGCTGCTCGCCACCGTCGACTCCATCAAGATCGATCGCGCCTTCATCGGCGCCAAGATCGGGCGGCTGTCGGCGCGCATGAAGGGCCGCACCCTCGAGGCCGGCGCCCAGGCCCAGGTCGACGGGCTGTTCCGCGAGGCGACCGAGAAGTACGGCGACGGCGACTTCGGCGGCGCCAACAAGCGCCTCAACCAGATCGCGTCGCTGATCTAGCGAGGCGGTCAGCGCGGCGGCGCGTCGATCGGGCGTCGGGTGCAGCCGTCGCACAGGCCGTCGGCGAGCAGCCCGGCGGTGATGCCGGCGGTGGTCGCCACCAGCGCGCCGGCCGCGGCCAGCACCCACCAGCGCCGGTACCACGGCGGATCGCGATACACGACGCGCTCGCCGTTGCCGCCCGCGGCCGTGCGCTCGTCGACGTCGGTCGACACGATCGGGTACTGCTGGTGGCCGACGTCGACCGCCGCGGTGCCGGCGAAGGTCACGTCGACGAAGCGCACGAAGTCGCGGAACTCCGGGTGGGTGACCCGGACCGCGTGGGTGCCGACCGGCAAGGTCAGCGGAGCGATCGGCGAGCGCCCCACCGCCTGGCCGTTGACGTAGACCGACGCGCCGCCGACGTCGATGGCCAGCGCCAGCGCGCCGACGTAGCGATCGGGCTCGAGCAGGCGGGTCGCGGCACCGGCGGGGCCGCCGTCGGCGTCCTGGCCGACCGCGTGCGTGGTGGTCCGCACCTCGCGCGCGGCGGCGGCGTCGACCAGCGCGAGGTAGACGATCTGGGCGTCGCCGAGCCCGCCGAGCTCGCCGAACACGACCAGGTCGGCGCCGACGAGGCGCCCGAGGTTGGCGAGGCACCGGACCTCGCCGTCGCAGGCGCGCAGCTCCGGGCGCTTCGACGCCTTGGTCGCGCGCACCACCTCGGTGCTCGGCACCACGGTGACGCCGGGCAGGGCGGCGAGGGCGCGCTCGAGCTCGCCGGCGACGGCGCCGGTGGCGGCGGCGGTGGCCTCGACGCCGAGGGTCGCCAGCGGCGCGACCGCCACCGTGCGCGGCGCCGGCGGCCGGCGGGCGCAGGGCCACGCAGCGGCGGGCGCGGCGGCGGCGAGGTCGATCCAGCCGGCCACCGCGACGACGATCGCCAGCGCCCGGGTCAGCACGACGCACCGCCCGGGCACGCGACCACGTCGACCTTGCCGATGGCGTGACCGACGACGGCGCCGGTGAGCACCGCGGCGGCGCCGACCGCGGCGTACACGTACCAGCGCGCGTACCAGGCGCGGCGCTCGCGCACCACGGTCACCGGCGGCGCCACCGGCTCGGTCGGCGCCTGCGAGATCAGGTTGACCACGACCCGCGAGGTCTTCTGGAAGCGGACGTCGACGGTGTCGACGAACGGCTCGTAGCCGGGGGCGCGGAGCGCCAGGGTGTGGCGCCCGAGCGGCAGGCGGGTGAGCGGCGCCAGCAGCGGCGTGGTGCCGACGACCTGATCGTCGAGCGTGACGGTGGCGCCGACGAGCCCCGACAGCACCGAGATGGCGCCGTGGAGCTGCTCCGGCGCCAGGAGCCGGTAGGCGGCGACCCGGATCGCCTCGATGAGCTCGTCGGGGCTGCCGCGCAGCGGATCGGTGGCGATGCGGCGCAGCGGCTTGGCGCCGGCGACCTCCACCGCCTTCACGTCGAGGATGTACGAGTCGCCGAGGGCGGCGACCGAGCCGGTCACCATGACCTCGACGCCGAGCTTCTTGCCGATCGCGGCCAGGCAGCGATCCTCGCCGGTGCAGTCGCGCAGGCCTTTGCCGGCCGCCCGCTCGGTGTCGCGCCGCGGCGGGATGGGGCTGGCCGCGAGGCGATCGAGCTCCATGCGGAACAACGCCTCGAGCCGGCCGACCAGCTCGGGCTCGATGCCGAGCGCGTCGATGCGCCACACGCCGAGCTTGCGGGTGATGGCCTGCTCGGGACCGAGCTCCACCACCGCGGCGGCGTCGGCCCCGGGCTCCGCGGCGGTCGCGTCGTCGGGCGGCGCGTCGTCGGCGTGGGCCTCGCCGCCGACCGCCGCCAGCGCCACCGCTGCGGCTACCGCCAACCTGGCCAGGCGCGCTCCCACGACGTGATGCTACCACCGGGGCCCCGGTCGGGACGTGCTAGCGTCCGCCGCATGCTGCGTGCCTCCACCGCCGTCGCCGCGCTGCTCGCCGTCGCCGGTGCGTGCGCCCACGTCTCGACCGTGCGCCTGCAACCGGAGAACGTCGAGGTCGGGCCCGGCCTGACGCCGGTGGCGGCGATCCAGGCCAACGCCACCAGCGCCTACGTGTTGTTCCTCGCCATCCCCGGCGGCGTCGATCTCGACCGCGTGGTCAACCGCATGCTCATCGTCGCCGCCAAGACCCTCGGCGCCGACAAGGTCACCGACCTGCGGTTCGACGTCACGCCGTCGGGCGGCGTGTGGGCGCTGCGCAAGGTGCTCGGCTGGCGCTCGGCCGAGGCCCACGGCATCGCGGTGCGGGTCGAGGCGCCCGTCGACGCCGACGCCGACGCCGGCCCCGAGCCTGCGCCCGCGCCGTGATCCGTGCGCGCACGCCGCGGTGACGCCCGAGGTCACGCCGCGGCGTCGACGCTCGCGGCCAGCGCGCCGCCGAGGCGGGCGACGTCGGCGGGGCCGAGCTCGTCGGCGAAGATCATCGGCAAGGTGGTCAGCGGCGCCGGCGTCCACGCACGCAGCTCGCCGAGGTAGGTGCGCGCCAGCGTGGCCCGCGCCGCCGCCAGCCGCGCGTGCGTTGCCAGCGCCGCCAGCGTCGGATCGGCGGGCGCGTCGAGGGCGTCGAGCACCCGGGCCGGGATGGAGCCGGGCGGGAACCGATCGGGGTAGATCTGGTTGGCGACGACCTGCTGGGTCGGCACCCCGAGCGCGGCCAGCTTGGCCGACAGCTCGCGCACCTCGTTGACCGGCATCTCCTCGGCCAGGGTCACCAGCACCGTGGCGCACCGGGTCGGGTCGCGCAGCAGCGCGAGCACGGCGCGGGCATCGCGGGTGAGCGGCCCCTCGGGCACCGTCTCGGTGATGACCTGCGGGATGCGCAGCATCGACAGGCTGTGGCCCGACGCCGGCATGTCGAACACGACGGTGTCCCACCGGGGCTTGCCGCGCTCGGTCTCGGTGGTGTGGAACCACACCTTGCCGAGCACGGCGTAGTCGTCGATGCCGGGCACCGCGCGCAAGAACGCCTTGGTGATCCGGTTCTCGAACACCATGTCGTAGACGGCGCCGAACTTGAGCACCATCAGCCCGTACTCGGCGAGGGCCGCCGCGGGCGTGGTGTTGATCGCCCACAGCTTCGGCGCCAGCTCGACCAGGTCGACGCCCACCGGCGGTCGACCGAAGTAGCCGCCGACGCGATCCGCGGCGTTGGCCTGCAGCAAGAGCGTGCGACGTCCTCGGCGCGCGCACTCGTGGGCGATCGCCGCCGCCACCGTGGTGCGCCCGACGCCGCCCTTGCCGCCGACGAGGATGAGGCGCCGGTCCCACAGGCTCGTCGTCTCGGACATCGGCGGCACCTTACACCAGCCCGGCGATCGCGCTCGTCCGTCGCCGCGACGATCGTCGCCGCGCGCGGCGCGCCTGGTGAAACGCGCAGGCCGCGCTACTCGCCGGCGGCGCGCATCGGAAACACCGGGTCGCCGTGGAGCTCGAGGCGGTACACGCTGTTCTCGGTCTCGACGTAGATCATCTTGCCGCCGGGATCCCCGAGCACGCGCTTGACCGGGGTGGTGATCATGCGGTGCCCGTGCGGGTCGCGGAAGATGACCATGCCGCGGCCGATGTACGGGTAGCTGATGAGGTACCCGGTGTAGATCCGCCCGACCTGGCCCTGGACACGCTCGGTGCCGTGGTCGCGGATCTTGCGGGCGGTCACGCTCACCATGGCAAACTCCCTTGGAGTCTACGCCGGCGCGGCACCCTCGTCACGCCCGTTTCCCCCCTCGCCGCCATGGCCCCGCACGCCCCGCCGCCGTCGGCGCCAACCTCGCAGATCGACGCGATCTATGCCGCAGCGCGCGACGCCGCCGGCGCCGTCACCGAGCAGGTGGAGATCGGCCTGCGCGAGGTCGGCCCAGGGGCCCGGGTGGTGGCGCTGGCCACCCCGACCTTGCCGCCGGCCACCCACACCAGCTGCTACCTGCTCGGCGACGGCGCGCTGACGGTGGTCGATCCGGGGCGACCGACGCCGGCGAGCAGGCCCGGCTGGCGGCGGTGCTCGACGCCGAGGCGGCCGCCGGTCGGCGCCTCGCGCGCATCGTGCTCACCCACCACCGGCGACCACGTCGGCGGCGCCGCGGCGCTGGCGGCGGCCACCGGCGTCCCGGTCGCCGCTCACGCCGACACCGCGGCGCGGCTTCGCGGTCGGGTGCAGGTCGATGAGCTGCTCGCCGACGGCGACGACCTCGACGGCTGGACCGTGGTGCTGACCCCGGGCCACGCCCCCGGTCACGTCTGCCTGGCCGACGCCGGCTCCGGCCAGGTGGTGGCCGGCGATCTGGTGGCCGGGCTCGGCACCATCCTCATCGATCCGTCGGAGGGCGACATGACCGCGTACCTCGCGTCCCTCGAGCGGGTGGCGGCGCTGGCGCCGCGCCGGCTGTTGCCGGCGCACGGGCCGATGATCGACGACGCGGTCGGGCGGCTGCGCGGCTACGCGGCGCACCGGCTCGGGCGCGAGGCGCGGGTGCTGGCCGCGGTGACGGCGCTCGGACCGGCGCCGCCGTCGGCGCTGGTGCCGCACGCCTACGCCGACACGCCGTCGGGCCTGTGGCCGCTGGCCGAGCGATCGCTCATCTCGCACCTGGTGCGCCTCGAGGCGCTGGGCCAGGTCCGCGCCGAGCCTGCGGCCGACGGCGCCGCCACCTGGCGCGCCGCGTAGCGTCGGTCGCCGTCGAAACGTTCCTCAGCGTAGCGCCGGGGCCGACACTTCAACTAGGGTCGGCCCCCATGACGCCTCGCGTGCTCGGTCCCCTCGCGCTCCTTGTCGCCGCCTGCGGCCCGGCCAAGCCCGGCGGCGGCGCCGCCATCCCGCCGCCGGTCGCCGTGCCCTTCGCGCCCGACGCCACGCCGGCTGTGGTCGTGCCGCCGCCGCCGAGCGCGGCCACCGCGGCGCAGTTCATCGCCGAGGTCGACGATCGCCTGCGCGAGCTGTGGACGGTGAGCGCGCTCGCCGACTGGGATCGCCAGACCGACCTCCCCCCCGAGCACGAGGCGCGGGCGTCGGCGGCCGGCGAGGCGGCGATGACGTACCTCACCGAGGCCATCGGGCGCGCCGCCGCGTTCGCGCCGTTCGTCGGCGAGCTGTCGCCGATCCAGCAGCGCCAGTTCCAGCAGCTCCGCCTCGCCGGCCAGCCAGCGCCCGCGGATCCGGCCCAGGCCGCGGCGCTGGCCCAGGTGATGACCGAGATGGACGGGCTCTACGGCACCGGCAAGGCGTGCGAGGGCACCACCTGCCGCAACCTCGACGAGCTGTCGGACGTGATGGCCAAGAGCCGCGACCCCAAGGCGCTGCTGGCCGCGTGGCAGGGCTGGCACGACGTCGGCAAGACCATCGCGCCGGCCTACGAGCGGTTCGTGCCGCTGGCCAACGCCGGCGCCCAGGGCGTGGGGTTCGCCGACACCGGCGCGATGTGGCGCTCGCGCTACGACATGCCGGCGGAGGCGATGGTCGCCGAGGCCGATCGCCTGTGGGGCCAGGTCCGGCCGCTCTACGAGCAGCTCCACTGCTACGCCCGCCGCACCCTCGGCAAGAAGTACGGCGCCAAGGTGGTGCCGACCAAGGGCCCGCTGCCGGCGCACCTGCTCGGCAACATGTGGGCGCAGGACTGGAGCAACGTCTACGACCTGCTCGAGCCGTACAAGGGCCAGCCGTCGCCCGACGTCAGCGACGCGCTGGTGGCCCAGGGCTACGACGCCACCAGGATGACCAAGCTCGCCGAGAGCTTCTTCACCTCGCTCGGCATGCCGGCGCTGCCGGCGACGTTCTGGGAGCGCTCGATGCTGACCCGACCCGAGGGCAAGGAGGTGGTGTGCCACGCCAGCGCCTGGGATCCGACCTACAGCGGCGACGCCCGCATCAAGATGTGCATCAAGGTCAACCAGGAAGACCTGGTGACGCTGCACCACGAGCTCGGGCACGACTACTACTACCTCGCGTACCACACGCTGCCGGTGCTGCTGCAGGACGGCGCCAACGACGGCTTCCACGAGGCCATCGGCGACACCATCGCGCTGTCGATCACGCCGAGCTACCTCAAGCAGGTCGGCCTGCTCGACCAGGTCGCCAGCAACGACAAGGCGCTCATCGACGAGCAGCTGTTCAAGGCCCTCGAGAAGGTGGCGTTCTTGCCGTTCGGCCTGGTGGTCGACAAGTGGCGGTGGGAGGTGTTCGCCGGCCAGGTGCCGCGGGCGCAGTGGAACGATCGCTGGTGGGAGCTGCGCCGGCAGTACCAGGGCGTCGCGCCGCCGGTGACCCGCGCCGCCGACGCGTTCGATCCCGGCGCCAAGTACCACGTGCCCGGCAACACGCCGTACCTGCGGTACTTCCTGTCGACCATCCTGCAGTTCCAGTTCCACCGCGCGCTGTGCGAGGCCGCCGGGCACCAGGGGCCGCTGCACGCCTGCTCGATCTTCGGCAGCAAGGCCGCCGGTGATCGGTTCTGGAAGATGCTGCAGCTCGGCTCGAGCGTGCCGTGGCCCGAGGCCCTGGCCCAGGTCACCGGCGGCGCCCGCGGCTTCGACGCCAGCGCCATCCTCGACTACTTCGCGCCCCTGCAGGCGTGGCTCACCACGCAGAACAAGGGCAAGGCCTGCGGCTGGTAGCGGCGGCGGCGACCGTCGAGCTGGCCCGGGCGCGCCTGCTATAGTCGGCGACGTCGATGGACGCCGGGGTCGATCTTCGTCCGTACCGCTCGCTGCACGCGGTGGTGCTCGTGCGCGAGCTGTTGCGCCGGTGGTGGGGCGTGGAGCTGGCGTTCGCCGATCCCACCGGCTACGTCCTCGATCACGCCGACGGCAAGATCATCCCGTCGCAGAACGAGCTGTGTCGGGCCGCGCTGTTCTCCAAGGAGGGCTTCCGCCGCTGCAACGAGTCGGTGCGGGCGGTGGCCGGCGAGCTCAAGGCGGCACGCCCGGCGGGGCCGAAGGCGCCGATCGCCACCGTCGTGCACCGCTGCCACCTCGGCTTCGACGTGGTCGCCGCGCCGCTGTGGTTCGGCGAGGCGCTCGCCGGGTTCCTGTTCGTCGGCGGCAGCATGCCGCACGCGCCCGACGCGGCCGAGCGCGCCGCGCTCGGCGCCAAGGTGGCCGAGTTCGCCGAGGTCTCGCCCGACGCGCTGGCCCGCGATCTCGACGGCATCCCCCGGGCCGGCGAGGGCGAGCTCGAGCGCATCCGCGAGCTGCTCGCGTACGCCGCCGGCGAGGTGGTCGCGCACTGGCGCTCGCGCGAGGCCAGCCCGCCGCCGATCGAGCCCATCGCCGACGATCACCCGTTCAAGGAGATCGTCGGGCGGGCGCCGGCGGTGCGCGAGCTGGTGGGGCTCCTGCGCAAGGTCGTGAAGAGCCAGTCGACCGTGCTCGTCCACGGCGAGAGCGGCACCGGCAAGGAGCTCATCGCCCGGGCCATCCACTTCCACGGGCCGCGCGCCAAGGGCCCCTTCGTGGTCCAGAACTGCTCGGCGTTCAACGACAACCTCCTCGAGAGCGCGCTGTTCGGCCACGCCCGCGGCGCGTTCACCGGCGCGGTGTCGAACCAGAAGGGCCTGTTCGAGGTCGCCGACGGCGGCACGTTCTTCCTCGACGAGATCGGCGACATGTCGGCGGCGCTGCAGGTGAAGCTCTTGCGGGTGCTGCAGGAGGGCACGTTCACGCCGGTCGGCGGCACCAAGCCGGTCAAGGTCGACGTCCGCATCATCGCCGCCTCGCACAAGGACCTCGCGCAGATGGTGGCGCGCAAGGAGTTCCGCGAGGACCTGTTCTACCGGGTCAACGTCCGCGAGATCACGGTGCCGCCGCTGCGCCAGCGGGTCGCCGACGCCCGCTGCTCCGCCGCCCACTTCTTGCGCAAGCACCAGCGGCCTGGCGGGCCGGCCCGGCTGACCGAGGCCGCGCTCGACGCGCTGGTGCGCTACCCGTGGCCGGGCAACATCCGCGAGCTCGAGAACGAGATCGAGCGCGCGGTGGTGCTCGGCGGCGATCGCCGGAGATCTCGCTCGAGTGCTGTCGCCGCGGGTGGTCGCGGGCGCGGCCGCCGGGGCGCCACCGGCGCCGCCGCAGCGGACCGGGACCTGCGGCAGGTGATGGACACCGTCGAGGCCGAGGTCATCCTCGCCGGGCTCATCCGCACCCACTGGAACAAGTCGCAGCTGGCCAAGGAGCTCGGCATCAGCCGCTCTACCTCATCCAGAAGTGCGTGCACTACGGCCTGGAGGCGCAAGGGCCATGAGCGCGCCGCCGGCCCGCGTCGTGCGCTGCCCGACCTGCGAGCGGGTCGCTGACCCAGCCCGACGACTCGCGCCGTTCTGCTCGGAGCGTTGCCAGCAGGTCGACCTCGGGCGCTGGCTCGCCGAGGAGTACCGGATCCCGGCGGCCCACGTCGACGTCAGCGAGGGCGGCGCGCCCGACGACGACGGCTGAGCCCGGCGGCTACGGCGTCGCGACCGGCGCGGCGTCGTCGGCGTCGGTCTCGCCGTCGCCGTCGGGCGGCGCGTCGGCGTCGGCGTCGACCCCGGCGGCCTCCGGCGGCGGCGCCGCGCCCGGACACGGCGCCATCGCGATCGCGGACAGGCCGTCGACGGCGAGGCCGGGCCGGCTCTCGAGCTTGGCGACCTCGCGCCCGGCGGCGGCGTCCCACACCCGCAGGGCGCCGTCGGCGTCCTGGTAGAGCAGGCGGTTCACGTCGAGCCAGCGCATCGCGAAGCGTGCGCGCGCGGTGAGCACGTGGCGGAGCTGCCCGGTCGCGCCGTCGCCGATGTACAAGGACGGCGCCGGCGCCGCCGCCGCGCACGGATCGGTGAGGGTGACCAGCGCGAGGCGAGCGCCGTCGGGGCTCACCGCCACCGCGGCGCGCGCGGCCCGGCCCGACTCCGGCACCGCGAAGGTCTTGCCGCCGACGAGGGTGAGCTCGCTGGCGGCCTGGGGCTCGCCGGCCCACGCCGCCTGCACGCCCGCCGCCGCACCCTCGACCACGGCCTCGTCGAGCGAGACCACCAGCCGGGTCGGCGCCGCCGCGCTCACGGTGGTCGGCGTGAGCTTGCCGGTGCCGCGATCGAGCACCGCCACCGTCGCCGGCCCCACGCCCCAGCGCCCGACCGCGGGGTAGGTCGTGACCCGGAGCTGGCCGCCGGGGCCGTGCTCGACCGCGACCTTCCGCGCGCGGCCGATCTTGGCGCGGGCGCCGGTGCGCTTCCAGGTGGTGGTGTCGTAGGTCTCGATCCAGGTCGAGGTGAGCAGCGGCGCGGCGTCGGCGCCCGCGGGCAGCTCGACCCGATCGAAGCCGACCACCACCAGCTCGCGGCCGTCCGCCGACGGCAGCGCGCCGGCGGCGCGGTGATCGCTGTGGGTCAGGCGCACGTAGCGGCGCGCGTCGAGGTCGACGGCGTAGACCTCGCCGCGCGGGTGGTCGACCACTGCGAGCCGGCCTTGTTCGGCCACCGAAACGGCCCGCGCCGGCCGAGGATCACCACCCCGCGCCGGGCCAGCTCGAGGGTGGCGGCCTCGAGGCGCTGCGCGCGCGCGAGGGTCGCCTTGCCGGCGGGCGTCGCCCGCCAGGCGGCGAGGCGGTCGTCGTTGGCGGCGCGCGGCGCGAGCTCCAGGGCGTCCTGGGCGATCGCGGTCTCGAGGTGCGCGGCGGCGCCGGGGCGGTCGAGCTGGATCAGCGCCACCGCGAGCAGGTAGTGGGCCTCGCCGTGGTGCGCGTCCTTGGCCAGCGTGGCCTCGCACGCGGTGGCGACCGCCGCCCAGTCGGGGCTCGCGCCCTTGCCCTTGGGCTTGGCCGCCGCGGTCGCCTTGGCGAACGCGCTCTCGCCGGCGCCATAGACGAAGCCGAACCGGGTGACGGCGTCGACGCCGACCGCGGGCAGCGGCTGGTCGTCGACGGTGACCGCCGCGCTGCCGGAGCCGCCGCTGGCGCCAGGCGGTGACGCGGCGTCGCGGTTGCCGCAGCCCGCGGCGACGGCGAGCGCGAGGGCGGTGAGACAGGCGCCGGACCGAGCGTTCATGGCGCGCATCTTCGCACCCGCGCCGCCGGCGCGCACGGCCGCGGCGGCTGCCAGCGACGGCGACGAAGTGCTACCGTGGCCGCGTGGCGCTCGAGCACGTGGCCCAGGGCCAGACCCGCCTGCAGACGCCCGGCCTGGCGCCGGATGCGCGCGGCATCGCGCTCGGCCGCTACGCGCTGATGGTGTTCCCGACGCTGGAGGGCGTGGTGTCGTGGCTGCGCCTGTACTCGGCGGAGGCCGCCCTCGACGAGCTCCTCGCCGGCCTCGAGATCGTGCGGCTGCGGTCGCCGTTGCAGAGCCGCGAGATGGGCGTGCGGATCCCGGCGGTCTCGTCGTACGCCTGCGATCGCGCGGCGCGCCTGACCCGCCTGCTCGGCGGCGCCACCTACACCGGCAGCGCGCGCCACTTCGTCAAGTACCGCGACGAGCGCTCGCCCTACGGCTACGACACCGCCGACGCCGGCCCGGTGCCGGCCGGCGCCGACCTGGTCGTGTTCGGCGACGACTTCGTGCAGAGCTACGTGCGCGAGGGCGAGCTGCCGCTGGCGCGGTTGCTGTTGCGGCTGTCGCTGCGGCGGGTGCCCGGCGACGAGCACCGCGACGAGCTGCGGCGCGAGCTCCGGGTGGCGGTGCCCGCCGGCCTCGGCGACGGCGTCATCCGCTACCTGTGGCGGAGCCGGGTCAGCGGCGAGGCGACCCTGGTCACCCCGGCGCGCGCCAGCGCCTTCGCCGACGAGCGCGGCCGCAGCTACCTGCTCCTGCGCCTGCGCGACGTGCCGGCGCGCATCGTCGAGCTGTTGCGCGGGGTGCCCGGCATCGAGGTGTTCCGCGCCGTCGGGCCCGGGGTCGCGGTGGCGCTGGGCTGGGCGCACCCGATCGATCTCACCTCGTGTCAGTCGGTGTTCCCCGTCGATCAGGTCCACGTGTTCTGGCCCGGCGATCGGATCGACGTGCTGCCGGGGCCGCTGGAGTTCTCCGACCTCGCGCACCTAACCCGGGTCGACGTCGGTGCCGAGCTGGCGCACGGCGACGGCACGGCGGCGGTCGGCGAGCCCACCCACGCGCAGGCATCGCCGTCGGCGATCGCGGTGGCGCTGCGCCTGGCGCCGGCGGCGGGGCAGCCGCGCCGGGTGGTGGCGACCCTCATCCCCAACGAGCACGCCGAGCGCCTGCGCCGGCTGGTGCTGGTGCTGCCGCCGACGAGCCTGCGCGCGTACCGGGTGGCGATGACCACCCGCGGCATCCTGGTGGTGGGGCAGGGCGAGCTCGACCTGGTGCCGCTCGGCGAGCTGCTCACCGAGCTGGCGCCGGGCATCCTGGTGCCGCTCGGGCTCGAGCTGGTGCCGCGGGTCGCGCCCGACGTGCTGGCCCGGGCGCTCGGCCACGACGCCGGCGAGTGGACCGTGTTCTCCGCCGACGGCGCGCCGTTCCAGCTCGGCGACGCCGAGCTGGTCTCGCTCGAGCGCCGCGCGCTGTTGCCGACGGCCCTCGAGTCCGCCGAGCTGGTGCGGGCGCCCGAGGGTGAGCTCGGCGCGCCGACGGTGGTCAACGACGAGGTCGGACGGTTCGCGCTGTGGGGCCTGCCGGATCCGGATCGCGACGGCAACAAGCTGCTTCCGCCCTGATCGCCCTCCACCATGGCCACGTCCGCCGTCGCCGCCCTGACCTCGTTCCTCGAGCGCTTCGTCACCCCGCTGGTGGCCGGCGGCGAGATGCACGTCGGCCGGCCGCTGCCGATCGCCGCGCTCGACGACTTCGACGGCGCGCTGCCCGAGGCGGCGCTGGCCGCCGACGTCATCGACGACGCCCGCACCCGGGTGCTCACCGGCCTGGTCAGCCGCCCGCCACCGATGATCCTCGAGCGCGATGATCTGGCGCTGGCGATGGGCCTGCACGACGCCTTGCTCCTCGCGCACCCCGACGTCGATCAGCTCGGCGTCACCGACGGCCAGCGCCGACGCCTCGCCGGGGTGGCGCAGTCGCTGGTGGCGCAGCCGCTCACCCGCGAGCCGCGACGGCTGCTGGCCCGGCACGCGCTGTTGCACAACGTCTTCGCGATCACGCGGGTCGACTTGCACCTGTCGTGGTGGACCGGGCGCGCGCGGTTCCAGGGCCAGCCGGCCCCCGAACGGCTCACCCGGTGGCGGCGGGTGCGGCGCGTCCACGAGGAGACCCGCCGGGCCGCCGTCGACGAGCTCCTGTGCTCCGACGCCGCGCTGCCGATCACCGCGGCGCTGATGCGGCGCACGCCGCTGACGATGCTGCTCACCGATCACCCGGCGGCGCCGCCGGTGCACTGGGAGGAGGTCGCGTTCATCCTGCGCGATCGCACGCTGGCCCGGGCGGTGGCCCACGGCGCGCTGCGCGGCGAGGGTGGGCGGGCCCAGCTCGCGCGCCCGGCCCGGCTCACCGCCGCCTTCGAGCAGATGCTCGAGCGCACCCCGCGGCCGGCCGACGTGCGCGCGGTGGCCGCGCTCCTGGTCTACGTCGCCGGGCTGGCCTGCGTGCTCGAGCGCCGGCTCGGCGCCGACGAGCCGTCGCCGCTGCTCGCCGCTGGCCAGCAGCAGCCGCGGCCGCGCGGGCTGGCCGCGTTCCTGGCGCTGCCGTCGGCGCTGGCCCGGGTCGCCCCCGCGCTGGCGGTGCCGCCGGGCATCGCCGCCGACGACGAGCTGGCCGCGCGCTGGCGGGTGCACCGCGCGCAGGCGGCCCAGCAGGTCGGCGAGCCGGTGATCGAGGCGCTGGCCGAGCGGCTCGGGCGAGCGCTGCTCACCGCGCCGACGCCGACCCCGGCCGCAGGCCCCGCGGAGGTCGCGACCGCCGACGGCGCCGACGGCCCGGCCGCGGGTGGTCAGGCGCCCGCCGGGTAGGGTAGAACTGGCTCTCCCATGGTCACCCCGTCCGCCGCCAGCCTGCCCGTCGACGTCGCCGCCGCGGCGCGCGGCTTCCAGGAGGTGGCGCGCCAGCTCGGGGCGCAGTTCCTCGACAAGCAAGAGATCATCCGCCTGATGATGGTCTCGGCCATCGCCGGCGAGCACATGGTGATCATCGGCCCGCCGGGCACCGCCAAGTCGGCGATGATCGACATGTTCGCGCGGCTCATCGACGCCCGGTACTTCGAGTACCTGCTGACCCGCTTCACCGAGCCCAACGAGCTGTTCGGCCCCATCGACATCGCGGCGTTCCGCGAGGGCCGCTACACCCGGCGGGTCGAGGCGATGCTGCCGACCGCCGAGATCGTCTTCCTCGACGAGATCTTCAAGTCGAACTCCGCCATCCTCAACTCGCTCCTGCACGTCATCAACGAGCGCAAGTTCCAGAACGGCGCCGACGTGCTGCCGGTGCCGCTGATCTCGCTGTTCGCCGCCTCCAACGAGGTGCCGGCCGACGAGAACCTGGCCGCGATGTTCGACCGCTTCCTCATCCGGGCGCTGTCGGACAACCTCGACAGCTACCACTTCCACGCGCTGATGACGAAGGGCACCGCGCTCGAGGTCGCCAAGATGACCGGCCAGCGCGCGGCGGTGAAGCCGGTGATCTCGGCCGCCGATCTGCGCGCGATCCAGGGCGGCTTCGACCGCTTCATGGTGTTCCCCGAGGAGTTCCTCGCCAAGTACAAGGGCCTCATCTTCCAGATCCGCAGCGAGGGCATCACCGTGTCGGATCGCCGCGCGGTCAAGCTGCTCAAGCTGCTGGCGGCGTCGGCGGTGTTCGACGGCCGCACCACCGTCAACGACGGCGACTTCTTCGTGCTGCGCCACATCTGGAACAACCTCGACCAGGTCGAGCTGCTCGACGAGATCGTCGGGCCGGTGGTCGACGCGTTCTTCCGCGAGCACCCGGGCGCGCGCCGGTTCATCGGCCCGTCGGCGGGGCTCGAGGAGCTGCTCGCCGAGCTCAACCTCATCCGCGGCCTGCTCACCAGGGACGGCGAGCTGTCCGACATCCAGCTGTTCTCCCAGCTCAAGAACCTCAGCGAGATCAAGGCGGCCCTGGCCGCCATCGGCAACGAGACCGCCACGCGCATGGTGCGCGAGGTCGACCACCTGCTCGAGACGGTGTTCGCGTCGTCGAAGTTCGGTGGCTAGCCGCCGGAAGGCCCGCCATGACCGACCAGCCCAGCTCCGCTCCTCCGATCGTCATCTCGACCGGCGGCATCGAGCCGCAGCGCGTGGCGATCTTCGACGACGTGGTCGCCGCCCGCGGCGAGACCTTCCACATCCCCGGGCTCGCGGTCGAGGTCTTCGCCCACGCCGACGACGCCGTCGCGCTGTGTCTCCCGGGTGCCGACGGTGCGCCGCGCGGCTTCGACGTCGTGTTCATGGACTTCGCGATGGGCACGGGCCGGGTCGACGGCGCCGCCGCGATCACCGCGCTGCGGGCCGCCGGCTTCGCCGGGCGCATCGTCGCCACCTCGAGCGATCCGGCCGCCAACGAGCAGATGCGGCGGGCCGGCGCCGACGAGGCCCTCGCCAAGAAGGCGCACCTGCGCTCGTTCCTGGTGTACATCGGCGACCAGCACCTCGCGCGTGCGCGGGCGGGGCGCTGAGCCCGCGCCGCCGCGATGCCGATCCCCGAGGAGCGCCGTCGCAGCCACGTCGCGCGCCAGGTGGCGTCGATGGTGCTCTCGTGCGTCCACGTCGAGAGCCCGATGGCGATGATCCGGGCGGCGGCGTGGCACAACGGCCTGGCCCGGGTCGGGCTGCACCTGCCGCTGTTCGTCATCCACGATCTCGGGGTCCTGCTCAGCGTGCCGCGCGGCAGCGGCGGGGTGCTGGTGCGCGCGCGCACCGGCCTGCTCGAGCGGGTCGGGGCGGCGCCGGCGGTGCGGGCCCGGGTCGACGCCTACGTGCACCTGCTCGAGGACGTCGCCGGCTCCGAGGTCGCCGAGAAGCTGGCCGGCCTGCGCCTGCGTGACGAGCTGGTCGCGGTGCTCCTGACCCGCCTGCTCGGCGACGTGTTCAACCGCTGGCGCGATCGCGGCAAGACCGCGGCGACCGAGCCGATGCCGCTCGACCTCGGGCTCTACGACGGCGCCCAGCCGGCCGAGCACTTCGCCGACTTCGATCCGGCGCCGCTGTGGCGCTTCCTCGAGCACCTCACCAGCCAGGCGATGCACGTCTACACCGCGGTCGAGCTCATCGACCTCGACACCGTGCGCCTGCTCGGCCTGTTCAAGGACGACAGCGGCGAGGCCACCCTCGACCTGGTCGACCTGTCGGCGGCGCTGGGCTCCCCGGAGGCGCACGACGTGGCGAGCTTCTCGCTGGAGCTCTTGCCCAGCGTGCTCGAGACCCGGCGCGCCACCGGCGTGCAGAGCTTCGCCGTCGACGGCTACGCCTCGATCGAGCGCGCCGGCAACGTCGACTCGCTGGTGCTCTCGGAGCTGGCCTACGACCGCGAGGTGTTCGAGCAGAAGGTGGTCGACGCCGAGCTGCTCTACTACGGCCGCGATCGCGAGCACGAGGAGGAGCGCCGGCTGCAGTACGTGCTGGTCGACTCGTCGGCGTCGATGCGCGGCCAGCGCCAGGTGTTCGCCCGCGGGCTGGCCCTGACCTTGATCAAGAAGCTGTCCCTCGAGGGCGACGAGATCTGGCTGCGGTTCTTCGACTCGCGTCTGCACGAGCTGGTCAAGGCGCCGCGGGCGGCGCTGGTGCCGGTGCCGTACCTGCTCTCGTTTCGCTCCGAGCGCGGCCGCAACTACGGCAAGGTGTTCCGCCAGCTCCTGGTCGAGCTCGAGCGGCTGGGCCGCGATCGTCGACGGCAGGTGGTGCTCTACGTGGTCACCCACGGCCACTGCCACATCGCGCCGGAGATCGTCAGCGCCCTGCGCCAGCACGCCTACCTCTACGGCATCGTCATCCAGCCGTCGGGCGAGCTGCCGGAGTGGTCGTCGGCGTTCGATCGCTGCCAGGTGGTGACGCTGGAGAGCCTCGGCTCGCGCACCGGCCAGAAGCGGCGCGCCCTCGACATCGTCACCGACGCCAGCGCGACCCGGCGCGAGGCCCGCGCCGGCGGGAGCCGCTGATGGCGCGCCGGGTCGGTGGCTCGATCGAGGCGACCGCGGAGCAGGCCGCGGCCGCCGGCGCCGCCGGACGCTGGGGCGACGCCGCGCGGATGTACCGCGAGCTCATCGGCCAGACCCACGTCATCGACTACGAGTACGACGAGTGGCTGCGCCGGCTCGGCGAGGCCTACCGCGCCACCGATCGCCGCCACGAGGCCGGGCTGGTCTACCTCTACCTGCACTACTTCGATCTGGCCTCGGCGCAGTTCGCCGGCGACGCCCCGCCCGAGCTGGCCATGCGCGGCCGGGTGGCCGAGGTCGAGAAGCGCTGGGCCGAGGCGGCCACGCTCTACCAGCGCGCGCAGCTGCCGGTGCACGCCGCGGTCGCCCTCGAGAAGGCCCAGGACGCCGCGGGCGCGGCCCGGGCCTGGGAGGCGCTGCTCGCGCACCCGCGCCTGCGCGGGCGCGACTACGAGGCGGCCCTGGCCCACTTCAACTACGGCATGGCGGCGGTGCGGGTCGACGCGCAGTCGGCGCCGGCGCGGCGCGCGCTGGTCGAGAGCCAGCGCCGGCTCGAGCAGGTCGCCGACGACTTCGAGACCAAGGGCGAGCTCGAGCGTGCCTTCGACTGCTTCCAGATCCTGCTCAAGCTCGGGCGCGACTCCGGCCAGTTCGAGAACCTCGCCGAGGGCTACGTCAACTGCATCCGGGTGCTGCGCGAGGACAACCTCAAGTTCTACGTGCTGCAGTACTACGAGGACTTCATCAAGCTCGCGCTCGAGCGCGACGAGTTCCACGCCGCGGCGTCGCTGTACCAGGAGGCGGCGGAGTTCGCGGCCCGGGCCGGGCTGCCCTACGACCGCCGCTACCAGGCGCAGAGCGCGCGCACCTGGATCCGCTGCGCCGAGCAGTTCGCGTCGACCGGCGCGCCGGTGCAGCTCGTCGAGAACGCGCTGCTCGCCGCCGCCGGGCAGTTCTCCGCCGTCGGCGACTACGCCGGCGTCCGCACCGCCTTCGAGCGCCTCGCCGAGCTCGACGTGCCCGAGCGATCGCAGCGCCGCTTCGCCGCGATCGCCAGCAAGTTCTCGCGGGTGGTGGGCGATGCCCCCGAGGGGCCCAAGTTCCCCGACTACCTGCGCCAGCAGCACGCCTACGCCGACATCTGGTTCGTCGACCTGCTCGAGTGGGAGCTCGACGGCGATCCCGAGGGGGTGGCGGCCTCGATCGTCGGCGATCTGCGCTACCCCAACGGCATCCGCCGACGGGCGCTGGTGCTGCTCCTGACCCTGGCCGACG
>JAWKQW010000061.1:0-21034 GCA_041389945.1 Kofleriaceae bacterium
ACCCGCCTGCGCCGCAGGGCTACCCGCCGGCCCAGGGCGCCGCGCCGCAGCCCGGCTACCCGCCGGGCCCGCAGGGCTACCCGCCGGCCCAGGGCGCTCCGCCGCAGGCGCACCCCGGCTACCCGGGCGCGCAGCCGAACTACCCGGCGGCCGAGTTCGGGGTGGCGCCGCAGGCGCAGATGCCCGGCCCGCTCGACGACATCGCCCGCGCGCTGCCGTCGTCGAAGCCCGGCACCATCCTCGGCTTCCCGGTCGCGCGGCTCAGCGATCCGGCATTCCAGAAGAAGGTCCTCTTCATCGCCGGCATCGCGATCTTCGTGTCGATCTTCATCCCGCTGTTCAGCATGCCGACGGGGCGCAACTCGTCGAAGCTGTTCTTCGGCTGGACCAGCCTCGACGTGGGTCCGATCAGCATCGGCCCGAGCAAGTTCCGCTTCCTGGTGTGGCCGTTCCTGGCGGCGGCCGCGTACCTCGGCATCGCCGCGGCGCCCGCGCACATCAAGGCCAAGATCCCGCCGATGGTGCAGCAGTGGCTGCCCTTCACGGTCGCGTACCTCGGCGTGTTCCTCACCTACATGGGCATGTCGGTGATGGGCGCCCTGATGGCCATGAACCCGCGCGCCGGCGGCCTGCCGGCGAGCTACACGATGGCGACGCTCGCGTACCCGCTGCTCACCTTCGGGTTGATCGCGCGCATCGCGCGGCCGAGCGATCAGGTCGCGCGCATCATCATCGCCATCGGCGGCGGGCTGCTGCTGTATCCGCTGATCTGGCAGATCGGCAACATCGGTGACGGCGAGGGGTTGATGATCCTCATCAACATCCTCAACGCCCTTGTGCTGCTGCTGGCGGTGGCGTGCATCGTCTACGTGGTGCCGCCGGCCAAGCTGCCGCCGGCGCTGCGTGCCGTCGACGCGGTGGCGCCGCTGGTCACCGCGGTGCTGCTGGTGTGGCTGCCGGTCCGCGTGGTGCTCATGGGCATCGCGCTGATGATCGAAGCCTCGGCGTCGATGGGCCTGTTCATGATCATCCACGGCCTGGTGCCGACCGTGGCGTACTTCGGCGTGCTGATGATGACGGCGCCGGCCGCGTACGAGGAGGCCATGAAGCTGTTCACCAAGGGCTCGGCCGGCTACCCGCCGGCCAGCGGGGGCCCGCCGCCCGGCGGTGGCTACCCGCCGCCCGGCGGTGGCTACCTGCCGCAGGGTGGCGGCTACCCGCCGCAGGGTGGTGGCTACCCGCCCGCCGGTGGTGGCTACCCGCCGGCCGGCGGTGGCTACCCGCCGCAGTGACGCTCTACCTGGCGTCCGCTTCGCCGCGCCGACGTGAGCTGCTCGCTCGCGTCGGCGTTTCGTTCGTGGTCGCGCCGGCCGACGTCGACGAGACCCAGCACGCCGGCGAGGCGCCGCTGGCGTACGTCGCCCGGGTCGCCGCCGCCAAGGCCTCGGCCATCGCGGTCGGGCCCGGCGACTGGGTGCTGGCCGCCGACACCATCGTCGTCGACGGCGACGACGTGCTCGGCAAGCCGGTCGACGGCGTCGAGGCGGCGGCGATGCTGCGGCGCCTGGCTGGTCGCAGCCACCGGGTGACCACCGCGTTCGTGGTGCGCGGCGCCGCTCACCACGCCGAGGCGGTGACCACCGAGGTCGAGCTGGCGCCGCTCACCGAGGCCGAGGTCGCGGGCTACGTGGCCTCCGGCGAGTGGCGTGGCAAGGCCGGCGGCTACGCGCTGCAGGGCATCGCCGGCGGGTTCGTGCGGCGGGTGACCGGCTCGGTGACCGGCGTCGTCGGGCTGCCGCTGGCCGAGGTGCTGGCGGCGCTGCGCGCGCTCGGCGCGCCGGGCGCGGACCTCGCCGCGGGGCAGCCGGCGTGATCGCGGAGCGCTATCGCGCGGTGCGGGCGCGGGTCGACGCGGCGGCCCTTGCCGCCGGGCGCGCGCCCGGCGAGGTGACGCTCATCGCGGTGAGCAAGCGCCACGACGCCGCCGCGGTGCGCGCCGCCGCCGCGGCCGGCGCCGCCGACCTCGGCGAGAACTACGTGCAGGAGCTCGTCGCCAAGCGCGCCGAGGTCGAGGCCGACGGGGTGACCGCGCTGCGCTGGCACTTCATCGGGCGGCTGCAGCGCAACAAGGCGCGCGAGCTCGCCGGGCAGGTCGCGCTGGTGCACGCCGTCGACACGGTCGCTCTGGCCGAGGAGCTGGGGCGGCGTGCGGCGGCGCGCGGCCTGGTGCAACCGATCCTCCTGGCCATCAACGCCGCCGGCGAAGGCCAGCAAGGGGCGGGTGGCGCTCGCCGACGGTGCGGCGCTGCTGGCGGCGATCGGCCCGATCGCCGGGGTGCGCCTCGACGGGCTGATGACGATGCCGCCGCCGGCCGACGATCCCGAGGCGAGCCGGCCGCACTTCGAGGCGCTCCGTCGCCTGCGCGACCAGCTGGCCACCGCCGCGTGCCCGTTGCCGGTCCTGTCGATGGGCATGAGCGACGACTTCGAGGTGGCGATCGCGTGCGGCGCGACCCACGTCCGGATCGGCACCGCCATCTTCGGGGCGCGTCCGGAGTAGGATCGCCCCGCGTGATCACCATCCTCGGCATCGATCCGGGCAGCCGCGTGTGCGGCTACGGGGTCATCCGCTGCGGCGGCCGCGGCGAGCTCCGCTACGTCGAGTGCGGCGTGCTCACCGCGCCGGCGGCGTGGCCGGCGGAGCGTCGCCTCGGCGAGATCGCGCGCGGCCTGGCCGAGGTCGTCGACGAGTTCACGCCGGCGTGCCTCGCGGTCGAGGACGTGTTCGCCCACGCCGGCCACGGCAACGTGCGCAGCGCGCTGTCGTTGGCCCAGGCCCGCGGCATGGCGCTCGCGATCGCCGGGCTGCGCGGCCTGCCGGTGTTCTCGTACGCGCCGGCGCTGGTGAAGAAGTCGGTGGTGGGCACCGGCCGCGCTGGCAAGGAGCAGGTCGCGCGCATGGTGGCCGGGCTCATCGGCCTGGCTGCGGCGCCGCGCGCCGACGCCGCCGACGCGCTGGCGGTGGCCATCGCCCACGGCCGCGGCCTGGCGCCCGGCGGCGCGCGCCTGGTGCCGGCGGTGATCGCCGCCGCCGTCGGAGGCGACTCGTGATCGCGCGGCTGCGCGGCACGCTGGTCGAGCGCGACGCCGCCGAGGTGGTCGTCGACGTCGGCGGCGTGGGCTACGAGGTGACGTGCTCGACCCAGACCCTGGCGGGGCTGCCCGCGATCGGGGAGGTGGTGACGCTGCGCGTGTTCACCCACGCCACCGAGAACAAGATCAAGCTGTTCGGGTTCGGCGACGCCGCCGAGCGCGCGCTGTTCGATCTGCTCATCACGGTGAAGAACGTGGGGCCGTCGACGGCGATCGCGATCCTGTCGGGTGGCGCCACCGTGCGCGAGCTGGCCGAGCTGATCGCGCGCCAGGACGCGCGCACGCTCACCAAGATCAAGGGCGTCGGCAAGCGCACCGCCGACCTGCTGGTGGTCGAGCTGCACGAGCGCTGCGAGGCGCTCCTGCTCACCTGGAACGTCGACGGCGCGGTCACCCTGGTCGCGCGCGCGCCGACAGGGCGGCCGCCGCGGCACCCGCTGCTCGACGAGGTCGCCGCCGCCATGGTCGGCATGGGCTGGCGCCCGGTCGAGGCCGAGCAGGCGGTGGCCGCGCTGATCGAGGCCGAGGGCGGCGGCGAGATCGCCGCCGACGCCACCCTCGAGAGCCTGCTCCGCAGCGCCCTGCGCAGCATGCCAAGATAGCCGACGAGATCGCGATGGCCCGCAAGAAGCACCAGGACGCCCCCGCCGCGGTGGTCGACGAGCCCAGCGGCCGGCGCGAGGTCGCGCCGGTCGAGCGCCAGAGCGAGCGCGCGTGGCAGGCGTCGCTGCGGCCGCGCAACTTCGACGAGTACGTCGGCCAGCGCGAGCTCATCGACAACCTGCAGGTGTCGGTGCGGGCGGCGCGCGAGCAGGGCTGGACCCTCGATCATTTCCTGTTCGCCGGGCCGCCGGGCCTGGGTAAGACCACGCTCGCCCACGTCATCGCCGCCGAGCTCGGCGTGAACCTGCACGTCACCAGCGGGCCGGCGATCGATCACAAGGGCATGCTGGCGTCGCTGCTCACCTCGCTCGGCGAGCGCGACGCGCTGTTCATCGACGAGATCCACCGGCTGTCGCCGATCGTCGAGGAGAACCTCTACCCGGCGATGGAGGACTTCAAGTTCGACCTGTTCATCGGCGATGGCCCGCACGCCCAGGCGGTGACGATGCAGCTGCCGCGGTTCACGCTGCTTGGCGCCACCACCCGCATGGGCCTGTTGTCGGCGCCGCTGCTCGATCGGTTCGGGTTCCACTGGCAGCTCCGCTACTACGAGCTGCCCGACATGACCGCGATCGTGCGGCGCTCGGCCGGGCTCATCGGCGTCCCCATCGACGACGGCGGCGCCCACGAGATCGCGCGACGCGCCCGCGGCACCCCGCGCATCGCCAACCGGCTCCTGCGGCGGGTCCGCGACTTCGCGGCGGTCGAGGGCGACGGCGCCATCGGCGCCGGCATCGCGGCCTCGGCGCTCGATCGGCTCGCGGTCGATCACGTCGGGCTCGACGCCCTCGATCGCGGCTACCTCTCGGTCCTGTGCGAGCGGTTCGACGGTGGCCCTGCCGGCATCGAGGCGCTGGCGGCGTCGCTATCGGAGGAGCGCGGCACCCTCGAGGAGGTGGTCGAGCCGTTCCTCTTGCAGGTCGGCTTCATCGCGCGCACGCCGCGCGGGCGGGTGGCCACCGCCGCCGGCTTCGCGCACCTGGGCCTGGCCGCGCCGGTGCGGGCGCCGACCGGCGGCGCCGGCGGCCAGGGCCGGCTGTTCTAGGCGAGCTGGTTCGTCAGCTCGGCCGGCGCTCGGCGAGGCGGGCCAGCGGCGCGAGGGTGCCGTCGAAGACGTGGGTGGCCGGGCCGCGCATGGTCACCGTCGCGTAGTCGGCAGCGACGGTGATCGCCAGCGCGCCGCCGGGCAGGTTCACCGTGAGCTCGTCGCCGACGGTGGCGCGCCCGGTCAGGCACGCCGCCACCGCGGTGGCGCAGGCGCCGGTGCCGCACGCCAGGGTCAGGCCGCTGCCGCGCTCCCACACCACCAGGTCCAGCTCGCGCGGCGAGCGCATCGCGGCGTACTCGACGTTGGTCCGGCGCGGGAACGTCGGGTGATGCTCGAGGGCGCGGCCGGCGGTGAGCGCGAGTTGGCGGAGGTCGGCGCCGTCGTCGACGAAGGTGATCGCGTGGGGGTTGCCCATCGACACCGCGGTGAACGCGCGCGGCGCGACCCCGGGCAGCTCGAGCGGCTGCGCGACGAAGCGCTCGTCGGCTGGGCCGGTCATCGGCAGCTCGCCGCGGGTCAGGCGCGGCCGGCCCATGTCGACGGTGACGGTGGCGACCTGGTCGCCGCCAGGGTGCAGCGTGCACGTCAGCGGGCCGGCGCCGGTGTCGATGACGAGGGTGTCGCCGGTGGCGCCGCCGCGCTCGCGCAGGTACTTGGCGACGCAGCGCAGGCCGTTGCCGCACATCTCCGCCTCGCCGCCGTCGGCGTTGAGCACGCGCATGCGGGCGACGGCGCCGGCCGAGGTCGGCGCCAGGATCGCCAGCACGCCGTCGCCGCCCACGCCGAACTGGCGATCGCACACGGCGGCGACCACGTCGTCGGTCTGGATCGCGGCGGCGAGCTCGGCGTCGACGTCGCCGCGCAGGTCGACGACGACGAAGTCGTTGCCGAGGCCGTGGTACTTGGCGAAGGGCAGGGTGCGGGCGGCGGCCATCGCGCGGCTCAGGGCGCGCCGGTCGCGTCGCTGCCCGCGGCGGGGGCGCCGGCCGCGGCGTCGTCGGAGGCCGGCGCGTCGGCCTCGGCGGCGCCCGCGCCCGAGCCGGCGGCCGCGCCGTCGATGGCGGCGCCGTCGGCCGAGCCGGCGGCCGCGCCATCGGGGGCGGCGCCATCGTCGGTCGCGTCGCTCCCGGCCGCGCTGCCGGCGGCGGCCGCGTCGGCCTCGGCCTTCGCCTTGGCCTCGGCCTCGTCGAGGGCCTTGTCGCGCGCCTCTTCCTTCTGCTGGCGCTGGCGCTGCTGCGACGCGCCGTACTGGGCGAGGGCGTCCTCGGCGTTGTTCGACGCGAAGTACGCCAGCGTCATCGAGGTCAGCATGAACACCGTGGCCGCGCCGGCGGTGAGCTTCTTCAAGAACGACGACGCGCCCGAGCCGCCAAACACCGTCGCCGCGTTGCCGCCGCCACCGAAGGCGCCGCCCATGCCGCCGCCCTTGCCCGACTGGAGCAGCACCGTCAGCATCAGGAACAGGCACACGGTGACGTGCAGGATCGTGACCAGGGTCGACATGAGGCCTCGGGTTCTAGCCCAAGGCCGCAGGCGCTGCAAGGCGCGGGTTGGGCCGCAGGCCGGCGAAATCCACCTTGGATCCTGCCTGGTTGGGCGGGGAGCGCGGCGGTCGGCGGGGCCGCGGGCGGCTCAGCTCGGGCGCGCGGCCCGGACGATGGCGACGAAGTCGGCCGCCACCAGCGACGCGCCGCCGACCAGCGCGCCGTCGATGTCGGCCTGGCCGAGCAGGGCCTCGGCGTTGCTCGGCTTGACCGAGCCGCCGTACTGCAGGCGGATCTGCTGGGCGACCTCGGCGCCGAGCCGGCTCGCGAGCTCGGCGCGCAGGTGGGCGTGGACCTCCTGGGCCTGGGCCGGGGTCGCGGTGCGGCCGGTGCCAATGGCCCACACCGGCTCGTAGGCGATGACCAGCCGGCTCGGATCGAGGCCGGCGGGCAGGGCGGCGAGCGCCCCGGCGAGCTGCTCGTCGACCACCGCGAAGGTGCGGCCGGCGTCGCGCTCGGCGTCGGTCTCGCCGACGCAGGCGATCACGCCGAGGCCGGCGGCGAGCACCGCGGCCGCCTTCTTGCCGACGGTGGCGCTGGTCTCGCCGAAGTACTGGCGGCGCTCGCTGTGGCCGACGATGACCCAGCCGCAGCCGGCGTCGGCGAGCAGCGACGGCGACACCTCGGTGAACGCGCCGCGATCCTCCCAGTGGCAATCCTGGGCGGCGAGCGCGAGCGTCGAGCCTTCGAGGCGGCGCGCCACCGGCCACAGCGACGGGGCGAAGGTCGGGGCGATGCCGACGGCCACGCCCTTGACCGCGGCGAGCTGGTTCTTGAGCTCGGTCGCCAGGGCTACCAGGCCCTCGGCCACGGTCTTGTGCAGCTTCCAGCGCCGAGCACGAACGGGGTACGGCGGCGCGAGAGCAGGCGGCGCGGCCCTGGGCGTGAGGACATGGGCATGCAACGCCGCCGGCCGTCGCCTTCGCACCGCCCTCCTCGCCCTGGGCGGGTCTCACCGCGTGCGCGCCCGACCTCGCCGAGCGCGAGGTGGCGCCGATCATCGGCGGCACGGCGGCGCCCGACGACGACGCCGTCGCGCTTGGTGTCGTACCCGCTGGATCGCAGCGTCATCGCGACCTGCACCGCGGTGGTGGCGCCGACGATCCTGCTCACTCGCGGCTCACTGCGTGGATCCGGCCAGCCACCCGCAGCACACCTTCCGGGTGTTCTTCGGGGCCGACGCCACCGCCTACGCCAGCGCCGACGACTTCGACCCGGTGACGGTGCCGGTGGCGACGGTGGTGCCGCACCCCGACTACGACCCGGCGCCGCCGTACTTCGCCGACCTCGGCGTGGTCCGGCTGGCGGCGCCGACGGAGGTGGCCCCGCTGGCGCTGCCCGAGGTGGCGCTGACGGCGGCGATCGTCGGGATGCCGGCGCGCATCGTCGGCTACGGCCGTATTCACCTACGACGTGTATACAACGCCAGCCGGCATGCCGACACGGTGGTCGATCGGCTCGGCGACGTCGACACCATCGTCGTCGGCGACGGCTTGAAGCGCCGGACCTGCCTGGGCGACCTGGCGGTCCGGCGATCGTGACCTCGGCGGGTGCCGACGGTGGTCGGCGTCAACTCGTACACCGACACCACCGTGCTCACGGCGCACTTCCGCCGGCTCGACGTCCACGCCGCGTTCGTCGCCTCGCTCTGCGCCTGCCGGGCGCATACGCTGGCCCGGGCGCCGACGCCGATCCGGGGCCCGGCGACACGCGCCTGGGGCGGCTGCGCCACCGGCGGCGGCCTCGACGGCGGCGGCGCTGGTCGTGGTCGTGGGCGCGCTCGCGCTATTCGCGGAGGCGGGCGCGCGGGCGGTCCCCGGCCACGAGCTCCCAGCGCAACGTGAACTGACACCGGGCGTCGCCGCGGCAGGCACAGCGCCCGTGCTCGATGACCACGTCGGTGCCGCCGGCGAGCTCGACCACGGCCGAGCTCCCGGCGACCAGCTCGTCGTCGCGGCGAGCCGCCGGGGCCGCGCATGATGATCTGGCCAGCGCCGGGCACGGTGCCGCCGTCGACGGAGAGCTGGCTCCACTCGTGGTACCGGGCCCAGAAGGCGGCGCCGCGCCGAGCACGGCCCCGACCGCGAGCGAGCCCGGATCGGCGCCGAAGAAGCGGCGAAGGTCGCGGTCACCGTGCTGCGGCCGATCTCGGGCGCGCGAGGCCCGCCGGTCGGCGCCAGCGCGTGCACGCCGTCGAGCAGCTCGACCAGGCGCGGCAGCTCGAGCCACTCGAGCGGCGCCACCGCCGGCCCCAGGGCGGCGGCCAGACTTGGCGCGCGGGCGATGAGGTCGCGGAGCGCGGCGTCGCCGAGCCGGTGGCTGATGACCTTGGCCGCGACCCGGAAGTGGGCCGCGCGCACGCCACCGCCGGGCCGCAGCGGCGCCGGGCGCGTCGGCGGCGCCGTCAACGCCGCGGTCGGCGCCAGCACGGCCTCGGCCGCGCGCACCGCCGCCGTGGTCTGGGTCAGCTCGCGCGGCCGCGCCTTCTCGGGGCCGACCCGCTCGAGGGCGCGGGCCAAGGCGATCGCGAAGGTCGACGCCGACGACCAGCGCTTGCGCGGCGTGGGATCGAGGGCCTTGGCCAGCACCGCGTCGACGCCCTCTGACAGCGCCGGGCGCGCGCGCGACGGCGGCACCAGCGGCTCGTGCAGCTGCCGGCTGACGACCTGCGCCAGGTTGCCGGCGCCGAAGGGCGGGGTGCCGGTGAGCATGCAGTAGACGGTGGCGCCCAGGCCGTAGACGTCGGTCTCCGGCGAGTCGGACTCCTCGAGGAAGCTCTCCGGCGCCGCGAAGCCCGGCGTGCCGGCGGCCTCGCGTCGCACGCCGCTCTTGGCGGCCACGCCGACGTCGACCAGCACCGCGCGATCGCGATCGCGATCGAGCAGGATGTTGGCCGGCTTGACGTCGCGGTGGATGACGCCGGCGGTGTGCATGGCGTCGAGGGCGTCGGCGATCTCCATCGCGACCTGGGCGATGGCGGCCACCGGGAACCACTCGCCGCGCTCGTTCTGCGCGCGCAGCACCTCGGCGAGCGGCTGGCCCTCGACCAGCTCCATCACGAAGTACACCTCGCCGAGGTACTCGCCGAGCGAGTAGACCTGCACGAGGTTCTCGTGGTGGATGGCCGCCAGCGTCGCGGCCTCGGCGCGAAACCGGGCGACCAGTTCGCGGTCGGAGGCGAGATCGCTGCGGAGCACCTTGATGGCGACGGCGCGACCGAGGCCGAGATCCTCGCCGCGGTAGACCACGCCCATCGCGCCGCGCGACAGCTCGTGGAGCACGCGGTAGGTGCCGCCGACGATGGTGCCGGCGGCCACCGTCGAGGCCATCGCCGAGGCGTCGCCGAGGCCATCGCCGTCGAGGGGCTGGTCGGCCACCGGGACCACCATCGCGCGCCCCAGCGGCGCCCGCCGGACCGCGCCGGCGACCCGCACGAACGCCGCCTCGCCGCTGCGCGCGCCCGGCGCGATCGCGGTGACCGCGCCGCGCAGGGTGATCGTGATCGCCTCGCCGTCGACGAGCACCGGCGCCGCCGCCACCCGCTCGAGCAGCTTGTCGATGACCACCGCGGCCTGCTCGCCGCTGGCGCCGCCCAGCAGGATGCACAGCTCGTCGCCGCCGAAGCGGCCGATGGGATCGTTGCCGCGCACGCCGCCGCGGACGTGGGCGGCGACCTGGGCCAGCACCTCGTCGCCGGCGTGGTGACCGTAGGTGAGGTTGATCTGGCGCAGCCCGACGACGTCGACCAGCGCGACCGCGAGCGGCTCGCCGCGGCGGGCGGCGGCGGCGATCTCGGAGGTCACCGCCTGCTCGAAGGCGCTGCGGGTGAGCGCCTGGGTGAGCGGATCGTGCAGGCTGGTGGCGGCGAGGCGCTCGCCCTCGGCGACCAGGCGCCGGTGACCGGCGACCCACGACAGCTCGCGCGCGACCCGGGCGGCGAGGGCGCGCAGGTCGGTGCGCTCGCCGACGCCGAAGCGGCGCCCGGCGTCGGACACGATCGCGATGAGGCCGGCGATCTCGGTGGGGCCGGTGCGCAGCGGCTCGGCGATGAGGCTGCGGCCGGCCGGCCCCGGCAACAGCACGGTGCCACCGGCGGCGGCGGCGACGCGGGCGCCGCTGCCCACCGCCTGGCGGTAGCCGTCGTCGGGCGCCTCGCGCGCGGCCTGGGGCTCCATGCGAGCGCCGTCGCGCCACCAGATGATGCAGTCGTCGGCGGAGAACGCGGTGGCCAGGGACGACAGGGTCGACTGGGTCGCGGCCTCGACCACCGAGGTCGCGACCAGGCTGCGCGCGCGCGCGAGCTCGATGTCCGGCGTGCTCGGATCGTCGGCCAGGACCGCGCGCAGGGCGTCGGGGCCCACCGGCTGGATCATCACGCCGGCGGCGCCCGAGGTCGCGGCGGCGCCGGCCATGCGCGCGGCGGCGCCGAGGTCGCCGACGATCCAGCGCGGCGGCGTGGCGGCGCTGGCGGCCCCCAGCTCGGCCGCCGACGCCGGCGCGACCAGGACCACGCGCGCGGTGGCGATCGCGGGGTCGTTCGGGCCGGCGAGCTCGAGCAACTCGGCGCCGACGCGCCGTGCGGCCGCCGCCAGATCGGTGGCCAGCCGCTGGGCGGGATCGAAGAGGGCGACACGCTCGGCCAAGACCGACGGAGCATACCGCGGGGTCCGCGCCGTGGTCGCCGGCGTCGCCCCCGCAATCGCGACCAAGGTTCGCTCGCGGCTCGCCGCGAGCCCAGTAGCTCAGCGCGCGGCGAGCCCAGCAACACCGCTCGCCGCGCGCGCCACGGCGAGCCCAGCAACACCGCTCCACCGCGCGCTGCGCGCGGCGAGCCCAGCAACACCGCTCACCGCGCGCTGCGCGCGGCGAGCCCAGCAACACCGCTCGCCGCGGCTGCGCGCGGCGAGCCCAGCAACTCAGCTCGCGAGCGCGGCGATGCCGGGCAGCTCGAGGCCCTGGATGAACTCCAGGGAGGCGCCGCCGCCGGTCGACACGTGGCCGACCTTGTCGGCGAGGCCGGCCTGCGCCACCGCCGCCGCGCTGTCGCCGCCGCCGACGATGCTCAGCGCGAAGCGGTTGTCGGCCAGTGCCTGCGCCACCGCCAGGGTGCCGGCGGCGAACGGCGGCCGCTCGAACACGCCCATCGGGCCGTTCCAGAAGATCGTGCGGGCGTCGGCGACCACGCGCCGGAACAGCTCGATCGTCTTCGGCCCGATGTCGAGGGCCATCTGGTCGGCAGGGATGTGATCGACCAGGCGCGGCTCGCCGGCGTCGGCGTCGAGGCTGGGCGCGACCACCACGTCGGTGGGGAGGTGCACCGCGACCCCGCGCTCGGTGGCCCGGCGCAGGAAGTTGCGCGCCACCGGCAGCTTGTCGCGCTCGACCCGGCTCTTGCCGAGGCTCTTGCCCTGGGCCTCGAGGAAGGTGTTGGCCATGGCGCCGCCGATGACCAGCGCGCCGACCCGATCGAGCAGCGCGCTCAGCACCTCGATCTTGTCCGACACCTTGGCGCCGCCGACGACCGCGAGGTACGGCCGCTCGACCTCGCCGAGCAGGCGCGACAGGAAGTCGATCTCGGTGGCCATCACGAACCCGGCGCCGCGCGCGGCGACGTGCGGCACCATGCCGGCGGTCGAGGCGTGCGCGCGGTGCGCGGTGCCGAACGCGTCGTTGACGTAGACGTCGCAGTACGACGCCAGCTGCCGCGCGAAGGCCTCGTCGTTGGCCTCCTCGCCGGGCGCGAACCGCAGGTTCTCGAGCATCGCGATCTGGCCGTCGCGGACGTCGCTGACGACCTTGCGGGCGCCGTCGCCGGCCGGCTCGTCGGCGAGGGTGACGTCCTGCCCGAGCAGCTCGGCGAGGCGCACCGCCACCGGCTCGAGGGTGAGCTCGGGCTTGACCTTGCCGTCGGGGCGGCCCAGGTGCGAGCCGAGCACGATCCGGGCGCCGCGGTCGACGAGGTGGCGCAGCGTCGGCAAGGTCGCCCGGATGCGGGCGTCGTCGCTGATCACGCCGCCCTTCTGCGGCACGTTGAAGTCGACCCGCACGAACACGCGACGGCCCTCGACGGGCAGGTCGCGGACGTGGGTGATGCCGCGCGGCAGCGCCACGGCTACAGCGCCTTGCCCACGAAGCGGGCCAGGTCGAGCAGGCGCTGCGAGTAGCCCGACTCGTTGTCGTACCAGGCCAGCACCTTGACCAGATCGCCGGTGACGGTGGTCAGCGCGGCGTCGACGGTGGACGAGTGGTGATCGCCGTTGAAGTCGCACGACACCAGCGGCTCGTCGGAGACCGCGAGGATGCCGGCGAGCGGCCCGGCGGCGGCGGCGCGGAACGCGTCGTTGACCGCGTCCTTGCTCGCGCCCTTCTCGAGCCGCACGGTGAGATCGACCAGCGACACGTTCGGCGTCGGCACCCGGATGGCCATGCCGTCGAGCTTGCCGGCCATCGCCGGCAGCACCTCCTTGAGCGCCTTGGCGGCGCCGGTCGAGGTCGGGATCATCGACAGCGCCGCGGCCCGGGCCCGACGGAGGTCCTTGTGCGGCAGGTCGAGCAGCTGCTGATCGTTGGTGTACGAGTGGATCGTGGTCATGATGCCGCGCTCGATCCCGAAGGTCTCGTGCAGCACCTTGGCCACCGGCGCCAGGCAGTTGGTGGTGCACGACGCGTTCGAGATCACGTGGTGCTCGGCCGGCTTGTAGGCCTCGAGGTTGATGCCGCAGCACAGCGTGACGTCCGGGTCCTTGGCCGGCGCGCTGATGAGGACCTTCTTGGCCGCGGCCAGGTGCTTGCCGGCGGAGGCCTTGTCGACGAAGCGGCCGGTCGACTCGATGACGATGTCGACGCCGTGCTTGGCCCACGCGATGGCGCCGGGGTCGCGCTCGGCGCTGATCGCGACGGTGTCGTCGCCGATGACGAGGTTGTTGCCCTCGTGGCTGACCTTGCCCGGGTACTTGCCGTGCACGGAGTCGTGCTGCAGCAGGTGGGCGAGGGTGCCCACGTCGGTCAGGTCGTTGATCAGGACGAGGTCGAACGCCTCGGGGGTCTGCGCCAGGCAGCGGACGAAGCCGCGCCCGATGCGCCCGAAGCCGTTGATGCCGACACGAAGCTTGCCCATGTGCGTGGTCCCTTCTCTGGTGGAGACGGGTCGCACGCTACGGCATTTGCAGCGGCGGCGAAAGGCGCGGCCGGCCCTTCGCGGCCGGCGGGCGGATCAGACCGTGGGGCGCGCCAGCGGCGCGGCCTGTGGCTCGCGGCCCGAGGCGAGGCCGTGGGTGACGTTGCTGATGAGCTCGGTGGCCAGCGCCAGGATCTGGCGCTCGTCGAAGCCCTGCTCGAGCAGGTCGCGACAGATGGTGCGCGCGAGGATCTTCACTGCGCGTTGCTTGCCGTCACGATCAACCATGGTGCCCGCCTCCTCGAACCCCTCCATGGAGCACCGTTCGTGCCAGCCATCAACCGGCTGAAACCAGGAGCTGGCGCACCGCATCACGCGCACACGTTTCTCCACTTCGACGCGCGCGCGTGCGAACGCCGCTTCGCACGCGCCGCGCGAAGCCGCTTCACGTCGACGGTGAGATCAGCCGCCGAACACGTCGTCGTTGACCGACGGCGTGGCGTCGCGCGCGCTGGCGCGTGTCGTCGAGGTAGCGGATGAACAGCTCGAGGTACTTGAGGTGATCGCCGGCGAGCCCGATGAACGAGATGCCTGCCTGGTGCTCGGTGTCGATCGGCGTGCACCACACCACCCGACCGGTGACGGTGAGCTTCTCGAGTGGGTGCTCTCGTCGAAGACGAGCGTGAGATCGAATTCGCACAGCTCGCCGACCGGGGTCGCGTTGTCGAACCGCGCGCACATGCCGCCGCGCGACAGGTTGGTGGTGGTGCCGCGCCAGATCCGACCGGCGCGGCGGGCGACCACCGCGGCCTCGGTGACGTAGCGCGGGAACTCCCGCTCGGCGGCTGCCATCGGCGCTAGCTTGGCAAGCGCTGGGGCCATCGGGCAAGTCCTTGGCCCGAAACGGCGACGGGCGCCACCCCATCCCCGGATGAGGCCGCGCCCGCGACCTGGCGCCTGCTGTCGGCGCCGGGCGTTGCCTAGCGACGGCGACGCCGACGCGCCGGGCGCGGCGCCACGGCGGCGGCCTCGAGCTCCTCGAGGTGCTCGAGCATCTGGATCATCGTGTTGCGCGTGGGCGCGTGGGGCTCGTTGGTGATCGCCCGACCGAGGCTGATGCGCAGCTCAGCGCGCAGCTCCGACTCGACGAGGCGGTAGGTCCGCAGGGCCTCCTCGGGGTCGTACTGGGTGAGGTCGGCCTCACAGCCGGTCGCGGCGATCCACACGGCGGCGAGCGCGGCGGCCCGACGGCCCGGCTGCGACACCCCGAAATCCTTCACCGTCGCGCGCAGGCGCTGGCGAACCAGCGGCACCGGCGGCAGGGCGACCAGGCCATCGTTGTCGTCCTCGGGACGACGCAAGACAGGACGTGTCATCGGCTTGTCCGTTTCCATAGTAATTCTCCCGCATAAGCCAGCGGTCTCCCCCTTGGGACCCGCCGACGCGGCAGGACACTGCCCCAGGCCTCGTCAATTGCGAGCAATTTCGAGCATCGATAGGCGAAAAAAACTGCGACGTTGGCTCAGAACTGTGCGGAACCACAAGCGGAAGACGAATCAACATTCAGCTTCGCGGCACAAACGTCCAAGTTTCCAAGGGTGTTTGAGCTCACAACTTGGACGCCCCGAGATCTGTTGATCCGCGAAACCATGAGTGAATCCGGAGTTGGCCGCGACGATCCGCCACGTCGACAGCACGCTCGCTGCCGTGCTGTGCGACAGCGGGTGAGGCGCCGGGCTCTCAGGGGGCCCTCAGGTTTTCGCGGCCTGGACGGGGGGACACCGCGGCAGATCACCCGGAGGCGGCGCGGTCGTCGTCGGACGCGGTGGGCGCGGTGGGGTCGTCGACCACGTCGGTGTCCGGGGCGCCAGGGGCCGCGCCGCCGCCGGCGTGGCGCGCCACGAACGCCAGGATGCCGTCGTTGATGAGGTCGGCGCGCTCGATGGGCGCGGTGTGCGAGCCCTCGGGCACCTCGAGCAGCTCGGCCCCGGGGATGGCGGCGGCCATCTCGCGGCTGCGCGAGGGTGGCGTGAACCCGTCGCGGCCGCCCGCGACCACCATCGTCGGGACCTTCACCGTGGGCAGCACGTCCTCGGCGCTGTGGCGGCCGATGGCCCGCAGCATCGACACGAACAGCCGGGTGTCGATCTGCGACATGCCGACGAGGTAGGGCATGAAGTCGCGCGGGTCGACCAGGTCGCGCTGGATCTCGAGGCGGGCCGCCACCTCGTAGGCCAGCCGGGTCGGGAACAGCGAGCGCGACAGCCAGTTGGCCATGCGCGGGGTCTTGGCCAGGAGGCCCTGGATCCGGGGCAGCACGTCCTCGAGGGAGGCGGTGGCGGTGAAGGTGCGCAGCGGACTGCCCGGCGCACCGCACACCAGCACCAGCGCCGCGACCCGACCGGGGTGCCGGCGGTAGATCTCGAGCGCGACCTGCACGCCCATCGAGTGCCCGATCAGCACCGCCGGTGGCAGCCCGGCGTCGGCGATCACCCCGTCGATGTCGTCGGCGAGGTCGGCGATGTCGACCCGATCGGGGTCGACCGGCGGCGCCGATCGGCCGTGGCCCCGGTAGTGACCGTGGACGACGGTGTGGTTCGCGAGCGCCGGCGCCAGGTAGCGCCAGATGTAGCCATCGCACCCGATCCCGTCGAGCAGCACCACCGGGGTCGGCGGCGCGCGCTCGGCGAGCGGATCGGTGGACGCGGCCGACGGCCGCAGCTCGTAGAACAGCGGGGTGGCGTCGCTCGGCGCGTGGACGTAGCGCCAGGCGGCGGCGGTCGTCATGCCACGAACGTCATGCTGGTCGCCACGCGCGCACGGGCGCTGGCTACGCCAGCTCCTTCTCGTCTTCCTCGCCGGGGAACTCGTTGACCGACGGGTACTTCATGATCTCCTTGCGAGAGATCTTCCACGCCTTCTGCACGATCCACGACAGCGAGCGGTCTTGCCGCGTCGCCTCGTCCTGGATCTCCTTGAGCATGTCCTCGGGGAAGTAGAGGGATTGCTTACGCTTGTCCGAGCCGGCCATTGTGTCCGCAAGTTTCGGAGGTCCACCTACACCTGTCAAGGCGCCCGATCCCGGGAATGCCACGGCCGGGGGCCTTGTCATGGGCGGTTCGCGTCACTAGTGTCGGTGGCCGCGTTTCCGCTGGAGATAGGGGGCCCCATGTCGACTGCCACCGCCGCCAAGCCGCTCAACAAGAAGGAGCTCAAGCTCTTCCGCGATCTGCTCGAGGAGAAGCGCCGGCAGGTCATCGATCGAGCGCGCAAGACGCTCACCGAGGACATGACCCTCGACACCAACGATCTCGCCGACGAGATGGACCTGGCGTCGTCGGAGTCGCTGCAGTCCTTCGAGTTCCGCCTGCGCGGTCGGGAGAAGAGCCTGCTCGGCAAGCTCGACCTCGCCCTGCGCAAGATCGACGAGGGCAACTTCGGCGTCTGCGAGATCTGCGACGAGCCGATCGGCCGCAAGCGCCTCGAGGCCCGGCCCGAGACCAGCCTGTGCATCCGCTGCAAGGAAGATCAGGAGCGGGAAGAGCGCACCCTGGGCTAGCGGGCCCTCGGCGCACACCGATCGACCGAGCACGGAGCCCATGACGCGCGACGCAGGATCCCCCGAGACCGACGCCCCGGCCGACGAGCCGGCGGCGCCCGGGGGTGACCCGGCGTCGACGACCGCGCCCGATCGCCGCCGGTTCCTCGAGCTCGCCGCCGGGGGCCTGGGCTGCGGCCTGGTCGCCGCGATCGCGGTCCCGGCAGCGCGCCACCTGGTGAGCCCGGTCGGTCGCCGCACGGTGGTGCGTGCGTCGGCGCCCATCGACGTCGGCAGCCTCGAGCAGCTCGCCATCGGCGCGCCGCCGGTGCGGGTGCCGGTGGTCGCGCCGATCGTCCGCGATGCCTGGGCCTCGAGCCGCGACGTCCCCCTCGGCGCGGCCTGGCTGCAGCGCGTGCGCGCCGACTCGGTGGTGGCGCTGTCGTCGGTGTGCCCGCACCTGGGCTGCGCGATCGGCTGGGACACGCCGCGCGAGCGCTTCGTGTGCCCGTGCCATGACAGCTCGTTCACGCCGGCCGGCGCCCGCATCCACGGGCCGTCGCCGCGCGACATGGACGCGCTGCCGATCACCGTCGACAAGGGTCGGCTGCGGCTGACCTGGCAGCAGTTCCGACAGGGCGTGCCCGGGCGCGAGGTGCTGTGAGCACGAGGCGGGCGGCGGGGCTCTGGGCGTGGCTCGACGAGCGCGTCGGCCACCGGCGTGCGCTGGCCGACCTCCGCGCCGCGCGTATGCCCGGCGGCGCGTCGATGATGTACGTCTTCGGCTGGGCGCTGACCTTCCTGCTCGGCGTCCAGATGGTGACGGGCATCCTGCTCGCGCTCACCTACAGCCCTTCGGTGAGCGCGGCCTGGGCCAGCGTCGCCTACCTCGAGGATCAGACCACCTGGGGCCACCTCGTGCGCGGCCTGCACCACCACGGGGCGTCGGCGGTGGTCATCACCACCGGGCTGCACCTGGCGCAGACCGCGATCTACGGCGCGTACAAGCGGCCGCGCGAGATCAACTGGCTGCTCGGCGTGGTGCTGCTCCTGTTCATCCTCGGCTTCGCCCTCACCGGCTACCTCTTGCCGTGGGACGCCACCGGCTACGCCGCGACCCAGATCGCCACCGGCATCGCCGGCAGCACGCCGATCGTCGGCGACGGCCTGCGCCAGGGCCTGCAGGGCGGCAACGAGCTCGGCAACCTGACCCTGACCCGGTTCTTTGGGCTCCACGTCCTCATCCTGCCGGCGCTGACGGTCACCGTCGCGGTCCTCCACATCCGGCTCTACCGTCGCCACGGGCCGACGCCGCGCTGGGGCCGACCGCCGGCGGAGCTGGCGCGGACCTCGCAGCCGGCGTGGCCGCACCAGCGCGTGCGCGATCTCGGCGCGATGGCGCTGGCGCTGGCGCTGGTGATCATCGCCCACGTCACCTTCGGCGGCGCGCCGCTCGAGGAGCCGGCGGATCCGTCGGCGGAGTTCGACGCGCGCCCGGCCTGGTACTTCCGGCCGCTGTTCCAGGCGCTCAAGTACGTCGACGGCGCCGCCGAGACGGTGGTCGCCATCGGCGGACCGGCGCTGGTCATCGGCTACCTGCTGCTGTTGCCGTGGCTCGATCGCAAGGCCGAGCGGGCGCCGCGCCAGCGGCTGGCGGCGCTCGGGTTGCTCGCGATCATCGGCGTCGCCGGTGCCGGGCTGCTCGCGCGGTCGTACGTCGACGACGCCGCCGATCCGGGGCTGGCGGCGCGCCAGCAGGCGTCGGCGGAGCGGGCCGCGCACGCGCGCTCGCTGGCGCGGCGCTTCGGCGTGCCGGCGGCGGGTGGTCCGTCGGTGTTCCAGTCGGTGCCGTACTACGCCGCGCGCAAGGTGTGGGTGGCGCGCTGCGCGAGCTGCCACGAGGGCGACGAGCGCAAGGCGCCGGTGGTGGGGCCGGGCTACGCCGGTCGAGCGTGGATCCGCGGCTTCCTGGTGGCGCCGGCGGCCGACGCCTACTTCGGGCGGACCAAGCTCGCCGGCGAGGCCGGGATGCCCGCGGTCGAGCAGACCGGCGCGGACCTCGACGCGCTGGTCGAGTTGATCTACGCGCAGACTGGCGCGACGGATGCCGACGCCGCCCTGGTCGCCCGCGGTCAGGAGCTGTTCTCCGACGAGGAGGTCGCGTGCACCGACTGCCACTCGATCGCGCGCGACGTCGCCGGCGACTCCGGGCCCGGCCTGCACGGCTGGGGCAGCCGCCGCTACCTCGAGTCGTTGCTCGACGACGCCGGCGCGCCGCGACACTACGGGCCGCACAGCGGCATGGCGCGGTTCGACGACCTGGCCCCGTCGGTGGCGCGCGAGGTCGCCGACTACCTGGTCTGGCTGCGCACGGCCACCGAGGCCGAGCTGGCCGCGCTCGAGCCCGTGCGCTAGCAGGCCCACCAAGAACGCCGTGCAGCGGCGTCCTCGTTGGTCTGCTCCGGTGCCCGTGCCCGTGCCCGTGTCCGATCGCTCGGGCGGCGGCCGCCGCGCTGCGCGGCGCCGCGCGCTACTCGGCCTCGAGGCGGAGCACGGCATCGGTCGCCGCGAAGTACTCGGTGCCCGCACCCTGGCGGACGTGGAAGTAGACCCAGCCGTCGCTGCGGAAATGTGGGAACAGCGCGTAGCGCCCGGGGCCCATCGTCGTGAGCCGGGTGTCGACCCCGGTGAGCAGATCGATGACGTGCAGGTTGGCGCCGCCCAGCGTCCGGTAGCTGGCGAAGCCCGGGTCGAGGTGGCCGGTGAACCCGAGCTCGATGGCGTCGGCGTCGGTGTCCTCGACGTAGTGGTGATAGATCATCCAGCGCTCGTCGTAGGAGAAGGCCGGCTTGCCGCCGGAGGTGCAGTAGCGGCCGATCTCGGGGATGGTCACGGCGTAGCCGCCGCCGCTCGCGGTCGCCTGCACCGCGCGCACCACGTAGCCGAGGTGGGCGTCGCCGGGCCCCGCCAGCCGGGTCGCCATCAGCTTGGTCGATGGCGCCAGCACCGCGTCGCCCTCGAAGGGGATGTCGGCCACCGTCGAGGTCTTGGGCGCGAAGGTGCTGCCGTTGAAGACCATCGGCGTGAGGCGGACCCGCTCGTTGTCGTCGAAGGCGGCCACCGGGTTGTCTCGGGTGGCGCTGTGGCCGCCGTTGTCGCTGACGAAGTTGCCCGAGATCGCGAAGTAGTCGCCGCCATCCGGCGCCCGCCCGACGTGCTCGTACAGGCCCACCGCGTCGATGTCGCTGCAGGCCGGGTCGGCGTTCATGTTCACCGTGGTCGGGCTGCCGAGCAAGACGCTCTGCCGGCACACGTTGCGGCCGGCGCCCTGGAACACGAAGCCCTCGTTGTCGGGGAAGAACGCCGGGTCGTAGAACGCGTTGATCATCGTGATCGGGTGATCGTCGACGAGATCGATCATCAGCGACGTGTTGCCGCTGCCGGTGCCGCCGCCCACGCCGAAGAACCGGCCGTCGGCCGAGGCCCGGCTCCAGTACGCGGTGGTGTCGGGCAGGGTGGCGAGGATGCGGATGCTCGAGGCGCCGGTCGCCCAGGTCGCGCCGCCGACGGTGCTGGCCAGCGGCTGATCGCCGAGGCAGTCGAGGGTGGTGGCGGCGCCGGCGCAGCCGTACATCGCCAGGTTGGCGTCGGCGTTGACCTGGCGCCAGCCCCCGGTGGCCATCGCCGCGACGTGGGTCGCGACCTCGGGACCGACGCTGGGCAGGCACTCCGTCGGCGCCGGCTCGGTCACCAGGGTCTGGTCGAGGCGCGGCAAGCCGCGCGCGAACCACTCGGCCACCACGTCGAACTCCGCCTGGGTGAAGGCGGTGGTGCCCGCCGGGGGCATGCCGGCGCGGTCGACGAAGCCGGCGTGCTCGTCGGGGCCGTCATCGCCGTAGGCGCGCGCGAACAGCTCCTGGAACCACGGCAGGTGCGCGCCCGAGGCGTAGATGCCGAGGCGGTCGGTCGAG
>JAWKQW010000062.1:0-15970 GCA_041389945.1 Kofleriaceae bacterium
ATCGTCGGCGGCGTCACCGTCGGGAACCGCAGCACCGCGAGGTGCTCGTTGAGCTCGCGCAGGCCGCGCGGGTCGTTGACGAGCAAGGTCTGGCCGCGGGCGTGCTCGAGGATCCAGGTCGCGTGCAGGTAGGCGGTGTCGAGGGGCGGATCCTTGCGCATCCACACCACGTCGAAGCCGGCCAGCGGCGTCCGGGCCCGGGCCCCGACCGAGAACGCGGTCGCCGCGGTCGCGCCGGCGCGCACCTCCGTCGGTGCCGCCTGGGCCACCGCCTGATCGTGCTCGAGGCCGAGGTGCTCGAGCTGGCAGGTGGCGACGGCGTCGCCGCGCGCCACCGCCGCCAGCATCCGGGCGTAGCTGGTGTCGCGGGCGAGGTCGAGCCGATCGAGCGCATCGTGGAGGAACAGGTGGCGCATGCGCCGCCGACTGTAGCCGAGCCCGCGCGCCGGCGTCAGCGGGTGGGATCGAACCGGGTGACCTCGCGCAGGAAGCTGGTCTCGAGGTACTCGCGCTTGATCATCTCGGCCATCTCCTCGGCGGTGGCGAACCGCTCGTAGTCGACCTTGATCACCGGCACCACCTTGGAGATCGACTGCACGAACTCCTGGTAGCCGGCGTGCAAGGCCTCGAGGTACTCGAGCTTGATCGTCGACTCGACCTCGCGGCTGCGGGCGCGGATGCGCTCGTAGCTCGAGGCCGGCGACACGTCGAGGTAGACGATCACGCTCGGCTTGCACATGAAGTTGCTCATGTGCCGGAACAGGTCGACGTAGGTCCGGTAGTCGCGGGCGTCCATCAGGCCGGTGGCGGCGAGCATCTTGGCGAAGATCGAGTCCTCGTAGATGGTGCGGTCCTGCACCGCCGAGCGGCCGCGCCAGATGATCTCCTGGTGCTGCTGGAACCGGCGGTTGAGCAGGTACACCTGCATCGCGAACGAGTAGCGCGCGGTGTCGCGGTAGAAGTCGGCCAGGTACTCGTTGTCGACCACCGGCTCGTAGTGGGTGTCGATGCCGAGGTGCGAGCCCAGCGCGGTGGCCAGGGTCGACTTGCCGGCGCCGATCATGCCGGCGATGCCGATGAACATGTTGCCGAACACCTCGGGACGGAGGTCCGAGTTGGTGGCGGTCCGGGAGCGCGGTTCGGTCATGGCGGGCCGCAGCCTGCCAGGAGGGTCTGATACCGTGGCGGCGCCCATGGCGCTGACCGCGACGATGCGACGCTTCGAGGTGGCCCTGGCCGACGCCGACCACGACCGCTACGACACCCTCGACCTCCGGGTCGCGCAGCACCCGTCGGAGAGCGAGCGGTTCCTGATCGCCCGGGTGATCGCGCGGGTGTTGCAGGACGGCCCCGGCGTCGAGTTCACCCGCGGGCTGTCGACCGACGACGAGCCGGCGATCTGGCAGCGCGACCTGCGCGGCGATCTGCAGGCCTGGATCGAGATCGGGCAGCCGTCGGTCGATCGCCTGCACAAGGCGAGCAAGACCGGCGCGCGGGTCGTGGTGTACGCGTGGAAGGCGGTCGACGAGCTGGCCGCCGCCATCGCCGCGCGCCCGGTGCACCGGGCCGCCGAGGTCGAGGTGTACGCGCTGCCGCCGGAGTTCCTCGACGCGGTGGCCGCCACCCTCGATCGCAACAACAGCTGGTCGCTGTCGATCACCGGCGGCGCGCTGTTCCTGGCGGTGGCCGACGTCGCCTGCGAGGCCGAGGTGCGTCGGGTCGCGATCGGCTGAGTCGCCAGGCCGCCCGCCGACCCGCGCTGGCGTCGGCGTCGCCGGCCGCGTACGGTCGCCACCATGTTGACCGCGAGCACCACCCTCGGTGCGTTCGATCTCGACGGCGCCGATGCCGTGCGCCTGTTGCCCGGCGCCATCAGCGGCGTGCTGATGCTGGCGCCGGCGTTGACGATGATGGGCCTCATCGGCCTCGTCCTGTACGTCGTCGCCCGCTGGCGCACCCAGCGCGAGCCCGAGCCGGATCCGGAGCTCGGCCTCAAGTTCGCCATCGGCCTGTTCCGGGTGCTGGCGACCCAGGTCGGCCTGCTCGGGATCTTCCTGGTCCTCTACTCGCTGGCGATGAAGGGCGACGGCGGGCCGCTGCGACGCACCGGCTTCGGCCTGGCGCTGCCGGCCGCGGTGATCTACGGCGTGCACGCGTGGGCGCGGACCCGCACCAACGACGCCGCGCGGCCGATGGTGTCGCGCCTGCTCGACGGCTGGAACCTGGTGCAGACCGGCGTCGCCACCTTCGTCGCGCTGGTGCTCGCGTTCCAGGGCCTGGTGCAGAAGGAGGCCGGCGACCTCGCGCGCCTCGGCTGGACGATGACGCTGGTCTACGGCGCCGCCTGGGTGTTCCTCGGCGCCCGCTTCCTGCGCGGCACGCCGCGGACGACGCCGCCGGTCGAGGTGCCGCCGGGCCCGGCGCCGATGCCGCCGCCGCCGGTGACGCCGCCACCGGAGAGCTACGCGCCGCCGGGATGACGCACGCGCTCGAGGCCCCGCGGGGCGTAGTCGAGCACCAGGGTCGCGATCTGACGATCGAAGGCCATCACCGGCACCACCAGGCGCAGCTCGTCGCCGACCTGCTCGACCACCGGCGCCGGCACCGCCAGCTCGACGTCGTCGAGGGCCGTCGCCGCGGACGCCCCCTCGAGCTTGAGGTCGGTCGACGCCACGATCAGGTCGTCGTCGCCGACCACCACGATCCGCTCGACCCCGGGCTCGTCGACGAGCTTCGCCAGGTAGGCGTCGATGTCGCCGAGGTCGTCGGCCATCAGCTCGGTGCGCACGACCCACGCCAGCGGCGTGGCGCTGAGCATGAGCAGCTCCCCGGCCTGCGCCTGCAGGCTGGCCTGGGCCCGCGCCTCGCGCTGGGTGACCTCGCGCTCGAGCGCGCCGACCGAGACCATGCGCCACACGACCATGGTCACCACCCCGAGCGCCAGCAGCACGATCACCGCGAGGTGCAGCCGCGGCGCCGACAGCAGGTAGCGCGCGACCCGTCCGCGCTGCTCGGGAGTCGGGCTCGACGCGCGCGGGCTCGGCGCCGATCGCCCCGAGGTCGGTGGCGGCGCGCTGGCACGGGGCGCGCGCCCGGGCAGCGGCGGGGCGCCGTTGGTCGGCGTGGTTCGAGGAGCGTGGGTGGGCGTCGTCATGGGGGCCTCGTCGGGGTTGCGCCACCACGGTGGCGGGGAGCGAGGCAGCACGCCTCGCGGGGAGCGACGCCGCGGCGCCGAGCCCACGCGCCGCCGCGCGGCCCGGGGCGGCGTCGCGGAGGCGGTCCGTGATGTCGAGCGCGGGCGGGCGCGGTCGTCGCGCGAGCCACCTCGCCGTCGACCTCGAAGATCGTATAGCGCACGTCTGCGATCGCGGCACCCCGGGCCGGGAGACCGCGCGCCGCGGCCTCCGCCGCCGACGCGACCCTGCTATGAAGCGGCCATGCCACGGCTGATCCTCGACGAATCGCGCCTGCACCCCGCCATCCGCGAGCGAATCGCGACCCACCACCGCGACGTGGTCGACGAGGTCGACGCCGCCACCCGCGCCCACGCCATCGTCGTCGTCGGCATGAAGCAGAACCCACACCCCAGGCGGGCGCGCCGGCTGCTCGATTCGCGCGGGCTCGCGTACCACTACCTCGAGTACGGCAGCTACCTGAACACGTGGCGGCGGCGCACCGCGATCAAGCTGTGGAGCGGCTGGCCGACCTTCCCGATGGTGTTCGTCCGTGGCGTCCTCATCGGCGGCGCCGACGAGCTGGCCCGGCTCGACGCCTCCGGCGAGCTGGCCGCGATGCTGGCGGGCTGACGCCGCGCCCGGCGCCGGGGACGACGGTCTCCACCGGCCGCCGCGCTCGCCGCTGCCGGGGCCGCCGGCCGGCGTGCTCGCCACCCCCGCGGGCCGGCAAGGCCAATGAAACTGCTCGACCGACGCGCGGGCCCGGGCCGGCACGCCGTGCTTCATGGGCTCGGCATGCGCTTGCCCGCCCGCCTGCCGACCCTGCTCCTGTCCGCCGCCCTCGCCGCCTGCGCCGCCGACGCCGTCCTCGAGGACGGGCCCGACGACGACGCCATCAGCGACGGCAAGGCCGACGGCGCGCTGACCGAGGGCAGCGCCCTGGCGCGCGCGGTGCTGAAGGTAGCCAACGAGGCGACGAAGGCGACCCTCACCGAGGACGTCGGCCTGACCTCGCGCACCGCCGGCAACATCGTCACCGCGCGCGCCGCGGCGCCCTTCGCCACCCTGGCCGAGCTCGATCGCGTGCCGTACGTGGGGCCGGTCGCCTTCGATCGCCTGGTGGCCTACGTGCAGGCGGAGGGCCTCGTCGGCGCCGGCGGCAACCCGCTGTCGGCGCGCACCGCGCAGCCGTCGTGGTCGGGCTACTACTGGTCGATGGCCCGCGGCGAGCTCGCCCTGGGCTGGGACGATCGCAAGGTGTGGACCGAGGCCGAGGCCCGCGCGTTCGACGCCTGCATCGGCTCGTACACCTCGTCGTGCGTGGCGCTGCTCGCCGACATGGCCGGCCCCGACGGCGCCGAGCTGTCGCCGCTGATGAAGTTCGACTACATGGTCCGCCAGCAGCTCGAGGCCACCTACGGCCCCGGCGGCGCGCCGGCGACCGCCTACGCCCACGCCACCAAGTGGGAACTCGAGCAGCACTACATCGGCGACAACCGCGAGCACCGCTACTGGAACTCGCGCGGCTACGCCGGCAAGTGCATCGGCTGGGCGCTGTCGAACTTCGACTACGCCGAGCCGACCCGCGCGGTCACCCTCGACGGCGTCGAGTTCGCGCCGGCCGACATCAAGGGCCTCTTGGCGTCGATCTACAACGGCGCGCAGTTCTTCATCCCCGAGGAGCTCGCCATCGGCAACGAGTTCCACGACTACGAGGGCGCCGACTCGCAGGCGTACTACGACGACGTCGCGCCGGACGACTTCGTGCGCGCGCTGTTCGCCACCATCGGCCAGGGCAAGCTGCTCGAGGGCGATCTCGAGCCCGGCGACGGCGTGTGGAACTACCCGATCCACGCCTACGACCTCACCATCGAGCGCCGCTCGGCGAAGCAGGCCACGGTGTCGGCGCGCATCGAGTACGCCGACGACGAGGTCGAGATCGACCTGGTGGCGAGCGCCGATCCGGCCCGGCCCGATCTCAAGTCGCGCACGCTGCGCTTCGAGCTCGACCTGCCGAGCGGCTGGGACGACCTCGCCCAGGCCACCGGCGGCCGCTGGCTCGGCGACAGCGTCGACACCCACCCCGACGTCCTCATCCTCGGCATCCAGCCGGGCTGGCGCCAGGAGATCTACGACTACCGCAACACCGACATGAACACCGAGGTCAACTTCGCGCTGCTCAAGCGGGCCCAGGTCCACGGCAGCGCCTGGACCCCCATCGTCGACGACCTGCTCGAGCGCTACTACGCGCGCTGAGCTGTGCCCGCGGGGCGGCCGGCGGCGGACCCACCCCGGGCCGCCGCCGTCGACGTTTTCGGCGCCCCGGTGATCGAAACTATCAGGCGCCGTCCCGGCGGCGAACGGGCCCGGGCTCGACCGCCCGCGTACACTGCGCCGATGATGTACCGCTCGGTCTGCGCGCTCGTGCTCGGTGTCGCGCTCGGTTGTGGCGGCGGCGGCAGCGACCTGCCCGACGCCCGGGTGGCCCCGCTCGAGACGGTGATCGACGAGGCGCCGCCGGCGTCGACCAACGTCGCGGTGGCCCGCTTCGCCTTCCACGCCAGCCGCGACGCCACCTTCACCTGCCGGGTCGACGACGCGGTCGTGCCGGGCTGCACCTCGCCCTTCGAGATCGAGGTCGACGACGGCGCCCACACCTTCACGGTCGCGGCCGCCGACCTGCCCGAGGTCGGCGCCGCGGTCGACGACACCCCGGCCATCGCGGTGTGGTCGCTCGACCGGGTCGCGCCCGAGACCACGTTGCTCGGCGGGCCGGCCGACGTCGACAACGCCAGCTCGCCGCGGTTCTTCTTCACCTCGGCGGATCCCGACGCCACCTTCCTGTGCGCGCTCGACGGCGGCGAGCCGGTGGCGTGCACCGCGCCGTGGCAGATCGGGCCGCTCGCCGCCGGCACCCACACCGTCGTGATCGTCGCGGTCGACGCCGCCGGCAACCTCGATCCGTCGCCGCTGGAGATCACCTGGACCATCGACCTGTCGGTGCCCGACACCATCATCGACGCCGGCCCGGCCGCGCTGGTCGGCGCCACCGCCGAGGAGCTGGTGTTCTCGGCGCCCGACGCCGGCCCCGGCGCGACCTTCGCGTGCAGCGTCGACGGCGCCGCCTTCGCCGCGTGCACGTCGCCGCTGCCGCTGACCGGCCTCGCCACCGGCCTGCACGTGGCCCAGGTCCAGGTGACCTCGGCGGCCGGCACCGTCGATCCGTCGCCGGCGACCTGGATCTGGGAGGTCGACGCCACCGCGCCGGTGGTCGCGCTGGTGGGCGTGCCGGCGGCGACCAGCTACGATCGGACCCCGACCTTCGCGACCCTGGTCAGCGAAGATCACGGCCCGGTGACCTGGACCTGCACCCTCGACGGCGGCGCGCCGATCGCGTGCGGCTCGCCGTGGACGCCGACGCCGCTGGCCTTCGGCGCCCACACGGTGGTGGTCGCCGCGACCGACGTCGTCGGCAACACCGGCTCGGACACGTACAGCTGGACGGTGGCGTCGTTGTGCGCGACCAACAACGGCGGCTGCGGCTCGGCGACGACGACCGCGTGCGCGCAGCCCGACGACGTCGCGGTGTGCACCTGCCAGCCCGGCTACGTCGACGTCGCCGGCACCTGCGACCGGCCGTGGGTGCAGGACGCCTACCTCAAGGCGTCCAACACCGACGCCGGCGACGTGTTCGGGATCGGCTGGGCGCTGTCGGGTGACGGCACCCGGCTCGCGGTCGGCGCGCCCTATGAGGCCAGCGCCGCCACCGGCGTCGACGGCAACCAACTCGACAACACCGCGGGGTTCTCGGGCGCGGTGTACATCTTCGTGCGCACCGGCGGGGTGTGGAGCCAGGAGGCCTACCTCAAGGCGTCCAACACCGGCGCCGGCGACTACTTCGGCTGGTCGGTGGCGCTGTCCGACGACGGCAGCCGCCTGGTGGTCGGCGCGCCGCGCGAGGCGAGCAACGCCACCGGCGTCGGCGGCAACCAGGCCAGCAACACCGCCAGCCAGGCCGGCGCCGCCTACGTGTTCACCCGCACCGGCTCGGTGTGGAGCCAGGAGGCCTACCTCAAGGCGTCCAACACCGGCGCCTCCGATCAATTCGGCCAGACCGTCGCGATCTCCGGCGACGGCGTGCGGATCGCGGTCGCTGCCGTCGGCGAGGCCAGCGCCGCGCCCGGCGTCGGCGGCAACCAGGCCGACAACACCGCGTTCAACGCTGGCGCGGTCTACGTGTTCGCGCGCGCCGGCACCTGGGCCCAGGAGGCGTACGTCAAGGCGACGGCGCCCGACGACTCCGACCTGTTCGGCTACTACGCGCTGGCGCTGTCGACCGACGGCAGCCGCCTCGCCGTCGGCGCCAGCGGCGAGGACAGCGGCGCGACCGGGGTCGGTGGCGACGACAGCGACGACAGCGTCGACGGCGCCGGCGCCGCCTACGTCTACGACCGGGTCGGCACCACCTGGAGCGTCGGCGCCTACCTCAAGGCGTCCAACCCCGAGGCCAGCGACTCGTTCGGCTACGAGCTGGCGCTGTCCGGCGACGGCACCCGCCTCGCGATCACCGCGTACAACGAGGACAGCGCGGCCACCGGCGTCGGCGGTGATCAGAGCAGCAACGCGACGGCCAACGCCGGCGCCGCCTACGTGTTCGCCTGGAGCGGCACCGCCTGGAGCCAGGAGGCCTACGTCAAGGCGACCAACCCCGGCCCCAACGACTACTTCGGGTGGAGCGTCACGCTCTCGGGTGTGGGCGATCGCCTGGTGGTCGGCGCGATCAACGAGGCCAGCGCCGCGGTCGGCGTCAACGGTGACCAGACCAGCAACGCCGCCGGCGGCGCCCGCGCGGCCTACGTCTACCATCGCGGCGGCAGCCCCGGGGCCCCGCACGCCGACCTCAAGGCGTCGAACACCGGCGGCGGTGATCGCTTCGGCGGCGTCTCGCTGTCGACCGACGGCAAGCTCCTGGCGGTCTCGGCCGACAGCGAAGACGGCGCGGCCACAGGCGTCGGCGGCGATCAGAGCAGCAACGCGGCGGCCAACGCCGGCGCCGGCTACGTGCTGCGGCTCAACGAGTAGCGAGCGCGGCAGACCTGATCTCGCGCACCTGCCGGATCGCCGGCCGCGCGAGGTGTGAGCGCGCCTACCAAGCGGCGCGCACCGATAGCGGCGCCAGCTTCCTACGTCGACGAGCGCGTCGCGAGCTGCCACCGTGGAGGCATGTCGTCATCCTCGATCCAGCGTGCGGCCGAGCGGTATGCCCTCGACTCGATCGCCATCGTCCGCGGCGTCGGCGCCCAGGTGTTCAAGCTGCGCGATCTGTCCGAGCTCGGCGTGTTCATGTGGAGCTCGACCCGACCGCTGTTCGACCTGCGGCTCGGGCGCACCTTCGACGTCGACCTGTTCACCCACGACGAGTCGATGCGCTGCCACGCGGTGATCGTGCGGCTGGTCGAGCCCGGCACCCGCGAGGCGTTCCGTCACCCGCACGGCTTCGCCGCCCGGCTCATCTACGGCGACCAGACCCGGCCGCGCATCCGCGAGCTCGTGCGCGACGCCCGCCGCGCCCGCGGCACCCAGCCGCCGCCGCGGTGAGCGGCGACGGCACGCGTGGTAGCGTGGCGCGCGTGCGCGACGACCTCGACTTCGTGAGCGGCGCCGTCACCGACGGCCCGCTCGAGCCCCGGCCCATCGCCCAGAGCCAGATCCTCGCCGGGACGCCGGTGGCCCAGGGCAAGACCCTCGGGATCTCTCCCGACGGGCTCCTGTCGTACGCGCTGTGGGACTGCACCGCCGGCACCTTCCGCTGGCACTTCCGCAGCGACGAGATCGTCCACATCCTCGAGGGCGAGGTGCGGGTGCGGCGCGGCGACGCCGAGGCGCCGCGGCGGCTCGGCCCCGGCGACGTCGCCTACTTCCCGGCCGGCCTGCACACGGTGTGGGAGGTCGACACGTACGTGCGCAAGCTGGCGGTGTTCCGCTCGCAACCCGGCGGCCTGCGCGCGAAGGTGCGCGGCGAGGTCGGCGCCGTCCTCGGCCGGCTGCGCGCGCGGGTGGATCAGGTCCGGCGCACCAGGTAGACCCCGCGGTCGACCACCACCGTCAGGCCGCGGACGGCGGCGATGGTGCACAGCGCGAGATCCCAGCGCACGCCGCGCAGGCGCAGGGTCACGGTGCCGGTGACGTCGTCGGCGACGACGATCGAGGCCGCGCCGGCGTCGGCCACCAGCCGGAGCGCGTCGACGACGTCGGCCGAGCGCAGGTCGAGATCGATCGGGCGACCGCGATGGCTGGCGCCGGGCCGGCATGCCTCGGCCTCCGCCGCCGCGGGGACCGGCGCGGCGGCCAGCGCCACCAGCGCGCACGCGCCGAGCCAGCGTCGCGGGGCCATCGTCATTCGGCGACGGTCACCGTGCCGGTGAACCCGTGCGCCGTGCAGTAGAAGCCGTAGGTGCCGACCTGGTTGAACCGCACGCACGCGGTGACGCCGAACGGGATGTCGAACAGGGTGGCGTCGACGGCGCGGGCGCTGTGCTCGACCGAGGTGGTGAAGCGCACGACCTCGCCCGGCGCGACGGTGACCGCCGACGGGTCGTACTGGCCGGCGGCGACGCCGACGTCCGCGGCCACCGTGGCCGGGCAGTTGATCTCCTCGGCGGCGGCCACGGGCGCGGCGTCGGCGGCGGGCGCGGCGTCGGCGCCGCCGGGAGCGGGATCGCTGCCGCAGGCGGCGAGCATCGTGAGGAGCGCGAGCGAGCGAGTCATGCCCGTGAGTCTAGCGCGCCGTGGCGGCGCGGGGCTCACCCGATCCGCTCGACGGTGCCGTCGGCGTGACGCGCGAACCGGCCCTCCTCCCGGGCGTGGACCGGATCGTCCTTCGGCCACGGCCAGCCGCCGAAGCCGGTGCGGCGGTAGTCGGCGAACGCCTGCTGGATCTCCGCCGGCGTGTTCATCACGAACGGCCCGTGCTGGGCCACCGGCTCGCCGATCGGCCGGCCCTGCAGCAGCAGGCACTCGACCCGGTGGCGCCGGCGGTGAGCTCGGCGGCGACCTCCTCGACCAGGAGCGCGCCGGTCCGCGCCGGCAGCGCGCGGCGGCCGACGCAGGAGCCCTCGCCGACGAAGAAGTACAGCATGCGCTGGTACTCCGGGCGCACCGCCGGCAAGGTGAAGCGCGCGCCGGGCTCGAGCCGGAGGCCCAGATCGCGACGTCGGCCTCTGCCCGCGTCCGAGCGCGCGGCGGCGGCGCCGAAGTGGACCTGCCCACCGTGGAGCGCCAGGCGACCATCGTCACCCGGGTCGTGCGGCCGTCGGCGTCGCGGTGGGTCACCGTCGGGATCTGGTCGGCCCACAGCATCGCGAAGTGCGGCGGCGCCAGCTTGTCGGCGCGCGCCAGGTTGAGCCAGATCTGGAACAGCTCGACCGGGTTGTCGCGCTCCCGCTCGAGCAGCGGGAACATCTCGCTGTGGACGATGCCGGCGCCGGCGGTGAGCCACTGGGCGTCGCCCTGGCCGAAGCGGGCGGCGGCGCCGAGCGAGTCGCTGTGATCGATGAGGCCGCGCCGCACCAGCGTCACCGTCTCGAAGCCGCGGTGCGGGTGCTGCGGAAACCCGGGCACCACCTCGCCGTGGTACATGCGCCAGCCGTCCTTGCCGGCGAAGTCCTGGCCGAGGTCACGACCGGCCAGCGACGCCGCCGGCCCCATCGCGTCGTTGCCGACCGGATAAGCGTCGTCGTGGTGAACGCAGAACAGGAACGGGTCGATGGTCGGCCACTGGAAGCCCAGCGGCGAGGTCTCGCGGATGACGTCGTCGGCCATGGCGATGCATAGCGTGGCGCCGCGGCGGCGACCAGGCACCTGGTAGAGTGGGCAGCCGCAAGGAAGGTCACCATGCTCCTGTGGATCCTCGGAGGGCTGCTCGCCCTCGTCGTCATCGTCGTCGCGATCGCCGCCACCCGCCCGAGCGAGTTCGTCATCGAGCGCTCGGCCACCCTGGCGGCCCCGCCGGCCCAGGTCTACGCCCACCTGCACGACTTCCGGCGGTGGCAGGGGTGGTCGCCGTGGGCCCACCTCGACCCGAACATGAAGGTCGAGTACGGCGGCGAGCCGACCGGCGTCGGCGCCACCTACTACTGGCTCGGCAACAGCAAGGCCGGCGAGGGCCGCATGGTCATCGAGCACGCCGAGCCGCCGCGCCAGCTCGAGCTGCGGCTCGAGTTCTTGAAGCCGTTTCGCGCCACCAACAGCACCACCTTCACGCTGGTGCCGCAGGGCGAGGGCACCCGCGTCTCGTGGGCGATGCGCGGCACCCGCTCGCTCATGATGAAGGTGATGGGCCTCCTCTTGAACCTCGACAAGCTGGTCGGGCGCGACTTCGAGCGCGGCCTGGCCGCGCTCGACACCGTCACCGCCGCCGACACGCGGTCGAGCTAGCGCCGACGCCGGCGCAGCGCCAGCCCGAGCAGCAGCACCGCCGGGCCGAGGCCGCCGCCGGTGGCGTCGCAGCCGCCGACCACGCCGCCACCATCGGCCGGCGCGCCGCCGTCGACACCGGCGTCGGGCGTGCCCGGCTGGGCGTCGAAGGTCGGCTGTGGCCCGGCGTCGGGCGCGGTCAGCGACAGCACGATGTCGGAGCAGTTGAAGTAGATGTCGTCGCTGAGTGCGTCGGTAGTGTACGGCGGCTTGTCGGTCATCACCTGGATGAACTGCAGCGTGCAGTTGGCGCACTCGACATTGGGCAGCGTCACCTCCATGCTCAGCATGCCGTCGGGGATGCGATCGGCGAGCACGATGCTGCCGTTGACCGGATCGAGGCCCTCCTGCGACGCGGTCGGGAAGTTCGACGGGTTGCCGTTGCCGGCCGGGCCGTCGCTGGCCGGCGGGATGCCGAAGATCTCGCCGTTCTCCTGGAACGCGATGCGGAACCAGCCCGGGTGGTTGACGGTCTCGGCCCAGGTGACCGTAATGGTCTGCCCCGGCAGGAAGGTCTGGATGCGCTCGGGGTGATCGCCGCGGACCAGGTCTCGGTCCCAGGTGTTCTTCCTTCTGCGGATCGCCGATCGGAACGTCGGTGCGCGCCAGCGCAGACAGGAGGTGGATGCGCGCGGCCGATCGACGACGACGCCACCACACCCGCGAACAGGCTCGCGCCCAGAGGAGCTTCGTCCAGGAGCGCCCCGGGCCGGCGGAGGCCGGGCGATCCGGCCGGCGGTGGCGCGGGACCCGCGCCATTGGCGGGTGATCGTGCCGCCGATCATGTCCATGGCGCACGCATACGTAGCGGCCGCCTGGGGGAAGGTGACGGTGACGCTCGACTGGCGTGTCGAGTGGGCAGCGCGCGCTCGTAGCGCCGGCCGGCGACCTCGAGGATGATCTCGGTGGCGCAGGTGCGAGCGACGGTGCGCTCGAACCGCAGCCGCACCGGCCGGGCCGACCGGGACCACCACGTCGGCGGGCGAGAAGCCCGCGGCGGTGACCACGATGGAGACCACCGCCGGCTTCGGGCGCGGGCGCCGCGGGGCGGGTGCAGGCGCTGGCGCCGGCGGCGACGCACCCGTCGGTGCGGGCAACGCCGCGGCGATCGCGGCCTCGATCGCGACGCGCAGCGCGGCCAGATCCTCGCCGTCGCTGCTGCGCTCGAGCACCAGCGCGCCCGCGGGGTTCATCACCTTGACGTGCGGCAGCCCGAAGCCGCCCGGCGTGAGGTACCGGGCGACGGCGGCGCTGTCCCAGTCGACCGCGTCGATGCGCCGCAGCGCCACGGCGTCGGGGTGCGCCCGCACCAGCTCGAGCAGCGCCGGCTCGAGCACCTTGCACGGCGTGCACCACGGGGCCCAGAAGTCGAACAGCGTGACCTTGCCCGGCACCCCGACCAGCTCCACGGCCGCGCCGCCGGCGCCGAGGTCGGCGACGTCGAGGCCGTCGGCGATCGCGGCGGCGACGAGCTCGTGGGTCGTCGCGTCGTCGTCGGTGGCGTGCGCGTCGTCGCCGTGCGCGTCGTCGGCGTCACCGGCGTGGTCGCCGTGGTCATCCGCGTGATCGCCGTGGTCGTGGTCGTCGTGGTCGTCGTGGTCGTGGTCGTGGTCGTGGTCGTGGTCGTGGTCGCCGTGATCGTGCTCGTCCTCCTCGACCGGCGCCGCGGGCGCGCCGAACGTCCAGCTCGCGCCCAGCTCGACGAGCAGCGGCATCTCGAGCTGGCCCCCGACGACGCGGGTCACCACCGGCACCTTGAGCCCGAGGTCGAGGCCGAGCCGGTCGGTCGCCGCCCACGATGCGCCGGCGCCGAGCAGCAGATCGAACCGGCCGCGGTTGCCGTCGTCGGTCGGCACCTGCCCGCCCCAGCGCTCCGCGGTCTCGGCGAGCACGTCGACGCCGGCCCGCGCCGACCACCGATCGCCGAGGCCTCGCGCCGCGACCACGCCCCCGGCGTAGCGATCGCCGGCCTGGAAGCCCTTGCCGCTTGCGTAGACGACCTGCTGGGTCAACGCGAAGGCGCCAAGCTGCCACGCGCCGAACCGGCGCGACGCCTCGGCCGCCAGCACCGGGTTGAACGTGCCGGTGCCGAGCTGGATGTGCTGGTGGGGCTCGCCCATGTCGCCGAGCGCGAAGGGGTCGTCCTCGGTCCGGCCGAGCGGGACGGTGAGGCCTCCCCGCCCCGTGAGGCGCCAGCCGCCGAGATGGGCGGTGGTCGTGGCCAGCACCATCGGATCGCCGAGCCCGCTCACGGTCTCGTTGCGGTGGTGGATGCCCGAGCGCACCAGCTCGACCTCGGCGCCGGCGCCGTCGAGGTAGCGGATGCTGGTATCGACCAGGCGCACCGGCACCATCAGCGACAGCCCGAGCCGGGGCGCCACGCCGACGTCGACGGCGAGCCGGGCCTCGCCGATGGTCAGGTGCTGATCGTGGACGATGTCGATCTCGCCCTGGCCGACGACCTCGTCGTGATCGTCGTGCTGGGTGTCGGCCATGGTCGCCAGCCAGGCCAGCCGCACCACGGCCTGACCCGGCGCCAGCGCCGCGTCCTCGTCGACCCTCCCGACCGGGAGGTTGGGGTTGCTTCAACCCGCGCAGGCGCCGCCGGCGCGCGCGTCGGGCGGCGCGACGAGCTGGCAAGCGACGGCAACGGCGGCGGTGACGGCCCAGGTGCGCATCGGCGCACCGTAGCTCATCCCGGCGCCGACGGCCGCTACAGCTCGATCATCCGGAACGTCGAGGCGTCGAAGTGCAGGTGGTCCTGGTGGCCCGGGTAGCTCGGGCCGAGCATCACGCGGAAGATGTCGGGCCGGGCGATGAGGGCGTCGGCGAGCTCGCGCAGGAACCGGGCGTGCACGGCGCCGGTGCCGCGGGTCGCCGTCCAGTGGGTGTCGACCACCACCTTGAAGCTGCCGCGCAGGCCCTTGGGCGCGGCGGCGCGCTCGGCCCGGCTCGCGCTGCCGAACTCGAAGGCGGCGATGTCGAGGGCGTTGCCGAGGGCGTGCTCGCTCAGCAGCGTCGGGTAGGTCTTCATGCGCCGGCACACGTAGCCGCCGGCGTGGCGCAGGCGGATCGGCGCGCGCCCGTAGATCCGGCGCGCGACCTCGGCGACGACCACCTCGAAGCGCGCGAGGCGCTCGACGAACGCACGGTGGACCCGCACCGACTTGTGCAGCTTCAGCGAGGTGCCGCGGTAGCTGACCAGGTCGACCTCGGGGCACGCGAACCGCCCGCTCGGCGGGATCTCCCGCGAGGTGGCGTCGACGGCATAGGCGTCGAGCGGCACCGCGACCGCGGCGTCGGAGGCGGCCGGCGCGTAGCGTGGTGACGGCGCGGCGGCCGCCGGCTGGGCGACGACGAGGGCCAGGAGGAGCGACAGGGGCGCGGCGCGCGAGGACATGATGGGTGGGACGCGCGAGGGCGCCGATCGTTGCATCGACCGCCCCGGGTAGGTGCGCAGGCGCTGAGGTAGCATGCCCACCGTGGCGCTCGGCCCCGGCAAACGCAGGCAGGCGGTGCTGCTGTTCGCGTGGAACTTCGCGGCGGTGGCGTCGATCTTCGTCGGCCGCACCATCCGCGACGCCCTGTTCCTCGCCCACGAGTCGCCGGCCAACCTGCCCTACCTGTACATCGCGTCGCCGCTGGTGGTGACCCTGGTCGGCCTGGCCTACGGCCGGCTGGCCGACCGGGCCCGGCGCGAGCGCCTGGTGCCGGGCACCGCGCTGGTGCTCGCGGGCCTGGTGTTCGCGGCCTGGCTCGGGCTCGGGCCGCGCTGGATCTACTACGCGCTCTACGTCGGCGTGGAGTGCATGAGCGCGCTGGTCATCATGCAGTTCTGGCTCACCGCCGGCGAGCGGTTCGCGCCGCGCGAGGCCAAGCGGGTGTTCGGCCTGATCGCCGCCGGCGGCAACGTCGCCAACATCGTCGTCGGGCTGGCGCTCTCCAGCGTGGTCGCCCGCACCGGCGCCGAGGATCTGCTGCTGGTGTGCATGGGCTTCCTGATGGTGGTGGCGACCCTGGCGGTGGTGCTCGGCGGCAGCGGCCGGCCGCCGACGCCGCGGCCGACGCGACGACCGGGCGCGCCGGCGCAGGCCCCGCCGGGCTCGAGCCACCTGCGCGCGCTGGCGCCGATGATCGTGTGCATGGTGCTGGCGGTCACCCTGCTCGACTTCCAGTTCAAGACCATCGCCACCGCCGCCTACGACGGCGATCGGGTCGCGATGGTGCGGTTCTTCGGCTACCTGTCGGTGGGCACCGGCGGCGTCGCGCTGCTCATCCAGTTCTTCGTCACCGGCCGCCTGCTCGAGCGCCTCGGCGTG
>JAWKQW010000063.1:0-14866 GCA_041389945.1 Kofleriaceae bacterium
GCCGCCATTCGCGGGACCCGCTACCGCTTCGCCTCCATCAAGGAGGTGCTGGCGAAGGCCAACGCGCCGCGCTCCGGCGACGACCTCGCCGGGGTGTCGGCGCGCGACCCCGTCGAGCGGGTCGCCGCCCGCGCGGTCCTCGCCGATCTGACCCTCGCGGACCTGCGCGCGCACCCGGTGGTGCCCTACGAGCAGGACGAGGTGACCCGGCTGGTCGAGGACGACCTCGACGACGCCGCCTACCGCGCGGTGGCCCACCTCTCGGTCGGCCAGCTCCGCGAGTGGCTGCTCGCGACCACCACCACCGGCGCGATGCTGCGCGCGGTGGCGCCGGGGCTCACGCCGGAGATGGCCGCGGCGGCGGTCAAGCTGATGTCGAACCTCGACCTCATGACCGTCGGCGCCAAGTGCGAGGTCGTGGTCCGCAACAACGCCACCCTCGGCCTGCCCGGGCGGCTGTCGGCGCGGCTGCAACCCAACCACCCGACCGACGACGTCGAGGGCATCCTGGCCTCGACCCGCGAGGGGCTCGTCTACGGCTGCGGCGACGCGGTCATCGGCATCAACCCCGCCACCGACAGCGCCGCCTCCACCGCCGAGCTGCTGCGCGCCCTGCGCGACCTGTGCGATCGCAACGGGGTGCCGACCCAGAACTGCGTGCTGTCGCACGTGACCGTGCAGATGAAGGCGCTCGAGCTCGGCTGCCCGATGGATCTGATGTTCCAGTCGGTGGCCGGCACCGAGGGCGCCAACCGCGCCTTCGGCATCAGCGTCGCGCTGCTCGACGAGGCGTGGGCGCTGATGCAGGAGAAGACCTCGGCGCGCGGCCCGAACCTGATGTACTTCGAGACCGGCCAGGGCTCGGCGCTGTCGTCGGCGGCGCACCACGACGCCGACCAGGTCACCCTCGAGGCGCGCGCCTACGGCCTGGCCCGGCGCTACCGCCCGTTCCTGGTCAACACCGTGGTCGGCTTCATCGGCCCCGAGTACCTCGAGGACGGTCGCCAGATCTCGCGCGCGGCCCTCGAGGATCACTGCATGGGCAAGCTGCTCGGCCTGCCGATGGGTTGCGACGCGTGCTTCACCTACCACGCGCGCATGACCCAGGACGAGCTCGAGAGCCTCAAGGTCCTGCTCGGCGCCGCCGGCTGCACGTACCTGATGTCGCTGCCGGTCGGCGACGACATCATGCTGAACTACCAGTCGACCAGCTTCCACGACATCCCGAGCGTGCGCCGCCTCCTCGGCCGTCGCCCGACCCCGGAGTTCGACGCCTGGCTGGCCGAGACCGGCATCATGACCGGCCCCGACAACCTCACGCCCGGGCCGCGCTTCGGCGACGTCTCGGTCCTGCGCTGAGCGCGGTCACGGCGCGCCGCGGGCCTGGCTATCGACGAGGGCCTGGCACACGAGGAAGTCGTCGAAGACCTCGGCGGCGATGCGCAGCACGTCGCCCCAGCAGCGCACGCGATCGTCGCCACCGACGACGCAGCTCTGATCGTTGCTGGCGGCGATCGAGCCCACCGCCAGCGGCACCTCGACCTGGGTCGGGCCCACACCGCCGCCGCCGCTCTGGCCGAGGTCGTCGGCGCCCCAGCACCACACCGCGCCGTCGTCGGTGAGCGCGCAGGTGTGGGCGCGGCCGAGGGCGAGGTCGACCGGCGTGCGCCCCGGCAGCGGCCGGCGCGGCGCCACCAGCTCGCGCGGCCCGGCCGGATCCACCTGGCCGTCGGCGTTGTCGCCCCAGCACACCACCTCGCCGCCGCGGATCACGCACCCGTGGCGGCCGCCGACCTCCAGCTCGGTGATGGCCCCCGGCCCGAGGTCACCGGGCGCGCCCGCGCCCCACGGCGGCGTGCCCCAGCAGGTCAGCTCGGCGCTGGTGGCGGCACAGGTGAAGGTGTCGCCGGCGGCGAGGAACTCGGCGGCGCCCGGGGAACGGCACCGAGTCGCGCGCGGTCGCCCTCGAGCGACGGGTCGACCCCCAGCTGGCCGCCGGCGTTGTCGCCCCAGCACTGGACGATGTCGGGCACGCTGGTGGTGGCGCAGGTGTGGCGGGGCCCAGCGGCCCAGCGCGTGTACACCACGCCCAGCAGGCTCACGAAGGGGTTCTCCACCGCGCTCACGTCGGTGCCGAGCTGGCCGTCGGTGTCGAAGCCGAAGCAATAGGCCTCGGTGTTGGAGAAGCACACGTGCCCGGCGCCGACGGCGAACGCCTGGGTGTCGTAGGACCCCAGGCACTGCGGGCACAGCGCGTAGTCGGTGCAGGTCATGCACTCGTCGAAGAAGCCGGTGAAGATGAGGGCATCGAGCAGGAACGGCGCGCGCTCGCCAAAGCCCGGCAACGTGCCCCACAGCCATCGGGCCGCCGACGAGGGACGCGAACGCACAGGTCCCGACGGTGAAGTCCGCGCTCGAGCGCAAGGTCGACACCCCGACGCAGCGCGAGTCGATGCACTCGCGCTCGTCGGGGCAGGCCGCGTCGCTGACGCACAGCTCGCCCGGCAGCGCGTCGGCGGTGGCGGCCTCCACGCAGGTGTCGGCGTAGGGCGCGGGCCCGCGGGCGCTGAAGCGACGGCCGCTCGGGCACGACGCGTCGGCCACGCTGCAGGTCTGGGTGCCCGGCTCGCACACGCCGCCGGCGCCACAATCGAGCCACGCGTCGCAGCGAAACACCGGCCGGTCGACGCAGCTCGCGCTCGCGCCCGCCGCGCCCGCCAGCGCCAGCGCCATCGCCCACCGCGAGGTCATGCGGACCGACGGTAACACGCGGCGCCGGCGCGGCTGGCGGAGGAGGCCGGCGAGGTGCGCTCGACCACGCCCGGGGCCCGCGGTCGCCGCCGCGCGGCTATGCTGCGGCCGATGCCAGGCATGGACGAGGAAGTACCGCTCGACGCGCTCGAGCCCGCGCCCGCGGCCACCGAGCTGCTCGGCGCCAGCGCCGGCCCGACGGTGCGGCGGTTCGAGGTGCGCGGCGTCGATGGCCCGGCGGCCGGCACGGAGTGGCGCTCGACCGGCACCACCTGCGCCATCGGCTCCCACGAGTCCAACGACGTGGTGCTCGCCGACACCGCCGCCTCGCGGTTCCACTGCGAGCTGCGGCTCGAGCGCGGCGTGGTGCGGGTCCACGATCTCGACAGCACCAACGGGACGTTGCTCGACGGGGTGCCGGTCACCATCGGCATCGTGCGCGACGGCAGCAACCTGCAGATCGGGCGGTCGACGTTGCGGTTCACCCTCGGCGGCGACAGCTACCGGGTGCCGGCGTCGTCCCGCACCCAGTTCGGCTCGCTGGTCGGCTCGTCGTGGGCGATGCGCGCATGCTTCGCGACCCTCGAGCGGGTCGCGCCGTCGGACGCGACCGTCCTGCTCGAGGGCGAGAGCGGCACCGGCAAGGAGGGGACCGCGCGCGCGCTGCACGACGAGTCGCCGCGCAAGGACGGCCCGTTCATCGTCATCGACTGCGGCGCCATCCCCGGGCAGCTCCTCGAGTCGGAGCTGTTCGGCCACGAGCGCGGCGCCTTCACCGGCGCCCACGACCGGCGCATCGGCGCCTACGAGGCGGCCCATGGTGGGACGATCTTCCTCGACGAGATCGGCGAGCTGCCCACCGAGCTGCAGCCCAAGCTCCTGCGAGTGCTCGAGCAGCGCGAGGTGCGGCGGGTCGGCGCCACCACCCCGATCAAGATCGACGTGCGCATCGTCGCCGCGACCAACCGCGACCTGCGCGCCGAGGTCAACGCCGGGCGCTTCCGCGCCGACCTCTACTTTCGGCTGGCGGTGGTGAAGGTCGGCATGCCGCCCCTGCGGGCCCGGCCCGACGACCTGCCGCTCCTGGTCGACCACATCGTCGCCGGGCTCGATCTGCCGCCGGCCCAGGCCGCGCGCCTGCGCGATCCGGTGTTCGTGGCGTCGCTGGGCCGTGGCGCCTGGCCCGGCAACGTGCGCGAGCTGCGCAACTACCTCGAGCGCTGCGCGGTGCTCGACACCCTCGGCCCGACCGCGCCGGGCGACCTCGCCGAGCCGGGCGAGCCGCAGCCGTACCAGCAGGCGCGCGACCACGTGCTCGCGGAGTTCGAGCGGCGCTACGTCGAGCAGCTGCTCGCGGTGCACGGCGGCAACGTCTCGGCGGCGGCCCGCACCTCGGGCATCGACCGCACCTACTTCCACCGCCTGATGCGGCGGCACAACCTGACGCGCTGACGCGGCTAGAACGCGCCGGCGACGACGAGCTGGCCGCTCGGGCCGAGGCCGACCTCGACCCGGCGCGCGGCGCGCCGCGGCGGCCCGTGCACCACGAGCCGCACCACGCCGGCCACCACCAGCGCGGCGCCGACCCCGCCGGCGACCCGGGCCAGCAACAACCGATCCTCGCTGCGCTCGGCGAGCGGCTCGAACTCGGCAAAGGTGGGCGCGCGCTCGGCGTCGGCGGCGGCCGCGCGTGCCGACAGGTACGACCAGGTGGCCAGCCCGCCGCTGATCGCACCGGCCGCGAGCAGGCCGACGGCCAGCTTGTGATGGAAGCCCGGCGCCGGCCCGAGGTCGACCGCCTCCGGCGGCGGCGACGTGACCGGCGGCGGCGTGCTCGCAGGTGGCGGCGTGGTGATCGGCGGCGGCGAGCTGTCGCCGCAGGCAGCGAGCGCGTCCTCGGCGAGCTGGCGCGCGCGCGGCGGCGGATCGGCGGCGAGGAAGCGCTGGTAGAGCCCGGTGGCCACGTCGCAGCGGCCGCGCTTGCGCTCGGCCTGCGCTCGCGCGTAGAGGAAGCCGGCCCACGGCTCGGCGGCGTAGCCGGCGGCGAACTCGGTGGCCGCGCGATCGTAGTCGGCCGCCTGATAGGCCGCGGTGCCGGCGTCGAAGCGCGCCTGGGCCTCGGCGGTCTGCGGCGCGGCGTCGTCGGCGCGCGCGCCCGCGAGCCCGATCCACCACACCAGCAGCAGCACGCCCAGCGATCTCACGGCGCGACCTCGTAGGGGTTGAGGGTATCGTCGATCGAGCGCGGCGGGACCCGCGCGCTGCCGGCGGCGCTGCCGTCGGCCGCGGGCGGGGTCACCGTCGGCGGCACCGTGACCGGCGGGGTGTTCCGAGGTCGCGTCCGTGGCGGCGGGCGCGACGTGGTCGTCGCCGGCGCGGCGTCGGGCGTGGCCACGACCTGGACGTCGGGCGGCGCCGCCGGAGCGGCGTCCGGCGCCGGCGTCGGTCCGACCTCCGAGATCGTCGGCGCGAGCGGCGCCGCGTCGGGCGCGGGCGCCACCGCGGCCGCGCCGCTCGACGAGCGCGCCAGCGCCAGGGTCGCCGCCACCGCGACCGCGGCGCCGCCGACCACGCCGACGATCGCCCCGCCCCATCGCCGTCGCGCGGGCGCCGGTGGCGCCGGCGTCGGCTCGACCGCGGCGGGCGGCACCGCGGGCGTGAAGTCGACCAGCGGTCGCGCGCCGGTGGGCAGGGTGGCGTCCTCGGGCGCGGCGTCGAGCAGGGTCGACGCCCGCACGTGCTCGGCCAGCGACACGCCGCGGGTCTGCGCCGCCTGCCAGGCTTCGAGCTTGTCGGCGAACAGCTCGCGCATGTACGCGGCGAGCGAGTGGCTCGACAGCTCGACCTGCTGCGCGCGGGCCAGGGCCTCGATCGCCACCTGCATCGCCTGCGCGGTCGGGAAGCGATCCGCGGCCTCCGGCGCCAGCGCGGTCATCACGATCTGCTCGAGGTCGGCGTCGTAGGTCGGGCGCACCTCGCGCGGTCGCGGGAACTGCCCGTTGAGGATCTGGGTCGCGACCTGGTAGTCGCTGTCGCCGCGGAACAGCGGCCGTCCCGTGGTCAGCTCGTAGAGCACCACGCCGAGCGAGAACACGTCGCTGCGACGATCCAGATCGCGCCGGGCCGCGACCTGCTCCGGCGACATGTACGACAGCTTGCCCTTGAAGCCGCCGGCGGTGGTCTTGGTGGCGCGCGCCGCCGCCTTGGCGATGCCGAAGTCCACCACCTTGACGTGCCCCTCGTAGCTCACCAGCAGGTTCGACGGCGACACGTCGCGGTGCACGATCTGCAACGGCTGGCCGTCGGGCCCGACCTGCTCGTGCGCGTGGTGCAGGCCGGCGGCGGCGCCGACGACGATGGTCAGCGCGTGCCCGACCCGCAGGCCCCGGCGCTGGGCCCGGGCCGCCGCCACGATCGCGGCGAGATCCTGCCCGTGGACGTACTCCATCGCGAAGTAGTAGCGACCGCGCACCACGCCGACGTCGTGGACCTGGATGACGTTGGGGTGGCGCAGGGTCGCCGCCAGCCGGGCCTCGTCGAGGAACATCCGCACGAAGTCGGGGTCGCTGGCGTGCTGCGCCAGGATGCGCTTGACCACGCACAGGCGCTCGAAGCCCGACGGCCCGGTGGCCCGAGCCAGGTACAGCTCGGCCATCCCGCCCACCGCCAGCGGCGACAGGATCTCGTAGCGGTCCAAGGTCGAGCCCGGCGCCAGGAACATGCGCACCTCGACGGTACCACGCGGTCCCCGGCGTGGCCGGTGGGGCTAGTCGGCGGTGGCGCCGGCCTCGATCCAGGTGCGGATGCGCTCGAGGTCGGCGGCCGGCAGCGGCGGTCGGCCCAGCGGCATCGTCGCGCAGCCCTCGCCGCACAGCTCCGGCGACAGGCGCTGCCACAGCGGGCTCGCCTCGGGGTCGCCCGGCACCACCTTGGTGCCGAGGGTCGCGTACGCGGCCAGCTCGCTGCGGAAGTCGACGCCCGCGGGTGGTTCGCCCTGATCGTGACAGCCGGAGCCGGCGCAGGCGGCGGTGAGGATCTCGGCGTAGATCGACGAGAACGTCGCCTCGCCGGTGCCGCCGCCGACCTGGACCGGGCACAGCCCCTGGGCCTCGCACCCTGGCCCCGGGTCCGGATACAGGAGCTCGATGGGCGGGCTCGGCGAGCAGCCGTCGTAGTCGATGGGCGCCGTCGCGTTGCTGCCGTCGGCGGCGAGGCCGTCGACCCAGCACCACAGCGCGCGCAGCGAGGTCCGCGTCCACGAGCAGCAGTTGGCGCGCGGCATCAGCGGGCCGAAGCCCGGATCGGTGAGCCGCCGCAGCAGGTAGCTGCGCTCGGGTTGCCCCGGCTTGATCAGGCGCCCGCCGAGGTCGGCGCCGAAGGTGCCGTTGCGGTTGGGATCGCCGAGCGCGAGCCGGTCCGGTCGACCGATGCCGGCCTCGGCCAGGAACCCGGCGACGAACGCGTTGACGCCGGGATCGGGATGCAACCCGATGAGGATCGAGCGGCCGCTGGGATCGTCGGGATCGAGCAGGTAGCCGCTGATCGCCAGCGCCAGCGGCACGAACGCCTCCTCGGTGGTGCCGCCCTGCCCGTCGGGCACCGCCCGCCAGATCTGCATCAGCTCGCCGGTCGGCGCCATCGTCGCCGGCGCCGGTGAGCGCAGCACCATCCGCCACGCCACGTACGGATCGGTCGGCCACGGCTCGAGGTAGGCCAGCTCGATGCGCTCGCCGGCGAGCTCCACCCGATCGCCCCTGCGCTCGCACAGGTCGTGGATCTCCAGCGGCTGCGTGCGCTTGACGTTGCAGGGCTCGTCGACGTTGGCGAGGATCGAGCCGACCGAGTCGAGGTTCGGGTACTCGTTGCCGTTGTGGCACACGCCGCCGTTGGGGCCGCACGCGCGGTAGATGCCGAACTCGCCGGCGTAGATCGCCGACACGTCGGGATACAGCGCGCGCGCCTCCGGATCCGACTCGGTGATGGTCGGCACCTCGGTCGAGCACGCCGCGAGCGCGACGGCCACCAGCGCGCTGCGCGCACGGGCGCTCACGACCACAGCTCCTGGATGGGCCCGCCGGAGGTCGGCAGGCCGTAGGCGTCATCGGCGGCGTCGAGGCCGAGCGCGTCGAGCAGCGTGGCCAGGAGCTGCGGCGGGCTGTAGCGGATGGCCTCGGCGCGGGCGTCGTAGGTCGCGGTGTCGACCGGGCCGACCAGGCGTCCCGGCGTGGTGCCCGCGCCCATCACCGCGTGCGCCAGGTAGTAGCAGCCGTGATCGGCGCCGTGGTCGGTGCCCTCGCCGCCGTTGTAGCCGGTGGGCCCGCCCTTGTCGCGACCGAAGTCGCTCATGGTCACCACCAGCGTGCGATCGAGCAGCGTGCCGCCGCCCGACGGGATCGACGCCAGGAGCCAGCGCAGCGCCGCCCAGGTCCGCCCGAGGTAGCCGTACAGCGGCGGTCCGCTCACGCGCTCGCCGGAGTGGAAGTCGAAGGTGGGGGTCTCGACGACGATCGCCGGGCTGCCGATCTGCAGCATGCGCACGGCCAGGGCCAGGTTGCGACCGAAGCCCTGGTACTGCGGCGGCGCGCCGAGCGCGAACAGCTCCTTGAGCATGCCGTTGCTCAGCGGGGTGCCGACGCCGCCGAGGGTGACCTCGCCGAGCGTGGCCGCGTCCTGGGCTGCGGTCGCCAGCGCGAAGTCGTCCTCGGCGAGGCGCGCGCCGATGTCGCGCGCGGCGCGCCGATGGAACGCCAGCGTCTCGGTGACCAGGCGGCCCACCGCGTGGCGATCGGCGAGCGCCGGCAGGTCGAGGCGATCGCGCATGGCGTCGTCGGTGGCGAAGCCGTTGCCGGTATCGCTGACCCACTGCGGCAGGACGGAGGACGAGCTGGGCACGCTGGCCGCGCTCGCCAGGGACACCGGCACGAAGGTCGACAGCGGCCCGAGGCCGGCGCCGAACCGCGCCGCCGGCGCGACGTGGAAGGCGGGCGCGCCGGTCGGCGTCTGCGCGGCGGCGAGGCCAGCGCCGATGCGGGTGAGGATGCCGGGGTCGCCGCCCGACGCGCTGCCGGTGGGCTCCTCGATGCGCGCGCGCAGGTGATCGCCGCGGGTCATCGCGTAGGTGCCGAGCACGCTGAACGCGCCGGCGCTGTCGCGCAACGACGGCACCATCGCGCCGCCCCAGGCCGGGCCGAGCGTGTACGACGCCGGGGCGCCGCCGTCGTCGAGGATCGCGCCGAGGGCGAACGGCGACGACACCCCGGCCATCAAGCCCCATGGGTTGTAGGCGACGTCGGCCGACGCGTGGACCGCCGCGCTCGACCGGATGCCACCGGTGAGGTTGAGGATGAGCACGCGGTCGGCGCGCGCGCTCGGGCCCGGCGCCGCGTGGGCCCGACGGCGCAGCGCCGGCAGGCACGCCAGCGCACCGGCGCCGAACAGGGATGCGGAGAGGAAGTCTCGTCGTCGCATGGGGGCCTCTCAGTAGGTGGCGAACTGCGCCGAGTCGAGCAGGCGCACGCACAGCCAGCGCGCCGCGATCTCGGCGTCGCCGCAGCCGCTGGCGCCGGCGGCCACGCACGCCGACATCTCGTCGGTGAGCGTCGCGACCTCCGTCGGCGCGGCGGCGCGCGCCAGCACTCGCTCGACGAGGAACGTGGCGGCGCTCGCGAGCTGGCCATCCCAGCCGGGCGGCGTCACCTCGGAGCCGATCGCGCACAGCTCGCGCGCGATGGCGGCCTGCGAGAACGCCAGCCCGACGTCCGACAGCTCGGCGCGGCGAGCGTCGCCGGTGCACCCGCCGAGGCGCTGGGTGGCGCCGACGGAGTACGGGAACCGAGGTCCTGCCGGCAGCACGTCGTCGATGGTGCCGACGGTGGCGTCGACCAGCCGCGGGTCCGCCCAGCGCGGCTCGTACTCGCTGGCCTGCCCGAACCGGAAGTCGCACGTGCCCGCGCTCTCGCCGACCGCCGCCGCCGCCGCCCGCAGCCAGCGGTCGCCGGCGAGCAGCTTGGCCGGCCCCGCGGCCCACGGCGGCAGCGCGTCGCCGTCGAGGCCCGCCGGGATGGCGGCGGGCTGCACGTAGAGCTGGCTGGTGACGATGAGCCGCACCACCTCGCGGATCGACCCACCGTCGCGGAGGCGCTCGGCCAGCAGCGCGCGCACCGCCGGCAGATCGGAGTCGGGATGCTTGAAGGTCGCCTGCCACCAGCCGAGCAGGCGCCGCAGCTCGCGATCGACGGCGGCCTCCCACAGATCGGCGCGGGCGACCAGGGCGTCGCCGATCTGCGCCAGCTCGGCGTGGCCCGCGGCGTCGAGCTCGGGCCACACGTCCAGCGGGGCGAAGGTCACCGGATCGAGCCCGCGGCGGCGATCGCGGCACTCGTCGCGCCGGGTCACGCCATCGGGGCACAGGTCGTCGTCGGACGGCGTGCGCGGCGAGAGCCGCGCCAGGTTGGCGGCGTCGAAGGGATCAGGCGCCACGCACCGGGGCGCGATCCTGAGGGTCGGCCCGAACACGTCCGACACGCAGCCGGCGCTGAGCAGGCTCGGGGTGCACCGACACAGGTTGACGCCCCAGCTGAACTTCGCCGCGTTGTAGCTGAGCGTGTTCCCGAACGTGGTCGCCGCGGCCTCGGCCTGGCTGTTGCCGAGGGCGGTCTGGTAGTAGTTCCAGAACACCTCGCGCCCCGCGAAGACCTGCGCCGCCCACAGCTGCAGCAGCGGTCGCGCGGCGTCGAGCTCGTCCTGGCGCGCCGGTCGCCCGAGGAAGATCGCGAACAGGTTGGCGGTCCACGAGTCGTCGGGGTGCAGGCCGTAGAACGCCGGGTGCAGCGCGAAGGCGCGCACGAAGTCGGCGTAGCCCAGCTCGCCGGCGTACAGCCGGCCGACGGTGTCGTCGAGGTCGACCAGATCGGCGCTCCACACCAGGAGCGACTCGTACTTGGCGAGCTCGGCCCACGCCTGGCGCGCGGTGCGCGTGAACCCGGGGTCGGCCATGTACACGTCGGCCATCTCCGCGGGCGTCTGGGTCTGACACGCGGCGCGCTCCTCGGGCGTCGGCGTGCGCCCGGCGAGGTCGAGCGCCATGCGCCGGCACAGCTCGTCGGCGGCGGCGTCGCGCGGCCCGCTGCCGAGCTCACGCAGGGCCGGCACCAGCAGCCGGTCGATGGGGTGATCGCAGTGCGGATCCGGCATGCCCTCGCACGACAGATCGATCTCGCGCAGGGGTCGATCGTCGCCGCAGCCGGCGCCGGTCGAGAGCGCGGCGGCGATCGCCGCGAGGGTCCAGACGACTCGCATGCTCGCGCCACTTGCAAGAAGCGGTGCATCGCGCATGTGCTCGTCGTCGCAGGCGCGTGCGCCGTCGGTGTGGACGCGGAAGACACACCCCCACGGACCTCCTCGGTCGCTTGGCCCCGGCGCGGTCCCCGGGTGTGGCCTCGAGCGCTACACCGGCTCGATCAGAACGGCGCCGGCGAACGCAGCGCCAGCGGCGCGCCGGTGCGCGGGTGCGCCAGCGCCAGCGCCTCGGCGTGCAGGAGCAGCCGCGGCGCGACCTCGCCGTCGCCGTAGAGCCGGTCGCCGACGATCGGCACGCCGAGCCCGCGCGGGTGCGCCGCGTGCACGCGGAGCTGGTGGGTGCGACCGGTGAGCGGGCGCAGCTCCACCCGGTCCGTCCGCTCGCGCGCCAGCACCCCGCCAGCGCGTGAGCGCGGCGCGGCCGTGGTGCTCGTCGACGAGCTGGCGCGGCCGATCGTCGAGGTCGACCCGCAGCGGCAGCGCGATCTCGCCGCCCTCCCCCGCGACCTCGCCGGCGAGCACCGCGACGTAGGTCTTGTCGATCTCGCGACGCGCGAACATCGCCTGCAGCGCGGCGTGGGTCTCGCGATCCTTGCCGATGAGCAAGAGCCCCGAGGTGTCGAGATCGAGGCGGTGGGCCACCAGCGGGCCAGTGGCGTCGGCAGCCGCGCCTGCAGCCGGTCTGCACCGCGTCGCGCAGCGCCCCGCTGCGGCCGGGCACCGACAGCAGCCCGCCGGCTTATCGACCACCATCAGCCAGGCGTCCTCGTAGATCGTCGTCGGCGCGGCGGCGTCGACGGGGTTGCGCGCCGGGCGCGTCGGTAGGCGGCGACCTCGACGCCGGTGAGCAGCGCCGGCAGGATCGGCCCGCACTTGCCCCGACACGACGGATAGAAGCGACCGTGGTGACGATCGCCGCGCGCCGGCGGTGCGCCCCACCAGAACTCGGCGAGGGCCACCGGGCGCAGGCCGCGCCGTTGGCGAGGCCGATCAGCTTGGCACCGGCGCAGTCTCCCGCACCGCCCGCCGGCTCCCCCGGCGCGAACAGCTCGGCCAGCCGGTGCTCGCCGCCGCGCGCGTCGAGCAGGACGTAGGCGTCGTGGACCTGCCGCAGGAGGCGCCGCGACTCGGCGGCGCGCGCGTCCTCGAGGCGGCGCGCGCGCGGGCGAGCGCGGTCGCGGTGGCGGCGAGCTCGGCGCGGGCGGCCGCCTGCGCCGCCACCAGGCGTCGCGCCTCGGCGGCGTCGGCGCGGCTGGCCTGGGCCAGCGCGTGACGACCGGCAGCGTCCGTAGGCGCGAGCGCGGCGCGCGCCGCCTGGCGGCAGGCCTGCGCGCCCGGTGCTCGGCCCGCAGCGCGGCGAGAGCTCACCGTCGAGCACGGCCAGCGCCGCGGCCGTCGCGGCGTGGCGCGGATCCTCGGCGAGCGCGCGCAGCGCGAGGTCGTGCTCGCGCAGGGCCGCCTGGCCGTCGGGCCAGATGGCGTCGCGCCGCGCGGGATCGAAGAGCGGCGGCGCGAAGCCATCGACGTGCCAGGCGCCGTGGAGCATCCCGGAGAACGCGAGGAGCACCGACGGGGTGCCGTCTGCGGTCACCGCCACCAGGACGCCGAACATCTTGCCGCCGCCGGGCGCGGCCAGCGCCGCGGCCAGCGCCGGCTGCGCGTCGAGCCAGCGCTGCAGCGACGCCGCCGCCCGGCGCGCCAGCGGGTGCGGCGGGCCCGGATCGAACGGGCTCGCCAGCCGCGTGGGCACCTCGTGCGCCGCCGGCGGCGGCGACAGGCGCACCAGCTCGGTCACGTGCTCAGGCCGACGGGGTCGTCGAGCCAGCGTTCTTGAGCGTCTGCACCTCGGTGCGGACGGTCTGGGCGAAGGCCTTGAGCTCCTGCATCGCCGCACGCACGCGGGTGCCGGCGGCCTTGTTGCCCTGGCCGAAGAACTTCTCGAAGTCGCCCTGCATCGAGGTCACCAGCGCGAGCAGCTCGCCGTAGCGACCGGTCGCGACCGGCGTGGTGGTGGTGGTCGTCGTGGTGGTGGTGTCGTTGGTCTGCATGCGGCGGACCGTGCCCGTGCACGGCCGGCTTGGCAAGGGCGTGCGGCGGCCACGGTCGATCCCGGCCGACGGGCGTGGCAGGATACAGCGCCGGCGATGAGCACCACCCGCGACCTCATGGCCAGCCTGCGCGATCGCCTGATCGGCGCCGCGCCGCCGCCGCCGCCGCCGCTGCCGCGGGTCGAGGCGCCGCCGTCGAGGGTGTTCGTGGCGCCGCACCGCCCCGATCCGTCGGCGCGCGCCGCCGCCGCCCACACCACCGCGCTCGTCGGCATCGGCCACGTCGGCACCCGCTACGCCACCGACGTCGTCCTGCAGTTCCAGGCCGAGCTCGCGGTCGCGCACGGCGCGGTCGCCGCCGAGCTGCCCGACGACTGGGCCGAGGCCAACCAGCTCTTGCCGCTGCGGTCGCGCTGCGGCTCGCACCGCGAGTTCCTGTTGCGGCCCGATCTCGGGCGCCGCCTCGACGAGCCGTCGCTGGCCGCGCTGCGCGCCGCGCGCCACCGCACCGCCGGCGAGATCGACGTGCAGCTCATCCTCGCCGACGGGCTGTCGGCGGTGGCATGCATGGGCAGCGGCCTGGCGCTGCTCCGCGCGATGACCCGCGCCTGCGAGGCCCGCGGCCTGCGGGTCGGGCCGCCGGTGTGTGCCAAGTTCGCCCGGGTGTGGCTCGAGGACGAGATCGGCGCCGAGGTCGGCGCCAAGGTGTCGGCGATCTTGCTCGGCGAACGCCCGGGACTTGGCACCGGCGACGGCCTGTCGGCGTACCTCGTGTACGCGCCGAAGGTCGGCAACGTCGACGGCCAGCGCAACATGATCAGCAACATCCATGCGCGCGGCGTGGCGCCCGAGGTCGCCGGCGACCGGCTGGCGGCGCTGGCGGCGGCGATGATCGAACAGCGCACCAGCGGGGTCGACCTCGATCTCGGTCGGGTCGCCGTCGACGACGCCGCGGCCCTCGCCGGCGGCTATCGCGCGCCGCAGGTGCGCGAACGCCTGGTCGAGCGCGCGCCGCAGACCGGCCTCGGCGACCCGTACCCGACCGGGAGCCGCGCGTGATCCTCTCGCCGATCCTGCCGACCGTGCTCTCGGTGCGGCGCTTGCCCGCCGCCGATCCGGCGCTGCTCGCCGCCTATGGCGCCGACCCCGCGCGCCACACCTCGCTCGGGCTCATCACCTGCGATCAGGACGACGCGCTGTACGTGGCCCTCGACGAGGCCACCAAGCACGCGGAGGTCGACGTGGTGTTCGCGCGCAGCTTCTACGCCGGCGCCGCCCACGCCAGCGGCGCCCTGTCCGGCGAGATCCTCGGCGTGCTCGCCGGCGCCGATCCGCAGGTGGTCGACGACGGCCTGGCCGCCGCGCTGCGCTGCCTGGCCCACGACGCCTGCTTCTACGACGCCGACGGCCGCGGCACCATCACGGTGTTCCCGCACGTCATCGGCTCGCTCGGCCACTACCTATCGGCGCAGAGCGGCGTCGCCGTCGGCGAGCCTCTCGCGTACCTGGTGGCGCCGCCGATGGAGTTCTCGATCGCGATCGACGCCGCGCTCAAGGCCGCCGACGTCTACGCCGCCAAGATCGTGCCGCCGCCGACGGAGACCAACTTCGCGTGCGCGTGGCTCGCCCCCGCGCGCGCCGGCGACCTGGCGGCGTGTGCGGCGGCGGCCGAGGCGTTCGCCGCCGCCGTGGTCGACGTGGCGGCCCGGCCCCGCGGCTGACCGCACGCCAACCCGGACCAACGCCGCGGTGGCGCCGCCCTTACAGTG
>JAWKQW010000064.1:0-13741 GCA_041389945.1 Kofleriaceae bacterium
GTGGTCGTCTGCGGCCGATCCCTTGCCCGTTGCCTTCTCGCTGCGCGTGCCCTTCTCGGAGACGAGCTTGCCCTGTCGGGTCGTCGACAGCTCCTCGGTCGGGTCCTCGACGGCGATGGGCGAACGTTGGGCCGTGGTGCGACCGCCCGTGGTCGTGCGATTCCGGTGAGTTCGATGAGCTGCGAGCTTCGCCATGGTGGCCTCCAGGTGGGCAGTCGACATCAGACGCGGCGTTCGAGGATTTCGTTGCACGATGTTGGCCAAGCGGCCTACGTCGGCGAAGCCGCCGGGTTTCAGGAACTTGGTCATCGCCACCGAGCCCACAACCCACCAAGCAGGCAGGTCGTGGGAGCGGGCGCCTGGGCGCGAGCGCCCAGGCGAGGAGGGACCGCTCACGTGGCCGCGAGCATTCCCGCAATCGACCGGCCCGCCGTCGGGCCGCCTCGGCTACCGCGAGCGGTCGCGGCCGGTGTCGCGACCGGCGGTGTGGCGAGCGTTGCTGTTGGCGGCGCGGGCCGCGTCGCCGGCCTCGTCGTGGGCTTCGAGCTCACCGGCGAGCAGGCGCTCGAGCCGGCCGAGCAGCGCGGCCTGATCCGGGTGGATGATGCGCCGGGCGCGGCTGAGCTCGATGAACTCGACCTGGTCGACCTCCCACGACGCGCACCTGGGCACGGCGTCGGCCGGGGCCGGGCCGGCGTAGGCGTGGACCCGCTTGCGGGATCTCGTGTAGTCGATGAAGCCGACGTCGACCAGGGCGCCGCAGCTGAGCCCGGTCTCCTCCATGGTCTCGCGTCGGGCGGCGGCCTCGAGAGCCTCGCCGGGCTCCGGGGCGCCCTTGGGGATGCCCCAGGGCGCGCGCCGGTTGAAGTTGCCCGCCGGGTGCACCAGGAGGATCTCCAGGGCGCCCGCGACCCGGCGGTAGAGCAACGTCCCCGAGGCGACCACGGCCCGGGCGTTCGGCCCTGGGGCCTCGCCAGAGGAGGGCGGGGCACCGGTACCGCTCATGTGACGATCGTGCGTCATCGCTGACACGTTGGCAACCCGATGGCGCGATGAGATGTCGCGAGCGCCGAGGGTCGCTGCTAGCGTGCCGCCATGTCCTCGGCGGTGACACGCACGTGCTCGTTCCTGGCCATCGGTGGCCTGTCGATCTTGAGCGGCTGCGCGGCCGACGAGCCGCTGCCCAACCCGCCGCGGGATCGCTACGGCGTGTGGGAGCGCATCGAGCCGCCCGGCGCGGTCTGTGGCAACGGCAGCCAGTACAAGTTCTTCGCCAACTTCTCCGAGACCAGCGACGATCTGGTCGTCGTGCTCGAGCCCGGCGGCGCGTGCTGGGACTACCCGAGCTGCACCGGTGCCAGCGGCATCCGCGGCGCCGCCAACCCCGACGGCATCCCCGACGATCACTTCGAGCTGGCGCCGTTCATCTCGCCGTTCTTGCAGCCCGACGACGCCACCAGCCCGACAAACGGCTGGAACATGGTCTACGTGCCGTACTGCACCGGCGACATCCACAGCGGCAACAACGTCATCACCTACACCGACCCCGAGGGGCTCGGCCCCGACGTCGAGTTCCACCACGCCGGGCACGACAACGTCGCCGCGGTGATCGACTGGATCGACGACGCCTTCGTGCGTGTGCCGCGGATGCTGGTCACCGGCTGCTCGGCCGGCGGCGCCGGCGCGCTCGCCAACTACCACGCGTTCCGCCAGGGCATCGCCGCCGCCGAGCGCGGCTACCTATTCGACGACAGCGGGCCGATCTTCCCGAGCACCGGCTTCTCGGCGCCGCTGCACGCCAAGATCCGCGCCTCGTGGGCCATCGACAGCCTCGCCTACCAGTTCCCCGACGGCTTCGATCCGGAGAACTTCGGCTCGATCAGCGCCGCGCTGGCGACGACCTACCCGCGCGATCGCCTGGCCACCTCGTTCTTCCAGCGCGACCAGAACTTCTCGCTGTACTCCTACGAGCGGTTCTACGAGCCGACGCCGACCAAGGACGAGATCCTGACGATGTGGGCCGCCGACACCGACCTGATGGTCGACCAGTACGACGCCCACGCCAACCTCGACTACTACCTGCCGTACTGGCGCGAGCTCAACGACAGCCACTGCACCACCGTGGTCACCTTCGCCGGCTCCGAGATCCAGGATCAGGGCCTGCGCCTCGATCACTGGCTCGACGACTTCCTCGCCGACCGCGAGGTGCCGAGCGCGCGCGAGGCCCCGGTGCCGGGCGAGGACGAGTAGCCGGTCCCCGCGCCGATCTCCGTCGACATTAAGTTGCGGAGCCGGGCCCGTCCTCACTAAGCTCGCCCGTCGATGCGGGTGGTGCCGACCGTAGGCTGCGGCGTGGGAGCGCTGGTCCTCGCGGGTGTTGCCGGCGTTGCGGCGGCGTCACCGGCGCGCCCGGCCGGGGCCCTGCTCAAGGGCCCGTACCTGCAGAACGTCACCCCGACCTCGATCACGGTGATGTGGCAGCAGGCCCGGGCCACCGCCGGCCGGGTCACCGTGCACGGCGCCGGCGTCGATCAGGTGGTGCCGGTCGAGGCCTGTCGCATGTGCGAGGTCGAGCTGGTCGGGCTGCGCCCGGCGACCCGCTACCGCTACCGGGTCGAGCTCGACGACGACGATCCCGCCGCCGCCGAGCCGGCCGCCGGCCGGGCCGGCGAGTTCGCGACCGCGCCCGAGGTCGGCGCGCCGGTCCCGCTGACGTTCATCGTCTACGGCGACACCCGCATGTACGCCGAGAACCACCGCCGGGTGATCCGGCGCGCGGCCACCGAGGTGCCCGACTTCCTGCTCGGCACCGGCGATTACGTCGACGAGGGGCACCGCCTCGAGCAGTGGCAGAGCTTCTTCGACATCGAGCGTGACCTCCTGCGCGACAACGTCCTGTACCCGGCGCTCGGCAACCACGATCGCCAGGGCCGCGGGCGCACCGCCGACAGCTACCGGCAGTTCTTCGCGATGCCGGAGAACTCGCCCAACCCCGAGCGCGAGTACGCGTTCAGCTACGCGCGCTCGCGGTTCGTGGTGCTCGACTCCAACGCGCACAGCTTCGCCTTCGACCGACCAGACCGCGTGGCTCGAGCGCGAGCTGGTGGCGGCGCGCCAGGATCCGGCGATCGATCACATCTTCGTCGTGATGCACCACCCGCCGTACTCGGTGTCGCTGCACGGCGGCCAGCGCGACCTGCGCGAGCGGTGGACGCCGCTGTTCGAGCGCTACGGCGTGGCCGCGGTGTTCAGCGGGCACGACCACGTGTACTCGCGGGCCGTGGTCGGCGGCGTCCAGTACGTCGTCAGCGGCGGCGGCGGCGCGCCGCTGTACCCGCGCTCGCCGCGGGCCAGCGCCATCGACAAGGAGGCGGTGCAGACCTTCGAGCGGGTCAACCACTACGTCCGGGTGCGCGTGCACGGCCCGCAGATCGAGCTGGCCGCGATCCGCATCGACGGCACCGTGATCGAGGCGCTGGCCTGGGGCGAGGCGCCGCCGCCGGCGCCGCCCGAGGTGCCCGAGGTGCCGGCGGTCGGTGGCCCGGTGGCCACGCCGCCATTGCCGATGATGCCGTCGGTGGCCGCGGCGCCGGCGGCGCCGTCGTCGTCGGGCGAGCCGCTGCCGTGGCGCTGGATCGGCGGCGGCTGCGTGGTGCTGGGCCTGCTGGCCGCGGTCGGCGTGACCCGGCGCCGCTAGTCGCCACGTGGCGGAGGTCAGCGGGCCGCGGTCAGGTGGCCGATGAGCGCGCCGAGGTCGGCGTCGGCGGCGATGGCCACCGGGTGCTCGGCGCGGGTCGCCATGTCGCGCACGTTGGCCTCGCCCCGGGCCAGCTCGTCGTCGCCGAGGGCCAGCACCCAGGTCGAGCCCAGCTTCTCGGCGCGCCGGAGCTGCGCCTTCATGCCGACCTCGCGGTGCTCGACCTCGATCACCAGGCCGCGCCCGCGCAGCACCTGGGCCAGCGCGGTGGCGCGCAGCCGGGCGGCGGCGCCGCGGGTGGCGATGAACAGCGCCGGGCGCGCGGCCAGCGCCGCGCCGTCGGCGCCCATCGCGAGCAGCGCCCGCTCGACGCCGAAGGCGAAGCCGAACGCCGGCGTCGCCGGGCCGCCGAGCTGCTCGATGAGGCCGTCGTAGCGGCCGCCGCCGACGACCGTGGTCTGCGCGCCGAGCGCCGACGAACCCGACACGATCTCGAAGACGGTGCCGGTGTAGTAGTCGAGGCCGCGCACCAGCCGCGGGTCGATGCGGAACGGCACCCGCATCGCGGTGAGCGCGGCCTGCAGGCCCTCGAAGTGGGCGGCGGTGGTCGGCGACAGGAACGCCGCCGGCTGCGGCGCGTCGGCGGCGATGGCGCGGCAGCCCGGCACCTTGCAGTCGAGGATGCGCAGCGGGTTCTGCGCCAGCCGGCGCTGGCAGTCGGCGCACAGCGCGCCGGCGTGCGGCGTGAAGTACTCGACCAGCGCGGCCCGGTACCGCACCCGATCGTCGCCGCTGCCCACGTTGTTGATGCACGCGGTGAGCTCGCCGACGCCGAGCTGCGCGAACAGCGCGTGCAGCATCGCGATCTGCTCGGCGTCGAGGGTGGGCTCGGCGACCCCGAAACACTCGGCGCCGAGCTGCCAGAACTGGCGGTAGCGCCCGACCTGCATGCGCTCGTAGCGGAACATCGGGCCGCCGTACCACCAGCGGGTCACCGGCTCGCGGCCGGCGAGGCCGTGCTCGAGGTAGGCCCGGGCGCAGCCGGCGGTCATCTCCGGCCGCAGGGTCAGGCTGCGCTGGGCCCGATCCTCGAACGTGTACATCTCCTTGCCGACCACGTCGGTGCTCTCGCCGATGCCGCGCGCGAACAGCTCGGTGTGCTCGACGATGGGCGTGCGGATCTCGCCGTAGCCGTAGGCGGTGAACACCGCGCGGGCGGCGGCCTCGAGGCGCTGCCACGCCGCCGAGTCCGGCGGCAGGATGTCGTTCATTCCCTTGACGGACGCGATCGCCTCGGCCATGGCCGCGCACCCTACCGCACCCGGGACGTCGAGGGAGCGGGCCGACCGGGTCAGCGGAGGCGCCGCGCCGAGGCGCGAGCCGGATCCAGGCCCACGCGGCTCCACGCCTCCGACGAGCCGTCGTGGTCGATCGTGAAGACGTAGAGGGTCACCTCGGCGCCGTCGCGCACGACGACGACCTCGTCGTAGCCGTGATCGAACGTGAGGAGGTCGACCAGGAGCACCTCGCCGGGGGCACGGGCGCGCCGTCGGAGGCCGGCCGCCGGGCCTCGGGGTCGTCGGGCGCCACGGCGGCGACGACGGCGCCGGGCGGGTCGGCGTCGGCGTCGTCCACCAGGCGAAAGAACCCGGTCGCCACCGCCACCCGGGCCTGGTCCGGCGGGTCGTCAACGGCGCGCACCACCAGCAGCATGGCCAGGGTCTGGATGCCGCGCCGGTGCGCACGGGCCTGCTCGAGGAGCAGCAGCTCGACCTCGGTGCCGAGGTCGCGTGCGTCGATCTCGCTGACGGCGTCGTCGACGTTGGCGCCGTCGGGCAGAAGCGCCCAGGGCGTGGCCGGTGTCGGCGGCGGCGACGATGCCTGGTGGCCCACGGTCGTCGGCGCGGCCGCGGCGCCGCACGCCCCCAGCGCGAGGCACGCCAGCGCCAGCCAGCCTCGGCGCGGAGCCCGCGTCACGCCGGGCCCCCGCGGTCGCCGAGCCGCTCGGCCAGCGCCGCGCGCGCGGCGTCGACCTGGCCCGGGTCGGCGCCCTCGAAGGTCACCAGCACCCGGAACGGGGTCTCCTCGAACCGCGGGTACGAGCCGACCCGCACCTCGGGGAACGCGGCCACCACGGCGTCGAGGTCGGGCGCCAGCTCGCCCTCGTCGCAGCGCGCCGACAGCCGCGCGGTCGCCAGCGGCTCGGCCAGCAGCCGGTGCCGGACCTGAGCGAACTTGCGACGGAACAGCGGCGGCACCCCGGGCAGGATGAACACGTTGCGGAACGCCAGCGCGGGCCACGCCTCGTCGCCGCCGGCGACCAGCTCGCCACCGGCGGGGACGTCGGCGAGCCGCAGGTTGGCCGGCGCCAGGCGCGCGCCCCAGTGGGCCCGGATCTTGGCCTCGAGCTCGGGGTGACGCTCGACGGCGACGCCGAAGCCCCGGGCGATGCCGGCGATGGTCAGGTCGTCGTGGGTGGGGCCGACGCCGCCGGAGGTGAACACGTGGTCGAACCGGGCGGCGAAGGCGCGCACGGTCTCGGCGATGTCGTCGACCTCGTCGGGGATGACCGCGATCCGCCGCAGCTCGACCCCGAGGGCCCGCAGCTCGCCGATGAGGAACGCCGCGTTCTCGTCGGCGAACTTGCCGGACAGGATCTCGTCGCCGATGATCACGATCCCCGCGGTCGGCACCACCCCAAGCATAGGCCAGGGCCGGCTTGAGCGCCGGCGGGGCCGCTGGTAAGAAGCGGACGGCCATGGAGATCGTGCTCGTCGGCGGCCGCGTGATGTCGGCGCCGCCCGTGGGCGCCGGCGACGCGCCCTGGATCGATGCCGCCCACGACGTCCGCATCGTCGACGGCGTGGTCGCCGAGCTCGGGCGCGGCCTGCGCGCCGGCGTCGGCGGGCGCGAGGTGGCGCTGGGCGGGCTGTGGGTGGTGCCCGGCATGGTCGACCTCCACGTCCACCTGCGCGAGCCGGGGCAGGAGTACAAGGAGGACCTCGGCAGCGGCACCCTGGCGGCGGCGCGCGGCGGCTTCACCACCGTGTGCGCCATGCCCAACACCGCGCCGGTCAACGACACCCGCGCGGTCACCGAGCTCATCGTGCGGCGGGCCCGCGAGATCGGCCACGCCCGGGTCCGGCCGATCGGCGCCGTGACCAGGGGCCTCGCCGGCGCCGCGCTGGCCGACATCGCCGACATGCACGAGGGCGGGGCGGTCGCGATCTCCGACGACGGCCGCCCGGTGATGAACGCCGGGCTCCTGCGGCGCGCCCTCGAGTACGCGCGCACCTTCGGCATCCCGCTGGTGCAGCACGCCGAGGATCTCGATCTCGCCGAGGGCGGCGCGATGAACGAGGGCGAGGTCGCGACCAGGCTCGGCATCCGGGCCCAGCCGGCGTGCACCGAGTCGTCGATGGTCGCCCGCGATCTCGAGCTGGTCGCGTGGACCGGCGCCCGCTACCACGTCGCCCACGCGTCGGCGGCCCGCACCGTGGCGCTGGTGCGCGACGCCAAGCGGCGCGGCCTGCCGGTGACCGCCGAGGTCACGCCGCACCACCTGCACCTGCTCGACGACGCCTGCGCGCACTACGACACCAACGCCAAGGTGATGCCGCCGCTGCGCACCGCCGCCGATCGCGCGGCGCTGTGGGAGGGCCTGGCCGACGGCACCCTCGACGCCATCGCCACCGATCACGCACCGCACTCGCCGGTGGAGAAGGACGTGGAGTTCGAGTGCGCGGCCCCCGGCATGATCGGCCTGGAGACCGCGCTGCCGCTCACCCTCGAGCTGGTCGCCGCCGGGGTCATCGACGTGCCGCGCGCGATCGCGCTGCTCACCTCGGGGCCGGCCGACACCTTCGGGCTGGCCGCCGGGCGCCTGGCGCCGGGGCTGCCCGCCGACCTCGCGGTGATCGATCCCCAGCGGCGCTACCGACTCCCCGCCGACGAGCTGGCGTCGCGCTCGAAGAACTCGCCGATGCTCGACCGTGATCTGGTCGGGCGCGCGGTCATCACCCTGCTGGGCGGTCGCGTGGTCCACGATCTCGATGGGAGGTTCGCGTGAGCGACGTCGCCACCTGGCCCGCGGTGCTGATGCTCGAGAGCGGTCGCGTGTTCGCCGGCCGCGGCCACGGCGCCGCCGTCGAGTCGCACGGCGAGGTCGTGTTCAACACCGCGATCACCGGCTACCAGGAGATCGTCAGCGACCCGTCGTACTGCGGCCAGATCGTGGTGATGACGGCGAGCCAGATCGGCAACGTCGGCGTCAACGCCGAGGACCGCGAGGCCGAGCGCGTGGTGTGCGCCGGGCTGGTGATGCGCGAGGCGTCGCCGCGCCCCGCGAGCTGGCGCGCCGCCGGCGACCTCGGCGGCTGGCTCGCCGCCTCCGGCGTGCCCGGCCTCGACGGCATCGACACCCGGGCGCTCACCGCGGTGCTGCGCGACGAGGGCGCCATGCGCGGCGCGATCGCGCCGGCGCCGACCTGACGGCGCGCCGGGCGCGCGGCCTTGCTGGCGCGGATCAGGCCCAGCCGTCGATGGACGGCCTCGACCTGGTGCCGCGGGTGACCTGCGGCGCGCCCCGCACCTGGAACCAGCCGACCTGGCGCGCCGTCGACGATGCCCCGCGCGCGGCCCGCGCCCAGGATCGCCACGTGGTCGCCTACGACTTCGGGGTGAAGCACAACATCCTGCGCCAGCTGTGCGACGTCGGCTGCCGGGTCACCGTGGTGCCGGCGACGACGCCCGCCGAAGAGGTGCTCGCGCTGGCGCCCGACGGCGTGTTCCTGGCCAGCAGTCCCGGCGATCCAGCCGCGGTGGGCTCCGGCATCGCCGCCACCAGGGCGCTGCTCGCCAGCGAGCTGCCGATCTTCGGCATCTGCCTGGGCCACCAGATCCTCGGGCTGGCGCTCGGCGCGCGCACCTACAAGCTCCCGTTCGGGCACCACGGCGCCAACCACCCGGTGCAGGACCTCGCCACCCGCAAGGTCGAGATCACGTCGCAGAACCACGGCTTCGCGATCGATCCCACGAGCCGCGGCCGGGGTCAGGTCAGCCACGTCAACCTGTTCGACGGCACCTGCGCCGGCATCGCCGTCGACGATCGCCCGGTGTTCGGCGTGCAGTACCACCCCGAGGCGAGCCCCGGGCCGCACGACGCCGGCTACCTGTTCGATCGCTTCCGCCAGGCGCTGGACGCGCGGTGATCGACGCGGCCGCGGCGCAGGCGCGCCTCGACCTCGTGCTCGACGCGCTGATCGCGGCCCCGCCGCCGGGCCGGAGAGGTCGCCGACGCCCGGCGTGGGAGGCCCGTCGCTGACCGCGCCCACGAGGAGGACGGCCTGTAATGGGAGCGCTGGAGCGCGGCCTTCGTGGAGTGGTACGTGGTCGAGCGCGCCGCCGACGATGACGGTCGGCCGCTGGCGGCACGCTCGCTGGTGGCGGAAGCCGCCGACCGTGAGGTCGTCGCCGCGCTGTGCACGTCGCATCGCAGCCTGTTCGAGCTGCGCGCCGTGCGCGCGGGGCAGGTCGAGCTGCGTGATCTCATCGGCGGCGCGACCTTCGCGGTCGACGAGGTCGGCGAGGTCGGCGCCCTGGTCGGCGTCAACGTCGGCGACGTCGCCGAGCTGCGCCTGGTCGGCGTCGACGGCCACGTGCGCTTCGGTCGTACCTTCGTGTTCCACCCGGCGCTGGCCCGTGACGCCATCGTCGCGCGGATACGGGCCGGCCTCGTCGCCGGCCGGCGGCGCGGCGAGCTGGTCGACGAGGTCGCGCGCCTGCGCCTCGACTACGAGCGCGCCAGCGATCCGCGCATGGGCGTCACCCGATCGCGGATGACCGCGGCCCGCCGGGTCTACGACCGCGGCCTCGGCGGCCGCGAGCGCTAGCGCCGCGGCGCTACTCGGCGCGCTGGCCGCAGGTGCGGCAGCGCCCGTCGTCGCCGATCACGCCGACGCAGGCGCCGATCAGGTACAGGCGCGCTCGCTCCAGGCGTCCGCGCGCGCGTCGTCGTCGTCGTCGTCGTCGTCGTCGTCGTCGTCGTCGTCGTCGTCGTCGTCGTCGTCGTCGTCGTCGTCGTCGTCGCCCTCGTCATCGCCGAGCTCATCGTCGAGCTCATCGTCGTCGTCGAGCTCATCGTCATCGTCGTCAACGCGATCGGTCGACTCGCCGTCGTCGGCCTTGAGGCCGCGCCGCCGCTCGTCGCCCCTGGCCTTGGCCTTGCCGCAGGCGCCACACACGCCATCGGGGCCGATCACGCCGACGCGGGCGCCGTCGTCGCACAGCTCGCGGGTGTCCCAGCTCGACATCCGTCGCTGGTAGCACGCGCACCTTGCGCGGCGCCACCAGGCGCGCAATGACTGGCCATGTTCCGCCGCCTCTTGTTCCCGCTGGCCGCGATCGCCGTCGCCGGCTGCCGCGCGCCACGGCCCGCCACCATCGATCCCGCCCAGGTCGAGGCCCTCGAGCTGCGGCCGCGCGACGGCGTCACCGGCTACTGCCCGCATGGCGCCCCGGTCGCCTTCGACGTGATCGTGCACCTGCGGGGCGGCGGCACCCTCGAGACCTCGCCGCCCGGGCTGGTCGTCGACGGGCGCCCGACCCATGCCGCGTTCACGTGGGGGAGCTCGCTCGGACAGCTCGATGGCGGCAGGCTACGGCTCCCCGAGGATCCCTTCGTCACGCTCGGGCACGAGGTGACGGTCGAGGTCGGGTTGTTGGAGCGCCCGGACCTGCGCACCAGCTACCGGCTGCCGGGCGAGTACGGCTGCGGCGGGCAGGTCGGCGCGGTCGGCGCGGCGGGCGCCGACGGTGGCGCCGGCGACGACGGCGGCGATGGCGGCGATGGCGATGATGCCGACGACGACGATGCCGCGCAGCACGGTCACAGCGGCGGCGACGGCCAGGCGGGTGCCGACGGCGGTCCCGGCGGTCCGGGCGCGCCGGTCGAGGTCTACCTCGGCTACGTCGACGCCGGCGCGCGCCGGGTCGCGGCCGTGGTGGTCTCCGGCGGCGCCGCGCGCCGGGTGCTCTTCGATCCTGCTGGGGCGCCGCTGGTGTTCGCCGCTGTCGGTGGGCCGGGCGGGGCCGGCGGCGATGGCGGTGACGGTGGCGAGGGCGGCGACGGCGGCGACGACACCCGCGCCGACGGCGGCGCAGCCGGTGACGGCGGCGATGGCGGCTACGGCGGGGCCGGCGGCACCGGCGGCGAGGGCGGCGCCGGCGGGTCGATCACGGTGTTCTTCGACGCCGCGTTCCCCGACCTGCCGCGGCTCGCCACGTACTCCACCGCCGGTGGGCGCGGCGGCGCCGGCGGGCGCGGCGGCGCCGGTGCCGGCGGGACCTCGATGGCCAGCACCTCGGGTGGCAGCGGCACCGCCGGCGCCGCCGGGCCCGACGGCGAGGCCGGGCTGCTCGGCGTCGAGGGGCCGCCGCCGACCTTCGTCCCGGCCGACGTCGGGGCCGCCTTCGGCTTCCTCGCGGAGTTCGGCCTGGCCCTCGCGACGCCGTAACTGCCCGTTTGACAAGGCATCGTGCCGTCGGGTACGTATGCGGCGCCATGTACGACACCTCCGATATCCGCAAGGGCCTCAAGGTCCTCATGGACGGCAACCCGTTCACCGTCGTCGAGTTCCAGTTCGTCAAGCCCGGCAAGGGCGCGGCGTTCACGCGGACCAAGTTCAAGAACCTGCTCAACGGTTCGGTGGTGGAGCGCAACATCCGCTCGGGCGAGAAGCTCGAGCCGGCCAACGTCGAGGAGAAGGCCATGCAGTTCCTCTACAAGGAGGCCGACGACCTCGTGTTCATGGATGAGAAGACCTTCGAGCAGGTCTCGGTGCGCGGCGAGATGGTCGGCCAGGCGGTCGACCTCATGAAGGACAACCTGCCGTGCCACGTGCTGTTCTTCAACGATCGGCCGGTCGACGTGACCCTGCCGACGTTCATCCAGCTCGAGGTCACCGCCTCGGAGCCGGGCGTCCGCGGCGACACCTCGGGCAACGTCACCAAGCCGGCCACCGTCGAGACCGGCGCCGAGATCGCGGTGCCGCTTTTCATCCGCGTCGGCGACATCATCGGAAATCGACACCCGCTCGCACGAGTACGTCGAGCGCATCAGCAAGTGAGATGAGCGAGGCGGCGCCGGCGCCGTCGGGCGTGCGCGGCCGCGTGCTCGCGGTCGACGACGAGGTGGCGCTGGTCCGCACCGACGCCGCCGAGCTGCGGGTGCCGGCCCAGCCGGGCTGGCGCGCCGGCGACCTGATCGACGGCGATCGGGTGGTCCGGGCCTGGCCGGGCGGCGACTACCGCCGGTCGGCAGCAGGTGGCGAGGACCGCCGCGCCGGCGCTCGACGGCCTGCGCGCGCGCGCCCGGGCGCTCGCGGCGCTGCGCGAGGTGTTCGCGCGGCGCGACTTCCCTCGAGGTCGACACCCCGCTGGTGGTGCCGCAGCCCGGCCTCGAGGTGCACCTGCGAGCGGTGCCCGCCGGCCGCGAAGTGGCTCATCACCTCGCCGGAGTTCCAGATGAAGCGGCTGCTCGCCGCCAGGCTCGAGCGCATCGTGTCGGTGTGTCGGTGCCATCGCGACGAGGAGGCCGGCGCCCACCACGCGCGCGAGTTCACGATGGTCGAGTGGTACCGCGCGTGGGAGGACCTCGACGCGATCATCGCCGACACCGAGGCGCTGGTCGCCGCGGTGGTCACGGCGATCGCCGGGCGTCCCGTCGCGCGGGTCAGCGGCCGCGACGTCGACGTGACGCCGCCGTGGCCGCGCCTGACCGTGGCCGACGCGATGGCGCGCTGGGCCGGCGTCGAGGTGACCGGCGACGAGCCGGCCGAGGAGCTGCGCGCGCGGGTGGTGGCGGCGGGCATCGACGTCGGCAGCGCCCAGGCCTGGGACGACGTGTTCTACGCCGCGTTCGTCGCGCGGGTCGATCCGGCGCTGGCGGCGGAGCCGCGCCCGGTGCTGCTGGTCGACTGGCCGCTGCCGCTGGCGGCGCTGGCGCGCCCGCGTCCCGACGATCCGCGCGTGGTCGAGCGGGTCGAGGCGTACGTCGGCGGCCTCGAGCTCGCCAACGGCTTCGGCGAGCTCACCGACGCCGACGAGCAGCGCCGGCGGTTCGAGGCCGATCGCCGGGCACGGGCGGCGCGCGGGCGCGATCCGCACGGGCTCGATGAGCGCCTGCTCGCGGCGCTGGCCGAGGGCCTGCCGCCGTGCGCCGGCATCGCGCTGGGCCTCGATCGCCTGGTGATGCTGGCGGCGGGCCTGGGCGACATCCGTGAGGTTCAGGCCTTCGCGCGCGACGAACTCTAGGGCTCGTCGCCTGGGTTGCGCCGCGCGGTGAGGTACCGTCCCTGGCCAGGAGGACGCGATGGGACTGTTCGACGTGATCAAGGGCATCTTCGGGGGCGCCGCCGCCCCGGCGCAGGCACCGGCCACCGCGGAGCGTGACGACGACGAGGTGCGCGCGGCCGGTAGCGGTGCGCAGGTCGACCTCGCCGGCTTCGATCCGGAGGACGACGAGGACGGCTTCTTCGAGGCGGCCCACCACCTCGAGACCGACGGCATGCTCGGTGGCACCGACGCGTCGCGCGCCGAGATCATGGCGCGCTACGGGCTGCGCGATCGCGCCCACTGGCACCAGGTCAAGGAGGCCTGCTACGCGGTGCTGGTGCGCAAGCACGGCTCGATCGAGGAGGTCGGCCAGCGCCAGATGAACTGGAAGGCGCAGCTGGGGCAGCAGCACCAGCGGCAGGCGGCGACGGCGATGGCCGCGAGCGGCGGGTTCGCCCCGGTGCAGGGCCTGAGCCTCGAGGCGTGGGCCGCGCTCAACGCCGCCATCGCCAGCGGCATGAACGCCGAGGACGTGCTCAAGGGCGCCGGCGTGAGCAAGGCGCGCTGGGACGCGGCCAGCGCCGAGTGGAACGCGCGGATGGCCGCCGACACCACCTTCGCGATCACCACCGCCTACGGCAACGCGTTCCAGGCCGCGTCGCAGGGGAAGTACAACCACCTCGCCAAGGAGGCCAACGCGGCCCGGGCCGA
>JAWKQW010000065.1:0-4571 GCA_041389945.1 Kofleriaceae bacterium
TCCACGAGGGCACCACCGTGACCTTCGACGCGGTCAAGTTCGCCTCGGCGCCGTACCTGGTGGCGCTGCAGCTCACCGACGCCGACGTCGCCCGCTTCGCCGACGGCCACGAGGCCGAGCTCAAGGCGCGCTTCGCCGCCGACGAGCGCGCCTACAAGGCGGTCAAGCCGCAGCTCCGCCTGCGCCAGATCTTCGTGGCCAAGGCGCCCGCCGCCGACGCGCCCGCCGCCGACGGCAGCGCCGCCGCCCCCGCCGCCGATCCGGGCCTCGCGACCCTGCAGGCCGCGCGCGCCGACATCGTCGCCAAGAAGACCACGTTCGCCGACGCCGCCGCCAAGCTCGACACCGACGCCGCGGCGCGTGCCAGCGGCGGCGACCTCGGCTGGCGCACCGCCGACGCCGCCCGCCTCGGTGACACCGTCCTGTCCGACGCGGTCAAGACGATGAAGCCCGGCGACGTGTCCGAGGTGCTCACCACCAGCAAGGGCTTCTACCTGTTCACGGTGGAGGCGACCCGCGAAGGCGACCTCGGCTACGATCAGGTCCGCCTCGAGCTCGCCAGGACCATGGCCCAGGAGGTGTGGTCCAAGGAGGCGGCGCGGGCCGCGGCGCTCGCCGCCCTCGAGCGCGCGCGCGAGGGCACCGGCAAGAACCTCGCCGACCTGTTCGAGGCCGCGCCCCGCGCGCCCAGCGGCGGCGGCAACGACCTCGAGCGGATCATCCAGCAGATCCTGTCCGACCCGAACAAGACCCCCGAGGAGAAGCAGAAGTTCATCGAGGGCCTCAAGGGCCTCAACCTCGGCGGCCCGACCGGCAGCCTCGACGGCGCCTCCTTCGAGAGCAAGAACATCCCGGTGGCCTGGCGCGCCGACGCCGACGGTCCCAGCGCCGGCAGCGCGGCCGAGGCGGGTGCGCCCGCCGCGGCGCCGGTCGCGCCCGCCGTCGAGGATCCGATGCGCCCGGTGACCGAGCAGCTGCCGACCGTCGGCGAGGTGGCCGCGCCGCGCCTGGAGTCGACCGGTCCGTTGCCGCGCACCCGCGGCGCCCTGCCCGGCCTCGGCGAGTCGCCGGCGCTCATCAAGGCGCTCTTCGACGAGCTGACCCCGGGGATGGTGGCGCCGCGCATCTTCGCCGTCGACGACGGCTACGTGCTGGTCCAGCTCACCGACAAGCAGCTCGCCAAGGTCGCCGAGTTCGAGGAGGAGGCCGACGCCCGGGTGCGCCAGCTCTCCGAGCAGCGCGGCGCCGCGTTCCTGTCGACCTGGCTCGGCGATCGCTGCGAGGCCCTGGTGAAGGACGGCAAGATCAGCGCGGCCAAGGCGATCCTTCGCACCCAGGACGCCGAGGGCAACCCGAAGGATCTGCCGTTCTCGCCGTGCTCGTTCTGACCGCGGCCACGGCGTCCGGTCCCGGCGCGTCGCGCGCGCGGTGAGCGATCGTCTGGGCCCGCGTCTGCTACCGTCGCCCACGGTGGAGGTCCCGACCCACGCCCCGCTGCCGCTGTCGCTGCGCGACGTCGGCGACTCGCGCCGGCTCGTGCTCGAGCCGATCGAGCTGGCGCCGGCGATTCGCGTCGATCGCCTCGAGCTGGTGGTCGGTCCGGCCAGCGATCCCACCACCGACCTCGGCCGGTTGCAGCGTCGGCGCACCGCGGTGCACCTGGCCGCGGTGCGGCTGTCGCCGGTGACCCTCGCCGCCTGCGCCGAGGCCGCGCGCTCCGCCGGCGCCAGCCGCGGCGTCGAGGCGGTGGCGGTCGCCCTCGAGGACGGCTACCTGGCGGTGACCGCGCGGGTGCGCGACGGCCTGGTGGTGGCCGACGTGTCCTTCGAGGTCCGCGCGATGACCGCTGGCGCGACGGTGCGCCTGCTCGCCGGCGAGATCCTGGTGCACGGCCAGCTCGGCACGCCGGGCCCGCAGCTCGCCCACGATCTGTTGTGGGACGCGGCGGCCGCCAGCGGCCGGGCCCGGGTGCGCGGGCTGTGCGACGTCGAGATCGACGGCCTCGGCGCGCTGCTCTGGCGGCTGTTGCCGGCCCACGGCTGGCGCCTGCCGCGCGCGCCCGACGTCATCGCGGTCGCGGCCCGGGTCGACCTCGACGGCGCCGCGGTGACCTTCGCCCGCACCGAGCCCGGCCGCGGTGAGCGCGGCGCGGTCGCCGATCCGCGCGCGGTGGCGCTGGCGGCGCAGCACGACCTGCTGCGCACGCCCGACGACGCGCTGCGCGCCGGCGCCCTCGACGACGCCATGCAGGGTTACCGCGCGCTGCTCGCCGATCGCGGCGCCGATCAGCCGGTCGTGGTCGAGCGCATCCTCGCTCTCGGCGTGACCCGCCCGGCGTGGATGCCGGCGGCCACCGAGCTCGCTCGCCAGGCGCTGACCCGCTGGCCGGGCATGCCGGCGGCCCACGCCGCCCTCGCCACCGCAGCGCTGGTGCTCGGCGACGCCCGCGAGAGCGCGCGCCAGCTCGCGCTCACCAGCCGCGGCGCCGCCGGCCGCGGTCAGCTCGCCAGCGCCGCGCGTGCCGCCCTCGCCGCGAGTCGCCTGACCCAGACCTTCGATCCCGCCGCGGCGCTGGCGCTGCTCGAGGACGCCCACGCGCATCGCCCGGGCGCCCACGACATCGCCGACGCCCTCGCCGATCACCTCGCCGGCAGCGCGCGCTGTGACTGGTGCTTTCGTTCACCACAACCGCCGAGATCGATCGCGGCGGGCGGCCCTCCTCCTGCGGGTCGCCGAGGTGCTGGGCCGCGAGCGAGGCGACGTGGACGGCGCCGTCGTCGACTCGAGCGCGCGCGAAAAGCCGCGCCGGACGACCTCGGCGTCGCCACCCGGGCCGCGCACCTCGAGACCGCGCTCACCGGCGCGCGGCCAGGGCGAGAGCTGGCGCGCGTGGTCGAGCTCGCCGCGCCGCAATCGGCCGCCTGCGGAGGCGGTGGCGTGAGCAGCTCGGCGCGCTGCCGGACCAGGCCGACGACGCGCGCGCCGACGACTGGGGCCGGGCGCTCGCGCTCGACCCCGACGAGCTCACCGCACGGGTCGGGCTGGCCGCGCTGGCGCGCACCGCCGGCGATCACGCCGCCGCGATCGGCCACCTGCGCGTCGCGCTCGGGGCTGGCCTCGCCGGCGACGCCCGGGCCCACGCCGAGCTCGCGCTCGCGCGCAGCCTGGCCGCCACCGGCGCCGAGGCCCACGTCGTCGACGAGGCGCTGGCCCGGGCCGCGGCGGGCACCGGCCCCGACGCCGCCCTGGCCCAGGCCGAGCGCGCCGAGCGCGCGCTGCGGGCCGAGCCCGACGCTGCCGCCGGTCGCCTCGATCGCGCGATCGGCCAGCTCATCGAGGCCGCCGAGGCCGCGTTCGCCGACGACGGCGCCCCCCTGCGCGAGCGCGCGGCGGCGCTGGCGATGCAGCGCGGCGCGTTGCTGGACGCCCGCGGCGACCGCGACGCCGCCGTCGACGACTACCGCCGCGCCCACACGCTGGCCGCCGCCGCCGCGCCGGCGGTGGCGCGCGACGCCGCGCGCACGCTGCTCGCGCGCGACGCCGCCAGCGCCGCCAGCGAGCGGCGCTGGATCGACGCGGTGCTGGCGACCCGCCCCGAGCCCGACGAGCGCGCCGAGCTGCTGCTGCGCCGGGCCCGCCTGCGCCTGGCCGAGCCCGGCGATCACCTCGATCTCGGCGCCACCATCGCCGACGTCCACGAGGCGGCGAGCCTGGCGACGTCGCCGGGGCAGCAGCGCGCCGCGTACGAGTTCGAGGCCGAGCTCCTGGCCCGCGCCGGCGATCGCCGCGGCCGGGCCCAGGTGCTGTCGGCGCGCGCGGCGCTGCCGGCGACCGCCGCCGAGCGCGCCGCCGCCGAGGGCGCCGCCGCCGAGGCCTGGCTCGACGCCGGCGACGCCGCCACCGCGCTGCCGCACGGCAGCCGCGCGGTGTCGGCGCTCGACGCCACGGTGGCGCCGGCGGTGCGCCGCCAGCTCCTGGCCACCCTCGGCGAGGCGGCCTGGCGCCAGCGCTCCTTCGGCGAGGTGGTGCTCGCCTACGTGGCGCTGCTCGCCGACGAGCACGCGCCGACCGACGTCGCCCGCGCGCGCATGACCTTCCGGCTCGCGAGCGCGATGGAGCGCACCGGCGATCGCCGCGGCGCGCTCGCCACCCTGCGGCCGCTGGCCGGCGAGCCGCTCGAGGGCGAGCTGCGCGGCCAGGTGCTGCGCCTGCTCGCCGAGCTCACCGAGGCCGAGGGCGATCCGGTCGCCGCCGCCGCCGCCCTCGAGGCGCTGGCCGCCGATCCGCCCGACGGCGCCGACGAGACCGCGCCGGTGCCGGCCCGGGCCGACGCCTGGTACCGCGCCGGCGAGCTGCACCGCCGACGCGGCGACGGCGCCGCCGCGGTGCGCTGCCTCGAGGCCGCGCTCAAGCTGGTCGAGCACCACCTGCCGGCGCTCGACGCCCTCGAGCAGCTCCACCGCGAGACCGGCGATCTCGAGCGGGTCGCGGTCATTCTCGGGCGCAAGATCGCCGCCACCACCCGGCAGCCGTCGCGGCAGAAGGCGCTGCTCGCCCGGCTCGGCGCGCTG
>JAWKQW010000066.1:0-3413 GCA_041389945.1 Kofleriaceae bacterium
TCGCCGGCCAGACCGCCCCACCGGGCAAGCGCATGGGCCACGCCGGCGCGATCATCTCCGGCGGCAAGGGCGCCGCCTCCGACAAGATCGCGGCGCTGCGCGAGGCCGGCATCGCGGTCGCCGCGACCCCGGCGGAGATGGGCACCACGCTGGCGAAGCTCCTGGGCTAGGTCCGCCGCTGGCGGGCGCGCCGAGCAGGCGGTCGCCTGCGTCGAGGAGCTCGTGGCCGACGAGCGGGATCGCGACGGCGCACCAGCGCCGACGCCCGCCTCGTCCGAGCGCGCGGCGCGCGTCACCGCGCGCAGCGCACGCCGTAGTACTCCGAGCGCGAGCGGGGCGCGGCGCCGGTGTGTGCGGGCTTCGCCATGTACGCGTAGGCGTCGGCGCCGGACTTCCACCCGTGGACGACGCGGCTCGAGGTCGACAGCGGCGCGGACTGGACGCAGTCGTCGCACATCTCGGCGACGAGGCCGAAGTAGTCGAGCCCCCACTCCATCGCGCCGCCCTGGAGGTCGGCGTGCCCCCAACGGCCGTCACCGATCGGGGACCGCGACCCGGGCGCCTCGAGCGCTGGGCCGATGTGCGCCGCGGTGAACTCCTCGGTCGCCCACGGATACAGCCGCTGCTGCGGGCCGCCGACGGAGGCGGCCTGGTACTCGAGCAGGCTCGGCAGGCGTCCGCCGTCCCACACGCAGAACGCGAACGCCTCGTACCAGGTCAGGCCGGTGATCGGCAGGCGATCATCGTCACCGGGCGTTGCGGTGAACGTCCCGGCGGTGGCCAGCGCCGCCCGCAGGGTCGCGCTCGTGGCCTCGAGCTCCACGTCCCAGCTCGATCGCCAGCCCGTGGCGTCGTCGGCAGGGTGCGCCCCCGCGCCCGGCGCAGGCGCCGACGCAGCCACGCCCCCACCGGCGTCGACGAACGCCCGGAACCGCGCCACGGTGACCTCGAACCGATCGAGCGTCACCCCGCCCATCCGCCCCGGATACAGCGCGTCGTTGCCGCGATCGAACCCGACCTCGGGGATCGACGCGACCTCGTCGCACGCCGGCCCGCCGTCGGCGCCGCAGCCGTACGTCGGCGTCGGAGGTGGCGGCGCGCCGGCGTCCTTCCCGAGGTCCAGCGACGAGGCATCCTCGCCCTCGACGCTGGCGTCGGCTCCCGCCTCGCCCGGCGCGAGCTCGAAGCCGAAGCGCCCGCAGGCCACCAGCACGCACCAGCAGGGCATCCAGCGCCGCATGCCCCGTCGCAAGAGCACGACTCGTGCCATCGCAACTCCGCGACGGATCGAGTGGTACGGCGAGCTCCAGGTGGGCGCCGGGATCATCGCCCGCTCACGCCTGGCACCTGCACCTCCCGCGCGCGCCGCGCCGCGGGCTACGGCGCGGCCAGCCCCTGGAGCGCCGCGACGAGCCCGCGGGCGTTGTCGAGCCCGGCGTCGACGCCGGGTCCGTCGGGCAAGAGCGCGTCGATCGCCATCGCGGCGAGCTGAGGCAGCGGCAACGACGCCCAGGCCGCGACCCCGGTCATCGCTGCGCCGCGGCGCAAGAGCTCGTCGTCGCCGAGCACGACGCTGCCGATCGCCGCCGACTGGAACTGCTCGCCGACGAAGACCGCGTCGCCGTGGACCTCGTTGCCAGCGACGCAGCGGTCGGCGAGCTCGGCCGGGATCGCGCCGCCCAGGCGCCAGAAGCCCTTGCCGGCGTCCGGCGACGACACCTCGGGCGCCACCGCGACGACCGTCCACGGGCCGACCTTCGGCGGGCTGTCCGTGGTCGTGGCGAACGTCGCGTCGTCGAGCAAGAGCCCCTGCACGGCGCGGCCGACCACCAGGTCGAGCTCCTCGGCCACGTCGGGCTCCGCGTCGGCGAACACGGTCTGCCGGGCGCCGTGGAGGAAGTTGATCGTGAACGCCTCCTCGAAGGCCTGGCGCGCCGGGTGCTGCCCGGGGAACGCCGCGAGCGTCGCGTTCGGCAGGACGACGCGCTGGAACGCGCCGTTGCACGCGGACTGCGCGTCGGCGTAGACGCGCACGACCCGCCGCAGGTAGTCCCGCAGCGCCGCGCGCTCGACCGGGCTGCCCGCGGCGTACGCCGCCACGAGCGGGTTCAGCGAGTGGGCCCAGGCTCGCCCGAGCTGGCTGCCGTTGCCGAGCCGCGCGCCGTAGCCGTCGAGCCCAGACAGATCGACCCGGCCGTCGGCGTCGAACGCGATCCGCGCGCCATCGGCCTGGGCCCCGGCGTCATCGAGCCGGTACGCGGCCTTGGCGACCCCGAGCATGGTCGTGGCCTGCTGGTACTCCAGGCTGGTGCGCGAGCGCGGCTCGAAGCGCATCGCCAAGCGGGTGGTCGCCGCGGCGTGGCGCAGCAGCAGCCGCGCGATGGGATCGTTGCCCAGGTACAGGAGCGCGATCGGGTACGCCATCAGGCGCACCCAGTGCTGCCGATCGTAGGGGCGAAAGTCGCGCAGCCCGGCGCTGCCGGCCGACGCGACCAGCGCGCCCAGCGGCGCGTCGGGGGCGGTGTCGTAGCCGAACGCGTCGCCGCTGGCCGGGATGCCGTCGTAGTACTCCCACGGCGCCACCCGCGCGCCGTCTTCGTCGATGATCCAGTCGTCGAGCGAGACCGGCGTGCCGTCGGCGTCGTAGAGCGCGTCGGGTTGTCGATCGAGGCGAGCCTGGAGCTCGAGCTCGAGCTGGCGATAGCCGGCGCGCGACGCCGACCACGCCGCGGCATAGCCGAGCTGGTGCACGATGCCGTCGCCGCCGGTGCCGCCGCCGTAGGCGATGTCGCGCGGGTGCGCGTAGCCGAGCATCGGGGCGACGAAGCGATCGACGTCGGCCGGCGCCCCCTGCGCGACACAGGCCGCGTCGACCGGCGTGCCGATCTGTTGGCCGCAGCGGATGGCCTCCTCGATCGGCGCCTGCGCCGACGCGATCGCCTGATCGAGGACGTCGGGCGCGAGCCCGGTGAGCTCGGGCATGCGCAGCTTCTGGGGGAAGTAGCGCGCGGTCTCGGGATTCCACCACGAGTACAGCGCCCGGCCGTCGACCTCGCCAGGCCGCGCGAACGCCTTGCCGGAGCGAGCGGCGATCGCCGCCGCGGCGGCCCCGTCGCCAGTGTCGATGACGAAGCGCCGCGTGAACTGGGCCTGGGCCGCGACCACGTGGGCCATCGACGCGTCGGCCGCGACGTCGTCGAAGCTCAGCGCCCCGCCGGCATCGCGGCGGTACTGGCGCCGCGCATCCTCGCGTCGCAGGCGATCGACGAGCGGCCACGCCACCCGTCCATCGCGCGCGCACGGGTAGGCGTTGGGAGCACCATCATCGACGCACGCGCGCACAAGCGGCATCGGATAGGTCGCGATCCGCGCGGCGGTGGCCGGCAGCTCGATCGCGATGCCCCGGAACGCGA
>JAWKQW010000067.1:0-2884 GCA_041389945.1 Kofleriaceae bacterium
GGCGAGCTCGAGCTCGGCGGCGTCGGGATGGCTGAGCTCGAGCGCCAGCGCCGCCCCGCCGGGCCCGCCGGTGTCGTAGGTCACCGTCATGCGATCGATGCCCGGCACGTCGGCCATCGCCTCGCGCCACAGGCGCGCGAACGCCGCCGCGCCGATCGAGCGCTGATCGACCGGGACCAGGTACACCGCCGCCTCGGCGAGGTGGCTGCCGAGCGACATGCCCCCGTCGGCCATCGGCCCGCCGCCGGCCATCCCTGCCGAGCCGGTGATCGACAGGAGCCCGCGCTGGATCCGGGCGCCGCCGTGGTCGGCGACGATCGCCTTGGCGGTGGCGATCATGCGCGCCTCGACGGCGCGGGTGCGCTCGATGGGCGTGCCGAAGGGCATCTCCACGCTCATGAAGATGATGTCGCTCTCGATCTTCGGCATGAAGGTGAACTTGAGGTGGCCGCCGGCCGGCAGGCCGCAGGTGCTCACCAGCGCGGCCAGGCACAGCGCGAAGGTCAGGTAGCGGCGCCGGACCGCGGCGGCGAGCAGCGGCACGTAGGCGCGCGCGATGAAGCGCTCGAGGAGGCGGCCGAACCGCTGCTGCCCGCGGTGGATGAGCGCGAGCGGGCCGCGTCGCGACGGCGCCGACTCGGCGAGGTGCGCCGGCAACACCAAGAGCGACTCCGCCAGCGAGATCAGCAGCACGGTGATGACCACCACCGGGATCTGGTAGAAGAACTTCCCCGACGGGCCGGGCACCAGCAACAGCGGCACGTAGAACACGATCGTCGTCGCGATCGCGAAGGTGACGGGCACCGCCACCTCCTTGACGCCGTAGATGGCGGCGTCGACGAGGCCATAGCCCTCCTGGCGCTTGCTGTAGATCGCCTCGCCGACGACGATCGCGTCGTCGACGACCATCCCCAGGACGAGGATGTACGCGAACAGCGAGATCATGTTGATCGAGACGTCCTGGCTCGGCAGGAACAGCATCGAGCCGACGAACGAGATCGGGATGCCGAGGGTGACCCAGAACGCCAGCTTCACCTCGAGGAACAGCCCGAGGATGATGAGCACCAGCACCAGGCCGAGCACCGCGTTGCGGGTGAGCAGGTCGATGCGCTGGGTGTAGATCTCGCTGGCGTCGAACCAGGTGTCGACGGCGAGCTCCGGCGGCAGCGGCTTGGCCTTGGCGTAGGCCTTGACCGCGTCGGCGATGCCGTTGGGGGTCTGATCGCCGACCCGGTAGACGTTGATGATCGCGGTCGGCTCGCCGCCGTAGGTCGCGCGCAGGTCGTCCTCGGCGAAGCCGTCGGTGACGGTGGCGACATCCCCGAGCTTGACCACGGTGCCGTCGGGGCTGGCCACCAAGGGCAGCGCCGCGAACTCGGGGCCGGTGCGGCGCCGCGCCGCGGTGCGCACCAGCACCTCGCCGGCGTCGGTGCGCAGGGCGCCGGCCGGCAGCTCGATCGACGACGCCCGGGCCACGCCGGCGACCTGGTCGAGGGTGAGGCCGAGGCTGCGCAGCCGCGCCTGCGGCACCTCGATGGAGATCTCGAGCGGGCGCAGGCCCTCGATCTCGACGGTGGTGATGCCGCCGAGGCCGAGCAGATCGGTGCGGACCTCCTCGGCGTAGTGGCGCAGGACGTCCTCCTCGACGTCGCCGTGCAGCATCAGCGAGATGACCTGGAACCGGCTCGACGGCCGGAAGATCACCGGGCGCTCGGCGCTCTCCGGCAAGGTCGTGATGCGATCGACGGCGCTCTTGACGTCGGCCAGCGCCTGGTCGGCGTCGGCGCCCAGCCGCAGCTCGGCGGTGACCACCGCGAAGCCCTCCGTCGAGCTCGAGCGCACGCGGTTGACCGCGTCGATGCCGCGCACGGCCTCCTCGACCACGAGGGTCACGCCCTCCTCCACCTCGGCCGGGCTGGCGCCGGGGTACGGCACGTTGACGATCACGAAGTCGAGCTGGACCTCGGGGAAGACCTCCTTCTTCACCGCGCGGCTCATCACCAGGCCGCCGACGAGCAGGAGGATCACCAGCACGTTGGCCGCGACCGAGTTGCGGGCGAACCACGCCAGCGGCCCGCCGAGGTTGCCGCCGCGCGGGGCGCGGGCGCCGGGCTGACCGGGGGCCGGTGAGCTCACGGCGTGGCCTCGGCGCCGGCGGCGCCGCTGCCGGTCGCGCCGCGGCCGGTCGCCGCGCCGGCGCTGCCGGCATCGCGCGCGGCCGACGCGATGGTGCGCAGCACCATGCCCGGCGTGGCGCCGGACAGCGGGCTCACCACCACGCGCTCGCCCGCCGCGAGCCCCGACGACACCAGCACGCTGTCGCGCCGGCGCCAGGCGACCTCGACGGTGCGGACCGCGAGCGATCCGCCGGCGTCCACGTACACGGTGTCGCCGTCGTGCAGCGCCACCCGCGGCACCTCGATGACGTCGGCGAGCTCGTCGCCGACGATCTCGACCTCGACGTAGGCGCCGATGAGCAGCGGCAGCGCCTCCGCCGACCCGCTCGCGGCCGCGAGCCCCAGCGGATCCTCGACGGTGACCAGGAGCCGCGCCATGCGCCCGGCGGGATCGAGATCGCCCATCAGGCGCACCACGCGGCCGGTGCGCACGATCGGCGCGCCGGCGGTGAGCTGGCGGACCGTCGCCGTCGAGCCCACGGTGGCGCCGCCCACGCCGGGGATGTCGATCCAGCGCAGGCGATCGACGGGGACCGACACCTGGACCCAGAACTCGTCGGTGCCGACCAGGGTGGCCAGCGGGGTCCCGGGCGTCACCAGCTGGCCGACGTCGACGGCGCGCTGCTGCACCAGCGCGTTCCACGGCAGCGACAGCGAGGTCTTGCCGACGGCGAGCTGGGCCCGCTCGAGCCCGCTCTCGGCCGCCT
>JAWKQW010000068.1:0-2369 GCA_041389945.1 Kofleriaceae bacterium
GAGCCGCGCGGCCCGAGGTCGACCGGCGACGGGGTCTCCAGGCGCGCCGGCGCCGCGGTCGCGACCCGCGCGATCGACTGCAGCGACGGCACGCTCGGCGGCGCCGGGGTGCCGCCGGCTCCGACGTTGGAGCTCGAGCCGCGCGAGCGGATCTTGGAGCGCTCGCCGAGCTCGCTGGCGGCGAACTCGCGCAGCGCGCCGTCGAGCTGGTCGCCGTCGGTGAGCCGCTTGTGGTTGCCGAGGAACGCGAAGTACGAGTCCGGCATGTCGTCGAAGTCCATGACCAGATCGCACTCGTCGCACCGGCAGGTCGGCGGCTCGATCGGCGGCGGTCCGAGGTCGGCGACGTCGACGAGCAGCACCTTCTCCTGATCGCACTCGGCGCAGAAGTACGGCGCGTAGAAGCTCTTCACCGCGCCGCCGCCGGTGAAGTTCGACACCAGGTTGATCTGGGCGACGATCGAGGGCGAGCACTCGACCAGCACCACCCGGGCCGGCTTGGCCTCGACCCGGCCGAGCCAGCCGACCCAGTCGCGCACGCCGCAGGAGTTGATGCGATCGACCTCGGCGAGATCGATCACCACCGTGCCCGAGCCGAGCTGATCGACGAGCTCGGCGAGGCGGTTGTCCTCGTCGACGATGCCCGACAGCTTGACCAGGCTGATGCCGCGCTTGTGCGCGATCGTGGCGTTGAACTTCTGGCTCATCTTGGCAAGGGCGTGGCCGCTGGCCGCAAGTCTAGCCGCAAACCGGCGCGGCCGTCAGGGCCACCCTAGCAGCCGGCCTGGGAGGCGATGCGCGCGTAGGTCTCGGCCGACGAGGCGCAGCTCGCCGACGGTCCGGCCTTGGCCTCGTCGGGCTTGTCGGTGAGCACCGAGAACCGCTGGGCCATGGTCTCCCAGGTCCGCCGCGCCGACTGCCGGGTCGACTCGGCGACCGCCTTGCACGCCTCGAGGCGCACCACCACCGCGCGCAGCTCGTCGCACGCCGGCAGGCCGAAGCCGCTCGGCGCGGCCGGCGCCGCCGGGTCGTACTCGACGGGGCCCAGCGGGCTCTTGGGCGCTGGCGGCGGGCCGTCCTTGCCGCCGGCGCTCGGCCGCGGCCCGGGGATGCGCGACGCCGGGGTCGGCTTGTCGGCGGTGCCGGCGGGCGCGGTCGGCTCGCGGGAGTCGCAGCCCGCGGTGAGGGAGAGCGCCGCGACCAACAACATCGTCGAGGCGAGGATCGAGACAGGCCTTGCGTTCGTCGTCATGGCTGGAGGTGCCGCACCGGCGGCCCGCTGACTCTAGCGCACGCCGGCCGGAGCGCGGGCCACCCCGGCGACCAGGTCGCTGGCGCGCCCCCACACGACCGCGCCGACGTCCGGGGTCGCGGCCCGGATGACCACCGCCAGCCCGCCCTCCTCGACGCGGACCTCGAGGGTGGTCAGGTCGAGCACCGCCGGGCAGTAGCCCATCAGGGTCGGCGGATAGCCGGCCCGCGCCGCGGTCGCGCGGGCGCAGCGGTACGCCGCCTCGAGGGCCGGCGCCTCGAGCCCCGGCACCGGGCCGAAGCGCAGGATGGCGCCGCCAGCGCCGCCCTCGCCGATCGGCTCGACGGCGACGATGTCGTCGCGGTGCCAGGTCGGCGAGTGACCCTGCTCGACCTCGGGCACCGACGCGCAGGCCCGTCGCTCGGTCTCGACGAGCGAGGCCGCGATCTGGCGGTGCTTCGCGGCCTCGGCGCGCAGGCGCTCGGCGCGCTCGGCATGCGCGGTGGCCGGATCGTAGGCGCGCTGCCAGCACGGTAGGCCAGGCGCCAGCCGCTCGCCGCCGGAGGTCGACGCCACCGCCGCGCCGCCATCGCGACAACCGGCGAGCGAGCGCTCGGTCTCGGCCGCCGCCGCCGCGCGCTCCTCCTTGGCGGCCTCGGCCTCGCGCTGCTCGGCGACGTCGACGTGGGTGCGCGCGCTCATCGGCGGCGCCGGCGGTGGCGCGCTCCCGCCGCAGGCACCGGCGGTAGTCAGCGTCGCGAGGGACAGGGCCATCCAGCCGGGCATGCTCCGTGGGTGGTGCATGAGGGCAAGGTTTGCAAGGCGCCTGCCATCGCGGGCGGCGTCGGCGTCGCCCCGCGACCGCAGCGCGTGCGCGCCCGCCGCGGTGGTGAGCGCCCGGGCGCAGGCCGTGCGCGCTCGCCTCGCCCCGCCGAGCCTCGCCGTTGCGGCGCCCGCCGCGCCTCACGTAGCGTCGTCGGCATGCCGCAGCACACCTTCGACCTGATCGTCGCCGGCGGGACCTGCCTGTTGCCGGCCGGCCGCGCCCGGGTCGACCTCGGCCTGCGGAGCGGCCGCATCGCCGCCATCGGCGAGCTCGCCGGCAGCGACGCGGCGC
>JAWKQW010000069.1:0-2250 GCA_041389945.1 Kofleriaceae bacterium
CGGCCAGCCCCCCGTAGCCGGCGCCGCCGTAGGCGGCCCCGCCGTAGCCCGCACCGCCGACGTCGACGGGCGGTGGCGGGGGTGGCGGCGTCGGAGTGACCGCCGCGGGCGCCGCCTGGCCGCCGCCGCACCCGAGGACGAACACCGCACCGACCGCGCACGCGGCAAGGCTCCCCACGCTGATCCCGTGCATGCCCTGGGCATACAACGTGCGCGCACGCGCTGCCAGGCCGACAGGTCGACGTAGGATGCCAGCCCATGTCGACCCCGATGCCAGCCGTCGCGGCGCCGCGCCGCCGATCTCCGCACCTACCCGCAGCGCTGCTCGCCCGCGCGCTCGCCGCGTGCAAGGACAAGCCCGAGACCCCGCCGGCGACGCTGCCGCCGATCTCCGGCCTCGGCGCGTCGGCGACCGGCAGCGGCTCCGGCGGTCCGCTCGCCGGCGTCGGCAGCGGGATCTTCGGCGGCAGCGGCAGCGGCAGCGCCGGCGCCGCGGGCAGCGCCGCGCCCACCCTCGGCGCGCCTCCCGCCGAGGCGCCGCCTCCGCCGAGCGACCCCGGCCCGGCCTACCTCGGCATCGACCAGGTCGGCCTGGTCAAGATCGAGGGCGGCGCCGTCACCCCGGTCAACCAGCACCGCTACCTGTTCCAGGACGCCGAGGTGTCGGCGAGCGGCGCCATCTACGTCACCGGCATCGGTGGGCTGTGGGAGATCGAGGACGGCAAGGCCACCGACCTGCGGCCCAAGGGCTCCTTCGACAGCTACGACCACGTCGCGCTCGCGCCGTCGGGCGCCATCTGGCTGCTCGGCTCGTCGGGCCTGGCGACGCTCGACGGCGGCATCTGGACCAAGACGCCCAAGGAGACCTTCGAGGACGTCCTACTCAAGGACCTCGTGGTCGACAGCAGCGGCCGGGTGTGGGTGGCGACGACCAAGGCGCTGTGGCGCCAGGACGGCGCCACCTGGACCCGCACCGACGGCACCTTCACCGGCACCGACCAGCCGTTCTTCGGCGCGCTCGCCGCCGACGGCGCCGGCCGGGTCTACGTGACCTCGATCCGCGGCATCTTCGTCCTCGACGGCGGCGCCTGGCGCAAGCTCGGCACCGCCGAGGACGCCGGCAGCACCACCTACGACGAGCTGGTGGTCCGCAGCGACGGCATGGTGGTCGCCAGCGGCGGCGTCGACGATCTGCTCATCGCGCCGCCGGGCGGCGTGCCCATCACGACCGACGCCCCGACCCTGGGCCTCGAGGCCAAGCGCCTCGACGTGCTCGCCGTCGACGGCAACGGTCGGGTGTGGCTCGGCACCGACCACGGGCTGGCGGTGATCGACGCCGCCGGCAAGCTGCTCCAGCAGTACCGCCCCGGCACGCTGCCCGGCGTCACCGGCAAGGTCTCGGTGGTCGCGGTGATCGGCGGCGGCCCGGCGCTGCCGGCGCCGAGCACCGCGGTCACCGGCAACGTCGTCGGCAAGGTGCTGCGCGACGGCCAGCCGGTGGTGGGCGCGGCGATCGAGCTGTGCGCGAGCCCGTCGACGATGTTCCGCAAGACCCCGTGCGGCGACGCCACCCTCGCCCGCGCCGCGACCACCGGCAAGGACGGGACCTTCCGCCTCACCGACGTCCCCGTCGGCAAGCACGGCTTCGCGATCAAGCCCGACGACACCTGGCGCATCCTCATCGGCGGCGAGTGCTGCGCCAAGCTCACCGCCGGCGCCGACTACGACGTCGGCTCGATCACGCTCGACGAATGACCACACCGCCGCGCGGGCGCCGGCGTAGGATGCCGCCGATGTCGCGCCGCGCCGTGGTCGCCCTGTCCCTGTGCGGCGGCCTGGCCGCGTGCGTCGACGAGCCGCCGCGCCTCGTCGAGCGCCGCCAGGGCTCCGAGGTCGGCTCGTACCTCGACACCGCATGCTCGACCTCGGTGGTGCTCGGCCTCTCGCAGCAGATCGCCGAGGAGGTCGGCTGCCTGGTGCCCGGCCAGCTGGTGTCGTTCACCGCGCAGGCCAACGTGGTCTTCGCCGGCAGCGCGGTCCTGCCGTACCTGTCCGAGCTCGGCCGCGGCGATCTGCTGGCCGCCGCCGCTGCCCAGCCGGCGACCACGCTGTCGATCAACAGCGCGTACCGCACCGTCGCCCAGCAGTACCTCTTGCACGGCTGGTGGCAGCGCGGCCGCTGCAACATCAGCGCGGCCGCGACCCCGGGCAACTCCAACCACGAGAGCGGGCGCGCCATCGACGTCGGCA
>JAWKQW010000070.1:0-2170 GCA_041389945.1 Kofleriaceae bacterium
CGGCGACGGCTGGTCGATCGAGGTGGTGCGCGGGGCCTGCCCGGGCGCGGCGCCGGTGGTGCTGCCGCCGACGGCAGGGGGCGCCCCGGCCGAGGCTCCCGCCGCCAGCGCCGCGCCAGCGATCCCGCCGCCGATGGCGCCGGGCGTGGTCGATCCGACCCCGTAGGTCAGCGGTCGATCAGGCGCCGCAGCAGCGCTTGGCCTTCTTGCCGCTGCCGCACGCACACGGCGCGTTGCGGCCGCTCGCGACCGGCGTCGCCCGGGTCGGCACCAGCCGGCCGTCGACGTAGTGCCAGCGCCCGTCGACGCGGCGGAACCGCGAGCGCTCGCGCTGTGCGAACGGCACCCCGTTGGTGGCGCCGCGCGCGATGAACTCGACCACGCCGACGTCGTCGGTCGCGCCGCCGGCCTCGGTGGCGACGATCTCGAGGCCGGCCCACGCGGTCTCCTTCGACCAGCGGGTGGCGCCGGCGACGTCGAGCGCGGCCCGGGTCGCCGGATCGTGGGTGCCGACCACGTGGTCCATGCGGCCGCGCACGAACGCCGCGTAGCGCGAGCGCATGAGCGCCAGCGCGGTCGCGGCGGCGGCGCCGTCGAGGATCGGCTGGCAGCACGCGGCGAAGGGCAGGCCGGTGCCGCACGGGCAGGTGGCGTCGTCGGTCGGCGTCGGCGGCACGCCGCGAAGGTAGCGCGGCCACGCGCCTGCGACACCCCGCGCGGGTGCGACACGCAGCGCGGGGACGCGATGCGAGCGAGCGTGATCGGCGCGCGCTAGGCCCTCGCGACCGATCCACGTACGGATCGAGCATGGCGCATCTTCGACGTCTCCTCCTCCTCGGCCTGGTCCTCGCTGCGCCCGGTTGTGGCGCGGCGCTCGGCCACGTCGAGACCTCGGCGCCGCTGGGGCGCGTCGTCATCTATCGCAGCGGCGTCGCGTTCTACGAGCGCCGGGCGATCGTGCTCGACGGGCAGCTCCAGGTCCGGGTGCCGCGCGACCGCATCGACGACTTCCTCAAGTCGATGACGGTCGTCGACGTGGCCACCGGCGAGCGGCTGGCGGTGACGGTGCCTCGCCGGCAACACCTGGTCGACGACGTCCTCGACCTCGAGGTCCAGACCGCGCGCGATCGCCCGACCGAGGTCGTGCTCACCTACGTCACCGCGGCGGCGGCGTGGAAGCCGAGCTACCGGATCGCGGTCACCGGCGACGACGCCGTCCACCTCGAGGGCTGGGCCATCGTCGACAACACCTCCGGCGAGGACTGGCGCGGGGTGCAGGTCGGCGTCGGCGCCAGCTCGGCGTTGTCGTTCCGCTACGACCTGTGGAGCGTGCGCGACGTCGACCGCGAGCTGGTCGGCGACGCGACCGCGCGGTCGTACGCGCCGCCGACGGCGGTGTCACCCACCGGCGGCGCCGCCGACGAGGAGGCCGCCCCCGAGGTGGTCGCGTGGTTCGACGCCGGCGGCTATGGCTACGACGGCGCGGTGCCGGTCCCCGAGCGCACCTTCGAGCAGGCCCTCGCCGTGGCCGCCGGCGCCGACGGGGACGGGCTCGGCGTCAGCTTCAGCGGCACGAGCAGCCTCGAGAACCGGTACATCGTCGACGCCCACCCGCTCGACGAGACCACCACCGGCGAGGACACCTGGCCCTTTCGCTGGACCTCGACGACCGACTCGCGCAGCACCGACGGCGCCTCCCGCGGGGAGCCGACCCAGGCCAGCCACCGGGTCACGCTCGATACCGAGTACCTCCGCAACACCCCGGGCGCGAGCCGCGAGCGCGCGGGTGGTCGATCGAGCGGCGACGCCGCGCCCCGGCGCGACTATCGCCAGTTCGACGCGCTGGTCGAGCGCCTGCGCCGCGAGGGCGGCGGCCTGGTCATCGAGGCGAACATCGCCGGCGCCGTCGTCGACGTGGTCGACCGAGCCCGCGCGCGCGCGCGCAGCGTGCGCAACCAGCTCATCGACGCCGGCCTCGCCCCGGCCCGGGTCGAGATCGTCGAGACCGCCTCGACCGGCGGCGCGGCGCAGCTGCGGTTGGTGCGTCGGGACGCGCCGATCGCCGCCGAGGTGGGGTCGGGCGGCGGCCGGACCACCGACGGCGCCGGCGCGCCGGTCGGCGAGAGCCACTTCCTCGCGCCGCGGCCGATGGACGTGCCGGCGGCGACCA
>JAWKQW010000071.1:0-2133 GCA_041389945.1 Kofleriaceae bacterium
ACGGCGGTGGCAGGCGTGCTGGGGCCGCGCGCGCCTGCGTCACCGCCGGCCGGCCGCCGCGCCCGCCCGCGTCAGCGGCGGTCGCGCACGCAGTGGAGCGCGCTGTCTCCGCGCCAGCTACAACCGGCCTGGCGCAGGCGGGCGGCGGCGCCAATGCCCTCGGTGGCCACCAGCGTCAGGTGCTCGTGGTTCTGGGTGTCGGTGACCGCGAAGTTGAAGATCGGCAGCGCGGTCCCCTTGGCCGCGCGGGCGACGTCGGCGATGACCTGCCAGCCGACCTTCTCGTTGTCGTCGTCGTCGATGAACTCGCCCTTGATGGCGAGGTCGAAGCGAACCTCGGCCCCCTGCTCCACGGTGACCAGCGCGACCTCGAGCCCATCGCGACCGCCCGCGACCGGCGTCAGCGGGCCGTCCACCTGCGCGGCCTTGGCAGGCGCGCACGTCGCCTTGGTCGTCGTGCAGTACGCCGCCAGCGTCGGGTACGGCCCCTGCGGATCGACCGGCTCGCCGAGCGAGTCGTACCGGGCGCCGGTCAGGGTGAGCACCGACGGCACCATCTGCGACTCGTGGTCGCCGCGGTAGCGCACGGCCTCGACGACGAGCTGGTGCGGCAGCTCACCGCCGTCGCCGGTGTCCGCGGCGAACCAGTGGGGGCCGCCGAGGGTCGCCAGCTCGGTCAGGCAGCCCTGACCGTCGCGGCGATAGAGCGTACCGGCGAAGCCGGTGCGCTCGGGCATCCGCGGATCCTCGTCCCGGCATCCGACCTCGACCACCTCGACGCCGTCGTCGACGTAGCCCAGGCGCGTCGAGCGGATGGTGCAGGCGCCGCCGAGCCGCGGCGGCCAGGTGAACCCCGCCGCGCCGTCGTCGGTGTCGCCGGCGAAGGACTCGAACCAGGACGGCTTCGGCAGACGACCGATGGCCTCGGTGATCGAGCCGCAGCGGCCCGTCGGCGCGGCCGCGGTCGGCGCCGCGGCGGGCGATGCACCGGCGGGCGGGGGCGCGATGGTCAGCACACCAACAGCGGCCGGCGCCGAGACCGGTGCCGCGCTCCGCTCCGCTGGCGCCGCGACCGTCGACGCCCCGGCGGGCGCCTTGTCGTCGAATCGCGCCGCCGAACCGCAGCCGGCGACACCAAGAAGGGACATCGAGACGAGAGCAACGCGTTGGATCGACATCGACATGGATGCCGTCGCAGACGCGCAGGCCGCGAACGCTATTCCGGGTAGCCGAGTACCACCGCCGCACGCTCCGCCCGAGCGCCAGGCCGCGACTCGGATCCCAAGAACTCCGTCGCCGCCGCCAGGCCGCGACTCGGACCCCAAGAACTCCGTCGCCGCCGCCAGGCCGCGACTCGGATCCCAAGAACTCAGTCGCCGCCACCAGGCCGCGACTCGGATCCCAAGAACTCAGTCGCCGCCACCAGGCCGCGACTCGGATCCAGAAGACTCAGTCGCCGGTGCCGAACAGCCGCGCCTGCGCCACCACCGACGCGCGCGTGCGCTGCTTGCCGCGCCGGGTGCGGCGATGCGGCATGCGCGAGACCACGGTGGTCATCGGCGTCGGGGTCAGGCGGAAGGGCTCGTCGTCGGGCTCGGCCTCGGCCAGCGCCGCCGCCGTCGCGATGGGCCCCGACCCGCGCGCCACCCGCGCCACCTCGACCGCCGCCGGCTCGTCGTGGACCGTGGCGGTCAACGCCACCACGTCGGTCGCACCAGCCACCGCGTGGCTCAGCCGATCGGCGAGCTCGGCCGGGTCGTCGGTGCACTCGACCTCGGCGTGGCCGCCGGCGCCGTGGGCCTGCTCCCAGGTCACGGTCATGCCGTCGACGCCGCGCCGCCCGGGCAGCCGGGTCGCGACCCGCTCGGCCAGCACCGCGACCGCGGCGCCGAGCCCGAACGAGCCCTCACCAAGCACCGCCCGCTCGACCAGCGGCGTGGCCGCCGCATCGACGTGCAAGATCGCGCCGGCGTCGCCGCGCGCCAGGGCCTGGTAGTCGGCGTCCCACGCCCGCGCGGCCGTCGGCGGCGGCAGCGCCGCGAACTGACCCAGCGTGCGCACCCCGAGGGTGGCGAGCATGTGCTGCACCTCGCCCGGGATGGCCAGGAGCGACAGCGGCATCGGCGCCAGGAA
>JAWKQW010000072.1:0-1918 GCA_041389945.1 Kofleriaceae bacterium
GCGCAGGGCCCACAGCAGTTCGCGCCATGGCGGCAACGCCGTCTCGCGCTCGAGCAGGGCGCGGAACACCACCCCGTAGCGACGCAGGAGGATGCGGGCCACGGCCTCGGCACGGGTGTCGGAGGGGCTGGTGGCCGCGTCGCGGCGCAGGCGATCCCAGCGCCCTGCCTCGTCGATGCCGGGCAAGGTCGTCCGCCGCGTGCGGCGGCCGAAAGCCTGGCGCCGCGCGGCCGGCAGGGTCAGCGCGCGCAGGCCGGCGAAACTGTCGCAGGTGACGTGGCCGGCGGCGGCGAGCTCGTCGAGTGCGTTCTCGCATTGCGTGCGCAACAGGCCGCAGCCGGCGACGATGTCGTCGAAGAAGGCCGCGCCACCGCGCTCGATGAAGGCGAGCACGCTTGCCGCGGCGCCACCGGGGCGGGCTTCGTCCTCGAATTCGACGCACTCCAGCCACAGTGCCAGATCGGCACGCGGCATGAGCGCGAGCGGCGTGTTACGCAGGGTGCCGGACTGGCGTGCGGCCAGGGTGCGCTTGGGGGTCAGGCGCAGCCACGCCGCGCGCCCCGCCCGCACCAGTTCATCGAGCAGGTTCAGCTGGTAGGCACGCAGGCGGTTCGGCAGCAGCTGCCCTTCCCAGGCGGCCGCCGGCGCCTCGAATCCGGACAGCTGGCCGAGCACCTCGAGCAGGCCACCGCTGCCCTGCAGGCGGGTATTGACCGTGAGGTGCTGCCAGTCGGCCAGGAAACGCATGAACACGGCCCCCGGCACCGGTTCGATCTCCTGGCGCAGGCGACCGAGGGTGTAGCGGTGGATGCGCGCCAGCAGGCGCCGGTCGCACCACTGGGCATCCGGGGCATCGTTGTCGAAACGGCCGCGCAGGGCGATGCCGCGCCGCTCGAGCGCGGTCAGCGCGGTGACGGCGGCGGCGGTGCTGACGGCCAAGATGGCGCCGAGCTCGGCGGCGCCGAGCGGACCACTCATCTCCAGGCGACTGCGTGCCAGGCCAGCCAGGGCTTCGTCGCGCTCGGGCGCCGCGCCGGGGTCGTAGCCCAGCGCGGCACCACGCCGCTCGATCACGCTGTCCGGGTGCAGGCCCAGCCAATCGCCCTGGCGCTCGGTGGCGAGCCAGCCGGGCAGCGGCGCGGCGACGTGCACCAGGCGACCACCGTCCTGCAGGCCCTGGCACAGCACGGCGGCGCCCTCGCCCAGGCGCGCGGCTTCCTCCTCGGGCACGAAGCCCAGCAGCAGCACGGCCTCATGCATCTCGTCGGCATCGCGCGGGCGCGGCCAGACCTCCTCGCGCACGCGTGCGATGGCAGCGGCATCGAGGCGGCCGAGGTCGTCGGCGGTGGCCGGGTCGAGCCAGCGCCGTCCGCTCACCGCCTGGGTGCGGCGCTCCTCCAGGGGGGCGTCGTCGAGGAAGGCATAGGGATTGGCGTTGAGGACGGCCAGCGCGAAGGGTGAGGGTTCGGTCAGGTCACGTGCGACGAGCGTCTTGTGCCCCGCCGCGATCTCGCCCAGCAGGGTTTCCAGCGCGCTCACGTCCATCGCTTCGTGCAGGCAGTCCTCGATGGCCTGGCGCACCAGGGGATGATCGGGGATGTCGCGCCGCCCGCTGAGGTTCTCGGCGCAGGCGAGCTGGTCGGGGAAGACCACCGCGACGAGGTCCTCGGCCTGCATGCGCATCAGGCGCGGCGGCGTCTTGCGTCCGCCGCGGAAGCGCTGGATGGCCAGCGCGCAGCTCGCCACCCAGCGCCAGCGGATGGTGAACAGGGGCGCGGTGAGCAGGGCCTGGGTGAGTACGTCGCGCACGCTGTCGCGGGTCAGGTAGCGCCACACCTCGTCGAGTTCGAAACTGTGCACCGCACCGAGCGAGATGACGATGGCATCCTCGATCGCCGCCGCCTGCAGTTCGAAGTTG
>JAWKQW010000073.1:0-1657 GCA_041389945.1 Kofleriaceae bacterium
CCGACAGCAGCCGGATGAGCATGTAGTCACCCATGAGCGCCTTCACCTCGGGCTCGAACCCCAGCAGCCCGATCACCGGGCGCACCGCCGGCAGGGCGAGCAGCGCCACCAGCCCGGCGGCGGCGGCCATCGCCAGGCCATACCAGGCGTAGCGCACGGTCTGCTCGCGTTCGCCGCGGCCGACCCGCTGCGCCACGAAGCTCTGCAGGATGAAGCACGTGCCCATCGGCAGGATGACGATGAGGAACACGTTGATGCCGCCGGTGGCGACCGCGGCCAGCGCATCGGCGCCGTGGCCCTTGATCTGGTAGGTGTCGGCGAAGGTGATCACCGACTGGGTCGCGCGGGCGAGCACCATCGGCAGCGCCAGCGCCGCCAGCGCGCGCAGCGACGGCCGGGTCGCGACCGCGGCGGGAGCCGAGGGAGGCGCGCCAGACATGGGCCGGGCTGTATGCCGGATCCGCCGGCGTCGGGCAAGCCCGCGTCCGTGCCCGTACCCGTGCCCGTGCCCGTGCCCGTGCCCGAGCAGGGCGATCAACACGGACGTCGCCGCCCGATCGATCGGGCACGGGCACGGGCACGGGAGCAGGCCGAGAAGAACGCCGCGACGCGGCATTCTTCCGCGACCTGCTAGCGCGGCCGCGACAGCGTGCCGCCGGCGGCGAGCGACAGGTGCGCGAAGGCCACCACCACCAGGGCGTGATCGATCGCGCCGTCGCGCAGCGCCGCGGCGACCTCGGGCAGGGTGCGCAGCTCCACCTCGAGCACCTCGCCGCCATCGGGGCGGGCCACCCCGGTCGGGGTCGCGTCGAGGGCCAGGTAGGTGTGCAGGCGATTGCCCTGGATGGCCGGATTCGGCGCGACCCGCCCGAGGGGCCGCCAGGTCGCGGCGACGTAGCCAGTCTCCTCCTCGAGCTCGCGCGGCGCCGCCGCCTCCGGCGCCTCGCCGGGGTCGACCAGGCCGCCGGGGATCTCGAGGTGGACCAGGTCGGTGCCGGCCCGCCACTGGCGCACGAACACGACCCGATCATCGGGCGTGAGCGCGACGACGTTGACCCAGTCGCCACAGTCGAGCACCGAGAACCGGTGCTCGGCGCCGGTGCGCGGGTGGGCGGCGTCGACGGTGCGGGTGGCGAACACGCGGTGATCGACCCCGGGGTGCTCTCGCAGCCGGCGCCAGCGCAGGTCGGACATGCCCGAGAAGGTACCCGTCCCCTGGGCCGGGTGTGGTATGTGCCAGCCGATGTCGCCCGACGACGCCCACCGGCGCACGGAGAAGCTCCTCTACCGCCAGGTCAAGGCGACCTGCGAGGCGCACGCGCTGCTCGCGCCCGGCGATCGGATCATGGTCGCGATGTCGGGCGGCAAGGACAGCTACACCATGCTGCACCTGCTCGCGCAGCTGGTGCCGCGGCTGCCGTTCGCCGTCGAGCTGGTCGCGGTCCACCTCGACCAGCGCCAGCCGGGCTACGACGGCGCCGGCCTGGCCGCGTACCTGGCGAACTCGGGCGTGCGCTACGAGATCCTCGCCGAGGACACCTACGCGGTCGTCACCGAGAAGCTCGACGACAAGAGCACGTACTGCTCGCTGTGCTCGCGCCTGCGCCGCGGCATCCTCTACTCGGCGGCCGAGCGGCTCGGCTGCACCAAGATCGCG
>JAWKQW010000074.1:0-1581 GCA_041389945.1 Kofleriaceae bacterium
TGTCAGTCGGCCAACAACGACGATCAGATCAAGTGCATGATCGACGCGAAGACCTGGCCTGAGGCACGCAAGTGCGCCGACGAGTGGAAGACCGGCGGCGGCTGCCTGTCGCGCTGACGGCCGTCCTCTTCCCCCGTGCCCGTGCCCGTGCCCGATCCTCAGACGCCGAGATCGGGCACGGGCACGGTGGAAGACGGGCACGGCCGCCCGAGGTGGATCACGCTGACCGCCGAGGGCTGGGTCGGCGATCTCTCCGGCGACGCACGCGATCGGCGCGCCGCTGGCGCCATCGCCGCGGTCGCGGTGGGGTGGACCGCGCTGGTCGTCGGCGGCGCGATGGCGGGCGCGACCCCGGCGCTGGTGATCGGCGTCGTCACCGTGCCGCTCGCGTGGTGGCTCGCGATCTCGATGTGGCGCGACGCGCGCACGGTCCGGCGGCTGGTCGTCGACGGCGGTCGCCTGCGCTTCGAGGTCGCGCCGCCGCGCCGCGCGCCGCGCGCGGTCGAGCTGGCGCTCGCGGGCTGTGACGTGGGCGGCTGGACCACGCGCGGCGCCAAGGGGTGGACCTCGGTCGGCGTGCGGCTCACGCCGGCTGGCGACGGGGCCGCCCCGCTGGCGATCACGCTGCCTGGCGGCCATCACTCTGCTGAGCGCGCCGCCGCCGAGGCCGGCCGGGCGTGGGTCGAGGCCGACCTCGCGGCCCGGGCCCGCCCGTCGACGTGATCGCCGATCGGCGCCCTCGGCGGCACGTTGTCGCGCCTGGCCTGGGCCCTGGCAATGCCACGCCGGCTGAGTAGGATGCGCCGTCATGCGGGCCACGCACCCGGGTCGTCGGTTGTCGGCGGGGCTCCTCGCCGCAGCGCTGGTCGCGGGCTGCCGCCTGCACCACGTACAACACGATCCGGCGCCGCCGGTGGCGGTCGCCGATCGCTGGGCCGCCGCGACCCCGGGCGCCGCCGCGCTGCCCGATCGCTGGTGGCAGGCGTTCGCGGATCCCGGCCTCGATCGCCTCGTCGAGGACGTGCTCGCGGGCAACCTGCAGCTGCGCGCGGCGTGGGCGCGGGTCCGGCAGGCGCGCTCGCTGGTGGCCCAGGCCGACGCCGCCCGGCTGCCGCAGCTCGAGCTCACCGCCGGCGCCCAGCGCAGCCGGCAGCGCTTCGAGATCGTCGAGGGCATGGTGCTCACGCCGACGACGAACGCGTTCCAGGTGTCGCTCGGCGCGGCCTACGAGGTCGACCTCTGGCGCCGGGTCGGGAGCACCCGGGCGGCGGCGGCGCTCGACGCGCTCGCGGTGCGCGACGACGCCGAGGCGCTGGCGATGACCCTCACCGCCGAGCTGGCCGAGGCCTGGTTCGACGTGGTGGCGACCCGCGCCCAGGCCGAGGTCCTCGCCGAGCAGCAGCGCATCGGCGACACCTACCTTGAGCTCATGCGCCTGCGGTTCACCCAGGGCTCGGCGTCGGCGCTCGAGATCTACCAGCAGGAGCAGCAGGTGCTCACCACCCGCGCCCAGCGCGAACAGGCCGACGGCGCGTTGCGCACCGCCGGCGCCCGGGTCGCGGTGCTGCGCGGTCGCGACCC
>JAWKQW010000075.1:0-1575 GCA_041389945.1 Kofleriaceae bacterium
TCCTCGAGGCCAACCCGCTGGCCGGCCTGCACCCGAGCCATTCCGACCTGCCGATTGCCGCGACCCTCGCCGGGCGCAGCTACGACTGGCTGATGAATGCCATCGTGACGGCCGCCGCGCGGCGCTGCGGACTCGAGCGGGTGGCCGCGGCCGAGCCCGCGGTACGCCGCAAGGCGGGCCGGCCGTTCGTGCCGGTGCTGCACGCGGCGACGGCCGAGCGCGCCGACGAGCGCGATACCCTGGCGGCGGCCGAAGCCGTCGCCGCGGCGCTCGAAGCCGGCGGTTACGCCAGCGAGCTGGTGCGTTTCCGCCCCGAGCCGGCCGCGCTCGAGCAGCTCGTGCGGCGCGCGCCGCACGCGGTGTTCAACCTGGTCGAGGCGCTTGACGGTGACGGCCGCGGGGCCTGCCTCGCGCCCTGGTACCTGGCACGCCACGGGCTGGCCTTCACCGGCAACGGCTTCGAAGCCTGCCTGGTGACGGCCTCGAAGTTGCTGAGCAAGGGCCTGCTGCTCGCCCATGGCCTGCCGGCGCCGGCGCTGGTCGCCGACGAGGACGCGCGCTGCTGCGGCGAGGTGATCCTGAAGCCGGTGTGGGAACACGCTTCGCTCGGCATCGATGCCGCCTCGGTCATGCCCGCAATCCAGATGGCGCGCGCCCGCGCCGAGCGCGAAGCCCAGCACGGCCTCGCCTTCTTTGCCGAGGAGTACCTGCCCGGGCGTGAGTTCAACGTCGCCCTCTACGGCAGCCGCGAGGTGGTGACGGTGCTGCCGATCCAGGAAACGCTGTTCGTCGACTGGCCGCCGGCGCGCCCGCGCATCGTCGACTACGAGGCCAAGTGGGCGCCGCACAGCGCGGCCTACCGCAACACCCCGCGACGCTTCGGCATCGAGACCGGCGAAGCGGCGCTCGCGCAGGCGCTGGCGGCGCTGGCCGAGCGCGTGTGGGCGGCGTTCGGGCTGGCCGGTTACGCGCGCGTCGACCTGCGCGTCGGCGAGGACGGCACGCCGCGGGTCATCGACGTCAACGCGAACCCGGGGCTGGGGCCGGATGCTGGCTTCAACGCGGCGGCGGCGCGCCACGGCCTCGACTTCGTCGCCCTGGTCGGCCAGCTGGTCGAGATCGCGCGTCCCCAGCGCGCGGCGGCCTGAGCGTCCGTGGCGACAGCCGTGCGCCCGTGGCCTGGCCCGGTCGAGCTCAGCGAGGACGTTGCCGGAAGCGACCGTGCCAGCGGTCGTCGGCCGCGTCCGGGCGTCGCGCTGCAAGAGGCCACACCGGTTCGGGGGGGAAGTGGCGCTGCGCGTCGCCCGCCCCGACGCTGACAGCGACCATGCCCATGCTGCGCATCCGCAAGGTCACCGCCGCCCGCGACGCCGGTGACCGCGCCGCCATCGCCGAGGCCCAGGCCATCCTGCGCGCCCAGTTCCACGGCCTGGACCCGGCCGACATCGACAAGCTGCCGGAGCAACTCGAGAACCCGCTGGCCTACCGTTTCACGGGCGAGCTGTATGTCGCCGAGCGCGGCGACGGCACGCCCCAGGGCATGGCGCTGCTGCTCATCGCCGCCGACCTGCGCTT
>JAWKQW010000076.1:0-1531 GCA_041389945.1 Kofleriaceae bacterium
CGCGGCGTCAGCGGCGGTGGATCGTCGTCCTCGTCGGGCGACGGCTGCGCGTGGGCAACGGCGCCGCCTACGACGGCCAGCGCCGCGGCGACGGCCCGCGCCGCGACCACGCGGCTGCTCATCGGGCGACCTCGATGGTGCGCAGGTCGGCGGTGGCCCACAGCCCGATGCTCGCCGAGCGCTCGGCGGTGATCGCGCGGCGCTTGGCGTCGACCGCGAGCGGAAACCCACCGTCGGCGGCCTGCCACCGGGCGAGGGCGGCGGCCGAGGTGCGCGCCGCGGCGGCGTCGCCCAGGGCCACCGCGAGCGCGTGGAAGGCGGCGGTGGCACCGACGTCGTAGGGGCCGCCGTCGTCGCCGTCGATGGTGGCGGGCCGGCCGCTGTCGAGCTCGAGCCAGGTCGCGACGCCGTCGCCGTCGCGGCGCACCCACGCCAGGGTCTTCTGCGCGGCGTCGACGGCGCCGAGGTGGACCAGGCCGAGGGCGGCGTGCAGCGCGTGCGTCGCGCGGACCGTGCCCGGCGCCGCCGGCGTCCAGCGCGCGACGTCGAACGCCTCGGGGGGCCAGCCGGGCTCGTAGCGATCGAAGAATCCCCCGGCGGCGTGCTGCCCGGTCAGGTAGAACGCGCCGGCGCGCTCGGCCTGCCGGCAGTACGCGGCCTCGCCGGTGACGCGGCCGAGCCGGGCCAGCGCGCTCATCCACAGCGGCGCGCGGTCGGCGTCGAGGGCGTTGCCGAAGTCGCCGGCGCGGGTGACGAACGCCATCGGCGCGCCGTGCGGCTCGGCCCACACGCCGTGGGCGTCGCCCCGGCACATCACATCGACCAGCCAGGTGCCGATGCCGATGGCGGCGTTGAGCAGATCGGGCTCGCCGGCGACCTCGACCAGCGCGATGAGCAGCGCCAGCACCGCGAGGTTGTCCCCGGCGAGGAAGCGATCGTCGCCCCGCCACTGGCCGTCGACCAGCACGATGCGCTCGGGCATCGCGCCGGCGCTGCGCGCGAGCACGCCGTCGCGACGCCCCTGCTGGAAGCGAAGCAGGCGGGCCGCGATGGCGCGGGCCGCGGCGGTGCGGCCCTGGCGCAGGTGCCACAGCCCGGCCTCGGCGCTGATCGCGGTCGACACGGCGGTCGGGGCGGCGCCACCCTCCGGCACCGGCAGCGGCCCGGCGTACACCAGCGGCGTCACCTCGGGCGCGCCGGCGGTGGCCACCTCGGCCAGCCAGGTCGCGAAGCGCGCGCGCGCCTTGGTCTGGGCCGCGGTCTTCGGAGCGACCACGGCAGCGGGCAGGGCGGCCGGCGCCTCACAAGCCGCCGCGAGGGTGGTGCGCCACGGCCGCGCCAGCGCGAGGAGGCCCAGCGCCCCGGTCGCACAGAACCCGCGTCGCGACGGCTGCCCCACCGGGGGATGGTAGCCCGCGGCCCGCCGCCGAATCCATTCGCGGCCCCGCCTCAGCGTGACGGCGTGAGGTCGGCCACCGCCCACAGCGAGGTGAGGGTGGCGCGGGTCGCGTCGTAGGCCTCGTCGCGCGCC